>CAWFWA010000010.1:0-207709 GCA_963819435.1 uncultured Solirubrobacteraceae bacterium | reverse complement strand
GTCGTCGCGCCGTCGCAGGATCAGGCCGAGTGCGTTGGCCAGCGCGTCGGCCTCCTCGTCGACGAGCGAGCTCATCAGCTCCTGCAGTGCCGACAGCCGCGCCTCGTTGAGCGCCTGCGGCACGGCGCGCCCGGCGTCGGTCAGCCCGACGCGCTTCATGCGCCGATCCGCGGCGTCCTCCTCGCGCCCGACGAAGCCGCGCTCGTACAGGCCGTCGACGGCGCGGCTCATCGTCGCGAGCGACACGCCGAGCGAGTCGGCGAGCGCCTTCACCGAGCGCTCCTCGCCGTCCGCGTCGAGCGCGCACAGTGCCTTGATCTGCGTGAACGACAGGTCCAGTTCGGCGATCGCGTTGAACGTGCCCATGTTCGCCGTGCGCATGAGGAAGTTCGCCAGCGCGGCCATGTCGCGCGAAAGCGCCTCACGGTCGGTCGACGTGGCTACGGCATTTGCTTGCATGAATGCAAGGATATCTGCTGCGCAACCATTGCAAGTGTGACGTCGATCACAGTCGACGAGTCAACGGGGGGCGTTTTTGCGTCCCTTTTCTAGATCTCTGCCCTTGCGCTGCATCCATCGACCGAGCGTCACCGAGCCAAAAATCACAACAACCGAGGCCAGGAGCGTGAATAGACCGACCGACATGGTCAAGATTCTCCCACGTCGGGCGGTATCGGAGGACGCGTGCGTCACCTGGCGCGCGCCGCGCGGCCGATAGCCGCTCGAACGTCGCGTCAGCCGGCGGTGAACGGCAGCTCGATGACGACCGCAGTCGCGCCGTTCTCGCCGACCTCGACCATCGCCCCGAGCTCGGCCTCACGGCGGACCAGCGCCAACGCGATCGGCCCGTGCACTGGTGACAAGACCGAGCTGCCCACGCGACCGACGACGCGGTCGCCGAGGCGCAACTCGGCGCCCGTTGTCGCGGGCGCCGACAGCCGCAGGCCGCGCAGGTGGCGGTTGGGCTTGCCCCGATAGAACAGCCGAGCGACGGTCTCCTGGCCGACGTAGCAACCCTTGGTGAAGCTGACCGCGCGCTCGTTCAGCGCGGCCTCCTGCGGGATCGTCGTGTCGTCCATGTCCAGGCCAAAGCGCGGGCGCCCGGACTCCACGCGCAGGATCTCGGCCGCGTGCTCAGAGACGGTGACGGCTCCACGCTCGATCAGCGCCGCGGTCAGCTGCTCGGTTTGCTGCGCGTCGCAGATCAGGTCGAGACCCACGTCGGTGCGCACCGCGAGGGCCGGCACTCCGTCGATCTCGATCGGCGCATTGGCGTGCTCGTCGGCCGCGGCGAGTACGTCGGCACCTGAAGTCGCGACGGCGGCCGGCCCGATCAGCGACAGCAGCCCGCGCTCGACCGTACGTTTGTGCAACTCGACGTCATAGCCGACCTTGTAGCGGCGGATCATGTCGAACAGCGCCTGCAGCGACGAGCGCTCGGTGTCGAGCTGCAGCTCCGCGGGCGGTGCATCTGCCGCGGCGGCGGGGCCGGCGCAGGCGAGGATGCGCAGGTCGCCGAGCATTTTACCCTTCTGGGTCAGGAACGCCGCGTAGCGGCCTTCGCCCGGACGAAGGCCGATCAGCTCGTTTGTGACCTGCCCGTTGAGGAACTCCACGGCGCCGCCGCCGGTCAGCGCGAGCTTGCCGCGCTCGGAGCGGTCGAGCAGCGCGCAGCCCTCCCTCAGCGCGCGCTGCTCGGCGCCGGCCAGGTCTGTCTGCGTCGCGGCCATTCTCCGAGCATAGCCACGCTAGGCTTGCTCGCTATGAGCCTCGCGGACAGCTTCCAGGAGATCGTCGACTCACTGCCCGACGACTGGACGGACCTCGAGCTGGACATGCGCCTGACCGACGAGTCGCGCTACGTGGAAGCCGCGCTGTACCTGACGACGTGCAACGCGCGTCCGTACTCAAAGCACGACTGGCACTGGCGCCTGCTCGTCGCGCACCGCTTCGGCCACGCCGCGTCGGCGCCGACCGTGCACGGCGCGATGGCGCTGCTCGACGAAGCGGGCATCGAGGCCGAGATGGTCGTGCGCCAGACGCGCAGCGGGCGCGCCGAGATCACGCAAGGGTGGGGCCGCCCACAGTCCGCGCGCGAGGAGTTTCGCCGCCTGCGGGCGCAATAGCCGTGGCGCGCGTCCTCGCGCTCGTGCCAGATCTGCTGTTCGGATCGCGCGTGCAGGGAGACCTCAACGCCGCCGGGCACGAGGTGCAGCTGATCGGCGACGAGGCGCGCCTGCGCGTGCTGCTCGCCGAGCGTCAGGCGGGCGATGGAGCGGTCGCCGAGGTGCTCGTCGTCGATCTGACCGACGCGCGTTTCGACGGCACGGCGATCGTGCAGGCGCTCGCCGCCGATGAGCTGCTCGGCGGCGTGCGCACGCTGGCCTTCTTCTCGCACGTCGACACCGGCGTCGGCGAGCGAGCGCGCGCGGGTGGCTTTGACCTGGTTGTCCCGCGCTCGCGAATGGCGCGCGAGGGCGCGCAGCTCGTCACGCGCCTGGCCGACCGCGACTGACCGCCGCAGGCTGCACCCGACCGCCGCACGGGCTGCGGACGGCTTGCTTCTAACCTCGATGTGATGAGCGCCGAGACGACCGAGCGCCCGCTTTCCTCGCGGCTGGTGCTGCTCATGGCCGTGGCCTGCGGGGCCGCGGTCGCCAACCTGTACTACGCGCAGCCGCTGCTCGACACGATCGCGCACGACTTCAAAACGTCCGACGGCACGGCCGGCCTGCTCGTGACCGCATCGCAGGTCGGCTACGCGGTCGGCCTGGTGCTGCTCGTTCCTCTCGGCGATCTGCTCGAGCGCCGGCGCCTGATCACCGGCGTGCTCGTCGTCACCGCGCTGGCGCTCGTCGCCACGGCCGCCGCGCCGACGTTCAGCCTGCTCGCAGCGGCGCTGCTGGTCGTCGGCGTGACGTCCGTCGTCGCGCAGATCCTCGTGCCGCTCGCCAGCACACTCGCCGGTGAGTCCGAACGCGGCCGCGTCGTCGGCAAGGTGATGAGCGGTCTGCTGATCGGCATTCTCGTGGCGCGCACGGCCAGCGGGCTGCTGGCCGAGCTGGGCGGCTGGCGGCTGGTGTTCGCGGTGTCGGCCGGGCTGATGGTGCTGCTGACGATCGTGCTGCGCGTGAGCCTGCCGGAAGTCCGCCCGACGACCGATCTGTCCTACCCCGCGCTGCTGCGCTCGGTCGCGCGGCTGATCGTCGAGCAACCGACACTGCGCGTGCGCATGGCCTACGGCGCGCTGCAGATGGGTCAGTTCAGCGTGCTGTGGACGACCATCGCCTTTTTGCTCTCCGGCCATCCATACAACTACTCCGAGGGCACGATCGGGTTGTTCGGGCTGGTCGGCCTGGGCGGGGCACTCATCGCACAGGTTGCCGGGCGCATGGCCGATCGCGGACGCCATCACCTGGCAACCGGCGCGTTCTTCGCGACCATGCTCGCCTCGTGGGCTGCGATCGCCGCAGGCAAGTCGTCGCTGGCCGCGCTGATCGTCGGCATCGCCGTGCTCGACCTCGGCGTGCAGGGCGCGCAGATCACCAGCCAGAGCGTCATCTACGCGCTCGACCCGGCCGCGCGCAGTCGCCTCACCACGGCGTACATGACGACCGTGTTCGCCTCGGCCGCGGTGTTCTCGGCGCTCGCCTCGGCGATCTACGACAGCGGAGGGTGGAGTGCCGTGTCGATGCTCGGAGCCGCGCTCGCGGCAGCGGGCGTCGTCGTGTGGGGCGCCGAGCAGCTGGTGCGACGCCGGCACGCGCAACCGGCCGGCGAGCTGCCCGATGCCGACGTGCAGCGCGCCGCTTCTTAGCGCCCGGCCGCCGGGGCCGAGCCACGGGCCGACCGATTTCGAAAAGCCGCTAAGCGGCGACGGGGTGCACGCCGCGGCGCACGAGCGGGTGCTCCGGCGACGCGCCCGGCCCCGGCAGCGCGCGCGACTCGCGCACGCTGAGCGCCTTGCCGCACTTCTCGCACACGCGATGCTCGTCGACGGCGCCGCCGCAACCGCGGTGTTCGAGCACGACGGCTGGACCGCCCGGGGGAGTGGCGTGGCGGTCGCCCCACTGCATCAGCGCGACGACCGTCGGCCACAGGTCCAGGCCCTTCTCGGTGAGCAGATATTCGTAACGCGGCGGGCGCTGTTGATACTGCCGGCGCTCGAGCACGCCGTGCTCGACCAGGCGCTCCAGGCGCGTCTGCAGCACGTTGCGCGCGATGCCGAGGTTGTCCTGGATCTGGTCGAAGCGACGCAGGCCGAGGAACACGTTGCGCACGATCAGCAGCGACCAGCGCTCGCCGACGACCTCAAGCGCGCCCGCGATGCTGCACGTCTGCGAGCTGTAGTCGTTGCCGAGCATGAATCCAGCATAGCGGGGAAGGTTGCATCATGCAACCCTTGTGCTAGGGTCCGTTTCATGATGCAACGTAAATGGATCGTGTCGTTGATCGTGTGTACGGGCGTGTTCATGTCAAGCCTCGACCTGTTCATCGTCAACATCGCCTTCCCGTCGATCGCCAAGCACTTCGGTGGCGCGTCGCTCGGCTCGCTGTCGTGGATCCTCAGCGCCTACGCGATCGTGTTCGCGGCACTGCTCGTGCCGGCCGGCCGCTGGGCCGACGCGTTCGGGCGAAAGCGCGCCTTCCTGCTCGGCCTGGGCGTGTTCGTGCTCGCCAGCGCCGCGTGCGCCCTGGCTCCCTCGGTCGGCTTTCTGATCGTCGCGCGCGTCGTGCAGGCGGCCGGCGGAGCGCTGATGCTGCCGACGTCGCTCGGCCTGATGCTGCCGGAGTTCGGCCCGCACGAGCGCCACGTGGCGATCGGCGCGTGGGCGGCCACCGGGGGTATCGCCGCGGCGGCCGGGCCGCCGCTCGGCGGGCTGCTCGTGCAGGCCGACTGGCGCCTGGTCTTCCTCGTGAACATCCCCGTCGGTTTGCTCGGCCTCGGCTTCGGCCTGCGCACGCTTGCCGAGCGGCGCGAGCGCAACGCCGCGCGCCCGGACCTGCTCGGCGCGCTGGCGCTGATCATCGCGATCGGCACGCTCGTCGTTGCGATCGTCAAGGGCCAGGAATGGGGCTGGACGTCGGCCTCCGTGCTCGCGCTGCTCGCCGTGACTGCCGTGCTGCTGCCGGCGATCTGGTGGCGCTCGGAACATCACGACGCGCCGATCGTCGAGCCTTCGATGCTGCGCGTGCGCAGCTTCGGGTTGGCCGTGAGCGCATCGGTGCTGTTCTTCGCCGGCTTCGGCGCGATGCTTCTCGCCGGCGTGCTGTTCCTCACGACGGTGTGGCACGAGGATGTGCTGACGGCGGGTCTGATGCTCTTCCCCGGCCCGGCGATGGCGACCGCGTTCAGCATTCCCTCAGCGCGGCTGGGTGCGCGCTTCGGCTACCGGCTGCCGGGCATCGCCGGCGCGGTGCTGTTCTGCGCCGGGCAGCTCTGGTACATCACGCAGACCGGCGACACGCCCGCCTACGCAAGCGAGTACCTGCCGGGCATCGCCGTCGGGGGTGCGGGCGTCGGTCTGATGATCCCCACGCTCACAGGCGCCGGCGCATCTTCGTTGCCGCCCGAGCGCTTCGCGACGGGCGCGGCGGTGCTGACGATGGGCCGGCAGATCGGCGCGGCGCTCGGCGTGGCGGTGCTCGTGGCGGTGCTCGGGACGACGGCGAGCGGCGCAGCAGATTTCCACTCGGCGTGGCTGATCTCGGTCGTCGGCGGCGCATCGGCCGGCCTGCTGCTTGCGGCGATCGGTCCACCCGTCAAGCGCACGGCAGGCGTGGACGGCGTCGCGGACCCGCACATATCCGAGCCGATCTCCGATCCACTGATCGTCGAGCCGCTCGTGCTGGAGAAGTCGCTGTGAGCGCCGTCGAGCAGGCACCCTCCACGAGCGTGGACACGCGCACGCGCACGTTCAGCTGGCAGGACCCGGCCGCAACCGCCGCCGCCGGTCTGAAGCTTGCCGGGCTGGACTACATTCGCGCGATCTGCTCGGGCGAGCTGCCGCCGCCGCCGGTTGCCGAGCTGCTGGGCTTTGAGATCGTCGAGGCAGAGGACGGGCGCGCGGTGTTCGCGCTGGAGCCGCGCGAGTGGATGTACAACCCGATCGGCATGGTGCACGGCGGCATCGCCGCGACGATCCTCGACTCGTGCATGGGCTGCGCGGTGCATACGACACTCGCCGCGGGCGTCGGCTATACGACGACCGACCTGCAGGTGCGCTACATCCGCGCGATGTCCGATGTGACCGGCCGCGTGCTCGCCGAGGGGCGCGTCGTGCACGCCGGCCGGCGCACGGCGACCGCAGAGGGACGCGTGTTCGCCGAGTCAGACGGCAAGCTGATCGCTCACGGCTCGACCGGCTGCACGATCCTCACCTAGCGGCCTCGCGCCCGCTATCCGCTGCTCGCGCACCCGCCCGCAGCAGGCGCGCCCGCCGTGCGTGCGCTCAGCTCGCCTCGGTCGCGGATGCGCGACCGATCTGTGCGAGTTCGTCGTCACTCGGTTCGAGCGGCACGATGGCGCCGTTGGGCACGCGCTGGCCGTATGGCAGCCAGCGTCCGATGCGCACCGACAGGGCCGCGCGGATGACCATGCCGTGGCACACGACGAGCGCCGGCAGCCGGTCCTTCTCGACGTCGTCGAGCGCGGCGCCGACACGCTGCTCCTGGGCGACGAACGACTCGCCGCCGGGGAAGGCGAAGTCGGCGTCGGCGTTGGCGAAGGCGGCGAACTGCTCGGGTGCTTCGGCGATCACCTCTTCAAAGGAGCGGTTGGTCCAGTCGCCGGCGTCGGTCTCCATCAAGCGCGCATCCTCGCGTGGCTGCAGGCCGATGCGCGCGGCGACGGCGTCAGCCGTTTCGCGCGCACGCAGCAGCGGGCTGCACCACAGCTCTGCGAAGTCATATCCGGCGGCGCGCTCGGCCAGCTCGGCCGCCTGGGCGCGGCCCGTATCGTCGAGCGGCACTTCCTGCTGGCCCTGGAAGCGGCCCTCCTTGTTGTAGGCCGTCTGCCCGTGGCGCGCCAGATAGACGCGGCCTGAGGAGCGCTCGCTCAGGACTGGTCGAAGCGGTCGAGGTTCATGACCTTGGCCCAGGCGCCGGAGAAGTCGCGGGCGAACTTCTCGCCCGCGTCATCGCTGGCGTAGACCTCGGAGAGTGCCCGCAGTTCGGAGTTCGAGCCGAACACCAGATCGACCGACGTCGCGGTCCACCGGGACTCTCCGGTCGCGCGCTGATGACCCTCGTAGAGGTTCTCGCCCGCCTCGGACTTCGTCCACTCGGTGCTCATGTCGAGCAGGTTGACGAAGAAGTCGTTGGTCAACGCTTCCGGACGCTCGGTGAGAACCCCGTGCTGCGCTTGCCCGTGGTTCGCGCTCAGCGCGCGCATGCCGCCGACCAGCACCGTCATCTCGGGCGCGGTCAGCCCGAGCATGAACGCGCGCTCCAACAGCCCGTGGTCGAGCGGCATGGCCTCGCCCGCGCGGGCGTAGTTGCGAAAGCCGTCGACGGTCGGCTCCAGTACGGCGAACGAATCCACGTCGGTCTGCTCCTGCGTGGCGTCCCCGCGTCCGGGCGTGAAGGCTACGCCGACGTCGTGCCCGGCGTTCCTCGCGGCCTGCTCGACGGCAGCGCACCCGCCGAGCACGATCAGGTCGGCGAGCGACACCCGCTTGCCACCGGACTGCGCGTCGTTGAACTCCTGTTGGATCTGCTCGAGCGTCTGCAGCGCGTTGGCAAGCTCGGCCGGTTCGTTTACCTCCCAGTCCCTCTGCGGCGCAAGGCGAACGCGCGCCCCGTTGGCGCCGCCGCGCTTGTCGGTGCCGCGGAACGACGCCGCCGACGCCCACGCTGTCGCGACCAGCCGCGAGATCGACAGTCCGCAGCCGAGCAGCTTTTCCTTCAGCGCGGCGATGTCGGCCTCGCCGATCGGCTCGTGATCGACCGACGGCACGGGGTCCTGCCAGAGCTGCGGCGCGGGAATCCACGGGCCGAGGTAGCGCGACACCGGACCCATGTCGCGATGCAGCAGCTTGAACCACGCCTTGGCAAACGCCTCTGCCAGCTGGTCGGGGTTCTCATAGAAGCGCCGTGCGATCGGCTCGTAGATCGGATCGAAGCGCAGCGCGAGATCCGTCGTCAGCATCATCGGCGCGTGGCGTGTGGCCGCGTCGTGGGCATCCGGCACGGTGCCCTGCGCCTCGGCGTTCTTCGGCGTCCACTGCTTTGCGCCGGCCGGGCTCTGCGTCAGCTCCCACTCGTACTCGAACAGGTTCGTCAAAAAGCCGTTGTCCCACTTGGCCGGCTCGTTCGTCCACGCTCCCTCCAGGCCGCTGGTCAGCGCGTGAACGCCGGTGCCGCTGTTGAAGCTGTTCTTCCAGCCGAGGCCCTGCTGCTCGATCGGCGCGGCCTCGGGCTCGGGGCCGATGTACTTGGGGTCGACGGCGCCGTGCGTCTTGCCGAAGGTGTGTCCGCCGACGATCAGCGCGAGCGTCTCTTCGTCGTTCATCGCCATGCGCGCGAACGTCTCACGGATGTCGTGCGCCGCGGCCAGCGGGTCGGGGTTGCCGCCCGGACCCTCCGGGTTGACGTAGATCAGGCCCATCTGCACGGCGCCAAGCGGTTTGGCGAGCTCGCGCTCGCCGCTGTAGCGCTCGTCTCCCAGCCACGTGTCCTCCGAGCCCCAGAAGATCTCTTCCGGCTCCCAGATGTCCTCGCGACCGAAGCCGAAGCCAAAGGTCTGAAAGCCCATCGATTCCATTGCCACGTTCCCGGTGAACACGAGCAGGTCGGCCCAGGAGATCTTGCGGCCGTACTTCTGCTTGATCGGCCAAAGCAGCCGGCGCGCCTTGTCCAGGCTCGCGTTGTCGGGCCAGCTGTTCAGCGGCGCGAAGCGCTGCGAGCCACTGCCGCCGCCTCCGCGCCCATCGGCGATGCGATAGGTGCCGGCGGCGTGCCAGCTCATGCGGATGAACAGCGGGCCGTAGTTGCCGTAGTCCGCGGGCCACCACTCCTGCGAGGAGGTCATCAGCTCGGTCAGCTCACGCCTCAGCGCCTCGAGGTCGAGCGTGGCGAACTCCTTGGCGTAGTCGAAGTCCTCGCCCATCGGGTCTGAGAGCGGGGAGTGGCGGTGCAGCACGCTGAGGTCGAGCTGGTTCGGCCACCAGTCCTGGTTGGTCCGCGGCCGCGGCACCTCGGAGGTCGGGCTCGGGATTGCCGGGTTCTCGCTCTCGCTGACGCTCTCAGTCATGTCGTTCCTGTCCCTTTCTGCTCAACGGTGCCTCTGCTGGTCGCTGCTCGCCGCGTGGCTGCTCTGCTCGACAGCGAATCGATCGCGGCTCCTTCGTGCCGGGCGCGGCGCTCGGCGAGCAAGAGGGTATCCATGCAAGCACGATCGAGCTGTCGAGGGCTTCATACGAGCGGCGCATGCGCCGCTCGTACTGAATGTCGATACTGCGTCGATGGTTTCGGCGGTCGTCCTCACGGGAGCGCCGGGCGCGGGCAAGTCGTCGGTGCTCGACGCGCTCGCGACGCGCCTGGAGATCCAGGGCAGCGCGCACGGCGCGATCGAGAGCGAGGAATTGGGGCGCGGAGCGCCGGCGCTCCCGGCGCTCGGCTGGATCGAGGCGCTTGCAGCGGTGCTGAAGCTGCAGCGCGATTCGGGAAGGCGCTTGTTCCTGATCGCGGCGACGACCGAGACCGGCGAGCAGCTGAGTGGAGTCCTCGCGGCCGCGTGCGCCGACCGATCGCTCGTCGTCTGCCTGACGGCGCCCGCCGACGTCGTGGCCGCGCGGCTGGAGCGTCGTGAGCCGGATCGGTGGCCGGGCAAGCGCCGGCTGGTCGAGCACGCGCGAGCGCTCGCGGCGGCGATCCCGCGACTGGGCGGCATCGATCTGACGATCGACACGAGCGAGCGCGACGCGGATGAACTCGCGCGCGAGGTTCACGAGCAGATGCACGCTCGCGGCATTCTCACCAGCTGACGCGGCTCCGCCATCGATCCGTTGGCGGGTGGGCGCTACCGACGCTCGATCGAGCGTCGGTAGCGCCGATCAGCCCTCGCCGTGAAACACGGCCTCGATGTTGTGCCCGTCGGGGTCGAGCACGAACGCGCCGTAGTAGCCCTCTCCGTAGTGCGGGCGTGGGCCGGGAGGACCGTTTTCGCGTCCGCCGGCGGCGAGCGCGGCGGCGTGGAACGCGTGCACCTGCTCGATGTTCTCGGCCGCGAACGCGACATGCACGGGCGCGCCCACGTCATAGCCGGTGGAGATCGCGAAGTCGAACTTGTCGGCGTTGCCGAACTCGATCTCGCTCGGCAGCACGTCGCTGGAGTTCGTCTGATCGAAGCCGAGCGGCGTGAGCGCGCGTTCGTAGAACTCACGGCTGCGCGCGAGGTCTGAGACGCCGACCGTCAGGTGGTCGATCATCACGCGGCGGATGGGCACGGCGGGACTGTAACGCGCAAGGCGAACCCGGCTTGCCCGCGGCGGGAGAGGGCGCTCGGGCGTCATAGACTCCGTCCATGCGTCGCCGGGTCACCTTCTCGCGCAATCTGACGCTGTCGCTGTCGCGCACGTGCCGCTGCTACTGCAAGTACTGCGCGTTCGCGACGCACCAGGCGCATCTGCACCCGCCCGCGGAGGTGCTGGAGATCCTCGACGGCGCCGCCAAGCGCCAGGTCAAGGAGCTGCTCGTGCTGACCGGCGAGAAGCCGGAGGTCAATCCGGGCGTCGCGGCGCGCCTGGCCGAGTACGGCCACGAGGACTTCACGGCGTACGTCGTGTGGACGTGCGAACGCGCGCTCGAGCGCGGCCTGCTGCCGCACACCAACCTCGGCGTGCTCTCACGCGAGGACCTCGCGCGGCTGCGCGAGGTGACGGCCTCGCAGGGGCTGATGCTCGAGTCGGTCTCCGAGCGGCTCATGCAGACCGTGCACGCCGGCTCACCGACCAAGCATCCGGCGCGCCGCCTGCAGACGATCCGTGCGGCCGGCGAGCTGAACATCCCGTTCACGAGCGGCATCCTGGTCGGCATCGGCGAGACCGAGCAGGAGCGCGTGCAATCGCTGGAAGCGATTGCGCAGGTGCACGCCGAGCACGGACACATCCAGGAGGTGATCCTGCAGAACTTCGTCCCGCACCAGCGCTACTACGGCGAGGAGCCCGCCGAGATCGCCGACGCAGCCGCGCGTGCGTACTGGCAGACGGGCGTCGCCGCGGATGGCTCGTCGCCCGCGTTGCAGCGCCCCAGCCTGCCGCTGCCCGAGTGGGCGTGCCCGGTGAGCATCGACGACATGAAGCGCCTGATCGCCGAGACGCGCCGGCTGATGCCCGATGTGGGCATCCAGATCCCGCCGAACCTCGCCGACTGGTGGAGCGAGCTCGTCGCCGCCGGCGCGACCGACCTCGGCGGCCTGAGCGCCAACGGCGACCACATCTCGCCCGAGCACCCGTTCCCGTCGCCGCATCAGGTGCGCAAGCAGCTGCAGCGCGAGGGCTCGGCGCTGACAGAGCGACTGTGCGTGTATCCGCAGTACATCGACCAGCGCTGGGTGGCGCCAGGCGTGCTCGACACGATCAAGGCGAAGTACTGGAGCTTCATCCCGCGGCGCGGCTCAGGGCGGACCGATCCGCCTGCACCGATCCGTCGCGATCTGCTCCCCGCGGCGGTCGCGCGCGGTCGCGAGGGGCTGGCGCTGAGTGCCGACGAGTTGACGGCGATGTTCGCCGAGACCCGCGCGGAGGCGATCGAGGACATGCGCGAAGCGGCCGACGAGCTGCGCGCAGAGCTCGCGGGGGAGACCGTCACGTTCGTCGTCAACCGCAACATCAACGTGTCCAACGTGTGCACCGTCGGTTGCGCCTTCTGCGGCTTTGGTCAGGGCAAGCGCTCGCCCGACGCCTACGAGCACGACCGCGATGAGTTCGCCCGCCGGGTGCACGAAGCGGTCGACTACGGCGCCAGCGAGCTGTGCATCCAGTCGGGCATCCATCCGGACTGGACGCTCGAGGACTACCTCGGCTGGCTGCGCTTCGCCAAGCAGCTCGCGCCGCAGCTGCACCTACATGCCTACAGCCCGATGGAGATCGCGCACATGTGCGACATCTCAGGGCGTACGCCCGACGAGGTGTTCGTACAGCTGCGCGACGCCGGCCTGGGCTCGACGCCGGGAACGGCCGCCGAGGTCCTGCACGACGGCGTGCGCGAACGCATCTCACCGAACAAGCTGCCCGTTGCGCGCTGGGTGCAGATCATCGAAGCGTCCCACCGCGCCGGTCTGCGTTCGACCTCGACGGTCATGTTCGGCCACATCGAGGAGCCGTGGGAGCTGGCCGAGCACATGCGCGTGATCCGCGAGCTGCAGCAACGCACCGGCGGCATCACGGAGTTCGTGCCGCTGTCGTTCATCCCCTTCCAGACGCTGCTCGGGCGGACGCACGGCGTCGAGGAGATCTCGCGCGAGGAGAACCTCAAGCACACCGCCGTGTTCCGTCTCGCGCTCGGGCGCACGGTTGCGAGCCTGCAGGCCAGCTGGGTGAAGATGGGCCTCGACGCGGCCACCGAGTCGTTGCGCTGGGGCGTCAACGACCTCGGCGGCACGCTCATGGAGGAGTCGATCAGCCGCCTCGCCGGCAGCTACCACGGCACCAAGCTCGACCCTGACGAGCTCGTCGCCGCCGCGCATCGCGCCGGGCGTCCGGCGGCCGAGCGCACGACGCTGTATGAGATCAGGCGCCGCTACGAGCCGGCTGTCGCGGCCTGACGGCGCCGCGCCGCGCCAGCGCAAGCGCCGCGCCGGCGACCGCCGCCGGGTGCGTGTACGGCGCCATGTGCCCGCCCGAGACGATCTCCAGGCGCGCGTCCGGCAGCGCCGCGGCCAGGCGGCGTCCGTGCACCGGCTTGACCAGCTGGTCATCCGCTCCCTGGATCACGACCGCCGGCACGTCGATCGTGGCGAGATGTTTGTCGACACCGTCGATCACGCCGTTGGCCGCGAGCTGCTCGCCGGCGAACGCTTCGAGGTTGCCGTGTGTCGAGTTGATCTCCAATAGCCGGCGTTCGTGTGCCCGGTCCACGGCGTGCGGATGAAAGGCCTGGTCATCGCCCTGTTTGACCGAGGCGGTTGTCAGGAGCTGAGCGAACGTCGCGTTGGCGATCTGGCGGATGACCGGCGTCTGCAGCAGTTTCACCAGATGCGCCTGGAACTCGTCGTATCCGCTGAGGCGTTGGCCGGAGGCCGCCGCATCGACGAGCACCAGGCCGCCGACCTCTGCGGGATGGCGCTCGGCAAACGCCAGCGCGAGCGTGCCGCCGTAGGAGTGTCCGACGAGGATCGGCCGGCTGACGTGAAGCGCGCCGAGCAGCGAGTTCAGCGTCGCGATCTGGCGGTCGAACTTCACGTAGCCGTTGCCCGAGTAGCCAAAGCCCGGGCGATCAAAGGCGATCGTGCGGTGTCCACCCAGCAGCGGCGTTACCGCGTTGAAGTCTTCGGCGGTGCCGGGTAGGCCGTGTATGAGCACGATCGGCGTGCCGCTGCCCGGGCGTTCGAGGTAGTGGATGCGCAGTCCGTTCACGCGCACGAACGAGCCCGTCGGCTTGGGCTCTGACGGCAGGCGCCCGACCGTCCAGTTGAGCACGACGACGACGGCGATCAGCACGCCGATGACATACAGCGCGTAGCGCAGCATCCTGCGCATCTAGAAAGAGTCCCCCACCGCGCGGGACAGCCTACCCGCGCACCCCGCGCCGCGTCAGCGGGCGGGGCGCGGTCGGCGTCAGGCGGTCAGCAGGTTGGAGACCTCGGCCGCGCGCTCCTCCGGACCGCCCGTGAAGCCGCCCTCGATCGGTCCGCCGCCCATCAGCTTCTCGGCGACGAAGCGGTCGGCCTGCTCCTTTGAGTCCCACAGTGCCGAGATCAGGATTCCGCCGTCGGTCGGGCCGGCCGCATGGTGGATCTGTCCCTCCGGCAGGCCGTTTGGGGGATGCACCGCCGCGACCGTCGCGTCGTACTGCTCTTGCGTGGCACCCGGCCAGAAGTGTGTGATCAGATACGCCATCGTGTGACCTCCCCGCTCGATTTCGCTCGAGTCTAACCGCCGCGCGCGGGCCGCAAGCGGCCGGCCCGGCGCGACAAATCGAGAGGCTACGCGCGTGCGAACTGACCGTGGAAGCTGAACGGGATGTGGTGCGGCACGCCGGCGCGCGCGAGCTCTGAGAGATCGCTCGCGTCGAGCACGAGCAAGAACGATGTCTCCGCGGTCGCGTCGAGCACGACCGACAGCAGCACGCCGTCGTCCTCGCGCTCGGCCTGCGGGCGCGCGACGAACACCGGCTCGCCGGGATAACAGCCGCGCTCGCCCCAGGACAGCGTCGCTCCGTCGCTCGTGTCGATCTTGACGATGCGCTCCAGCCAGCCGCCCTCGCCGTTGGCGTTGCCCCACACGTAGCGGTAGGGACGCTCGTTGCAGCGGCCGTAGTTGATGCGCGGCAGCTCGATCTCGCCGTCGGCGAGGCGTTCGCGGCGGACCGAGCGATCGGCCACGCCGAGACGAAAGCGCGTCAGCTCCGGCGCGGCCACCGGCTTGCCCTCGCGCAGGCGCTCCAGGTAGAGATCCTCGATCACGCCGGCATCCTTGAACGCGCACATGTCCACGACGACCTCGCCGCCCTGCTCGTACGCGTTGACGTGGTGGAAGGCGAAGCAGGCATCCGTTTGAAAGCCGCCGGTCGTCTGGCCGGTTGCGCGGTCGACGAGCGTGAAGCGCGTGCCCAGCTCGGGCTTCCACTTGTAGTTCTCGATGTACGGCCGGCCCGACAGCGCCAGCGCGAGCGGGTTGACCACGAGCGGGAACTCGGCGAGCACCAGCCAGCGCTCGGTCAGCCCGAAGGAATGCATGTACGCCGGTTGCTTGACGGGCAGCGAGCCGATCACGCGCGGTTTGCTCGCCGCCGGGTCGACCGCGAAAAAGCGATAACTGCTCACGCGTCCGAGCTTGGCCGCGTAGTTGAGCATGCCGCCACTCGCGCGATCGGCGTGCGGGTGCGCCGTCGTCAGCTGCCCCGGAACGGTGTAGGGCTGAACTCCCGCGGTCTCCAGTGTGTGCGGGTCGAACTGCACCGGCATCGGCGTCTCGGTCATCGCGATGAAGCGCTCGCCCAGGCGGGTGACGTTGATGTTGGCGTTGTCCGGCAGCATCTTGCCGGGAGCGAACAGCGTCTGCACGCGCTTGAACAGCGAGCGGCAGGGGTCGGTGGCGAACTCGCCGTAGACCATGTGCCCCTGCTCCTTCGCCGTGCGGTAGTTGCGGCTGTGCAGGTAGCGGTTGCCGTAGGAGACCCTGCCGTCGTCGATCGTGAAGCGGTGCAGCATCGCCAGGCCGTCAAACCAGTGGCGCATCTGCTGACCACCGCCTTCGGCGGCGGTGCCCCCAACCTCGAATTTGGCGGGCCCGGTGCGCAGCAGCGACCCGTTCAGCCAGCTCGGCAGCTCACCGCTGAGCGCGAGCTCGTCGAGCACCGTCTCCTGCTCTAGCGTCGTGAAGCCGAGCGTCGGCTTTGTGGCGGCGGGTGCGACGGTGGGGCTGGCCATGACAATACCTCCTGAATGGTTCGACTCGAACGATGCGAACCGTACGCTACTGTGGCGGGCATGTCAAGCACCGTCGCCGGACCGCGTCTGACGGAGACCTCGTTCATCGTGCTCGGCCTGCTCGAGCTGGGTGAACCGGCCACGCCGTACGACCTCAAGCAGATCGCGCAGCTGAGCACGAACAACTTCTGGTCGGTGCCGCACACGCAGCTGTACACCGAGTGCGCGCGCCTGGCCGCCGAGGGGCTGCTCGACGAGCGCCAGGAGCAGACCGGGCGGCGCAGGCGCGTCTACCGGCTCACAGCCGGCGGGCGCCGCGCGTTGGAGGCGTGGCGCAACGAGCCGGCGACCGAGCTCTACGAACTGCGCGACGCGGCCACGCTGAAGCTGTTCTTCGGTGGCGACCCGGCGACCCTCGCCGAGACACAACTGCAGGCGCACAGGGCCCGGCTGGCCGAGTACGAAGAGCTGCGCAAGGGGATCGACGCCCTGCCGCACGGCCAGCAGCTGGCGCTCGAGTGCGGCATCGGACACGAGCGCGAGTTCATCCGCTTCTGGACGCGCGTCGCCCAGCAGCACAGCGGCTGACTCGCCGGCCGGCGCGAACGGCGAGGGGGAGCACTCAGCGGAACATGTCCTCGTCGAGCGGGCGCAGCAGCTGGGCGGCGCCGGGACCGTCATCGGCTGTGATGTAGCGCGCCAGGCCGTCGAGGACGACGACGGGCTCGCGCGAGTCCTTAGCGCGGGCGAGCTCGGCGACCGCGGCGGCGGCGTCGGCGACGGCCAGCCAGGTCGCGCGCAGCTGCAGGCCGGCGGAGTCGGTGCGCCCGCGCCAGTCGTCGAGCGGCTGCAGGCCGGCGAGGCCGATCGCCACGTCGACCTGGCCGTTGCGCCATGCGCGCCCGAAGCTGTCGGTGACGAGCACGGCTGGGCTTGCGCCGGTCAGCTCGCGCAGGCGCGCGCGGATCCGCCGCGCGGAGCCGTCGGGGTCGCGCGGGAGCACGATCACCGTGTCGGCGTGGGAAGCGTTGGAGGCGTCGACGCCGGCGTTGGCGCAGACGAAGCCGTGGCGGGTGCGGCAGATCAGCACACCGCGCTCGGCGCGCAGGATCTCCTGGGACTCGTCGAGCACAACCTGGATGGCCCGCGCGTCGCGCGGCTGCCCGGCGGCGGCGGCCTGCGCTGCGAGATCGAGCGCCTGCTTGCCCGGTCGCACATCGGCGAGCGCCACGATCGCACCCTCGCACTTGGAGACGGCCTTGTGCGCGACCACGACGAGCTGTTCGTCACGCAGCGGCTCGTCGCCGTCTGCCGCGGCGCCGGCGATCAGCGCCGCCAGGTCGTTGCCCGAGCGCAGCTCGGGCAACCCGGCGAGGGCGCGTGCGCTGAGGCGGGCCACGATGTGCGGTCCGCGGTCAGTCGCCGTTGACGACGGAGAGCATCTGCGTGCGCTCGTCCAGGCCGAGCACGGCGCGCGTGCGCGGGGCGGGCGCGTCGGTGGCGCCGAGACGCTCGCGCAGCGCGTCGAGGTCGGCGCCCGTGTCGATGTCGAGCAGCAGCGACGCCGGACGCTCGACGCGGCAGGCGATGCCGGCGTCGCTCGCGAGCGCGCTGTGGCGCCGGCAGCTGTCGGGGCCGAAGCCCGGCTCGATCGCATCGGGCGGGCACAGCAACAGGCCGTTGGTGCCCGTGCCGTGACGGTCGGGGACGATCACGATCTCGGCGGCTGCATCTGCCTGCCCTGCGGCGATCAGTGCGTCGAGCTCGTGCGGGTCCAGCGCCGGGCAGTCGCCGGGGATGCACAGCACGCGCTGCATGCCGTCGGCGAGCGCGCGCTGCACGCCGAGCGTCACGGCTGCCGACTGGCCGAGCTCGTGGCGGTCGGCGACGAGCAGAGCGCCGTGCTCGCGCGCGGTCTGCGCCATGCTCGGCTCGCAGCTGATGACATAGGTGCGCTCGAGCTCCGCGCAACGGTCCAGCGCGCTCAGCACGTCGGCGACCATCGCACGCGCGAGCTGTCCGCGCAGCGCGTCGGCGACGCTTTCACCGAGGCGCGACTTGGCGCGGTCAAAGCGCTTGACGGGGAGGATCGCCGCGGTGTGCATCTGCCGCAGACGATAGTGAGCGCCGGCTGGCGCTCACCAGCCGAGCAGCATCAGCCCGACGGTCACGCCGGGGCCGATCGTGACCATCAGCCCGCGCTCGCCGGGCTGTGGCTGGTCGCGCTCGATCGTGTCCTTGAGCACGTAGAAGATCGACGGCGTGCCGACGTTTCCGTGCTCGGCCAGCGCTCGCCAGCTGGTCTGCACGTCGTCGTCTGACAGTTGCAGCGCAGCCTGCACGTTCTCGATGATCCGCCGGCCTCCCGGGTGGACGATCCAGTGGCCGATGTCCGAGCTCTGCAGACGGTGCTCGCGCAAAAAGCCGTCGACGATGCCGCCCAGCCCGGCGCCCGCGAGGTCGGGCAGCTGGCGCTCGAGCTGAAGGTAGCTTTCTTCGTGGTTCAGCTCCAGCGTGACGGCGCTGAGCGTGCCTGCGATCTGGTGGACCTGAGAGGCGAGAATGACCGGTCCGTGCGCGCGTGTGTCGTTCGACAGCACGGCAGCGGCGCAGCCGTCGCCGAAGATCGCCGAGCCGACGATCTTGGCCTTGGTGTCCTCGCCTGAGGACGGCGTGAGGATCCCGCTCATGCTCTCGGCCGCGACGACGAGCGCCTGCTTGCTGGGGTGCTCACGCAGCGCCTGACCGGCCAGGCGCATGAGCGGCACGCCGCTGGCACAGCCGACGCCGGTGATGTGGTACTTGTCGGTCGTCGGACCCATCTGGAAGTGGTCGACGAGGCGGTGGGCGAGCGTCGGACAGCCGAGCGAGTACAGGCTCGCGCTGATCACCGTGCCGATCTGCAGCGGATCGATCTGCAGCTGCTCGACGGCGTTGACCGCGTGCGCCATCAGCTCGCGCTCGATCTGCTCGGTGCGCCCGCGCAGCGTGCGCGCCATGAACTCCTCGCTGAGGTTCAGGTGGCGGCGCTTGACGCCGCTGCGCTCGAAGATGGCTTCGGCCCACTCGTTGCCGTCGAGCCCGAGGCCCGCGAGCGCCTGCTCCTGCGTGAGCACGGTCGGTGCATCGGACACCGTCAGCCCGCTGATCCGTGGACCGTGACCGCGCGGGCGCGTGCGCGTGGCGGTGATCGGGTCGGCGACGGTCGAGAGGCCGCCGTAGCGACGCAGGCCGGTTGACACGGGCAAGGCTCCTTGGTGAGGGGATTCGGGCCGTCTCCGCATAGAGCGCCCGAGTCATGACGATAGGAGCAAAAATCGCCGCTTAGCGGGCAAGAAGCTCGGTTCTTATTCAGTTCTTCGCATACGATCGCCGCCGATCTGCTGCGATGCGCACGTGATCGCACGGTCGCAGGCCGTGGACCGCCACCGAGGAGGGACTGGATGAGGCTGATAGGTGCAGGGCTGCCGCGGACGGGCACGCTGACGCAGAAGCTCGCGCTGGAGCAGCTCGGCTTCGGCCCCAGCTACCACTGGGTGAACGTGATCGCCGACCTGGACCAGGTGCAACTGTGGGATCGCGCGCTCGACGGCGAGGCGGTGTGGGATGAGGTCTTCACGGGGTATGACTCGACCGTCGACTGGCCCGGTGGCTACTTCTACCGCGAGCTGATCGATGTCTATCCCGAGGCCAAGGTGCTGCTCAGCGTGCGCGACCCGCAGAAGTGGGAGCCGAGCTTTCGCGACACGATCTGGACGATGAGCTACGGCAGCTCGCTGATGCCGCTGATGGCACACGCACGCGCCGCAGTCGACCCGCGCTTTGAACGTTATCTGGCGCTCGTGGAGCGCATGTTCTGGGGCCCGCAGGGCACGTTCGCCGACGGAAATGCCGAGCCGGCGCAGCTGATCGAGCAGATGCAGCGCCACCACGAGCAGGTCAAGGCGACGGTCCCGCCGGAGCGACTGCTCGTGTGGGAGGTCGGCGAAGGCTGGGGGCCATTGTGCGAGTTCCTCGACGTTCCCGTGCCCGACGGGCCGCTGCCGCACGCAAACGACCGCGACACGTTCCTCGGGCGCGTGATCGGCGGAGCGCTCGACACGCTGCAGGCCTGGCGCGAGGAGAACCTGCCGGACTACTAGCCGGCGAGCGCGTCGGCGAAGTCGAGCGTCTGCGCGGCCACGCGCGCGCGGGCGGCGGCGTCGTCCATGCGCGTATCTGTGCGCAGGCTGGGCAGCGCGCGCTCGACGTCCTCGTCGGCGACCATGCCGTCGAGCAGCTCGCCGTAGAAATCGGCGACGCCGCTCGCGCTGCACTCCAGCGCGGCGAACGCCATGAACGAGGCGGTCGGGCCCTTGAGCACCTCGCCGCCGACGATCGGGCTGACCGCGACGACCGGCGCGGCGGACGCTGGCGAGCGCCTCGCGCATGCCCGGCACGGACGAGGATCGGCGCGATCGAGGCGAGCGGATTGGAGGGGCCGATGACGATCGCGCGCGCGCCGGCGATCGCCGCGAGCACCTGCTCGGTTGGCTGTGACTGCTCTGCGCCGCGGAACTCCAGCCCCTCGACCGGGCCTGCGGCGCGGTCGCGGATCATGAACTGCTGAAACGAACGCCAGCCCTCGCTGCCACGCACCCACGTATGCACCGGCTCGTCGCACATCGGCAGCACGCGCGCGCGCACGCCGATGCTCTGGTCAAGCGCCCGCAGCGCTGCCGTCGCGGAGGCGCCCTCGGCGAGCATGCCCGAGCGCCGCATGCACCAGGCGAGGTCGCGGTCGCCGAGGTTGAACCAGACGTCTGATCCGAGCGCGCGCAGGGCGTCCATCACGTTGAACGTGTCGTCCTTCAGCCCCCAGCCGCGCTCGTCGATCAGGTCGGCCAGCCAGAAGGAGATCAGGTCGGGATCGGGCGAGACGAGCGCGCCGTAGATCTCGATGTCGTCGCCGGTGTTGGCGATCGCCACCAGGCGCTCGGGCTCGACCACGTCGGCCATCCCGCGCACGAGCTTGGCGCCGCCGGTGCCGCCGGCGAGCATGACGACGTCGCCGTCGCTGCGCTGCGCCGCTACTCCCACGAGGGGTCGGGCAGACCGGTGAGGCGGATGCCCGCATGCGCCTTGTAGCGGCTGTTGACGCCGATCAGCAGCGCGGTCAGCGACTCGGTGATGCGCGACATCTCCAGGCGCCCGCTGTCGACGCAGCGCAACCCCTCGATGCGATCGATCAGCTGCGCGGCCTCGCGCTTGTCCGCGCGCTTGTCGCCGCACAGCAGCACGTCCTGTTGCAGCGGGTGCGCCAGATCGGCCAGCGAGGCGGCGCTGACGGTGTGCAACGCCGAGACGATGCGCACGCCCTCGGGCGCCATCTCCGCGGCCTGCTGGGCGGCAGAGCCCTGCCACACGCCGAGCATGCGCGTGGCCTTGCCGCTGACGGCGGCGGCGAGCGGCACGGTCGCGTCGATCAGCAGCTTGCCGGGCGTGAGCGCGTCCTTGAGGTTGGTGAGCGTCTCGGAGTGGTTGCGAAACGGCACGCTCAACACGATCGTGTCGGCGCCGCGCGCGGCATCGGCGTTCTCGCAGCCGGTGAACGAGCCGTCCGGTACGACCGCCAGCGCCCGCTGCACGGCTTCGGCGGCGCGGTCTGCGTCGCGCGAGCCGATCAGCACCGGCACGCCGGTGCGTGCGAGGCGCACGGCCAGACCGAAGCCGAGGGCGCCGGAGGCGCCGATGATCGCGACGGGGTCGGCGGCCTCGGATGACATCGCGGCGAGTATAGGGTTCAGGCGATGAGGCTCGAGGGCAAGACGGCGCTGGTGACGGGCGGCGCGTCGGGCATCGGCGCGGCGACCGCCCGCCGCCTGGCCGCCGAAGGTGCGCGCGTGGCGATCGGCGACCTCGACGAGCGCGGCGCCTGCGAGGTTGCCGGCGAGCTCGACGGGTTCGGCTTCGAGCTGGATGTCGCCGACGCTGCCTCGGCCAATGCTGGCGTGGCGGCCGTGGAGGCCGCGCTCGGCGAGATCGATGTGCTCGTCAACAACGCCGGCACCGATCGCTTCGCGTTCTTCGTCAACAGCGACGAGCAGCTGTGGGACTTCGTGCTGGGCGTGAACCTGCGCGGCGTGCTCGCGGTGACGCACGCCGTGCTGCCGGGAATGCAGCAGCGGCGCGCGGGCTCGATCGTCAACGTCGCCAGCGAGGCCGGCCGCGTGGGCTCGCAGGGCTCGGCGGTGTACTCGGCGGCGAAGGCCGGCGTGATCGGCTTCACCAAGGCGATCGCGCGCGAGGCGGCGCGCTATCGCGTGCGCTGCAACGCCGTGGCGCCGGGACCGATCGAGACGCCGCTGCTGAACGCCGCACCGGCGATGCTCGGCGAGATCGGCGAGCGCCTGAAGCAGGGGATGGTCGATGCCACCGCGCTGGGGCGCTCGGGCGAGCCCGAGGAGGTCGCCGCGGCGATCGTCTTCCTCGCCGGCGACGATGCCTCGTATGTGACCGGCCAGACGCTGAACGTCAGCGGCGGCCTGTCGATGTGGTGAGCGCCCCTATCGTGGATCGCGCGATGAGCGATGCGCCGAAGGCCGTGAGAATCCGTGAGGTGGGCCCGCGCGACGGCTTTCAGAACGAGCCCGAGACGATCGCCACCGACGACAAGGTCGCGCTGATCGACGCGCTGGCGCGCACGGGCATCCGGCGCATGGAGGTGACCAGCTTCGTGCGCGCGGACGTGATTCCGCAGCTCGCCGACGCCGCGCAGGTGCTGGCGCGCGTGGACATCCCGCAGGACGTCTCGGTGAGCGTGCTCGTGCCCAACGAACGCGGGCTCGACGGCGCGCTCGCCCAGCGCGAGCGCATCGACGAGATCAACGTGTTCATGTCGGCGTCGGAGACGCACAACCAAAAGAACGTCAACCGCTCGGTCGACGCAGTCGCTGAGCGAGCTGCAAGGCGTGCTCGCGCGCGCACGCGGGGAGGGGTTGCGCTGCGAGGGCGTCATCTCGACGTCGTTCGGCTGCCCGTACGAGGGCCATGTGGCACCTGAGCGGGTGATCGAGCTGGCCGGTCGCCTGCGCGACGCGGGCGCCCAGGAGATCGGCTTCGGCGACACGACCGGCATGGCCAACCCTCGCCAGGTGCGCGAGTTCTTTGAGGCGGCGCGCGGCGAGCTGGGCTCAGGGCTCGAGCTGACGGCGCACTTTCACAACACGCGCGGGCAGGGCCTGGCCAACGTGCTGGCGGCCTTGGAGGCGGGCGTCGACAGCTTCGAGTCGAGCTTCGGCGAGCTCGGCGGGTGCCCCGTTCCGGCGGGCGCGACGGGCAACATCGCCACCGAGGACCTCGTCTCGATGCTGCACGAGATGGGCATCGACACGGGCATCGACCTCGCCGCGCTGCTTGCGTGCGCGCGGCGCGCGCAAGAGATCCTCGGGCGCCCGCTGGGCAGCCACACGCTGGTGGCCGGCCCGGTGGACTGGCGCGCGCCAGCGCGATGGATAGCGCGGGCATGCTGTCCGAGCGCAAACAGGCCGCGGCCTACGATTGGCTCGACAAGTGGGTCGTCGCGCCGGTAGTACGCCTCGTAACCTGGTTCCTTCCGTAGGCGAGCCGCCGGCCTTCTAGCCGGCGACCGGCGCGGCGTCGTGCGCCTTTTCGGCCTCGCGCGCGCTCTCGCGCGCTGCGGCGACGCAGTACTCCTGCACGGCGACCTCCATCTCGAGCGTCTGCGCCAGCGCGGGGCGCGCCGAGGCGTCGATCACGCGCTTGGCGCGGCCGACGGCGACGTGGGAGTTGGCGAGCAGCTCGTCGACGAGCGCCTGCGTGGCCGTCTCGAGCTCGTCGGGCGCGACGACGCGGTTGATCAGGCCGATGCGCTCGGCCTCGGCGGCGTCGATCGTGCGTGCGGTCATGATCAGCTCCTTCGCGCGGCCGAGCCCGACGACGGCGGGCAGGCGCGTCGAGCCGCCGACGTCGGGGATGATGCCGAACTTGACCTCCGGCAGGCCGAACTTCGAGTCGCTGGAGGCGATGCGCAGGTCGCAGCCGAGCGCGACCTCAAGCGCCCCGCCCACGCACGTGTGGTGGATCTGGCAGACGACCGGCTTGGCCATCTCTTCGCAGATGTTGGCGCAGTCGAGAAAGACCTTGCGAAACGGGCGCAGATGACCGGGTCTGGCCGGCGGACTGGGCGAGCTCGACGAGGTCCACGCCGGCCGAGAAGACGGGTCCTTCGCCGCGCAGCACGACGCAGTGCACGTCGTTGTCGGCGGCCGCTTCGCGCAGCGTCTCGCCGAGCGCGCGCAGCAACTGCTGGTTCATCGCGTTGCGCTTCTCCGGGCGGTTGAGGACGACGTGGCGGACCGCGCCGTGGTCCTCGGTTACGACGATGCTCATCGTTGGGCTCCTGGCGATCGTGGTCGCGCCCGGGCTGGCGCGACGCGTGTGCTGAGGCTACACAGCCGGCAATGGCGGAGCCGGTCCCGCTGGCCCCGCCCGGATCGGGGGCAGGACCAGCGGGACCGGCTCCGCTGTACGCCGAACCGCAAGGAGGCGGCCTACGTGGGCGCGGGGGAGTGCGCCCGGCCGGGATACGGCGTTCACTGCATGCAGACGCCCGCACTCGAAAAAACTTCCCTAAATATTTTTTGGTTGGCCCGTAATAGGCTGCGCGGCGACCGGAGAACCGATGGGGAGGCCCAATGGCGCAGCAGATCGAGAAGGTTGGAGTGCTCGGAGCGGGGCTGATGGGCCACGGCATCGCGCAGGTCGCGGCGCAGGCGGGCTATGAGGTGGTGCTGCGCGAGGTCGACGACGACAAGCTCGCCAAGGGAATCGCGAAGATCGACAAGCAGCTCGCTCGCGCCGTCGAGAAGGGCAAGTCCAGCCAGGAGGATGCCGACGCCGTGCGCGCGCGCATCAATGGCACGACGCACTATCGCGAGCTGGCCGACTGCGATCTGGTGATCGAGGCGATCACCGAGAACCTCGCGCTGAAGCTCGAGATGTGGAAGGAGGTCGACGAGATCGTCAAGCCGGAGGCGATCTTCGCGACGAACACCTCATCGCTGGCGGTGATCGACCAGGCGGCCACCACAGGGCGACCCGAGCGCTTCGTCGGGCTGCACTACTTCAACCCGGCGCAGGTGATGAAGCTGGTCGAGGTCGTGCGCTGCGTGACCACCGGCGAGGAGGCGTTCGAGACGGCGCTGGAGTTCGCGCGCTCCGAGGGCAAGCTGGCGATCCCCACCAAGGACAAGGCCGGCTTCATCGTCAACAGGCTGCTCGTCCCCTACATGCTCGACGCGATCCGCGCCTATGAAGAGGGCGTCGGCTCGATCGACGAGATCGACGAGGCGATGAAGGCCGGCGCGGGGCACCCGATGGGCCCGTTGACGCTCGCCGACTTCGTCGGCCTGGACACGCTTGGCTCGATCTGCGACGTGCTGTTTGACGAGTTCCGCGAGCGCCGCTTCGCGCGCCCGCCGCTGCTGCGCAAGATCCTCGCCGCCGGTTGGTACGGGCGCAAGGCGGGGATCGGGCTTTACGACTACGCGGGCGAGGCCCCCGTCGCCAACCCGGGGATCTAGTCTCTGTCTATGAGCGACCTGTCGAAGATGCGCGTGGCAGACGCAGAGCGCGAGCAGTTGATCGACGAGCTGCGCGAGCACGCCGGCGCAGGCCGGCTCACCTCCGAGGAGCTCGAGCAGCGCATCGGCGAGGCCTATACCGCCTCGACGCGCGCCGACCTGGACGCACTGAGATCGGACCTGCCTGTCAGCTCGACCTCGGTCAAGCTGGCCCTCACCAAGCGCAAGGGCCACCTGCGTCGCAGGCTCGTGCAGGAGGCCGGCGGCTCGCTGGGCCTGTCGGCGCTGAGCGTCGGCGTCTGGCTGGCCAGCGGGCCCAGCGCCAGCTTCTGGCCGGCCTGGGTGATCGGCGCGACGCTGCTACCGGTGGCCCGCGACGCCTGGCGCCTGTTCGGCCCGGCGTCTGACTTGGACATCGTCGAAGCTCGGCTGCAGGCCCGCCACGAACGGCAGCTGAACCGGGGGCGCCGCCACCGCTACCGAGGGCTGCCGCGACCGTGAGCGATCTTCGCGACGCCACCGAGCGCGCGCTCGGTGGTGGCCCGCAGCATCACCACGAGAAGGCGCGCGAGCAGGGCAAGCTCGACGTGCGCGAGCGCATCGCGCTGCTGCTCGACGCCGACAGCTTCGCCGAGGAGGCGCTGCTGGCCAACTGGCAGCAGGATGGCCTCGGCGCCGACGGCGTGGTGACCGGCGTCGGCGAGATCGACGGCCGCCCGGTGGCGCTCATGGCCAATGACCCGACAGTCAAGGCAGGCTCGTGGGGGCCAAAGACCGTGGAGAAGATCCTGCGCATCCAGGAGCGCGCGATGAGCCTCAGCGTGCCGCTCGTCTACCTCGTCGACTCGGCCGGCGCGCGCATCACCGATCAGGTGCAGATGTTCCCCGGGCGCCGCGGCGCCGGGCGCATCTTCCACAACCAGGTCAAGCTGTCGGGCGTCGTGCCGCAGGTGTGCGTGCTGTTCGGGCCGAGCGCCGCCGGCGGCGCCTACATCCCGGCGTTCTGTGACGTGGTGATCATGCGCGAGGGCAACGCGTCGATGTATCTCGGTTCGCCGCGCATGGCCGAGATGGTGATCGGCGAGAAGGTCACGCTGGAGGAGATGGGCGGCGCGCGCATGCACACCGGCGTGTCCGGTTGCGGCCATCAGCTGGTCAAGTCAGACGAGGAGGGCATCGCCACCGCTCGGCGCTATCTCTCCTATCTGCCCGGCAACTGGGAGCGCAAGCCGCCGCAGGCCGCGCCCGGCGCCCCGGCCGAGCCCGCCGACGGGCAGTCGATCGCACAGCTGATCCCCGACGACGAGAACAAGCCGTTTGACATCAAGCTGCTGATCGCGGCGCTGATCGACGAGGGCTCGCTGCTGGAGATCCACCCGCGCTGGGCCAAGGAGCTGGTCGTCGGCTTCGCGCGGCTGGACGGCAGCGCAATCGGCATCGTCGCCAATCAGCCCAAGCACAAGGGCGGCGTGCTGTTTGGCGACTCGGCCGACAAGGCCGCGCGCTTCATCACCACGTGCAACGCGTTCAACGTGCCGCTGCTGTTCCTCGCCGACGTTCCCGGTTTCATGATCGGCACGCAGGTCGAGCGCGAAGGCATCATCCGCCACGGCGCGAAGATGATCAGCGCGGTCAGCGAGGCGACCGTGCCGAAGATCTCGGTCGTCGTGCGCAAGGCCTACGGCGCCGGGCTGTACGCGATGGCCGGGCCCGGCGTTCGAGCCCGACTGCTGCCTGGCGCTGCCCAGCGCCTCGATCGCCGTGATGGGACCGCAGGCGGCGATCAACGCCGTCTACTTCAACCAGCTGCAGGCGATCGACGACGAGTCCGAGCGCGCCGCGCGCACCGCGCAGCTGCGCGACGAGTACGCCCAGGACATCGACATCCTGCACCTCGCCTCCGAGCTCGTCGTCGACGCGGTGATCGAGCCGCCGCAGCTGCGCTCAGAGCTCGTCCGCCGCTTCGCGCACGCTTCGTCAAAGCGGCGGACGTGGCCTGCCAAGCACAACCCGGTGACACCGGTCTAGCCGTCTGTCAGCTGGGGGAGGGCGCCTCGGGAATCGTCGGGCCGGCAGTGCCGGCCGTACGTGTGGTGTCGTCCTGGAACGGAGGATAGGTCTCAGTCAGCAGGTACACGTACGCGTCGCTGCGCGCCGTGTAGGAGTTGGCGAGCACCATCAGGTCGAACAGCCCGCGCGGCATCTTGCCGGTGACGAGGATCACGAACCACGCGGCGAACGCACCGACCTCGAGCAGCAGGCCCATCACGTAGCGCAGCACCATTATCGGGATCGCCAGGATGATGCGAACCAGCGTCTTCAGCCGGCTGTAATGCTCGAGCGGGCCGGCAAACTGCATGCGCACCGGATACGCCGGATCGTCGGCGCCGCTGAACGGCGGGTACTCGTCGGTCAGCAGCACGCCGTACGCGGTCACGCGCGCGAGGAAACGGTTGAAGTCGGCGACGAACTTGTACAGGCCCTCCGGGTAGCGGCCGGTGATGACGATCGCAAACCACGCGATCACGATCGCGATGCTGGCGACGATGCCGAACACGTACAGCACGACCGCCACCGGAATCAGCAGGATCAGCCGGAAGAACGTCGTCAGCCGGTTGCGCTGCTCGGTGTAATCGGCCTCGAAGGTCACTGGATAGGACACGGGCGCACACTCCCTTTGCGATTGACAGAATTGGATTCCCCTGCGCTGGCAAGGGTCGTCGGTGGCCTTTCGCCACACCCCCCGACCCCGCGAGCGCTGCGCGGGCATCCTAAGGTGACTATCGGCTGACACGGGCGATTTTTCAATACATTGGGCTCGCCGATGGACGCTTCCGAGATCGCCTTCGCCGGAATCGCCCGCCAGGCTGCGTTGATCGCCGCCGGCGAGCTCACCTCACGCGAGCTGGTGGAGCTTTACCTGCAGCGCATCGAGCGTGCGCAGCCGCGCCTGAACGCCTTTCGCGTGGTGTTCGCCGAGCGCGCGCTGATGGAGGCCGACCAGGCCGACGCGCGGCGCGCGGCGGGCGGGCGGCGCAGCTCCGACGGCGCCGAGACGGCCGCGCAGCGCCCGCTGCTCGGCGTGCCGATCGCCGTCAAGGACGACATCGACGTGGCCGGCGAGGTGACGGCGCTGGGCACAAACGCGCACGGCGCGCCCGCGCGCGAGGACGCCGAGGTCGTGCGCCGCCTGCGCGGCGCCGGTGCGGTGATCGTCGGCAAGACGCACGTGCCGGAGCTGTGCATCTGGCCGTTCACCGAGACGGCGACGTTCGGCGCCACGCGCAACCCGTGGGACCTGCAGCGTGCGCCCGGCGGATCGAGCGGCGGCAGTGCCGCCGCCGTCGCGGCCGGCCTCGTGGGCGCGGCGCTCGGCTCCGACGGCGCCGGGTCGATTCGCATTCCTGCCGCGTGGTGTGGCCTGTTCGGCCTGAAGCCCCAGCGCGGGCGCGTGCCGCTGGCGCCGCGACCGCGCGCCTGGCACGGGCTTTCGGTCAACGGCGTGCTGACGCGCCGTGTCGCCGACACGGCGCTGTTTCACGACGTCGCATCGGGCCCCAGCGCGGTCGACCTCGACAGCGCGCCAGCGCCGGCGGTGTCCTTCTCGCAGGCCGCCGCGACGGTCCCAGGACCGCTGCGCATCGCCTTCTCCACGCGCCTGCCGCCGGGCGTGCTGACCAAGCTCGACGGCGACGCGCAGCGCGCGCTGAGCGAGACGGTCGAGCTGCTGCGCTCGCTCGGCCACGAGGTCTCCGAGCGCGACCCCGACTACGGGCTGGGCACGCTGACGTCGCTGATCCCGCGCTACGTGCGCGGCGTGCGCGACGACGCGCACGCGATGGCGCACCCCGAGCGCCTGGAACGCCGCACGCGCGGCATGGCGCGCCTCGGCGATCTGGTGACGCCTGCGCTGCTGGCGCGCGTGCTCGCAGGCGAGGCGGAGTTCGCGCGGCGCCTGAACAGCGTGTTCGACGATCACGACGTGCTGATCACGCCGGCGACGGCCACGCCCCCGCCGCGCATCGGGCGCCTGCACGGGCGTGGCGCGCTGTGGACGCTCAACGCGGTCGCGGGCATGGTGCCCTACAACGGCGTGTGGAACGTCACCGGGCAGCCCGCCGCGGCCGTGCCGGCGGGCTTCGGCGCCGATGGCCTGCCGCGCTCCGTGCAACTGGTCGGGCGCTTCAACGACGAGACGACGCTGCTCTCGCTCGCGGCACAGATCGAGGCCGAGCGCCCGTGGGCCGAACAGCGCCCGCCGGAGTTTGCGTGAGCGAGGACGGGCGGGCCGGCGAGGTCGTTTCCGACGATCCGGCCTCGCTGCTGGACCTGGCGGTGCAGACGGCGCGCATGGCCGGCGTCCTGCTGGCCGAGCGTGCAGGCCAGGGGGCCGAGCACGAGGTGACGAGCAAGAGCACCCCCACCGATCTGGTCAGCGAGGCCGACGTGTCCTCGCAGCGGGCGATCCGCGAGCTGATCGCGCGGCGCCGGCCGCACGACGGCTTCGTGGGCGAGGAGGAGGGGGCATCCGAGACGGGCTCGAGCGGTCTCAGCTGGGTCGTCGATCCGCTGGACGGCACGGTCAACTACCTGTTCGGCATTCCGCAGTGGTGTGTCAGCGTGGCGGTGCGCGACGCGGCCGGCACGATCGCCGGCGCCGTGTTCGACCCCAACCGCGACGAGCTGTTCAGCGCGACGCGCGGCGGCGACGCCCGGCTGACCTCAGCACGCGGCGTGCTCGACCTGGCCGGCGAGGCCAACCGCGCGCACGCGCGGCGCACGGGCGGTCGCACGGGCTCGGGCGCGCAGGCCGGCCCGGGCGGCGAGGACCTGGCCAGCGCGATGATCGCGACGGGTCTGGCTTATGACGCCGACGTGCGCCGCGCGCAGGCCAAGGTGCTGCAGCGGCTGGTGCCGCGCGTGCGCGACATTCGCCGCGCCGGCAGCGCCGCGCTGGATCTGACGTGGACGGCGGCGGGACGCTATGACGCCTATTACGAGCGCTCGGTCAAGCAGTGGGACATCGCCGCGGGCGCGCTGGTGTGCGAACGCGCCGGTCTGCGGGTGCACGAGCTCGCGCCGCAGGAGAACCTCCCCTGGGGCATTCTCGTCGCCCCGGCGGCGCTGTGCGAGCCGTTGCTGGAGCTCGTCGCCGGGGCGTAGAATCGCGCCGTGTCCGATCAGGCGGACAAGGCACGGCATTTTCTCGCGCTGCACAGCGGCGACTCGCCGCTGCTGATGGTCAACGCCTGGGATCGCGGCTCGGCGAGCCTGCTCGCGTCGCTGGGCTTCGACGCCCTGGCGACGACGAGCAGTGGCTTTGCGGCGACGCTCGGGCGCCTGGACGGCGACGTCACCTGCGAGGAGGCGCTCGCGCACGCCGCCGCGATCGTGCAGGCGAGCGAGCTGCCCGTCTCCGCCGACCTCGAGGACGGCTTCGCCGGGGACGCGGCAGGCGTTGCGCAGACGGTCACGCTGGCGATCGAGGCGGGGCTGGCGGGCTGCTCGATCGAGGACCACCCGTCCGAGGGCGACACGCCGATCTATGAGATCGGCGAGGCGACAGAACGCGTGGCGGCTGCCGCCGAGGCCGCGCACGCCGGCCCCGTGCAGCTCGTGCTGACCGCGCGCGCGGAGAACCACCTGCACGGCAGGCCCGACCTCGACGACACGATCGCGCGGCTGCGCGCCTACGAGCAGGCCGGCGCCGACGTGCTCTACGCGCCCGGGCTGACCGACCTGCAGGACATCCGCCGCGTGGTCGGGTCGGTCGGCCTGCCGGTCAATGTGCTGGCGCTCGCCGCGGCACCGCCCGTGCGCGAGCTCGCGCAGGCGGGTGTCGCGCGAGTCTCCGTCGGCGGAGCGTTCGCGTTTGCGGCGCTGGGCGGCGTCGTGGCCGCAGCGAACGAGCTGCTCGAGCACGGGTCCTATGGCTTCTGGGAGCAGGCCAAGGTCGGCGCGAAGGCCGCGCGCGCGGCCTTCGCCTAACGGTCGGCCTCTCCGCGATCGTTTTCGCCGGATCGACTCGGCGTATGGCGTGTCTTGGCGCGCGTTATGAGCTGGCCGCTGAAGCTCACGCTCGGGCCGCCGACGAGCTCCCACGCGCGAGCGATGCCGATCAAGAAGCACACGACCACGAGGATGCACACGGTCTGCAGGTCGGAGGGGTCGTGGGAGTGTTCGAGCAGCCCGATGCCGGAAACGAGCTCGATCGCGAAGACGACGAGCAGGCCCACGAGGAAGCTCATCTCGCGCAGATGCAGCTGACCGTCGCGCCAGACCGGCAGGATGCGCAACAGGGAGCCCGCGACGAACAGCAGGCCGACCACTGCGACGGCGGTCGTGGCGCCGCCGACGTTGAGCCCCGGCACCAGCGCGAACAGCGACACGGTGAGCGCATTGGTGAACGCCGTCAGCGTGGCGGCCGCGCGGACGGCGTGCACCTCCGAGGCGTCGGGGCCGAGCACGCGCTCGGGCGCAACCGACAGAGCGACGAACAACAGCCCGATCAGCGCGCCCGCCACGCCGGCTGAGCCGAGGAAGAATTCACGCGCCGCGGCGGTCGTCATGGGCCAAGTATGCGGCGGGTGGGATTCGAACCCACACACCCTTTCGGACAGGGCCTTTTGAGGGCCCCGCGTCTACCGTTCCGCCACCGCCGCACGCCGCTCACAAGTGTAGGCGAGCGGCCACCCGGCGCGGTCGCGCCGGTCAGGCCGGCTGTGGCGGCGCGCCGGCGAACATGCCCGGCTCGGCAGACGGGTCGCGGCGCTCGAGCTCGACGTTCCAGCCCTGCTGGAAACCGCGCATGGCGAACGCCACGAGCAGCATCTGTACGGGCACGATCAGCAGCGTGAGCACGCCGAGCAGGCCGGCATTGAGGCCGGGCTGGGCGAAGCCGCTCTTGTCGCGCGCGAACCAGCCCGGTCCGGCGACGAGCGCGAAGATCAGCAGCAGCACCGCGAGCACGGCCGAAACCGGCAGCACGCCGCGATTCCAGCGCCATGCGAAGAACGCCAAAGTCAGATACACGAGCACGTAGGCGATCTGCACGGCCACCGCTCCCTGCCTCACGCTCCAGCCGCCGACGGTGACGATCAGCACGAGCGCCGCGCTGACGAGCAACAGCACGATGACCGTCGCGCGCGTCGCCTGAACCACCGCCTTGTCGCGGTTGGGATGCGTGACGACAACGCCCGGCGGCGTGCGTTCGGTCGATTGCCTGCCTGCGGTCGAGGCCATACCAGCAATCACCATACAATCTCGGGCTGCGCCGCGCGCGGGCGTGGTGGAATTGGTAGACACGCTGGCCTTAGGAGCCAGTGGGCGAAAGCCCTTGGGGGTTCGAGTCCCTTCGCCCGCATCGTGCGCTGGCTCACGACGCTGCTGTTGGGTGTGTTGCGCAACGCCCGCAGGCGATCAGCCGGCGCTCGGCGAGGTCTCTCGGCTGACTTTCCAGCCGGCCTTCAGCGGTGCCAGGAAATAGGGCGGCTCGTCTGTCGCCAGGCGGGAGTCATAGTTGTAGTTCTTGATGTACCCGGCGCTGCCCTGCCCGACGACCCCGCGGTAGTTCTGTCCGATGGCGCCAAAGACGTTGAGTTCGCCGAGTGATTTGCCGCAGTTGTCGTTGTCGACGGTGAAGGAGTGCGCGGTCGAGAGGATCGCCGCAAAGATCCACGGGTTTTTCAGGCCTTCTTCGCTGAAGCCGGAGCAGGCGTGGAAGATGCGCACGTATTCGGTGGCGATCAGTCCGAGCGTCACCGTGCCCGAGGGGACGCTCGGGTTGCTGCCCGTAGTCGGCGTGCTGACGCCGGTGGGCAGGATGTTGCCCTTGACCACGATGTCCTTGGTCGCGCCGATCGTCAACGACTTGCTGTAGGTGCCCTTGACGTAGGCCGTGCCGCACGGCACTTCTTCTTGAAGGGACGTCGAGTTGTCGACGTTGCTCGTCTGCTTGTAGATGTATTCGCACGTTTCGGCACCCGCGCCTTCTTCGCCGTGCACGTAGATCAGCCCGTTCGTCGGCAGCGGGATCGATTTCGGTTTGCCGGAGTTGTAGTTGGCGTTGGTGACCGTGACGTTCGCGCCTTCGAGGTTGAGCGTTGTCGCGCCTTCAAAGGAATAGCCTGCTTCCACGTATGCCGCGAGGCTCGTGTCGCTGGCGGGCGGAATCAGTTCTTCGCCTTTGGCGTAGGTGTTGTTGAGCGCATTGAATTTTGGTTTGGAGCCGTTTGCGCACCCCGAGGCGTAGGTACCGCCGTTGATTTCGACCGCGTCGAGCGGAGAATGCCCGGCACGGCCGAATTCGACTTCGCCGCAGACATCGGCCGAGTCGTTGGTGTGCATCGGCCCGGCGACGCTGTCATTTTCTGTGAACTGAATCGTCACACAGTTCGACGAGCGGGTGGACTTGCCCTGTTCTTCGTAGTAGCGTTCGCACGAAGCTTTGGACTGGCCGGAGATCTGCGGATCCTGGTCTTCAAAGCGCGTGAAGTAGACGTAATCGAGGAAGCCGTTGACGGCGAAGGTCGCGACGAGCTTTCGTGTGCTTTTTTCCGCTTTGCCCGTTGATTCGATGCGGAACGTGTTCGCCTCGACCCCGGTCGATTCGATCATCGTTTCGAAGGGGTTGGATGCGCTGCAGGCGCTGGCTTTGTTGGCGGGCAGCGGCTTGACTTCGTAGCTGGCGTTGCCTTCTTTCAGCGTCGTCGCACTCGACGGCGTGGGGCATGACTGCCAGTAGTTGGGGTTGTTCTGCAGCTGATACTCGTATTCCTGGATGCCGGCGAGGGCTGCGAAGTACGCCTGCTTCTGCGTCGTGTCGCGATGGGAGAGGAACACATCGCCGTTCGCGGCCGAGAAGGCGGCGACGATCAGCAGGCCGGTCACGAGCAGCGCGCCGAGCGCGACGATCATCGTGAAGCCCTCCTGCGCACGCAGGCATGCCCTGGTGCTGTGGCGGCTCGGCGTCATTCGCATGGCGAGGCTTCCACCGGGGTTTCCGCGTTGGGCGCGCTGAACGCAAACGTCACCTGGCTGCTGAGCGCGACCTTCTCGCTCGCGACGCGGGTGCTCGCCAGCGGGGCTTGGAACTTGGTGTCTTCCGGTGCCGTCGTGAAGCTGACGCGAACCGCTGCGACGAGCGCGGCGAGCGCGGCAGTTTCAGGCTGCGCGCCGAGCGGTTCCAGCGCCGTGGCTTCGTTGCCCGTGTTGGCCGCTTTGGCGTACTTGTAGTACTGGAAGATCGGTGTCGCGCCGGTCTGCGAGATCGATTCGCCGAGCAGGCTGGTTTTCGACGGCGTCGTTTCGTTGAATTTGAATTCCGGCCACGACGAGGTGCTGAGGCTCGGGTATGCGGAGTCGACCAGGCGCCCCTTGCTCGCGACGGTTTCAAACTTGATGCGGTGTTCGTAGGCGCCTTCGCTGGCGCTGGTCGCCGCGTTGGGGATCACGGCCTGGTTGCTGTAGGCGTTGACGAAGCGCAGTTCGCTGCCGTTGCTGGGGGAGCGCACGGGTTTGAAGTCCGGTGCGAGGCACGCCGAGTGGAGCTCGTTGACGATCTTCGTCATCGTCGTCCGCGACTGGCGATCGGACTGGACGTTGTTGGAGATGGCCGCGGTCTCGTGCACGGACACCGCGAGAATCGTGACCAGCGCGCCGATCACGATCACACCCATCACTAGCGCGACCATCAACTCGACGAGGCTGAAGCCCTCCTCTTCACGCGCTAGTTGTTCGAGCCGGCGCCTCAGCATGACGATTTCGTTTCGACGACGACTTCTTTTGCATTGAGCGTTTCTTTTTCTTTGGTTTCAGCCGTTTTCCGGGCGGTGGCTTCTTTGGTTTCTTCGCTTTTGCGCGTGGTCGCTTCCGTGGCTTCGCGGGTGGATTTCGTCGACGCTTCTTTGGTTTCTTCGGTTTTGCGCGTGGTCGCTTCAGCCGATTCGCGCGTCGCTTTCGTCGTCGCTTCGGACGTTTCCGCGTTTTTCTTGGTCGTGGCTTCCGTTTTTTCGCGGTTGGTCCGTTCCGTCGTTTGCGCAGAGATTTTGTTGTTGTACGTGGTCGTGCTGATGATGCCTTTTTCTTTTTCTTCTTTCCATTTTTTGCGGTTGGCTTCTTCGGTGGCTTCGGCGGCTTTCTTGCTCGTCGCTTCGGTCGCTTCGCGTTTGGTCTTCGTTTCGGCTTCTTTGGTTTCGGCGGTTTTCCGCGTCGTGGATTCGGTGCCTTCGCGTTTGGTCTTCGTTTCGGCTTCTTTGGTTTCCAGCGGCGCCCTCGTGGCAGCTTCTTTTTCGATCCGTTTTGTTTCGGTCGCGGTTTCGCTTGTGACCCGGGTCGTTTCGATCTCCTGCGAAGAGCTTTCGCCGAGGTAGATCTTGCGCGTCACCTTTTCCGTGGTGCTTTTGTTGACCAACGGTTCTTTGAGCGTGTAGGCGTGTTTGACGCCGGGTTTCGGTTCGGCGAGCAGGCAGAGTTCAAGTTCGCCGAACGGCTGGAAGGGGACTTCGAGGTGGCCGCCCCATTCGCCGCCGACCGTCGTACCCTGGGTGTGCGTGATGTCTAGGGCCGTGCCGTTGTTGGGCGTGACGCCTTTGCAGCCCTTGTTCGTGATCGTCACGAGCTGCGAGTTGGTCGTTTCCAGCGACCCGGGCACTGTGGCGGTGCCCTGGAAGACTTCGAGCTGGTCGTAGGCGACGGGGACTTCGATTTTCGACGTCGCGCCCCCCGTCACCGCTGCCGAGAGCGGCGTGACGCCGTAGGTTTTCGGGTTGTTGGCCGTGCAGTCGCCGGCGTAGGCGGTCCACTTGCCTTCGGTGGCGGTGGGGAACGGGAAGAGGTTCCCGTTCGGGTAGTTGGAGGTGAATTCCTTCGGAGAGCTGGCCGTCGCCCCGTAGGTGCCGAGCGGACTGACGAGGATCATTTCGTAGAGCCCGCCCGATCCAAATTTGGCCAGCGCGCTGTTGCCGCCGGTCTCGAAGAACGGTTCCAGGCCCATCTTCGGGTTGTAGGCGACGAACGTGTCGCCCTTGACCGATTCGACGACTTCTTTGGTGCCGGCGTTGTTTTTGTGGGAGTACGTGGTACCGGTGCTTTTGTTGAAGCGAAAGAGCGCTTCGATCGATCCCGCCGGGGCGAGTTCGACCGGATCGGGGGTCACGATGTTGGGCGCCAGCGTGACCGTCTTGGTAGGCCAGGTGAGCGTGCCGTGGGCGTTGACGATGCCCTTGGTTTCCTTGACTTCGACGAGCGCGGAGGTGGTGGGCAGGCCGGCGAAGAGCACGCAGCCCTGCGCGCCGGTGGTTCCTTCGAGGGTTGTGGTTCCGGTGGTTTCGGTCGGCGTGTAGGAGACGCTGACGCTCACTCCAGAGGTCGGCAGTTCGCCGTTGCTGACTTCGACCTCCAGCGCGGAGCCGGTCGGCGGCGTGACGATGCTCGACTCGACGACGGGCTTGCCGACCATGCGTTCCCATTCGACGGTCGAGCTGATCAGGAAGTACACGCCTTTGCCTTTGCCGCCGGTTTCGGCCGAGACGCAGCCGGTTTGCCCGGCCCCGTTGCCGGGGGAGGCTTTCTGGGTGATTTTGAAGGTCGTGTGGCCCACGCTGCGCGTGAACGTTTTGGCCCCTTCGGCGAGTTCGTGCAGCCCGATCGCCGACTCGCTGCGCAGCTGCTCCTGCGATTCGGCCGCAAGCACGGCGGCCTCGTTGTGATTGCGCTCGCTGGCGCTCGTGCGGTTGGCGACGCCGAAGCCGGTGAACGTCGCGATCACGATGAAGCCGACGAGCACGGCGCTGATGATCACCTCGAGCAACAGGAAGCCGTCCTCTGCGGACGCGGCGGAGCGACCCGCTCGAATTCGGCGCTGCAACCAGCGTTTGGCTTGGGAACTGGGCATTGTCAGACGAAACCCCCGATACCACGGGTTTCGGCATGCGCAGGGCGCGCCTTGAGTCATGCGGGAGACGCTCGGCACCCTCCCGATCGAGCGCACGAGCCCCCTCGGCGTGTCCGGGCGGCTGCACTGGGCTCGCGGACGCGGAATCTCGCGGGCGAGCGCCTAGAATCCCCCGCTGCCCGGGGAACTGGTGTATCGGTAACACGGCGGTCTCCAAAACCGCAACGCGAGGTTCGACTCCTCGGTTCCCCGTTCGCCGGAACGAGCAATGCACGCGCTGAAGACCGCCATCGCGATTGCCTGGATCCTCTTCTGGGTCTATTGGCTGGTGTCAGCGTTCGGCGTCAAGGGAGGCACGGCCAGCAAGCGTCGGATCCCCCTGAATGGGCTGAGCATCCTGTCGGTCCTGCTTCTGCTCCGCGTCTTTCGCGGCGGGGGCTTGGCCGTCCACAGTCTGGTCCTCGGTGCGCTCGGCGCCGTCCTGTTCGCGAGCGGCATCGCGTTGGCGAGCTGGGCTCGCATCCATCTCGGGCGCAACTGGGGAATGCCGATGACCCGGAAGGCCGAGCCGGAGCTCGTCACCTCCGGTCCCTACCGGTTCGTCCGCCACCCGATCTACTCGGGACTGCTCGCCGCGCTGCTCGGAACGGCGCTGGCGACGAACCTGATCGGCCTGATCGTCGTCGTGGTGCTGGGCGGGTACTTCTACTACAGCGCCTACGTGGAGGAGAAGAGCCTCACTGCAACGTTCCCGGACGCGTATCCGGCATACCGACGCAGGACGAAGATGCTCGTTCCGTTTGTCCTTTAGCGCGATCGCGGCCGGTCAGTGCGAAGATCGCGCGCTATGTCGGAGATGTGGGACAGCGTCGCACCGGGCTGGGAGGCCAACGCCGAGTTCGTCGACGGGCATCTCGCCGCCGCGACCGACATTCTTCTTGACGCGGCCCGGATCACCGAAGGTGACGCAGTCCTCGAGCTCGCGGCGGGGCCCGGAGGCGCTGGCCTTCGCGCCGCCGAGCGCGTCGGGCCGGGAGGCTCGGTCACGCTCTCCGACGACGCCCCTGGAATGGTCGCAATAGCCGCTCGCCGAGCCAGCGGCTATCCGCAGGTTGACACAGCAGTCTTCGATCAGTGCGACATCCTCGCGCAGGACGGGTGCTTCGATGCTGTCATCAGCAGACACGGCCTGATGTTCGCCGAGGATTCGGTCGGCGCAGTGAAGGAGGCCGTCCGCGTCTTGCGCCCCGGAGGGGGCTTCGGGGCGATCACCTGGGGGCCGAGGGATATGAACCCATGGATCGGGCTCGTGCTGGACGCGGTCGGCGAGCAGTTCGGCGTGCCATTCCCGCCTCCCAGCGTACGCGGGCCGTTTTCTCTCGATGACGCAGTGCTGTTGACGTCCGTCCTCAACGAGGGAGGTCTCGAGGAGGTCCAGATTCAGGCGGTCGAGACCCCGATGCACGCCGCGTCCATTCAGGCATGGTGGGAGCGCGTGCCGCAACTTGCCGGCCCGCTAGCGACCGCACTGGCCGGCATGGAGCCAGAGGTGCGCGAGCAGATCGCCCAGCGAGCAATGGACTCCGGAACCGAAGCTGCCCGTGCCGACGGAGACGGAGTCGTGTTCTCCGGCTCGGTGCTGATCGCGTCGGGGTGGGCCCCGCAGCGCTGAACATCACTTCGCTTCGGCCCTTCGCCCAGCGAGATCGCTGAAGGACAGCCAGAGCGATCCGCATCCGGGTTTGTAGGTGGGTGTACCGTAGTTGCACGCGAGTTCTCGCCCGGGACGGCCAGCATGCCGGACTGCTCGGAACGCGGGTGCGCCACGGATCGCTTCGCTTCCTCTCGTCCGCGCAGCCCAATTGAGGAGGCGAGAAGAGGATGTTTCCTTGTCGACCACAGACCGCACGCCGCATGGCGAAGTTGGAGCATCGATCTCCCGAGACACCGTCAAGCTCCTGCGGGAGTACACCGGACGCGGCCCAACGAAAGCGCGCACACACATAACGAACAACCTCGTGACGGTGGTGCTGGAAGACACTTTGACGATGGGCGAGCGCAGCCTCGTCCGCGAAGGCGAGGTCGACCTCGTCCTGAAAACGCGCAAAGCGTTTCAGCGGACGATGGGTGCACAACTCATCGCTGCAGTGGAGCGTCATACCGGACGCAAGGTCCACGCATTTCTCAGCGACAACCACGTAGACCCGGATGTCGCGGTCGAGTCCTTCGTGCTCGAGCCGCGCCCCGACGGCGACGAAGCTCCGGAGGAATAGGTCGGACATAGGTCCTCGCGCGCGCTTTGACGCGGGCGAGTCCCTATGTCCTAGGCTCAGCGCTGAGCGAACTTAATACTCAAGACCGCTGAGGCCCGTTTTGTTCTTTTCCCGCGATGTCTCGGTCTGAAACCGGTCGTCTGTGACGATCTGACCTGGCGGTATGCGAGGTTCGACTCCTCGGTTCCCCGCTGCCGACCAGCGTGCCGACCCGCGTTGGCCGGACCGCGGCGGCGAGCTGCGCGCAGGGGTATCGTCACTTAGCGTGACGAGGGGACCACACGAGCTCGACGCGCGGCGCCAGGCCGGCTGGCTGCCGCAGGAGCAGGACGACCTGGAGTCCTGGCTGGCCGGCCACAGCGAGCGCGTGCAGGCCAGAGGCGAGCAGGTGGTGCTGCACCCGGTGTTGATCGAGTTTCAACGGCTGATCGACGGCGATCCGGTGCTGCGCATGTACATGAACGAGATGGTGGCCCAGGTGCCGCGCGCCAAGCCGTACACAAAACGGCACCTGGAGAGCGTCGAGCAGATGCTGCGCCTGATCAACGAGGTCCTGACGATGGCGCCGGAGTTCGGCCCGCAGGGTGCGATGGTGGCCACGCCGCTGGCGGCGATCCTCGACTGGACGATGGGCACGCGCGCCGGGTTCGCGGCCTTTCGCGACCCCCGGATCAACGCGATGCTGAAGAAGATCCTGACCGTTTGGTGTGAGTTCCTGAGCAGCGGCGACTCGCTCTATGTGCTCAACGAGTCGCCGTCGGGCTGGAAGAGCGCGGAGGCTCAGCAGACGGTCGGCATGGAGCAGTACGAGCACGATCCAGAGGACGAGCACTGGGGATTCTCCTCGTGGAACGACTTCTTCACGCGACGGTTCAAGGACGGCGAGCGTCCGGTCGCATCGCCCGAAGACGACAAGGTGATCGTCAGCGCCTGCGAGTCCACGCCATACGGCATCAGCACCGATGTGCAGCGCGAAGATCGTTTCTGGATCAAGAGCCAGCCTTACTCGCTCGCGGACATGCTGGCCAATGACGACGCGGTCGACGAGCTCGTCGGCGGCACCGTCTACCAGGCCTTCTTGAGCGCGACCAACTATCACCGCTGGCACAGCCCGGTCGCCGGCAAGATCGTCCGGGCTTTCGTGCAGGAGGGCACCTACTACTCAGAGGCCGACTCGGAGGGCAAGGACGCGGTCGAGCCGACGAATTCGCAGTCCTATCTGGCGCACGTCTCCGCGCGGGCGATCTTCGTGATCGAAGCCGACGATCCCGTGATCGGCCTGATGGCATTCGTGGCGGTGGGCATGGTGGAGGTGTCCTCGTGCAAGATCGCCGCGAAGATCAAGCCCGGCTATCACGTCGAAAAGGGCGAGGAGCTCGGTTACTTCCAGTTCGGCGGCTCGACGCACTGCCTCGTGTTCGGGCCGGGGGCGATCGACGAGTTCAGCCTCGCGGCGATCCCCCAGCCGCACGACCCTCACGCACCGCTCGTGCTCGTCTGCTCCAAGCTCGCCACCGCCAACGCGACCGCTTGAGCGCAAGCCGAGGTCCGGACGGTCTGCGAAGCGCCGAGCGAAACAGCGCGTATGCTAAACTCCATAAAACAGATCGACAAACTGGTAGTTAGGCTGATAGCGTCGCTGCAGGCACCGGATCAAAGGGCCTTTCGATGAAGATCGACGTACACCAACATCTCTGGACCGAGCCGCTCGTGCAGGCGCTGGCGGCGCGCGAGGAGCTGCCGTTCGTGCGACGCGAGCATGGCCTGACGGTGCTGTTCATGGCCGGCGAGCGCCCGTACGTGATCGAGCGTTCCTCAGAGACCGCCGCACGGCGAGCGGAGCTGGTCAATCGCGATGGACTCGACCGCGCGCTGATCTGCCTGTCCAGCCCGCTGGGCATCGAGTCGCTGCCGCGCGAGCAGTCCCAGCCGCTGATCGACGCCTACCACGACGGCGCGCTCGCGCTCGGTGAGCCGTTCGGCGTGTGGGGTGCGATCGCGCTGGACCGTGCCGATCCGGCCGACGTCGACCGCGCGCTGCAGCGTGGCTGCGCCGGCATCTCGCTGCCCGCCGGCGCGCTTTCGAGCGTCGATGACCTCGCCCAGCTGCACCCCGTGCTGGAGCGCTGCGAGCGGGCGGGTGCGCCGCTGATGATCCATCCTGGGCCGGGGCTGCACGACCGGCGGGCGCGCCGCCCCGTGACCGGCGAGCCATCGCTGTCGGACCCGCTGTGGTGGACTGCATTGACGCGCTATGTGTCGGACATGCAGGCTGCGTGGCTGGCGTTCGTGAGCGCCGGACGCCCAGAGCATCCCCGCCTGCGCGTGGTCTTCACGATGCTCGCCGGGCTGGCCCCGCTGCACGCCGAGCGCCTGCGCGCACGCGGCGGCCCGGCGCAGCTGAGCGGCGATCCGCTGAGCTTCTATGAGAGCTCCTCCTACGGACCGGCCGGCCTGCGCGGCCTCGCGGCGATCGTCGGCGAGCGCCAGCTGCTCTACGGCTCAGACCGCCCGGTCGTCGATCCGGCTGAGCACGGCACGCTGCAGGAGCTTGACTGGGACGTCGTGAGCGACGCAACGCGGCGCGCGCTGCAGCCTGCGGGCACGTCGCGTGTGAGCGCAAAGCCGGCGTCCGGCGTGCAGCCGATCGCCGCGGCCGCGTCGCGGGTCGGCGAGAGCGCGGTGGCACAGTGAGCGCCGCCTCTGTTGCGCCTGTGCCGGCGCTCTCGAGCGCGCTGTCGTCGGTGCCGCGGGCGCGCGGGCGCGATCTGTCGGGCGAGGAGCTCGAGGCGTTCGTGCGCGAGCTCGCCGATCGCCCGGAGCTGTGGATCGACTTCGTGCGCCACGACGCCAGCCAGCGCGTGTACGAGGAGCTGCTCAGCGACGAGCACGTGACCGCGTGGCTGATCTGCTGGATCGACGACCAGGACACCGGGTTTCACGATCACGACGTCTCCGCCGGTGCCGTGGCGGTCGTCAGCGGCGACGTGCGCGAGGAGCGCCTGGCGATCGGCGGCGAGCCGTTCGGGCGTGAGTTCTGCGCCGGCGAGGCCTTTCACTTCGCCGCATCGGACATCCATCGCGTACGCCACGGCGGCAGCGATCCGGCGGTCACGCTGCACGTGTACTCACCGCCGCTGGCGCGCATGGGTGCATACGCGATCGGCGACGACGGCGTGCTGCAGCGCCGCACGATGCCCTCCAGCGAGGAGTTGCGCCCGCAGGGGCACGGCGGCTCCGAGCCGCAAACGGCCCGCGACGTCGCCTAGGCCAAGCGCTTGGCGCCGCTTCGGCGCTGCACGCCGGACTCGCCGGCGATCACGATCGAGCTGACCATCTGTGGCGCGAACAGGCCGTGCTCGACCACGCCCGGCTGCTCGCTCAGGCGCCGAGCGAGCGCGGGCACGTCGCCGATCGGGCCGAAGTAGTCGGCGATCAGGCCGCCGTCGGGGCTGCTGGCGACGTCGCGCAGCTTGGCCTCGCCGATCGCGCGCAGCGTCGTGTGCACGGCGAACGGCACGAGCTCCAGCGGGATCGGCGCGGACAGACTGTCGACGACCTTCTCGGCGGAGACGATCACGACGAACTCGCGCGCCGCCGCGGCGACGATCTTCTCGCGCGTTTGTGCCGCGCCGCCGCCCTTTACCAGCCAGCCCTGCGCGTCGACCTGGTCGGCGCCGTCGATCGCCAGGTCAAGCTCGCCCAACTCGTCGAGCGAGACGACCGTCAGGCCGAGGTCGCGCGCGATCTGCTCGGTCGCCGGCGAGGTGGCCGCGAAGCGTGCCTGGGGCAGCGAGCGCTCGCCGAGGGCCGCCAGCAGGAAGGCGACCGTCGAACCGGTGCCGAGCCCCACGCGCATGCCGTCCTGCACCTGCTCGGCGGCCGCTCGCGCGGCCGCTCGCTTGTAGCCTGCGATCGCCTCGCCGTCGCTCAGCGACGCCGACCGCTCTCGCCCAGTCGCACGCGCGGACGCCATGGCGCGGACGTTACCGTCCCGCCCGTTCCGGCGAGCCTCAGACGCTCGGGCGAATCCGGACGGTGCAGCAGAAAGCCCTGGCCGACGGTGCATTCCAGCTCGCGCGCGAGTGCCAGCTGGCGGTTGGTTTCGATGCCCACGGCGACAGCTGTCATGCCTGCCTTGTGCGCCAGCGCGATCATCGCCGCGACCGTCGCGTGCGTCTCGCGGTCGCGCTCGAAGTTCTGGATCAGCCGCCGGTCGAGCTTGATCATGTCCAGCGGCAAATTGCGCGGCAGCGCGATCGAACCGTCGCGCGCGCCGAAGCTGTCCAGGGCGATCGCCACGCCCATCTTGCGCAGCTCGCCGAGCGTCGCGCGTGCGCGCTCGGGGTCGCGCAGCACCGCCTCCTCGGTCACCTCCAGGCACAGCGCGCGCCCGGGCAGCTGAAAGCGCGTGAGCTCCTGACGCACGCGCGCGGGCAGGTCCAACTCGATCAGCTCGCGCGCGGACACGTTCACGGAGATCGGGATCGAGATGCCTTGGCGGCGCCACTTGGCCGCCTGCGCGCAAGCGGTGTGCAGCACCCAGTCGCCGATCTGCACGATCAGCTCGCTCTCCTCGGCGTGCGGAAGGAACTTCGCCGGCAGCAGTTCATCGATCGCCGACTCCTCTTCGTCGTCGGGGTGCCAGCGTACGAGCGCCTCGCAACCGACCGCCCGCCCGCCCGCCAGCGGCAGGATCGGCTGGTAGGTCAGCACGAGCTCGTCGTGCGGCAGCGCGTGCAGCAGGCGTTCGCCGATCTCCAGGTGGGCGGTCATCTCCTGGCGCAGGCTCTCGTCGAACATCTCCGGCCGGCGGCCGCCGGCACGCTTGGCGCGGTACATCGCGATGTCCGCCTCGCGCAGCATCGTCTCGGGGTCGGCGGCGTCATCGTGGGCGACCGACACGCCCACGCTGGCGTGCATCGTCGCCTCGACCGCGCCGACGACGAACGGCTCGCGCAGCGTCTGTACGACGCGCTCGGCCAGCGCCAGCGCTTCGCCGTCGGACTCGATCTTCTCGCCCAGGATCACGAACTCGTCGCCGCCAAGGCGCGCCACGGTGTCGCTGTCGCGCATCATCTCCGCCAGGCGCTCGGCGATCGCGATCAGCAGGCGGTCGCCGACATCGTGGCCGAAGTTGTCGTTGACCGCCTTGAAGCGGTCCAGATCGACGAACAGCAGCGCGACAACGCCGCCGCCGCGCTGCAGGCGCGACAGCGCCTGGCGCGTGCGGTCCATCAACAGAAGGCGGTTGGGCAGTCGCGTTAGCGGGTCACGCAGCGCCTGGCTCTCCAGGCGCATGCGGTCGGTCACGTCCTTGGCCGCCGCGTACCACATCTCGCCGTCGCAGCGCGCGCTCCACAGCAGCGAGCGCCACGATCCGTCGCGGTGGCGATAGCGGTTGGTGAAGTTCTCCAGATGTGCGCCCCGCGCGCTGCCGGCCAGCAACAGCGCGCGCGTCTGCTCGGCGTCGTCGGGGTGGATGTAGTCGGCGATCGGCTTGCCCTGCATTTCCGAAAGCGTCCACCCGAGCAGCTGCTCCCACGCCGGGTTCAGCAGCGTGAAGCGGCCGTCCAGTGAGATCGTCGCCAGCAGATCGCTGGTCATGTCAAACAGCCGCGCCACGCGCGGATCGCCCGTCGCGGCGATCTGCGCAGCCGTCGTCGCGCCCGCGGGCACGGGCGCGACGCGCGCCTCGGGGCCGGGCAGCGGCTGCAGGCTGGCCAGCGGCGGCGCCTGCGTGCTGGGGGTAGGGGGACGCATCTCTCTGCACTCCCTCGGCGGGCGGGGACGCGCGCGCGTCCGTGTAGACCCAGGTTGGACAGATTTACTAGCGCGATAGCCCGTGTTTGCGGGCTATCAGGGACCGGCAGCGCCGAGCGGCGCGGTCGGCTCGCCGGGCGTCATCGCGCTGTCGGCCCGATCGGCGCCCCAATGCCGGGTCGCCGCGCAGGAAGCTGCCAGACCGACAGGCACATGAGGATCGTCACGATCACAGCGCTGGACACGCAGTACTCGCAGATGTGGTGGATCGAAAACAGCTCGCGGTAGGTCAGATAGGCGCTGAAGCCAAAGCCGACGACCGTGAAGGCTGACCGTCGCAAAGCGCGAGGTCTCGCTCTCGGGCACGAGCAGCGAGCCCATGATCACGACGTAGCCGATCAGCCCGATCAGCGCGACCGGCACGCCGGCGAGCTTTGAGTAGATCGACGTCTGCACGATCTCACAGCCACCGCCGTTGGTCCCGCACAGCGGTTTGATGCCCGCGTAGTGGATGTACGTCAGGTAGGAAGCGACCGCCAAGCCGAGCGTCGTGAGGACGATCATCGTGATCCTCAGCGCGCGCGGGCTCATCGCTGTGCCGCTCCTATACCAGCTTGTTGATCGCCGATTCGAAGCCTGAAGGGTCCGTCAGCGAGGTGTATTCGAGCTTCGACACCGGGCCGCCCGTCTTGCCGATCTGAAACGACGGCGTACCCGTGAAGCCGGCGTTGTTCGCCGCCTGGGCGTCGCTGGTGATCGTGTTCGCGAACGCCGGGTCGCTGCGCGCGGCGGTCCAGCTGGTCAGGTTCAGTCCCGGCGTCTGTTCGGCCAGCGTGCGCAGGTACTGCTCGGTCACGTATTCGGTGTCCTCTTGGCCCTGCTGGTTGTAGAACAGCTCGATGTAGTACCAGCCCTTGTTCTGCTTGCCCGCCGCCAGCGCGGCGACCTGCTGGGTCTTGAACGTTTCCGGTTCGCGCGTCGCCGTCTCCAGGTTGCGGTATTCGACGCGCAGCTTGCCCGTGCGCACGTACTTCTGGATCAGCGTCGGCAGCGCGCCGAGCGTGAAGTCCTTGCAGATCGGGCACTCCAGGTCGCCGAAGTACACGAGCGTCACGGGCGCTTTGGGGCTGCCCAGGATGTTTCCGTTCTGGGGGATGCCGCCGATCTCGCCGACGACCTTCGTGACTGCCGGATTTTTTTCGCCCGGTTTGACTTTCGTCGGGGGTTTTGTGGTCCCGCCGCCGCTCGTCGCGGCGATGATCACGACGATGATCACGACGACCACGCCGGCGACCGAGCCGAGCTGGATCAGCCGCTTGCGCCGCTGCATGTTGGCGGCTTCGGCCTCCTCGATCGCTTTGCGCTGGGCGCGTGACTGCTCGCGGCGCTGCTTGCGCGTGAGGTCCTGCTCGTCCTCCTCCACGGGGCTCATGGGTGCAACTTTTACACATTTGCGCTCAAGCGCGCCTAAGTTCATGCCACGATGCAATCGCGCGCGCATGCGCACGCCTGTTTCGTGCGGTCGCTTGCCGCGGCTGCGCCCCCGTAGCTCAACTGGATAGAGCACCGGCCTTCTAAGCCGGGGGTTGCTGGTTCGAGTCCAGCCGGGGGCATCGTCTGGTGGGGCCGGATCGCGGGTTGCCCGTTTCGTCCAGTCACGAGTGGGTAGCACACAGGCGGGGCCTCGCTATACCCCGGCAAGAGGCCCCCATTGGGGACGGGACCAAATCCGTCGGCTCCTTCGCGCAGCCCCAAACCCCCGCGCGGGGTTGCTCAGAGCCGGCGGGCGGTCCTGGATCAGCTTGCGGCGCGCTCTGGCATTGATGCCGGGCGCGCCGCGAGTACTTAAGCCGGCACGCTGGCGCTCGCGCCGGGCCAGGCCCGCGCCTCCGCGCGCGGCCGTTGCGATGATGGCGCGACTTGTTCGCGCTCACGGTGCTCGTCTATCCGCTCGTGCTTGTGCTGCTGTGCGCCGGCGCCGGCCTGCTCGTCGACCGCTGCAGCGGGCGCTGGCTGCCCGCCGCGCTGCTGCCGAGCGTCGGCGCGGCGGCGCTGATCGCGCTGTCGCAGCTGAGCACGTACGTCTATCCGCTCGCGCGCGGCGACGCCGTACCTGCTGCTCGCGGCGGCGCTCGCCGGGCTTCGCGCTCGGCCGCGAGCGCGTCGTCGCGCTGGCGGCGCTCGTGCGCGCGCGCGTGTGGCTGCTGTGCGTGCCGCTGTTCGCCTACGTGCTGGCGATCGCGCCCGTGCTGCTGGCCGGGCGCGCGACGTTCTCCTCGTTCATGGCGCTGTCGGACTCGGCCGTGCACATGATCGGCGCCGACTACCTGATCCACCACGGCCAGCACTACGCGCATCTGGACCTGCGCAACTCCTACGGGCAGTTCATCCACGACTACTACGCGACGAGCTACCCGTCTGGCGCGGACACGCTGTTCGGCGGCAGCGCGCTGCTGCTCGGCCTGCCGCTGATCTGGGCCTTCCAGCCGTTCGTCGCGCTGATGCTCGCGCTGTGCAGCGGGCCGGCGTGGCTGCTGGCGCGCGCGATCGGGCTGCGCGGGGCGTGGGCGGCGCTCGCGGCGCTCGCGGCGACCGTGCCGGCGCTGGTGTACGGCTATGAGCTGATCGGCTCGGTCAAGGAGATCGTCGCACTGGACATGATCCTCACGCTCGGCGCGCTCGTGGCGCTGCACCGGCGCTGGCTGGCGCGCGGGGCGCTGCGTGCGCTGCCGGCCGCGCTGGCGATCGCCGGCGGCGTGTCGGCGCTCGGCGTCGGCTTCGGCGTGTGGGCGCTCGCCGCCGCGGCCGTGCTGCTCGCGCTGCTCCTCGCCGACAGCGCGCTCCGGGGGCGCGCGCCCGGCGAAGATGTTCGCGACGATCGGCGTGGGGGCGCTCGTGCTGCTCGCCGGCGCGCTGCCGACCTGGACACACGTGTCGGCATCGCTGAACGTCGCGCAGAACATCGCCTCGACTGCCAATGCAGGCAACCTGCCGTCGCCGCTGAAGAGCACGCTCCTGTTCGGGGTGTGGCTGCGCGGGAGCTACAAGCAGCCGCCCACCGGCATCTGGCACGTGCTGACGCTCGTGCTGATCGTCGTCGTGGCCGGCTGCTGCGTGCTCGGCGTGCTGCACCTGCTGCGCAGCGCCCGCCATGCGCTGCTCGCGTGGATCGCGCTGATGCTGCTCGCGTGGATCGTGCTGCGTCGCTCGGCGACCACGTGGGTGGGCGCCAAGGCGCTCGTGCTCACCTCGCCGATCGTCGTGCTGCTGGCGTGGGGCGGCGTGGCCGCGCTGGCCGGGCCCGGGTCGCGCCGTCGTGTGGTCGCGCGCTCGCGCGAGCCGGCGCCGCGACGCGCCGTGCGCCCGACGAGGAACCTGCGCCCGCTCGCCGCGCTGCTCGCGCTCGCGCTGCTCGGTGGGGTGCTCGCGTCAGACGTCGCGCAGTACCACAGCTCAAACCTCGCGCCGACCGCGCGCTATGAAGAGCTCGCTTCGGTCGGCGACCGCTTCGCCGGGCGCGGGCCGGCGCTGTTCACCGACTTCGACGAATACTCGATGTATGCGCTGCGCCGCCTCGACGTGGGCGGGCCGGACTTCGTGTACCCGCCGCCCGCGCTCGCCGCGCTGGCCGGCGGCTATGGCCGCCCCGTGCTGCTCGACCGTGCCTCGCCGCAGTCGCTGACGGCCTATCCGCTGATCGTCACGCGGCGCGACCCGAGCGGCGCGCAGCCACCGTCGGCCTACCGCCTGGCGTGGCAGGGCGACTACTACGACGTGTGGAAACGGAGCGCCGGCGCGACGCCGGCCGTCGAGCACGTCGGCGCACTCAACGGGCGCGCGCTCGCGTGTGCGCGCGTGCGCGCACTCGTGGACAGGGCTCGGGCGCGAGGGCTCGTGGCGGTCGGCGCGCAGCTGCCCGAAGCTGGTGAGCGTGAAGCTCGCCACGGCACAGCGCCCGCGCGGGTGGGGACGCGAGCGCGCCGGCTTTGCGATGCGCCGAGCGGGCACACTGGCCGCGCGCGTGCGCGTGCCACGCGCGGCCACGTGGGATGTGTGGCTGCAGGGGCAGTTCATGGCGCGCGTCGAGCGTCGCCGTCGACGGGCGGCAGGCCGGCTCGATCGCCGGCCAGCTGGCGGGCAACTCGCTCGTGCCCGACACGGCCACGCCGCTCGCCGTGCGCCTGAGCGCGGGCGCGCATCGGCTGACCGTCACGCGCGCCGGCTTCAGCTTCGCGCCCGGTAACGGCGGCGCGGCCGTGCTCGACGCGGTCCTGCTCGCGCCCGCGGGCGCGCCCGGAAGGCGCCTGCGCACGCTGTCGGGCGGCGACGCGTGCGCGCAGTCGCTACGAATGGGCCGAGTCCGTCCGCGGGCCGCTCGCCGGTAACTAGCGAAACACAAAAATCAATCTTAAAAATCGATGTTGTTCGGTGGGCGGCGTGCCATCGGCGTGCGCACGTAGGCTCAGCGGGTGCACGCGAGCGAGTCGCCGCAGACCGACCAGATCCTGCTCGGCGAGAACCTGCAGCTGCTGCCGCGCTTTGCCGACGGCCCGTTTCAGCTGATCTACATCGACCCGCCGTTCAACACCGGTCGCGCGCAGGTGCGAAAGACGCTCGCCGTGGTCGGCGACGCCGAGGGCGAGCGCGTCGGCTTTCAGGGACGGCGCTACCGCACGCGCCTGCTCGCCGAGTCCTCCTACCGCGACGCCTTCGACGACTACCTCGCGTTCCTCGCGCCGCGCCTGGAGCAGGCGCACCGGCTGCTGCGCGAGGACGGCACGCTGTACTTCCACATCGACTACCGCGAGGCGCACCACTGCAAGCTGCTGCTCGATGAGATCTTCGGCCGCGAGTGCTTTCTCAACGAGCTGATCTGGGCGTATGACTACGGCGCGCGCGCCAAGCGCCGCTGGCCGGCCAAGCACGACACGATCCTCGTATACGTCAAGGATGCGCGCGCCTACCACTTTGACTCCGAGGCGGTCGATCGCGAGCCATACATGGCGCCCGGCCTGGTGACCGCCGAGAAGGCCGCGCGCGGCAAGCTGCCCACGGACGTGTGGTGGCACACGATCGTGCCGACCAACGGCGCCGAGAAGACCGGCTACCCGACGCAGAAGCCCGAGGGCGTGCTGCGGCGCATCGTGCAGGCCTCCTCGCGCCCCGGAGACTGGTGTCTGGACTTCTTCGCCGGCAGCGGCACGCTCGGCGCTGTCGGCCGCCGCGCTCGGACGTCGTTACGTGCTGATCGACTCCAATCCGCAGGCCGTGCGCGTAATGCGCGAGCGCCTCGGCGACCTGCCTGCAGCGGCTGCGGGTGCTTCGGGCGGGCGTTCGCGGGTATAGAAGTCGCCATGGCCCTGCCGATCGCGCAAGTCAGGTGATCGGCGCGGCTTCGCTGCTCGGGACATCGCGCGTTCAGCGGTCAAGGCGACAGCTGCTTGCGCCGATCGGGTTGCCGTGAGCGAGCATCCGATCCAGCTGGTCGTCAGCGACGACCTGCAGCGCGACCGCCTGACCGTGTTCTTTCGCGCGCTGCTGTCGATCCCGCACTTCATCTGGCTGTTGCTGTGGTCGATCGCCGCGCTGTTCGCGGCGATCGCCAACTGGTTTGCCACGCTCGCGCTCGGGCGCTCGCCCAAACCGCTTCACCGCTTCCTCGCCGCGTATGTCAAATACGTCACGCAGTTCTACGCCTACCTGCAGCTCGCCGCCAACGAGTACCCCTCCTTCGACGGGCCCGACGGCTACGCGATCGACCTGACCATCGCGCCTCCCGCGCGCCAGAACCGCTGGAGCGTCGCCTTTCGCGGCGTGCTGCTGTTGCCCGCCGCGCTGATCGCCGGCGCGCTCGTCGGCGACCCCAGCTCGGGCTTCAACTCCGGCCGCGGCTCGCTTCACGTTCGGCTTCGGCCTGCTGCACGTCGCCGCGCTGATCGCCTGGTTCGCGATCATGGCGCGCAAACGCACCTCGCGCGGTCTACGCGACGCCGGTGCCTACGCGCTGTCCTACGGCGCGCAGTTCTGGGCCTATGCGCTGCTGCTCACCGACCGCTACCCCGACAGCGACCCGCTCGCGCGCCGTGCCCAACCTTCCCGTGCGCGACGACCCGATCGCCGTGAGCGTCGACGACGACCTGCGTCGCAGCCGCCTGACCGTGTTCTTTCGCCTGCCGCTCGCGCTTCCCGCACATCGTCTGGCTGTAGCTGTGGCAGCATCCTCGCGTGGCTCGTCGGCGATCCTCAGCTGGCTCTGCACGCTCGTCTCCGGTCGCACGCCGCAGCTGGCTGCACCGGTTCCTGTCGGCCTACGTGCGCTACGCCAACTGCACGTGTACGCGTTTCTGTATCTCGTCGCCAACCCGTTCCCCGGCTTCGTCGGCAAGGCCGGCAGCTACCCGCTCGAAATGTCACATCGCCGAGCGTGCCCGCCAGAACCGCTGGAAGACCGCGCTTTCGCATCGTGCTGGTGATCCCCGCGCTGCTGCTCGCAAGCGCGTACGGCACGCTCGTGAGCCTCGTCGCGCTGCTCGGCTGGTTCAGCTCGCTCGCGCGCGGGCGCATGCCGCTAGGCTTGCGCAACGCCGGCGTGCTCGCGCTGCGCTACCAGTCGCAGACTGCTCGGCTACCTGCTGCTGCTGACCGACGCATACCCCTACGGCGGGCCGGTACGTGCGCGAGGCGCTGATGACGGTGAGTTCGCCACGCACGTGCCCGGCGCAGGCGCGCCCGCAGCTGCCGGCGAGGCCGCAGCCGAGCGCGCACCGGCGGCCGAGCCCGGCCACGCGGCCGAGCCCGCCCCCGCAGGCGAGCCTGCGGCGCCGCCCGCGCCGCCGCCGCCGCCGGCGGGCCCCCCGACGTCGGCCTGAGCTGAGCGCCGTGGCTGGCGTGCGCGCCGCGTGGGACAGGGTCGCCGCCGCGGCCTGCGCGATGCTCGTCGGCGCTGCTCGCGCTACTCGTCGTTCGCCGGGCTGTGGGCGCTCGCCGCGCACGCGCTGTGGCACTCGAGCGTGCCCGGCGACCTGCAGCTGGCGCACGTCGACCCGCGCAGCGAGTTCTCGGCGGCGTTTCTCGACGCAGCTCCTCCTACGAACGCTTCCTCGTCGTCGACTCGCTGCTCGGCACGGTGACGCTGCTGGTCGTGCTCGCGCTGTACGCGCGGCGCGGGCACCGGCTGATGCGCGAGTCGGCCGCCGGGCGCATCGGCACGGGCATGATGCTCGGCATGCTCGGCTTCGCCGTGCTGTGGATCGCCGAGGTCGCCGTTCAGCATCGCCGCGGTGTGGTGGGAGCGCCGGCACGGCATCTCCCACGAGGGCTACGTCACGTCGCTGCTGTCGAGCTTTCTCGCGCTGGGCGGGAAGTTCCTGTTCGTGTCGCTGGCGCTGCTGCTCGCCATGGGCATCGCCGGCGTGCTGCGGCGCTGGTGGTGGGCCGTCGCCGCGCCCGCGTTCGCCGCGCTCGCCCTGCTGTCGGCCTTTCTCAGCGTCTATCTGATTCCCGACACGCATCCGCTGCACAACCCGCAGACCGCCGCCGACGTGCGCGAACTGGCGCGCATCGAGCACGTTCCCGGCACGCGCGCCGACGTGCAGGACGTCGATCGCCAGACGACCGCGCCGAACGCCGAGTCGGTCGGCTTCGACTCCACGCGCCGCGTGATCCTCTGGAACACGCTGCTCGACGGCCGCTTCTCGCGCGCCGAAGTGCGCGTGGTCATCGCGCACGAGCTCGGGCACATCTCCCACGAGCACATCCTCAAGGACGTTGGCTGGCTGGCGCTGTTCCTGCTGCCCGCCGCCGGCCTCGTCGCGTTCTTCACGCGCCCACGCGGCGGCCTCGCGCGCCCGGAGGCGGTGCCCGTGGCGCTGTTCGTGTTCGTCGTGCTGCAGCTGCTGACCATGCCGCTCATGAACATCGTCTCGCGCCGCGACGAGGCCGAGGCCGACTGGTCGGCGCTGCGCGCCACGCACGACCCCGCCGCGGCGCGCTCGCTGTTCGAGATCTCGCCACCACGAGCCTCGCCAATCCCGACCCGCCCACGTTGAGCTACGTGCTGTTCGAGAACCATCCGACGATCGTGCAGCGCATCGCCATGGTCGACGCTTGGCAGGCGCGCACGGCAGTCGCGCGATGAGCCGCGCGGCGCGCCCGCGCCTCGCGCGCCGACGTGCGAGCCTTTGACGCGTGTACCACTACGAGCTGCGCAAGTTCCCGCACACCGTCTGCCGCTACAACCAGAGCGAGGCTCAGGTGCGCGCCGTGCTTGTCCCGTGGGTCGCCGGGCAGTGGTTTGAAGCGGGCGAACAGAAGTGGAACGCCAACGAAGCCACGCTCATCGTGCTCGAAGGCCCCGAGCTGTCGATGCCCGACCTCGCCATGGGGCGCGGCTGGCGAAATGCGCAGCGCCGCAGCGACGATGTGACCGAGCGCGTGCTCGCGGCTGTCTCCGCGCAGGCGCAGCCGGCAGGGGCGACGGCCGCGCGGCACTCCCGGGTGCCCCGCCGACGCCGGCGCCAGATCGGCCGCCGATGGCGGAGGGGAGGGGAGGCCCGCTGAAAGCGTCGCCGCGACGGCGCCGGGACCGGGCGACACGGCTGATTCACAGCTGCTCGCCGACTCGCTCGCGCTGGAGCTGCTGGGGCTGCTCGACCGCGGTCCGGTGGCGCTTTCGCGGGCATGGATCGTCGCGGCCGAGCGCCTCGGCGACGCCTCGGCGGCCGAGTCGCTGGCGCTCGCCGAGCGCGCCGTGCGCTCGCTCGTCGGGCGCGGGCTCGTCGTTGTTCGCGAGCCGGCCGCGCCCGGCGCCGACGGCGGCGGGCCTGGGACCGCGACGTCGTGGCAGGTCGTGACCGACGATCGCGCCGAGCGCGGCGCTGCGCGCGGTCGAGAGCTGGGGCGCAGAAGCTGCGCGCGGAGCGCTGCAGATCGCCCGCGAGCGCTGAGTGCTCGCCGCTAGACTCCGGGGCCCGTGGTGGGCGTAGCTCAGTTGGTAGAGCTCCTGGTTGTGGTCCAGGCGGTCGCGGGTTCAAGTCCCGTCGCTCACCCTTAGAACTGCGCGTGCCTGGACCGGGCAGACGATTACGTGTGATCGCGGGCTGCCCGCTCTATCTACGCAACCCAGCTGCTCTCAGCGCAGATGCGGGATCGGTCACGGACTGGTAGTGAACGATGCGGCCGTCGCGAAACCTCCACAGGAACGCGTATTCGCCCTTTACTTCGACGCCCGTGTGGTGCGCGGTCGCGCGGAATCGGTGTATCGAGACCGCCTTGTCGCCCTCGCCGACAAGCTCGATGAGGTCCACGCGCGTCGAAGTGAAAACATCGATCCAGCGGCGGAACGCCTCGACGATTCCCTCATGGCCGCGAAACGTTTCGTCGAACATCGCTGAATCCTCGAACACGACATCGGGATCGAACATCTCCAGTCGCGATGTCCAGCTTGACACCCGCGCCGCGTTCCATCTGACGCCGCTCATCGTATCGAGCAGAGTGCGAAGCCTCTCCACGTTGCCTTCGGGCTCGGCGCATTTTGACCGGGCGAGCGCAGCGGCAGCCTCACGTCCGTCGGCGACCGCGCGGTAGAGCGTCACCTGCTCGATGAGTCCGTCTCGCCATTCGAACACGGGCGCCGATTGAACCCGCAGCGTGCCGCGGCTTCCAGCTGGGCGAGCCATCTGAACAACAACGACGGAGATGACCCCCGCGCCGAGATCGCTCATCTCCTGCACCTCGACTCGATAGTCGTCCATGCTGCCGAACCAGCCCTTGAGGAAACCGCTGATCGACCGCGTGCCCTGGTGCGTGCCCAGACCCCAGTCCGAGACGTCCCAGACGCCGGCCGGAGCGAACATGGCGACTACTGCATCGAACTCGTGATCGTTCAGGAGCGCGTAGGTGCGACGGGTGAGCTCCAATGGGTCGGGCGTATTGACCGACATCGCCCGGCAGTATCGCGCAAGGCCGGGCACCCGGCCCGCTACGTTTCTCCCGTGAGTCGCGCATGGGAGGTCACGAAGCGCTCGGTCGTGTCCTTCTACGACGACCAGGGCACGCACCACGCGGCGGCGCTCACCTACTACGCGCTGATGTCGCTGTTCCCGACGCTCCTGCTGGCCGTGTCGCTGCTTGGTCTGCTCGGGGGAGTACCCCGGCACATACGAAGCGATCGTCAAGCACCTGCGCGAAGTCGTCCCGGCAGACACCCTTGCGCCCCTCAACGAGGCGGTCCGCGCGGCGCTGAGGAGCAAGGGCACCGCCGCCGTCGGCCTGATCCTCGCCGTCGTCACGGCGCTGTACGGCGCGACGGGATATCTCGAGGCGGCCAGACGGGCTCTGAACGTCGTCTTCGGAGCGACGCACGGCCGCAGCTTCCTGCGGCGAAAGGGCATCGACATCGTGTCGACATTCGTGCTCATGGCACTCGTGCTGGTAACGGTCGTGCTGATGTTCGCCGGCGGCGACGTCGTCGACGAAGTGCTCGGGACGGCAGCGGCGTCGGTTTGGCGAATCGCGCGCTGGCCGGGTGCCTTCGTCAGCGCGCTGCTCGTGTTCTGCTTCATCTACTACGTCACCCCCGACGTGCGCCACCGCGGCTTTCGCTGGATGGCGCCCGGTGCGCTCGTGGGCGTCGCCCTGTGGCTTGGCGCGTCGGCGGTCTTCTCCACATACCTCGCCAACTTCAAGAGCTTCAACGTCACCTACGGCTCGTTCGCCGCCGCGATCATCCTGCTCGTCTGGCTGTGGCTGACGAACGTCGCGCTGATGCTCGGCGCGGAGGTCAGCGCCGCGATCGAGCAGGCCGAAGCCGGCCCGGCTGGGCTGCCCGAGCGCGCGGGCCGGGCATGACCTCCTAGAGTTCGTCGCATGCGCGAAACCGTCGGAATCGTCGTCTTCTCAGCCTTCATGCTGCTTGTTGTGGGAATGGTCGTCGGCAACCTGCTGCTCGCGCTCTACCGCGAGCGGCGCAAGCGCAGGGCCGGCGCCGAGCCGCCCGCCGGCGTGCTGGAGGACTGAAAGAGCCGCAGGACTTGCCCTGAAGCAGTCGAAACCATCCTCTGGCAAGCGACATCCAGAGGAGGCGCTGCACATGGCGGGGAAGCGGGCAGGCGCAGAGTTCATCGGTACGTTCGTGCTGGTCTTCGCCGGTGTCGGCACCGCGGTCATCGCCGGCGACAAGGTCGGCTACCTGGGTGTCGCGTTCGCCTTCGGGCTGTCGCTGCTGGCGATGGCCTACGCGATCGGCCCGATCTCCGGTTGTCACATCAACCCCGCCGTGACGATGGGCCTGCTCGTCAGCGGCAAGGTCGAGCTCGGCGAGGCCGTGCGCTACTGGGCCGCACAGGTCCTCGGCGCGATCGCCGCCGCGGCCGTGCTGCTCGCGGTCGTCTCCGGGCGCAAAGGCGGCTATGACGTGCGCATGGAAGGTCTCGGCGCCAACGGCTACGGCGCACACTCGCCCGGTGGCTTCCCCGTCGGCTCAGCGCTTGTCGTGGAGATCGTGCTCACGGCCTTGCTCGTCTTCACCGTGCTCGCCTCGACCGACCGCATCGCCAACGTCGCCTTCGCCGGCATCCCCATCGGGCTTGTGCTCACGCTGATCCACCTGGTCGGCATTCCCGTGACCAACACGTCGGTCAACCCCGCGCGCAGCATAGGCCCGGCCATTTTCGTTGGCGGCTGGGCGCTCAGCCAGCTGTGGCTGTTCATCGTCGCGCCGCTCGCCGGCGGCCTGCTCGGCGCGGTCGTGCACCGCACGCTGTTCAGCGGCAGCAGCCAGATCGCGCCCGGCGAGTCCGCGGTCGAGGCCGGCGGCTGACGCCGCGCCTGCGCGCTGGGGCTCCGCCGCTCGCCTGCGCCATCTGCCCAGCGCCGACTCGTTCGGGAGTTCGGCGGCCGTCCGCGGCCGGCTGATCGTTTTTAGAAAGCCCACCAGCAGCAGCGCGAGCGCCAGCAGCAGGAACGAAACAAGGACCACATTGACGCGCCCCACAAGCGCGTACTCAAAGCCGCTCGAGTCGACATATGAGTGCATCGCGATACCCGGCAGCAGCGAGCCGGTTCGCTCATACAGCAGGCAGGCGATCACGCCGAACGCGCCAAGCACCGGTCGCACGAGCAGCGGGTACTGCGTGTGGCCGAGCCCGAACACGAAGCCCACGATCAGGCATGCGGGGACGATCGACATGCGATTGCGCAGGCTGCGATAGAGAAAGCCGCGGAAGAAGATCTCCTCGGCGACCGGCGCAGCGACGACCGCCGCGAAGCCGGTCAGAACGATCAGCAGCGTGCCGTGGTGTGCGATCCCGGCGAACGCCCTGTGGATCGGCGGGGGGTGCACCCAGTCTGACCACAGCGCGCTCGACCAGCCGTATGCGAACAGGCCAAGCACCGCATAGCCGACAGAACGGGCGGGAGGAACCGCGCGCAGTCCGAGATCGGCAGCCCGCAACGAGCCGGAGCGATAGAGCGGAACCAGCGTAAGCAGGAACATCGCCTCGACAACCAGGGCGCCGGGGCCCTGCGGGAGGCCGGTACCGAGTTCGTCCAGCACGAAGGCGAGCGCGCGTACGGCGACCGTCACGAGCACGAGCGCGGCGAGCGCGTATCGCACCGACCACCCCCGTGATCGCTCCGTCGGCGCCGGCCAGCGAGGGGCGCGGGCACCCTCTGCCGAGGCCATTGTCACCAGCTCGGTCTACCCGCAGCTCTCAATTCCAAGCAGTCGCACGCACCGCTCGTCGCGACAGGCACGGGCGGACGCCCGAGATCCCCGGGGAAGAGCCCGTTGTCGTGGCGGCGGCTAGCGCTTGGCCTTGCGCTCGCGTTGCTCGCGCCGCTCGCGCGCCGGCGCCGGTGTGGCGTCGGCGACGCCCTGAGCCGTCGCGCGCTCGTCATCCTCGCCGGCCTCGCCGGCGTCGCTCCAGTGCACCGCGTGGTCCAGCAGCGAGCCCAGCGCCTCGGCGGCGCGCCGCGTCAACGTCATCTGCCCGCTGGCGGCGGCGCGCAGCGCCCCGCGCAGGCTGTTGCCCAGCCCGACCGGCGCCACCTCGACTTCGTATTCGACGGTGCCCGAGCGCGGCGTTGGCGCTGAGCACGCGCGCGCCGATCGCGTCGAGCAGGCCGACCACGGCTCTGTTCTCACCGGAAACGAGCGCCGTGTAGCGCTCGATGCCCTCGGCGCGCGCGCGCTCGCTGAGCTTCTCCAGCAGCAGCGTGCCCAGGCCGCGGCGCTGCCAGCCGTCGACGACCGTCACCGCCACCTCGGCGACCGGCGCGTGGCGTCCAGCCGACGAAGCGCGCCACTCCGACGCCCCTGCCCGTGGCCACGTCGACCGCGCCGAGCGCCTCGTGCAGGTGACCGTCGACGTCGGTCAGGTACTCGAGGTCGTGGCTCGACAGGCGCGGCTTGGCGCCTGAGGAAGCGCAGATCGCGCGACTCGGGGCTGAGTCGTTCGAACGCCTCGGCGAGCACGGGCGCATCGCGCGGCGTGAGCTCGCGGATCGTCACCTCGCTCCCGTCGCGCAAACGCGCCATGGCGCCATCTTGGCAGGAGCTCGGCGCCGATGGCTAGGCTAGACGGCCTCATACAAGCGCCACGAACCGGAGGACGACCGACCCATGCTCACGCTCACCGGCCTCGACGAGGTCAAGGCCTACGTAGGAAAGGAGCTGGGCGTCAGCGACTGGCACCTGGTCACGCAGCAGAAGATCGACGAGTTCGCCGAGGTGACCGGCGACGACCAGTGGATCCACATCGACCCCGAGCGCGCCAAGCAGAGCCCGTTCGGCGGCACCATCGCCCACGGCTACTACACGCTGTCGCTCGCGCCGCGCTTCTCCTACGACATGGTCAAATTCGAGGGCTTCGCCTTCGGCGTCAACTACGGCCTCAACCGCGTGCGCTTCCCCGCGCCGATGCCCGTCGGCGAGAAGGTGCGCATGCGCTCCAAGCTGCGTCTCCGTCGAGGACATCCCCGGCGGCGCGCAGATCGCCACCGAGCTGACCTTCGAGCGCGAGGGCGGCGAGAAGCCGGTGTGCGTCGCCGAGTCGCTCGCGCGCGTCTACACGGGCTGAAGCGTCGGCTTGGATACGCTGGGCGGCATGGACGACCAATCGATACTCAGCCACATCGAGGCAGCTCGTCGCCGAGGAGCACTCGCTGCAGGGCGGCGAGCAGAGCGACGCCGCCGACGAGCAGGCGCTCGCCGCCGACCGTGAGCGCCTCGACCGCGTCTCGGTCGAGCTCGACCGCTGCTGGGATCTGCTGCGCCAGCGCCGCGCCAGGCGCGCCGCCGGAGAGGATCCCGACGAAGCGCAGGAGCGCGACGCGGGCACCGTCGAGAAATACCTGCAGTAGCGGCGCACTCGCGGCCGGCGCAGCGGCGCGTTGCGGTTAGCTTGATGGGCGCATGAGCGCCGACACGGCCATCGCGTTCGTCCTCGCGCTCGGCTCGACGACGCTCGCCAGCCTCGCCTACCTGCGCGAGCACGACGCCGCCGCCGCGCTGCCGGCGCTCTACGCTGCGCCACCCGCTGCAGTCGCTGCGGCTGCTGCTGACCGACCGCGCGTGGCTGCTCGGCTTTGCCATGGAGGGCGGCGGCTTTGCGCTCTATGCGGCCGCGCTCGCGCTCGCGCCGCTGGCGCTCGTGCAGAGCATCGCCGCCGGCGGCATCGGCCTGCTCGCGTTCCTCTCCGTGCGGCTGTCGGCGGCCGCGCTCGGCCCGCGCCAGCTGGCCGGCGTGATCCTCGCCGTGCTCGGCCTCGTCGCGTTGGCGATCTCGCTGGCCAACGGCAGCGGCGGTGAAGGCCACAGCGGCTCGACGCTCGCCGTCGTCGCTGTGGATCTGCGCGACCGCCGCGCTTGCCGGCGGCGGTCGATCGCCGCTCGGCCGCTCGCCTGCTCGGCGTCGCCGTCGCCAACGGCATCGCCGGCGGGCTGCTGTTCTCCGCCGGCGACATCTCCACCAAGCTCGCGACGCAGGGCGGCGCGCGTCTCGCCTTCGTCGTGCCGGTGATCCTCGGCTACACGCTCGGCACGAGCCTGCTGCAGCTCGGCTATCAGGCCGGGCGCCGCGCTGACGGTCGCCGGCCTGGCCACGCTGCTGACCAACGTGCTGCCGATCCTCGCCGGCACGATCGTGCTCGAAGAGCCCGTGCCGTCGGGCGCGCTCGGCGTGCTGCGCATCGCTCGCGTTCGTCGCCGTCACCGCCGGCGCGGTGCTGCTCTGCGCGGCCCGCGCGAGCCAGCCGCCGTCGCGACCAGCCTCGCCTGCGGCGGAGCCGGCGCCGGTGCGCGAGGCCTAGCGGCGGCCTTCGGCGGCGCGATCGCCACGGCCGCCTCGGGCGTCAGCACGCGGAAGCTGTAGGACTCCTCGATGTACAGCGAGACGGCGTCGGCGTCGTGGGACTCGTAGCCGACCGACAGGTCCTGGCCGGACTGGAAGTCGAAGTCGCCGCCGCGCATGCTCAGCACGACGGCGCCGCTGACGCCGGGCGCCCACACGATCGGGCCCTTGATGATGTTGCGCAGGTGGTCCAGCAGCGGGTAGCCGCCGTTCTCGGCCGTTTCCACGACGCTCGTGTAGTCCTCGCGCCCCAGCGCCAGGCCGTAGGGACCGGCGATGCCGTTGCGCAGCAGCAGCTCGATCGCGCGCGCCACGCATCCGGGATATTCGTCGAAGCTGTTGCCGCGAACGATCGGCTTGTGCGGCGAGCTCGCCGTGATGCCCTCGATGCCGGCCTTCGGCCATGCGTGGAAGACGGCGGTGTTCTCGGCGTCGACGATCCGCTGCGCTGCCGCGTCGAGCGACTCGAAGTCGACGTCCTCGGCGCCGCGGTCGCCCGCGCGCAGCTCCTCGCGCGAGACGGTGAAGCGCGAGCGAAGCTCGATCAGCGGCAGGACGACCCGGCGGTTGGCCTCGACGCCTTTCTGCTCGCTGACGTTTGCGCGCTCGACGCGTCCCAGGTTCGTCGCTGACAGCTCCCAGCCGTGCGGCCCGGAGAAGTCGACCAGCCGCCGGCCGGCAAGGCCCGGCAGCAGGCGCTCGCGCGCCTCCTCGTCGATCAGCTTCCAGCCGGCGTCGGTGATCGGCGCGTGCTCGCGCAGCAGGTGGTTGCTCATAGCCCGTCACCGCGCAGGCTGCCGATGCCCAGCGAGCCGCCCACTGCCGCAGGCACCGGCGCAGCGGCCCGACCGCCGCCATCGCCATCGTCGTCGTCACCGGCGGCCGCCTCGGCGGCCTCGCCGTGCTCGACGATGTCGCCCGGCTGGAACAGCACGCCGCGCGCGATCTCGCGCCACTTGGGCGTGCGGCGCAGCAGGAACTCGAGGTCCATGCTGAAGTGCTTGTACTCCTCGCCGACGGCGTCGGCCATCACGGCTTTTGCCTCAGGGTCCTGCTCGATCGCCAGGCGCTGCTCGTACCAGCCGATCGCCTCGGCCTCCTCGGTCAGCGAGGCGCACAGCCGCGCGAACGTGCGCGTCTGCTCGGGCAGCTCGTCCGGCGGCTCGTGGTACTGGTCGAATCCCATCGGTTCCTCCTGGCGATTTTCACGGCGCATCACGCGGCTTGGAAGCTCGGCCTCGCCGATCGTGCGTTCAGCGATTCTATTGCTCGACGGCCGGCCGCTTGAAACCGCGGCGCGCCGGCAGTCTCAGGTGGACTCGCGCTGCTTGCGCGACGAGCCGCCGACGAACAGCACTGCCACCAGCAGCGCGCAGATCGCGAGCGCCGTGTCCAGACGAAAGGCCGTGTGCAGGCCGGCAACGAACGCATCGCGCACGAGCGAGGACAGACGCTGCGCAACGCCCGTCGAGAACTGGCTGAGCACCTGCTTGCCCGAGGCCGTGCCGGCGAGGATCCCGTGCACGAGGTCTGACTGCGTTTCTGAGACCTTCGCGCCGAGCGTGCTCAGGTGGCTGTTCAGATCGCTCTTCGAGCTCGACGTGAAGATCGTCGTGTTCAGCCCCAGCCCGACTGAGCCGCCGGCGATCTGGAACATGTACACGATCCCTCCCGCCAGACCGGCGCGCGCGGGATCGAGCGCGGTCACGCTGGCGGTCGTGATCGACGAGTAGAACAGCCCGATGCCCACGCCCAGCACGAGCATGCCGGCGACCAGCCCGCCATAGCCGGAGTCGCGGCCGACGAGCGACAGCAGCAGGATGCCGACCGAGATCGCCGCGCAGCCGAGCGAGACGATCAGCTTCGCGCCGAGCTTGCCGTACAGCGGCCCGGCGATGAACGACGTCAGTGCGAACGTGCCCATCATCGGTATCAGCCCGACGCCCGACTTCAGCGGCGAGTAGCCGAGGATCTTCTGCATGAACTGCGGCAGATACAGCAGCGAGGCGAAGAACACCGCCGACATCAGCAGCACCGCCAGGCAGGCCGTGCTGAAGTCGCGGTTGCCGATCACGTCGCGCGGGATCAGCGCGCCCTCGCCCATGTGCCGCTCGACGAAGCCGAAGCCGATCAGCATCGCCGCGCACAGCGCGAGCAGCACGATGATCCGCGCGTCGCCCCAGCCCCAGTCGGTCACCTGGTCGAGCGCGACGAGCAGCGACACGAGGCCGAGCGAGAGCGTGACCACGCCGGCGTAGTCGATGCGCCTGTCTGCCGGCTCGGGCTCGGTCTGGTGGATCGCCAGCCACGTCGCCAGCACGCCGAACGCGGCGATCGGCACGTTGACGAAGAAGATCCAGCGCCAGCTCAGCGCTTCGGTCAGCACGCCGCCGAACATCGGCCCGACCGCGTTGCCGATGCCCGCCGCGCCGAGGATCAGCCCGCCGGCCAGCCCGGCGCGGCTTTCCGGCAGCGCGGCGAAGGTCATGCCGAGAATCGCCGGCCACATCATCGCGCCGCCGATGCCCATCAGCGCACGGCAGGAGATCAGCCAGGCGGTGCTCTGCGCGACGCCGCCGAGCACCGAGAAGCCCGCGAAGATCGCCGCGCCGATGATGAAGATGCGCTTGCGCCCGAAGATGTCGGCGAGGCGCCCGCCGACGACGATCAGCACGCCGAACGTCAGCGCGTAGGCATTGATCACCCACTGCACCGTGCCGACGTCGGTGTTGAACTGCTTCTCGATCGCCGGCAGGGCGACCGCCAGCGCGGTGAAGTCATTGGCGACGATGAACACCGCCACGCCCATCGCCACGAGCGCCAAAACGGTCTTGCGATCGATCGGCGGCTCGGAGGCACCCGCGGTCGCTGTAGTCGTCGCCGCCACGCTGACTCTGACGATAACCGCGCCCTCCGACGCTGCGGCCGTCTTTGGACGCGAGAACGATCCGACGCTCGCGACGGGCTCGGCATATGCTGGCGCGATGGCCGACGCCGACGTCAGCTTCGCCACGCTCGACTTCGACCACGGTGAGCGCTTCCAGACACTGCGGCGCGAACTGGGCGTCGAGTCGTTCGGCATCAACCTGCTGCTGTTCGCGCCGCGCGAGCGCGCGCGAATCCACTGCGCACGATCGCCAGGAAGAGGTCTACGTCGTGCTGTCGGGAGAGCTGACGCTGATCGTCGAGCGCATCGAGCACGTGCTCGGCGAGCGACGGGTCGCGCGCGTCCCGCGCGGCGTGCGCCGCCAGCTCGTCAACGCCGGCCCCGAGCGCCTCGTGCTGCTCGCGCTGGGCGGTGACGGCGAGCACGTCGGCCGCGACGGCCACGCCTGGGAGTCCTGGGACGAAGGCGGCTCCGGCCGCCCACCGGCCGAGGTTCAGCTGCCCGAGAACCTGCCGCAGAGCTGAGGCCGCCGTGCACGTTCGCTCCTATTCCGAGATCACGCCGTTTCAGACGCTCGACGGCTCGCAGATCCGCGAGTGGGCCGGCAAAGTCGCGATGCCGGCATGCAATCAGAGCCTCGCCGAGGCGACGATCCCCGTCGGCGGCGCGACGACCGAGCACTACCACCGCACCACCGAGGAGCTGTACCTCGTCAGCGCAGGCCGCGGGCGCCTGGTGATCGATGGCGAGGAGCGCACGATCGAGCAGGGCGACTGCGCGCTGATTCCGCCTGGCGCGCGCCACAAGCTGTTCAACGTCGGCGACGAGCCGCTGCGCGTGGTGTGCGCGTGTGCGCCCGCGTACTCCGACGAGGACACCTGCCTGACCGAGTGACCGACGGCGCCGACGCACAGCCCGCCGTCCGCGACCCGCTCGCGCTGCTCGAGCGCTGGCTGGGTGAGGCGCGCGACGCGCGCGTTTCCCGACCCGCAGGCCGTCGCGTTCGTCACAGTCGGCCCAGACGGCCGCCCGACCGCGCGCACCGTCTCGCTCAAGCGGGTGGAGCCCGTCGGCGCTCATCTTCACCTCTGCGCTATGGACGCGCAAGGCACGCGAGATCCAGGTCAACCCGCACGTCGCGCTGCTGTTTCACTGGCCGGCGCTCGGTCGCCAGGTGCACGTCGCCGGTGACGCCGCGCTCGCCGAGCGCTCGCTCGCCGTGGAGCTGTTCGCCGAGCGCGACCCCGCGCACCAGCTGCAGACGATCGTCTCGCGCCAGGGCGAGCCGATCGAGGAGCTCGCGCCGTTGCGCGCCCGACACGCGCATCTGCGCGAGACGATGGAGACACCACCGGCCTGTCCGCCGGACTGGGGTGCCATCCGCGTCAGCCCGCAGGCCCTCGAGTTCTGGTCTGAAGCGGGCGATCGCCTGCACGACCGGCTGCTCTACGAGCGCGACGGCGAGCACTGGTCGCTCACGCGCCTTTCCCCCTGAAGGCGCACCGCCGCCCGTGCGCCGCCGGCGCGATCACGATCGCCGCGCGCTCACCAGGATCGCCTCATAGGGCATCTCAAACGTCCCGCCGATCGATTCCACGGCCTCGCCGATCTCCGCCAGCAGACGTTCGCGCTGCTCGCGCTCCATCGCCTGATGATCGGAGTGCGTCTGCAGGATCTCCAGCCACTGCTGTGTGTCGTGCGTGCGACTCCACGAGTACGTGCTTACCTCGGCCTGCTCAAAGCGCTCGCAGGCCGCGATACCGGCGATCGCAGTGTCGGCGCGCGCATCCTGGCCGCCGAGCAGCACCGAGTAGCTCTCCACGCCGGGTGCCAGTCGCGCATAGATCGGCGCGAACAGCTCGGCCAGCTCGCGCGGCGGCGAGCCGAAGTTCCAGAACAGGCCAAGGCGCCCACCCGGCTCGAGCACCGACGCTGCCTTCTGCGCTCCGGCGACAGGATCGATCCAGTGCCACGCCTGGCCGGCCACGGCCAGCGCGAACGCGCGCCCGCGCGCGTCCCAGCGCTCGAAGGAGGCGACCTCGACATCGATCCCGCGCGTGCGCGCGACCTCGGCCATGCGCTCGTCGATCTCCACGCCGAGCACCTCACACCCGCGCGCCGCAAGCGGCGCGGCGACGATGCCCGTGCCGCAGCCGATGTCCAGCACGCGCTCCGGCGCGTCGGTGAGCAGCGCGTCGAGCAGGGCGCGCCCGGGTAGGACGGGCGCACGCGGTCGTAGAGCTCGGCGATCGCGCCGAAGGATTCGGCGCGCGAGCGGTCTTCGAACAGCATGCACCGATCATTACACCGCCCATGCACCCGCGTGCCCGCGGCGCGCGGGCGCGATATGTAGTCTCGCCCGAAGTCCGCAGCACCGGTCTTCATCATGGCGATCGAAACCAAGACCATCGGCACGACCGAGTCGCCGCTTGCCGCGGCACGGCGGGTGGCGCCGCGCGCGAGCGCGCTCGGCGAGCGCATCGAGCAGGAGCGTGCGCTGCCGCGCGAGCTGGTCGACGAGCTGCTCGACGCCGGGCTGCTGAGCATGTGCCTGCCGCTCGCGCTCGGCGGCGGCGAGGTGCGCCCGGCGCAGATGGTGCGCGCGCTGGAGGAGCTCGCGCGGGCCGATGCCGCCACGGCATGGTGCGCGATGATCGCCTCGACGAGCAGCCTGCTCGGCGCATATCTGCCCGAGCGCCGAGGCGCAGCTGATCTACGCGGGTGGCCGCGTCGGTGAGCGGTGGCGTGTTCGCGCCGCGCGGGCGAGCCGAGCGGCGCGACGGCGCATTCGTGGTCGACGGGCGCTGGTCGTTCGTCAGCGGCGTCACGCATTGCGACTGGGTGCTCGGCGGCTGTGTCGTGCACGACGGCGAGGAGCCGGCGCTGCTCGCCGACGGCAGCCCCGACGTGCGTCTGGTGCTGATGCCGATCGAGGGCGTCGAGGTGATCGACACGTGGTCGGTGTCCGGGCTGCGCGGCACCGGCAGCCACGACATGACCGCCGTCGCGCAGACGGTGCCGGCGACGCGCGTTGTGTCGCTGTTCACCGAGCGCCCGCGACACCCCGGAGCGCTGTACTGCTTCCCGCTGTTCGGGCTGCTCGCGATCGGCATCGCCTCGGTGGCGCTCGGCATCGCGCGCGGCGCGATCGAGGACCTCGCGTCGCTCGCCGGTGCCAAGACGCCCGCCGCAGGGCGCAAGACGCTCGCCGAACGCGCCACCGTGCAGGCGCAGATGGCGCGCGCCGAGGCGTCGCTGCGCGCCGCGCGCGCGCTCGTGCTCGGCGAAGCCGACGCCGCATGGGCCGCGGCCGAGCAGCGGCGGTGAGATGCCCCAGAGCGCACAGGCTCGGCCTGCGGCTCGCCGCCAGCCACGCGACGGAGGTCGCCGCCGAGGTCGTCACGGCGATGTACCACGCCGGCGGCGGCACCTCGATCTACGACACGAGCATGCTGCAGCGGCGCTTTCGCGACGTGCACGTCGCCACGCAGCACATGATGGTCGCGCCGTCGACGTGGGAGCTTGCCGGCCGGCTGCTGCTCGGGCTTCCGACCGATACTCGCCAGCTCTAAGCTGGCCGGGTGATGCAGGCCGGCAGCGATCCGACGGGTGGCGCGACGCGTCAAGCCCGCCCCGCGCGGACGCAACCCGTTCGACGAAAGCGGCGTGCAGCGCGGGCCCGACGGCCGCGCGTTCTACGGCGACCGCCCGGCCTCGCTCGTGCACCTGCTGCGCGCGAGCGTGCAGCGCGACGGCTCGGCCACGGCAATCGTCGAGGTCGGCGGGCGCTCGCTCACCTACGGCGAGCTGTGGGACGGCGCCGCGCGCGTCGCCGGAGGGCTGGCGCGAGGGGCATCCAGCGCACCGACCGCGTCGCCATCCGGCTCGGCAACGGCGCCGACTGGGTGCTCGCGTTCTTCGGCTGTCAGCTGCTCGGCGCTGTGGTCGTGCCCGTCAACACCCGCTTCACCGACGACGAGGTCGCCTACCTGATCGAGGACTCCGGCGCGAAGTTCAGCTTCCTGGAGGGGGAGGCGCTGCCCGAGGGCGAGCCCACGGCCGTTGACGACCTCGCGCCGGAGGACCTCGCGGCGATCTTCTACACGAGCGGCACGACCGGCTTTCCCAAGGGCGCGATGACCTCGCATCGCAACTTCGCCACCAACAACGAGAACTGCTTCCGCGTACTCGACACGCCGCGCTCTGAGCTGCCCGGACTGTCCACGCTCGTGTCGGTGCCGCTGTTCCACGTCACCGGCTGCAACAGCCAGCTGCTGCCGATGCTCGAGTGGGGCGGGCGCATCGAGCTGCTCTCCGGCCCGCTCGACCTGGACGGCTTCTTCGCTGCCGTCGGCGAGCACGGTGTCAACCAGCTCGTCTCGGTGCCCGCGATCTACCACGCGGTGACGCGTCATCCGAAGTTCGCAGAGCTCGACGTCAGCGGCGTGCGCTGGGTCTCCTATGGCGGCGCACCGATCGCCGAGAGCCTCGTACAGCGCATCCAGCAGGCCTTCCCCAACGCGCGTGTCGGCAACGGCTTCGGCCTCACCGAGACTTCGTCGCTGACGTCGTTTTTGCCGCACGAGGAGGCCGCCGATCATGCCGACTCGGTGGGCTTTGCCACGCCCGTCGTCGACCTGGCGGTCGACGCGCCCGACGCCGAAAGCGGCGTCGGCGAGCTGCTCGTGCGCGGCGCCAACGTCGTGCAGGGATATTGGAACAAGCCGCAGGCGACCGCCGAGACGTTCGTCGACGGCTGGCTGCACACTGGCGACCTCGCGCGCATCGACGCCGACGGCCTGCTGTACATCGTCGACCGCAAGAAGGACATGATCAACCGCGGCGGCGAGAACGTCTACTGCATCGAGGTCGAGAACGCGCTTGCCGGCGCCCCCGGGGTCGGCGAGGCGGCGGCCGTCGGCGTGCCCGACGAGATGATGGGCGAGAAGGTCGGCGCCGCCATCGTCCCGGCGCCCGGCATCGAGCTGGACGTCGACGCCGTGATCGCGCATTGCCGTGCGAGCCTCGCCGATTTCAAGGTCCCGCAGTACGTCGCCGTGCTGTCAGAGCCGCTGCCGCGCAATCCCGGCGGCAAGGTGCTCAAGGCGCAGCTGCGCGACGAGGTCGACTGGGGCCGGCCGCTTCGCTAATCACACCAACGGGAAGGCACGGGGATGTCCGAGGTTCAGACGGTGCAGGGGGCAGTCGACGAGGCAGAGCTGGGGCTGACGCTCGCGCACGAGCATCTGCGCATCCGCGACGAGGCCGTCGCGGCTCAGTGGCCGGGGCGCTATGACGAGCAGCTCGAGCTCGATGCGGCGCTGCTGGCCGTCAGCGGCGCCAAGGACTGCGGCGTGCGCACGATCGTCGACGCGACGCCGATGTTCTCCGGGCGCGACGTTCGCTTCCTCAAGCGTGTCGCCGACGAGACCGGCGTGCGGGTCGTCGCCTGCACCGGCATCTACAGCTACGACTACCTGCCGCACTACTTCGTCAACCGCGACGTCGACGTGATGGCCGACCACTTCGTCGAGGACATCGAAATCGGCTGCCAGGGCACCGACATACGCGCCGCCTTTCTGAAGTGCGCCGCCGACGCCGCCGGCGTGACCGAGAACGTCGAGAAGATCCACCGCGCGTGCGCGCGCGCCAGCCTGCAGACGGGCGCGCCGATCATGGCCCACTCGATGCCCGCCGTGGGGACCGGCCCGCGCCAGGTCGAGATCTTCGCCGAGGAGGGCGTGGACATGGCCAAGGTGCAGATCGCCCACTGCGGCGACAGCGAGGACGTCGAGTACATCCAGGGGCTGATCGACAGCGGCGTGTACGTCGGCCTGGACCGCTACGGCCTGGAGATGTATCTGCCGATCGACAAGCGCAACGCGACCGCCGCCGAGCTGCTGCGCCGCGGTCACGCCGACCGGCTGATGATCTCCCAGGACTTCTGCGCGACGATCGACTGGTTTCCGCCGGAGGCCGCCGAGGTGTTCGAACAGCAGGGCGCGATTCGCAACTGGTCGATGACGCTCGTGTTCGACGAGGTCGTGCCCGCGCTGCGCGAGCTCGGCGCGATGGACGACGACTCCTTCGACACCGTGTTCGTGCAGAACCCAAAGCGCTGGCTGACCGCGTGAGACGCCGCGCGAAGCCGGCGCCCGCGTCGCCCGCGGCGCCCGCGGCGACGCCGGTCGCGACGCTGCCGGCGCAGTTCGACGAGTGGCAGATCGAGCTGCACGGACGGCGCGTGATCTACCGCGTCGCCGGCAGCGGACCGCCGATCGTGCTGATCCACGGCATGCTCAACTCCTCCAGCCACTGGCGCGCGGTGGCGCTGAACCTGGCCGGCGAGTACACGGTGATCGCCCCCGATCTGATCGGCCACGGCGACTCAGCCGCGCCGCGCGGCGACTACTCGCTCGGCGCGCACGCTGCCAGCATCCGCGACCTGCTCGCGGCGATCGGCATCGACCGCGCGACGATCGTCGGGCACTCGCTCGGCGGCGGCGTGGCGATGCAGTTCTTCTACCAGTTCCCCCAGCGCGTCGAGCGCCTGGCGCTGATCTCCAGCGGCGGCCTCGGCCGCGACGTTACGCCCTCGTTGCGCACGGCCGCGCTGCCGGGCGTCTCACCACTGCTCGCGCTGACGATCCGCCCGCGCCTGGTCGGGGCGCTGGCAGCCGGCGGCGCGCGCCTGCGCGAGCGCGGCGTCGGCGCCGGCGTCTACCTGCAGGCCGCAGCGCGCGCGCTGCGGCCGCTGCAGAGCGCCGGCGCGCGCGAGGCCTTCCTGCACACGCTGCGCGCGGTCATCGACGTGCACGGCCAGCGCGTCAGCGCTACCGACCGCCTGTACCTGCTGGAGGCGCTGCCGACGATGATCGTGTGGGGCGAGCGCGACAACACGATCCCGCTCGCGCACGGGCGCGCCGCTCACGAGGCGATCCCGCACAGCCGCTTCGCCACGCTGCAGAGCGCCGCGCACTTCCCGCACCTGGAAGACCCCGACGGGCTCTCCGGGCTGCTGCGCGAGTTCATGCGCGACACACGCCCCGGTAGCATCGAGGACGGTGACTGGGGTTCGATACTCGCCCGGCGTTCGCCGCCCTCACGGCGTGAGGACAATGCGGCGGCTTAGCGCATCGCTCGTCGCCGCGGCGATCTCGCTGCTCGCTGTTCGCCATGCCCTGCGCCGCGGCGCCGGCACCGGCCTCGGCGTCGGCCGGTAACGCGGCCAACGCGCCCGCGCTGGTGGAAGCCACCACAGAAGCTCACATGGTTCTGGCAGCTGCAGGGCACGATCGACAACAGCCACGCGGTGGCCGCGTATGACATCGACGGCTTTGAAAACGAAGCGAGCGAGGTCGCCGCACTGCACGCGCAGGGCAAGCACGTGATCTGTTACATCGACGTCGGCACCGCCGAGAACTTCCGTCCCGACTACTCATCGTTCCCCAAGTCCACGCTCGGGCACTCCAACGGCTGGCCGGGGGAGAAGTGGCTGGACATCCGCCAGCTTTCGGCGATCGAGCCGATCATGGCCAAGCGCTTTGCGATGTGCCGCGAAAAGGGCTTTGACGCGGTCGAGCCCGACAACATCGAAGCGTTCTCCAACAGGAGCGGCTTTCCGATCACCGCGCAGCAGCAGATCGCCTACAACGAGTGGGTCGCCGAAGACGTGCACTCACTCGGCATGTCCGTGCTGCAGAAGAACGACGGCGAACAGACGCCGCAACTGCACACGTTCTTCGATGGAGCGCTCACCGAGCAGTGCAACCAGTACGAAGAATGCTCGGACTTCCAGCCCTACCTCGCCGCCGGCGAGCCGGTGCTGAACGCCGAGTACAAAGAGCCCACCGCCAAGTTCTGCCCGGCCGACGACGCGGCCGGCATCATGGGCGTCCGCTTCGCGCTGAGCCTCAACGGCAAGAAGTTCGAACCCTGCTGAGCGGGGGCAACTGCCGGGCATGCGCGCGCGGATCGCTAACGTGGGCGTCGGTGATGATGACCGCAGAGACGATGACCACGCGCGGCGCCCACTACACGGCGCTGCTGGAGATCATCGATCGTCAGGGTGCCGCCAAGCTGCACGCGGGCGAGCGCGAAAAGCTGCTCGAAGCGGCCGACGCGCTGCTGTTCGGCGAGCCCGAGAGCGAGGAGCTGGTACGCAGCGCCGAGGCGCTGATCGAGTCGCTGGAGACGAGCGAGCGCTGGTCGGCGGAGACCTGCGACCAGCTGCGCGAGCACCTCTACGGCTGCGACGGTCCCAGCGAGTCGCACTGAATTCGCCCGCCGGCAGGGCGAATTAGGGTCACCTAAGTAGGGAACCCTAATCTCTGCTAGCGTCCGCGCCAATGAGCGGATGGACGCCACGCGAGGAACATCGCGACACGGTCGCGCGATGACACAGCGCGAGACGACAGCCGTCGTCGCGGCCACGCCCGCAAAGCGCGTGCACGAGCGCGCGAGCTTCTACCTCTGGACGGTCGTCGTGCTGGGCGTCGCCGTGACCGCGGTCGTGCTTGGTTGGCATGCCAGCGGGGGCACGGCCAACCCGACCGCGCTGCCCGCCGGGCGCAGCCTCAGCCACACGACGGTCGTCGTCAACAGCGCGATCCTCGTGTTCCGCGAGGGCCTGGAGACGATCCTCGTGCTGGCCGCCGTCACGGCCAGCTTCCTCGGTGCCAACAAGCTCTACCGCCGCCCCGTCGCGGCGGGCGGCGCGGGCGCGATCGCGGCCTCGATCGCCACGTGGTTCGCCGTCATCTGGCTGATCGGGCAGTTCCACGGCGGCGAGTTCGACGTGCAGGCCGCCACCGGACTACCGGCGCTGATCGTGCTGCTGATCGTCATGAACTGGTTCTTTCACAAGGTCTACTGGACCGGCTGGATCTCCAGCCACCACAAGCGCCGGCGCAGCCTGCTCTCCTCCGACCCCGAGACCAACAAGCGGCGCATGCTGCTCGGACTGGCGCTGCTCGGCTTCACGTCGGTCTACCGCGAGGGCTTTGAGATCGTGATCTTCCTGCAGAACCTGCGCGAGCTGTACGGCTCGAGCGTCGTGCTCGAGGGCGTGGCGATCGGCTCGCTGTTCACGATCGCCGCCGGCGTGTTGACGTTCGCGCTGCACCAGCGCCTTCCGTACAGGCGGCTGCTCGTGATCACCGGCGTGATGCTGCTGTTCGTGCTCGTCGTGTCGGTCGGCGAGCAGGTCAACGAGATGCAGCTCGCCGGCTGGATCGGCACGAGCGAAATCACCTGGCTGCACATCCCCGCTTGGATGGGCACTTGGTTCTCGCTGTTCAACAACTGGGAGACATTCATCGGGCAGGCGATCGCGCTTGCGCTCGTGCTCGGCTCCTATGTCGCCGCGCAGTACATGCGCGTGTGGCGCCCGCGCCGGCGCGGGCAGGTTGCCGCGCGGCTGGCGTCGGCGCCGCCCGAGCGCCCTGCCGACCTTGCCTCCGGGGTTGGCGGCGACCGCGCGTTCGGCGCGCTGGCCTAGCCGCGGCTGCCCGAGGCAGCGATTAGAGAAAAGGCGCGGCGGGTAGGAGCAGTCCCGTGCGCAGGGGAGCCGGCAAGCCGAGCAGGGTGTGGGGCAGGATGTCAGCGCTGACGGCGATCGCCTGGGCGAGCGCAGCGATGCTCGCCGCTGCGGCGGCCTCGGCCGCCCCTCCAGCGACCTTCGACCCTGTCGTGGAGGCACAGAACTTCTCGATCACCCAGCAGCGCCAGGCGATCTATGACACGCCCGAATACCAGGCGCAGCTGACGGCCGACAGCGCGAGCAGCCTCAGCGAAGCGCTCGCGACGCAGGCGGCCGACCCGGGGCGCTTCTTCACCAACAACGTGTGCTGGAACCGCGGCAACGGCTGTGCCGGTGACATCCGCCTGAACAACTGGGTTTCCAGCGGTTACGGCATCTCCGATCCGGTGCTGTTCACCGCGCGAAACGGCGCGACGCTGTCCGGGCGCGTGTGGGCGACGGTCGCCGGCCCGGCCAAACGGCCGGGCGTCGTGATCACCAACGGCTCGGTGCAGGCCGACGAACAGATGTACTGGTACGCGGCGCAGACGCTCGCCAAGGACGGCTACGTGGTGCTCACCTTCGATCCGCAGGGCCAAGGCCAGAGCGACACGCTCGGCCAGGCGCCCGACGAACAGGAGGGCGTGCCCGCGCAGAGCGACGGGCGGCCGTTCTATGACGGCACCGAGGATGCGCTGAACTTCTTCCTCTCGACCGCCAAGCACCCCTATCAGCCCGTGCCGAGCTGCGAAACCGGCACGAGCCACGCGGCCAAGCAGAACGAACGCGTCGCGCAGGGGCTCGACAGCGCGTATGACCCCTACTGGAAGCTGCTCAAGCCGTCGCAGATCGGCCTCGCCGGGCACTCCTATGGCGCCGCCGGTGTCTCCTACGTCGCGCAGTGGGACCCGCGCGTGAAGGCCGTCGTCGCCTGGGACAACCTCGGCGGTCCCGGTCCCGAAGACGGCTCGGTGCCCAGCCAGCAGGGCGGCACGCCGCCGATGAGCTCGATCGGCGAGAAGCCGTGCCCGGCCGATCCGGCCGCGCGCACCAGTGTGCCGATCACCAAGCCCGGCCTCGGCATGTCGGCCGACTACGGGTTGCCACCTGCGCCCAATACCGGGCTGCCCGAACCGAACGCCAAGTCGACCGAGTCACACGCCTACAGCCAGGCCGGCGTCGACAGCGGCGAGATCATCATCCGCGGCGGTTCGCATCTGGACTTCAGCTTCATCCCCAACCAGGCCTTCGGCGCTTCGCTGCGCGGCCCCGACGAGGTCGCGTGGTACACGTCGGCGTGGTTTGACAAGTACGTCAAGCACCAGGGCTCGGCCGACAAGCGCCTGCTCACCCAGCGCTGGCGCGAAGACCCGGCCGAGGCGGCCGTCGATCCCAACCACGACGGCAACGCGTTCTCCTTCTACTACCTGTCACGCCTGGACATTCACCTGCACGACGGGCAGGCATTCGACTGCGAGGACCTGCGCGAAGGCTGTCCGGGAATGGTCACGACCAAGCGCGATCGCTTCAGCGGCCAATATTCCTATCTGGGCATCGACACGAGCGCGGACGCGAGCAGCGGTCCCGGCGCGGGGCTGCCCTCGCGCTAGGCGCCGGGCTTTGCGCCGGCGGCGCTCGCCTTCATCTTCGACCACTCGGCCTTGTGCGCCCGCTTGGCGTCCTGGTACTCGTGCAGCGCGCGCGCCGAGTCGACATCGCCGAGCGTCGGGTGCGCCGGCACGAGGCCCTTGGCGGCCTTGACTTTGAAGCGCTTGGCGAGCACCGCGCCGAGCGCCTTGATCTTCATCTCGCCGAAGCCCGGCAGCGCGGCGATGTTCGCGCGCAGCTCGCCGGCGTCGCGCGCGTCGCTCCACACGCGCGCGGCGTCGCCGTCGTAGTTCTCGAGCACGTGCGCCGCCAGCTCGTGCACGCGCTTGGCCATCGCGCCGGGGAAGCGGTGGATCGCCGGTTTCTCGTCGGAAGGCCGTCTCGAGGTCGGCCGACGCGAGCGTCTTTGCATCCAGCGAGCCGATGCGCTCGGTCAGTGCGAGCGGTCCCGAGAAGGCCTTCTGCACCGAGACCTGTTGATCGAGCGCGAAGCCGATCAGCAGCGCCATCGGATCTGACGCGATCAGCGCGTTTGCCTCGTCGGAGTCGGTGAAGTAGAGGCGGTCGGGCATCGCGGGTGATCCTATGCTCGATCGGCGTCGCTGCGGGCAGTCAGCTGGAAGATCGGGATCGTGCGCCCGGCGCTGCCGGCGCGCTCGCGGTAGTCGCCGTACTCAGGAAACACGCGGTCGGCAAGGCCCCACAGCCGCCGGCGCTCGCTCTCGTCCTCGACGAGCTTCGCACGGAAGGGCAGGCCGCCGTAGACGATGTCGGGATGCGCGCGCAGGTTGTAGTACCAGCCGGGGTGCCGTGGCAGCCCGCGCATCGAGGCGACGATCGTCACGCGCTCGCCGTCATGGAAGTACAGCGTCGCGTTACGCCGCGGCAGGCCCGTGCGCGCGCCGCGCGACTCCAGCAGCGCCACGGCGAGCGGTCCCGCCGTGCTGAGGCGACCTCGCGTGAGGCTCAGCAGCGCCGGGTCGAGCTTCCACGCGACGTTGACCGAGAACCAGGCGCCGAACCGCGTCGCCGACAGCCGGGCGACCGCGTGATAGACGCGGCCGCGCCGCTTGTACGGATCGACATGGCGCAGCCTCGCCATACACCGATCCTAAGCGACGGGTGCCCGGCGCGCGACCGCGAGCTGCACGTCATCCGCCGCGTCCTCCACTGCGTGCTGCGTCCGCATCTTGTTCGCGCTAGGCGGCGGCGACGCGATCGTCGGCCGCGTCGAGCACGGCGTCGAGCAGACCGGGGAAGCGCAGATCGAGATCGTCTCGGCGCAGCGAGTTCAGTCGCGCGGTGCCGAGCTGCTCCTGGCGAATCACGCCGGCCTCGCGCAGCACGCGGAAGTGGTGCGTGCAGGTGGACTTGCTGACGTTCACGTTGAAGGCGCCGCACTGTCGCGGCTGCGGATCGGCGCTCAGCGCACGCACGATTCGCAGACGCTGCGGATCGCTGAGCGCGTGCAGCACGGTCGGCAGCTCGATGTCCTCGGCGGTGGGGTGGTACTTGCTCATTGGATTCATTGTACGACGATCGTCGAACCTTTGCTACGATGGTCGTCGTACTTTCGAACAGAAGGATAGCGCGATGCAACAGATACGCGAGAAGACCAAGACGCAGAGCGGCGTGCAGAGCCCGCCGGCGCAGGAGACGGCCGCGTCGCAGGCGCGCCTGGCGGCGGTCGTGCAGGCCGCCTACATCCTCGACGCGCGCACGCGATGAACTCGCCGGGCGCGCCTGGCTCGCAACGCGCCGCCGCACCCGCGCGGCTCAGCTGCCGTGACGCTCCACAGACACGATCGGCGCGGGCTTCTCGTTGCCAAGACCGTTGATCGCGCGCGCCGCGCCGACAACATCGCCGCTGTCGTAGAAGTCGGTGAGGATCAGGTTGGGGATGTGGTGGCGTTCGGCCTCGCACTGGCGCGCGCGGTGCAGGATGAACGAGCGCTTGGTGAGCGGCAGGTTGGGGCTGCGGCGCGGCGGGAACACGTCGGCCCAGTCGTTCATCATCAGCAGCGGGTTGCGGGGCAGCCCGCGGTTGAGCGCGCACGTGAACTGCGACGGCTTGACTGCGCCGAGCGGTGTGTCCTGGATGAAGCTGAAGCCGTTCATGTCCCATGGGTAGCGACCGCTGACGGGCTCCTGGGTGAACACGAGCACGTTGTGCTGTGAGCGCACGAGCTCGCCGAGCGTCGGCATCTGCTGGCCGACGCGCAGCACGGCGAGATGACTGAACAGCCCGGCGCGCTTGAATTCGTCCTGCAGCGATGCCTCCGAGACGTAGTCCTCGTCAAAGAACACGATCACCTGGCCGGGGTTCAGCTGCAGGAACTTGGAGACCGTGCCGAGGAAGCTCGACATGCTCGTGGCGCCCAGCTCGCACAGCGTGTGGCACAGCCACACCGAGGGCTTTCCGGTCTTGGGCCCGAAGCCGACCGACGCGCTGAAGCGCTGCAGCGCGGCGCGCGCCTGCTCGGTGAGCTTCTCAGAGACGCGGTTCGCGCGCGCACCCTCGGCGGTCACGTCGGTGCGGATGTGCCCGGGCTTGCTGCCGAGCGCGTAGTGCGTGGAGATCTTGAACGCCCTCAGCCCGTCGTCGAGCTGACGGGCGATGCCGTGCGCCTGATTGGGGATCAGCCAGCCGGGTGAGTCCGCGGCGGACATCGCATTGTGCGTGCCCGCGAAGGCGACCTGGTCGACGCGCCGCGAGCACAGCTGCGCGTAGCCGTTGCACGTGAGTTGATCGAGCGCCGGCGGGCGCGAGGCGGAGGGGCCGGTGGCGGCCAGCGCAATCGCCGCGCCGCCGATCAGCACGCCGAGGGCGGCGGCGACCGCCGCCGCGCCGCCTCGGCTGCGCGACAGCGTCGGGCGTTCGTGATCGGCTGCGACGCCGACGGCGGAAAGCAGCTCGCCGACGCCAAAGTAGGCGAGCAGCGCGCCGCCGAGCACGACGACGATGTCGAGGATCAGCGTCGGTTCGTCGATCAGCAGCGCGCCCGCGAGCAGGGCCGCGGCGCCGATCAGCGCGCGTGCGGCGCTTGAGCGTGGGGGCCACGCTCGCGCGCGCACACGCGCCAGGTGCGATACGGCGGCATATGGCCGCAGCACGTTGGCCGACGCCGCGGCGAGGATCACGCCGAACGCAGCGATCGCCAGCGCCCAGTCAGACAGCCCGCCGATGTAGGAGTCCCACAGTGCGCCGGCGGCGGCGCGCACGTCGCTGTTGCTCAGCTCTTCAGAGCCGAACAGCCTCACGAGCAGGCTGTGGCGAAGCAGCGCGAGGTCGACGAACACCGCCACGGCGCCGACCGCGAGCGCGATCGCACAGCGCGTGATCGCCCGGCGCCGGCGCGGCGCCACGGCGATCGCCAGCGCGAACAGCGCAAGCGCGACGAATGGCAGCACGAACGCCAGCGAGCGCACGTCGTCGGCGTGGCGCAGCGTGCGCACGGCGAAGCTCTGGCGGCGCAGGTCCAGCAGTGTGACGTCGATGTTCGCTGGGATCTTGCGCGCGATGTCCGGCGCGAGCGTGCGCAGCGCGGAGATGACCACAGTGCCCGCATCGGCGACGCTGAAGGCGACGTTGCCGCCACGATCGAACAGTAGGCGGTGCGCCTGCTCGGCCACCGTGTGTATCAGGCCGCGGAACTGCGGCGCAGCAACTGCCGTCTCGACCACGGAGGTGATCACCGGCCGCGCGGCGATCAGGTCTGCGGAGCTCTTGTCGATCGCCTGCACGACGATCTCGCGCGCGACCACGCGGCGAACGGGCTCGCGTGCGAGCGCTGAGACCGTGTGATCGGCGAACGAGTGGGAGTCGAGCAGCTCCTCGCGCACGTACAGCGCGATCCCACCGACGACCACCGCGACGATGGCGAGGATCGTCAGCACGACGCTCGCCGCCGTGCGTGAACGCTGCGGCGAAGTTGCTTCAGTCGATCGGGGCGCGGACGCGGACACGGCGTTTGAGTGCGGCTTGACTGTTCGTCGGCGGCGATCCTACAACGGGTGCCACATGGCGGCGAGCGCAGTCGACGTAGCGAGTCGGGCAACGCGCGCTCGCGCGCGGCGCGCAGCAACGCGTGCAGGTACTCATCAGATGGGCGCACCTGATCGCTCTCGCGAGCGATCACGCTGTAGGCCAGCGCATCGCACGCGCGGTCCTCGCCGTCAGGATGGACCTGTACCCAGCTGCGCTCATATGCCCAGCCGTTGCCCTCCTTCTCGTCGAGCGCGGCGAGCATCGGCGGGTCCAGCTCATACAGCACGCCCCACACGCTGTGCCCGGCGGCGGCGACGATGTCGGCGACGCCCGTGCCGGTCCTCACCGAGCGCCGCGTGAACGCGATGCGGTGCCCGCGCAGCTCGGCCGCTGCGGCAAAGCGGTGGCCCGGGCCCAGCCGAGCCATCGTCTCGGCGGCCATGTTGCTGCCGTAGGCGAAGTACAGATCGCTCACGCGCAACGAGTGTCTCGTACTTCAACCGGCGCGCGCCATCCGTTCGCGGCCGGGCGCGCAGGGGCTGTGATCGACATCCAGATAATCAATATTAAAATAATGGAGTTCGTTTTGCGCGGTGTGAGCTTGACGGGTGTCCGCGAGCGCGGATAGGTTTGGCCGGTCGGCGCCTTTTGGGGAACTGGGCGCGCGCCGTCGGGCGCGCGGCGAGGGCCGCTGGGCGCATCCGAGCAGCACGAACAGGGGGAGTGAGATGAAAAAGCATGCCCGCGCGATCGGCATCCTTGCCGTCCTCGCAGCAGTTCTCGTACCGGCCGCCTCGGCCGCCGCCTCGCAGTACGTCGCGTTGGGCGACTCCTATTCCTCGGGCGTGGGAACGCGCGTGTTCTACGAAGAATCGGGCAGCTGCAAGCGCAGCCCCAAAGCCTACGGGCCGCTCGTCGCCGCCGCCAACGGCTACACGCTGAGCTTCCAGGCGTGCAGCGGCGCCAAGACGACCGACGTCAACAGCAATCAGCTCGGCACGCTCAGCAGCTCGACGGCGCTCGTGACGATCACGATCGGCGGCAACGACGCGGGCTTCTCCAACGTGATCGTCAACTGCGCGCTGTACTACTTCACGTGCGGCTCGGCGATCAGCGAAGCCAACAGCTTCATCGCCAGCAAACTGCCCGCGCTGCTGGAAGCGACGTACAAAAAAATCCGCGAAAAGGCGACGACCGCGAAAGTCGTCGTGCTCGGCTACCCGAAGCTGTTCACCAGCGGAGGGGCGACCTGCAACGTGAACTTCCTCACGTCGTCCAACGAGAAGAAACTCAACGAAACGGCCGAAAAACTCGACGCCACGATCAAAGCGCGCGCCGAAGCGATGAAATTCACGTTCATCAACCCGACCGTCCCCTTTGAAGCGCACGAGGTGTGCTCGTCCTCGGAGTGGCTCAATGGCCAGTCCAACCCGCTCGAAGAAAGCTACCACCCGAATGTGAGCGGACAGGCCGACTTCACGACGCTCGTCAAAGCGGCCCTGTAGTCGAACGCGTACGGCCGTCCCGCGCGCCAACCTCGGCGCGCGGGAGCGCGGCTGCCCGTCGCCAGTCTGCGGCGCGCGGTGCGCCCGTGTGCGCGCTCGTACAAACGTCGAACATCGGCCGTCCAGGGCGACGCGATCTCCACGCCCTGCCAATCTCGCCTGCATGGGAGGTGCAGCGTCTTCAGGGGGCGGTCACACGCAGGCTCGACACGGTGCCACCGCGCGCCGCCCGCACGCCAAGCCCGGCAAGCACCATCGCAAGCATCACCAGCGCAAGCACCGCAAGCACCGCAATCTCGTAAGAGCGCCCGCAGCGCCGGCTTCGGGGTCGATCGCGCCGAGCCCGGCCGGTCTGCCGGGCGCGCCCGCCGCGCCGCCCATCGCAGCGAGCCCACCGTCTCCGTCGACCGTACCGCCGCCGAGCGTCGGCGCCCCGATAACACTCGCGCAGGCGACGCGCATGCTGTGGCGAGCGGGGTTCGGTCCGGCTGCCGGCCAGGCCGAATCGCTGGCCGGCCAGCCGGTGCAAAGCGTCGTGCAGTCGCTGACGCGCCCCAGCGGTGCAGCCGTGCTGCACGGCCCGGCGCCGACCGACGAACAGGGTCGCGCGCTCGCGCCCGCGGATGCTTGGGGGCAGGACCACTGCTGGTGGCTGGATCGCATGGTGCGCTCCGACCAGCAGCTAGTCGAGCGCATGACGTTCATCTGGCACGACTGGTTTGCCAACTCCAACGAGAAGGTCAACAGCCAGCAGCGCATGCTCGACCAGAACGCGCTGATGCGCGAACACGCGCTCGGCAACTTCCGCGACCTGTTCCTCGCGGTGACGGTCGACCCGGCGATGCTCGTGTTTCTCGACGGCATCGAAAACAGCCGGTGGGACCCGAACGAGAACTACGCGCGCGAGATGATGGAGCTGTTCTCACTCGGCGCCGACCGCGGGGCCTACAGCGAGGACGACGTGCGCGAAATGGCGCGTGCGCTGACCGGTTGGACGGCCGAATGGACACAGAGCAGCGGCCTGCAGAACTTCCGCTACCTCGCCTCGCGCCATGACAACGCAAACAAGACCGTGTTCGGACAGACCGGCAACTGGGGCTGGGAAGACGCGGTCGCGCTGTGCGTGGCGCATCCGCTGCACGCCTCGTTCTTCGTCAGCAAGCTGTGGAGCTACTTCGTGCCCACGCCGCCCGACGAAGCGACGCTCGCCTCGCTGCAGGGCGTCTATCTGAACTCCGGCCACGAGATACGCCCGGTCGTCGAGGCGATCCTCGCGCACCCGGACCTGCTCGACGGACCGGAGCTGGTGACGCCACCGGTCGTCTACAACGCCGGGCTGCTGCGCGCGCTCGGCAGGCCGATCGACACGACCGCGTGGGCGTGGCTGTGCGCGGGAGCCGGTCAGCAGCTGTTCTACCCGCCCAACGTGTCCGGCTGGGACTTCACGCGCTGGCTGGACACCTCCACCGCCAAGGCGCGCTGGGAACTCGCCAGCTATGTCACCGCCAAGAGCTATCCCAACCCGTGGCCCGGCGCCGGCGAAGCCGCCTACAGCGAAACCGAGAACCCCGCGGCGGCACTCGCCGCCGCGCTGGCCTACTGGGGCAACCCGGCGCTGTCGGGCGAATCGCAGGCCTGCATCGCCGCCTTCGCGCAGTCGTGCCTGCAGGGCCTCGCGACGGCCAAATGGCAGCAGAGCCCCTACCGGGCGATGCGCCAGAACGCGCTGCGCATGCTGATCGCAACCGCCCCCGACATGCAGGTCAGCTGAGATGGCCGCGAGCTGCTCGTGCAACGACTTCACCCGCGCGCAGCTGCTGCGCGCGGGTGTCGCGCAGGCCGGGCGCGGGCTGCCGTCGATCGAGCCCGGCCAGCCGCTGCCGGCGGGCAGCGGCATGGACAGGCGCTCGTTTCTGCTGCGCTCGGCGGGCGCGATGCTGTCGGTGTACGGAGCCTCCGCGCTGTCGCCGCGGGCCTTGCAGGAGGGCATCGCACAAGCCGCCGCGGCTGCCCCGCCGAACCAGCCGGTGCTCGTGTCGATCTTCATGGAAGGCGGCTGGGATGCGCTGTCGGTGCTCGCGCCCGTGCGCGAAGCCAAGTACCACGAACTGCGCCCGACGCTCGCGCGCTCTGAAGGCGAAGGCGTGGAGTTCACCGAGGACCAGGAACTGATGTGGCATCCGCAGGCCGGCGGGCCTGGCACAGCTGCACGGCGAAGGCAAGGTCAGCGTGTTCCCGGCGATCGGCTATGACCCACCCGACGAGAGCCACTTCACCAGCCGCCACTACTGGGAGGTCGGCGAACTGGACACGCAGACGCGCTCTGGCTGGATGGGCCGCTACCTCGACGTCGCCGGCGACCCGGCCAACCCGCTGCAGGGCCTGTCGCTGGACTACTCGCTGGCGCCCGCGCTGGCGACGACGAGGGTCCCCGTCGCCGCCGTATCCTCGCCGTCTGACTATGACTTCTGGGCCTATGGCCTGGGCGAACCATTGATGTCGCCGACGCTCGACACGTTCGGTGCGCTCGGTGCGCTCGCGGCACCGTCGCCGGCCTTCGCGCAGGCGCGCACCGCCTCGCTGAACACGAGCGTCATCCGCAACCAGCTCGCGCCGTTCGGCGAACACGAAGGCAAACCGGGCTTCACCTCGCCGGTGACCTATCCGAGCAACGGCGGCGAGTTCCCCAAGCGCCTGGCGGCTCTCGCGGCGATGCTCGACGACGAAGCGCTGCCGATCAAATGCGTGTCGCTGAGCGCCGTCGGCTCCTACGACACGCACTCCGATGAGGTCGAAACGCTGAGCACGAACCTCGGCCAGACCGTCGAATCGGTCGTCGCCTTCCAGCGCGACCTGGAAGCGCGCGCGCTCGACGACCGCGTGATCGTCCAGCTGTGGTCGGAGTTCGGCCGCCGTCCGCGCGAAAACGGCTCGGGCACCGATCACGGCGCCGCCGGCGTCGCCTTCCTGATCGGCTCGCGCGTGAAGGGCGAAATGGTCGGCGAGTTCCCGGGGCTGAGCAAACTCGACGCCAACGAAAACCTGCTCAACACATCCGACTTCCGCGCGATGTACGCCGCGCTGCTCGGTCAGTGGTTTCAGACCGAAGCAGGCCTGGTGATCCCCGGGGCGGGCAGCGGCCAGGCGGGGAGCAGTCCCTACGGGGCGATTCCCCAGCTGATCGCATGAACGCGCGCCTGCGCGCGGCGGTCGCGCTCACCGCTGTGTGCTGTCTGTGCGCATGCGCGGGCGCGAGTGCGCTGGCGTCCGCCCCGCGGGTAGGAGGCGTCTCGGTTGCGCAGCACCGCACGACGAAGCGAAAGGCGTGCGATGCGCGCCGCGCCGGGCGTCGCGTGCGCCGCGGCCGCCGCTGCCGCCGTCGCCACCGGCACGCCGCTGCACGCTCGCCGGCTTCCTCGCCGGCGCCGTCGATGTTCGTCGCGCCGGTGGCCGGCGGTCTCACCGGCGAAACGTCGCCCGCAACGGCACCGGCGACGGGCGCACCCGGCGCCCAGACGGTCGCTGCGCCGGGATCGGGCGAAGCCCCCGCGCCCACCGAACCGCCGCCCGTCGAACCGCCTTCGATACCACGCGTGCAGGTGAGCGCCGCCGAGTACAGCTTCACGCTGTCGCGGCCGAGCGTGCCCGCCGGCAAGGTCGTGCTCGAGTTCGTCAACGACGGTCAGGACGAACACAATCTCAACGTCGCAGAACCCGAAGAAGGCGCGCTCGTCGCGTCCTTCGCGAACACCCCGTCCAAAGGCATCGGTGACGTGGAAGTGGACATGCGCGCCGGCGAATACACGCTGTTCTGCTCGCTGCCCCACCACGAGGAACGGGGCATGAAAGCAACGCTGGTCGTCGAATAGCGCGACCGCAGCGGCTCGGCTCAGCGCTCGCCGCGCTCGCGCTCGAGCAGCAGCGCAAACGTCGGGCAGGCCTGAGCGGCGCGCCGGGCGTGGCTGACGAGCGAGTCGGGCAGTGGCTCGTCGTCGATCAGCGGATAGCCCCACTCGTCGAGCGTGATGCGCTCGGGCAGCAGCTCGGCGCACATTCCGTGCGCCTCGCAGGCGATCGGGTTCAGGCGCAGACGCTGGCTCATCGGACGGGGACCGCCTCGCCGGCTCGGCGCGGGCGCCGAGCAACGACTGGTAGCGGCAGCTCGGCGGGCGCAGCGCACGCCTCGCAGGGTCCGTGGCGAGCGTGGTCGGCGAACTCCTCGCCGAATGTCTGCAGCGAGCTGAGGATGAACCTGACGGCACCGTCGGGGTGTCCGCACGCCCCGCGGCGGCTGGTCAGCGCGGCGAGCCGCTCGATCCGCTTGGCCGCGCTGGCCTCGGCGGTGCCCGCGAGCATCTCCTGAAGTGTTCCCGCCAGCGCGCCCAGGCCGTTTGTGCACGGTCCGCACTGCCCGGCACCCTCGTCGGACAGCCAGCTCGCGACGCGCACCGTCTCGGCGACCGGACACCCGTTCTCGGAGATCAATGCGACGACGCCCGCCCCGAGCGAGGCGCCGTGCGGCGCGAGGTGTTCGTCTGACAGCGCGACGCCCTTGAGCAGCGACCCCTCGATCCACGTACCCGCGTAGCCACCGATCAGCGCAGCGCGGGGCCGCACGGCGAGACCGCCTGCCGCAGCGACGACCGAGGCGAGCGACGCGCCGTGCTCGATCTCATAGACACCCGGATGTTGCACCGGCCCGGACAGCGTCACCAGCGCCGAGCCCGGTTGGGTGGTCGTGCCGAGCTCGCGAAACCAGTCCGAACCGTGGCGTGCGATCAGGGCGACGTGGGCGAAGGTCTCGGCATTGCTGATCAACGTCGGGCGCCGCCGCACGCCCTGCTCGAAGGGCAGCGGCGGCGTGAACTTGGGAACCGCCGGACCACCGTTGAGATGGTTCACGAGCGCGGACTCCTGGCCGGCGACATAGCCGCCAGGGACGACGCTCAGCTTCAGCGGGATCTGCGCACCGTGCAGCTCACGGCGTTCCTCGATCGCCTCGGTGACGCTGTCGATGCTCGCGGGCGAGGACTCGCACACGCAGACGAGCACTTCGTCGGCGCCGACGGCGTGTGCGGCCAGCGCTGCGCCATCGAGCATCAGGTGAGGCGCCATCTGACAGAGCGTGCGGTCCTTGAGGCTCGCCGGCTCGCCCTCGGCGGCGTTGACGACGACGATCGCCCGCCGCCGGGCCGACGCGACAGCGCGCAGCTTGCGCCCCGTCGGGAACCCGGCTCCGCCGTGCCCGCGCAGCCCGGCCTGCTCGACGAGCTCGATCAGCGGCGCCTCGCGGCGCCTGTGCCGGCGCTCGTGCGGCAGCTCGCCGTGGATCTGCACGTGCGCGTCCAGCCCCACGCTGCCATGCTCGGCGACTCCCGCGAGCAGTCGCGGCAGCCCTGCCTGCGCGCGCGAGCGCGCGGGCCGGTCGACGAGCGTTGAGGCCGAGCCGCTCACTTGTGCCCCGTTGCGGTGGCGGCGTGGTGCGCCGAATGGCCGAGTAGCGAGCTGGGCGTGCCCGAGCGCCGTGCCCATTCCGATCCGAGCGGCCCGGCCGGCAGCCACAGCAGCAAGAACAGCGAGAACGCACCCGCGCCGCCCAGCGCTGCGCTGCGCCGGCCGAGGTTCTCCGGCCAGCCGTCGATCGCGCGCACGAGCACCGCCAGCAGCACGATCGCCGCGCAGGCGATGCTGAGCAGCAGCAGCCACGTGGCCGCCGCGTCGCTGCCGGTGCCGAAGCCGTGCAGCAGCGCGATCGGCCAGCTGGCGTAGGTCAGCCAGTGAATCGCCCGCCACGTTCCATAGCCGAAGCGCTGGCGCAGCATGCTCGTGAGTGTGACCGCGATCAGCAGGTCCAGGGCGACCGCGCCGAGCCCCAGCCAGAACGGGCGGTAGGCAGCCGGCAAACGGCACGAACGCGTCGAGCAGCGAGATCGGTGCGAAGCTGTCGAGCACCGAGGTGATGACGTGCACGGCGAGGAACGTCATCGCCAGCAACGAGACGTTGCGGTGCAGCGAGTCGACGATGAAGCGCGGCCACCGCGGCGTGCTCCAGCGGCGCACGTCGACCACGCCGAGCACGATCGCGAGCGTCAGCAGCAGCAGCGCGACCGCCGCCGGTCGACCGCGTCAGATACCAGTAGGCGCTGCCGCCGGATGCGGCGAGGACGGCGTTCATCGCGCCACCTTCGGCGTCCGCGCCCCGATCTCCTCGCCGGCCGGCCAGGCGCCGACGGTGGTCACCGCTCCGTCCCAGGCGACCAGGCGCGCCGGAAGCCTCTGTCGCGTCAGCCAGTCGATCGAGCCGGTGTCGCGTACCAGTGCGGCGGTGGTCGCGATGTTCGCCTGCGCACAGTCCTGCGCGGCGACGCTCACGGTGCGCCAGCGCCCGCGTGCCGGCACGGCCGGTGTGCGGGTCGATGATGTGGTGCATCGTGCGGCCCGCATGACTCCAGCGGCGCACCGAGGTGCTCGACGTGGCCAGGCCGCCGGCGCGAATCACGATCGTCTGTCCGGGCGCCTCGCGGCCGCTGCGATGGTCGTCGGTCACGTGGATCTGCCAGCCGCCGCGCGGCGCCGACCCGCACGCCGCCACGTCGCCGCCGATGCTCACGAGCACGCCGCCTCCGTGCACGGCTGCCGAGGCGGCGGCGGCGGCGCGATCGGCCGCCCACGCTTTGGCGGTGGCGCCGAGATCGAGGCGCACGCCCGCGGGGACACGCACCGTCGAGCTCGCCCGCTCGATCGAGACGGTCCTCCAGCCGATCAGCGCATTCAGCGACAGACCACTCGCCGAGGGCTCGCCATGAGGGGGCGTGAGGCGACGCCAGTCGCGGTCATAGCCGACCAGCTCGAGCGCCCGCCCGACGGTCGGGTCGACGTCGCCTTCGGTGAGCAGTCGCCGCGGCGAGCGCCAGGTCGAGCGCCTCCAGCAGCAGCGCGCTCACCTGCACGCACTGCCCCGCGCGAGCGTTCAGGCGCGATAGCTCAGAGTCACAGCGAAAGCGGCTACACGCCAGATCGATCGCGTGCGAGCTCGCGTTCGATCTCGCGCGCGCGCGGCGGGCAGATCGCCGGGGTCGCTCGACGCGCACGTCGACGAGCGTGCCGAGCGCCTCCCAGCGCGCGCGGCCGCCATCGCCACCGGTGCTGGGGCGTCCGCCCATCTCACGAGCCCCCGGAAACGACGGGAGGCGCCGATTCGCGTTCGGGAGCGGGTTCGGGAGCGCTTTCGTGGGAGATTTCCGGTTCCGGCGCGGCCGGTGCGGCCGGTGTTGCGCTGTGCGTGCTTTCGGGCGCGGGTTCTTCAGCGGGTGCTTGGCTGCGTTCGGGTTCGGCGCGGCGGCGCGGATTCGACGGTCGCCTGCGGCGCACTTTCGGGTGGGTGCAGCGTCTGTCGGCGCGGTCGTGGATTTCGGCGCTGAGGAGTGTGCGTGGTGGCTGTGATGCGAATGTGCGCGCTTGTTCGCACTCGCCGGCTTCGTGGTGCTCTTGCCGGGGAAGGCGTGGGCGGCGGCCTCGGTGAACAGTCCTGTAAGGGCGACGCTCGCGGCGATCATCCAGCGGTTGATCCGCCTGAGCCTGCGCAGCGAGCTGTCGCGAACGTGAGTGGTGTGAAAACGCATGTCTAGGTCAGTGGTGAAAGTGGTGGGCCGAGATCCACGGCGCGAACTGGGGAATCACGAGAACGGCGAGTACCACGCCGGCGCCCGAGCGCGCCGAGCAGTGAGAGCGCCCGCCCGCTGCGCCCGGCGACGGCCGGCTCGCGCGGCGGTGAGCCCGTGTAGCGGATGCCGAGCGCGTGTGCGACCGTCGGCAGATGCGCGAGCACGTGGATTGCCATGAATGCGACCCACACGAAGAAGCTCACCTTGTGAATCGGCAAAAGCGTGCCGCGCGAGCTCGGCCCGATGAACAGCAGTGCGACGCCGCTGACGAACACGACGAGTGTGCTCAGCACGACGAATCGGCGCGAGCAGGCGCAGCGGCAACAGGGGCGGTCCCTTGCGGCGATAGCGCGGGTTGGCCGTGTAATAGCGGATGAAGCGGTATCCCGTGCTCGACAGCTTCAGCACGACCGGACCGAGCAGCAGCATGCCGACGAACAGGTGCACCCACAGCAGCCGTGACAGCGAGATGATCGTCACGCCGATGACCGCGAGCAGCACGATCAGCACTGCACCGGTCACCGCCGTGAGCAGCTCGTTGCCGTCGGTACCGCCCTGCAGCAGGCCGCGTGCGCTGGTCCGCGAACTGCGCCGATTCACCCATCTGGCGCTTCGATTGCCATAACAGCAGTGTTCGAGCGATGATTAACGACTCCCTTAACCCCTTGATGAGAAAGCTCATCGATTCGTGTTCGCCTTGCAATGACCGTCGCCGCCGCGCCTATGCTTGAGCGATGAGCACGAGCGCGGGGGCCCGACAGCAGGAACCGGCGCACTCCGCGCGGGCCGACGAGGGGCTCGCGCCAGCCGCGTGCTGTTGATCGAGGACGAGCCGGGGATCGTCGACTTCCTGCGGCGCGGTCTGACGGCGAGGGCTTTCTCGTCGAGGCATGCCTCGATGGGACAGAGGGCGAGCGGCTGGCCCTGTCGGGCAACTTCGACGCGATTGTGCTCGACCTGATGCTTCCGGGCCGGCCGGGCCTGGAGATCCTCGAGGTCGGTCAGGCGCGCCTCGCCCGACCTTGCCGGTGATCGTGTTGAGCGCGCGCGGGGAGATCGAGGATCGCGTCGCCGGACTGGAACACGGCGCCGTCGACTACCTCGTCAAGCCGTTCTCGCTCGCCGAGCTGGCGGCGCGCCTGCGCGCGCAGTTGCGCGTCGTCGCGCAGGCCTCGTCCAGCGTGCTCAGCGCCGAGGACATCGAGTTGAACCTGCTCAGTCGAAGGGTTCATCGCGCGGGCGAGGAGATCTCGCTGTCGGTCACGGAGTTCGAGCTGCTCGCGTATCTGGTGCGCCATCACGGGCAGGTGCTCTCGCGCGAGGAGATCCTCAGCGCCGTGTGGGGATACGAGCACGACCCGGCCACGAATGTGGTCGACGTGTACGTCGGATATCTGCGCCGCAAGCTGGGGCGGGCGGACAACCCGGCGCCGATCGCGACGGTGCGCGCGGTCGGCTACCGGCTCGGCGGTGGCACGGCGCAGCGAGGGGAGTGATGCGCAGGCTCTATGCGCGCGTGGGCCTGCGCGGGCGGCTGGCCGGCTGGGTCGCGCTGGTGATCCTGGTGTGCACGGGCATCAGCTTCGTCGCCGTCTACAGCGGCACGGGCACGCAGCTGCGCGGTCAGATCGACACCGAGCTGGGGGGCGACGCGGGCGAGCTGGCACGGAGCCTGGTGCTGGCCCGGCCGCGTTCGCCGCAGGCGGCCTACCGGGCGTCCAACCGCTACGTGCGCAGCCAGCCCTTCGCGGCGACCTCGACGCTGCTGTTCACGCTCACGCCGGGCGCCCGCACGAGCACCAACCGTCCCGAGCTGTTCACCGCCGAGGCGCCCGACAACGGCGAGACGCGGGCCCAGCAGGTCAACGAGAACCGGTTGTCGGGGCGGTTGCTCAGCGCGCCTCGTCGGGCTATTCCACGCAGACGCTCCCCGACGTCGGCGATCTGCGCCTGCTCAAGCGCGTGGTTCGGCTGCCCGGAGGGCTGAGCGTGACGGTGGGGACGGGGGAGCCGCTGGCAACGGTCTCGCACGCACAGGCGGGTGTCGCGCGTGCGTTCATCCTCGCGGGCATCCTGGCGCTCGCGGCGGCGCTGCTCGGTGCCTTTCTGATCGGCACGCGCGTGTCGCGCCCGCTGCGCCGCATGGCCGCGATCGCCGCGCGCGTCGATGCGGGCGACCTGCATCCGCGTATCCACGACGCGGGAGGCCGCAGCGACGAGGTGCGCGTGCTGGCGGACGCCTTCAACAACATGCTCGATCGCCTCACCGAGGCGTTCGCCGCGCAGCGCGCGTTCGTCGCCGACGCTTCGCACGAGCTGCGTACGCCGCTCACCATCGTGGCGGGCCAGCTGGAGGTGCTCGCCGCCCAGCCCGATCCGCCCGCCGAGGAGGTGCGCAGGGTCGAGCGGCTCGTGCAGTCGGAGATCGCGCGCATCGGACGCCTGGTCGACGATCTGCTGCTGCTGGCCAAGACCGAGCAGACACAGTTCCTGCAGGTCGAGCCGATCGACGTGCAGGTGTTCGTCGGCGAGCTATGGGACGGGATGACGCTGCTGGCAAAGCGCGACTTCGAGCTCGGGCCCGTCCCGGCGGGCACGTTGCTCGCAGACCCCGACCGGCTCGCGCAGGCGCTGCGCAACCTCGTCGCCAACGCGATCGCTCACACGGCCTCCGGCGAGGGGAGCGTGCGCATGCGCGTCGCGGCTCGCGAGGGCGGCGCGGTTGCGCTTCTTCATCGAAGACGACGGCCCGGGCATCGCAGCCGATCAGCGCGAGCGGGTGTTCGATCGCTTTCACCGAACCGATGCCGCGCGCGATCGCGCATCGGGGGGAACCGGCCTGGGGCTGGCGATCGTGCGGGCGATCGCCGAGGCGCACGGCGGGCGCGTGAACGCCGAGCAGTCGTCCGAGGGTGGCGCGCGGATGGTGTTCGAGCTGCCGCACTTCTCGGCCGAACCGACCCGTCCCGGGCGGTCGCCCGGTGCGCGCCCGGCGCCGGCGAGGGTCGCATCGAGCGCGGGAGCTCAGCCGGCGGACGCGCCGCGCGACAGCTGAGCGCGACGGGCTCTGGCTTCGTGGCGTCAGGCGACCGCGGGGACCTGCTGGGTGATGCAGTGGATGTTGCCGCCGCCGAGCAGGATCTCTCGGGCCGGCACGCCGACGATCTCCCGCTCGGGAAAGCAATCGCGCAGTATCGCGGCGGCCCGCTCGTCGCAGCGCTCGTCGAGCAGCGGGAAGACGACGCGCGAGTTGGCGATGTAGAAGTTCGCATACGAGGCGGCCAGGCGGTCGCCGGCGCGGCGCGGCTGGGTCCCCGCGACGGCCTGCACGCCACGTGCCTCCTGCTCGCTGATCGCGGGCGGCGAAGGTGCGGGCAGGCGGATCACCTCGATCGGCCTGCCGCGAGCGTCGGTCGCGGCCTGCAGGCGCTGCTGCGCATCGCGCGATATCTCATACAACGGATCCGACGCGTCGTCGGTCCAGGTCAGCAGCACGACTCCCGGCCGGGCGAAGCAGGCGAGGTTGTCGACGTGCCCATCGGTCTCGTCGCCGGGCAGGCCGCGGCCCAGCCAGATCGTCCTGCTCGCACCGAGGTGGTCGAACAGCACCTGCTCGATCTGCTCACGCGAGAGCTCGGGGTTGCGGTTGGGGTGCAGCAGGCACTCTTCGGTCGACAGCACGGTTCCCTGCCCGTCGACGTGGATCGAGCCTCCCTCGAGCACGATCGGCGCGCGATAGCGATCGGCGCGTTCGACCTCGAGCACCTTGCGTGCCGCGCGTTCGTCGCGGTCCCAGGGGGCGTAGAGCCCGCCGTGCAAGCCGCCCCAGGCGTTGAAGTGCCAGTCCACCCCTCGCCTGCCGCCGCGGTCGTCCACGACGAACGTGGGGCCGATGTCGCGCATCCACGCATCGTCGGTGGACAGCTCGACGACGCGAATCGACGCGGGCAGCAGCGAGCGGCAATGCTCGAACTGCGTATCGGACACGCCGACGGTGACCGGCTCTGAGGCGTCGATCGCCTCGGCCACGCGGGCGAAGGCCTGCTGTGCCGGCCCCGCCGTCTCACGCCAGTTGTCCGGGCGCTGCGGCCAGGCGATCCAGCAGCCGCTGTGCGGCTCGAACTCGCCCGGCATGCGGTAGCCGTCGGCGCTGGGCTTGGTCGCGAGGGTGGCGCTCACCTGCCGCCGCCCGCGCTGGGCGTGGGTCGCGGCCGGGCCGCTGCGGTTCGCGGATGCATGCAGGCGGTTATAGCTCGACTCGCTGCGGCCGAGCGCCTACAGTCTGGCCGGTGGCGCAGACCATCCCGCTGATCGCGTCGCTCGGACCCCAGCCGTCGCCGGCGCGCACGCGCGAGGCGGCGCGCGAGCCGTTTCGGATCGGCGCGGTGCAGGAGCGCTGGCACGACGATCCCGGTGAGCACGAGGATGCCCTCGCCGCGGGCATCAGGCGGGCGGCGCAGGAGGGCGCGCAGCTGGTCTGCCTGCAGGAGCTGACGCTCAGCCACTACTTCGCCGTCGACCCGGCGGGCCCGGGGGCGGCCGGCGCTGAACCCGAGCAGCTACCGGGCGGGCGCACGTTTCAGTTCGCCGAGCGTATGGCGCGCGAGACGGGCGTGCACGTGCACGCCTCTCTTTACGAGCGCGCGGACGCGGCCGACGGGCTGGGCTTCAACACGGCGATCGTCGTGGCGCCCGACGGCGAGCTTGTCGCGCGCACGCGAAAGCTGCACATCCCCGTCACTGCGGGATATCACGAGGACCGCTACTTCCGCCCCGGCCCCGCCGACGGCGATCCGTACCCGCTGGTGGCGCTCGGTGGCGCCCAGCTCGGCCTGCCCACGTGCTGGGACCAGTGGTTCCCGGAGGTCGCACGCGCCTACAGCCTCCAGGGTGCCGACGTGGTCGTCTATCCGACGGCGATCGGCTCCGAGCCCGACCACCCAGGATTCGACACCCAGCCACTGTGGCAGCAGGTGATCGTCGGCAACGCGATTGCCAACGGGCTGTTCATCGTCGCCGTCAACAGGATCGGCGAAGAGCCGCCGCTGCGCTTCTACGGCTCGTCGTTCATCTGTGACCCGTACGGACGCAAGCTCGTGCAGGCGCCGCGCGACGAGCCGGCCGTGCTGGTGGCCGATCTCGACCTCGACCAGCGACGCGACTGGCTTGAGCTGTTCCCGTTTCTGGGCACGCGCCGGCCGGACACCTACGCGCGGCTGACCGAGCCGCTTCCCGGTCAGTCAACGGGAGGCTGAGCGCGCTCGGCCTCCGCAGGGCGATCGCCGAGTTCCCCTCGAAGCTTCTGCGCGAGGCCCTCGAACATCGGGTAGGTGCCGGGCCCATGGGCCTGGTGGATCGCCGGCTGCCACAGCGCCCACCGGTCGATCAGCGTCCGGCCGAGCAGCAGCTTGATCAGCTCGAGATCAAATGCGCCGATGCTCTGCATCGCAGCGAGCTGCTCGAAGTAGTCGAGCTCGCGGTACAGGACGTAGGCCTCGGGGGCACCTTGGGCAACGTACCCGGCGAACGCATCGCGCAGTTCGTCGGCCGACTTGAACGTCGCGACCAGCCGGCGCGCCTCGACGAGCGCATCCTCGTTCCAGCGGCGAAAGAACTCGGCCGCCATCTGTGCCTCGCGGCTCTTGCGCGCCTCGCGCACCTGTTGCGCTGCGAACACCGCGGCGCCCAACGCGCCGAGCAGGCTCAGCGCAAGGATCGAAGTGGCGATCGCCGTCACCTCGCCCCAATCCACAGCCATCGTCAACAACGTCTCGACTCCGATCGCTCAGCTCGCGGCAGGCTCGGCCTGGAACGGTAGCTCGTGCTCGGCGCAAGGTCGAGCGAAGGCGCGTTGCACCAGCGTTTCGGCCCTGCGATCCCCGGCTCGGCAGTGGTGAGGACCTAGGTGAGAACCCTCGGGACCGCAGCCGTCTTCGGCTCGCGCCCTTCGCCGCTCGCCCGGTCCGCGGCGCGGTCGAGCTTGTCCAGGTAGGGCGCCAGATAACGCGCCGTGATCTTGCTCGGAGGCGACCAGCTGGGCGTTTTGCTCACGTGCGAGCTGAAGCCGTGACCGCCGGTGAGCTGCGCGCTCAGGTAGAGCGGGTCGCCGTCGGTCAGGAGCTTTGCTCGTATCACGGGGTGAAACGGCTCGGGTGCCACTGCCGACCCCGCCAGCGCTGCGATAGATTCGGCGGCCGCGTCGGCCTGCTGGCAGCCGAGACCGCCCTGCTTGATCGGAAAGTCGACCGCGTCGCCGGCGGCGAATACCGGGCTGTCGAGGTCGCGCACATGCCCATGCTGATCGACAGGGATAAAGCCGTTTTCGCCCAGCGGTATGCCGCGTACGCCTGGGCCGCCCAGCTCGGGCAGCGCGACGATGCGATCGACCTCGAGGTGGCGACCGCCGGGGTTGATCACGATCTGGCCGCTGCTCGGCACCTCGGCGTAGGCCGAGGTGATCGTGTCGACCTTCGCGCGGGCGAGCACGTCGGCCACCGCTTCGCTGACGGCCGCTCCGAAGAGGCCGAGTGGCGCCGCCTCGGGGGTGACGAGCGTCGTGGCGAGCTCCATCTGCATGTCGTAGGCGCGCCCGGCGGTCATCAGCGCGAGCTCATACAGCGGCAAGGGCCAGGCCATACGCCCGGAGGAAACGAAGGCGACGCTCTTGACGTACCCGCCCTCGATGTCCTGGATCAGTCCATGCAACAACCCGTCGAGGTGCCGGTCGTCGATCGTCGTGGCGTGCTGGAAGGGAGCGGTCGGGCGCGCGCCCAGCGCGAGAATCAGTGCGTCGAAGACAACCGTCTCACCCGCCTCGGTGTGGAGCGCGTTCATCTGGGGGTCGATCCAGTCGAGCTTGTCCACGAGCAGCCGAGCGCCGGCGTCGGCGACGATCGGCGCCAGCGAATAGTGGCGCGCACCGCCGAAGGCGAATGGTTCAGTGACGGTCATCGGCCGGTAGACGAGCTCCTCATTGGGAGCGATCACCGTGATCTCAGTCTGCTCGGCTGCGAGATCGGACAGCGCGAGCGCCGCCTCGGCCGCGGCGACACCGCCGCCGACGATGCTGACGCGGAACTTCGTGGAGGGCGAGCCTTTGGTAGTCATGCAGCGAGCCTAGGCAGGCCACACGACCGGGACAGCCGAGTAAAGCCCTCTTCGCCGTGGGGGAAACTACCCGGCCGCGACTGTCGTGTTGCCGGCGAGCGGCCTGTGTCAGGGGCCGGGGCGCGACATCAGGAAGCCGACCGGCCGCTTCAATCGACGAAGCGTCCGATCGTACCCCGACCGTCCCGTAGCCGGTGATCAGGCAGCGGTGATGTATCCGGCCATGAACCCGGGGTGGCTCATCGCCCAGCCGCCCGCTTCGGTATCACACGGGACGATGCAGAACCACTGAAACCTGCCGGCCTGTTTGATCACGAGGGTGTAAGTGTGGACTCCGGGTTTGATCGTCAGGTTGATCCCAGCGACCGGCGCGGTAATGCTGTGCGGCACGTCGTCGGTGTTGTCGATCTGCAGCTTCAGCGGCTGGCCGACTTTGACCGCGAATTCGGTCTTGGTGAACTCGTCGTGCTTCTTGCCGTCGGGCCCGAGCTTGGCACCGCCGACGATCTTCAGCGATACCGTTTTCACCGGCGCTGTCGCAGCGGGCGCTACGGCCGCACCTTGCGTGAGCACGCGCTGGGTGACAACGCGCGGTTCGCTTCTCTGGCCACTCTGGATCAGTGCGACGATGGAGATCGAAAGGGCGGCCACGATTCCCGCACCGGCGAGCCACTCCAGCACGGTCTTTCCCGTGTGCTCGACCGCTTCGTCGAACTGCTGCTGGTCGCGCTGCTCTGTCTCGGGGTCTGGCGTCTGAACGTGCATCATCTTGGTCGCCCGCCTTCAGCTGGGTTTGATTGACACAGCCAGGCTAGGTGGGGGCCGGTCCGTGGGTAAGCGTGTTTCACCCTCGCTCTGCTGCGGTCTTCTACGGGCCGCCGGCGCGTCGTAGCCCGCCCGTCGGCCAATCGCACCGCTACGGCGGGGCCGGCGACTGCGCGCAACAGGCACGGTGAAAGCGCTCGCCCAGCTCATCGCCAATCCGCGGCTCGGCAGCCGCGGAGGTCGTGCGCTGTTGGCCATCCGCGAGCAGCACGACCGGCTCGTACACCCCGATCACGTCGCCGCAGCGTGCACAGATCATCGGCTGCTGCATGCCGTCCCTTCGCGTCGGCGAGGGGCGCATTCGCGCCGTCCTGGGTTGTGGGCCATCTTGATCTTCATCGGTCGGTTGGGATCTCCCAACGTAGGCACGCCGACGCGCCCTTGCCTCCGTATCGGGCCGCAGACGTGGAGTGGAGGACTACCTGGAGTGCCCGCCGGCGAAACTGAGAAAGCCCAAGGCTCAGCCTTGACCTCCACTGACGGCGCGCCGGCGACCCGGCCACGGTTCAGGACTAGTCTGCGAGGGTGGCCTCGTCATCGGAGGAGCTGTGGATCCGTCGCCTGCTCGATGTCGGGCGTGCCCTGATGACCGAGCTGGACCTCGCCGCGGTGCTCGATCGTGTTCTGCAGACCGGTCGCGACGTCACCGGCGCGCGCTATGCGGCGCTCGGGGTTCTCAACGATCAGCGAACGGAGCTCGAGCAGTTCCTCACGTCCGGTGTCGATGAGGAGACCCACAGAGCGATCGGCGATCTTCCTCGCGGCAGAGGGGTTCTCGGCGCACTGATCGAGTATCCCCGGCCGTTGCGGCTGGTCGACGTCGGCGAGCACCCCAGCAGTTACGGCTTCCCAGCTGGGCACCCGCCGATGCACGGCTTCCTCGGCGTCCCGATCCTGATCCGCGGAGAGGCGTGGGGCAACCTGTATCTGACCGAGAAGCTGGACGGCCCGTTCAGCGGGCGCGACGAAGAGGCCGCCGTGATCCTCGCCGACTGGGCTGCGATCGCGATCGACAACGCGCGCACCTACGAGACCAGCGAGCGCCGCCGCGAGGAGGCGGAGAAGGCTATCCGCGGCCTCGAGGCCACGCGCGACGTCGCGGTGGCGATCGGCGGTGAGATCGCACTCGAGCACGTACTCGAACTGATCGCCAAGCGGGGGCGCGCGCTGGTCGGCGCGCGCAGCCTCGTGATCATGCTGCGCGACGGCGAGGAACTGGTCGTGCACGCGAGCGCCGGGCACGCGTCGAGCTCCCGTGGCGTGAGGCTGCCGATCGCCGACTCGACTTCGGGTCAGGTCCTGCTGCGCGGCGAAGCCGAGCGCATCACCGACGTTCGGGCGCGGCTGCGGATCGCCCCGAGCGCGTTCGGGGTACTCGACGCGCAGACCGCGCTGCTCGTGCCGATGATCCATCGCGGCGAGGCGGTGGGGCTACTCGCTGCGTTCGACCGTGGAGTGGACGGCAGCGTGTTCGCCGAGGACGACGAGCAGCTGCTACGCACTTTCGCCGCGAGTGCAGCCACCGCTGTTGCGCTGGCGCAGAGCGTGCAGGCCGATCGGCTGCGCAGCTCGCTGGCGGCCGCCGATGCGGAGCGCCGTCGCTGGGCTCGCGAGCTGCACGACGAGACACTGCAGAGCCTCGGCGGACTGCGCGTGCTGCTCTCCTCAGCGCTGCGCAGCGACGATCCCGAGCGTACTCAGGGGGCGATGCGCCAGGCGGTCGAGCAGATCGAGCACGAGATCGCCAACCTGCGCGCGATCATCGCCGAGCTGCGCCCGGCCGCGCTCGACGAGCTGGGCCTGGGTACGGCAATCGAGGCGCTGCTCGACCATCACCGCGAGCGGAGCGGCTTCGCGATCGCCGGCGAGGTCGCGCTGCCGGGGGCCGCCGCCGGTGCGGAGCGCCTGGACGGAGACCTGGAGACGACTGTCTACCGGATGGTGCAGGAGGCGCTCACGAATGTGGCCAAGCACGCCCGCGCCAGCAACGTGCGCGTGGTGGTCAACGCCACCGAGGGCAAGCTGCGCATCGAGGTCCAGGACGATGGCGTCGGCTTTGACCCGAAGTCTGCCGACGAGGGCTTCGGCCTGGCCGGGATGCAGGAGCGCGCGGCGCTGGCGGGTGGGACCCTGAGGCTCGACTCGGGCTCGCACGGCACGTTGCTGACGGCTCACCTGCCGCTGCTGCGCGCAGGGAGCAACACGGCAGGCTCAGGCTTTCCACAGGCCGCGTCCTAGATTGGCCTCTGCGGCAGCGCGCCGTAATTCATTGAGCGGCCCGGCGAGTCGCGGGCTGACAAAAGCCTCGCCGCGGACCGCGAGGCGGATCGCGTCGATCAGCTCTTCGTCGGCCTGATCCTTGAGCACGAATCCGACGGCGCCGGCGGCCAGCGCGCGCTGCGCGTAGGCCGTGTTCTCCTCCATCGTCACGATCACGATCTGCGTCTGCGGAAATCGCCGACGCAGCTGCCGGATCGCCTCACTCGAACCACAGAGCATGCCGAGGTCGAGCACGAGCACGTTTGCGTGGCCGTTGTCCACACGGCGCGTCAGCGAGCCGAGGTCGCCTGCCTCGCCGATCACCTCGACGCCCTTCTCGCCTTCGAGCAGCACGCGCAGCGTACGGAGCATCAGTGCGTGATCGTCGGCGAGCACGACGCGGATCGCCCGCTCGCCGTCGGTGAGGCACGCGGGAGTCGAGGGGGCCGGTGCGATACGCAGGTGCGGCATGTCCATTGGTCCAAACTAGACCCGCGCCGGCACCACGTCCTCCGGGAGAACAACCCGCGTTGCTGCGGCAAAGCACCCAGTGCTACGCGGGCACGGGTCCCGCGCCTGTTGGTGGGCTAATAGTGGCCGAGCTGGTCGTTATCCGGCCAGACCCCATCTTCCCCCGGCATTTCGAGCCTGTCGGTCAGCGCTCGGCGCCAGTCCGGTGTACTGGTCGGCTCTCCCCAGTAGTCGGTGACACGCACGGCCTTTCCGTCCTGCAACTCGCCGATCGTGACGTTTCGGTACAGGCGTCCGTCGCCGTAGTTGCATGTCCACTCGACGACGATCGCGTCCGCGACCTGCAGGCGTCTGCCGACCTCCAGGGTGAGCTCTGGGAAGTTCCCCTCGACTTCGGCCACGAGCTTGCTCGTGCGCACGACCTCTCCCATCTGCGGCCATTGCCGCACGACGTTGTCGGCAAGAGGTACTCCGAGGATGTAGGCCACCCGCGTTGCGCCATCGGACTCCTGGTTCGCGCTCATGTCGGTCACTTTCCCCTGTCGGTCTGCGGCACCGTTCGGTCCGGCCGCTGGGTCACGCGGAGTATCGCGCCCCATATACATTCGAGCAACGCTCGACCGTCTCACCCGTTACCTTCAGACGATGGCTACCGGGGAGCCCAGCGGCGCCGACCAGGACGTGCAGGCTGAGTCGATTCGCCTGGTGCTGGCCGACGATCACGCGGTGGTGCGCAGCGGCCTGCGCATGCTGCTCGACAGCGAGCGAGGCTTTGAGGTCGTCGCCGAGGCGAGCGACGTCGACAGCGCCAAGCGCTACGTGCGCGGCCATCACCCCGACGTGCTCGTGCTCGACCTGAACATGCCCGGCGGATCGAGCCTGGAGGCAATCCCCGTGATCCGTGAAGAATTCCCCGACACCCAGATCGTCGTGCTGACGATGCAGCAGGAGCCCGCCTTCGCGCGCCAAGCGCTCGGTGCCGGCGCGCTCGGCTACGTGCTCAAGGAGGCGGCCGACGACGAGCTCGTCGAGGCGGTGCGAAACGCCGCGGTGGGGGAGCGCTATTTGAATCCGCGCCTGGGCGCGCGGATGGCCTCAGAGCCCCCGCCGGGGCCGCCCGACGACCTTTCAGAGCGCGAGGTCGACGTGCTACGGCTGATCGCGCTCGGCCACACCAACGCCGAGATCGGCGAGCGGCTCTACCTCTCGGTGCGCACGGTCGAGACCCATCGTTCGCACATCCAGCAGAAGCTCAGGCTGTCCACGCGCGCTGAGCTGGTCGGCTACGCGCTGAAGCGCGGCTTGATCAGCGGCGCGGCGGATGGGGCTTGATCGCAGGAGCTCGCTCGGCATCGGCCGTGCTGGACCCAGGGGCGCTCGGTGACGAAGACAGCTGGCCCGCCTACACGCGCCGGGACCGTCGCACCGCGATTCCGGACCAATGCACTTGGTAGGACGGCTTTCAAACCCTCAAGAGGCGCTCGAGGCGGTGCTCCGCGCCGGGGCGGGGCGAGGGCCGTGGCCCAGCGAGGCCTCAACTACGCCTCATGTGCGGCGGCTCGGTAACGGCGCGGTCAAGCGGGCCGTGGTCGCGGCACTCGCGTCCTCGAAGTGCCCGTTGAGCGTCGGGGACGCCCGCGCGGCTGTGGAGGCAGCCTTGGGTTGTGCGGTCTCGCGGGACTCTGTCAATAGCTGCCTGTCAACTGGTGCGCGCGGGCCCGCGCCGAGTTTTCGCCGTGTGGAGGCCGGTGTCTACGGGCTGTTCTGACGGGGGTGCAGCTTGCGGCTTGCACGCTCGGGCACGGCGGTGCCGCGATCCGGGGACTCCTGGCGGAGGGCGGCGGATGGGGGTTGCTTGCCCCGGGGGGTTGGCTTCTCGGGGGTCCAGCGGGTGCGGGGGGTGGCGGTGTCATTGGGCGCTTGCCTAGCAATCGGCCCGGTGCGCCTGTACTCTGGGCGCTGATCAGTGGGTCAAAGGGCTCGGGACTGGGATCGCAAGGGGGGGCGTGGCGTGTCAGGATCACGGCAGGAGCGTGGATGCACTATCAGCGGCGGGGCTGTGGCGGCTCTGCACGGCAGGAGCCCGCGAGGTGTTGGGGCTCTGGGCCTCGGGCTGCTCGTTGTGCTGGTCGTGCTGCTGGGCGCCCTCGGTGCGGGGCAGGCTTGGGCGTATGAATGCTCCGGCGGCAGCCGTCCTTTCAGCGAGTGCGTCGAGCAGCCGCTCAACCCGCCGGGCGGTGGCCCTGATGTGATGCCGACGACGACGACGTATTTCGTGTACTGGCAGCCGAAGGGCGCTCCGGCATTCCCGGCAGGTTACGAGTCCGCGATCACGGCGTTCTTCAAGGGCGTCGAACACGACAACGGCAGCGACCAGAACTTCTATTCGGTGCTCGGGCAGTACGGGGCGAACTACGAGACGCATTTTGGCAAGGCGATCAAGGACAAGAATCCCTACCCCGCCGAATCCTCCGACTGCTCCGAAAACTCAGAAGGGCCGCCCCCTTCCAAGCCATGCATCTCTACTGGGCAGGTCAAGGCCGAGGTGCAGGCACTGCTCAAAGATCACAAGCTGCCCGCGCAGGCCTATGAAGCCGGCCGGTACAGCTCGCAGGAAGCCACGCACAGCTACTTCGTTCTGTTGCCACCGGGGGTCTCCGTGTGTGACAGGTCGCAGGGTTGTTCGGCCAGGTTCTGCGCCTACCACGACGCCATCCTCACGTCCGAACCCGCCGAAAACCTGGTGTTCGCGGTGATGCCGTATCTGCCTGTCGTCAAAGCATGCGCAGACCCGCAGCACCCGAACGGTGCATACGAAGACGAGTTTCCGGCCCTCGAGCACGAGTTCGCGGAGATGGCCACCGACCCCTACGGAGGCGGGTGGGCTAACGAACCGGTTTTCGGATCGGAAGAGGTCGCGGACATCTGCGCGGACGGAGCCTGGGGCGCTCCGAGTGCAGCGTTCGAAGAAAAAATGAGGTGGGGTACGTCGCTCGGGACTGCCCCCGACGGTGCGCTGTACAACCAGGTGATCGACGGCCACGACTACTATCTGCAGCAGCTCTACAGCAACGCGACGGAAAGCTGTGTTCAGCGCAAGGCGCTCCCGCCGGTGGTGAGCAAGCTCGCTCCCGCGAAGGGACCGCTTGCCGGTAACACCAAAGTCAAGATCACGGGGCTGAACTTCGAGAACCCGACGGTCACGAGCGTGAGCTTCGGGAAAACGGCCGCGAAAAGCTTCACGGTCACCTCGCCGACCTCGATCACCGCGGTCTCCCCGGAAGCCGCGGCTGCAGGGCCGGTGGCCGTGACGGTCACGAGCACCGCGGGTACCAGCGCGAGCGTCCCCGCCGACCAGTTCACCTACCAGGCGAAATAGGCCCCGTCGAGTAAGCCGCATCAGCGCACGTCCGACCAGCGCGCCCGGACCCACCCATCGCCATGTAAAGGCAAGCCTTCGGATGAGAACCACAGGCGACCCGGCTGGGAAGGCTCGCAGGCGTCTCCTCCCATCTGGACCGACGCGACACTGGAACGTGCCCATTTCCAGCCGATTCGTCGCCAAAATTACAACTATGCGCTCGAGTGGACTCGAACCACCACGGGCCGTTAAGCCCACAAGGCCCTCAACCTTGCGCGTCTACCAATTCCGCCACGAGCGCAGAGTGCGCGAGTATAGCCTCGGGTCCGCGCCCGAATCGGCGCGGTCCGCTGCATGAAGCCTCCCAGCCGCGCCACCGTGTGTTGCATCCGTCCACGGCCGTCGCTACAGTGCGAACAAGTGTTCGTTTCAGGCCACCGTCCACCCGAACAGGGAGCCGTGCAGACATGGATCTGACCAAGCGCCAGCAGGAGATATTCGACTTCATTCGCAAGTACTCGGCGAAGTACGGATACCCGCCGACCGTGCGCGACATCGGCAAAGCCGTTGGGCTTGCGTCGTCGTCGACGGTGCACGCGCATCTGGCCAATCTGGAGAAGCTCGGCCTGTTGCGGCGCGACCCGTCAAAGCCGCGGGCGATCGAGCTGCTCGATCGCGCGGTGGGCAGCGCCGTGGACACGGTTCGCGGCATCGTGCGCCCGGACGGCCTTCCGCTGCTCGGCTCGGTCGCCGCCGGCCAGCCGATGCTCGCCGAGGAGAACGTCGAGGACTACGTGTCGGTTCCGGAGATCGCCGGGGGAGGCGATGGCGAGTACCTGCTGCGCATCCGCGGCGACTCGATGAAGGAAGCGGGGATCATCGAGGGGGACTTCGTCGTCGTCCGCCCGCAGGACACCGCGCGCGACGGCGATGTCGTGGTCGCGCTGCTCGGCGAGGAGGCGACGGTCAAGCGCTTCTTCCGCGAGAGCGACCACATCCGCCTGCAGCCGGAGAACGTCACGATGGAGCCGATCCGCAGCAAAGAGGTCACCGTGCTCGGGCGCGTCGTCGGCCTGCTCAGAAGCGTCTGAAGCGAGTCCGCGTCCGCAGACGGCTGGGCGGCTCGGCCCGCCAGCTTCCCACGGCGGCGCCCAGGCGCTACCGTGGCAGGGCAGGTCAGGCAGCCGCGGAGGCGCAAGCCTTCGAGGAAAGTCCGGACATCACAGGGCAGGGTGGTCGAGTTGTCGACCCGGGGAAACCCGCGGGAAAGTGCCACAGAAACAAACCGCCTACGTCCGCCGTCCCACGTGAACGGCGGGCCGGCAAGGGTGAAATGGTGCGGTAAGAGCGCACCAGCGCCGCGGTGACGCGGCGGCTGGGCAAACCCCACCCGATGCAAGGCCAAACAGGATCGTTTGCAGGTGACCCGCCGAGATCCAGGTAGGCCGCTCAGATGGATGGCTGCTCAACGACAGAATCCGGCTTATCGACCTGCTAAGGAAAAGCCCCGCCTCGGCGGGGCTTTTCTATTGCCGGAACGAGCCGTGGCGACTGCGACTCAGTTGCGCGCGTCTCGCGCGCCGCGCGGCGACGAGCGCGCCGATGCCCGCGAGCAGGCCGAGCGCGCCGACGATCAGCGCGGCGATGCCCAGACCCTCGCTCGCCGTCGCCGCCGGGCTTCGCCGCAGCGGCCGGCTGGCGGGCGAGCCGCTCGCGCCGGCGGTCCCGCCGGTCTGCCCTGCCGCCGGCCCGGCCTCGTCGCCGGCGACGTCCTCGATGACGCCGCCCTTGGCGGTCACGTTGATCCGCGGCGAGGGGTGTTCGGCGTCGAGCGAGGGGTCGATCCAGTGCACGACTTGGCCGTCGCTGTAGGTCTCCACGGTGCGGAATTCCAGCGGCCTTGCCGCTCGCGTCGGCGGGGATCGCGACCGACAGCGGAAACTGCACGAACTGGCCGTCGCCGACCTTGCCCTGCGGCCCTGTCCACGTCCACACGATCTGCGAGACCGCCGTGTCGATCGTCTCGCCGTCTTCGCTCGAGCGGCTTGGCGAGCTTGCTTTCGACCACCTTCACGCTCCAGCCCGCGCACGGTTTCGTAGTCCACGCTCGTGAAGCCCGCCGGCAGCAGCGTGTCGACCCGCTTGACGTAGGCCCCCTGCTGCTCGCCGGGCACGCGCACGTCGATCGTCGCGAACGCGCCCGCAGGGATCGTGTTCGGGTGGATGCTCACGTGCGCCTGTGCGCCCGCGGGCGCGAGCAGCGACGCGGCGGCAACCAGCACGGCAATCGGCTTGGGCTTCATCTCGTCGTTCCTCCTGGCGGTGGGGGTGGCGCACGGCCTCGCCGGCGTGCGGCGGGCTCATGCGATCGGGACCTTCGATCGTGCGGCTGTGCTGTTCGAATTCCGAGACGCGGTCGGTGATGCGGATCTGCCACGTGCCGGCCGGGCTGAGCACGGCCGAGTTGAGGATGTAGTGGCCCGGGCCGGCCGGCGTCGCTCGCAGCGTTGAGCGGGCCGATGCCCTTCGCCGGCAGGCTCGCCGTGACGGTCAGTTCCTTGGTCGCCGTGAACTGCGTGCCGGTGCGCGCGTCGATCAGGTACAGGTGCGCCGTGTTCGCGCCCGCCTCGGCCGGTTCGAGCGTCATCTCCAGCTCGGCCGCGCCGATCGTCGTGTTCGCCGAGAACGGCCCCGCCTCGGCGTCGATCGGCGGCGTGTAGGTGATCAGCGCGGCGGTCACGCCGAACACGGCGAGCATCAGCGCGAGCTCGCCGCGCATCGTGCGCCGTGCGAGCACGCCGGCCGCGCCGGGTGTCGCGCGCGAATCGACGATCCGCCGCAGCGCCGGGATCACGCGCTCGCGGTTGACCCAGCCGAGCGCGATCAGCACGAGCAGCAGCGCCGACCTTGACGAGCACCAGCGCGCCGTATGTGCTGTGCAGCAGGCCGTGCAGGCTGCGCACGTCGATGTACGCCTGCACGACGCCCGTGACCGCGATCGCGACCACCGCGCCGAGCGCCAGCGGCGAGAAGCGCGCGAGCACCGCCAGCAGCAGCCGTCCGCGATCGGCGCCGTCGAGCGCGCGCGTCGCGGCCGGCAGCACGAGCAGCAGGCACGCGATCCCGCCGACCCACACGCTCGCCGACGAGCACGTGCAGCACGTCGGAGGCGAAGAACACGCCCGTCGGGCTCTCGATGCTCGCGTGCCCGGCCAGCGCCGGCGTGATCGCCAGGTACGCGCCGCCGAGCGCGAGCAGCGCGAGCAGCCAGCGCGGCGGCGCGGCGCTGAGCGTCGTCTCGCCGGCGCGCAGCGTGGCGCGCGAGCGGCGCGCCCGAGCGCCTGCGCGAGCAGCAGCGCACCGCCGAGCACCAGCCAGTCCAGCGCGCGCGCCGCCCACACGGTGCCGAAGCGGCTTTCCAGCGTGTCCTTCAGCACGGCGCCTTTCAGCGAATCCCACAGCGACACGCCCGACGGCGCTCGCGCCCTGCAGCAGCACGCCGAGCACGCTCACGAGCAGGCCGAGCACGACCGCCGCGTACAGCAGCCGCCGCATGGCGCGTGGCGAACGCGTGCGACGCCGCCGCCCACGCGCGCTCGCGTCCGGCCACCGACGCCAGCGCGGGCAGCCATGCGACGAGCAGGAACGCCAGCCCGCCGAGCATCAGCGCGATCGACAGGTAGTCGAGCGCGCGCACGACGCCGAAGGCGACCTTCGTGACGTGCCCGCTCTCGCTGCGTTCTGAGCAGGCCCGCGACGGTCACGCTTGACGGCGGCGCTCGCATGGCCGATGTTGAACACCAGCCCGCCGTAGACGATGTGCGTGTCGGCGGAGATCACGCGGTAGGTGGCCGTGTACGTGCCGTCGGGCAGGTGCGCCTTCAGCCCGACGCCGAGCGAGTGCGAGTTGCCGTGCGGGTGTTCGACGTGCAGGTCGTCGACCTCTGCGCCGCTGCGCGTCGTACACGCGCACCGCGCCGAGCGACCCGCCGACTGCCTCGTTGAACTCGAAGGCCACGCGCGCCGGCTGCGCTCGCCAGCGTCGCGCCCGACTGCGGCGACGTGGCGACGAGCTGCGCGTGCGCGAGCGCCGCCGGCGCGCAGCCACAGCGCGCCGACGCAGGCGGCCAGCAGCGCCGCCGTCGCGCTTCGCGCGGCGTGCTCGGCGTGTCGATCTTCGTGGCGGGCGCCGGCGAGCGTGCGAACGTCGCGTGCGGCCGCCGTGCGGCGTCGGTGGCGGCATGGCTCCTCGAAGGTTTGCGTGGCGGGGCGCGTGAGCAGCGGCGCGCGTTCCCGGCAGTCGCGCGCGCGGCGCGACGCGGAGCGACTAGGCGGTGCGCGCGGAGCGCGGCGGCGGGCGGACCGCCAGCGAGCAGGCGATCAGCAGGCCGCCGCGCGCGGCGGCGGTCAGCGGACGCGGACGGGCGCTGCGCACAGACGCGCGCGACGGCCGCGGGGCCGTCTGCGCGCGCTCCAGGCGACCAGCGTGCGCGCGCCCGGGTAGCGCCCGGCCGGCAGCAGGCACGCGAGCAGCAGCGCCGGCGCCAGGCACAGCAGTGCGCTGCTGTGCAGAGGCACTCACGCAGCACACGAGCACGGCGGTCGACGCGGGGCCGACAGCGGCAGACCAACGGCGGGTAGTCCATGCTCTCAACGCGCGCAAAACCCTACAACCTCGTCCGCGCGGCGGTGCCATCGATGCTCGTGCTCAGCTGGAACCTCTTTCACGGCCGCTCGCTGCCGCCCGCGCGCCACGACCTGCTGGCGCAGTTCGCCGCGAGGCTCGCCGAGCTGGAGTGGGACGTCGCGCTGCTGCAGGAGGTGCCGCCGTGGTGGCCGCGCGAGCTCGCACGCGCCGCCGGCGCCGAGCAGCGCGCGGCGATGACATCGCGCAACTCGCTGCTCGCGCTGCGCCGTGCGCTCGCGCGGCGCGATCCCGAGCTGATGAAGTCAAACGGCGGCGGCTGCAACGCGATCCTCGCGCGAACGCCGATCGCCGAGCACGCCGCGCTGCGCCTGCGCGTGTGGCCGGAGCGGCGCGTGGCGCAGCTCGCGCGCCTGCAGCGACGGCGTCGTGCGTCGCCAACTTCCACGCCAGCACGCGCGTCGCGCTCGCCGAGGACGAGCTGCGGCGGCTGTGGCAGCGCGCGCTGCGGTTCGCCGGCGAGCGGCCGCTGATCCTCGGCGGCGACCTCAACCTGCGCGAGCCGCTCGCGCCGCCGCCCGCCATCGCGCACGTCGCCGCGCGCGACGTCGACCATGTCTTCGTCGCGCGGCTTGCGCGCGCGCGGCGAGGCTGAAGTGCTCGGCGCGACAGTGCGCGCTCGGCGCGCGCGCGGTGCGAGCTGTCCGACCACCCGCCGCTGCGCGTCGCGCTTGCGGCGACTGGCTGAGCCGAGCGCAGCGGCGTCAGTCGCTGAGGTGCTCGGCGTCGGCCTCGCCGTACTCGCACTCGGTCGGCTCCTCGCTGTCGCCCTCGCCGTAGGCGTCTCGCGAGATCTTCGCCGGCGAGTGCTCGTCGCCGTGTGAGGTGTGTTCGATCAGTTCCTGCTCGGCCAGCTCGAAGCCCTCGGACTGCCCACCGCCGGCCTCGTCGACGGCCTCGCGCTCGCTGGCGCCGGCGCTCGCTCAGCTCGAGCAGCGGGTCGGCGGGCGTGTCCTCGGCCATGAGCGCAACTGTACCCGCTGCGGCGCGTCCAGCACGACCGACAAACAACTATGGATCGATGATATTAATCCCATCCCCCGTAGGGGTATGCTGTGAGCGATGGCCGAAGCGACGTCGACAACCCCATGCGCGGCTACACGGCGAGCAAGGACGAGCTGCAGCGGCGCCTCGCGCGCATCGAGGGACAGGTGCGCGGCGTCTCCAAGATGGTCGCCGACGATCGCTACTGCATCGACGTGCTCACGCAGATCGCGGCGATCGAGGCGGCGCTCGACAAGGTCGCGCTCGGGCTGCTCGACGACCACGCGCGCGTGTGCGTGCTCGGCGGCGAGGAGTCCGAGCGCGAGGCAGCGCACCGAGGAGATGATGGCCGCGGTCGGCGCGGCTTGATGCGCCGCGACGCTGAGCCTACTGCGCGAGCTGCTCGCGCGCGCGTCTGCATCAGCGTCGCCGTGCCCTTGAGCTCGCCGAGCGCAGCGAGCATCGGGTCGAGCTCGCAGTCGATCTTCGCCGGCCACTGCTTCGGCGGGTGCTCGTCGAGCGTCTTCAGGCCATTGCCCGTGATCAGCGCGACGACCGTGTCGCCGGCGGCGAAGCGCCCGGCCGCGGCGAGCTTCTCCAGCACGGCGATCGTCGTGCCGCCCGCCGGCTCGGTCAGCAGGCCCTCGGTCGCCGCCAGCAGGTCGATGCCCGCGAAGATCTCCGGGTCTGACGCGAACGCCGCCGTGCCGCCGCGTTTGTGCACGGCGTCGATCACCAGGTAGCCGTCGCCGGGCGCGCCGATCGCCAGCGAGTGCGCCGCCGTCTCGGGCATCACCGGGTGCACCTCGGCCTCCTCGGCGAGGATCGCCGAGGCGATCGGGTTGCAGCCGCTCGGCTGCGCGATGTGGATCGCCGTGCCGCTCGGTCTCGGCCAGGCCGAGCAGCTCGAGCTCGATCAGGCCCTTGTGCATGCGCGAGGACAGCGTGCCGCCGGCCGCCGGGCTGACGATGTGCTCGGGCGAGTTCCAGTCGAGCTGCTCGACGATCTCGAACGCTGCCGTCTTCGCGCCCTCGGCGTAGAACGGGCGAAGCGTGATGTTCGCGAAGTCCATGCCCGTCGATTCGGCGACCTCGCGAGCAGCGCCGGTTGGCTTCGTCGTAGTTGCCCTCGACCTGGATGACCTTCGCGCCGAGCGCCATGCACGAGCGCGCCTTCATCTCCTCCAGGCGGTTGGGGTAGACGATGTAGGACGTCGCCACGCCGGCCTTGGCCGCAAGCGAGGCGACCGCGGTGCCGACGTTGCCCGTCGAGACGCAGCCGATCTCCGTCTTGCCGCGCTCCAGCAGCCGCGCGATCGACATCGACACGACGCGATCCTTGTAGGACAGGCTCGGACGGTTGCTCGAGTCGTCCTTCAGGTAGAGGTTCGCGATGCCCAGCTCGGCGCCCAGCCGGTCGGCGCGGATCATCGGCGTGTAGCCGGAGTGCTGGCCGACGCGCGCCTGCGCGCGCGCGTCGACGATCGGCAGCAGCTCCTCGAAGTGCCAGATGTTGTGCGGGCGCTCGGAGCTGGGGAAGTCCTTGAAGTGGCTCGCCGCCAGCTCGTAGTCGTAGACGATGTCCAGTCCCTTGCCGCAGTCCGGGCAGGAGAACACGCGTTGACTCCAGCGGATAGCTGTTCTCGCAGCGATGGCAGACGAGCCCCGTCGCGCAGGAGCGCGTGCGCTGACGGGACCCCTGGCGGGGGCTCTCTACGGTTTGCGGGCTCATGCGACCGCCTGCAACGATACGCCTGGCCACGGCGTTTGTGGACCGCTCTCGTCGTTGCCGAGGCTCAGCCACAGCTCCTCGGCCATATGCGGGGCGAAAGGGCCGAGCAGCTGGGCCAGCAGCGCCAGCGCATCGCCAGCAGCGCGTCGCTGTCGGCGCGACCAAGCGCGCCCTGGCGGGCAACGACCTTCTTGTCGAAGTCCTTGATGCGATCGAACAGCCGCATGACGTTGCGCACCGCGCTGTGCATCTCCAGCCCCTCCAGATCGTCCGTGATCTTCTGCGCACCATTCTCGCACCACTGCGCCAGTTTCAAGCGCAGGTGCTCGCTGGTGTCTCTGACGGGCTCGGCATCCGGCGCATCGCGCCGGCTGGTCTGCTCGCGGTCGCAGCAGCTCGGCCGCCGCGATGCGCGACTGCGTGAACTCCCACACCTGCGTCAGGAAGCGGTTCGCGCGCAGCACCGCCGAGTCGTTCCAGTTGAGCGTCTTCTGCGGGCGCGCCGCGTAGAGCACCGCCAGGCGCACCGTGTCCGCGCCGTAGCGCTGCGACCAACGCGTCGGGATCGACGACGTTGCCCAGGTGCTTGCTCATCTTGCGCCCGTCGGCGATCACCATCTCGTGAAACAGGCAGCCGGCGAACGGCTCGCCGTCGGCGAGGAACTCCAGCGGGCCCGAGGTCGCGCAGCGCCTTGGTGACGATGCGCTGGTCGAACACGAAGTTGCCGCTGTCAGAGCCGGCGACGACGCGCTCGGAGGGCAGCCAGTGGCGCAGGTCGGCCAGCGCGAGGATCTCCTCCAGCGTGTCGCTCGCGCGACTCCGGCGGCACGGCAACCGGCACCCACAGCCACAGCGCGTCGAAATGGCAGTCCAGTGTGTCCGTCTCGCGCTTGGCCGGACCGCCGCACAGCGGGCACGTCGTGTGCACGAACTCGTCCAGCTCGGCCAGCGGGTTGCCCGTGCCCGTCGGCGTGATGTCCAGCGGCAGCAGCACCGGCAGCTGCTCCTTGGGGATCGGCACGGCGCCGTGCGTCTCGCAGTAGACGATCGGAATCGGCGTGCCCCACGAGCGCTGGCGCGAGATCGAGAAGTCGTCGGCCTTGTAGCGGAACGCGCGGCGCGCGGCGGGAGACCTCGCGCTAGGCGCTCGGCCGGCGCTGCCAGGTCTCGCGCTCGCCGCGCGACGCGCGCAGCAGCTCCGGCAGACGCTCGACGAGCACCTCGTCGGTGCGGTCCTCCTCGGGGATGCCGAACACCGCCGTCGCGCCGAAGCGCCCGTCGACCGCGGGGGAGATCAGCACCGGCAGCCAGCCCTCTCCGGTGGGGGCGGGCAGCGAGCGCCCGGTGTCCAGCAGCGCGATCTTGCGCGCGTCGCGCGAGCTTCGCTCCAGCCCTCCCGAGCGCAGCTCCTCCAGGCCCGCGCGCACCGACGTCGTCGGCGGCCCACGCGTCGATGTCCGGATGCTTGGGCGAGATCAGCACGAAGCGCGCCAGCCCCAGCGCGTCGGCGTGTGGCGTGAACACCGTCAGCGACGGCCCTCCGTCGCCGGCGCTCAGATCGACCTCGACGCCGTCGACGCGGCCGAGCACGAAGCGTTGGCTGGCCAGCGCCACCTCGTCCCATTTGCCACCCCCGGCGAGCTCGTCCAGGCGGCGGTCGTTCTCCGCGTGTATGCGCTGACGCGCAGATACCAGGTGGGGCGCTCGATCAGGCGCACAGGGTTGTGGCAGCGCCAGCAGAGCCCGTCCTCGACCTGGATCGTCGCAAGCGTCGTCTGACACGTGTCGCACCAGTCGACGTTGCCCGTGCCGCGGTACACCAGCCCGGCCTCCAGCAGCGTGAGGAACAGCCACTGCGACCAGCGGTACATGACCGGGTCCGAGCTCATGAACGTGCGCTCCCAGTCAAAGGAGAAGCCCAGGCGCTCGAGCTGTCCTGTCATGTGCTCGGCACAGCGCGCGACCCACTCGCTCGGCGGCACGCCACCGGCGATCGCGCCGAGCTCGGCCGGCAGGCCGAACGCGTCGAAGCCGAAGGCGAACAGCACGCGATCCCCGCGCGCGCGACGGAAGCGCGCGTAGGCGTCTCCGATCGAGTAGCTGCGCACGTGGCCGATATGCACGTTGCCCGACGTGAACGGCGCCGAGGGCTTGATGTACAGGTGCGGCTGGTCGTCGAACGCGGTCGGCGTACGCGCCGCCTCGCGCTCGGTCCAAGCCGCCTGCCGGCGGGCCTCGATCGCGTGCGCGTCGTAGCTGATGTTCGCCCCGTCACCCATGTAAGACGAGGATATCCAAGGGCCTCGGTCACAACCCTCCGTTGCTATGCTCAAACCCAGTTGGCTGACGTCCGCAAAAACACCCTCTGGGCGCCCCGCCGACGCCAATTTGGCCCCGCCACGAGCGGGGTCTTCTCGTCCGGACCGACTGCGAGGATTCAGCCATGGAGATAGAGATCGGACGTGGCAAGAAGGCCCGTCAGGCATACGGCTTCGACGACATCGCGATCGTGCCCTCGCGGCGCACGCGCGACCCCGACGACATCGACATCTCGTGGAAGCTGGGGCCCTACCAGTTCGAGTTGCCGATGCTCGCCTCGGCGATGGATGGCGTCGTCTCGCCGCGCACTGCCGGCATCATCGGCGGTCTCGGCGGCCTCGCCGTGCTGAACCTCGAGGGCATCTTCACGCGCTATGAGGACGCCGAGGAGCAGCTCGAGCGCATCGCCGAGCTGCCAAAGGACCTCGCAACGCGCGAGATGCAGGAGATCTACGCCGAGCCGATCAAGCCCGAGCTGATCGCCCAGCGCATCTCCGAAATCAAGGAGCAAAAAGTCGTGGTCGCCGCGTCGCTGACCCCGCAGCGCGTGCTCAAATACCACGAGATCGCGATGGAGGCGGGCCTCGACGTGCTCGTCATCCAGGGCACTGTCGTCTCCGGCGAACACGTCTCGACCGTTTCTGAGCCGCTCAACCTCAAGGAGTTCATCCCTTCGCTCGACGTCCCCGTGGTCGTCGGAGGCTGCGCCTCCTACCACACGGGCCTGCACCTGATGCGCACCGGTGCGGCCGGCGTGCTCGTGGGCGTCGGACCCGGCGCTGCGTGCACCACGCGCGGCGTGCTCGGCATCGGCGTGCCGCAGGCGACGGCGATCGCCGACGTGGCGCACGCCCGCTCCACGCACATGCTGGAGACCGGCGAGTACAGCCAGGTGATCGCCGACGGCGGCATGCGCAACGGCGGCGACGTGTCCAAGGCGATCGCGCTCGGTGCCGACGCCGTGATGATCGGCTCGCCGCTGGCGCGCGCCTACGAGGCGCCCGGGCGCGGCTTTCACTGGGGCATGGCGACGTTTCACCCGAGCCTGCCGCGCGGCGCACGCGTGGCGACGCACCAGAACGGCACGCTCGAGGAGATCCTCACGGGTCCCGCGCGCGAGAACGATGGCACGTTCAACCTGTTCGGCGGGCTTCGCACGTCGATGGCCACGTGCGGGCACAAGGACCTCGCGGAGTTCAACCGCGCGGAGGTCGTGATCGCTCCGGCGCTGCAGACCGAGGGCAAGTCGCTGCAGCGCGACCAGGGCGTCGGCATGGGCGCCACCAACGGGAAGGCTGCAGTACTAGTAGATGGCTAATACCGCCGTCACGGCGCCCGGCGCGGACGCCGGCGAGGCCGGGACCGTCGATGCGGCCACCGAGCAGGTGGTGGTGCTCGACTACGGCGGGCAGTACAGCCAGTTGATCGCGCGCCGGCTGCGCGAGTGCGGGGTGTTCAGCGAGCTGCTGCCCCATCACGTGGCGCTGGAGGAGGTCGCCAAGCGCAAACCACGCGGAATCGTGCTGTCCGGCGGGCCGGCGTCCGTGTACGCCGAGGGCGCGCCGCACCTGGACCGCGAGTTGCTGGAGTTGGGCGTACCGGTGATGGGCATCTGCTACGGCATGCAGCTGCTCGTGCACGAGCTCGGCGGCCGCGTAGAGCAGGCGGAGGTGGGCGAGTTCGGGCGTTCGGACCTGCACGTCTCAGAGCCCGGCACGCTGCTGCGCGGCATGCCGGCCGAGCAGACCTGCTGGATGTCTCACCGCGACACCGTCTACGCGCCGCCGCCCGGCTTCACCGCGCTGGCCTCCTCCAGCTCCTCGCCGGTGGCTGCCGTCGAGGACACCGAGCGCGGCATCTACGGCATCCAGTTTCACCCGGAGGTCGTGCACACGCCCTACGGCCAGGAGATCCTCACACGCTTTCTCACGGAGGTGTGCGGCTGCGAGCAGACATGGTCGCCCGCGTCGATCGTCGAGGACCAGATCCGCCGAATCCGTGCGCAGGTGGGGGAGGCGAACGTCATCTGCGGTCTGTCCGGAGGCGTGGACTCCTCGGTTGCCGCGCTGCTCGTGCACCGTGCGATCGGCGACCAGCTGACGTGCGTGTTCGTCGACCACGGGCTGATGCGCAAGGACGAGGGCGAGCAGGTGATCAGCGCCTTTCGCGACACCTTCAAGGTGCCACTCGTGGCGGTCGACGCCGAGCAGCGCTTCCTGGAGAAGCTCAAAGGCGTCACCGAGCCCGAGGCCAAGCGCAAGGCGATCGGCGCCGAGTTCATCAGGGTCTTCGAGGAGGAGGCGCAGCGGCTGGTCGGTCCCGACGGCGAAGGGGCTCGCTTCCTCGTGCAGGGAACCCTGTACTCCGACGTGATCGAGTCCGGCGGCGGCACCGGTGCCGCGACGATCAAGTCCCACCACAACGTCGGCGGCCTTCCCGACGATCTGCAGTTCGAGCTCGTCGAGCCGCTGCGCGCGCTGTTCAAGGACGAGGTGCGCGCCGTCGGCGCCGAGCTGGGCCTGCCCGAGCGCCTGGTGTGGCGCCAGCCGTTCCCCGGCCCCGGGCTGGCGATCCGCGTGGTCGGCGGCGAAGCGACCAAAGAGCGCCTGAACGTGCTGCGCGAGGCCGACCACATCCTGCAGCAGGAGATCCGCAAGGCCGGCCTGTATCGCGAGCTCTGGCAGTCCTTCTGCGTGCTGCCCGACGTGCGCACCGTCGGCGTGCAGGGCGACGAGCGCACGTACGGCTATGTCGTCGTGCTGCGTGCCGTCACCAGCGACGACGCGATGACCGCCGACTGGGCGCGCCTGCCGTATGACCTGCTGGAGAAAATCGCCTCGCGCATGATCAACGAGCTGCGCGAGGTCAACCGCGTCGTTCTCGACATCACCTCGAAGCCTCCCGGAACAATCGAGTGGGAGTAGTTCGGGCCTAGTCTCGTCGTCCCTGGCGGCGTCCTCGGTCGCTCGCGTGCAAAAGCACGCCACGCTTGCTGCGTCCTTGCCAGGAACGACGATCCGTCGGCCCTCGGCGCTCTGCGGTTGCCGATGAGGATGAAATACCGGTCGTCGCCTTACGAACACGCACCGGTTCGCCTATGATGTCCGCTGCGCCGCGCGCTCACGCGTGGCCTTTTTCACGCCTATGGCTCCCTCGATGAGAACATATGTAGCGAAGGCGACCGACCGCGAGCGCAACTGGTTGGTCGTTGACGCGAACGGCAAGACGCTCGGGCGCCTGGCGACGCAGATCGCCGACGTGCTGCGCGGCAAGCGCAAGCCCGAGTACACGCCGCACGTGGACACGGGCGACTTCGTTGTCGTCATCAACGCGGAGAAGATCCACGTGACCGGCAACAAGCGTGCGGCCAAGCGCTACTACCGCCACTCGGGCTACCCCGGCGGCCTGCGCTCGCGCACGTTCGAGGAGATGCAGGCACGGCGCCCGGAGGAGATCATCCGCCTGGCCGTCAAAGGCATGATGCCGCGCAACCGCCTGGCGCGTAAGCAGCTGACCAAGCTGAAGATCTACGCCGGGCCCGAGCATCCGCACGTCGCCCAGAACCCGCAAACTTTGGAGATCGAGCACTGATGGCCGACGAGGACACGCCGGACACACCCGCAGACGCGGACACGCCGGCGCCGGAGACTCCCCAGCACGCCGTGCCGAGCGAGGAGGCCAGCGAGATCGCCGGCTCCGCCGAGGACGCCGCGCTGGAGGCCGCCCAAGAGGCGATCGAGGCCGGCGGCGAGAAGCCCGTCGAGCCTGCGGCCGTCGAGCCTGCGGGCGAGGGCCATGCCGTGCCCAGCGACGATGCGCAGGAGATCGCCGGCTCGGCCGAGGATGCGGCGCTTGAGGCCTTGCAGGAGTCCGAGGATGCCGTCGCGATCGAGGCGGCTGTCGACGAGGACGCCGACGACGATTCCGCCGAGCAGGCGCCCGAGGCGACCCCGGCCGCCAAGCCGTCGGTTCCCGGCGCGCACCTCGAGGTCGACATCGTTCCCGAGGGTGCCGACCCGCTGGGGCGCGAGAGCCGCGAGCAGGGCTTTGAGGACCCCTACGCAGTCGAGGGCGAGGACTCTGAGCAGCCCGCCGGCGCCGAGGGCGACGAGCAGGGCGAGGAGACGCTCTCAGAGCCGATTGCCACCGCGGCGATCGACCTGGCCGCCGACGCGCGCTACCGCGCGACGGGCAAGCGCAAGACGGCGATCGCACGCGTCACGCTGAAGCCCGGCAAAGGGCACCTACCTGATCAACGGGCGCACGCTGGAGCAACACTTCCCGCGCGACACCCTGCGGCGCAACATCCGCCAGCCGCTGGAGACCGTCGGCTACCAGGAGAAGATGGACGTCGTGGCCCGTCTGCACGGCGGCGGCGTCTCCGCACAGGCCGGCGCACTGCGCCACGGCGTGTCGCGGGCACTGCTGGAGGCCGATCCCAACCTGCGCGGCGAGCTCAAGCGCAGGGGCTTTCTGACGCGCGACTCGCGCGCCAAGGAGCGCAAGAAGGCCGGCCTGAAGAAGGCCCGTAAGAAGCCACAGTTCTCCAAGCGCTGAAGCCAGCCCGCAGGGGGCGAGCATGAGCCGCAAGCTGTTTGGCACCGATGGCGTTCGCGGCGTCGCGGGCGAGTTCCTCAGCGCCGAGCTCGCGCTGGCGCTTGCCCGTGCGGCGACCGAACAGACAGGGGCCGAGCGCCCGCAGGTGCTGATCGTGCGAGACACGCGCGAGTCCGGCGAGATGCTGCAGGCGGCGGTTGCCGCCGGAGTCAGCGCCGCCGGTGGCGACGCGCTGCTCGGCGGCGTGCTGCCGACACCCGCCGCACCGCTGCTGCTCGCGCGCTATGACTTCGACCTCGCCGTCGTGCTGTCGGCCTCGCACAACCCCTTCCAGGACAACGGCATCAAGTTCTTTGGGGCCGACGGCTACAAGCTCACCGACGAGGCCGAGCATGCGATCGAGCGGGCGCTGGAGGGCGAGAGGACCTCGAGCGCCACTTCGATCGGTCACGTGCGCGAGCTGCGCGGCGCCCCGGAGGACTACCTGCGCGAGCTGCACACGCGCTTTGCGCAGCTCGATCTCAGCGGCGTCGACGTGCTGCTGGATTGCGCCAACGGCGCCACGTTCCACGTGGCGCCGGAGATCTTCCGCCGGCTGGGCGCCAGCGTGACGGCGGTGGCCGACGAACCGGACGGGCGCAACATCAACGCCGCCTGCGGCTCCACACACGTGGACGCGCTGGCCGAGCAGGTCGTCGCCGGCGGCCACGCGCTCGGCTTTGCCTTTGACGGCGACGGCGACCGCGTGCTCGCCGTCGATCGGCTGGGACAGGTCGTCGACGGCGACGAGCTGCTTGCGCTCGCCGCCTTGCACCTGCGCGACGCGGGCAAGCTCAGCGGCGACGGCGTCGCGGTGACGGTGATGACCAACTACGGATTTCACTCGGCGATGGAACGCGCCGGCGTGGCGGTGGCGATCACCAACGTCGGCGACCGCTACGTGCTCGAGGAACTGCGCTCGCGCAACTGGGTGCTCGGCGGCGAGCAGTCCGGGCACATCATCGAGATGGGCTTCAATCGCACGGGCGACGGCATCGCCGGCGCGCTGCTGACGCTGGAGGCGCTCGGCGGCGGCGACCTGAGCGAGCGCGACGCGATGGCCAAGCTGCCACAGCGGTTGGTCAACGTGCGTGTGCGCGACCGCGGGGCGCTGGCGGAGGCCGACGACGTCAACCGGGCGATCGAGCTCGCCGGCAAGGAGCTCGAGGGGCGCGGCCGGGTCCTCGTGCGTCCGAGCGGGACCGAGCCGCTTGTTCGCGTGATGGTCGAGGCGCCCAGCGACGACGAGGCACAGAGCGTCTGCGATCGCCTCGTGGCGCTCGTGCAGGCAGAGCTGAGCTGAGATCGCGCCCGGGCGGCGCTCGTGCAGGCCCAGCGGCGCCCCGGAGCGCTGGTATCTTCGATGCGATGTGCGGCATCGTTGGCTACGTCGGCGGGCGCCCCGTACGGGACCTGCTGCTCGCCGGCCTGAGCAAGCTCGAGTACCGGGGATATGACTCGGCGGGAATCTCTGTGATCGCCGACGGGCGCATCGAGGCGGTGCGCGCCGTCGGCAACCTCAGCGCCCTGCAGGCAAAGCTGGTCGATCAGCAGTCGCCCGCCGCCGGCAACGGCTCTGTGGCCGTTGCGCCGCGCCCGGCGACCACCGGCATCGGTCACACGCGCTGGGCCACGCACGGCCGCGTCAGCGAGGAGAACGCGCACCCTCACTACGACAGTGGCGACCGCGTGCACGTCGTCGTCAACGGGATCGTCGAGAACTACATGAAGTTGAAGGAGCGCCTGACCGCCGAGGGCAGCGTGTTCACCTCAGAGACCGACGCCGAGGTGATCGCGCACCTGATCGCCGCGCACTACGTCGACGACCTGGCCGCCGCCGTTCGCGGCGCGTATGCCGAATTGGAGGGTCACTACGCGTTCGTGGCGATGAGCCTGGACGAGCCCGAGGTGCTCGTCGGTGCACGCAAGGAGTGCCCGCTGATCATCGGACGCGGCGACGGCGAGCAGTTCGTCGCCTCGGCCGTGCCCGGCTTCCTCGCCGAGACGCGCCAGATCCAGTACCTGGAAAACGGCGAGATCGTCGTGCTGCGTCCCGAGGGAGTGCAGATCACCACGGCCGACGGCAAAGAGGTCGCGCGCGATGTGGAGACGGTCGACTGGGACGAGGAGACCGCCGAGAAGGGTGGCTATGACACGTTCATGCTCAAGGAGATCCACGAACAGGCCGATGCCGTCGCCGACTCGCTGTTCGACCGCACAGCGCGCGGGGACGGCATCGACCTCGACGAGGAGGGAGCCTTGGACGAGGCGATTCTCGCCGGTGTCAAGCGCATCGTCGTGGTCGCCTGCGGTACGGCCTATCACGCGGGCCTGATCGGCCGCTACGCGATCGAGGAGTGGGCTCGCGTGCCGGTGGAGATGGACATCGCCTCTGAGTACCGCTATCGCAACCCCGTCGTCGGACCCGGTGACCTGGTGATCGGCATCTCCCAATCCGGCGAGACGGCCGACACGCTCGCCGCGATGCGCCTGGCGCGCGAGCGCGGCGCCACGGTGCTGGCGATCACCAACACGCGCGGCTCGCAGGCCACGCGCGACGCCGACGGCGTGCTCTACACGCGCGCGGGCCTGGAGATCGGCGTGGCTGCCACCAAGACGTTCGTCTGCCAGGTCGCCGTCATGTACCTGCTCGCGCTGCGCCTGGCCGAGCTGCGTGGCACGCTCGAGCCCGAGCGGATCGCCGAGCTGGTCGCCGAGCTCAAGCGCCTGCCGCACAGCATCGACGAGCTGATCGAGGGCAGCGAGGCTCACATCAACGCCGTCGCCGAGACCTGCTGGCAGGCCGGCTTCTTCTTCTACATCGGCCGGCATGTCGGTCTGCCCGTCGCGCTGGAGGGTGCGCTGAAGCTGAAGGAGATCTCCTACATCTCCACAGACGCCTATGCCGCAGGCGAGATGAAGCACGGTCCGATCGCGCTGCTCGACGAGGCGACGCCGGTGGTCTGCGTCGCGACGCGCTCGCCGGTGCTCGACAAGCTCGTATCCAACATCCAGGAGGCGCGTGCGCGCGGTGCGCATGTGATCGCGATCAGCACGGCCGGCGACGGCGTCGTGGAGGCGCACGTCGACGCGACCATCGAGGTGCCGGCCACCGACTGGATGCTGCAGCCGATCCTCGCGGTGATTCCACTGCAGCTGCTCGCCTACGCGATCGCGCGCAACCGCGGTCTCAACGTCGATCAGCCGCGCAACCTGGCCAAGACCGTCACCGTGGAGTAAGCGGTCGTGCGCCGGCCGGCGCGCCTGCGCCGGTCGCGTCCGACCATCTAGCATCGCCTGCGTGCAAGCGCTACCCGACTGGCTGACGCCGCTGCCCGACGCCGAGGCGATGCGCGCCACAGACCGCTGGGCCATTGAGGGCCAGGGTTTGCCCAGCCTCGATCTGATGGAGCGCGCCGGCGCGGGCGTGGCGCGCGCTGTGGAGGTGCACTCGCCCGACGGCGCAGCCGCCGTCATCTGCGGCAAGGGCAACAACGGCGGCGACGGTCTCGTCGTGGCGCGTCTGCTGCGCGAGGCCGGCTGGAAGGTCACGGTCGTCTGCGTGGCACCCGTGCAGGAGCTCTCCGGAGACGCCCGCGCGAACCTCGACAGGCTGGCGGGGGATGCTCCGGTCTCGCTCGAGCAGGGCCTGGAGGCGATCGCGCAGGCGACGGTGCTCGTCGATGCGCTGCTTGGCACCGGCTTCGCCGGCGAGCCACACGGCCCGGTGGCCACGGCGATCGACGCGCTCAACGGCTCCGCCGCGCCCATCATTGCCGTCGACGTTCCCAGTGGCGTCGACGCCTCCACGGGAGTCGTATCCGGGCGCGCCGTGCGCGCCGCCGTAACCGTTACCTTCCACGCGGCCAAGCCTGGGCTGTGGATCAATCCCGGCAAGAGCCACGCCGGCGAGGTCCACACGATCGACATCGGCATTCCCCGCGGAGCGCCGGCGAACGCGTCGATCGGCCTGATCCGCGGCGAGGTCCGCGAGCTGCTGCCGCGCCGCGGAGCCTCCTCGACGAAGTTCGCCTCGGGCCAGGTCGTCGTCGCAGGCGGCTCGCGCGGGCTGGCGGGCGCCCCGCAGATGGCGGCACGCGCCAGCATGCGCGCCGGAGCGGGCTATGTGATCGCCTGCACGCCGCAGTCGCTGCAGAACACGATCGCAGGCGCGGGGACGCCTGAGCTGATGACACGCGGCTTGGCCGAGCAGGATGGCGGCCTGGCGCACGACGCCATCGCCGAGGTGCTCGCGAGCATCCGGCCCGGGGGTGCGCTCGCGCTCGGTCCGGGGCTGGGACGCGGCGAGGCAACGGTCGCCTTCGCGCGCGAGCTCGCCGCAGCCGCGCAGGCGCCGATGGTGCTCGACGCAGACGGTCTGAATGCACACGCCGGGCGCCTGCCCGAGCTGGCCGGCCGCGCTCATCCGACGATCCTCACGCCCCACGCCGGCGAGCTTGCGCGCCTGCTCGGGCTCGACAGCAGGGAGATTGAGCGTGAGCGCCTGCGCCACGCGCGCGCGGCGGCCGAGCAGAGCGAGGCGATAGTCGTGCTCAAGGGCGACGACACGTTGATTGCCCATCCCGCCGGCCACGTCGCGGTCAGCCGCGGCGGTAGTCCGGCACTTGCCACGGCCGGCACCGGCGATGTGCTGACGGGCGTGCTGGCGGCGCTGCTCGCGCAGGGCCTGGATCCCTTCGAGGCAGCGGCGGCGGGCGTGTGGCTGCACGCGTCGGCCGGCCGCGAGGCCGCACGGCGCCAGGGCGCAGTCGAGGGCGTGATCGCCAGCGACGTGATCGAGGCGCTGCCGGCCGCGCGCGAGGAGCCACCCGCGTGAGCGCACCTCGGGCGCAGGCCAGCGTGAACCTGGCGGCGATCGAGCGCAACTGCTCGCGCCTGCGCTCAGAGCTGCGCGCGGGCACCGAGTTGTGCGCGGTCGTCAAGGCCGACGGCTACGGCCACGGCGCAACTGCGAGCGCCCGCGCCGCACTCGCCGCTGGGGCGAGCTGGCTGGCCGTGGCGAGCGCGCAGGAGGCCTGCGAGCTGCGCCAGGCGGGCATCGGCGAGGCGCCGATCCTCGTTATGGGCGCGCTCACGCTGGAGGAGATCGCCGACGCGCTGGCGGCCGATGCCGACGTGGTCGTATGGAGTGAGCGCTACGTGCGCGCCGTCGCCGAGGCCGGCGGCGGGCGCGTGCACGTCAAGCTCGACTCGGGCATGGGGCGTCTGGGCACACGCGACAGCGGGCTGGCCTCGCGTGTGCTCGCACTGGCGCGCGACACGCGCGGGGTCGAGCCGGTCGGCCTGATGACGCATTTCGCCACCGCCGACGAAGCCGACGACGGCGGGTTCTTCGCGCGCCAGCTCGAGGTCTTCTCGGCCTGGGCGCGCGAGCTCAAGGAGCAGCATCCACAATTGATCGTGCACGCTGCCAACAGCGCGGCAATGCTGCGCGAGGCCGACGCGCAGTTCGACATGGTGCGCTGCGGCATCGCGATCTACGGCATGGACCCGTTCGGCGCCGACCCCTCCGAGTGCGCGCTCGTGCCCGCGCTACACCTGAGCACCTATGTGGCCGAGGTCAAGCGCTGCCGCGCGGGGGAGAGCGCCGGCTACGGGCGGCGTTTCACAGCTGAGCGCGACACGTACCTCGCCGTGCTGCCGATCGGCTACGGCGACGGCTGGCGCCGCGGGTTGTCCAACAACGCCGATGTGCTGATCGGCGGCCGTCGTTACCCGCTCGTCGGCACGGTGAGCATGGACAACCTGACGATCGATCTGGGCCCCGATGAGGGCGCCGAGCGCTTGCGCGGCGAGCCGGCCACGCTGATCGGCATCGACGGCGAGCAGCGGATCACGGCCGAGGACGTGGCGCGACGGCTGGACACGATCAACTACGAGATCACGTGCGGCCTGACGCAGCGGGTGCCACGCGTCTATCACCGAGACGGCGTCCCGGCAGAGCCGGTCGTGGCAACCGGTGCGCCGGCACGAGCCGCGGCGTGGCTGCCAGCTGAACATGGCTGACGGGCTGAGCGCCGCGCGCACGGCGCTCGACGACAGCCCTGCGTGGCTTGTGGGGGGTGCGATCCGCGATCGCCTGCTCGGTCGCGCGACGACCGACCTGGATGTCGTGGTCGACGGAGATCCGGGCGACGCAGCGCGCGCGATCGCCCGAGCCGCCGGGCGCGCCGCGTGCTTTGCGCTGTCTGAACAGTTCGGTGCCTGGCGCGTCAGCGCGCGCGACTCGTCCTGGCAGATCGATGTCGAGCGCCTGCGCGAGGGCTCGCTGGAGGCCGACCTGGCGCTGCGCGACTTCACGGTCAACGCAATCGCCGAGCCGATCGCCGGGGGCGAGCCGATCGACCCGCTCGGCGGGCTGCAGGATCTCGCGGCCGGCCGGCTGCGCATGGCCGCGCCGAGCGCCTTCGCGCTGGACCCGCTGCGCGTATTGCGTCTGGCGCGCATCGCGGTCGAGCTCGGCCTCGAGCCCGAGCCCGAGACGGCACAGCGCGCTCGCGAGCATGCGGGCGAGCTCTCCCGTTGCTCGCCCGAGCGCGTATTCATGGAGCTGCGGCGGATCGTCGCCTCCGCACAGGCGCTGCGCGGACTGGCGCTGCTGGACGAGCTGTCGGCGCTGCCCGTGGTTCTGCCCGAGCTCGACGCGCTCAAGAATGTCGAGCAGAATCGCTTTCATCACGCCGACGTGTACGGGCACACGCTGGAGGTGCTCGAGCGCACCGTCGCGCTCGGCGAGGTCGCCGCGCCCGCCGGCCCCGGCGATCGGCTGCCACCCCCGCCCGCCCACGCCGAGCCGGGCATCGCCCGCCGGCTGGAGTCTGTGCTCGGCGAGCAGCGCTGGGCGGTCGGCGGGCTGCTGGCCGAGCCGCTGGCGGACGGGCTCACGCGCGGGGAGGCGCTGCGCTGGGGGGCATTGCTGCACGACGCCGCCAAGCCGCTCACGCGCGGCGTACGCCCCGGCGACGGGCGCGTGACGTTCTTCGGCCACGACGAGCGCGGTGCCGCGCTCGCGCGTGAGGTGCTGGGCAGGCTGCGCAGCAGCGAGCGGCTGCGCGCTCACGTCGCAGCGCTCGTGCGCCACCACCTACGGCTCGGCTTCCTCGTGCACGAGCCCCAGCCGTTGTCGCGGCGGACGGTCTATGGGTACCTACGCGCTTGCTCGCCCGTAGAGGTCGACGTGACGCTGCTGTCGGTCGCCGATCGGCTGGCCACGCGCGGCGACCGCGCACAGCAGGCGATCGACGCGCATCTGGCGGTCGCACGGGCGATGCTGCCCGATGCGCTGCGCTGGCGCGACGAAGGCCCGCCGGCGCCCCTGCTGCGCGGCGACGAGCTGGCTCGCGAGCTGGGTATCGAGACCGGACCACGGGTCGGCGAGCTGCTCGGCCAGCTCAGCGAGGCACAGTACGCAGGGGAGGTGCTGACCCGGGAGCAGGCCGTCGGGCTCGCCCGGGAGCTCGCATGAAGGGCTTGCGTGCGGACAATGCGAATAGGCTTCCCGCATGCGCGACCCCGATTGCATCTTCTGCAAGATCGTCGCCGGCGAGCTTCCCGCGACGATCGTCGGCGAAGACGAGCGGACGATCTCCTTCATGGACATCGCGCCGGCCACGCGCGGTCACGCGCTGGTGATTCCGCGTGAGCACTCGCCCGACCTGCTGAGCGTCGACGACGCCGACCTGACCGCCGTCGGCCTCGCCGCAAAGCGCCTGGCCGGCCAGGCCAAGCAGCGCTTGGGCGCCGACGGCGTGAACCTGCTGAACGCCTGCGGTGCGGTGGCATTTCAGACGGTCTTTCATTTTCACGTGCACGTGATCCCGCGCTATGAGGGCGACGGATTGCGCCTTCCGTGGGTCCCGGCGCCGGGCGATGCGCAGCAGATCGCGGCCGCGGCGCAGGAACTCTCTGGGCGGTAGCGAATGGTCAAAGCGCTACATATGGCCCCAACTCGTGTTGAATGGCAACGATGAACCGCATATACCCAGCCTTCCTCGCGAGCCTCGCGCTCTTTCTGGCCATTCCCGCCGTCGCTCCCGCGACGATCGCCGAAGTCGGCGTGATCCCGCCGACGACCAGCCCGGAAACGACTCCCAGCTGCCCTGCCAGCCCGTGCCTGGCGGTCAGCCGCACGACCGGCTTCCAGGTCAAGGTCGGCACCAACACGACGCTCATGAGCGCGCCGAAGGCCGGCACGGTTGTCGCCTGGACGGTCACGCTCGGGCGCCCCAATGCCACGCAGGTCAAGTTCTTCGACGCCAACGAGGGTGGCGAAGCCGAAGCGGGCCTGGCGATTCTGCGCGCCGAAAAGAAACCCAACCTCACGTACAAGCTGATCGCCTCCAGCCCGACGGTCAAGCTGAAGAAGTACTTCGGCAAAGCGGTTCAGTTCCCGCTCGAACGGACGATCGCCGTGCGCAAGGGCGACATCATCGCGCTGACCGTGCCCACCTGGGCGCCCGCGCTGGCACTCGGCTTTGGCAAGGACACCTCCTGGCGCGCCAGCCGCGAAAAAAAGCAGTGCTCGAGCACCAGCTCGCAGAGCACGCAGACTTCGATCGGGGCGGCCGTGCAGTACTTCTGCCTGTACCAGACCGCGCGTCTGACCTACAGCGCAACGTTGATCTCTACGCCTTAGGCGTACGGCGCAGGTCGCGGTATCGGCGCAGCGCGATCAAGCTCCAGATCGCCTCGACCACGCCGAACGGCCAGGTGCCCGCGAGAAAGCCGTAGCTGCTGGATAGCGCACAGCCGCACGCGAAAGCGAGCACGAAGGCTGATCCGCGCCGCTCGAGCGCGTACATCAACATCATGAATGTGACGGCCGCGGCGCCGTAGGCGGTCAGCACGCGGCCAGTGTGACGAAGACCGGACGCCCGGTCAGCGCGGCAGCGCTATTTGCCGGTCGGCGCGCTGGCGCCGCCCGAGGGGCTCGAGCCGGCCGCCGATTTTTCGCTTTCAGTTGCTTTTTCGGCCGAGGCGCCGCCGGAAGGGGTCGCTTCTTTTTCTTCGCCTGCGCCGCTCGCGCTGCCGCCGCTTTTGGGTTCTTCGGTGGCTTCGTTGCCGCCCGATTCGCTGGCAGCGCTTTCGCCGGTGGTTTTGGACTTCGACGTCGATGTAGACGTTGACGTCGTCTGCGCCGCGGCTTTTTCGGCGCTCGTGTCGCTCGGCGGGGTTATGTTGGGCGTGCTCTTGGGAATCGAGTCCGACGCGCTGCTGCCGCCACCGCACGCGGTGAGCGCGCCTGCGGCTATCAGCACGGCGATCGCTGCGACGACGGCGCGAAGCCTCAACGGTCTCCCGTGCGCGAACCCAGCGGTCCCATGCGACGGCCACAGCTGGGGCAGTCGTTGAGGTCCTTCTGGGCGAGCTGGTCACACCAGTTGCAGAAGCGGAGGTTCTCGACCGCCCACGGCAGGCGCGAGGCCGAGGGTGGGAGCGGGAGGACGATGCCCACCGGTTCCAGCTGCTCGCCCGTATCGCGGTCGAGGTAGATCTCGCCGGGCTCGGCCTCGAGCACGATCTCGCGCCCGCTGGCGGGGTTTCGCAGGCGATAGCGCGGGTCGGTGCTCACCGGCAAAACTCTATCGGAGCGTCCGACCGGACCGGGCGGCGCCCGCAGGGGCGCCCGCTAGGCTCGCGCGGTGCGCATCCTCGTCTTCCACGGCTACCTGCTCGGCGGCACCGGCTCAAACGTCTACAACGCGCGCCTGGCGGCGGCGTTCGTCGCACAGGGTCACGAGGTCCACCTGCTCAGCCAGGATCGCAATCCCGGCGGCCAGGCATTCGTCGAGGCGGTCGGCGATTGGGACGACGGTGAGCTGCGCGTGCGGAGCGTGCGCGAGCGCGGCGCCGGCGGACCCGGCAGCTGCACCGTCTACCGGCCGGACATCGGCGATCTGCTGCCGGTGTACGTCGCCGACCGTTACGACGGGATCACGGCGCGCACGTTCGCCGAGTGCAGCGATGCGCAGATCGCCCACTACGTCGATGCCAACGTCGCCGCCGTGAGCGAGCTTGCCGAGCTCGTCGCGCCGGACGTTGCGCTCGCCAACCACCTGGTGATGGGCCCGGCGATCCTCGCGCGCGCTCTCGGCGGGCGCGTGCCGTATGCCGTCAAGGTGCACGGCAGCGCGCTGGAGTACACCGTCAAGCCCGATCCCGAGCGCTTCCTGCCGTTCGCGCGCGAGGGTCTGGCGCAGGCGACCGGCGTGCTCGTGGGTTCCCATCACACGGCCGCGAGCCTCTGGCGGGCGATGGGCGACGGGGCCCTGCCCCGGCGCACCCGCCTGGGGCCGCCGGGCGTGGACGTCGAGCGCTTCGCGCCGCGCGAGCCGGCGCAGGCCGCGGCGGGACTCGCCGCGCTTGCCTCGCGCCTGCTGGGCGCAGGCGAGTCGCAGCAGGCCGTCGCGGAAGCGGGCGTGTTCGCACGCGATGAGCGAGCCTCCGGTGAGGCGCTCGCGCTGCTGGATCCGGCCGGCGGCGACCGGCTGGTCGCGTTCGTCGGCAAGCTGATCGTCAGCAAGGGCGTCGACCTGCTGCTCGCGGCGTGGCCGCTGGTGCTCGAGCAGGTGCCGGATGCACGGCTGGTGGTCGTCGGCTTCGGCGCCTATCGCACCGGCCTGGAAGGTCTGCGCGATGCGCTGGTCGCTGGGGACCTCGAGCGCGCAAGGCAGATCGCACGCGCGGGTCGCGCACTGGAGGACGAGTCGGCCGAGGCGCATCCGCTGGGACACCTGCTGGCCTTTCTCGACGGCCTGCGCGCAGACGCGCTCGCACGCTACCTCGACAGCGCCGGCGCACTGGCAGACCGCGTGGTGCTGACCGGTCGGCTGGATCACGAGGAGCTGGCCGACCTGTTGCCGGCGTGCGAGGCGATGGTCGTCCCGAGCACGTTTCCGGAGGCCTTTGGCATGGTCGCCGCCGAGGCGGCGGCCTGCGGCGCCCTGCCGGTGAGCGCCGGGCACTCGGGGCTCGCGGAGGTCAGCGAGGCCCTTGCGGGGACGGTCCCCGGGTCGATCGCTCCTCTGCTGTCGTTTCCGGTCGACGACGGGGCCGTCGAGGCGCTCGCGGCACGCGTCGTGGGGTGGCTGCGGGCCGATCCGCAGGATCGTGCGGCCGCGCGCAGGGGCATCGTCGCGACGGTGCGCGAGCGTTGGTCGTGGAACGGCGTCGCGCGAGGTGTGATCGCGGCGGCGCGCGGAGAGCTCGACGACCTGCAAACGCCGTGAAACGGCACGCCCGCTGTCGCGCGAGCTGGCGCCGAGGCACCCGCCCGTTCGGATAGTGTTCCGCCCGCTTATGAGCCGCACGCAAGCTCTCAAGGATCGAGATCCCGCCACGCGCAGCTCGTTGCGCTGGCTGGCCGCGCGCGCGCCGGCACTCGCCGCGTTGGCGGGCGTTGCGCTGGTCGCCTCCGGATGCTCGGTCAAGGGCGCCGACAACGCCAACGTGATCGCCGGCAAGCAGCAGTTCGTGGCCAAGTGCGGCTCCTGTCACACGCTCGCTCGCGCCGAAAGCAAGGGCGTCGTCGGACCGAACCTCGATGAAGCGTTTCGCGCCAGCCTGTCCGAAGGGGCCAACCGCGACACGGTACGCGGGGTCGTCGAAAAACAGATCCAGATTCCCAACCCCGAAGGGGCGATGCCGAAAGACCTCGTGAGCGGCTCGACCGCCAAAGATGTCGCGGCCTACGTCGCGCAGGTGGTGGACAAGCCGGGCAAGGACAGCGGCCTGCTGGCGACCGCCGTGCAGGCCCCCGGAGCCGGCAAGCCGGCCGCCGAGAAGGCCGGCAAGCTGTCGATCGCGGCCAGCCCGAGCGGTCAGCTCGCCTACGTGACCAACAAAGCCACCGCGCAGCCGGGCGCCGTGACCCTCGAAATGCCGAACATGTCGGGCGTGTCGCACAACATCGCCCTCGAAACCGGCGAAGGCGGCGCGACGCCCAAGGGCGCGAAAGTCGGCGCGAGCGCGTTCACGACGAAGGGCACGGTGACCGTCAAAGTGTCGCTCAAGGCCGGCACGTACACGTTCTTCTGCGAGGCCCCCGGGCACCGTCAGGCGGGCATGTACGGCACGCTCACGGTCAAGTAACTCCTGACGGCCGTGGACCGGCGTGAGGGCTTGTCCTCAGTCGTCATGGGCTTCGCCCCACTTCGCTGCCTGCTGCCTACCTTCGATCGGTGCCTCGCTTGGCCCACGGCCTCCGGGAGCGGGGTCTTCCGCTGAGGCCTTGACCCCTGAGGCCGGCAACAGCGGGCTAGGAGCGCAGTAGTGGGCCGTGCGCGAAGAGCAGGAACCAGACGGCGAAGGCGACGATTGCGAGCACGACGACGAGCGTGGCGATCAGCTCGATCGTGCCGAGCAACTCGCGTCTGCGCTGATGTCGAGACTCCACGCCGTCGTGTCGTTGCTCCATGTCGCTCAGCCTACGCCGGTGGGTATGGGCCGCGCAAATCGGACGGAGAGCGGCTCAGAAGATCGCCCGTAGGATCAGCACGAGCGCGATGATCACGACGAAGACTGCAGCCACGTACAGGAGAAGCCGAAACGCCTCGCCCTCGGAGCGCAGTGGGTTTAGCACTGCTAGAGGATGTAGACGGTGGTGTAGACGACGATCCACATGATGTCGACGAAGTGCCAGTAGATACCCGGCACCTCCACGCCACGGTGCTCCTCGGGCGTGTAGTGGCCGCGGAACGACCTGATCGTCACGAACAGCAGCAGCAGTAGCCCGATGAACACGTGGGCGCCGTGCAGGCCGGTGAGCGAGTAGAAGATCGTCTGCTGGGCACCGTCCTGCGGCGCGAAGCCGATGTTCGCGTACTCGTTGATCTGGATGAACAGGAACGTGCAGCCGAGCAGGAACGTCGTGAGCATGCCGGCCTTCAGGCCCCAGCGGTTGCCATTCTTGATCGCCGTCTGCGCCCAGTGCATGGTCATCGAGGAGGACACGAGGATCGCCGTGTTGACGCCTGCGACCTCGACCGGCAGGTGCGTGCCCGTGGCGGGCCATGGGTCGCCCTGGGCGACGCGGATGAAGAAGTAAGCCGTGAAGAATGCGCCGAACACCATGATCTCGGAGATGATGAAAAGCAGCATCCCGAGGAGCTGAGGCTCGGCTCGCGAGCTGCTGTTGGCCGGCGGCGGACCGTGGTGGTCACCATGTGCGGCGGGGTGGGAGATGCTGGCTGCCTCCATGGTTTCCTAGGCGACCGAAGCCGCCGGCGCGGCCTGCAGATCGACGACGACGTGCTCGACGGGCGCAGAGGTCATGTGCTGAACGCGCTCGATCAGATTCGAGCGCATCCAACCGGAGCGCTGGTCGGGCAGCGTGGAGATGACGACGTCATCGACGCGGAACAGCTCCAGCGCGTTGACGGCGGCGGTGTACGGATCGGGGTCGCCGATCATTCCCGAGCCGAGCAGGCCCGCGCTGTGCAGGCGGTCGAGCATTGTCGCCAGGCGAGCGCGCGCGAGCTGCGGTGCACCGCCGCTGCCGTCGGGCTGCGGGACGATCACGACGAACAGGCGCCGCTCCCCGGATGCGGCCTTCTCGCTGAGCCGGTTCAGCAGCTCGTCGCCGCCTAGCGTCTTTGAGGCGAGCACGAGCGTCACCTGGAAGGGCAGACCCTCCTGCTCGACGTCGACGACGATGTGCTCGACGGGCAGTCCGGAGGCGTTGCGAATGCGCTCGACGAGGTCACGTCGAAGCCAGCCCGAGCTGACGGCGGGATAGGTGGAGATCAGGATCTCGTCGGGGCGGCGCGTGGCGACTGCGTCCATCGTCGCCAGAAACGGGTCCGGATCGCCAACTTCGCCGGTCGCGTCGATCGACTCGCCGGCGACGAGCGACAGTGCCAGGTCGACGCGCGCCTGGGCAGATTCGCGCACCGCCTCGTCGTAGATCACGAGACCTGCCGACGGGTTGCTCTGGGGTACGACCAAGCGGAAGCGGGTGTCGCCCCCGGCTGCTCGCTCGCGCACCGCGTCGAGCAGCTTCGCGCCACCGAGCGTGCGATTGGCCACCACGAGCACTTCCTTCATCGCAACCGCCTCCTACTCGCTCGGAGCTCGCGCGACGCCGGAGCCGGCCCCGACGGTCGCGGGCTTCGGGGTGGGGGCGAAGGTGCCGTGCACGGCACCAGGGACGCCGTACTCGTAAGGCCCGCCGACGACGGTCGGCACCTTGTCGAAGTTGAACACAGGCGGCGGGGAGGAGACCTGCCACTCCAGCGTCATCCCGCGCCAGGGGTTGCTCGGCGCGATCGGGCCGCCGCGCCAGCTGGTGACCATGTTGTAGAGGAAGATCAGCGTGCTCAGGCCGAGCGCGAAGCTGGCGATCGAGATGAACAGGTTGAGGCTGGCGAACTTCGAGGCGTAGTCCTCGACCCGGCGAGGCATCCCCTGCAGCCCGAGGATGTGCATCGGGCCGAACGTCAGGTTGAAGAACACGAAGGTCGTCCAGAAGTGCCACTTGCCCAGGCGCTCGTCATACATCCGCCCGGTCATCTTCGGGAACCAGTAATAGACGCCGGCGTAGATCGTCATCAGCGAGCCGCCGAACAGGACGTAGTGGATGTGCGCGACGATGAAGTAGGTCGCAGAGACGTGGATGTCGAACGGGATCATCGCGAGCATCACGCCGCTGATGCCGCCGAGCGTGAAGGTCGTCAGAAAGCCCAGCGCAAACAGCATTGCGGTGTCCAGATGCAGCACGCCTCGCCACAGCGTGGCCAGCCAGGAGAAGATCTTGATGCCCGTCGGGACAGCGATGATCGCCGTGGTGATCGCCATCGGAATGCGGATCCAGGCGGCCATGCCCGACGTGAACATGTGGTGCGCCCAGACGGTGAAGCCGAGCCCGACGATCGCCAGCAGCGAGAAGGCCATCATGCGGTAGCCGAAGATCGGCTTGCGCGCCTTCACGGCGATGATTTCGCTGATGATCCCGAAGCCGGGCAACATCATGATGTAGACGGCTGGATGCGAGTAGAACCAGAAGACGTGCTGATACATCAGCACGTCGCCGCCCTTGGCGGCGTTGAAGAAGTTGAAGCCGAGCGCGCGGTCGAGCAGCACGAAGAACTGCGATGCGGCGATGAACGGTGTTGCGATCACGACGAGCAGCGAGGTCGCGAAGTTCGCCCACACCAGCAGCGGCATGCGGAAGAAGCTCATCCCGGGCGCGCGCATCGTGATGATCGTGACGAGGAAGTTCAGCGCGGTCATGATCGAGGAGGCTCCCGCGAACTGCACCCCGAGCGAGAAGAACGTCTGCCCAATCGGCGCGTTGGTCGAGAGCGGCGCATAGGCCGTCCAGCCGTCGGCGAAGGCGCCGCCGGGGGCGAAGAAGCTGCCCAGCATCAGCGCTCCGGCGACTGGCAACAGCCAGAAGGAGAGTGCGTTCAGCCGCGGGAAGGCCATATCGGGGGCGCCGATCATCAGCGGGATGACGAAGTTGCCCAGGCCGGCGAACACCGGGATCACGAACAGGAAGATCAGCAGCGATGCGTGCACCGAGAACAGGCCGTTGTAGGTGTTCGCGTCGACGAACTGCGCGCCCGGCGCGGCGAGCTCGGCGCGCATCAGCATCGCGATCAAGCCGCCGACGAGCAGAAAGAAGAAGGAGCTCACGGTGTACTGCACGCCGATCACCTTGTGGTCGGTGTTGATGCGGAAGTAGTCCTTCCACGAGTGCGCACCGTGGCTGGAGTGGTCCTCTGCGCGCGTCTTGCGACCGGCGGCCCAGTAGAACCAGTAGTCAAAGCCGCCGATGCCCACCAGGAACAGCAGCGGCACGGCGATCAGCGAGACCGTGAGGATCGCTTCGCCGTTGATGAAGTGCCTGAACGTGGTGTGGCCGGTGCTCATGCGCACGATCCACGTCAGCCCGAATGAGAAGGCCACGCCGAGGGCCATCAACCAGCTCGCGCGATAGAAGCCGGGAGCGCGCCATTTTGCGGCCATCAGCTCGCCCTCCTGCACGGTGTCATCGGCCGGTCCTGACGCATCTCGGCCCACATTATCCCGCAGTCGCAGAAGTCGTAGTCACCGTGACGTCCGCGCGCGATCATCCGGAGACCTTTGCGCCGGCGTGCGCCTTCAGCCACTGCTGGAACTGGGCCTGGGGCACGACGTGCACCTGCGCGCGCATCAGCGAGTGGCCGAGGCCGCAGAGCAGGTTGCAGACGATCGGATAGGTGCCCAGCCGGTCGGGCGTCACGCGCCAGTTGGTCGTGATCCCCGGGACCACGTCCTCCTGCAGGCGGAAGGCGGGGATCCAGAAGGCGTGAATCACGTCCTTGGAGTGCAAGTCGAATTTCGTGGACTCGCCCTCGGGCAGGTAGAGCTGGTCGGATTCGACGGGCTTGCCGCCGGTCACCGACGGGGGGTACTGAAAGCTCCAGGCGAACTGCTGGCCGGTCACGCCGACGTTGATCTCCCGCGCGGGCTTCTTCTCGTTGTCATGCAGCACGACGAACGAATAGGAGACGAGCGCCAGCAGGATCACCGCTGGGATCGTCGTCCACACGACCTCCAGGCGGGTGTTTCCGTGGATCGGAGGGCCGTCCTTGAGCTCCTCGCCGGGCTTCATGCGGAACTGCCAGGCGCAGAACAGGATCACCGACACGACGAGCACGAAGATCGGGATCGAGGCGTCCACGAGCACGTGGTAGAGGCGGTCGGTGTTGTGCGCCTGCACCGACGCCTGCACCGGGAACCAGTGGATCACGTAGCTGAGCACGACGCCGATCGCGATCGCGACGACCGCGGCGGCGAGCGTGAGGATCATCGAGCGCTGTTTACCCATGCGCGGCGCCCTCCCCCGTTGGCGCGCCCTTGCGGGCGGTGTCTGCGGACGTCCCTTCCATTGCGAGGCGTGATCCTAATGCCTTCTCCCCGCGAACGGCTCGGCGCTTGACGCGCGCCCATCCGGGTAATAGATTGAGCCAATCGTTGCAAGTGCTCGAACGAGCCATCGGCGGAGAGGCTGAGGGCGAAAGGAGCGGCCATGCAGGTGAGCGAAGGCATGAGTCCCACGGTGCTGGCGGTTGGGCCGGCGCACACGCTGCGCGCGGTCGCGCAACTGATGTCGCGCCGCGCGGTGGGCGCGGCAGTTGTGATGGATCCCGACAGCGGCGGGCCGGGGATCATCACCGAGCGCGACATCCTGCGCTCGCTCGGCGCCGGGGAGGACCCCGATGACGAGCTCGTGGCAGGCCACCTGACCAGCGACGTCGTCTACGCGGCGCCGGACTGGTCGCTCGAGGAGGCCGCGGCGGCCATGGTGCAGGGCGGCTTTCGCCATCTGATCGTCGTCGAGCGAGGGGAGACTGTGGGCATTCTCTCCGTACGCGACGTCGTGCGCTGCTGGACCGACGACGGAGCAATCTGTCCCGTCCCCGCAAGCGCAGCAGTGGGGTGAGTGGGGTGGGGACGCGCGCGGTGTGGGGACTGCGCGCGCGCCCCATTCACCAGGTACGCGCGGCGAGCTGCCCCGGATCAGTCGAGCGGTAGCTCGTCTATTTCGCTGCGCGTGTCTTTGAGCCAGCGCACGATGCAGCCGATCGTCAGTGCGGCGCCGATGACGGTGAACTCGATGAACGTCGTAAACCCGATCAACAGCAGCGTCAGGCCGACGGCCGTCAGCACGGGGAGTACCGTCGGGCCGGGGAGATGGATCTCCTCGCCTACCGGCGGCACCTCGGGATCGAGCGGGCTCATGAGACGTAGACCGCGGCGACTACGAAGGTGATCCCGAACATGAACATGCAGATCGCGCAGACGATCCACCCGGTGCGGAGGTTCTTGCGTGCCAGGCGGCGGTTCATCGCGTCACAGAATACCTGTCACGCGCACGCTGGGCGGTCGCGCCGTGGTGCGTCGCCTAGAGGTGCGCATCGGCGACCATTGAGCAGAACAGCAGGGCCAGGTATGCGAGCGAGAAGAGATAAAGCTGCAGTGCCGAGCGCCGATCGGCGCGGCGATACAGGCGCACGGCGCCGACGATGAAGCCGAGCCCAAGCGTCAGCGATGCAGCGAGGTAGATCGTGCCGAACCCACCGGCGCAGAACGGCAGCTGCGTAACTGCGTACAGCAACACCGAGTAGAGCAGGATCTGCCGGCGCGTCTCGCGCTCGCCGCGCACGACGGGCAGCATCGGCACGCCCACCTTCGCGTACTCGTCCTTCATCAGCAGCGACAGCGCCCAGAAGTGCGGCGGCGTCCAGAAGAAAACGATGAAGAAGAGGATCACGGCCGTGCCGCTCACCGAGCCGGTGACCGCCGCCCAGCCGACCAGCGGCGGCACCGCGCCGGCGGCGCCGCCGATCACGATGTTCTGCGGCGTGCGCCGCTTCAGCCAGACTGTGTAGACGAACACGTAGCCGAGAAAGCCCGAGAAGGAGAGTGCTGCGGCGAGCGGGTTGACGACAACCGACAGCTCGACCAGCGAAAGCGCCGCCAGGGTGCAGCCGAAGGCGAGGGCCGCATGGGGCGCTACGCGCCCGGAGGGGACCGGCCGGGTCGCCGTGCGCGCCATCTGCGCGTCGATGTCGCGATCGAACCAGTGGTTTACCGCACCCGCGCCGCCGGCTGACAGGTAGCCGCCCAGGCAGGTCCAGAAGACGAGCAGCGGCGACGGATCGCCGGCGACATACATCGTCGCGATCGTCGTCAGCAGCAGTAGCGACTGGACCTTCGGCTTGGTCAACTCGACGTAGTCGCCGAGCAGCTGGCGCGTGCGTGACGCCGGTGCGGCGCCTGCGGTTGTCAGCACAGGGGCCGCGCCGGACATGGCTATAGACCGACCTGCGTGGCGCCTGCCGGCACGATCGCGCCCGCAGGCGCGACGGCCCCGGTGCGTCGCTCAACCTCGCGGCGGATGTCCTTCATCGGTTCGACCGAGCGGACCTGCGGGACGATGTCGAAGTTGTTGGCCGGTGGCGGCGAGGGCGTGAACCACTCCAGCGTGTTCGCCTTCCACGGGTCGGGACCGGCGATCGCACCGACCTTCAGGCTGCGCGCGACGTTGATGATCGTCACCAGCACGCCGAGGCCGAGGATGAACGAGCCGACCGTGGAGATCTGGTTGTACAGCGCGAGGTTGCCGATGTTGTCGTACTCGTAGACGCGTCGCGGCATGCCGTCGAGGCCGATCACGTGCTGGATCAGGAACGTGGCGAGGATGCCGACGAACATCAGCCAGAAGCTCAGCTTGCCCAAGCCCTCTGAGAGCATCCGCCCGGTGATCTTGGGGAACCAGTAGTAGATCGCCGCGAAGATCGTCATCACCGAGCCGCCGACGAGCACGAAATGTAGGTGGGCGACGACGAAGTACGTTTCGTTGAGCTGCCAGTCGACGGGGAACACGGCGAGGAATACGCCCGAGATGCCGCCGACCAAGAACAGCGCGATGAAGCCCGCGCAGAACAGCAGCGGCGTCTTGAATTCGACCGTCCCGCGCCACAGCGTGGCGATCCAGTTGAGGATCTTCACGCCCGTGGGCACGGCTATCAGGAACGAGCTGAGCATCACGAACACCAGCACGGCCTCGGGGATCGGCGCGGTGAACATGTGGTGCGCCCACGTGAGAAAGCCCAGGAAGGCAATCGCCACGGTCGCCGCTGCGATCGCCTTGTAGCCGAAGATCGGCTTTCGCGCGAACACGGGCAGGATCTCCGAGACGATGCCGAAGCCGGGCAGGATCATGATGTAGACCTCGGGATGCCCGAAGAACCAGAACAGGTTCTGCCAGAGGATCGGCGAGCCGCCGTTGGCCGGATCGAAGAAGTGCGTTCCGAAGTGCCGGTCGGTCAGCAGCATCGTCACCGCCGCGGCGATCACCGGCATCGCGAAGATGATCAACACGGAGTACGTGAGGATCGCCCAGATGAACAGCGGCAGGCGCCCCCAGCTCATGCCGCGTGCGCGCATGTTGGCGATCGTGGCGTAGAAGTTGACGGCGCCGAGGATCGAGGAGATGCCGGTCAGGTGGATCAGGTAGATCCAAGCGTCCTGGCCGCCACTGGGGGCGAACGACACGCTCGACAGCGGCGGGTAGCTCGTCCAGCCGGCTTCCGGCGGGTTCCAGAAGATCGAGGCGTAGAAGACGATGCCGCCCGCCAGCAGCAACCAGAAGGACAGGGCGTTCAGGCGCGGGAAGGCCATGTCGCGCGCGCCGATCATCAGCGGCACGAAGTAGTTGGCCAGCCCGGCCATCATCGGCACGACGAACAGAAAGATCATCGTCGACCCGTGCATCGTGAACAGCTGGTTGTAGACCTGCGGGTTGATCAGCGTGTTGTTCGGTGCGCCGAGCTGCAGGCGCATCAACAGCGCCTCGACGCCGCCCAAGCAGAAGAACACGAACGTCGTGACCATGTACATGATCCCGATGCGCTTGTGATCGGTCGTCGTGATCCAGCTCGTCCAGCCGCGCGCTTCGCGCTGCACTCCGTGCGTGGTGACCTGCGGGACTGGGGCGAGCGTCGTAGCCATTTGCTGAGCTGGTTTCCTTCGTCCTAGGGGTTTTCGACCTGGCCGGCGCCGGTCTGGGAGTTGAGTTTGGCGCGTGCGACCTTCGCTTGCTGGTTGGCTTCAGTGAGCTCCTGCTTCTGGTAGGCCAGCCATTGGTCGAATTGCGCCGGCGGCACGGCCTTGACGGTGGCGATCATGCGCGCATGTCCGCGTCCGCAGAGGAGCGCACATTGGCCACGATAGATGCCGGGTTTTTCCGCCTTGAACCACGTGTAGTTGTGGTATCCGGGCACTGCCTGGAACTTGCCGCCGAGCTGGGGCACCCACCAGGAGTGCACGACGTCCAGCGAGACGATGTCCAGGGTGACCGTCGTGTTCGTGGGCACGACCATCTCCTCATAGGAGTAAGGCGCGCCGAGGCCGTCGGATTCGCTGGCTCCCGGATAGACGTACTGCCAGATGTACTGACGGCCGATCACCTTGATGTTCAGTGATTTGCCGTTCGGCGGGAGCTTGCGCTCGGAGCTGGCGTACAGCAGGCCGTTGGTGCCGGCCAGTTTGTCGCCTTCGGCGCTGGAGTTGGGCGGGTTCTGGATCGAGGAGAGCTTGGCGAACGTGACGACCGCCAGCGCGAGCAAGATCACCGCGGCGGCGACGGTCCAGCCGACCTCCAAGCGCGTGTTGCCGCGGATCTGCGCGGGAACTGCGCCCTTGCGCGCGCGGAAGCGAATCAGCGCATACAGCAGTCCTGCCTCGACGAGCGCGAAGATCACCAGCGCGATCACGAGCGTGATCTTGAACAGGCTGTCGATCTGGTTCGCGTTGGACGAGCCGCCCGACTGCGGGGTGAAGAACGCCAGCGTTGATACGAGATGGCCCAAGGCGGCGGGGATTCTATTCAGGCGTGGACGGGATGCGCTTGATGACATCTGCCACGAGGGCCATGCCCATGGTCTAGCTGCCGCCGAAGCGGGCTGGGCGCTTCTGTACGAAGGCCATGGCGCCCTCCAGGAAATCGTCGCTGGAGGCCATCTCCTGCTGGACGCGCGCCTCCAGCTCCAGCTGCTCCTCCATGCGCGCATACAGCCAGTTGTTCAGCTGGCGCTTGGTACCTGCGTAGGAGCGGGTGGGGCCGGCCGCCAGGCGCGCGGCCAGCGTCGCGGTCTCCTCGCCGAGCTGACCGTCGGCGACGACGCGGTTGATCAGACCCCACTCGAGCGCGCGAGGCGCAGGTAGCCGTTCGCCGAGCATCGAGAGCTCGGTCGCGCGCGCCATGCCCACGCGTGTCGGCACGAACAGCGACGAGCCGCCGTCAGGCACGAGGCCGATGTTGACGAACGCGAGCAGGAAGTAAGCGCTCTCGGCGGCGAGGATCAGGTCGCAGCACAGCGCAAGCGAGCAGCCGATTCCCACAGCCGGGCCGTTTACGCTCGCGACGACCGGCTTTGGCATCTCGCGGATCGCCTGCATGATCGGGTGGTAGCGCTCGGTGAGCGTCTTGTATACGTCCGGGCGCCCGTCCGCAGCCGTGTCACCGCCGCTGATGTCCTTCAGATCGGCCCCGGAGGAGAAGGCGCGCCCCGCACCGGTGATCACGATCGAGCGCACCGCGTCGTCGTTTGCGGCCTGCGTCAGCGCTGCGAGCATGTCAGTGCCGAGCTGCGCGTTCCAGGCGTTCAGTGCGTCGGGGCGGTTGAGTTCCACCGTGGTGGCGCCCGCGTCGTGGTGCACGTTGACCGTTTGCAGCTGCATCGTCGGCTCGTTCATCGGCGTCCTCTCGTCGCGCGGCTTGGCTGGGGCCGGCGGCTCTGATGCCGGACGGCCTGCGCGGATCCTAAGGTGTGGGGATGGATCGACCGGTGATCGGCATGTGCACAGCGCTGGAGCGCGCGCGCTGGAGCGTGTGGGACCAGCCCGCCGTGCTGCTCTCGCTTAGCTACGTCGACGCGGTGCACAGCGCCGGCGGGCTGGCCGTGCTCCTGCCACCGGACCCGCAGCTCGTAGAGCAGCCCGGCGAGGCACTGGAGCTGATCGACGGGCTGTTGCTGGCCGGCGGCGCGGACCTCGACCCGGCCAGCTACGGAGCGCCTGTGCATGCCGAGACGCAGGACGCGGTTCCCGAGCGCGACGCCTTCGAGATCGCATTGACGCGCGCGGCGATCGAGCGCGATCTGCCGGTGCTGGGGATCTGCCGCGGGATGCAGCTGATCAACGTGGCGCTCGGCGGCACGTTGATCCAGCACCTGCCCGAACATCTCGGCCATCAAGAGCATCGCCGCGTCAGCGGATCATTCGACGGATCCGACCACGACGTCGACGTGCTGCAGGACACGCTTGCGATGCGCGTCATCGGCGCCTCGCGGCACGCGACCAAGTCCCATCATCATCAGGGCGTCGACCGTGTGGGTGATGGCCTGCGCGTCAGCGCGACGTCGCCGTTTGACGGCCTCGTCGAGGCGATCGAGCTGCCCGAGCGGTCCTTCGTGCTCGGCATCCAATGGCATCCGGAGGCCGACGCGTCGAGCCCTGTCGTCGGCGGTCTCGTGCAGGCAGCGGCCGCGCATGCGCGTGCTCGCGGCGTCGTCTCCTAGCTGACCCGGCAGGCCGGCGGCATCTCGCCACCCGGCGCCGATCGCCCGCCGAAGCGGGCCGGGGCCGGTCATATACTCGGCCGGGTGCGGCGCTCGACAGTTCTCAGAGCGGTCGCCTGGGGGGTGGTCGCGGCGGGCGCCGCGGCGCCGCTGGCGCGCAAGCGCGTCAACGTCCCGCCGGTCGTCCTGCAAGGCGTCGCGTTCGCCGCGCCGCTCGGCTTGTGCGTGGCGATGCGCCGCTCGCGCACCCGCGACGTCGCTGTCTGCACGCTGCAGATGTGGGCGTACGTCGCCGCCTACAAGGCGCCGCACGACGATCCCGACGCGCAGGAGCGACGCACGCGTTTTGACTACCCGATCGCCGCCGATCGCCTGCTCGGGCTCGGTGAGCTGCCGACGCTGCGCCTGCAGCGTCTTCTCGCGCGCGTCGGCGAGGAGGGCGCGGAATGGAGGGCGCTCGACCGCGTGCTCGTGTGGACGCATTGGGTGTGGTTCGCGGTGCCCCACGGAGCCGTCATCTACGTGCTCGTGCGCGACCCCGAGCGCTTCCCGCGCGCCGCCGCGCTGACGTACGCCGTGTTCGACGTTGGTGCCAGCTTCTACTGGCTGATTCCCACCGCGCCGCCCTGGTACGCGGCCGTCGAGAGCACGGCCGCCGACGACGGCCTGGCGGTGCGGCGAATGATGGTCGAGTACGGCGAGCACTTCTGGCGCGACGGCTGGGGCCCTCTCTACAGTGTGCTCGGAGGCAACCCGCTGGCCGCAATGCCCTCGCTCCATTTCGCGACATCCCTGATGGCCGCGCTTCTGCTGGCAGAGGTGGGACCGGTCGCGGGGGCGCTCGGCGCCGCCTACACCGCGACGCTCGGCTTCGCGCTGGTGTACCTCGGCGAGCACTACCTCGTCGACCTGCTCGCGGGGGCCGCGCTCACCGCGGCCATTCGCCGCGGCGCCCCGCGAGTGGCGCCGCTGGCCGAACAGGTGGCCGGCGGCCTGGGGAGGCTGGAACGGATCGCGCACGAGGGAGGTGGAGGGGGGGCGTGACCGAGCGAGCGAGCGAGCGGCAGGAGCTGCACACCGATCCGCCCAGGTCCTCACAGAGGACACGCGACGACGAGATGCCGCGCGTCGCGGTCACGCGCCGACGAGCAATCGGCTTCGGGTTGTTCGTGCTGACAGTGATCGCGTTCTTCTACTTCGTGCTGCCGAAACTGTCGGGCGTCGGCACGACGGTCCATCGCATCGAGCGTGGGGACAGCTGGTGGATCGGAATCGGCGTCGTGCTCGAGCTGCTGTCGTTCGCCGGCTATGTCGCGCTCTTTCGCGCCGTTTTCGTGCGCGGCGAGTCGCGCGTCGGCTGGCCTGAGAGCTATGAGATCACGATGGCAGGGCTGGCGGCCACGCGGTTGTTCGCAGCCGCCGGTGCGGGGGGCATCGCGCTCACCGCGTGGGCGCTTCGGCGCTCGGGCATGGAGCCGCGGCTGGTGGCTTGTCGCATGGTCGCCTTCACCGTGCTGCTCTACATCGTCTATGCGGGCTCGCTGCTGATCGACGGAATCGGCCTGGGCACGGGTCTGTTTCCTGGGGGAGGCTCATTCGCGATCACCTTCCTGCCGGCGATCGTCGCGGCGCTGCTGCTGGCGATCGCCGGAGCCGTCGCCGCTCTGCCCGGCGATGTCGAGCGGCGCCTGGAGCGGCGCGCGTCGGGCTCGGGGCGTCTGGCGCACTGGCTGGCGCGCGCGGTGACCGTCCCGGCGCTCGCGGCCAGCGGCGTTCGCACGGCGCTCGGACTGATCCGTCGCCGCGAGGTGGGCGTGCTCGGTGCAGTTGCCTGGTGGGGCTTTGACATCAGCGTGCTGTGGGCGATGTTTCACGCATTCGGCACGGTGCCCCCGTTCACGGTGATCTGGATGGCCTACTTCGTCGGCACGCTCGGCAACCTGCTGCCGCTGCCGGGCGGGCTTGGGGGCGTGGAAGGGGGGATGATCGGCGTGTTCGCGGCGTTCGGCGTCGACTTCAACCTCGCTGTCGTCGCGGTGCTGTCCTATCGCGGGATCTCCTTCTGGCTGCCCACACTGCCGGGAGCGATTGCCTACTTCCAACTGCGCCGCACCGTCGCGCGCTGGCGCGAAGAGCAGGATGCGCAGCCGTCTGCCGACACGCGCCCCGGCCCTGTGGGCACCGCCGGAGCACTCGGCGCCAGCTGACAAACGCCAGCCGCGGCGCTATACTTTACTTATTGAAGTACCGCGATAGGAGATGAGATGAGCGACGTCGAGAACGTGATCATCGTCGGCAGTGGTCCCGCCGGATACACCGCTGCGCTGTACACGGCGCGCGCGAACCTGAGCCCGCTCGTGTTCGAGGGCTTCGCCTGGGGCGGCCTGCTGCAGCAGACCACAGACGTCGAGAACTTCCCCGGCTTTCCGGAGGGCATCATGGGCCCGGAGATCATGCAGAAGTTTCGCGAGCAGGCAGAGCGCTTCGGCGCGCGGCTGGTCACCGAGGACGTCGACCGCGTCGAGCTCGCCTCAGAGCCCGGTGGCATCCATCGCGTGTGGGTCGGAGACACCGAGCACCGCGCACGCACGATCGTCCTGTCGATGGGCGCCCAGCACAAGAAGCTCGCTGTCCCCGGCGAGGAGGAGCTGTCCGGGCGCGGGGTCAGCTACTGCGCGACCTGCGACGCGGCTTTCTTCAAGGACGCCTCGACGGTGATTGTCGGCGGCGGCGATTCGGCAATGGAGGAGGCGATCTTCCTGTCCAAGTTCGCCTCCAAGGTCACAGTCGTGCACCGGCGAGCCGACTTCCGCGCCTCGAAGATCATGCTCGAGCGCGCCAGGGCACAGGAGAACATCGAGCTGCTGACCCCCTACACGGTCAATGAGTTCGTGCCAGGCGAGAACGGCGCACTCGGCCACGCCGAGCTGAAGAACGCCGAGACCGGCGAGCTGCGTGACCTGGTCGTCTCGGGCGCGTTTATCGCGGTCGGCCACGAGCCGCAGTCGCGCATCGTGCACGGCCAGGTCGACATTGACGACAGCGGCTACGTGCAGACCGACGGAAAGTCGACGCGCACCAACCTGCCGGGCGTGTTCGCCGCGGGCGACCTCGTCGATCACACCTATCGCCAGGCGATCACGGCCGCGGGCTCCGGCTGCCAGGCCGCGCTCGATGCCGAGTGGTATCTGCGTGACACACCCGAGGTGCCCACGCCGGAGGGGATGCCCGACGGCGACCTCGCCGAGGCGCAATGGGCGGCGCCGGCAGTCGAGCCGGCCGAGACGGTCCAGCTGCCGACGCACTCCTGACGCCGGCGACCTGCCGGCCGCGGCCTGCGGGCCTAGCCCGGCAGCTCGCTCCCAGCCGGCACCGCGCCCTCAAGCTCCAGCAGCAGGCGCTTTCGCTCCAGCCCGCCGGCGTAGCCGCCGAGTGCGCCGCCGCTTCGCAGAACGCGGTGGCAGGGCACGACGATCGGGATCGGGTTGGCGCCGAGCGCATTCCCGGCGGCGCGAGATCCGCGCGGGCTGCCGACCTGCGCGGCGACCTGCGCGTAGGTGAGCGAGCCTCCGTAGGGGATCCGCGACGCGGCGCCGAGCACGCGTCGCCCGAACGGGCCGACGAGCGTCCAGTCCAGCGCGAGCTCGAACTGCGTGCGCCGCCCGTCGAAGTACTCGTCAAGCTCGCGGCGCGCCGCTTCCAGCGGACTGGACGCCCGCACGATGCGCGGTGAGATGCGTGTGGCGAGCCGTTGCAGAACGGCGTCGGCGTCCTCCTCGGGGAACGCCACACGCGCCAGCCCCCGCTTGGTCGCGACGAGCAGAAGCGCCCCGAACGGCGAGTCGGCCGCTGCGTAGCTGATGTCCGCGAGCCCGTCACGCGCCGCGCGCTCGCTCACCCGCCGCGCGGCCGAGCGCGCCGTGCGCGGCTCGCTGCCCTCCTCAGGCGCCGCGCGCAATGCGCGCTCCAGCGCGTTCGTGTCCCCACTTGCCGGCCGGCTCATACCTCGACCACCTTTCTCAGCTTTGACAGTCCCTCGTGCAGCGAGCGCCGCGCGGCCTCCGGCGAGCAGCCGATCGCTGCGGCGATCTCGCGGTGTGGCAGGTCGGCGACGTAGCGCAGGACGACCGCCGAGCGCTGACGCGGCGGCAGTTCACCGACGGCATCCCACAGGGCACGGTCACCGGCGGCCATCTGCTCATGCGGGCTCGGCGAGGAGTAGCGGCGATCGGCCAGCGCACCGGGGTCGATCACAGGCACAGCCCTGCGCGAGCGTGCGCGGTGCGCGTCAAGCGCCTTGCGGTGGGCGATCGTGAGCACCCAAGCGCGCGCATCGGAGTCCGCGCGCAGGCGCGGGTAGGCACGCAGCGCCGACACGAAGGTCTCCTGAAAGCAGTCATCGGCATCGGCGCTGCCGACCATCGAGACCAGGTAGCGCCACACGACATCGCGCTGCGCGTCGAGGAAGCGCTGAAAGGGGGGCGGGCCGGCGGCGCTCACCTACGCACAACGCCCCGGCGCCCGGTTATGTGAGAACGGTCAGCGATCGCCGTCGTAGTCGAAGAAGCCGCCGCCGGTGGTGCGCCCCAGACGACCCGCCTGCACGAGGCGGCGCAGCTCCGGTGCCGCGCGGTAGCGCTCCTCCCGATACTCGCGCTGCAGCGCCTCGAGCACGGTCAGCACGTGGTCCAGCCCGAGCTCATCGGCCCACTTCAACGGCCCCAGCGGATAGCTCAGCCCGAGCACCATCCCGGTGTCGATGTCCTGCGCGCTGCCGACGCCTTCGCCGAGTGAGAAGGCGCACTCGTTGATCACCTGGCAGACGATCCGCCCGAGCACCAGCCCGGGGGCGTCGCCGACCCAGGCCACGTGCTTGCCGAGCGCCGCAAAGAAGCGCTCCGCGCGCGCCGCGGCGACAGGCGAGGAGCTGCTGGTGCGCGTCAGCTCGACCAGGCTCGCGTGCTCCAGCGGCGCGAGCACGTGAAAGCCGACGGCGCTGCCGGCGGGGTCGAGCGCTCCCAGCGAGCCGGCCTGACAGAGCAGCAGGCGCGCGCCGCCGTGCGTCGGCGGCTCGCGAACGTCACCCGCCGCGTCACCGACACCTTCGGCGGCCGGCGAGCGGTCGCATTCGACGATCAGCGCGGGCAGCACGCCCCCCGTCGGGTCGTGCGGCGAACGCACCTCATAGCCGGCTTGGGCCGCCTCGTGGCGCAGCTCCTCGGCGACGACGCCCGAGCCGGCGATGACGATCACGCCCTCGCCGGCAGCGGGGCGCTCAGCCAGGCGTCCGTCAGGGTCTGGCGGGCGGTGTGACGGCCCGTTCCTGGAGCCCTGGGGGCGCGACTCGTAGGAGTAGTAGCCGCGCCCGGCCTTGCGTCCGTGAAGCCCGGCTGCGACGTAGCGTGCGGCGATCGGCGACGGTCGCCAGCGGGGCTCGCCAAAGCTCTGCGCAAAGAAGCTCTTGGAGATCTCAAAGCCGACCTCCACGCCCACGAGGTCCATCAGCTCGAACGGCCCCATGCGAAAGCCGCCCTGCATCCGGCAGATGCGGTCGATCGTCTCGACGTCGGCGATCTGCTCCTGCAGTAGACGCAGGGCCTCCAGGCCAAACGGGCGATTGCTGCGATTGACCAAGAAGCCCGGTCCGTCGCTGGCGCGGATGACCGTCTTGCCCATCGCGCGGCCCGTAGCGTCGGCGAGCGCCAGAGCACGACCGGATGACTGCTCGCCGGCGACGACCTCCAGCAGGCGCATGATCGGCGCCGGGTTAAGAAGTGCATGCCCACCACGCGCTCGGGATGAGTGGCGGCCGGTGCGATCGCCGTCACCAGCAGCGACGAGGTGTTGCTGGCCAGCACGCAGCGCTCGTCGACGATCTCCGACAGGCGGCGATACAGCTCGTGCTTTAGCTCCAGGCGCTCGGGAGCGGCCTCGATGACCAGTTCGCACGGGGCGAGCTGATCGAGCTCGGCCGCCGGCTGCAGGCGCGCCAGAGCCTCGGCCGCCTGCTCATCCGACAGGCGCCCTTTCGCGGCTTCTTTGGCCAGGCCGTCTTCGATCTTCTGTACGCCGCCGGCGAGCGCCTCGGGCACCGGATCGTGCAGCAGCGTGCGCGCGCCCGCGCGCGCTGCCAACTGAGCGATCCCGGCGCCCATCGTGCCGGCGCCCAGCACGCCGATCACGCTCGGGACGGCCGGCTCCCCGGCCGCGCCGGAGGGCTCGTCCTGCTCTGCCGGCGTCTGCGCGGACATGGCCTCGGCTCCCGTGCCGCTCAGGCGGGGACCATCGCGCCGATGCCGGTCATTTCACGACCGATGATCAGTTTCTGGATCTGCGAAGTCCCCTCGTACAGCGTCGTCACGCGCGCGTCGCGGAAGTAGCGCTCCACGGGGTGGTCATCGACATAGCCGGCGCCGCCATGCACCTGGATCGCCATATTGGCGCACTCCAGCGACGCCTCCGTGGCATGGAGCTTGGCGATCGACGTCTCCAGCGTGTTCGGGCGGCCCTGGTCCTTGAGCCAACCCGCGCGCCACACCAGCATGCGCGAGGCCGCCGTCTTGACCGTCATGTCCGCGATCATCGCCTGCACCAGCTGGAAGCTCGCAAGCGGCCGGCCGAACTGCTCGCGCTCCTTGGCGTAGTTGACCGACTCCTCCACGCAGCCCTGGCAGATGCCCACGCAGCCCGCCGCAACCGAGTAGCGCCCCGAGTCGAGGTTCGACATCGCGACTTTGAAGCCCTGGCCGACCTCGCCGAGTACGTCATCGTCGGATACCTCCACGTCTTCCAGTGCGATCGACGCCGTATCTGAAGCGTGCAGTCCCATCTTGTGCTCGATCGTCTGCGCTTTGAAGCCCGGTTGGTCGGTGTCGACGATGAAGCACGCGAGCCCTTTGTGGCCGAGCTCCGGATCGGTCTGCGCGAAGATCAGCGCGACCTTCGCGTAGTTGGCCATCGAGATCCACATCTTCGACCCGTTGAGCACCCAGCCGCCGTCGGTCTTCTTTGCGCGCGTCTTCTGGTTGGCCGCATCCGAACCCGTATCCGGCTCGGTCAGCCCGAAGCAGCCCAGCCACTCGCCCGAGCACAGCTTCGGCAGGTACTTGTGCTTCTGCTCCTCGGTGCCCCACTTGAGGATGCCCGAGCACACCAGCGAGGTCTGCACCGAGATGACCGTGCGGATCGCCGAGTCGCCGCGGCCGATCTCCTCGACGATCAGGCCATATGACAGATAGTCCAGGCCCGCTCCGCCGTACTCGGTCGGCACGATCGCGCCGAGATAGCCCTGTGCGGCGACCTTGCCGACCATCTCAACGTCGAAGTGGTGGTTGCGCGCATTTTCGCGCGACTGCTTGACGATCTCCTTGTCGGTGAACTCGCGCGCCGTGTCCTTGATCAGGCGCTGCTCGTCGGTCAGCTCGAAGTCCATCCCGCTCCTCTCCGGCCGGTCACCCTAAGCCAGCTTTGGTGTTTGCCACGGCGCCGTCACGCGCCGCTCGATCTCCTGCGCGATCCCCTCGATCGGGATGCGCTCCTGCGCCAGTGAGTCGCGATCGCGCAGTGTCACGGTTCGGTCCTCGATGCTCTGATGGTCGATCGTCAGGCAGAAAGGCGTGCCGATCTCGTCATGGCGACGGTAGCGCTTGCCGATCGAGCCGCCATCGTCGTACTCGGCCTGTGCGACCGCACGCACGGCGCGGTGGACCTCTTGAGCAAGCTCGGGCTGACCCTCCTTCTTGACCAGCGGCAGGATCGCCGCCTTGACCGGCGCGAGGCGCGGGTGCAGGCGCAGCACGGTTCGCGTCTCGCCCGAGCCCTCACCGTCGCCCTCGACGACTTCCTCGTCGTAGGCGTCAACGAGGAAGGCCAGCGTCGCGCGGTCGGCCCCCGCGGCCGGCTCGATCACGTGCGGAACGTAGCGCTGGCCGCTGGCCTGGTCGAAGTACTCGAGCTTCTCGCCCGAGAACTCGGCGTGGCGCGAGAGGTCGAAGTCACCTCGGTTGGCAATGCCCTCGAGCTCTGACCAGCCGATCGGAAAAAGGTATTCGACGTCGCTCGTACCCGAGGAGTAGTGCGACAGCTCGTCGGCGTCATGCGCGCGCAGGCGCAGGTGATCGGGACGAATGCCCAGCTCGGTGTACCAGCGCTCACGCTCGGCCAGCCAGTGCTCGAACCACTTCTGCGCCTCGTCGGGCGGCACAAAGAACTCCATCTCCATCTGCTCGAACTCGCGCGTGCGAAAGATGAAGTTGCCCGGCGTGATCTCGTTGCGAAACGACTTGCCGACCTGCGCGATGCCGAACGGCGGCTTCTTGCGCGAGAACTGCAGCACGTTCTTGAAGTTGATGAAGATGCCCTGCGCGGTCTCCGGGCGCAGGTAGGCGACCGAGCCGGACTCCTTCACCGGGCCGATCGTCGTCTCGAACATCAGATTGAAGTCGCGCGCCTGCGTGAGATCGCACTCGTCGGTTTCACCCGGGTGCTTGGACGGTTTGCGACCGCACTCGAGCTCCTGCAGGTGGTCGGCGCGGTAACGCCTGCCGCACGTCTTGCAGTCGACCAGCGGATCGGTGAAGCCGGCGAGGTGTCCCGAGGCCTCCCATACGCGCGGGTGCTGCAGGATCGCCGAGTCGATCGCAACGATGTCGTCGCGCTCCGTGATCATCGCGCGCCACCACTCGTTCTTGACGTTTGACTTCAGCAGCACGCCGTAGTGGCCGAAGTCGTAGGTCGAGCCGACCCCGCCGTAGATCTCAGACGAGGGGAACACGAAGCCGCGCCGCTTGCACAGCGCGACGATCTTCTCCATCGTCACCGCGTCCTCTGTAGCTGAGATGTCCGTGTCGGTCATTGGGTCATACCTACTGGGGTGTTGCAATGCTCGCACGATCTGTCGCGTGTTCGGCGGGCGCCTCGGCCCGTCGGCGAGGTTCGCGGCGATGATAGGCGACGCCGGGGAAAGCGAGGGCGAATCGCCCAGACGAGGTCGCGCCGGCGCGCGGCGTGCGCGCTCATGCAGGCGCTCCCTAAGATGGCGCGCGGTGGCGCGAATCCTGATCGTCGGCGGCGGCTGCAGGGGCCGGCGGTTGGCCGTGGAGATGCTGCAGCGCGGGCACGCGTTGCGCGTGACCACGCGTAGCGACGCCGGGTGTGCAGCGATCGCCGCCACCGGCGCTGAATGCTGGGTCGGCACGCCCGACCGTCTCGCCACGCTGCGGGGGGCGTTGGACAGCGTGACGATCGCCTGCTGGATGCTCGCCGGTGCCCGCGGCGACGCCGAGCAGGTCGCCGCGCTGCACCGCTCGCGTCTGGAGTTCTTTCTCTCTCAGGCGATCGACACGACCGTGCGCGGCCTCGTCTATGACGCATGGCCCGCGCAGGGCGGCGTCGGCCCCGACGCGCTGGCGGACGGTGCGCGGATCGTTGGCAGGCTCGCGCAGCTCAACGCGATTCCCGCGCGCGTGCTCGCCGCGCCGCGAGGCGGCCGAGCCGACGCCGAGGTAGCCGACGACGTCGGCGAGGACGCGGCGTGGGTGGCCGCGGCGGGCGCGGCCATCGACGCGCTGCTCGGCGCGGGCAGCGCCTGACGCGCGGGTCGCGATGGGCGTGCTGTGCACGCTGTGTCCGATCGCGTGCGCGCGGGTCAAGCGGACGGGCGTTCGTGCCGATGTTGGCAGCGATGACCGGCGAGCGCCCCCGATACGGGCAACTGGTTTCGGCCTTCGGGGCGGTGGTGCTCGCAATCGCTGTGTTTCTGCCTTGGTACGGCGTGAGCTTCACGGCGAGCGGGCTCTCCTACGTACAGCAGGCCGGCAACCGGGTCGCCTCGCAGTACGGCAATGCGGCGTTGCAGGGCTACATGTCCTCGCTGCACTCGAGCCTCGCGGGATACGTCGGTCACGAATTTGTCTCGGTGAGTGCGCATCAAGCGCTGAAAACGCTCAACGTTGTCCTGCTCGTCGCGGCGGGAATCGGCTGCGTCGTCGCGTTGTTCGCGCTGGCCGGCTCGGCCTCCGCGCAGGCCAACCGCGGGGTGCTCGCGCTGCTCGGCACGGTCGCCGCTGCGTGCGTGCTCTACCGCATGATCTCGCCGCCCAGCCCCGCCGCAGGGCTGCTCTCGATGTCGCTGCGCGAGGGTGCCTGGCTCGCGCTGCTCGGCTCGCTGGCGATGATTGCCGGCGCCGTCTGGCCGGTGGCGCACGCCGCCGAAGGCGCGCGCGAGAAGGATCTGCAAGACGCCTGGTCGGGCCTCTCCGGCTGGACCCCTGAGCCGTAGCCGGCAGCCGGCAGAAAACGCCGCCCGGCGGGCACGCGACGCGCCGTGAGAAGCGGGCTGCGCAGGGATGCTTCCGCTATCCTGGGAGATAATCCCAGTAAAGCCGATAGAGATTTCCCCATAGAGCTTCGGCGACCCCAGCTGTGACGGCTTCTTGCCGCGAAAGGAACCATCAGATGACACTGCAACTTGGCGACGTAGCGCCCGACTTCGAGGCCGACACGACCGAGGGTCGCATCAAATTCCACGACTGGATCGGCGACTCCTGGGCCGTGCTGTTCTCGCACCCCAAGGACTTCACGCCCGTCTGCACGACCGAGCTTGGATACATGGCCAAAGCCAAGCCTCAGTTCGACGCTCGCAACACGAAGATCATCGGCCTGTCGGTCGACACCCACGAGAATCATGAGGCGTGGGCGAAGGACATCGAGGAGACGCAGGGCGCGGCTCCCAACTACCCGATCATCAGCGACAGCGACTTCAACGTGTCAAAGCTCTACGGAATGCTTCCGCGAGAGACCTCCGGCGATACCTCGACGCGCACGCCGGCCGACAACCAGACGGTTCGCAACGTGTTCGTGATCGGACCCGACAAGAAGGTCAAGCTGATCCTCGTTTACCCGATGACCACCGGGCGCAACTTCGACGAGGTGCTGCGCGTGATCGACTCGCTGCAGCTGACCGCCAACCACAAGGTCGCCACGCCCGTCAACTGGAAACCGGGCGAGAAGGTGATCATCGCCGGCTCGGTCTCAAACGACCAGGCCAAAGAGGCCTATCCGGATGGGTGGGAGGAGCCACGCCCCTACATCCGCCTCGTACCCCAGCCCAACTAGCGGGGGCGCGGAACTCACGGCGAGCAGGCGCCGGGCGACGTCAGCCGAGCGAGAGCCGGCCGGGCGAGCCCGACGTCTGCAGCCGCGCCAGCAGGTCGGAGAGGATGCGATAGGTGGCGCCCCAGATCAGGTGGCCATCGAGGATGAAGGCGTCGGTCTCAAAAGAGATGCCGCGACGCTCCAGGCGGGTGCGCGTCTGGCTCTGTCGCAGGTCGTGCAGCGGGAGCTCGAGCACTGCATCGACCTCGCGTGGCGATACGCGCCAGCTCTGACCGACGGGGATCAGGCCCACAAAGGGGTGGATCAGGTAGTTGGTGGCGAACGTCGAGATCGCCGGCAGCTCGCCGATCAGCGTGACCACGTCACGCGTCAGGCCGATCTCCTCCTCGGCCTCGCGTAGCGCCGTCTCTGTCAGGTCGGCGTCCTCGGGGTCCTGGCGCCCGCCGGGAAATGAGATCTCCCCGGCGTGGCGGCGCAGGTCGGCGCGCCGCCGCGTCAGCACCACGTGAGGGGGCTCCGAGTCGGTAGGGGAGAACAGCGGCACGAGCACCGCCGCGCGCGTCGGGGATGAGTCGTCGGGTGCTGCCATCAGACGGCTTGCCGCGTAGCGACGATGACGGCGGGCAGGACCGGTGGCTCAGGCGGCCAGGTGAACGCGCTCGACACGCTCGGAGAACATGACCTCGCCGTCGAGGGCGCGGTGCACGGGGCACTTCGCGGCAATCACGCGCAGGCGCTCAGCCTGGTCCTCGGGCATGTCGTCGGGCAGGCGCATGACGAGCTCGAACTTCGTCGGGCAGCCGCGCTCGGCGGGGCTGTACTCGACGGCGACCTCGACGTGGCCGATGTCCCAGCCCTTGCGGGCGGCGTACATCTCCATCGTGATCGCGGTACACGAGGCGAGGCTCACGGCCAGCAGCTCCTGTGGGCTGGGGGCGGTGTCCTGCCCGCCCACGTGCAGCGGCTCGTCCACGCTGAGCTGGTGATCGCGCACCTGCACCGTGTGCCTGAAACCGCTTCCTTCGTCGCGGCGCGCGGTCGCCTTCATCCTTGCGAGCCCGTCCGATCCACCCATTTCGCTCCTTTCGAGGAACCCCAGAAAAAACCTTGCTTACATGGTACTGCGCGAGGACCCCCCTACGAAAGCGGGTTGAAGAGCAGCCCGGTGAGCAGCTTAGGGAAGAAGTAGGTCGACTTCGGCGGCATGTTCTCGCCCTCGGCGGCGACGTCGCGAACCTGCGAGATCGGCGTCGGGCGCATCAGGAAAGCCGCGTCGAACTCGCCCGAGCGCACCTTTGCCAGCGCCTCGGCGGTGTCGCGCGCGTAGAACAGTCCGTTGAAATGTGAGATGTCGTCATCGGAGAGCCCGAGCGCGCCCTTCAGCAGCAACGTCTCCAACACCCCCGTGTCGAGGTGTCGGTAGGCGTCGGAGTGCCCGCTCAACGCCTCGTCGGCGATTGTCTGATCTCTCAGCGTCAGGCGATAGCTTCGCTCGTCCTGGGTGCTGACATAGCCGAGCTGCAGCGGGCCCTCGCCGGGCGCCGGGGCGACCTCGTCCTGGGCCACCTCGTCGATCTGGAAGTCGCGCTGCAGCGCCTGCGCAAGCGCCGCGCGCTTGTCCTCGTCGAGCCGGTTGACCAGCCGGTGTGTCGGAAAGACGGTCAGCCCGGGATCTTGCAGCGCTACCAGGCACATGAGGATGTAACGGTGCTCGCCATCGCCGCCGACCTCGTCGGCGTAAGCGGCCATCGTCTCGTAACGGTGGTGGCCGTCGGCGATCAGCAGCTCGGCGTCTCGCGTGGCCGCCTGCACGGCGGCGATCGCCTGCGGGTCGGCGACGCGCCACAGGCGGTGCACCGTGTCGTCGGAGTCGGTCACCTCGCCCCATGGAGCCTCAGCCGTGAACGGCTCCAGTGCCTGCCACGCGGCGTTCGCCGGGTCGTCGAACAGCGAGAAGATGGGCGAGATGTTGGTGCGCGTGGCGCGTGTCAGGCGCAGCCGATCCTCCTTGGGACCGGGGTGGGTGCGCTCGTGCGGGCGCACGCGCCCCGGGCCGTAGCCCTCGATGCGCACGCGACAGAAGAAGCCGCGCCGGGTACGGCGCCGGCCGTCGGGCCCGGTGTAGTCCTGCGCGTAGGCCCATAGCGCCGGATCGTCGTCGCGCACGACGACGCCATCGCGCTGCCAGCTCTCGAACAGCTCGCTCGCCGCCGTGTATGGGTCGGGCTCGCCCTCGGGCAGGTCCACACCGACGACGTTGAACGGCGAGCGTGCGATCAGCTCTGCGCGCTGCGCGGCATCGATCACGTCATAGGGCGGCGCGACGACGTCCTGAAGCAGGCCGGCCACAGCGGGGTCGTAGTGCAGGGCGCGCAGCGGTTGGACGTCGGCCATGGGCGGTGGCGGAGGCTAGCAGCGAGCTTGTCCGGCGGCCTCGCGACGAGCGGGAAGTGCGCACACCTGTGCGCACGGATGTGCCGTGTGCGCGAAGGCTGGCGGTAGACTCGGCAGTGAACGGGGCGTGGCGCAGCCTGGTAGCGCACCTGCTTTGGGAGCAGGGGGTCGGAGGTTCAAATCCTCTCGCCCCGATCGAGCAACGCCTGTGAATCGGCTAACGCCAATCTTGCGTCGCCGGCAAGAGGCAAGACCATGCACTGCGGAGAGAGGCCCGAGAGGGGCCACGGAGCACCCGGGGGAGAATGCTCCGTGGCGCAGTTGCCCTCGGCCTTTGTCTACCCGTCTGGCGACGACCCAACCAGACTGGCGATCTCCGACGCGCGCCCGCCCATCCTCAGCGGCCCACCGCACGCCTGAAGTCGCGTCAATCAACGGCTCAGCCTCATCGAGACAGCCGTGTGAGAAGATCTGAAGTCAAGCAATCGGAATGGAGAACGGATGCCTCGGGGGAAGAGCTCGCTCACATCGTTGCTGGCTGTGGGACTGTCGTGTGCTGCCGTTGCCACAGGTTCTGCGTCGGGGAGCCCTGCTGGCCACATCGCTTGCACGCACGCGGTAATCGCAGGGGAATCAAAGTGCATCGCCCGGGGGGAGTACTGCAAACACATGGCGGCCGCGCAGCGGTCCTATCGCCGCTACGGCTTGTCGTGCTCGAAACTCGACTCCAACGGCCGCTATCACTTGCACTAGGAAGTAGACGCACCGCTCAGCAATTCAACAAGCCCTGCTCAAGTCCGCGGCCTCGGCAGCCGATTGGGGCACTATGTTCAGAAAGCGCCTACACAACGAGGCCGGCTTCACGCTGATCGAGCTGCTGGTCGTGATCCTGATCATCGGCATTCTCGCCGCGATCGCGATCCCCGCATTCCTCAGCCAGACCGGCAAGGCCAGCGACGCGGCCGCGAAGACGCAGGTCGGCACCCTGCAGACCGCGATCAAAATGTACGCGATCGAAAACAGCGGCAGCTATGTCGGGGCGAGCCTTGCCAGGCTTCAGGAAATCGAGCCGACGCTGAAGGACAAATCCACGGCCGTCGCCAAGGAAATCGTGACGCCGACGATCACTGGGTTCACCGTCGAATCAGAAGCCGTCGGCACGAAAAACGTCTACAAACTCGTGAGCAACGCCGGAGAAGTAAAACGCGAATGCGCCACCGCGGCAAAAGGCGGCTGTAGCGCCGGCGGCACCTGGTAGCTGCTGCGCGCGGCTTCGCTCGCGCCGGCTGTCTCGCAGGCCAAGCCGATCAACCCGTACCGCGGCGCGAGCACGAAAGCCGCGACGAAGAAGCAGGTCGTGGGCTGCGGCTTCGCCGCGTAGCCGGCGCGCGCTAATGAAGTGAGGGGACGCGCCGGCCCGGCCCGACTCCGGCGGGAGACGAGCTTCGCCCGCCGGCAGCGAGCCGCCGCCACGAGCGGGGAATCCGTAGCATCTCGTCAAGCCCCGTCTGTGGAGGGGGGATCAAGGTTATGGAGGACTATGAGAAGCGTGCGATTCGACTCATGCTGGTCTGCGGCGTTCTCGTCGCCTCTCTGGCGGTTGCAGCTCGGCGTGGGCGTCGCGAAGACGGTGTGCGCGAAAGGCTGCGCGTTCACGAGCATCCAATGCGGCGATCAACGCCGCATCGCCGGCGCGACGATCACGATCGGGCCGGGCACGTACAGCGAAAACGTCGTCGTCGAACAAGCCGCTGACGTTGCAGGGCTCGGGCGTCGCACGATGATCGACCCGGCGACGTCGAACCCGGCTTGTGGCGGCGGATCGCTGTGCGGCGGGAGCGGCGAGCAACATCGTCCTGGTCGAGGCCGAGCGACGTGACGATGACGAAGCTCAGGCTCGAGGGCGATAACCCGGCCTGACCAGCGGCGTCGTCGCGGCGGCAAGGACATCGACGCGCGCAACGGGATCATCACGAACCACGAATGCGGCACGTACAACGGCCTGACGGTGAAGAAGGTGAAGGTCGCAGACGTCTATCTGCGCGGGATGTACGCGTCTTCGGGCGGGACGTTCGACTTCGAAGACGACACCGTCGAAAACGTCCAGGGCGAAGAAGCGTCGATCGCGATGTTCGCGTTCGGCGGCTCGGGCGCGATGTCGCACAACAAGGTCATCGAACGCCAACGACGCGATCTCGGCGAATCACTCGGCCGGCACGCAGTTCCTCGACAACACGATCACGAAATCGGGCAGCGGCGTGCACACCGACAACAACGGCGACTCGGGCGGAAGCGCCGACGTGATCGAAGGCAACAAGATCAGCGAATGCAACTCGAACGGCTACGGGATCTTCGTGTTCGTCCCGTATCTCTCGCCGACGGTCAAGGCGAACAAGGTCAAGGGCTGCTACATCGGCATCGCGGCATTCGGCGGGCGGTGGCCGGTCAGGGCGCGACGTTCGCCGAAAACAAGGTCGACGGGACGGGCGCGAGCACGACCGACCCGGCCGGCACTACGGCGCGTACGTGACGACCGATCAGCTCGGCTTCGCCTTCGGCGACGTGACGGCGACGCTGAGCGGCAACTCGTTCATGCACTCGGGCACGGGCTTGCTCGTGACGCAGAGCGAACCGACCCGGGACAGCCGGCGGGCGGCCAGGCGACGGTCACGGCGTCGGGCAACACGATCCACGACAACGGCACGGGCGCCAACGGCGAAACGGGCACGACGGTCAACGCGCAGAACAACTGGTGGGGCTGCACGACGGGGCCGAACACCGGGCGCTGCGACACGGCGGTGGGCACGGTCGCGTACACACCCTGGCTGACCGCCAGGCCGTAAAGGGCGAGCCGACAAGCGCGGTTTCCGGCGGGAGGGCCAGTCCGCGCCCTTCCGCCGGTCGGCGGCGCTGACCGGTGCAGCCGACGCGTCCGATCGTCCTGCGGCGCGACGGCGATGAACCGGTCGGCCTGAAATGGGGCGGCCGCGAGAAACCTGATCTGCTCGTTGTGGAGCGGCGTTCGTCTCTCGCGGCCTGAAGGAGTCCGGCGCGCCTGGGGGTGAGGCAGTGCCGATGTCCTTCTGTTGGCATGAGGTGCCCGGCCGGGGCGTGGCTAAACACTGAGACGGTGACGAGGTGCATCGCGTCGCTCACGGCCGACTGTCCATAGCGCCGGGTCAGCGCGGCAGGCGCTCGACCGCGCGTGAGCGGCGCGGCGACTTGCGCCGCATGTCGGCGGTGCGCCGGCGCAGCCTGCGCATGAGCTCGCGCTCGGCTTCGGCGGCCTGGCGCGTGACGGCGCCGGAGATCTGCTCGGCGCCGCTCTGCACGACCCAGTAACCGGTCGCAGTTCGCCTGACGGTCAGTTGCTCGTCCTGTTGCATCGACTCACCGTATCCCCGCGGCGGTGCTCGCCAGTTGCCAGCTTGTAAACGCGTGTGCTTTGAACAATGCACTCTCTTCGGCCGGGTGTGGGCAGGTTGGGAGGGTTTTGGACGGACGTTGCAGTATTTACGGTTGCCCGTGCGTCCTCTGCCTGGGCCACGAGGCGAGGATCGACCCGTTCGGCCGACGCCCCGACCTGGGATACGGTGAGCGGATGGTGATCAGAGACGATGCGACGGTCAAGCGAATCACGCTGGTGGCCTGCATTCTCGGCTCGGGCATCGCGCTGCTGGACGGGACGGTCGTGAACGTCGCGCTGCCGACCATCCAGCGCGCGCTCGGCGGCGGTCTGGCGGCGCAGCAGTGGGTCGCCAACGGCTATCTGCTGACGCTGGGCTCGCTGATCCTCGTGGGCGGCTCGCTCGGCGACCTGTACGGCGAGCGAAACGTGTTCGCGCTGGGCGTGGGGGCCTTCGGTGCCGCATCCGCGCTGTGCGCAGTCTCTCCGTCGATTGGCCTCCTCGTGGCGGCACGTGCGCTGCAGGGCGTCGCCGGGGCGCTGCTGGTGCCGAGCTCGCTGGCGGTGATCGTGAACACGTTCCCGGCGTCCGAGCGCGGTGGGGCGATCGGCACGTGGACGGCGTGGGGGGCGATCGCGGGCGTGGCCGGTCCGCTGGCCGGCGGGGAGCTGCTGGCGCTCGCCTCGTGGCGCTGGATCTTCGTGATCAACGTGCCGTTGGCGGCGGCATGCGTGTGGTTGATCCTGTCGGTGATCCCGCAGAGCGCGCCGCGCGACCGACGTGGCCGCCACGTCGACTACCCGGGCGCGCTGCTGGCGGCGCTCGGCTTGGGCGGCCCGGTGTTCGCGCTGATCGAGCAGCCGCGGCTGGGCTGGTCGAGTCCAGGCGTGTTCGGGCCGCTGATCGCCGGCGTCGTGCTGCTGGCAACGTTCATGTACTACGAGTCGCGCGCGAAGGACCCGATGCTGCCGCTCGTGCTGTTTCGCCGGCGCAACTTCTCGGCCGGTAACGTCGAGACGTTCGCGATGTATGCCGGGCTGGCGATCGTGTTCTTCTTCCTCGTGCTGTTCCTGCAGCAGATCGGCGGCTACTCGCCACTGAGGAGCGGCCTGGCGACGCTGCCGGCGACGATCACGATGTTCCTGCTCTCACGGCGCTTCGGTGCGCTGGCCGATCGCTTCGGCCCGCGCTTCTTCATGGGCGCCGGCCCGCTCGTCGCCGCTGGCGGCCTGCTGCTGTTTCAGATGACCGGCGTGAAGGCCGACTACGTCTCAGAAGTCCTGCCGCCGCTGCTGCTGTTCTCGCTGGGGCTGTCGATGACCGTCGCGCCGCTGACAGCCGCGGTGCTGGCCGGCTCGGAGAAGGAGGCGGGCATCGCCTCGGGCGTCAACAATGCGATCGCACGTGTTGCGGGGCTGCTCGGCACGGCGGCCGTCGGCGCGGCGATCGCCGCGTCGTTCGCCTCGTCGCTGGACAGCCGTCTGTCGGGCACGGCGCTCGGCGGCGCGGCGCGCTCGGCAGTCGCTGCGGCCAAGCGACTGCCGTTGGGGCGCCCCAGCGTGCACGCGCTGCCCGCGCCGCAGGCCCACGCGGTGACGGTCGCTGCCGAAGGCGCGTCGCTGCACAGCTTTCACCTGGGGATGGCAATCGCGGCCGTGCTGGTCGCGCTGGGCGGGCTGGTGGGAGCAACGGGAATCCGCAATCCCAAGCGCGAGGAGATCCACGCAAAGAGCTGCCCGGGCGGCCAACTGGTCGGGGCCAGCTCGGACATCGACTGGCAGGAGCCGCGCGGGGAGCGGGCGGCTCCGGCGCGTCAGCCGACGGGTTCGCCGGCGTAGGCGCGCATCGCGTCGATGATCGGCCCAAGCCGGCGTCCGCGCTCGGTCAGTCGATACTCGACGGTCGGCGGGCTCGACGGGATGACCGTGCGCTCGACGAGCCCAGCCGCCTCGAGATCGCGCAAGCGCTCGGAGAGCATGCGCGGTGAGATGCCCGCGACGGCCTCAGCGAATTCGTTGAAGCGCAACGCGCCGGTGAGCGCGGCGTAGATGATCGACAGCTGCCAACGCCGCTCCAGGAGGTCCGCCGTCTGGCGGACCTCCGCGGGAACGGGCTGACAGCGGTTAGGCGTGCGCGACATCGCGGGCCGGCTCCAGTGCCCGGTCGAGCACCTCCTGCACGGTCATCACCGGGTGGAAGCTCATCTGGTTGCGAACCTCCTCCGGAATCTCGTCCAAGTCGCCGCGATTGCGCTCGGGCAGGATCACGTCGGTCAGGCCGGCCGCATTTGCGGCGAGCGCCTTCTGCTTGAAGCCGCCGATCGGCAACACGCGGCCCTGCAGCGTGACCTCTCCGGTCATGCCGACCGTGTGCTTGACCGGACGCCCGGACAGCAGCGAGGCCAGTGCGGTGACCATCGTGACGCCCGCGCTCGGCCCGTCCTTGGGGATCGCTCCCGCAGGGACGTGCACGTGGAACTCCCGGTTCTCGAAGGCCTGCTCGTCGATGCCGAGCTCCTCGGCGTGTCCGCGCACGTAGGAGAGCGCGATGCGCGCCGACTCCTTCATCACGTCACCGAGCTGACCGGTCAAGACCAGGCTGTTGCCGCCCGAGCCGCCGCCCTTCATGGCGGTCGCCTCGACGAACAGCACGTCTCCGCCGGCGCCTGTGACGGCAAGTCCGGTGGCGACACCGGGCGTGGCGGTCCGCGCGGCCGACTCCTGGAAGACCTTCTGGCGACCGAGCGCGTCGCGCACGGCCTCCACGTCGATCTTCACTGGCTTTGGCTTTGCGGCCTTGGACTTGGCCTTGGTCTTCTTGGCGGCCTTCTTGGCGTCGTCGTCTGAGACCTTGCCGTTGCTCTTGGCAGGCGACTGCTCGTCCACGTCGGCCGCGCCGGGCTTGGCCTCGTCCTTGAGAACCTGCGAAGAGGCGATCTTTGTCGCGGTCTTTCGCAGCACCGTGCCGAGCTCGCGCTCGAGGTTTCGCACTCCGGCCTCGCGTGTGTACTCGCCGATGACAGTACGGAGAACGTCGTCCGAGATCTCGACCTCGTTCTCGCGCAGACCGTTACGGTCGCGCTGGCGCGGCCACAGGTAGCCCTTGGCGATGGCGAGCTTCTCTTCGGAGGTGTAGCCGTCGAAGCGGATGACCTCCATGCGGTCGAGCAGCGGGCCGGGGATCGTGTCGGCGACGTTGGCCGTGGCCAGGAACATCACCTGGCTGAGGTCCAGCTCGACGTCGAGGTAGTGGTCGCGGAAAGAGTGGTTCTGCGCGGGGTCGAGGACCTCGAGCAGGGCCGCAGAGGGGTCTCCGCGCCAATCCGCGCCGACCTTGTCGACCTCGTCGAGAAGGATCACGGGGTTCATCGTCCCGGCGTCGCGCAGGGCACGCACAAGGCGGCCCGGCAATGCGCCGATGTAGGTGCGCCGGTGTCCGCGGATCTCGGCCTCGTCGCGCACGCCGCCGAGCGACATGCGTACGAACTCACGGCCGGTTGCGCGGGCGATCGACTCGCCGATGGAGGTCTTGCCGGTGCCCGGGGGCCCGATCAGCGTGAGGATGGCCCCGGACTTGGGGTCGGCCTCGATGCCACGGTCCTCGCGCAGCTTGCGCACGGCGAGGTACTCGGTGACGCGGTCCTTGACGTCCTCCAGGCCAGCGTGGTCGGCGTCAAGCACCGCACGCGCAGCGACCGGGTCGAGGTGCTCGTCGGAGCGCTTGCCCCACGGCACGGCGATCAGCCAATCCAGATACGTGCGAATCATGCTCGACTCGCCCGTCTGCTCGCCCATGCGCTCCAGGCGTGAGAGCTCCTTCAGAGCCTGCTCCTGCACGTCCTCGGGCATGTCGGCCTCCTCGATCTTGGCGCGGTACTCCTCCGCGACCGAGGCGTCGTCGTCTCCGAGCTCCTTGCGGATGGAGTCCATCTGCTTGCGCAGGAAGTACTCGCGCTGCTGCTTCTCGGCGCCGTCCTGCACGTCCTCGCGGATGCGCTTGCGCACCTGCAGCTCGGCCAGGCTCTCGCGCTGAAGTGTGACGGCCAGCTGGAGACGGTCGGTCACGTCGAGCGTGCGCAGCAGCTCGACCTTCTGCTCGTAGGACAGGTTGGGCGAGTAGCCGGCCGAATCGGCCAGCGCGCCGGGCTCGGCGATCGCGCGCAGGAATGCGGCGATGCGGCCGTCGTCGCCGCGCAGCTCGAGGATCTCCTCGACCACCGCGCGGTACTCGCGCTCGAGCTCGCGCGTGCGCTTGTCCACGGGCGTGTCGTCGGGGCGCTCCTGCACCTCGACTCGCAGCTCGCCTTCGGCGCCGGTCTGCGCCGCGCCGATCAGGCCGCGGTGCTCACCGGAGATGGCGACGGCGCGGCCGCCGCCGGGAAGGCGGATCTGCTCGGTGACCTCGGCGATCGTGCCGACCTCGAGGAACTCGTTCTCGTGGCGTGGCACGAGGATCACACGCTCGTCCTCGCCGACGTCAATCGTGAGTGTGATGCCCATGTTGGGGAAGACGACGGTGTCGTCGAGCGGGATCAGCCGCAGCAACTTCTTCGGCTGCAAGGGCTCTGTGTGGGGACTGTCAGCGGGTGAAGGCATAAGTTATTGCTCCATATGAGCTTACGAAAGTTTAGTTAGTATAGCGCGCTGTCGTTGCGCGCGCAAGTACTTTGCGGCGACCCCGCAGATGGCTTGGTAGAGCCAAAACAACCTTCATGAGCAAGGCTCATCGACCGCTTGAACGACGATGACGATCAGTTGCGATGGACGTTGCGTCCCAGGCGGTGCGTAGAAATAAGCGGATGGCGGATTCGATCGAGCGGCTAAGCTTCGAGCTCACACTGGGCGCCGTTGCCGAGCAGGAGCGCGCGGTGAGCGGCCTGAGGACGTGCGCCGGCACCGTCCTGGGCGCGGCCTCCATTGCGGGATCGCTCCTCAGTGCCCGGTCTATGGGGCATGGACTCGACACATGGGCTGTCCTTGCGACTTTCTCCTTCGTGCTCTGTATCGCAAGTGCAATCTGGGTGTTGCTGCCCCGTGACTTCGGACTGTCGTTTCGGGGTCAGAGCCTGACGGCTGACGGTGAGGCCGAGTCTTCGGTCGATCCCGCGGAGGGATATCGCGCGGCATGTCGCTGGATCGAGCCTCAGCTGGAGGCCAACGGACGTAAAATTGCGCGGCTCTCAGGGTGTCTGACGCTCGGTTGCGCTCTGCTGGCGACCGAGATATTCTTGTGGACAATAAGTCTCACTGGGTAGCAACGCGCGATGCTGTCAGAAGACCCGACACTTCAGCCGAAACCGCGCCCGCCGCGCGGCTTTTCGGAGACCGCCCCGCCGGGGTTCGTGCGCCTGGAAGGACGCAGCCTCGTTCTGATTGTGGTCGAGCGCATCGGTCGACTCACGCACCTCACGCAGCTTCGCGAGTCGTTCTTGCAGCGTCTGCGACAGCGGGCCACGCCTGACGAGCCCACCCGCCGGGATGGGTTCGGCGCCTAGGTCGGTTCGTCGAAGCTCACCTCGACGTTCTCCGGCTCCATCCGCTCCTCCACCTTCGCCGACGATGTCAGCGCCCGCCGGTCCGCCTCGAGCAGCGGATCGGAGAAGAAGCTGCGCGGCCACAACTTGCGTGATTTCACGACGTTGATCTCGGCGGCGAAGATGACCAGCTGGGCGCCGAGGTAGAGCCAGGCGAGCAGGCCGAGCACGAACGCGAACGTGCCGTACAGCGCTTGGGTGTGCTTGAGCGAATGGTCTACGTAGTAGCCGCCGAGGTGCTGCAGCAGCTGCCAGAAGATCGCGGCGGTGATCACGCCGGGGAGGTATTCGCGCCAGCGTCGTGTCCGTCGCGGTGAGCAGCGTGAAGGCTGTCATGAACAGCGCGACGTTGACGGCGAACGCGACGAGCACGCCGGCGATCGACGGCGAGCGCGCCTTGCGAGCTCGCGCCGACGAAGCCGGCGGCGGCGGTTGAGACGATCGTCAGCGTGCCGAGGATCGCCAGCACGGCGAGGCTGCGCAGACGCGTGAATATGAAGTTGGGCCGGCTCTTGTGCGGCACGTCCCAGATGCCGTTGAAGGCATTCTGTGCGGCGCTCGTCACGCCCATTCCGGCCAGCAGCGTGCCGACGATGCCGATCGCGAGTGCCAGCCCACTGCCCTTGAGCGAACCCAGCGTGAGATGGTCGGAGAGGACCGGGAACTGCCCGAGCGTGCCGTGCACGATTTTTTCGCGGTCGGCCGGATTACCTTCCAGGACGAAGCCGAGGATCGTCACGAACACGAGCAACAGCGGGAAGATCGATACGAACGCGTAGTAGGCGATCAGCGCGGCCAGCTGCCCGGCCTGATCGTCTGAGAACTTCTTGTAAACGGCCGCGATGAAGCGCACTCCGCGCGTCTGCTGCTGGTGGCGGTCGATGGCGTGCAGGGTGTCGGTGACGCTCATGGGACGCCCCGACTCGTCTGCGCCGTGATAGCGCCGGTTTCATCTCCCGGAAACCTGGAGGGGGGTGTGGGTGCAACTGGGAACGACATGTCCATGTGTCTACCCGATGTGGCGGCGACAAACGAGCAGCAGGCGAGGGATCGTCTTTTCGACGAGGTCGGCGCGCGCTCGATCTGGCGGAGGAGATCGCAGTCGTCTCGTGCGCGCGACGGGATCTTCTGCTCGGCGTGCATCGGCATCGACTTCGGCGCGAGGATTTGGAGGACTGCTACAGCCAAGCCGGCCTCGAGCTGATCGCGCATGCGCGATCCGGTGGGGCGTATGCGAGTCGCGCGCATATCGCCCATGTACTCGAGCTGCGCTTTCTCTCGCGCATACGAGACCGCCAGCGGGCATTGGGCGGACGCAGCCCGCTGCAGGCCGAGCTCGAGCGGGCAGTCCCGCTCGGCGCGTCAGACACCGGCGATGGCACGGAGGCTGGTGTGCAGGTCGTAGACGCTCGCGCCTGTGTCGAGGCGCATGTCGCCGCGCGCGACGATCTGCGCGCGATCGGGATTGCGTTGCGCGCTTTGAGCGACGACCAGCGACTTGTGCTCGCGTCGCAGCTCGCCGGCGAAACCTGCGCATCCTGCTGCTCGCGGCTCGGGTGGTCGCGCGAGAAGTACCGCAAGGTGGCCCAGCGAGCGCGCAGCCCGCCTGCGCAGATCGGTCGCCCCGCGCGAGCTCGGTGTCCCCTTTAGCAGCGAGCCGTCGGAGCAGAAAGCGGGACCGATCTATGGACATCTTCCTCGCTCATAGACCCGTCCCGCAGCAGCAGGGACGCCGGCCATCGGGTGTACGGGCGATGGCGCGGCGATGCCCTTCCGCGCGCTGGCGGCCGGAAGCCGGGAATCTCCCCGCTTGGCTTCCGGCCGTAGGCGTGGTCGGACACGGCCGATCCGGCAGAGGCGGGGTTCCCAACCCGAGCCTCTTGAGCGTCGAGCGGGAGGTCCGCTGACGTGCCTCTCGCCGGGAACGAGCGCTTTCGCGTATTCACTGAGGAGGAGTTCTTCGCAGGTGCCGATTTCGACCCTGCTCCGGCGCCGCGCAATCGGGGCGGGCGTGAGCGGCGGTCTCGCCGAACGGCGGGCGCGATGGCCTTGGCGGGTACTTTGGGCACGGTCGCCGCCGCGATCGCCCTCGCGTACGTGCCGCGAGCATCGCGTCCCCGGGCAGCTGACTCAGCGCACACGTACCCGCATCGCTCTGCCCGCGTCCGAACGCGAGCCGTTCGCGACGCGCGGGCCCGCGTACGGCCACGGGACGCGGTGCCGGCCGTCACGAGGCACGAGCCTCGCCACGCGCAATTGAGGGCGGTCACGGTGGCCTTCAGGCGCCGCGCGAGGCGCGCGCTCTTGAACCAGACACGCGCGGCACACGAGCACGATGTCGCGCGCGTAGCCCGCGAACAGACCAGCACTCTGGTGGTGGCGCGCGATGTGGTGTCAACCGCCGTCGCACGGCCCGCCAACACAAAACAGGTCGCGCCGTCGGAGTTCTCCTTTGAGCGTTAGCCGACACGTCCCGGACGCCGAGCGTCGCCGTCCGGCCGTCAGCATCGTGGCGCGGCCCCTCTGGCGGATTCGCCTCACACGCGCCGCGCCGCGCTACCTCCTCTATGCGGTGTGCGTGGCGGGTCTGGCGGCTAGCGCACGCTTCGCCATTGCTCCGCCGCGTCCACGGCAGTCGACCGCCCCAGCGCTGTCGGCGGCACCGGCCGATCTCGCTGCCGAGAGCTACGCGTCGCTGTTCGCGCGGCGCTACTTGACGTGGAACGCCGCCAGCCCGCAAGCCAGTGCGCAGGCACTGGAGCCGATGACGGGCACGGGGATCGACACAGACGCCGGGCTGAGCCTGCCGGCAACGGGAACGCAGAGCGTCCAGTGGTCTGAAGTGGTGCAGGCGCGGGCGTTGCAGGGGGGAGGGCACGTGTACACGATCGCCGCGCAGACCGACGCAGCCGGGCTGGTCTATCTGACCGTCGGCGTCACACGCTCGGCGGACGGCGCGCTTGCCCTGATCGGCTACCCGGCGTTCGTCGGGCCGCCTGCAGCCGGGCCCGCCCGGCTGCCCGGGCAACAGCAAGAAGTCACTGACGGCTCGCTCGCGACGGTTGTCCAGCGCGGTCTGCGTAACTACCTTGCTGCGTCGCAGGGAGAGCTGGCGGCCGATCTCTCCGTCGGAGCGCACGTGGCGGTTCCGAGCATGGCGCTGACGCTCGACTCGCTGCAACGGCTCAGCTGGACAGCGGATCGTCGCTCTGTGCTGGCGACCGTCGAGGCGACGGACGCCCGGGGTGCCCGCTACACGCTCGACTACGAACTCGACGTGTCGCAGCTCGGTGGGCGCTGGGAGATATCGGCGATCCAGACGGATCCGAACTCATGAGCGGTCGCTCCAGGCGCCGCCGACAGCAAAGGAGTCGCGATGAGACACCGTTTGCCCGCTATCCCTCCACGACGCACGCTCGTCGCCAGCCTCCCTGTACGAACGTTGGGCGCGCTCTGCGTTGCGCTGGCGGTGGCCGGCGTCGCAATCGCCCCGGCGGTGCCGACCGCCCGCGCGGCGGTTTCGCCACCGCGCGGCGAAACCCAAGAACCCGCCGTTGTAGGTGAACGGGGCGGAAGTTCGCTGGAAGCAGCGGCATCAAAGGCGGGCAACACGGGTCGCGCCGTGGCGATGAGCCTGATCGGCCTCGCGTTCGCGGTCGCGGCAACGGTGCTCGCGTTCAGGCGGGATTTCAAGGAGGCGGCGGGCGTGTTCGCCGTGGGGATCGTGTCCGTGCTGCTGGCCACGCCGACAGGAATCAGCCTGCTGCGTGACACCGTCAACTCGCTGTTCGGAGCCCACTGATGGAGGTGCGCTCCTATCGCCGGGTGTTCGATCTCGAGCGGCGCATCTACCGCGTCGACAGCCTGCGCCTCAATCCCGGCGGAGTGCCGGTACGGGGGGTCGTGTACGTAATCGCGGTGCTCGCGATCGTGCTGGTCGGGTCGCGCCTGCCGTACGCCGGCGTGGCGCTGCGGATGCTTCCCTGGTTCGCCCGCTACCTCGCGATCCCGGGCCTGACGGGTGCGGTGCTGGCGATCGTGAGGATCGAGGGCCGCCCGTTTCACCTGGCCGCGTTGGCGCTGCTTCGCCATCGCATGGGGCTGCGTCGGCCGGCCGGCATGCGGACGGCTCGCAGGCAGCTCGCCGACGGGACGCGGTGGTCTCCGCCACCGTTGCTGATGCTGGCCGACGGCTGCGATGTCCCGCGCCGCGTCCGCTACACCGGCCCCGGAGCATTGCTCGTTTCGGTGTCACACGAGTGCCAAACCGGGAGGGGACCGCTCGTGCGGCTGGGCGTGCGTCCCCACGTGTGCGTGCGCGTCAGGCCAGACGGCGAGCGGCCCGTCGAGGCGAGGGCGGTTGTGCTGGATCGGGCGGCACGTCTGAGTGTGCGCTGAGTGCGCCGGCCGATCGCGTTCACCTATGGCAACTGCGTCTTCGCCGACGGTCTGGGCGATCCTTGGGCGGCGTTCTCGGTCGAGACGTCCTCCTATCAATGGCTGGGAGCCGACGCCAAGCGCACGAGGTTTCGCTCGCTGCTCGGCGCGCTGGAGGCGACCGAGGCCGACACGCAGATCCTGCGCGTGGGCTCATGCCGCGCAACCCACGCGATATGCGCGTGAACTCGAGGCCGAGAGCGGCCAGGCGGGCCGCGTTCACGTGCGGCTACGCCAGCGCTACGTCGCCCAGCAGGTTCGACGTCTCACGGAGCTGGGCAGCACACGAGCCACTTTGTTCGTGCTCGTCAGCCTGCGCGATCCCCAACGCGACGTGGCCAGCTATGTGTCGCAGCTGGCCGAGCAGGGACTCGCCGAATGGTGGGAGTCCCTGCGCGGGGTCTTCTCACTGCGCGACAGACGCCTGCTGAAGGTGTCTGAGCTCGAGCGCGCTCGTGTCCTTGCCGACCAGGCCCACGCGCGGCTGGCGGACTTCCTTCCCGTCCGTGAGGCGCGCGGAGCAGAGCTGCAGTGGCTCGTCCGGCGCGCGTTCTGCCGAGGTCTTTGCGAGCCGCACGTCGACGCGCTGCACGAGCCGCGGGCGCTGGCATTCGAGCGCAACGGCGAAGCGGTGCTCGCGCCGCTGGAAGCCGACGTGATGCGCTGGGCGGACTCGTCGGTGGACGACCGCGGGCGCTTCCTGCGAGTCGACTCCGAGAGCGGCACGAGCTGGCAGGCTCAGCTCGTTCTGGGAGCGCTGCCCGAGCGCTCGCAGTTCCCCGGCGCGCGCGCCGAGCTGATGTTCGCGCCGGCCGAGAGCCTGCCGTTCCCGATCGACATCTCGCTGAACGCGCGTTACCTGCCCAACGACCTTGCGCTGCGGATCGCGCGCAGGCGCATCCAGGATGCCGACCAGATCGTGCGGGCCGAGTCCGACGGCGAGCAGGGAGTCACCGACCTCGGATACGCGCGCACGCAGGAGGCTCGCGATCTGCTGGCCTATCTGCAGGCATCGAGCCGTCCGCCGCTGCTGCGTGCGACGGTCGCCGTCGCGGTCGCGGCTGCGGGGCGCGAGCAGCTCGAGGAGCGCGTCGAGATGTGCCGTCGCGCCTACGGAGAGATCCGCCTGCACCGGCCGCTGGGCGACCAGCTGCAGCTGTTCCTGCAGCACCTGCCCGGGCAACGCACGCGCGTTGGCGGCTATGACGACACGCTTACGACGGAGCAGGTGGCGGCGATGATGCCGACGGCGACGCACGCCGCGGGCTCGGCGGGCGGCTACTACCTCGGCTGGACGCTCACGGGTTCGCGGCGGCCGGTGAGGTTCAACCTGCGCGAGGGCTCCGACAGCGATCGCAACACGACGATCCTCAGCGTCGGCGCGCTCGGCTCGGGCAAGACGACGCTCGACCAGAAGCTCAAGTACGAGGGGTTCCTGCTCGGCGCGCGGGTGATCGACTGCGATCCCAAGGGCGACCATCGCTTCCACCTCCTCGACGACGTCGCGCCACACACCGAGTGCGTGACGCTGCGTCCGGATCCGGCTCTGCGCGGCGTGCTCGATCCGCTGCAGGGTCGCTCCGGCGCACCTGCGACAGGACGCCGCCGTGTCGTTTCTGCGCGACCTGCTGCCGGGCAGAGCCGAGCCTGCTTGGGAGACGGCCGTCGTCGCGGCCGTCGATCGGGTTCTCACGCGCTCGCGTCGGCCGACGTGCCTGGAGATCGTCGGTGCGCTGCTCGCGGGGGATGCGATCGAACGGCAGGTCGGCAAGACGCTCGAGGTCTACGCACGCTCCGGTCTGACGCAGCTCGGCTTCGCCGACCCGCAGGTGCGCCTTCCGGCTGTGGGTCACCGGCAGGTCACATACCTGCCGATCCGCGATCTGCCTGGCCCGGAGCCGGCATGCCGCGCTGCCGAGTACTCGCAGTCAGAGCGCATCGGCGAGCAGATCGTTCGCCTGATCGCGATGTTCGCAATGCATCTGATGGGCGACCGAGCGCGAGCGTTTGAAGTTGTTCTCCTTCGATGAGGGCTGGCGGCTGCTCGGCGACCCGGCCGGCAGAGCGCTGCTGCAGTCGCTGCAGCGCATGGGTCGCTCCGAGCTGGCGGTGCCGATCATCAGCACGCAGCTCGTCAGCGACACGCTGATGGGCGACCGCGAGTCGCTCGAGAACCTGATCGGGGCGACGTTCGTGTTCGGGATGCGCTCGGAGGCCGAGGCGGGCCGCGCGCTCGGCCTGCTCGGGCTCGATCCCGACGACCCTCGCATGCGCCAGACGCTGCTGGAGCTCGAGGCGGGCAGATGCCTGTTTCGCGACCACCGCGGGCGAGTGGAGGCGATTCAGGTCGACGTCGTCGTTCCGTCGCTGCTGCGCGCCTTCTCGACCACGCCGCGACGAGCTTGAGCAGCAGATCCTGCACACGCTGGGCCGCGCTGCGCGCTTGCGCAGGCGCGTGCTGCGGCTGCCACTGCGCTGGCCGCGCCCGGCGCCGCAGCGGACCCTCACCCAGCGCGCGCGGCTCGTCGTGCCGACGCTCCTGGACGATCTGCCGGTCCGGTACGGGGCGTGAGCGCGAGGCCGGGCAGCCGGGAGCAGATCGCCCGACGAACCACCGCTCTCTGCGAGCACGCCGGAGGGGACGCAGGGCGAACAGGGCGGACAGGGCGATGCTGGCAACGCCTCGCCGGAACTCGATCCACTCGTGTCGAACGGGCTCGGGAGCCCGATGTGTGCGGGGGCGATCGGCGGCGGTCGCCTTTCGCCTGCAAGCACGCGAAACTGCGAAACGTCCGGGTTCGTGGCCGCCGGTGCGCCGACCGGCGACTACGGGATCGACGTGCACATCGACACCGGTCTCATCGGGCTGAGCAGCGGAGGGCTGCTGTCGGCCGTTCAGCAGCTCTTCCTCACGCCGGTGTGGATGGCGCTCGTGTGGGCGGTCCACGCGTTGGTCGTGATGCTCGAGTGGTGCTTCGCGATCGATCTGCTCGACAGCTCCTCGGTCGGCCTTGGCGTGGCCCGCGCACTGCGCCAGGCGCAGGCAACGTTCACCGAGCCCTGGCTTGTGACGGTGCTGGCCATCGCGGCGGTGCTCGCTGCCTACAACGGACTGGTCAGGCGCCGCGTTGCCGAGACGCTCGCTCAGGCGTTGCTGATGCTCGCGATGATGGCGGGAGGAATCTGGGTGACGATCGATCCGGCGGGAACCGTCGGCGCGCTCGGCGGTTGGGCAAACCAGGCGGGTCTCGGCACACTCGCGGTGAGCGCGAGCGGCTCTCCGGCGCGCGGGGCACAGTCGCTCGCCGACAGCATGGGCACGGTCTTCTCTGCGGCCGTGGAAGTCCCCTGGTGCTACCTGGAGTTCGGCGATGTCGGCTGGTGTCGAAACCCAGCGCGTCTCGATCCTCGGCTGAGGACCGCCGCGCTGTCGATCGCCGCCGGAGAGTTGGTGTCCGCGCGGTGTACGGACGCAATGGCCATCTTCAGGCGTTGCGCGGCACCTGGGAGTCCTCAGGTTCGAGCGCTCGAACACAGCGCTCAACTGCTTCAGGCGGCGCGCAGCAACGGCGCGATCTTCCTCGCGCTCCCGGCCAACGGCCCACAGCGCAACTCGATCAGCGACAGCGAATCGCTGCTGCGCGCGATCTGTCGCAGCGAACAGGCTACGGCCTGTCGCGGCAGCGCAACCGCTGAGGCCGAGTTCCGCACCGATCGCGGCACCTGGCCGCGGGTCGCGGGCTTGCTGCTGATCGTCGCCGGCGTTCTCGGAATGCTCCTGCTGCTCGGTTTCATCGCCCTGCGCCTGCTCGCGTCGGCGCTGCTCGGGCTGCTCCTGTTGATGCTCGCGCCGGCGGCGGTGCTCGCCCCTGCCCTGGGCGACGCCGGCCGAGCAGTGTTCCGCCGCTGGGCGGCGCAGTTGCTCGGTGCGGTCATGTCGAAGCTTCTGTTCTCGTTTCTGCTCGGGGCGGTCCTTACGGTGCTCGGGATCCTTGACCACCTCGAAGCGCTCGGCTGGTGGACGCATGGCTTTTGATGTCCGCGTTCTGGTGGGGGGCGTTCACCCATCGCCATCAGGCGCTGCAGCTCGTGGCCGGGTCGGCGGACGGGCGCCGGCCCGAGGCGGGGCGAACGATCGCTCGGCGCGCGAGCGCGGCGTTGGAGACGCCGCGCAAGCTCGTCGCCGGCGTGCAGGTCACCAGGCGCCACCGCGAACAGCGAAACGTCAATCGCGCGTTGATCGAGGGGCAGCGGCAGTCCCCGGAGGCAAGCGGCGCACTGGTAAGGCTGGCGCACGGCCGCGGGAAAGAGGCAAGGTCGCCCGCCGACGGCGCTGCTGGGCGCGACGCCGCCGTGCATGGCGACGGCAGATCAAAGCCCGTGGACGAGCAGGCGATGCGAACGCTGCTGGCCGACCGCGACGAGGCACGCGAGATCGCGGAGGGTGAGCCCGAGACCGAAGGCCGCCTGACGGCGATGCGCGCGCAGCTCGCTCGGCTGGGGGAGCGCCGCGACGCTGCCGTGTCTGAGGGAGACACGCGACGCGCAGTGCGGCTCGCGCATCGCGGCGCGCGCGTCGGTCGCAATGCCGAGCGCGCGCATCGCGGCCTCCAGGCCGCTCGCCGGACGGTCGACGCCATCGCGCCTGACCAGCCCGATCATTTCAGCACCGAGCAACTGCGAGAGCGCGAGCGCTTCTTGGAGGCCCAAGCGCTTTTGTTGTCAAGTGCGCAGCGGTCCGGCGCCGGCGATCTCGCTCGCCGAGACTACCCAGCGCTAGCCGGCCTTGCCGGGCTCGGGCCGCGCAAGTACGAGGGTCTGCACGCGCGCGGCAAACGTGCCGCTCGTCTGCAGATCGACCGCGAACTCGATGCACGCGCCATCGCAGGCGACCAACCGGGCGATGACCGCCCGGTGCGGGCGCTGCAAGGAGGCGCCGTGGCCCGGGAGCGATCGGCAGGACATCGCCCTGCGCCGGCCGGGAGCGCACGCGGCGACGTGGATTCGAGCGGCCCGGTCGGGCATCACACGGGCGCCGGCGGTCACGCACGCGACGCTCCGTCGGAGTCGAGCGTGATGGCGGATATTCGCGCTGTCGCCGAGCGACGCAAACGTCAGTTGGGGAGAGGTCGGCCGTGAGGGCGTGACGACCGGCGGCGGATCGGCCGTCGCCGCCGCACACGTGCGCTCCGGGCGCGTGGGCTTGCTGGTCGCGCTCGCGCTCGCGGCACTGCTCGCCGCCGTGGTCGCGGTCGCGGGCCTGGCCGGAGCGAACAGTGCGACATTCGAACCAGGCGTCAGCGAAGCCGGCGGGGAGAACGCAAACCCCTCGGCATTGGCCAGGCATGAGATTCCCGGTGAGTACCTGCGCTTGTACATGCAGGCCGCTGAGCGGTACGGCCTCGATTGGGCGGTGCTAGCAGGCATCGGCAAGGTCGAGTGCGATCACGGGCGCGACACCGATCCATCGTGTACGACGGAGGGCTCGGTCAACTCAGCCGGCGCCGGCGGGCCGATGCAGTTCATCGCCTCGACGTGGGCGCTGTATGCAGTCGACGGAGACGGAGACGGTGTGCGCGATCGGTGGGACGCCGCCGACGCGATCTTCGCGGCGGCCCGCTATCTCGCGGCATCCGGCGCTCCGCAGGACTACCGCAAGGCGATCTTCGCGTACAACCATGCCGGCTGGTACGTGGCGGAGGTCCAGGCGTGGGCCGCGCGTTACCGCGGCTCAACTTTGAGCTCGGCGACGAACACGACGTTGCTCGCCGGCGAAGACGGCAGCGAAGGGGTCGGGGAATCCGGTGCGGACTCGCGCCTGCAGGCGCAAACGACAACGCCTGTGCGGTTCGTCTCCGGCGAACGCGCGATGCTCGCGCCCGAAGACGGACATGTGGCGCTCATTCCCGCGGCTGCGCCGGCCGTCGTGAGGGCCATGCTCGTTGGAGGCAACGAGCTCCAGCGGCTGCCCTACGGCCCAGGCGGGCATCCCGATCCGCGCGGTGCGCTGGAAGAGGATTGCAGCAGCACCGTGAACTACGTTTTGTATCGCTCAGGCGTACGTCCCATTGCCGAAATCCTCGCGGACAACCCGCTTGCTCAGGACTACGTCCACTGGGGTCAGCCGGGGCCCGGCAGGTGGGTGACGATCTACTCCACGACGAGTCCTACCGACCACACGTTCATGACGATCGCGGGACTCAGGCTCGACACGAGCCACAACGGCACCGATGTCGGCCCGAACTCGGCCGAAGACGGCCCGCGCTGGCGTGTGCTCGACCACATACCCACGTGGGCGCACTGGTCGGTCCGCCACCCGCCCGGGTTGTAAGGTCCCACCCATGCCTGACCGCAAGGTCGACTACCTGCTGATCGGCGGCGGACTCGCTTCGGCCAACTGCGCACGGTGGCTGCGCGAGGAGGGCGCCGACGGCGAGATCGTGCTCGTGGGACGCGAGCCGGATCCGCCGTACAACCGCCCGGACTGCTCGAAGTGGTACCTGCGCGGCGAGGAGGAGCGCGCCAAGGCGTTCTTTCGCCCGGACGCGTGGTGGGCGGAGCAGAACATCGAGCTGCTCAAGCGCACGAGCGTTACGGCGCTGGACGTGGAGGCGCGCACGGCGAAGCTGTCGGACAAGCAGGAGATCGAGTTCGGAAAGGCGCTGATCGCGACGGGCGCGAACGTGCGCCGGCTGAACGTCGACGGCTGTCATCTCGAGCAGATCCACTACCTGCGCACGCTCGGCAACGCCGACGCGATTCGCGCGGGCGTGGCCGATGCGGAGAACGTCGTGCTGATCGGCGGCAGCTACATTGGCTGCGAGGTGGCCGCGTCGCTGACGATGCTCGGCAAGAAGTGCACGATCGTCATGCAGGAGCAGCACACGCTCGAACGCGGCTTCGGCGCTCAGGTCGGCGCGTTCGTGCAGGAGCTGCTGGAATCGCACGGCATCACGGTCCACGGCGAGGATGAGCTCGAGCGCTTCGAGGGCGAGGGGAGCGTGTCGAAGGTGGTCACGCGCAATGGCCTGGAATTGCCGGCCGACGCCGTGGTGATTGGCGCGGGCGTGACGCCGGACGTCCAGCTGGCCCAGCGTGCGGGACTGGAGATCGGCGAGCGCGGCGGCGTGACGTGTGACTCGCGCCTGCACAGCTCGGCGCCCGGCGTCTTCGCGGCGGGCGACATCTGCGAATACGAGTCGCCCGTGCACGGCGGCGCGCACGTGCGCATCGAGCACTGGGACGTCGCCTTCAACCACGGCAAGACGGTCGCGCTGAACATGCTCGGGCGCGACGTCGCGCACACCGAGGTGCCGTACTTCTACTCGGTGCTCGGCGACTGGGGTGAGCTGGAGTACGTCGGCCCGGCTTATGACTGGGACGAGGAGATCGTGCGCGGCTCGCTCGCCGACGGCGAGTTCACCAACTGGTACCTCAAGGACGGCGTGCTCAAGGCGGCGCTCACGTTCGGGCGCTCGGACGACCTCGATGCCGCGCGGCGGCTGATCGTCGAAGCAAGCGCACTCGACGACGCCGCGCGCGCGCGGCTCGCCGACCTTAAATCCGATCTATAAATATTTGGGGGCTACACGCGCGGTTCGCCCGAATCGCCTGCCTGAAGCGCGCCGCGCGCGCGGCCTTCGACTAAGCGTCCGCGCCGGCCGCGGCGGCGCCGAAACCCGTCGGCACGCGCGTCAGCTCGTGCGATGAGATCACGCGGTCGATCAGGCCGTATTCGCGCGCCTGCTCGGCGGTGAAGTAGCGGTCGCGATCCATGTCGTCGTGCACGCGCTCGAGCGGCTGACCGGTGTGCTCGGCGTAGATCTCGTCGATGCGCCCGCGCAGCGCCAGCGTCTCGCGCGCGTGGATCTCGATGTCCGCGGCCTGGCCCTCAAAGCCGCCGGAGGGCTGGTGGATGAGGATGCGGCTGTTGGGCAGCGCCATGCGCTTGCCCGGCGCGCCGCCGGCGAGCAGCAGCGAGCCCATACTCATCGCCACGCCGAAGCAGATCGTCTGCACGTCGGGCTTGATGAACTGCATCGTGTCGTAGATCGCCAGGCCCGCGTACACGCCGCCGCCGGGCGAGTTGACGTACAGCGACACGTCCTTCTCGGAGTCCTCGGACTCCAGGTGCAAGAGCTGTGCGACGACGAGGTTGGCGACCTGATCGTCGACGGGCGTGCCGATGAACACGATGCGCTCGTTGAGCAGGCGCGAGTAGATGTCAAACGAGCGCTCGCCTCGCGCGCTCTGCTCGACGACCATCGGGATCAGTGGCATGGTGGGCTATCCTTTCGACAACTGAACGGTTGTCAGCACAATAGCAACCAAGTGGTTGTCAAGGAGGCGCATATGCCGGTTCGCAGAGAGGTCGACATCGAGGCGTCGCCCGAGGAGGTTTGGGAGGCGCTCGTAACCGAGCAGGGACGCGAGCGCTGGCTGGACGAGCCCGGCCGCGACGTGCACGTGGAGATCGTCGAATCGCCGCACCGCCTCGTGTGGTGGTGGGTCGGCGAGGACGAGCCGGCCACGCGGGTGGAGTTCCTCGTCGTCGCGTCGCCGCGCGGCACACGCGTGCTCGTCACCGAGTCAGAGCCCGCCTTCCCGCTGACGGCGCTGTCGATGAGCCTGCAGGGGGCGTGCGCTTGAGCGACGACGTCGGGCCGGTGTTCGCCGCGCTGGCCGACCCCACGCGCCGGCTGATGGTGCAGGCGCTGCTGCGCGACGGAACGACGACCGTGCCGGCGCTCACCTCCGCGCTGCCGATCACGCGGCAGGCGGTCGCCAAGCACCTCGCGACGCTCGACCACGCCGGCCTCGTCGAGCGCGCGCCCGCGCGCGGGCGCGAGGTGCGCTACCGGCTGCGCGACCGCGCGCTGCACCCGGCCACAGCGTGGCTTGCCGAGACAGAGGCCGCATGGGACGGGCGCCTTGCACGCCTGAAGGACGCCGTCGAGAGCGCTTGAGCGGCCGCGCCGGCCGCGCGCGGCGTCGCTACTGGATCAGTCCGGCGGGGCAGCCGCCGGCTTCGTTGTGCAGCACGCCTTCGATCGTCGCGTTGCAGTATTTGACGCCGCTCACGTTCGCGCCCACGAAGCTGTCGTTCTGGAAGTTGCCGACGAGCGTCGCGCCGCTCAGGTTGGCGCCTGCGAAGTTCGTGCCCGGGTAGTTGCCATACAGTTCCAGCCCCGAAAGGTTGGCTTTGCGGAAGTTCGTGTTCTTCGTTTCCACCTGCGTGAGGTCGGCCGTCGTCAGGTCGTCGCCTTCCAGGTTCGCGCCTTCCAGATAGGCCTGCGTGAACGCAGTTTTGGTCAGGTTGGCGCCCTTCAGGTTGGCGCCCTGCAGATAGGTCTGCACCAGCCGCGTGCCGCTGAGGTTGGCCTTGCTGAGGTTGGCGTGCTCGAGGTGCGTCTGGCCGAAGTTTGCCCCGCGCGCGTTGGCGCCCTGCAGGTCGGCGCGCTTGAGCGAGGCCTGGATGAACACGCTCGAGCTGACGTTCGCACCGCTCAGGTTGGCGTTGTTGAGTTTCGCCTGGATCAGCTGCTTGTGCGCGCAGTTGGCGTGCGGCTTGACCTTGCAGCCGCCGACCGTCAGCGCCTGCGCCGGCAGCGCAGCGAGCGCGCCGGCCGCGAGCGCCACCGCGACGAGCGTCGTCGCGCGCGCCGCCCGTCGGCCTTTCGCGCATGTGTCACCCCGGTATGCACCCCCGCGCATGCCGCGGACCCTACCATCGGCGCGGCCGCGCGTGGAGTAGCATGCGTGGCGTTCAACGGCCGGTGGTGAAGGGAAGTCGGTGTGAATCCGACGCGGACCCGCCACTGTGACCGGGGGTGCCAGCCGGAGCGCAAGCGCGCAGCCACCGATTCGCCACGCGAATCGGGAAGGCCCGGAGAGGTAGGCCCGGGAGCCAGGAGACCTGCCTCCGGCCGAAGCCCACAAGCCCTCGTGGAAAGGGGTTGGCTCCATGCTCTCATCTCGTCCTATGCCCAAGGCAGTGCTCCTCGCGTGCCTGCTGCTGCTCGCGCTCGTCTCGGCTGGCGCACGCCGCCGCTCCCGCAACAGTCACCGTGCACATCGAGGGGGTGCAAAACACGCTGCTCGCACCGACGAGCGTGACGACGACCACCACCGCGGTCGAGAAGGACGGCAACCCCGCGCACACGTGCACCGGCACGAGCGGTGCCGGTGCCCTGGAGCAGGCGACTTCAGGCAACTGGAGCGGCGCGTGGTTCACCGGCCTCGGCTACTCCGCCGAAACGATCCTCGGCGAGTCACACCAGTTCGAACCCGAAGCGGCGGCCAACTTCTTCTGGGTCTTCTGGCTGAACAACGTCCCCTCGACGCAGGGCCTCTGCGAAGCCGAGCTGGCGCCCGGCGACAGCGTGTTGCTGTTCCCCGATTGCTTCAGCGAAAGCGGCGCCTGCCCGCCCTCGCCCAACCCACTTGGCATCGCCGCGCCGGCAGTCGCCCAAGCCGGCTCGCCGATCGGCGTGACGGTGACCTCCTACGCCAACGCCACCGGCGCGCCCTCGCCGGCTGCGGGCGCGACCGTCAGTGGCGGCGGCGCCAGCGCGACCACCGACGCCTCCGGGCACGCGACGCTCACGCTGGCGCAGGCCGGCAACGTGCAGCTACAGGTCAGTGCGCCCGCCTCCGTGCGCACCGAGGCGAGCGTGTGCGTGCACAACGGCAACGACGGCAACTGCGGCACCAGTGCCTCGGCCGCCGCCGGTTCCACCGCCGTGCTCGGGTCGACGACCGCCGGCGGTCCCTACAAAGGCCCGTATGCGCTCGTCGCCAAGCTGAGCGACATCCTCGACGGACACACCTATGCGCCCGCGACAGCGCCTCGGCTGCTGCGTGGCACGACGCTCGCACACACGCAGGTCGCGTCGGTCAGCCTGCGCCTGCGTCGCTCCTATCGCGGGCGCTGCTCGGCCTACGACGGCACCTCTGAGCGCTTCAGCCGCGCGCGCTGCGGCAGCGGCGCCTTCTTCAAGGTGTCCTCGGCGCCGAGCTTCTCCTACCTGCTCCCGAGTGCGCTGCGCCGCGGGCGTTACGTGCTCGACATCGAGGCGACCGATGCCGCGGGCAATCGCACGAGCCTCGCGCGCGGCACCTCAAGGGTCGTGTTCTATGTCCGCTGAGCGATGCGCCGGCGCCGCGCGATGAGACCCCGCCGCCGCGCGCGCGGGGCACGGCCGTGGAACGGTCGTGCCGGGCGCGCGCGCGCCGCGGCGCCGGGACTGTGCTTGGCGCTCGCCGTCGTGCTTGTCGCGAGCGGCTGCGGGCTCGGTGCGGGCAAGGCGCCGAGCGCGATCGGCCTGGTCGTCACGCGCGACTTCGGTGCGCAGGTGCTGCGCTCGTGGGGTGCGCCGCAGGCGCGCGGGCAGGAGACGGCGATGAGCCTGCTCGCGCGCAACGCCACCGTCGCAACGCGCTACGGCGGCGGCTTCGTGCAGAGCATCGACGGTCTCGCCGGCGGCCAGCAGCACGGCCGTCCGGTCGACTGGTTCTATTACGTCAACGGCCTCGAGGCGTCCAAGGGCGCTGCATCGACCAACGTGCATCCGGGAGATCACATCTGGTGGGACTGGCACGACTGGAGCGCCACCGACGACATCCCTGCGGTGGTCGGCTCGTTTCCGCAGCCGTTTCTCAACGGCATCGGCGGCGAGCGCCTGCCCGTGCGCGTGGAATGCGCGAGCGTCGGCGGCTCGGCGTGCCGCACGGTGCTCGAGCGTCTGCGCGCGCAGCACGTGCCCGCGGGCGTCTCTGCGCTCGGCGCCGGGGCGGGCGCGACCAAGACGCTGCGCGTCGCGGTCGGCACATGGCGGGAGATCGCCGGTGTGTCCGACGTGCGCGAACTGCGCTCCGGCCCGCAGGCCAGCGGCGTCTATGCGCGCTTCTCCGCATCGGGCGCCGTGCTCACGCTGCTCGACCAGCAGGCGCGCCCCGCGCAGACGCTCGCCTCCGGGGGCGGCCTGATCGCCGCCACGCGTACCGGCGAAGACGCGCCCGTGTGGGCGGTCACCGGCACCGACACGGCGGGCGTCGATCGTGCTGCGCTGGCGCTTCGACGGCTCCACGCTGCGAAACCACTTCGCCGTAGCCGTCGGCGCGAGCGGTCCGCTGCCTCTGCCACGGCCGGGCGCGTGATCGCGTGATCGGCACGACGCTGCTGTTCTACCGGCGCATCGCCAGCCCGCTGCACGCCACGCGCGCGAGCATCGGCGCCGCCTGGGCGGCCTCGCTGACCGCGGCCACGCTGATCCTCTATCACCCGATCTGCCTGCTCGCGCTGTTGCTCGCCGTGCTCGGCGCCGGCTGGGGCGCGGGCGTAGGACCGCGGCTGGCGCGCTCGCTGCGCACGGCGACGATCGTCGCGCTGCCGATCGTGCTGATCAACGTGCTCGTCAGCCGCCAGGGCCTGACCGTGTTCGCGCGCCTGGGCGACCTCGGGCCGTTCGGCCAGGGCGATTTGACCGTCGAGGCGGCCGCCTACGGCGGCGTGATCGCGCTGAAGGTCACGCTGCTGATCCTCATCACGGGGCTCGCCGGGCTGGCGGTCGACCCCGACGAGCTGCTGCGCATGTTCCGCCGCCTGTCGTTTCGCTCGGCGCTGACGATGACGCTCGCCACGCGCATGATCCCCGTGCTCGCAGCCGACTCTCAGCGCCTGGCCGAGGCTCAGCGCACGCGACCGCGTGGCGCGTCCTCGGGCACGCGCGGGCGCGTCGCGCTGCTCAGCGCCGTCGTCGCCGGCTCCCTGGACCGCGCGATGGATGTCGCGGCGACGCTCGAGGTGCGCGGCTTCGCCGGCGCCCGCCAGGCAGCACGCGGGCGCCGCGGCGAAGCGCGCCGGGCGCTGTCGCGCCACGACCTCGCCTTCGCGGCTTCGGCGTCGGCGGTCCTCGCGCTGGCGATCGCCGGGCGCCTGACCGGCGTCGCCTCCTTCTCCTCCTATCCGCTGATCGAGCTGCCGCTCGGCGCGGGCGTGTTCGCATTGTCCGCTGGGCTGCTCGCCGCCGCACTGCTGCCCTTCTGCGATCGCCGCGGGATCGACCCGTGAGCGCGGCCGTGCTCAGCTTCGAGGGCGTCACCTACCGCTATCCCGGCGTCGAGCGCCCGGCGCTGAGCGACGTCACGCTGCAGATCGTCCCGGGCGAGTTCTGCCTGCTCGCGGGCCTGTCCGGTAGCGGCAAGTCCTCGCTGTTGCGCGCCGCGTCGGGCCTTGTGCCGCACTTTCACGGCGGCAGCTTCGCCGGGCGTGTGACGCTCGCCGGCCTGGACACGCGCGAGCACGGGCCGGCGCGCCTCGGTGCGTTCGCCGGCGCGCTGTTTCAGGATCCCGAGACGCAGCTCGTGACCAGCTCCGTGCGCGCCGAGCTCTCGCTGGCGCTGGAAACGCGCGGCGAGAGCGCGATGGCCGTCGCGCGCGGCGTCGAGGAGGTGGCGCTGGCGCTGGGCATCGACGCGCTGCTGGACCGCGCCACGCATGAGCTTTCCGGCGGCGAGAAGCAGCGCGTGGCGCTCGGCGCCGCGCTCACCGGCAGACCGCAGATCGTGCTGCTCGACGAGCCGACCTCGCAGCTGGACCCGGTCGCCGGCGACGAGCTGATCGGCCTGCTGCGCCGGCTCAACCAGGAGTGGGAGACGACCGTCGTGCTCGCCGAGCATCGCCTCGAGCGCTGTCTGACCGCCGCCGACCGCGTGATCGCGCTGTCAAACGGCAGCGTCGCCTGCGACGGCGACCCCGCCGCGTTCATGCAGTGGGCTGGCACCCACGCGCCCGCGCTGCAGACGCCGGCCGCCAAGCTGTTTGCGCTCAGCGATCTGCACCCCGCACCGGTCGGCGTCAAGCAGGCGCGCGCGGCGCTGCGTGAGTTGGCCCTGCTGCCCGACGCCGGCGCACAGCCGTCCCACGACCCGCATGCGCGTCCCGGCGCGCTTGCGCGCCGCAGGGGCGCAAGGCGCGCGCGCAAGCTGTCGGCGCTGACGCTGCGCGGCGTGTGGCATGAGCTGCGCGACGGCCCGGCGATCCTGCGCGGCGTCGAGCTCAGCGTCGCGCCCGGAGAGGCGATCGCGCTGATGGGCCGCAACGGCGCCGGCAAGTCCACGCTGCTGCGCCACGCTGCCGGCCTGCTGGCGCCCACGCGCGGCAGCGTGCAGCGCTCCGGGCGCGTCGCGCTGCTGCTGCAGAACCCGGGCGACTACTTCATTCACGAGCGCGTCGACGAGGAGGCCTCCGCCCAGGCGCTCGCCGCCGTCGGACTGACGCGCGATGGCCGGCCGCCACCCGCGCGACCTGTCCGGCGGTGAGCGCCAGCGCCTGGCGCTGGCGATCGTCACCGATGCCGGCCCGGCGGCAGGGTCCGCCGCCGCCGCCCGTACGCCCGCCGCCTGCCCGGGCGGGGCGAGCGGCGAAGCGCCCGGCGCGCCCGCGGCGGTGCTCGCGCTCGACGAGCCGACGCGCGGGATGGACCGCCAGGCCAAGGCCGACCTGGCCGGCGAGCTGCGCCGGCGCGCGGGGGAGGGGCAGGCGGTGATCGTCGCCACGCACGACCCCGAGTTCGCCGCCGCGTGCGCCGACCGCGCGGTGCTGCTCGCCGACGGGCGCGTGATCGCCGACGGCGCCACGCGCGAGCTGCTGGCCGGCGGTTGGTACTTCGCGACGGAGACCGCGCGCATCCTCGGCGGCGCCGGCGGGGCGCTGCTGCCCGAGCAGGGCGCCGAGCTGCTGCGCCGCTCCGTCTCCGTAGAGGTCGCGCTGTGAGCTGGCCGCTGGCCTCCTTTCTGATCGTCGGCGTGGTGCTCGCGCTCGGCTGGCTGGCCTATGAGCGCGGGCGCCCCTCGGCGCGCATGGTCGCCGTCGTCGGCACGCTCGCCGCCGTCGCCGCGCTCGGGCGCGACGCGTTCGTCGCGCTGCCCGACGTCAAGCCGATCACCGCGCTCACGCTCGTCGTCGGCTACTCGCTCGGCCCGCTGCCCGGCTTCAGCGTCGGCGCGATCGGCATGCTCGCCTCGAACTTCGTGCTCGGGCAGGGCCCGTACACGCCGTGGCAGATGGCCGCGTGGGGCCTTGTCGGGCTCGCCGGCGCGGGGCTTGGGAGCGCTCAGCGGCCGGCGGCTGGGCCGCGTGCAGCTCGCGCTCGCCTGTGCGCTCGCGGCGCTCGCTGCCAAGGAGGTGATGAACGTCTACCAGTGGACGCTCGGCGCCAGCCACACGCCCGCGGCATTCCTCGCGATCGCCGGCACGGGCCTGCCCTTTGACCTCACCGACACCGTCGCCAGCCTGCTGTTCGGCCTGGCCTTCGGCCCCGAGCTGGCACGGCTGCTGGCGCGAATGCGCGCCCGCATGGACGTCAGCTGGGAGCCCGTGCAACCACCCGCGACGAACGTCGTGCCGCCGCCGTTCGGCCCCTCGTCGGGCGGATTGCGCTCGTTCGGCGCGTCCGGCCCGCTCGCCGTGGTGGCGCTCGCGCTCGTGCTCGCCGTCTCGCTCGCCGCGCCACGTGGCGCGTCGGCGGCTTCGCTGGGGGGCCAGGTGGCCTTCCTGGTCTCCTCGCAGAACGCCGACGGCGGCTTCGGCGCCGCTGCCGGTCAGCGCAGCAGCGAGCTGTACACCGCGTGGTCGGCGATGGGCCTTGCCGCGGCCGGACGCAACCCGGCAGGCGTGCGCCATGGCGGGCGCTCGCTGCTCGACTCGCTGCGCGGCGAAGCGGCGACGCTGTCGGGCGTCGGCGACGCCGAGCGCACGATCCTCGCCGCGCGCGCGTGCGGCGCCTCGCCCTACTCCTTCGCCGGTCGCAATCTCGTCGCCGAAGTGCTGCGCGCGCGCCTGTCCGACGACTCCTTCGCGCGCCAGGTCAACCTGACGGCGTTCGCCGTCTTCGCGCTGCGCGCCGCCGGGCACTCGCCGCGCTACGCAGCGATCCGCGAAGCGGCCGGCTGGATCGAGCGCCAGCAGAACGGCGACGGCGGCTTCGGCTTCGGCGCGCGCGGCTCGCGCAGCGACGTCGACGACACCGGCGCGGCGCTGCAGGCACTCGCCGACGCCGGCGCAAGCAATCGCCGCGTGCTCGGGCTCGCAGCCGGCTTTCTCACGCGCTCGCAGAACCTCGACGGCGGCTTTCCCCAGCAGTACGGCGGCGAATCCAACGCACAGTCGACCGCCTGGGCGGTGCAGGGCCTGATCGCCGCCGGGCGCGCCCCGGGCGCCATCCGGCGCAAGGGCAGCCGCTCGCCGTTGGGCTATCTGGAAACGCTGATCGCGCCGGGCGGCAGCGTGCGCTATTCGCGCACCAGCGCGCAGACGCCCGTGTGGGTCACCGCGCAGGCGCTCATCTCGCTCGCCGGCAAGACCTTCCCCGTCGGCTGACCGGCTTCAGGCGCGCTTTAGAGCCGTTCGTAGTCTTATTGAGATGTCCGGATACAGCTCAGGCACTGCCGCGCTGCCGCGCGCGCTGATCGGCAGCCGCTCAGACGAGCGAAGCCGCCCCGGGCCCGCGGCGCCGCTGGCGCTCGGCGGCTTCTGCCTGGTGGCGCTCGCACTCGTGTGGGTCGTCGCCGAGTTCGTCCCCGCGGTGCACGCCAGAGATGGCGTCGTGCTCGGCCACTTCCTCGCGCTCAACCGCCACGCCACGATCAACTCGATCGCCGAAGTGCTGCCGCACCTGCTCAACCCGCTGCTGTTCACCGTCTGCGGCATCGCCTTCGTGCTGATCGCGATCTCGCGCGAGCGTCCGCGCGTGGCGCTCGCCGTCGCGCTGATCATGGCGCTCGGGCCGCTCAGCGCCGAGCTGCTCAAGCCGCTTTTGGCCCACCCTCACGTGCAGGTCGGCTTCACGCGGATCGGCGCGTCGTCCTATCCCAGCGGGCATTCGACCGCCGCCGGCGTGCTGGCGATGAGCGCCGTGCTCGTCGCCGCCCCGCGTGTGCGCCCGCTCGTCGCGGCGCTCGCGGCCGCCTTCATGCTCGCCGTCGGCGCCGCCCTGCTGATCCGCGCCTGGCACATGCCCAGCGACGTACTCGGCGGCTGGCTGCTGTCGCTGATGTGGGTCTCGCTGGCCGTCGCCGGCGTGCGCGTCAGCGAGAAGCGCCGGCCGTCGCGCCGTAGCTCCACGCGCGCCGAGCGCGCCGACGCGACCTAGGTCTTCGCGTCGCCGTCGCCGGCGCCATGGGCGCCCGGTTGCCACAGCGGCTCGGCACGCTCGCCGTCGCCGGGCTCGTTGTTGACCGCGCGGCTGAGGATGAACAGCAGGTCCGACAGGCGGTTGAGGTAGCGCACGACCTCGGTGCTGCCCTGCTCGCCGACGGCGATCGCGCGGCGCTCGGCGCGCCGGCAGACGGTTCGGCAGACGTGCAGCTGCGCTGCGGCCGGGGTGCCACCGGGGATCACGAACGAGCGCAGCGGCGCGAGCGTCGCGTTGACCTCGTCGCACGCCTGCTCCAGCCACTCGGTGTAGTCAGAGCCGACGCGCAGGCGCTCGCGAGCCGCGTCACTCGCACCGGGCGCCGGAGCGGGCACCGACAGGTCGGCACCGACGTCGAGCAGGTCGTTCTGCACGCGCGCCAGCCACTGCGCGAAGCGCTCGGGAAGGCCCGGTGCCAGCAGCGCCACGCCGATCGTCGCGTTGAGCTCGTCGACCGTGCCGTAGGCCTCCACGCGCGGATGCAGCTTGGAGACGCGGCTCATGTCGCCGAGGTGCGTCTCGCCGCCGTCGCCGAGCTTGGTGTAGATGCGTGTCAGGTTGACCGTCATGGCTGCACAATGGGCGACGGGCGCCGCTGAGCAGATGATAGGCGCGGGCCCCCCGGGCGCGCGGTGGCGATCCAGCACCTGACCGCCTCGCGTCGCCGGTATCGGATACGTTCCCGCCCGTCCATGCGCATCGGTGTTCCGAAGGAGACCGCGGCGGGCGAGCATCGGGTGGCGCTCGTGCCGGAGGTCGTAAGCAAGCTCAAGGCCAAGGGCCTTGACATCTCCGTGCAGAACGGCGCGGGCGACGACGCGCTCGTGCCCGACGAGGCCTTCGCCGAGGCCGGCGCCGAGCTGACCGGCGACGCGGCGGCGATCTGGAGCTGCGACGTGGTGCTGACGATCGCCCCGCCCGACCCCGAGCAGATCCGCTCGCTGGGCGCCTCCTCGATCCTGATCGGCTTCCTCGCTCCACTTTCCAGCCCGCAGACAACGCGAGCGCTGTCAGACGCCGGCGCGACGGCCTTTGCGATGGAGGCGATCCCGCGGATCTCGCGCGCGCAGTCGATGGACGCGCTGTCCTCGCAGGCCAACGTCGCCGGCTACAAGGCCGCGCTGCTGGGCGCCGAGGAGATGGGCCGCTTCTACCCGATGCTGATGACCGCCGCGGGCACGATCCCGCCCGCGAAGGTGCTCGTGCTGGGCGTTGGCGTTGCCGGCCTGCAGGCGCTGGCCACGGCCAAGCGCCTGGGCGCGCGCACAACCGGCTATGACGTACGCCCGGAGGTCGCCGAGCAGGTGCAGTCGCTCGGCGCGATGTGGCTTGATCTCGGACTGGAGGCCAGCGGCGAGGGGGGCTACGCACGCGAGCTGACCGACGAGGAGCGCGCGCGCCAGCAGCAGGCGCTGACTGACGCGATCAAGGGCTTTGACGTGGTCATCACGACCGCGCTGGTGCCCGGGCGCCCGGCGCCCCGCCTGGTCACCGCCGAGGCCGTCGCGGGCATGAAGCCCGGCTCGGTGATCATCGACCTGGCCGGCGAAACGGGCGGCAACTGCGAGCTGACCGAGCCTGGGCAGACCGTCGTGCGCCACGACGTGAAGATCGTCTCGCCGCTGAACCTGCCGGCCAGCATGCCCGAGCACTCCTCGCAGCTGTTCGCGCGCAACGTGCTCGCGCTGCTGGAGCTGCTTATCGGCGAGGACGGCGCCCTCGCGCTGGACTTCGAGGACGAGGTGGTCGCCGGCGCGTGCGTCGTGCGCGATGGCGAGATAGTCAACGCGGGCGCCAAGGCGGCCGTCGAGAAGGCCGGCGCGCCGGCCGCTGGAGGCCCTTCATGATCCTCGCCAGCACGCTCACGACCAACCTGGCGATCCTCGTGCTCGCCGGCTTCATCGGCTTCGTCGTGATCTCCAAGGTGCCCAACACGCTGCACACGCCGCTGATGTCGGGAACCAACGCGATCCACGGGATCGTGCTGCTCGGTGGTCTGTTGATCGTCGGCGCCTCGGGCAATAGCACGTTCAACAAGATCATCCTCGTGATCGCGATCGCCTTCGGCACGATCAACGTGGTCGGCGGCTTTCTCGTGACCGACCGCATGCTGGAGATGTTCAAGTCCAAGCCCAAGCCGCCGAAGGACGGCGACGCCGGCCGGGACGGCGACGGGGGCGGGGCATGATCCTCGCCAGCTCGTTCCTGCAGAACCAGAACTTCCTCGACGTCCTGTACATCGTCGCCTTCGCGCTGTTCATCCAGGGCCTGCGCGGCCTGTCTGGGCCGACGACGGCCGTGCGCGGCAACCGCACCGCCGCGGTCGGCATGACGATTGCCGTGATCGCGACGCTGCTCAACGCCGGCGAGGGCAACTGGGGACTGATCGTGCTCGGCGTCGCGCTCGGCACCGCCGTGGGCGTGCCCGCGGCGCGCCAGGTAAAGATGACGGCGATGCCGCAGATGGTCGCGCTGTTCAACGGCGTCGGCGGCGGCGCGGTGTTCCTGATCTCCTGGTCGGAGTTTCGCCTGACCGACGGTTTCAACGGCGTCGCGACGTACATCGCCGTGTTCTCGCTGTTCGCCGCGATCGTCGGCTCAGTGTCCTTCTGGGGCTCGAACATCGCCTTCGGCAAGCTCCAGGAAATCATCCCCGGGCGGCCGATCAGCTTCGGCTCGGCCCAGCAGATCGTCAACCTCGTGCTGCTGATCCTCGCGGTCGCCGCGGGCGTGGACATCGCCGCCGGCTCGCACTCGGAAGCGATCTTCATCGGCCTGCTGGTCTGTTCGGCGCTGCTCGGCAACGCAGTCGTGCTGCCGATCGGTGGCGCCGACATGCCCGTCGTGATCTCACTGCTCAACGCCTTCACCGGCCTGTCCGCGGCGGCCACCGGCATCGCGCTGGACAACACCGCGCTGATCGTCGCCGGGATGATCGTCGGTGCCTCCGGAACGATCCTCACCAACCTCATGGCCACCGCGATGAACCGCTCGATCCCGGCGATCGTCGCCGGCGGCTTTGGCGGTGGCGGAGCGGTCGAGGGCGCCGAAGGTGCGGGCGAGCACGCGGGTACCGTGAAATCGACCAGCGCAGCCGACGCGGCGATTCAGCTCGCCTACGCCAGTCGCGTGGTGATCGTGCCCGGTTACGGCATGGCCGTGGCCCAGGCCCAGCACGCTGTGCGTGAGCTGACCAAGGAGCTCGAGAAACGCGGCGTCGAGGTCTCCTACGCGATCCACCCGGTCGCCGGGCGCATGCCCGGGCACATGAACGTGCTGCTGGCCGAGGCAGACGTGCCGTATGACCAGCTCAAGGAGATGGACGACGCCAATCCCGAGTTCCAGCGCACCGACGTGTCACTGGTGATCGGCGCCAACGACGTGACCAACCCGGCGGCCAAGAACACGCCGTCCTCGCCGATCTACGGCATGCCGATCCTCGAAGTCAACGACAGCCAGTCGGTGATCGTCATCAAGCGCTCGATGAACCCCGGCTTTGCGGGCATCGAAAACGAGCTGTACTACGACCCCAAGACGGCGATGCTGTTCGGCGACGCGAAGTCCGCGGTCTCGGAGATCACCTCCGAGCTCGACGGCATCTGAGCGCGCCTCTGCGAGACTGCGCGCGTGATCGAGCGCAGCCAGGCTCTCGCGGCGCTGACCGAAGAGGAGTTCGACGTCGTCGTGGTCGGCGGTGGCATCACCGGCGCGGGCGTCGCGCTGGATGCGGCTTCGCGCGGCTACAGCGTCGCGCTGCTGGAGCGCGCCGACTACGCCGCCGGAACCTCCAGCCGCTCGAGCAAGCTCGTCCACGGCGGGCTGCGCTACCTGCAGAACTTCGACCTCGGCCTCGTGCGCGAGGCGCTGGTCGAGCGTCAGCTGCTGGTCGCGCTCGCGCCGCATCTGGTGCGTCCGCTGCCGCTCGTCGTGCCGGCATTCGAGGGCGCCCATCCCGATCGGCTGGTCGGTGTCGGGCTGAACCTGTACGACGTGATGTCGGTCGCCGACCGGCGCGATGCCGGCGGGCGACTGCGCTCGCGCCGGGGACGCCGCGCTCGCGCCGCCGAGCGTGAGTCGCGCCGCTGAGCCGGCGACGGCGCCGCCGGCGCCGGACGGCAGCGAGTCGTGGAGTCCGGCGCGCCACCGCGTCATCTCCGGCGAGGAGGTGCTCGAGCTGCTGCCGGCTCTGGCCCCGCGCGAGCCGACCAGTGGGTATCTGTTCTACGACTGCCAGACCGACGACGTGCGCCTGGTGCTGACCGTGCTCGGTGAGGCCGAGCGCTTTGGTGCGGTGTGCGCCAACCGCGTCGGCGTGACCGGGCTGCTGGAGCGCGACGGGCAGACGCGTGGTGTGCAGGCGCGCGACGGCGAGAGCGGCGAGGAGTTCGATGTGCTCGCCGCCAACGTCGTCAACGCGACCGGCGTGTGGGCCGACGAGCTGCGCCCGCGCGAGCTGCACGACGAGGCCGAGTTGCCGCGCATCCGTCCCAGCCGCGGCACGCACATCACCTTGAGCCATGCCGACCTGCCACTCGTCGGCGGGGCGATCGTGCCGGCGGGTTCCGGGCGCTCGATCTTCGCGCTGCCCTGGCTCGGGCACACGCTCGTCGGCACGACCGACAACGACTACGAGGGATCGCTCGAGCACGTCGAGCCGTCCGGCGAGGACATCGACTACCTGCTGGCGGCGGTGAACGAGTTCTTTGGCTCGTCGCTCGCGGCCGGCGACCTGACGGGCGCATTCGCCGGCGTGCGGCCGCTGATCTCCACCGGCGACCCGAAGAAGTCCGTCGACATCTCGCGCAAGGCCGAGCTGTATGAGACGTCGTCGGGCATGATCACGATCACCGGGGGCAAGCTGACGACCTGGCGGCGCATGGCGAAGATGACCGTCGACCGGCTGGTCGAGCGCGAAGCGCGCGACGCTCCCTGCCGCACGCGCGAGATACCGCTCGGCCAGGCGATCGGCGTCGAGGAGCTGACGCCCGTCGAGGGCGTGCCCGAGCAGTCCTACCCTGCGCTCGCATCGCGCTACGGACACGCCGCGCACGACGTGCTCGCGCTCGCCGCCGAACGCGGCGAGCTGGCCCAGCCGATCGTCGCCGGCCTGCCCGACCTGCTCGCCGAGGTCGCGCTCGCCGCCCGCCGCGAGCAGGCGCGCAGCATCGGCGACGTGCTGCTGCGCCGCACGCGCCTGGGTCTGCTCGCCGCGCGCGAGCTGTCGGTGGCCGACCAGGCGGGCGCGAGCCCGGTGCAGCGCGTTGCCGACGTGCTTGCCGGCGAGCTGGGCTGGGACGCGGTGCGCGCGCGGCAGGAGATCGCCCAGTTCGCCGAGGAGGCCCGCGCCGAGGGGCTGCTGTCGCGGTGAGTGAGCCCGGCGCCGACCGCGCAACCGTGGCGTCATATCGGCTGAAGGCGGGTCCTCACGAGCTGGCGCTCGGTGCGCGCCCGTGGCTGATGGGCATCGTCAACGCCTCGCCGGACTCCTTCAGCGACGGCGGGCGGCGTCCTACGCTCGACGCGCAGGCCGAGCTTGCCGAGGAGCTGCTCGACGCCGGCGCGGACATCGTCGATGTCGGCGGCGAGTCAGCCACGACGGGGCGACCGGCGGTCGCCGCCGAGCAGGAGATCGAGCGCGTCGTGCCGCTCGTACAACGCATCGCCGGCGAGCTGGGCGCGATCGTCTCGGTCGACACCTACAAGCCGGCCGTCGCCCGCGCCGCTGTCGCCGCGGGCGCGAGCATCGTCAACGACGTCAGCGGCCTGCGCGACCCGCAGCTCGCCGAGGTGTGCGCGCAGACCGGCGCCGCACTGGTCGTCATGCACACGGCCGCGGCGCCGCGCGAACGCTTGCACGACGCCGAGCTGTACGGCGACATCGCGGCCGAGGTGATCGCCTTCCTGCGCCGGCGCATGGACGTTGCGCTCGCAGCGGGCGTCACGGCAGAGCAGCTGATCGTCGACCCGGGCCCGGATTTCGCAAAGACGCCGGCGCAGACGATCGAGCTTCTCTCACAGCTGGCCCAGCTTCACGAGCTGGGCCGCCCGCTGCTGATGGCGATCTCGCGCAAGGACTTCGTCGGCGCGCTGACCGGCCGCGCGCCGCGCGAGCGGCTCGCCGGCACGCTCGCCGCGCTCGCGCACGGGGCCGATGCCGGCGCGCACATCTTCCGCGTGCATGACGTCGCCGCCGCGGCCGACTTCCTCGCGGTGCGCGCCGCGCTGCGCGGCGAGCTGCGGCCGAGCAGGGATCTCGCGCTGCCCGAGGAATTGCGACACGACCGGCTCACCGGCTGATCGGTGGCGAGCCCGCGTGCCTTCTCCGAGCGCGAGAGGCGCCCGAGCGAGCCGCTAGGCTGAAACCCGATACCGGGTGCCCGCAGCTGTCCAACGCGGCGGGACGCCAACCACCCATCCCAACTGAAGGAGACAGCAACATGGCAGCAGTATTGGATCGCTCCGAGCTCGAGGCGAGCCCTCTGGCAGACCTGCACGCGATCGCCGATCAACTCGGCCTCGACGGTTTTCGCCGCCTGCGCAAGGCGGACCTGATCGACCGCATTCTCGGTGACGCGCCGGCGCAGGAGGACTCGGGCGACGCTTCGCCGGACGGCTCCCAGGAGGATGCCGACGAGCGTCCTGCGAGTTCGCGCCGGCGTCGTGGCGGGCGCGCGCGGCGCTCGGGCTCGGCTTCGCGATCGAGCTCCGGCGAGTCAGACGACGCCGAGCTCCAGGACGGCGAGGCGGCCACGGACGCCACCGCCGAGGAGGCCCCGGCCAAACCGGCTCGTTCGCGCGGCGGGCGCCGCGAGCGGACGCGCTCACCGCGCGGCGAGGAGCGCGCCAAGGACGACGAGCAGGACGACGCTGGGACGGCCACCGAGGGCGTCGTCGAGGTGCTCGGCAACGGCTCGGCCTTCCTGCGCATCGACCCGCCCGAGCCCTCCGACGGCGACGTGTACATCTCCGCGGCGCAGGTGCGCCGCTGCGAGCTCGTCTCCGGCGATCGCGTGGCGGGGCCGGCACGCACGCCACGCCGCTCAGAGCGTTACCCCTCGCTGGTTCGCGTCGACACGATCAACGGCACCTCCGCCGACGCGGTCTCCGCCGGCACGCGTTACGAGGACCTGCCGGTCGACTATCCGAGCGAGCGCCTGTCGCTGGAGTCCAAGGATCCGACGCTGGAGGCGATCGAGTGGCTGACGCCGTTCGGGCGCGGCTCGCGCGTGACGATCGCCGGCGCGCCGCGCGCCGGCAAGACCGAGACGCTGCGCGGCATCCATGGCGCGCTCTCAGGGCGCGAGGGGCTGGAGGTCTCGCTCGTGCTCGCCGGCGCGCGGCCCGAGGAGATCGCCCAGTGGCAGGACGGCCCGGCCGCTCCGGTCGCGGCGCTCAGCTTCTCCGCCTCGTCGGACACGCAGGGCCAGGCAGTCGAGCGCGCCCTTGACGCCGCCAAGCGCGTGGCTGCGCGCGGTGGCGACGCGGTCGTGCTGATCGATGGCCTGGACGGGCTGAACCCCCACGCCGCGCGTAAGGCGCTGGCCGCCGCGCGCAACCTGCGCGAGGGCGGCTCGCTGACCGTCGTGGCCACGGCAACGCGGCCCTTCGGTGGCGAGAGCACGGTGATCGCGCTCGACGTCGCGCTCACGTCGACCGGGCGCCAGCCGATCCTCGACCTTGGCGCCAGCGGCACGCTGAAGCCCGAGCTGCTGGTCGGCGAGGATGGGGCGAAGGCGATCACCCAGGCACGCGCAAGCGCGCTGGACGCCGGCTAGGCGACTGCTGCGGGGAAGCGGCCGCGCCGGTTAGGCGTAGCGCTTGTAGGCGACGCGACCCCACGAGGGCTCGGGCGCCAGTTCGATCGGCTCGCCGCCGGCCTGCGACAGCGGGTCGGCGGGCTGCACATATGCGAACGACCCGGTCTCTTCGTCGAAGGCCACGCTGAGCTCGCCCTCGTTGACGCGCTGGTCCAGCCATGCTCCGCGGAAGACGAGACGGCGCAGCCAGTGCACCAGCGAGCGCTCGGCCGGGCCGACGAGCTCCGGCCAGCAGTCGTTGACGTGCTGGCCCAGCGCCGACGCCGGATCTGAGATCTCGCCGTTGACGGCGAGGTTGACGAGGTCTTCGAGCTCCTCCTCGCCGAGGCGCCCGCCGACGAAGCCGACCTTCAGCGCCGCCTGCTCGCAGCGCTCGGAGAAGTCCTCCTCGTTGAACGTGAAGCGCAGCTCGCCGTATTCGAGGACGAAGTCCTCTCCCGAGTCGTAGTTTCCGCGGCGCGAGGTTTCCATAGCAGGGGCCCCGGCGGCCAGCGGCCCTCGGGGTCGTCGGGATCATACGGTGGGTTCCTCCCCAGCCGGCTGCGATGCACGGGATTTTGCATTCGCGAATCCTTCTGGTGACCGTGGCCCGTGGCCCGGCGAGGGGCGGCGGTAAGCGTAACCGGGCCTCTATACGCTGGGCGCATGGCGCGTCTCAGCCAACACGGCCTCAAGCGGGTGCTCGGCACGAGCGCGCTGTTCTCGACCGCCTACGGCAACGTCGGCTCCTCGATCTACTACGCGCTCGGGCTGGTCGCCTCCTACGCGCTGGGGCTGACGCCGATCGTCTTCTTGATCACCGGAGTGATCTTCTACCTGACGGCTGCGACGTACGCCGAGGCGACGGCGATGTATCCGGAGGCCGGCGGCTCCTCGAGCTTTGCCCGTCATGCCTTCAACGAGCTGTGGTCGTTCTTCGCCGCGTGGGCGCAGATGCTCAACTACACGATCACGATCGCCATCTCGGCGTTCTTCGTGCCGCACTACCTCGGCGGCCTGTTCTGGCCGGCGCTGCAGCACAGCCCCGGCGACGTGCTGTTCGGGATCGCCGTCGTGATCGCGCTGTCGGTCGTCAACGTCGTCGGCGTCAAAGAGGCCGCCGGCCTGAACATCGTCCTCGCGATCACCGACCTGGCGACGCAGCTGCTGCTGGTGGTCGTCGGCATCGTGCTCGTGCTCTCCCCCGATGTGCTGATCCACAACGTCCACCTCGGCGTCGCACCGAGTTGGAAAGACTTCCTCATCGCGATTCCCATCGGGATGATCGCCTATACGGGGATCGAGACGATCTCCAACATGGCCGAGGAGGCGCGCGACGAGACAAAGACCGTTCCGCGCGCGATCAAGTTCGTCGTGCTCGCCGTGTTCGCGATCTACGCCGCGCTACCGATGGTCGCCCTCTCGGCGCTGCCCGTGCACAAGGGCGCCGACGGCAAGTACACGACGCTGCTTGGAACCGCGGATGACAAGGGGGGCTTCGCCGGCGACCCCGTGCTCGGCATCGTCAAGCACCTGCATCTCGGCGGCCTGCAGTCGATCGGCGAGATCTACGTCGGCCTGCTGGCGGCGACGATCCTGTTCATCGCCGCCAACGCGGGCATCATCGGCGCCTCGCGGCTGGTCTACTCGATGGGCCTGCACCGCCAGGTCCCCGACCGCCTCAGCCGCCTGCATCCGCGCTTCTCCACGCCGTGGATCGGCATCCTGCTGTTCGGCGGCGTCGCATGTCTGACGATCATCCCCGGCCAGGCCGAATTCCTGGGCAACATGTACGCCTTCGGGGCGATGCTCTCGTTCACGATCGCGCACCTTTCGGTGATCCGCCTGCGCATCAAGGAGCCAGATCGACCGCGCCCGTATCGCGGGCCCGGCACGGTGACGATCGCCGGGCGCCCGTTGCCCGTGTTCGCGCTGCTGGGGATCGTCGGCACGGGCCTGGCGTTCGTCGTCGTCACCGTGCTGCATCTCGCGGTAGCCGCGGCGGGCGTGTTCTGGCTCGGCCTGGGGATGTTGCTGTACATCGGCTTTCGCAAACAGCAGGGGCTGGACCTGCGCACGACGGTCAAGTCGCCGCGCCCGGAGCGCCCGCCCGACTTCGAGGAGTTCGACTACCGAACGGCGCTCGTGCCGATCTTCGGCAAGGACATCGGCGCGAGCGTGCTCGGGCATGCCGCCAAGCTGATCGGCGAACAGGGCGTCGTCTATGTGCTCTACGTGCTGCCCGTGCCCAGCCAGCTGTCGCTGGAGGCGGGGCTGGAGCAGGAGGAAGCGCACGGGCGCTCGGTGCTGGAGGGCGCGCGCATTCAAGCGCGCCGCTCGGGCATCAAGATCCACACGGCGTTGATCCGCACACGCAACCCCGGGGCATCACTCGTCGAGGAAGCAAAGCGCGTGGACGCCGATGTCATCTACTGGTCGACCCTGCACGCCTCCACCGGCGACCAGCGCCTCGGCCCGACTGCGGTCTACCTGCTCAGCAAGCGCCCCTGCCGCGTGATCATCGAGACCGAGAACCCTCCCGCGCGCCCGCGCGAGAAGGTCCCGACGCTCGCCTGAGCCGCCGTCATGAAATCGTAATGCGCGCGCTGTAGATCGTTATGCGAGCGTAACGCCGGCCCGCCTAGCGTTGGCTGGGGATGGCACGTCTGTCAGAGCACGGCCTGCGTCGCTCGGTCGGCGTTCCGGGTCTGTTCGCGACCGCCTACGGCAACGTCGGCTCCTCGATCTATTACGCGCTTGGTCTGGTCGCGGCGCACGCGCTCGGGCTCACGCCGATCGTCTTCCTGTTCGCGGGCGGCCTGTTCGTGCTCACCGCCAAGACGTATGCGGAGGGTGCGGCGATGTTCCCCGAAGCCGGCGGCTCCTCGTCGTTTGCTCGCCACGCATTCAACGATGTCGTGTCGTTCTTTGCCGGCTGGGCGCTGAGCCTCGACTACATCATCACGATCGCCATCTCGGCGTTCTTCGTGCCGCACTACCTCGGCGCGTTCTTCCCCGCGCTCACCCACAATCCGGGCGACATCATCGGCGGATTGGTGACGATCGTGCTGCTCGCCGGCCTGAACATTCGCGGTCTCGGCGAGTCGGCAAAGCTCAACCTGCTGCTCGCGGTCGCCGACCTGTGCACGCAGGTGCTGCTCGTTGGCCTGGGCCTGGTGCTCGTGTTCAACCCATCGCTGCTGATCGACCAGGTGCACCTCGGCCTTGCGCCCAGCTGGACGCAGTTGATCTTCGCGCTGTCGGTGGCAATGGTCGCCTACACGGGGATCGAGACGGTCTCGAACATGGCCGAGGAGGCCAAGGATCCCGGCCACGACATCCCCAAGTCGGTGAACCTGGTGCTGATCGCCGTGCTGGGCGTGTACGCGGGCATCTCCGTCGTGGCGCTGTCGGCGCTGCCGGTGATCCACCACGCTGGCGGCTTCAGTCCCGCTCTGCAGGAAAGCTTTAAGCACCCCGGCTTTGCCACGGCGCTCGGCGGCCACTTCGAAAACGACCCGGTGCTCGGCATCGTCTCGCGTCTGGGCCTGCACGGCACGGTGCTCACGCTGGCCAAAGCGTACGTCGGCGTGCTCGCCGCGACGATCCTGTTCATCGCCACGAATGCCGGCCTGATCGGTATCTCACGGCTGTCGTGGTCGCTGTCCGAGCACCGTCAGCTGCCGAGCATCTTCTCCAGCCTGCACCCGCGCTTTCGCACCCCGTGGTTCACGATCGTGTTCTTCTCGATTCTCGCCGCACTGCTGATCCTGCCGGGTCAGACGACGTTGCTCGGCAACCTCTACTCGTTCGGCGCGATGCTGTCGTTCACGACCGCGCATGTGTCGGTGATCGCGCTGCGCATCAAGCGCCCCGACCAGGAGCGTCCATACCGCATGCCCTGGAACGTGCTCATTCGCGGCCACTCGATCCCGCTGACGGCGGTGCTCGGCGCGATCGGCACGTTCGGTGCGTGGTGTGCGGTCGTGGCGCTGCACGGCGAGGCCCGCACGATCGGCATTCCCTGGATGGTCCTGGGGATGGCCGGCTACTTCGTCTACCGCCGCCGTCAGGGCCTCGATCTGCGCCGCTCCTACAAGATCGAGCGTCCGCAGCGCCCGACCGACTTCGCCGCCTTTGACTACCGCACGGCGCTCGTGCCGATCTTCGGCGCGGACGTCAGCGCCACCGTGCTGCACAGCGCGGCCAAGCTGATCGGCGAGGAGGGGGTGGTCTATGCGATCTTCGTACTGCCCGTGCCCAGCCAGCTGTCGCTCGACGCGGGGCTGGAACGTGAGGAGGCGCACGGGCGCTCGGTGCTGGAGAGCGCCCGCATCCAGGCGCGCCGCGCCGGCATCAAGATCCACACGGCGCTGATCCGCACGCGCCACCCGGGCGCCTCGATCGTCGAGGAAGCCGAGCGCGTCGGCGCTGACGTCATCTACTGGTCGACCATCCACGCGCCGGCCGGCGAGCAGCGCATCGGGCCGACCGCTGCCTATCTGCTCAGCCGCCGGCCATGTCGTGTGATCATCGAGACCGACAACCGTGTCTCACGCGCGCGTGAGCCGGCGGCGAGGCCCGCTGAGCCGCAATTGGCCTCCGCCCCGCCGCGCTAGCCGCCGATCGCCGAGGACAGAGCCTCGTCGAGGTCGGCGTGCGCGAACTCATAGCCGAGCACGAGCGCCTTGGCGGGTACGACGCGCGCGCCGCGCGTGACGATCTCCGCCATCTCGCCGTACAGCAGCGCCAGCGCGGCAGCCGGCACCGGAAGCAGCGCCGGGCGTTTGAGCGCGCGGCCCAGCGCGCGCGAGAAGTCGCGGTTGTTGACCGGCTCGGGCGCCGTCGCGTTGACCGGCCCGCTCCAGCGCTCGTCCTGTGCGGCCGTGGCGATCAGCTGCGCGAGATCGTCGCGATGGATCCAGGAGATGTACTGGCGCCCGCCCGCCACCGGGCCGCCGACGCCGAGGCGAAAGGGCGGCAGCATCTTCTCCAGCGCACCGCCGTCCCTGTCGAGCACGACGCCCGTGCGGATGAGTGACACGCGCATGCCCAGCGCCGACGCGCGGGCGGCCTCCTGCTCCCAGTCCACGCAGATGCGCGCCAGGAAGTCGCTGCCCGCCGGCGCCTCCTCGTCCAGCGGCTCCTCACCGTGGGGGCCGTAGTAGCCGACGCCCGATGAGCTGACCAGCGCACCGGGGCGCGAGTCGGTCTGCTCGAGGCCCGCGAGCAGGTTGCGCGTGCCGGTCACGCGCGTCTCGCGGATCGCCTGCTTGGCCTGCGCGGACCAGCGCTGTGCAATGTTCTCGCCAGCCAGATGGATGACCGCGTCGCGTCCCTCCAGCGCCTGCGCCGGGGCGGGCTCGCTCATCAGATCCCAGTCGAAGGCCTGCACGGGCTGAAGGCCCGACGCCGCGAGCCGCTCGCGGGCCCTGTCGGCGTCGCGCGAAAGCACGCTGACCTCGGCGCCGCGCGACTGCAGCACGCCGATCACACGCGGCCCGATCAGCCCCGTCGCACCCGTCACCGTCACGCGCTGCTCCTCCACGCGCCTAGCCTCTCACAAGCGGGATCAGGGCACGCTATCCGGCCGAGCTGGGCGTCATCGTGTCGCCCTGCGCGAAGCCCACCTCGTTGCCGGCGCGCGCTGTGCCGTCGGCGCGCGCCTCATCAGCCACCGCCGCGGCGACCGCCGGCGCGACCTCGCGGTTGAAGACCGACGGGATGATGTAGTCCTCGCGCAGTTCTGACTCGTCGACGGTCTCGGCGATCGCATGCGCGGCGGCCATCTTCATGCGCTCGGTTATCGTCGGCGCGCGCACGTCCAGCGCTCCACGGAAGATGCCCGGAAAGCACAGCACGTTGTTGATCTGGTTGGGGTAGTCCGAGCGACCGGTCGCGACGATGCGCACGTACTGCTCCGCCTCCTCGGGGGTGACCTCCGGATTGGGGTTGGCCATCGCGAAGACCATCGCGTCCTTGTTCATGCGCGACAGCGCCTGCGCGGGCATCGCGCGCGCGCCTGACAGGCCGATCAGCAGGTCCTCGCCGTCAATCACCTCGGCGGGCGTGCCCGCGCGACAGTCCGGGTTGGTCGACTCGGCGAACCAGCGCTTGATCGCGTTCATCGAGCCGTCTAGGTAGTCCTCGCGCTGCACGTGCAGCGTGCCGCGCGAGTCTGCGCCGACGATTTTGCGCACGCCTCCCGCGAGCAGGATCTTCGTCACCGCGATCCCCGCCGCGCCCAGGCCGATGATCAGCACATTGAGGTCCTCCAGGCGCTTGCCCGTCAGCTTGACCGCGTTCAGCAGTGCAGCCATCACGACGACCGCCGTGCCGTGCTGGTCGTCATGGAAGACCGGGATGTCGAGCTCCAGCTTGAGCCGCTCCTCGACCTCGAAGCAGCGCGGCGCGGAGATGTCCTCGAGGTTGATCCCGCCGAACGCCGGCGCGATCAGCTTGACGGTGCGCACGATCTCGTCTGGATCGGTCGTGTCCAGGCAGATCGGAAACGCGTCGACCTCGGCGAACTCCTTGAACAGGCAGCACTTGCCCTCCATCACCGGCATCGCCGCGAGCGGGCCGATGTCACCGAGCCCGAGCACCGCCGTGCCGTCGGAGACGACGGCGACGGTGTTGCGCTTGATCGTGTACTGAAAGGCCCTGTCGGGGTCGTCGGCGATCGCCAGGCTGACGCGCGCCACACCGGGCGTGTAGGCCATCGACAGGTCCTCACGCGTCTTCAGCGGGTGGCGGTTGTGCTGCTCGATCTTGCCGCCGACGTGCAGCTGGAAGGTGCGGTCGGTCGTATCGATCAGCTCGACGCCCTCCACGCCGCCGACCGCCCCTACGATCCGCTCCCAATGATCCTTACCGGAGGCGTCGACGACGATGTCGCGCAGGCTGTGGCTGCCGTCGACCTCGACGAGATCGACGGCGCCGACGATCCCGCCGGCCTCGCCGATCGCGCCGGTGAGGTGCCCGAGGGTGCCGTGGGCATCGTCGATGTTGACGCGGATGGTCAGGCGAAACTGTGCGCTCGGCGTTGCGCTCACTGAAAGCGGTCTCCTGGGAGGTTGCGGGCACGGCATGTTAGGCCCAAGGCGAGTTCCGCCGCTTGACGATGTGCCGGCGCGGGTATCGCGACGGCGCTCCACGCGATGCTGCTCGTCCTCGTAGAGTGACCGGTCGATGGCCGCTCCGAGCACACGCGCGACCAAGCCCGCGAGCGCTCCCCCCGGCGCCGATCGGCGACTTTTTCTGATCGACGGGCCGAGCCTCGTATATCGGGCGTTCTTCGCGCTGCCCGAGTCGATCGCCACGTCCACGGGCGTGCCGACCAACGCGATTTTCGGCTTCGCGTCGATGCTCGTGAAGATCGTCACCGAGTACGGCGTGTGTCCGACCGTCGTCGCCTGGGACGCCGGTAGCTCCGGTCGCACCGAGGTCTACTCCGAGTACAAGGCTCAGCGGCGCTCGCGACCGGACCTGCTCAAGCAGCAGTGGCCGGCGATGGAACCGCTCGTGGAGGCCTTCGGCTACTCCAACGTGAAAATCGACGGCTATGAGGCCGACGACGTGATCGCCTCGCTGACCGAGCGCGCTCTGCAGGCCGATCCGCCGGTGCCGGTGATGATCGTCACGGGCGACCGCGACGCCTTTCAGCTGATCGACGCCGCCGGGCTGGTCAAGGTGATGGCGACCTCGCGTGGGATCACCGAGACGAAGATCTATGACCGCCAGGCGGTGATCGACCGCTACGGCATTGCGCCCGAGTCGATCCCCGACTTCTATGGCCTGAAGGGCGACACCTCCGACAACATCCCGGGTGTCCCCGGAATCGGCGACAAGACGGCCAGCGAGCTGATCCAGACCTACGGCACGCTCGAGCAGGTGCTCGCGAGCATCGACGAGATCAAAGGTGCCAAACGCAAAGAGAACCTGCACAACCACGCCGACGACGCGCGCGTCTCAAAGCAGCTGGCGACAGTTCAGCGCGATGTCGCCGTCGACTTCGACGTCGCCGCCGAGCACGTGCGCGAGCCCGACCGCTCGCGCGTTCGCGAAGTCTTCCGCGAGTACGAGCTGCGCGACCCGCTGCGCCGCCTGGAGGAGGCGCTCGGCGACCCCGAGGTGGCGGCTCCCGCGCCGGCCGCCGAGGTCAAGCTCAGCGGCCGCGTGCGCGCCGGCGCGCCGGCCGACATCGCCGGCCTGGGTTCGCCCGAGGCGGAGATCGCGCTCGTGGTGCGCGCAAGCGAGACGCCCGAGGGCGCGCTGTTCGCCGACGGAGCGCCGTGGCGCTTTGCCGCTGCCGTCGCCGGGGCAGGGCGGGGCGCGGGAGGCGGTGCCGCCAAGCGCGGCGGAGGGGTCGAGGTGCTCGCCGGCGACTGCGAGGGCCCCGAGCAGGTCGTCGTCGCGACGGGCATGCGCCCCGTCGTCGCACACGACGCCAAGTCGCTGGGCATCGTGCCGCCCGGCCTGTCACACGACACGCTGCTCGGCGCGTTTTTGCTGGAGCCGGCACGGCGCGGCTACCCGTTTGCCGAGCTGGCCGAAGAGCGCGGCCTGGCCAGCGACCAGGACGACCCGCTTGCCGCCGACACGCTGCTGCTCGGCGCGCTGGCCGACTGGCAGCGCCTGCAGATCGCCGAGCGCGGGCTGGAGCGCGTGATGGAGGAGATCGAGCTGCCGCTGGTCGCTGTGCTGCGCGACATGGAGTTGCGGGGCGTGCGCCTGAACCTCGAGCGCCTGGCTGAGATCTCCGGACGCGTGCGCGAGGAGCTCACCTCGCTGGAAGGCGAGATCTTCGCGCTCGCCGAGGAGGAGTTCACGATCGGCTCGCCGCAGCAGCTCGGGCAGATCCTCTTCGAGAAGCTCGGCCTGTCGCGCAAGCGTCGCGGCAAGACCGGCTACTCGACCGACGCGCGCGTGCTGCAGGCGATCCGCGCCGAGCATGTGATCGTGCCGAAGATCGAGCGCTGGCGCGAGCTGTCAACCCTGGCGAAGACCTATCTCGACGTGCTGCCCGACGAGGTCGACGAGCGCTCGCGCATCCACACCACCTTCCTGCAGGCCGGAGCGCAGACGGGGCGCCTGGCGAGCACCAACCCGAACATGCAGAACGTCCCGATCCGTACGCCGCTGGGGCGCGAGATCCGTGGCTGCTTTGAGGCCGAGGAGGGCGCGGTGCTGATCTCCGCCGACTACTCGCAGATCGAGTTGCGCGTGCTCGCGCACGCCGCCGAGGAGCCCGTGCTGAAGGAGATCTTCGTGCGCGGGGAAGACGTGCACACGGCGACCGCCTCGCAGGTGTTCGGCGTCGATGCGGCGGGAATCGATCCGGGCATGCGCTCGAAGGCCAAGATGATCAACTACGGGATCGTCTACGGGCTTTCGGACTACGGCCTCGCCGACCGGCTGAACATCCCGCGCGAGGAGGCCAAGGAGTTCATCGACGCCTACCTGGAGCGCTTCCCCCGCGTCGCCGCGTTCATCGCCGAGACGATCGAGCAGGCCAAGCAGCAGAGCTACGTCACGACACTCTGGGGACGGCGCCGGCAGATCCCCGAGCTGCAGGCGCGCAACTACCAGGTACGCACGCTCGGCGAGCGCCTCGCCGTGAACACGGTCATCCAGGGAACGGCCGCGGACATCATCAAGCTGGCGATGGTGCGCACACACGACGCGCTCGCCGAGTCGTCGCTGCAGACGCGCCTGCTGCTGACGATCCACGACGAGCTGTTGTTCGAAGGGCCGCCGTCTGAGCAGCAGGCTGCGCGCGCGTTGGTCGAGCGCGAGATGTGCGGCGTGTGGGAGCACGACCCGCCGCTCGCCGTCGACATCGGCGTGGGCCAGAACTGGCTCGAGGCCAAGTGAGCCGCGGGCTGGCGGTTCTGCTCGGCGCGGGCGCGGGCTGCCTGGTCGGCATGCAGGCGCCGATCAACTCGCGCCTGGGCAAGTCGGTCGGCTCGGCCGAGGCGGCCACCGTGTCGTTTCTCGTCGGCACGGCAGCGCTCGTGTTGATCCTGCTCGTCGCGCGCGGGGGCTTCGGCGGCCTCGGGCAGATCGGCCGCGTGCCCTGGTGGGCGCTCGTCGGCGGGCTGCTCGGCGCCGTCTATGTGAGCGTCGCGCTGGTCGCCGTGCGCACGCTCGGCGCCAGCGGGCTGACGGCCGTGGTGATCGGCGGTCAGCTGGTGATTTCGGTCGTGATCGACCGATTCGGCCTGCTCGGCGTCGCGCGCCAGGCCGTCGGCGTGCAGCGGATCGCCGGGCTGGTGCTGCTCGGTGCCGGCGTGTTGCTCGTCGTGCGCAAGTAGGCCGCGCTCCGCAGAGCGCGCCGCTTTGCGCGTATCGCTCGGCGCACCGGCTTGGACCGCGAGTGCGCTAGCCGAGACCTTTACGAAAGCCCTCGCGCCAGCTGGCAAAGCGCGGCGTCCAGCCGAGCTCTGCTCTCGCGCGAGCATTTGCGGCGCCCTGCGCGCGCGTCATCGTGTACACGCCGTACTCGCCGGCCAGCGGGCGTGCCAGCCATGCCGGCACGCTGCGCGGGCGCTTCGCGCCCAGCGCACGCGCAAGCGCCGGAACCCACTCGCGCACCTGCGCGGGCTCGTCGTCGACGACGTTGTAGACGCCCGCGCCGCCACGCGTGATCGCCGTGGCGGTGGCGCTGGCTGCATCGTCGATGTGGATGAACGACCACACCCCGTGTCCGCCGCCGATCACCGGCAGCCGTCGCCTGGCGACTTCCTCGCCGAGCGCGCCGTGCGCGGCGATCGACGTGCCCGGCCCGTAAAAGTAGCCGTAGCGCAGCACCACGCCGCCGGCGCCCTGCACCGCTCGCTCCAGCTCGGCGACCGCCGCGGCCGAGCGCTCGAACTGCGCGGGCGGATCGGCGATCAGCGGGTCACCCTCGGCGTGCACCGTGCCCGGCGAGCCGGGCGCGTAGGCGAAGGCAACGCTCTGCGCGACGACGCGCGCGTCGCCGGCGGCCTGCGCCGCTGCGAGGAGGTGGCGTGTGCCCTCCGTGCGCAGCCGGTCGGTCAGCGCGAAGTCACGCACGATCCTGCGCGGATCCAGCCGCGGCGGGATCGCCGTCAGCTGGTGCACGACGACCTCCGGGCGCGCTTGGGCCACCGCGCTCATCACCGCGTCGGCGTCCAGCGCGTCTGCGACGGCCGGTGCTGCGCCGGCGGCGCGCACCGCGGCCGCGCGCTCGGACGAGCGCGTCATGCCGGTGACCTCGTGCCCTTCGGCGACGAGCAGGCGCAACAGCGGTGCGCCGATCGCGCCGGTGGCGCCGGCGAGAAAGACCCTCACGCCGGCGCGCCCGCGCCTTGCGACCCGGCGTCGGAGGAGGAGGCTGCCGAGGGGGCCATCGAAAGCGCCCGCTCGCCGGAGTCGCCTGCCTGCTCGGGAAGCACGCAGACGAGGCCCTCGCTGAAGCCCGCCGGCGTCATGTCGAAGGCGCTGTTGAAGCGCGCGCGCATGTTCTCCAGGGCGATCACGTTGGTCAGCTCGACGAGCTGGCGCTCGTCGAAGTGCTCGCGCAGGCACGCGAAGAGCTCATCGCTGACGCTCGCCGGCGTGCGGCTGATCGCCGTCGCGTAGTCGAGTACCAGGCACTCCAGCTCGGAGAACTCGCCACTCTCGCGATAGCGCCCCAGCGCCAGCAGCTGCGCCTCGCCGATGCCCGCGTCGTGCGCGATCCCCGAAGCGATGTCACAGCAGAACTCGCAGTTGACGATCGCCGCGGCCTTCGTCTCGGCGAGCACCTTCAGGCGCTCGTCGACGCGCTGCTGCTTGGCGGTCGCCTTCTCGAAGGCGCCGTATCCCAACAGCAGGCCCGGCGCGTGCGCGTACACACCGATCGGATCGACGTCGCGGCCGAGCTGGCGACGCGAGGCGCGGTGCGCGAGGCGGACGAAGGGGTTGGCGCTGCGCGGGGAAACGAGCTCGATTCTGGTCATCGCTGCACCTCCAGCGGTCGTGTTGACTCGCGCGTGAGCCAGGCCAGAGCGGCCGTGGCCAGCGCGAGCGATGCGAAGTCGAACGGCCCGATCCAATGCGGGTGGGCCGAGCCGATGTCGGCGAGGTGGTTGATCGCATGCAGCGCGAACTGCAGCGTCACGCAGAAGAGGATCGGCGTGCGCCAGGAGACCCGCCGGTAGGCGATCGCCAGCGCCACGCCGAACGCGACATTGAACGTCGCTGTGTCGCGCAGGTAGTGGTCGTTCTGCACGCCGAACGGTCCGATGTCGGTGAAGAAGGTGTGCGGGGCAAAGACCATCAGCGCGGCGATCGCGAAGTGGTAAACGGCGAACACGATCAGCCCGACGCGCACCGTCGAGGCCGCCGGGCGAGCAATCGAAGGGGGGCTTTGCGCGGACTGGTCAACGGTTGACACGCCCGCTACTGTACTCCAGTGGTGGTGCCCAAACAGTGACCAGTCTCGCCTCAAAAGAGGGTACCAGTTATGGCCCCGAGCTGCTCGTGGGCCTGCGTGGCGGGCGCCGTCGCGCACAGCTGGAGGATCGGCTGCGCGAGCTGGTGCGCGAGGGCACGCTCGCGGCGGGCAGCCGCATGCCCTCATCACGCGCGCTCGCGGGCGACCTGGGCGTCTCGCGGCGGTTGGTCGTCGACGCCTACGCGCAGCTGCTCGCCGAGGGCTATCTCGTCTCGCGCCAGGGGGCCGGCACGTACGTCGCCGAAACCACGGCGATCGCCGGCGGCGCGCCGCCGCCACAGCAGGCCGGCTCGCCGCAGTTCGATTTCTTCCCCGGCTCGCCCGATCTCTCGGCGTTTCCGCGCACGCTGTGGCTGCGCGCGATGCGCGACGTGTTGCGTTCGGCCCCCGACGGCGCGCTTGCATATCCGGACGCTCGGGGCACGCCGCAGCTGCGCGGGGCGCTCAGCGCATACCTGCGCCGCGTGCGCGGGGTCGTCGCCGAGCCGGACGCGATCGTCGTGTGCTCGGGTGCCACACAGGGTCTCGCGCTGCTCGGGCGTGCGCTCGTCGCCCAGGGCGTCGGCGACATCGACGTCGAGGACCCCGGCCTGCCGCCGCACCGCGCGGTGCTGCAGTACGCCGGGCTGCGCGTGCGCGGTGCGGGCGTCGACGAGCAGGGGCTGCAGGTCGACACGCTGCGCGCCGGCGCGGTGCTGAGCACGCCGGCTCATCAGTGCCCGACGGGGGTCGTGCTGTCGCCGGCGCGGCGCGGCGAGCTCGTGCGCTGGGCGAGCGCGGGCGGCCTGGTGATCGAGGACGACTACGACGCCGAGTTTCGCTACGACCGCGCGCCGCTCGGCGCGCTGCAGGGGCTCGCGCCGGAGCACGTCGTCTACATGGGCACGGTGTCAAAGACGCTCGCGCCGGGCATGCGCCTCGGCTGGCTGGTGCTGCCGCAGTCGCTGTGCGATGCGGTCACGCAGGCCAAGGCGCTCGACGATCTCGGCTGCCCGGCACTCGACCAGCTCGTGCTCGCGCGCCTGCTGGCGACCTCAGCCTACGATCGCCACCTGCGCCGCGCGCGCCGGCGCAACCGGGCGCGGCGCGACGCGCTGATCGCAGCGGTCGCGCGCGAGCTGCCACAAGCGCACGTCAGCGGCATCTCCGCGGGACTGCACGCGCTCGTGCGACTGCCGCGCGCGGTCGACGTGCACGCGCTCGTCACGGCCGCCGAGCAACGCTCGCTGCGCGTGTACCCGCTGGAGTTCCACCGCATCGAGCCCGCGCCGCGGACCGACGCGCTGGTGATGGGCTACGCCAACCTCTCCGAGCCGGCGATCGGCGAGGGCGTGCGTCGCCTGGGCGAAGTCCTCGGGGAGCTCTGACCCGCGTGCGCGACGCAAACGGGCAGGCGGATCACCGACCCGGCTCTGTCGCGCGCGCGACTGCGCACCCGGTGCCCGGCAGGCGGATGCCTGCGGCGCTGTTCAGCGCTCGCCTGGCCGCGCGCTCGGCGCCGCCCGGCGCGAGCACGATCGGCGAGCGGCCGCGGACGGGCGGCCTCGAGCAGATCGCCGCGTGCAAGCGTGCACTGCTGGTCACCTATCGCCGCGACGGGACGCCCGTGCCGACGCCCGTCTGGGCGGCGGTCGGCGAGCAGGCGTGCATCTACGTGCGCTCCGAGCGCGCGTCGGGCAAGCTCAAGCGCCTGCGCAACGACGCGCGCCTGCTGGTCGCTCCGTGCACGGTGCGCGGCGCGCCGCTCGGCGCGCCGCTGGAGGCCAGCGCACGGGTGCTCGCGCCCGACGAGGAGGTGGTGGCCGAGCGAGCACTCGCGCAGCGCTACGGCCTCGGCCGCGAGCTGTTCGAGCGCGCGATGGACGTGATGCGCGTGGATATGTGCTTCCTGCGGATCACGCCCGCGGCGTGGCACGCGAGCGACTGAGCGCCGGCGCTCAGTCGCCTTGGCGTCAGGCGGGGGCGCCCGCCGACACGGCGGCCAGGCGCGAGCGGGTCAGCGCACGTGCGCCTTCGGCAACGAACGCCGGCGGGGCGATCGCCAGGTACTGGTCGAACACCCAGCCGCACAGCCGCTTGTTCTCGAACATGCGCACGACCGCCGTGAGCGAGCGGCTGGGCGTCGTGAACCCCGCTGCCTGCTGCGCGCGCAGCATCCAGGCGAACTTCTTCGCGTGCGCCGCCGAGAACGCGCCGTAGCGGCGCAGCGCCTCGGCTCGCGAACGCGTGCCCTCGATCACCGAGCGCAGCTCTCGCCCGCACGCCAGGCCGAAGTAGAGCGCCGTGCGAATTCCTTCCGCGGTCAATGGGAGACAGTGTCCGGCCGAATCGCCGGCGAAGAACACGTCGTCCTCGACGGCCGCGCGCAGCTCATGGGGAATCCAGTTGCCCTGGTAGCCGTCGGCCGCCAGAGCAAGGTCGCCGGCAAGCCGGACGGTCGGCTCCTTGACGTGGTCGGCGGGCCGGAAGGATCCGACGCCGACGCGCATCTCATCGTGCGCGGGAAAGCTCCAGGAGTAGCCCGAGCGAATGTAGCGAGGGTCCACCCACAGCTCCATCTCCTCGCCGCTGCCGGCGGGGTGGACCTCCAGGCCGCGCGAGAGGCGAGCGTTGGGCGGCTGGATCGCGGTGTGGTTTGACAGCACGCGCCGCCAGCCGAGTCCGTCGACGATCAGCGGCGCCGTCAATCGGCCGCGGTCGGTGTGCACGACCGAGCCGTCGCGGCCGGTCACGGTTGCGGTCTCGAACTCCAGCTCGCCGTCGTCGGCCTGCTCCCACATCAGCGCACAGAGCTCGCGATAGTCAAACGTCGAGAAGGACCACGGCAGTGACCAGCGTGAGGTGTGGAAGGGCGTGTGAACGACCAGCTCGTCGAAGGTCTGGCGATGGGAGGCCTGCAGATCCATCGCGCTGAGCCAGCGCGTTGGCATCGCGCAGGCCGAGGTCTGGCGCTCGCCGATCGCATAGCGGTCGATCATCAGCACCCGCGCACCGGCGCCCGCGAGCTCGCGGGCGATCGCCAGGCCTGCGAAGCTCGCGCCACACACCAGCACGTCGCAGTCGCGCTCAAGCCGGGTGCGAGCCGCCCCCCGCGTCGTCGCTCGAACAGGCATCTTCCCGGCAATGATACGGCTGCGCTAGGCTTCGCCGGTGCAAACGGTGATGGAGAATCCTCAAGCCCGCGTGGTCGAGGGATCAAACGGCCTGCTCTTGGAGGTCGATGGGGCGATCGTGCCCAACTACGAGGCGACCTTCCGGACGATCGAGGAGGGCGAGGTAGTCACCGGCCACGTCGTGCGCATCGACAAGGACGAGGTGCTCGTCGACATCGGCTACAAGTCCGAGGGCGTCATCCCGGCCAACGAGCTGTCGATACGCAAGTCGGTCGACCCGAAAGACGAGGTGCACCTCGGCGAGGAGGTCGACGCCATCGTCATGACCAAGGAGGACCAGGACGGTCGCCTGATCATGTCCAAGAAGCGCGCGCGCTTCGAGAAGGCCTGGCGCCGCATCGAAACCGCCGCCGAGTCCGGCGAGCCCGTCGAGGGCACGGTCATCGAGGTCGTCAAGGGCGGGCTGATCATCGACCTGGGCGTGCGCGGCTTTTTGCCGGCATCGCTTGTGGACATCCGCCGCGTGCCGAACCTGGACGAGTACATGGGCACGAAGATCGAGACGAAGGTCATCGAGCTCAACCGCTCGCGCAACAACGTCGTGCTGTCGCGCCGTGCAGTTCTCGAGGAGGAGCGCAAGGAGGTTCGCCAGCAGATCCTCGACCGCCTGCAGCCGGGCCTGGTCGTGGAAGGGCAGATCTCCAACATCGTCGACTTCGGCGCGTTCGTCGACCTCGACGGCATCGACGGCCTGATCCACATCTCCGAGCTCTCCTGGTCGCACGTCAACCACCCGTCAGAGATCCTCACGATCGGCGACACCGTGAAGGTCAAGGTGCTCGACATCGACCGTGATCGCCAGCGCATCTCGCTGGGTCTCAAGCAGACCCAGGAGGACCCGTGGCAGCGCATCGTCGACACCTACAACGTCGGCGACGAGCTCGAGGGCAAGGTCACGAAGGTCGTCACGTTCGGCGCGTTCGTGGAGATCCTCGACGGCGTGGAGGGCCTCGTGCACATCTCCGAGCTCGCGCCGCATCACGTCGAGAGCCCGCGCGAGATCGTGCACCCGGGCGACGAGATTCGCGTGAAGATCCTGGAGATCGACTCCGAGCGCCGCCGCCTGTCGCTGTCTGCCAAGCGCGTCGAGGATCAGATCCTCCCGGTTTCGCGCCCCGG
>CAWFWA010000009.1:0-79765 GCA_963819435.1 uncultured Solirubrobacteraceae bacterium | reverse complement strand
GACCACGGCGGGCGCGCTCGCTACGGTAGATGGCGGTGCCCGACTTCAAGCTCGATTCCGTCTTCACGCCGACAGCCGACCAGCCCAAGGCGATCGCCTCGCTGGCTGAGGGAGTGCAGGCCGGCGAACAGTTCCAGACGCTGCTCGGCGCCACCGGTACAGGCAAGACGATGGCGATGGCGGGCGTGATCGAGGCGGTGCAGCGCCCGACGCTGGTGATCGCGCACAACAAGACGCTGGCGGCACAGCTGTGTAACGAGTTCCGCACGTTCTTCCCCGACAACGCGGTCGAGTACTTCGTGTCCTATTACGACTACTACCAGCCCGAGGCCTATGTCCCGAGCCGCGATCTGTACATCGAGAAGGACTCGGCGATCAACCAGGAGGTCGACCGTCTGCGCCACGCGGCCACGGCCGCCGTGTTCGCGCGCCGTGATGTGATCGTGGTTGCGTCGGTCTCGTGCATCTTCGGCCTGGGCTCGCCCGAGACCTACGAGATGAACATGCAGATCCTCAATCGCGGGCAGGAGATCGACCGCGACAAGCTGCTGCGCAAGCTCGTGTCGATCCAGTACCAGCGCAACGACACGGTGCTCTCGCGCGGCACCTTCCGCGTGCGCGGCGAGACGCTGGAGGTGTTCCCGGCCTACGCCGAGACGGCCTTTCGCGCGACGCTGTTCGGCGACGAGGTCGAGCGCCTGCAGCACTTCGACCCACTGACCGGCGAGCTGATCGAGGACGACCTCGAGCACGTGGCAATCTGGCCGGCCACGCACTACAACGTCAAGGAAGGCACGATCGAGGACGGCGTGGAGGCGATCGGCGCCGAACTGAACCTGCGCTGCGAGCAGCTGGAGGCAGAGGGCAAGCTGCTGGAGTCCCACCGGCTTCGCCAGCGCACGCAGTACGACATGGAGATGCTGCGCGAGATGGGCTTCTGCTCGGGCATCGAGAACTACTCGCGGATCCTCGACAAACGCCAGCCGGGCGAGCGGCCGTACTGCCTGATCGACTACTTCCCCAAGGACTTCATCTGCTTCATCGACGAGTCCCACCAGACGGTGCCGCAGATCGGCGGCATGTACGAAGGCGATCGCTCGCGCAAGCAGACGCTCGTCGACTACGGCTTTCGGCTGCCCAGTGCGCTGGACAACCGCCCGCAGCGCTTCGAGGAGTTCCTCTCGATCACGCCGCAGCTGCTGTTCGTCTCGGCGACGCCCGGCGAGTACGAGCGATCGAACTCGACGCGGATAGTCGAGCAGATCGTCCGCCCGACGGGGATCGTCGATCCGCGCGTCGAGGTGCGCGAGACCAAGAACCAGATCGACGACCTGATGAACGAAGTGCGTAAGCGCGTGGAGCGCAACGAGCGTGTCCTGGTCACGACGCTGACGAAGAAGATGTCCGAGGATCTCTCGCAGTACCTGCTGGAGATGGGCTTCAAGACGCGCTATCTGCACTCGGAGATCGACACGCTGGAGCGCATCCAGATCATCCGCGACCTGCGACTTGGCGAGTACGACGTGCTGGTCGGAGTCAACCTGCTGCGCGAGGGATTGGATCTGCCCGAGGTTTCGCTCGTGGCGATCCTCGACGCCGACAAGGAGGGCTTCCTGCGCGGGGAGACCTCGCTGATCCAGACGATCGGCCGCGCGGCGCGAAACGTCGATGGGACCGTGCTGATGTACGCCGACAAGGAGACGAGGGCGATGAAAGCGGCGATCTCCGAGACCGACCGCCGGCGCGAAATCCAGGTCGCCTACAACGAGCAGCACGGGATCACGGCGGCCACCATCGTCAAGGGCATCTCCGACATCGCCGAGTTCCTGCAAGCCGAGTCCAAGGTGCCCAACAAGCGTAAGCGCAGCAAACGCAGGTCGGGCAAGGCCAAGGAGATGCCCAAGCACGAGCTCGAGCGGATGGTCGTGGAACTCGAGGAGGAGATGATCGCGGCGGCTGACGATCTGCGCTTCGAGTACGCCGCGCAGCTGCGCGACGAGCTGCGCGAGCTGCGCCGCGACATACGCGAGATCCAGGCGGGCGAGGCTCCGCAGGACGCCGCGCACGCCGGCGGGGACACTCCGGCGGATGACACCGGCGCAGCCGTTGCAGACGAGGCTCCGACGCGCGACATCGCCTAGGATGCCCGCCGTGGACATCGACCGTCAGGCGATCGAGCGGCGCGACTTCCCGATCACCCGGCGCGGCTATGAGCCGGCCGCTGTGGACGCACATCTACGCGCGCTCGCCGCCGAGATCGAGCAGCTGCAGCGCGAGCTCTCCGCCGGCGCAGGGCAGGCCTCGCTCGCCTCGACCGCGGGGACGCAGGTCCAGAGCATCCTTGCGGCCGCCGAGGCGACGGCCGCCGAGCTGGAGCGCGACGCGCAAGAGGATGCCCGCTCCACGCGCGAGGACTCCGCACGCGACGCGGCGAGCACGCGTGAGCAGGCGATCGCCCAGGCGCGCGGACAGGTGACATTCGTCACCCAGGCGACCGCCGCACTGTTGGAGCGCATCAACTCGATGGACACGGAGGTCGCAGCGCTGACCGAGAGCGTGCGCGCCGGCGCAGACAGCCTGACGGCCGACCTGAGCGCCGTCGAGCAGAACATGGGCGAGCTCTACGACGCGGCCGCGGGCAACACGGTCACGCGCGCGGTGTCCGGTGAGCAGGTACAGCCATCGATCCCGGCGCCGCCGCCCGCAGCCCCGCGCCTCGATGCCCCGCCACCGCGCCCGCCGACCCCGCCGCCGGCGTCCGGTGCCGCCGCCGCGCACGTGCGCCCGGCGCAGACCGATCCGCCGCCGCTTTCGCCCGGCGAGAGCGCCGAGCCCGGCGTGCACGTCGATCCCGAGTCGCCCGACCCCGGCGACCTCGACGGTGCGCGGCTGATCGCGCTGAACATGGCGCTCAACGGCGAGACGCGCGAGGACGCCGACCGCTACCTCTCCGAGAACTTCCAGCTCGCCGACCGCGGCAAGCTGATCGAAGAGGTCTTCGCCGCAGTTGAGGCCTAGCCACGCCCGCAAGCTGCGGGGGGTTCGCGCGAAGACCCATACGAACGTCTGTTCGACGTCATAGAATGACCGGCATATGCCTGCCGGCAATCAGATCGTCGTCTCGGGGGCGCGCGAGCACAACCTGAAGGACATCTCGCTCGCGCTGCCGCGTGACGCGCTGGTCGTGATCACGGGCCTGTCGGGCTCGGGCAAGAGCTCGCTGGCGTTCGACACGATCTACGCCGAGGGCCAGCGCCGCTATGTCGAGTCGCTGTCGGCCTATGCGCGGCAGTTCCTCGGCCAGATGGACAAGCCGGACGTCGACTCGATCGAGGGGCTTTCGCCGGCGATCTCGATCGACCAGAAGACGACCTCGCGCAACCCCCGCTCGACGGTCGGCACGGTCACCGAGATCTACGACTACCTGCGCCTGCTGTGGTCGCGGGTGGGCAAGCCGCACTGCCCGATCTGCGGGCGTCCGATCGTCGGGCAGTCGGCCGAGCAGATCATCGATCAGGCGATGGAGCTGGCCGAGGGCACGCGTTTCATGGTGCTCGCGCCGGTCGTGCGCGGGCGCAAGGGCGAGTACGGAAAGCTCTTGGAGGAGCTGCGCAACGACGGCTTTGCGCGCGTGAAGATCGACGACCGCGTGCGCATGCTCGAGGAGTCGATCGTTCTCGACAAGCGCTACAAGCACGACATCTCGGTCGTCGTCGACCGGCTGGCAATGCGCCACGACGTGCGCAAGCGCCTGGCCGACTCGATCGAGACCGCCGTGGGCCTCGCGGACGGGCTCGTGGAGATCGAGATCGTCGGCCGCTCCTCCAAAGCGGCCGAGGACGAGCCCGCGGCACAGGCCAAGGGGGCCAAGGGCGCCAAGGGCCCGCGCGCGGCGGCCACGCAGATCGTTCCCGGCGAGGTACCCGACCCGGGCACGATCTTCACCTTCTCCGAGCGTTTCGCGTGCCCCGAGCACGGCCCGTCGCTGGTCGAGCTCGAGCCACGGATCTTCTCCTTTAACTCGCCGCATGGAGCGTGCGACCGTTGCACCGGCCTGGGGTCGCAGATGGAGATCGACCCGGAGCTGGTCGTGCCCGATGCTTCGCTGTCGATCGGCGAAGGGGCGCTGGCGCCGTGGGCGAACAGCAGCTCCAATTACTACGAGCAGGTGACCGAGGCGATCGCCGAGCGCTATGGCGTCGATCTCGAAGCGCCGTGGGAGGACCTGCCGCCGGAGCAGCGCGAGTTGTTCCTGCAAGGCACCAACGGCGAGCCGATTCAAGTCAGCTACCGCAACCGCTACGGGCGCCGGCGCTCCTACGCGACGCGCTTCGAGGGCATCGTCAAGAACCTTCAGCGCCGCTATCGCGAGACGGACTCCGAGTGGACGCGCGAGAAGATCGAGGAGTTCATGTCGCTGCGCGCCTGCCCGGTGTGCGGCGGTGCGCGGCTGCGCGCGGAGTCGCGGGCGGTGCTCGTCGCAGGCACTCGGATCGAGGACTTCTGCGCGCTGTCGGCACGGCGCGCCCTGGAGTGGCTGGAGGAGGTCGAGCTGTCGGAGACCGACCGCCACGTCGCGCGGCTGATCCTGCGCGAGATCTCCGAGCGCCTGCAGTTCTTGGAGAACGTCGGCATCGGCTATCTGTCGATGGACCGCGCCGCCGCGACGCTGTCGGGCGGTGAGGCTCAGCGCATCCGCCTGGCCACGCAGATCGGCTCGTCGCTGGTTGGCGTGCTGTACATCCTCGACGAGCCATCGATCGGCCTGCACCAGCGCGACAACTCCAAGCTGATCGCCACGCTTGAGCGCCTGCGCGACCTCGGCAACACGGTGATCGTCGTCGAGCACGACGAGCAGACGATGCGCAGCGCCGACCATCTCGTCGATCTCGGCCCCGGAGCGGGCGAGCACGGCGGGCGGATCGTCGCGCAGGGGACCGCCGCTCAGGTCCAGCGCGTCAAGGACTCGCTCACCGGGCAGTACCTGGCCGGCACGCGCACGATCGAGCCGCCGGCCAAGCGCAGAACGCCGAGCAGCTACGTGGAGATCCTCGGCGCCTCAGAACACAATCTGCGCGACATCGACGTGCACGTCCCGCTTGGCGTGCTGACGTGCGTGACGGGCGTCTCGGGATCGGGCAAGTCGACGCTTGTCAACGAAGTGCTCTACAAGTCCGTCGCCAATCGCCTGCACCGCGCGCGCCAGCGCCCGGGGGCCCACCGCGCGATCCACGGCCTGGACGAGCTCGACAAGATCATCGCCGTCGACCAGTCGCCGATTGGGCGTACGCCGCGCTCGAACCCGGCCACGTACACCGGCCTGTTCGACGTGATCCGCGACCTCTTCTCAAAGACGCAGGAGGCCCGCATCCGCGGCTACAAGCCGGGCCGCTTCAGCTTCAACGTCAAGGGCGGGCGCTGCGAGGTCTGCCGCGGCGACGGGCAGATCAAGATCGAGATGCACTTCCTGCCCGACGTGTACGTGCCATGCGAGCAGTGCCACGGCAAGCGTTACAACCGCGAGACGCTGGAAGTTCGCTTCAAGAGCAAGAGCATCGCCGATGTGCTCGACATGCCCGTCGAGGAGGCGCTGAAGTTCTTCGAGCACATCCCGAAGATCCGCCGCCGCCTGGAGACGCTGCACGCCGTGGGGCTGGGCTATGTGCGCCTGGGTCAGCCGGCGACGACGCTGTCCGGCGGCGAGGCCCAGCGTGTGAAGCTGGCGACCGAGCTGTCGAAGGTGGCCACGGGGCGCACGCTGTACATCCTCGACGAGCCCACCACCGGTCTGCACTTCGCCGACGTGCAACGGCTGCTGGAGGTGCTGCAGCGGCTGGTGGACGCCGGCAACAGCGTCGTGGTGATCGAGCACAACCTCGATGTGATCAAGTCGGCCGACAGACTGATCGACATGGGCCCGGAGGGCGGGGAGGAGGGCGGCATGGCGATCGCCGTCGGCACGCCGGAGGAGGTCGCCGCCGAGCCCGGCTCGCACACCGGGCAGTTCCTCGCGGAGATCCTGACGCCGATGGTCAAACGCTCCACGGGGCGCTCGGGCGAGAAGGGCACGAAGCCCAAACGCCAGTCGAAGGTTGCCGCTTGAGCGCAAGTGCTGCGCGGGCTCGCCTGTGGGCGCAGAAGTGGCGCTGGTATGAGCGCAACTCGCTGCCCTGGAACCGCGCGCAGATCCATTGGCATTTCATGCGCCGTGAGGCGTTCGTCCGCTGGCCGGTCCACGGCAACGTACTCGAGGCGCTGCGCGAGGACCGCTTGGAGCTCGGCGCTCAGGTGCTGCTCGAGCCGGGAGTGTGGATCACCGCTCCCGGCGACGCGCGCGTTCGCATCGGCGCCGGCACGTTCCTCAACAAAGAGGTGATGGTGGCCTCACAGGAGCTCGTGGAGATCGGCGAGAACTGCATGCTCGCCAATGGCTGCTTCGTCTCAGACGCCAACCATCGCCACGACGACCCCGACAAGCCGATCACCTGGCAGGGCTTTGAGAGCAAGGGCCCGACTCGCATCGGCGACAACTGCTGGCTCGGCGCGAACGTCGTCGTGACCAGCGGCGTGACGATCGGCGAGCGCTGCGTGATCGGCGCCAACAGCGTCGTCACGCACGACATCGAGCCGTTCTCGGTCGCGGTCGGTCTGCCGGCGAAGGTGATCAAGCGCGTCGAGTATGAGAGCCGCTAGGTTGGCCCGATGGACGTCTTTGAGGCCATGCGCAACGCGCCCACCAGCCGGCGCTTCACCAGCGAGCCGGTCGAGGCAGACGTGCTGCGCCGCGTGCTCGACAACGCGCGCTTTGCGCCGAGCGGCGGCAACCGCCAAGGGTGGCGCGTGGTCGTCGTGCGCGACGCCGAGCGCCGCCGGGCGATCCGCGAGCTGTACGTGCCTTCGTGGAATGCCTACATGGAGCAGACCGGCGGAGCGCAGATGCTGCGCCGGCCCGATGAGTTCGACGCGTCGCGCGTGCGCACGGTGCAGCGCGCCGACGAGTACGCACAGAAGCTCGAGCAGATCCCGGTGCACCTGCTCGTCGCCGTGCGCCTCGACGACCTCGTCGTTACCGACGCCGAGCTCGGGCGCCAGAGCATTGTCGGCGGCGCCTCGATCTACCCGTTCGTGCAGAACGTACTGCTCGGCCTGCGCGCCGAGGGGCTCGGCGCGGCGATGACGACGTTGCTCGTTCCTGCGGAGGACGCGATCAAGAAGCTGCTGCAGATGCCTGACGATGTGGCGCTCGCCGCGCACATCGGTGTCGGACATCGCGCCGACGACTGGCCGAAGAAGCTGGCTCGCACGGCGGTCGACGAGTTCGCCTTCGGCGAGCGCTTCGGCGAGCCCCTATAGACTCCGGCACGCTGCCTGGGCAAGCGCTCCGGCGAGCCCCCCGATGGCCGAGGAGCTCGCCTGGCGCTCGAATCGCTACTTGGCGGGCGGGACCGGCACGGAGTTGAACGGCGTCGTGCCCTGCGCGACGGTCAGGCCGAGCCCCGTCGAGCTGTTGGCGTAGGCCAGCTCCTTGGCCAGCGAGCCGACGCCGTTGGCTGCGGGCAACGGGGCGAACTCAACCGTCGAGAGCACGCCGAGGGCATTTCCGCCGGCGTCCATGAAGCCGCTGCCGGAGTCACCGGGGATACCTGGAGTCACGGTGTAAAGCTGCTGGCTCCAGCCGCCCGTTTCTTCCTGTTCGCCGAGGCTCACACCGGTCTTCGGGCTGAGCGCGCTCACGCCTCCGCGAATGATCGAGTTGCCGTAACTGAACACGCGTTCGCCGGTCGACGAGACGCTTGGCGCAAGGCCGTTGGGGCCGCCCCAGAAGGGGACCGTCGGGTTGACATTGGCGACCTGCGAGGGGGCGATCTTGATCAGTGCAAGGTCGTTGTAGGCGCACGTGTTCGCGTCCTTCTCCTTGGCTTTCTGCATCGTCAGCCAGGAGTTGTAGGCGAGCGTTCCGATCAGCGTGCCGTCCTGCACGCCGCCGTTGACGAGGTCACCCGAGTAGATCGGCGTACCCAGTGGCAGCGACTTGGTCGAGCAGCCGTTGGTTTCGGTGTCTTCGCCGGTTGACGAGCAGTGGGCCGCCTGCCCGAGGTAGACATTGCCCGAGGAGTCGGTGAAGACGAAGTTGCCGGTGCACTGCGAGGCGCCGTTGAGAAACGACGAGGCATTCGTGAAGGTCATCACGCCGGGATGGATCGTGGCGCTTTCCTCCGGCGCCCAGGCGGAGGCGCTGGTTGCGAAGCCAAGCGCGAAGAGCGCGGACATGGTGAGCAGGGCAACCAACTTGGGGCGAAGCAGCATTGCTTTCCTCCAGGGGTCGACGTCCGGTGGGCGGCGCGCGGTCAGGGCGTGCGGCCTCGGCGCGGGTTACCCGCGACGACTTGCTTCAAACTGAATTCGGTTTCGGCTGGACGGTCGGCCGATGCGCCGCACGGCACGCCGCATCCGGGCACGCCGTGCCTGCCGTCCTGCTAGACGGCGCGTCTCAGCCGAGCAGGCCCTTCAGCTCCGCCAGCTCCTCGTCCTTGATCTTGTAAGTGTGCTCGGGGCCCGGGTAGCGGCGCGTGCGCACGTCCTCGGCGTAGGCGGCGACGCCGTCGTTCATCTCCTGTTGCAGGTTGGCGTAGCGCTTGACGAAGCGAGCGCCCAGCCCGTCGCGAATGCCGAGCAGGTCGTGGAACACGAGTACCTGGCCGTCTGTGGCCGGGCCCGCTCCGATGCCGATCACGGGGATCGCGACGTGCGCCATCAGCTCGTCTGTGACGGCGCTGGGGATCGCCTCGAAGACCAGCGCGAAGCAGCCCGCCTGCTGCAGGGCGAGGGCCTCCTCGGCGATCCGCGCTGCGGCGCTGGCCGTGCGGCCCTGTGCCTTCCAGCCGCCGAGCGCGGTGGCGGTCTGTGGCGTCAGGCCGACATGGCCCATCACGGGAATGCCCGCGCCGACGATCGCGCGAGCGCGCTTGACCGAGGACTCGCCGCCGCCCTCGAGCTTCACGGCCTCGCAGCCGGCCTCCTTGACCATGCGCATGGCCGTCGTGATCGCCTGCTCGTCGGACACCTCATAGGAGCCGAACGGCAGGTCGCCGATCAGCATCGGCGTGCGCAGTCCGCGGCGCACGGCGCGCGCGAGCACGAGCATGTCGTCGAGCGATACGGGCGTCGTGGCGTTGTGGCCGAGCACCGTCGTCGCGGCCGAGTCGCCGACGAGCACCAGGTCGACGCCGGCCGACTCGGCGGCGCGCGCGCTCGGGTAGTCATAGGCCGTGACCATTACGATCGGATCGGCCAGGCGCTTCTTCTCCGCCAGCAGGGGCAGAGTCATCGGCAGGCGTCCGGGGTCGGAGGGGGCCTGAACGTCTGAGTGGCTGGACATGGGTGCTTCCTCTCTGAAACGGTTGACCCCCTACGTGAGCAGGGTGGCCACCGCGTCGTCGATGGTGATGATGCGATTGGTCTGCGCCTCGACGTGCACCACGCGAGGCTCGTAGCTCTCCAACTCGCTGCGGTCATAGCTCGCGTAGGAGACGACGATGATCGTGTCGCCGCGCTGTACCAGGCGGGCGGCCGCTCCGTTGACCGTCATCGCACCCGAGCCGCGCTCGCCGGAGATCGTGTACGTCTCAAAGCGCGCGCCGTTGTCGATGTCGAGAACGTGTACCTGCTCGTGCTCGAGGATGTCGGCGGCCTCCAGCAGATCCGGGTCGATCGTGATCGAGCCGACGTAGTGCAGGTCGCAGTCGGTGATCGTCGCCCTGTGGATCTTGGACTTCAGCATTACGCGTTGCATCAGGCGATCGCCTTTCTCGGGTCCGGTTGACGGGGGCTGTCCACGGCCGAAGGCCGCAGCAGCGTGTTGTCGATCAGTCGCGTCTGCCCGACGCGCGCGGCGAGCACCAGCAGCGCCTCGTGCCGCAGGTCCTCGCAGGGCTCGAACGTCTCGGGATCGACCAGCGCGACGTACTCGGGCTCGACGCCTCGCGCGGACATCGCGGCGCGAGCCGTCTCCAGGAGCGCAGCAGGCGAGCGCTCGCCTTCGGCGGCGCGCCTGGCGGCGGCCTGCAGAGCGGCGTGCAGCGCGAGCGCCTGCTCGCGCTGCACAGCCGACAGACGCGCGTTGCGGCTGGACATCGCAAGGCCATCGGGCTCACGCACGGTGGGGCATGTCTGGATCCGCACCGGTAGGTTCAGATCGGCCACCAGGCGCCGGATTACGACCGCCTGCTGCGCATCCTTCTGTCCGAAGTACGCGACATCGGGCATTGACATACCGAGCAGCTTGGTAACGACGGTGCTCACGCCGCGGAAGTGACCGGCGCCGCGTGCGGAGCCCTCGAGCCGGTCGGTCACGCCGAGTACTTCGACGGCCGTCGCAAAGCCCGGGGGATAGACCTCGTCGGCCGACGGAGCGAACATCACGTCGGCGCCCGCGTCGGAGGCGAGCTGCACGTCGCGGCGCTCCGAGCGCGGATAGCGGTCGAGGTCGGCGCGCTCGTCGAACTGCGCCGGGTTGACGAACAACGAGACGACAACGACCTCGCACTCCGCGCGCGCCCGCCCGATCAGCGAGAGGTGGCCCTCGTGCAGTGAGCCCATCGTCGGCACGAGACCGATCCGCCGGCCGTCGCGGCGCGGAGCGGCCAGGACGGCGCGCAGCTCGTCGACGGTACGCACGGTCCTCATGCGCAGGGCCAAGGGTTGGTTGCGGAAATCATCGGTTTCGGTCCAGTTCCTTGCGGATACCGGCGCGACTGAAGATGTCGGTGCGGCTGTCTGCTGATGTCCACCCCGGGCTGGCCCGGTGGCGGCTGGAACCGATGATACCGCCGTTGGGGGCGTTGCGAAAGGGTACGGACGCTCACCAGGCGTCGACGTAGGGGCGCGCCTTGCCCGCCTGCCTCCACCACGGCTCGGCCTGCTCGTCAAACAACATCGAGATCCAGCGCGCCGAGTCGGCCGGGTCGATCACGTCGTCGATCTCCCCGTAGGCGGCCATGTTCAGGCCGCGGCCGCGCTCGTAGGCGGTCGCGACGAACGTCTCGAACAGCCGCTCGCGCTCCTGCGCATCGTCGATCGCGTCGAGCTCGCGGCGCATGCCGAGCCGCACGGCGCCCTCCAGCCCCATGCCGCCGAACTCCGACGTCGGCCAGCCGACGGTGAACAGCGGCGCCTTGAAGCCGCCCCCGGCCATCGCCTGCGCGCCGAGCCCGTAGCCCTTGCGCAGCACGATCGTGCCGCACGGTACGCGCACGTTTGCTCCGCCGAGGAACATACGCGCGAAGTGGCGGACGGTTGCCGTACGCTCGGCGTCGGGGCCGACCATGAAGCCGGGTGTGTCGCAGAGGAACAGCAAGGGCAGGCCGAACGCGTCACACATGCCGATGAAGCGCGCCGCCTTGTCGGCGGCGTCGGCGTCGATTGCGCCGCCGAGATGACGCGGATCGTTGGCCACGACGCCGAGCGGGCGGCCTTCGTGGCGCGCGAGCGCGGTGACCATCCCCGCTCCGAAACCGCGGCGCAGCTCCAGTACTGAGCTCTCGTCAAACAGCCCGCCGACGACGCGCCGCACGTCGTAGACGCGCTTGCGCTCCTGCGGGATCAGCGTGCGCAGTGTGTGCTGATCTGCGAGCTGGCCGGACTTGCTCGCCCCGCGAAAGTAGGAGAGGTAGCGCTTGGCGGCGGCGACGGCCTCGCGGTCGTCGGCGACGCGCAGGTCGACCACGCCGTTGGAAGCCTGGACGTCGATCGGGCCGACGTCGCCAGGCTCGAACACACCCAGGCCGCCGCCCTCGATCATCGCCGGCCCGCCCATGCCGATGCTCGCGTCCTCGCTTGCGATCACCACGTCGCAGCAGCCGAGCAGCGCGGCGTTGCCGGCGAAGCAGTAGCCCGAGGCGATCCCCACGAGCGGCACCAGGCCGCTCAGCCTGGCAAACAGCGCGAACGCGCGGCAGTCCAGGCCGGCGACGATCGGCATGTCCACGTCGCCCGGGCGCCCGCCGCCGCCCTCGGCGAACAGCACGAGCGCCAGCCGGCGGCGCTCGGCGATCTCGAACAGCCGGTCCTTCTTGGCGTGGTTTCGCATGCCCTGCGTGCCGGCGAGCACGGTGTAGTCGTAGGACATCGCCACGCACGCGTGGCCGTCGATCTCGCCGACGCCCGCGATCAGGCCGTCGGCCGGCGTGCGCGCGATCAGCTCCTCGCGCGAGCGCCTGGCCTCCTGCGCTGCGAACAGCAGCGGTCCATACTCGACGTAGCTGCCCTCGTCGAGAAGTTCGTCGAGGTTCTCCCGAGCGGTGCGCCGGCCCAGCTCGCGCCGGCGGGCGACGGCCTCGGGGCGCGCGGCGTCCAGCCCGATCGCGTGGCGTTCGCGCACCGCCTCCAGGTCGGCGCGAAAACCATCGTCCGCACCCGCAGCCGGTACCTGCGGGGCGCCCGGCGCTAGATCGGTGATTGCGCTCGCGCCGAGCAGTGCCAGCACCTGCCCCTCCTCGACCGAGTCGCCGATCGCCACCTCGACGCTGTCGAGCACGCCGGCAGCGTCTGCCAGCACCTCGTGCTCCATCTTCATCGCCTCCAGCACGATCAGCGGCGCGCCGGGCACGATCCGTGCCCCGGGAGCGTGCGCGATCGACACCACGACACCCGCAAATGGCGCCTTGACGCTCGTCTGTGCAGCCGGGGATGGGGCAGGGTCGGGCGGCGGCATCGCAGGATCATTGCGCAGCGGTGGCGCCGCGCGCGGGGTTCCCATCCAGTTTGCCGTGTCCATGGCGGGCCGGCGGCGAGGGTCGCGGTCTCCCAGGCAACGCTTACCATCCGGCGATGGCCCCTGCGCAGCGCGAAAGCACGCCCGCCGAGCGGCGCGAGGAGCTGAAGGCCGTGTTCGCCCAGGCAAAGGGCTGCGTGCGCTGTCCGGAGCTCGCCGCGGCGCGCAAGACGGTCGTGTTCGGCTCGGGCAATGCCGACGCCGAGCTGATGTTCGTCGGCGAGGCGCCCGGTGCTTCGGAGGACGAGCAGGGGGTGCCGTTCGTTGGCCGAGCGGGGAAACTGCTGGAGACGCTGCTGGGGGAGGTCGGACTACAGAGAGACGACGTGTTTATCGCGAACGTCCTGAAGTGCCGTCCACCCGGCAATCGTGATCCCCTGCCGATCGAGATCGACAACTGCCAGGAGTACCTGCACCGCCAGGTCGAGCTGATCCAGCCGGCGGTGATCTGCACGCTGGGCAACTTCTCGACCAAGCTCCTGCGCGGAGATCCCACCGGCATAACGCGCCTGCACGGCCAGCCCGAGGTGCTGATGCTGGGGCGCCGCGCGGTGCGGCTGTACCCGATCTTCCATCCGGCGGCGGCCCTGTACACGCCGCGCATGCTGGAAACGCTGCGAGAGGACTTCGCGCAACTACCCAGCCTGCTCGCACTCGGTGCACCCGAGCAGCCCTCGGTGCAACCGCCGGCGGAGATCGGCGACGAATCGAGCGCCGGCCAGGCTCCCGATGGCGCCGACCCGTCGCTCGCCGCACACAACGAAGATCCCGGCGAACCACCGCAGCGCGAGGAGCAAGCGGATCCGCCGCGGACCGAGCGCGCGCAGCAACAAGCCGATCAGCTCGGGCTGTTCTAGCGCGCGTGTGGACGTTTGTTGGACGTTCAGGCGGGCGATTCATCTCACGTTTTGCCTGCAAAAAGGGCTTTTTCAGAGAATGTCGAAGATTTATTCCCCAAGGCCTCAAGGCCGCAAGTCCCGCGGCCGATACTGGCCATGTCTCCATCCCTCCAGGAGTAACGACCGGCCCGCGACCCTTTCTCCCGCGGGCCGGTCGCGTTAATGGGGGGTGTACTTGGCTCTAGAGTCTCGACGTGGCCGTGCGCATCGTCGATACCTCGGACCCCTCGCAGACGGAATCGCTCGGGGCAGAGCTCGCTGAGATTTTGCGCGACGGCGACGTGGTGCTGGTGCGCGGCGAGCTCGGCTCGGGCAAGACGACGCTCGTTCGCGGGGCAGCGCGCGCACTCGGCGTGACTGACCACGTGACAAGCCCCAGCTTCAGCATCGGTCATCGCTACCGCGCCGGCGAGAGCCTGACGGTCTCACATCTCGACCTGTACCGGCTGGGCGACCTCGAGGACGAGGACCCAGCACTACTGGCCGACTACCTGGGGGCCGGGCGCATCGCCTTTGTGGAGTGGCCGCCGGATGCCGCGCGCGACCTCGACGGCGCGCGCCTGCGTATCTCACTGACTCACCGCGGCGAAGACCGGCGGCGAATCGAGGTGAGCGAGCCTTGATCGTGCTGGGGATCGACACGGCAACGCAGGCGACGGTCGTCGCCCTGCGTCTGGCTGACCAAAGCACCCTGCAGACGCGCGACGATCCGGGCGCGCGGGAGCATCCAGGCCACGCCACGCGCCTGCTGGACATGGCCGCGGAGCTGCTCGCCCGGGCAGGGATCGGCTGGGCCGAGCTGGCGCGCATCGCAGTCGGGACCGGCCCAGGCAGGTTCACGGGTCTTCGCGTGGGCATTGCAACAGCGCGTGGGCTGGCGCAATCGCTGGACGTGGAGCTCGTCGGCGTTTCGAGCCTGCGCGCGTTGGGCTTCGCCGCCGCGCGCCGGGAGCCCGCCCAGGCGATTCTCGCGGCGATCGACGCGCGCAGGGGCGAGGCGTTCGCCGCCGGCTATCCGCCGGGCGTCGACTTCGCCGGCGCGCGTAACGCTGGCGAGGCGCCGGTGGCGGAGGTCGAGCTCCCCGGCACGCTCGGCGCCGAGCGCTTGCAGGGAGTCGTGTCAGAGCTCGAGCAGCGCGGGGCGCCCTGCGGGCAACGCTGGCTGGCCGTCGGCGACGGCGCGCTGTGCTTCTCGGGCGAGCTGGCGCGCGGCGGCGTCCGCGTCGCGCCGGCAGATTCCCCGCTTCACGCAATCGACGCGAGCGCGATCTGTGAGCTCGGCGCGCTGGTCGCGACAGGCGGCGCGGCCGAGCAGGTACTGCCCGATTACCGGCGAGACCCCGACGCAAAGCTCGCGCGCGAACGGCCGCCGGCCATCGAGGGGGCGGCTCGGTGAGCGAGCGCCCGTCACCGCCCGCGCAGGGCAGCCAGGCCACGCCGGCGATCCGTATTCGCCCGCTGGCATATCCCGATCTGCCAGAAGTCCTGGCGATCGAGCGCCGCGTGTTCCCCACACCGTGGTCGCTTGCCATGTTCGTGCTCGAGCTGTCCAAGCAGACGGGCATCTGCCTGGCCGCGACCGAGCGCGTGGAGGCCGACGCGAGCACCGGTGCCGGCGGCGACGAGCGCTTGGTGGGCTATCTGATCTGCTCGCGCTACGACACCGTTTGGCACGTGATGAACGTCGCTGTGGACCTGCATCGCCAGCGCATGGGCCTCGCCTCGCAACTGCTTGCCGCCCTGTATGCACGCGTCGGTGACGACCGCGCACGCTTCACGTTGGAGGTCCGACGCTCAAATGCCGTGGCGATCCATCTGTACGAGCGCGAAGGCTTTCGCGCAGCGGGCACACGTCGGCGCTACTACCAGGACAACGGCGAGGATGCGCTGGTGATGTGGCGCACTCCGGCGACGCGCGCCGGCTCGCTGGAGGACGTGCCGAACCCGGGACCGGTATGAGCATCCTCGCGCTGGAGACCAGCTGCGACGACACGTGCGCGGCGGTGATCGACGAGGACGGCGCGATCCTCGCCAACGTGATCTCCTCGCAGACCGCGCACGAGGACTTCGGCGGGGTCGTTCCGGAGATCGCCTCACGCCATCACCTGGAGCTCGTCAATGCGGTGGTGCAGCGCGCGCTGGAGGTGGCGTCGATCGGCTTGGACGAGGTGCGCCTGATCGGCGCTACGCAGGGGCCGGGCCTCGTTGGCGCGCTGCTCGTCGGCCTGTCAACCGCCAAGGCGCTGGCGGCGGCGCGTGAGCTGCCGTTCGCGCCCGTCGATCACCTGCAGGGCCACGTCGCAGCAAACTTCCTCGCGCCCGCCTTCGAGCCGCCGTTCATCTGCCTGATCGCCAGCGGCGGCCACACTCTGCTGACCAACGTGCGCGAGCACGACGGCTTCGAGGTGCTCGGGCGCACGCTCGACGATGCCGCCGGGGAGGCTTTTGACAAGGGCGCCCGAATGCTCGGGCTCGGCTATCCGGGCGGGGCGGCGCTGGAGCGCCTGGCGCGCGAGGGCGATCCGCACGCGTTCGTGTTTCCGGGATCGCGAGGCGAGCGGGCCCAGGGCGGGCGCGGCGCCCAGCGCCAGGCCTTCGCTGAAGGCCTGGACTTCTCGTTCGCCGGACTGAAGACGGCGCTGCTGTACAAGCTGCGCGAGTTGAGCGGCGAGCAGGCCCAGTCTCGGCGCAGCGATCTGGCGGCGTCCTATCAGGCGGCAATCGTCGACAACCTCGTCGAGCGTGCCGAGCGGGCGCTGGAGCAGACCGGCATGGATCGGCTCGCCGTTGGCGGCGGCGTTGCCGCCAACGGGCCGTTGCGCGAGCGCCTGGCCGAGCTCGGCGTGACGCTGCACGTGCCCGAGCGCGTTCTGTGCACCGACAACGCGGCGATGATCGCCAGCGCGGCACGGTTCGGCGAGCAGCTGACCTACCCGCGCTTTCTCGGCCTGGACGCCTACGCGACGGGCGAACGCGCGCGATGAGCGAGATCGTCGTGTACACCCGTCCGGGCTGTCATCTGTGCGTCGAGGCGATCGCTGACCTGCGCCGTCTGCAGGGCGAGCTGGGCTTCGCCCTCAGCGAGCGCGACATCGACGGCGACGAGACCCTGCTTCGCGCCTACTTCGAGCGCATCCCCGTCGTCGCGCTCGACGGCGAGGAGCTGTTCGACTTCTATGTCGACGAGACGGTCCTGCGAGAGCGTCTAGAGTCCCGAGCATGACCTACGGAGAGACGACGACGCGCCCGCGCGAGGTCGAGCTGGACGGTGCTGTGGCCTCGACGGAGCGACTCTCGCTCGGCGTGGCGGCGCGCCTGTCGCGCTATCTGCAGGTGCTCACGCAGGCCAAGAAGATGGGCAAGGAGACGATCTCCTCGCAGGAGCTGTCGGACTACACGCACGTCAACTCGACGCAGATCCGCCGCGATCTGTCGGGCTTTGGCAAGTTCGGCAAGCGCGGCGTGGGCTACAACGTAGAGGCGCTCGTGTCGCAGATCCGCAAGATCCTGCGCACCGCCGGCCAGCACAACATCGCGCTGCTGGGGGCCGGCCATCTCGGCCAGGCGATCGCCTCCTCGGACATCTTCGCCGACCACGGCTTTCGCGTCGTGGCGATCTTCGACGTCGACGACGGCAAGGTCGGCACGACGGTCGGCAGCCAGCTTGTGCGACACACCGGCGAGCTTCGCCAGGTCGTCGAGGATGAGGACATCGTCGTCGGCGTTCTCGCCGTGCCCACGAACGCCGCTCAGGGTCTCGCCGACGAGCTCGTCGAGGCCGGCGTGAAGATCATCTTCAACTACTCGGAGTCGTTGCTGCTGGTGCCGCCCGAGGTGACAGTCCACACCTCCAGCCCGGCGGTCGATCTCCTGTACGCGCTGTACTTCTATCTGACCTAGAGAGAACCGATAGCGGGGCCTGTCGCTGAGTTGCGCAAGTCCCGACCGCACAGACGCAGACCGCAAAGCAGGCCACGCCCTCCGAACGCCATGACCAGCCTGGACCTAGACCAAGCCGTCGCCACGTTCGCACAGGCGAGCGACTTCACCGTCGGCGTGGAGGAGGAGTTCTCGATCCTCGATCCGCAGTCGCTGGAACTGCTGCCGCGCTTCGAGCAGCTGCGCGACGCCGCTGCCACCGACCGGCTGCTGCACGAGCACATCACCGGTGAGCTGATCTCCTCGGAGATCGAGATCATCTCCGGGGCCGGCTCTGACCTGGACGATGCGCTGACGCGCCAGCGCGAGCGACGCAAGCGCCTGTTCGCGCTGGCGGCCGATCAGGGCGTGGCACTGGGTTCGACAGGCACGCACCCGTGGGCCGACTATCGCGAGCAGCCGATCATCGACACCGAGCACTACCGCCGCGTCGAGGACGGCTTGAAATACGTGGCCAAGCGCAACAACACCTTCAGCCTGCACGTGCATCTCGGCGTGCGCGACCTCGACCGCGCGATCCGCGTCTGCGACCGGCTGCGCCCAGTGCTGCCGCTGCTGCTGGCGATCTCCGCCAACTCGCCGTATCTCGACGGGCGCGACACGGGGCTTCACTCGGCGCGCACGCAGAGCTTCACCAAGAGCTTTCCGCGCTGTGGCGTGCCCGACGCGTTCGGCGGCTGGCAGGCTTACCGCGAGTACATCGAGTTCCTCACGCGCACCAACTCGATCGTCGAGTTCACGCAGGTCTGGTGGTCGGTGCGCCCGCATTTCAGCTTCGGCACGGTGGAGATGCGCATCTGCGACGCGCAGGCGACGGCCGCCGAGTCCGATGCGCTGGCGGGTCTGATCGCGGCGTGCATCGCGCAGGCGACGCGCGACGTCGACGAGGGCGTGCCGCTGACCGATCCCGCGCCGCGGATGATCGAGGAGAACATGTGGCGTGCCATCCGTTTCGGCCTCGATGGCAAGCTGATCGATCTGGCGTGCGCCGAGGAGTACCCTGCGCGCGCGGCGATCGAGCGTCTGGCGGCCTGGACGGAGCCGATGCGCGGCGAGCTGGGCATCGACCTGGCATTCCCCGAGCACAATGGCGCCCAGCGCCAACGCCGCTTGATCGAGGCCGGGGCGACGCGCGAGGAGGTCTTCGCGGCATCGGTCGCGGAGACGCGAGAGACCTATTCCGAGGAGGTGAAGGTGTGAGTACCGATCCAACCGCCGCACCGGCCGGGCCCGCGGCGGGCCCGACGGGCGCGCAACCAAGCGAAGAGGAGCTGCGGGCGGCCTACGAGGCCGAACTGAGCCGCATCACGAGCGCTGACATGATGCTTCAGGCGGCGGTCTCGCTGCTGAACATCGGCAGCTACAGGCTCGCCCCCGCGCCACCCGGTGCGCCTGGAGCTCCCGCGGGCGAGGGCCGCGATCTCGATCAGGCGCGCGATGCGATCGACGCCGTGAGGGCGCTGCTGGAGATCCTCGAGCGAAGCGTCGAGGGCGCCGAGCTGGCTCCGCTGCGCAACGCGCTGTCGCAGCTGCAGATGGCCTACGCCCGCGAAATGCAGGCAACCGGCGCCGAGCCGTCAGCCGGGCCACAGGCATCCGCCGGCGGCCCGGCGACGCAGACGCCACCCGACGCTGAGCCTCCCGCCGCAGGACAGTCGCCCGGACAGGAGGGATCCTCCGGGCCGGGGCCGGCCGAGTCGAGCGGGCGTCTGTGGGTGCCCGGGCGCTGAACGCGAGCGTGGTGGGCCCGGCCGCGCGGGCATGTTTCCGGTGGGCGCGATAGACTGCCCGCGCGTTTGCACCGGGTAGGCGCTCGTTCCGAGCACCCGGGCGACAAATGTGCGCGCGACGATCCTCGCGCGGCACGCCAATCAGACCGCGGAGGATTTTCTGTTGAGTAGCTTTCTGACGAACCATGGGGTCGTCGTCGCCCTTGTATGCGCCGCATGCGCCGTCGTTTACGGCGTGATCACGACGCGTTCCCTGCTCTCGCTCTCACCGGGCAACGAGAAGATGCAGAGCATTTCACTGGCCGTTCAGCAGGGCGCTCGCGCCTACCTGAACCGCCAGTACGCGACGATCGCCGTCGTCGGCGTGGTGCTGTTCGTGGCGCTGATCTTCATCCAGAACATCGCTGTCGCCGGTGGCTTTGCGATCGGCGGACTGCTGTCCGGCTCCACGGGCTACATCGGCATGAATGTGTCGGTGCGCTCCAACGCGCGCGTCGCCGAGGCCGCCCGCTCGGGCGTCTCACCGGCGCTGCAGGTGGCCTTCCGCGGTGGTGCGATCACCGGTCTGCTGGTCGTCGGCCTGGCGCTGATCGGCGTCGCCGGCTACTACGGCGCGCTGACGTCGATCTTCAACGACAGCCCCAAGACCGCCGTGGACGCGCTCGTCGGACTCGGCTTCGGCGGCTCGCTCATCTCGGTCTTCGCGCGACTTGGCGGCGGTATCTTCACCAAGGCAGCCGACGTCGGCGCCGACCTCGTCGGAAAGGTCGAGGCGGGGATCCCCGAGGACGACCCGCGCAACCCGGCGACGATCGCCGACAACGTGGGCGACAACGTCGGCGATTGCGCCGGCATGGCGGCCGACCTGTTCGAGACCTACGCCGTGACCGCCGTCGCGGTGATCCTGCTCGGCGTTCTGACCTTCCACGAGGCGACCAAAGTCGCGCTGTATCCGCTGGTCATCGGCGGCGTGGCGATCATCGCGTCGATCGTCGGCACTTACGCCGTGCGCACGAAAACCGACAACGTCGAGCGCGCACTGCTTCAGGGCCTGCTCGTGTCCGGCCTGCTGGCGGCGGGAGCGTTTGCGCCGATCACCTACTGGCTGATGCGCGGCCTCAGCTTCAAGGTCGTCGGCGACGTGGTCAACCCGCCCGAGTGGTGGCACCTGTACCTGTGCTCGCTGATCGGCATCGCCGTCACGGCGCTGCTGTTCGGACTGACGGAATATTACACCTCGACCCGTTTCTCGCCGGTCAAGAAGACGGCGCAGGCTTCGGTTACCGGTCACGCCACGAACATCATCCAGGGGTTCTCCTCAGGGCTGCAGGCGACCGCGCTGCCGGCGATCGTCATCGTGCTGGGGATCCTCGGCGCCTGGAAGCTCGCGGGCGGCGGAGTGACCGGCATCTACGGCATAGGCGTGGCAGTCATGGGGCTGCTCTCGCTGACCGGGCTGATCGTCGCGCTTGACGCGTTCGGGCCGATCACCGACAACGCCGGCGGCATCGCCGAGATGGCCGAGCTGCCCGAGGACGTGCGCAAAGTGACTGACCGCCTGGACGCCGTCGGCAACACCACGAAGGCCGTCACGAAGGGTTACGCGATCGGCTCCGCCGTGCTCGCCGCGGTCGTGCTGTTCGCGGGCTTTCAGAAAGAGCTCGAGGTCAAGGTCGGCCACGTGATCTCCTTCGGGATCAACGAACCGCCCGTGCTGATCGGCCTGCTGCTCGGCGGCCTGATGGTCTGCCTGTTCGCCTCGCTGTCGATCGAGGCGGTCGGACGCGCCGGCGGCGCGGTCGTCGAGGAGGTGCGCCGCCAGTTCCGCGAGCACCCGGGGATCATGGACTACACCGAAGAGCCCGACTACGCGGCATGCGTTGACATCGTCACCAAGACCGCCCAGCGCGAGATGATCCTGCCCTCGCTGCTGCCGATCGTGCTGACGCTGATCATCGGCCTGATCGATCAGCAGGCGCTCGGCGGCCTGTTGATCGGCGTGATCGTCGTCGGCTTCTTCTTCGCGGTGATGATGACCGCCGGCGGAGGCGCATGGGACAACGCCAAGAAGCTCATCGAGGACGGCGCGTTCGGCGGCAAGGGCTCTGAAGCGCACGCCGCGTCGGTCACCGGCGACACCGTCGGCGATCCGTTCAAGGACACCGCCGGACCGGCGATCAACCCGATGATCAAGGTCGCCAACATCGTCGCCATCCTGATCATTCCGCTGATCACCTGAGATCCGGCACCTCGCCCGCTCCGAAGCTTCAGACCGGGCGAGGGATGCCGCCACGCAACTACAGCCGACCCATAAGCTCAGCTTGAGATGACCGGACGACAGGTGCATCGCTCGGGCACGCTGGTGTTCTCGGTCGTGATGGCCGCGATCGGCATCGCGCTGATCGCCCAGGTGCTCAGCGGCGACGGGGGCGTGCTGTCCGCCCGCTTGCTGCTTGGCGTGCTGTTCCTCGCCGCAGGGATCGCTCGCGTATACCTGGAGCGAAAGCGCGGCGATCGCGAGTGAGCGGCGCAGGGGACACGCCGAAGCCGGGCGCCGGCGAACAGCCCGGCGAGGCGCCGGCGAGCGCCGGCGAGGGCGACTCCTCCGACGCGCCGCGCGCGTCGCGGGCGCAGGCCGAGCTCGCGCGCAGCGAGGCAGAGCGGATCGCACACCAGATCTCCGCGCGCTCGATGTCGACCGTCCGCCGCAGCGTCGGCTCGCCGCTGCTGTTCGCGATCGTCTACACGCCGCTGGCGAGCGCGATCTACTTCTCGCTGGGCGTCATCTCCGGTCACGCACTGGGGCTCACGCCGCTGGTCTTTCTGGTCGCGGCGCTGCTGTTCGCGCTTACCGCGATGACCTACGCCGAGGGCGCCTCTTCTCACCAGGAGCGCAGCGGCTCGACGGTGTTCGCGCGCTATGCGTTCAACGAGCTGATCAGCTTTGGGGCGGGCTGGGCGATCCTGCTCGACTACATAATTCTGATCGCCGTTACCTGCTACTCGGCGACGCAGTATCTGAAGGTCTTCTGGAGCCCGCTGGGTCACAGCGCGGAGTCGCTCGGGCTGGCCCTCGTGTTCATCCTGATCGTTGTCCTCGGCAACATCCGCGGTTTCGGCTGGCGGCGCTCGCGACGGCTGGCGGTGCTCGTCGTCGGGGACCTCGCGCTGCAGGGCCTTGTCGTCGTGCTGGGCCTGGTGCTGTTCTTCAACCCGCACACGCTGCTGGACCCGATTCACCTGGGCAGCGCACCAACGTGGTCAAATCTCGTGTTTGCGCTGACCGTCGCGACGATCTCCTTCACGAGCCTCGAGTCGGCCGCCGGGCTGGCCGGTGAGGTGCGCATCAGCGGCGGCGCGCTCAAGCGCCTGGTGGGGACGGGAACGATGACCGTGATCGTCATCTATGTGGGCATCGCGCTCGTCGCGGTGACGGCGCTGCCGGTCCACGCCGGCCACACGCAGCTGGCCACGCGCTTTCTCAACGACCCTGTCGTCGGGCTGGTTTCGCACATGCGCCCGCACTGGCTCGCACACGCTCTGCGCTACGTGGTAGCCGGCTTGGCGGCGCTGACGCTGGTGGCCGCGGCCAACTCGGCGATGCTCGGGCTCTCCCGTCTGGCCTACTCGCTGTCGACCAACCGTCAGATCCCCAGCGGCCTGGGGCGCCTGCACCCCCAGCGCTCGACGCCGTATGTGCTGATCATCCTTGCGGGCGTGATCGCGGCGGGGCTGGTCGTGCCGGAGGATCTCGACTTCCTCGTCGGCATCTACGCGTTCGGCGCGCTGCTCGCCTTCACCATCGCGCATGTGTCGGTTGCGCGCCTGCGCTACACCGAACCGGACGGCGTGCGGCCGTACCGCATTCCGCTGTCGATCAACTTCCGCGGTGGCAGCCTGCCGCTGCCGGCGGTGTTCGGAGCGCTGGCCTCCGGCTTGGGCTGGGTCGCCCTGGTGATCCTGCACGACCCCGCTCGCTACGTCGGCCTCGGCTGGATGCTCGCCGGGCTGGCGATGTATGTCATCTACCGCCGCGCCGACGAGGCGCCGCTGCTACGCCGGGTGACGGTGGCGCCGGAGGTGTTGCGTGCCGATCCGCCGCGCGAACGCGACTACGGCTCGATTCTCGTGCCGCTGTTCGGCACGAGGCTGGACGAGGACATCGTGCAGACCGCCGCGCTGCTCGTGTCCGGCGAGCAGACCGACGAGGCGGCGATCGACGAGGCGACGATCGAGGCCGTGTGGATCTTCGTGATCCCGATGTCGCTGCCGCTCGACGCCCGCTTGCCCGAGGCGCAGGTCAAGGAAGCGCGCCAGGCGCTCGCGCGGGCCAAGGCCGTGGGGGAGGAGTACACCGGCGTGCAGGTCGCCACGGCGACCGTGCGCACGCGCCGTGCCGGCTTTGCGATCGTCGACGAGGCCAAGCGCCGCGGCGTCGAGGCGATCGTGCTCGGCGCCGAGGAGCCGTCACTGATCCGCGGCGGAGCGCGCCTTGGCGGGCGCGGGGGACCCCTGGAGAATTTCGTCGGCGACGTCACCAAGTACGTGATCGGCAAGGCCGACTGCCGCGTCATCGTGACCGCCCCTGCCGCCGGCGAATCGGTGGCCGAGCGCCGCTCAAAGCTCGCGCCGCCAGGCCAGTGAGTGGCGCCGCCGCGGCTGCCTGACGCTGCGCATCGACTAGTCTCCGGCGCATGTTCGTGTTGATCGTCGGAGCCGGCCGCGTGGGTTCGGCAGTCGCCAAGTCGGCGCTTGCCTCCGGTCATGAAGTGTCGGTGCTCGACGAGGACCCGCTTTCGCACGAGCGCCTCGACGCCGGGCAGGCGGCCAGCTGGGAGGACTCCGGCGGTCAGTTCACCGTGGGCACGGCGCTGGAGATCGACGCGTTGATCCAAGCGGGCGTCGAGCGCGCAGATGTGTTCATCGCCTCAACCGATGGAGACAACACCAACCTGATCATCGCCCAGATCGCCCAGCGCCGGTTCAGCGTCGACCAGGTGATCGTGCGTGTGATGGATCCTGCGCGCGCCGCCTGGTACGGCGAGCAGGGTCTGCGCACCATCTCTCCGACCAGACACGCGATCGAGATGTTCGAAGACGCCCTCTCGCCCGAGCCCGCCTGAGCCATGTACGCGATCATCGTCGGAGCCGGCAAGGTCGGCCGCAACCTCGCGCGAGAGCTGATCGACAAGGGCCATGAGGTCACGCTGATCGAGTCCTCGCGCCCGCGCTACCTGGCGATCGAGGAAGAATTCGAGCACTCCGTGGAATACGGCGACGCAACGGAGCTGTGGGTGCTGGAGCGCTCGGGCATCCAGCGCGCCGACCTGGTGATCGCGGTGACCGGTGACGATGAGGACAACATGCTCGTCTGCCAGGTCGCCAAGGAGAAGTATCTGTGCGACCGCATCATCGCGCGCGTCAACAACCCCAGAAACCACGACCATTTCCGCCTGCTCGGGATCCAGCCCGCCGTCTCGGCGACCGACCTGATCCTGCGCCTGATCGAGCACGAGGTGCCGCGCTACGGGCTCGTGCACCTGCTCGCGCTGGAAGAGGAGCGCCTGGAGATCATCGAGCTCGAGGTCTCATCCGACGCGCCGACCGTCGGCGAAGCGGTCGCGGACATCAGCCTGCCCGAGGGCAGCCTGATCATCTCGGTTCTGCGCGGAGGCTCGGGTTTCGTGCCCAAGGGCGACACGGTGATCGAGGCCGGCGACGAAGTGCTGCTCGTGCTCGACCCCGGCCTGGAGGAGGCGATCACCGCCTACTTCGCGCCGAATGGGCTCGAGGCGGGCGCCTAGTCGCAGATCTCGACTGCCGCAGGGCGTTTGGCTATCCTTTCGCCTGTCACGGTCCGGGATAGTCCAATTGGCAGTGACGCCCGGTTCTGGTCCGGGAGATTGGGGTTCGAGTCCCTGTCCCGGAGTTGCAAGAGCGCCTCGGCGCCTATGCCAGCCCGACGGCTTCTCGGGCGTCAGTGCAAGCCACGTACTCGACGAAACCCGCGGTCCCGCCGTTGTGATCGTCCGCTCGAGGCGCGGGCCGGTCCGGCCGCTTGGCGCGCCCAGCACGACTAAGCTCCATTCCGTGAATGTGTCCTGGGCAGAGCACGCTCGCGAAGGGCTTTTTCCGGCACTGGTGGACCGGGGCGAGGGCTGGTGGCAGGGGCGCTGAGGATCGTCGGCCTGGGCGGCTCGCTGGCGAGGGTGTCCAGGAGCCGCGCGGCTTTGCAGCTCGCGCTGGAGGGTGCCGCTGGCGCCGGCGCTGACACGACCCTGTTGGACCTGCGCGAGCTCGCCCTGCCGATGTATGACCCCGACGACGACGCGCCGCCACCCGGCGCCGAACGGCTGATCGAGTCCTGCTACGACGCCGACGGCATGCTCTGGAGCAGCCCGATGTACCAGGGGACAATCTCCGGCGCGTTCAAGAACGCCCTGGACTGGCTGCACGTGCTCGGCTCGCGCGAGCCGCCTTTCTTGCACGACAAGGTGGTCGGGCTGATCAGCGCCGCCGGCGGGACCCAGGGCCTGCAGGCGATCAACACGATGGAGTTCGCCACCAGGGCGCTCCGCGCGTGGGACGTTCCGTACGTCGTACCCGTCGCGGCGGCTGCGCGCGTGTTCGACGACGACGGCCAGGTCAAGGACGCAGCCGTGGGGCTTCAGCTCAAGACGCTCGGCGGCGAAGTGGTGCGGGTCGCGCGACGCTTCGCCGCCGATGGCCAAGCGCACCGCGGCGGGGAGTGCGAGGAGGCGGCCGAACGCGTGGCCGCGGCCGCGTAGGCCGGGCCGCTCGACGGCGCCGCGCGGTGCTAGCGTCGGTTTGATGGCAGCGTCCCGGCAAGCCCTCGCCTATGACGATTGGCAGGCGACGTGTGACACGTTGCACGCGCACACGCAGGTGCTCGGCAAACTCGCGGCGAAGCTGGCTGCTCCCGAGCCCGAGCTTCAGCACGCCGCGCTGCGGCTGACCGCGCGCGGATGGGAGACCGCGCCGCTGCCCGCGCCGGACGGCTCGGGCGCTTTCACCGTGGCGCTGGACCTGCATCGTCATGTCGCGCTCGTCGAGCACAGCGACGGGCGTGCCCACGAAGTCGCGCTGACGCCGGACAGGCCGGTCGCCGATGTGACGCGCGACGTGCTGGGCGCGGTGCATGACGTCGCCGGCCCGTTCGAGATCGAGCTCGTTCCGCAGGAGGTGGCGTGGAGCGTCGCGCTGGACGAGGACCGCGAACACGCCCGCTACGACCCACAGGCCGTCGGCAGGTACTTCGGCGCAGCCACGCAGGCCGCGCTCGTGCTCGCCGCGTTTCGCGCGCCCTACCGGGGGCGTTCCACGCCCGTCAATGCCTGGTGGGGCTCGTTCGACCTCAGCGTGAGCCTGTTCTCCGGCGCTCCGGCGGACCCGCCGTCAGACGACTTCATCATGCGCAACGCGATGGATGCCGAGGAGGTGGCGGTCGGCTGGTGGCCTGGAGACGCGCGCTACGGCAAGGCCGCCTTCTACGCCTACGCGCACCCCGCGCCCGACGGGTTCTCCTCGGCGACGCTCGCTCCCGCCGCGGCACGCTGGGAGCAGGACCTGGGCGAGTACGTGCTCGACTGGGAGGACGTGCTCGCCGCCGAGGACCCGCATGCGACGGCACTGTCGTTCGCGCGCTCGGCGTTCGAGCACGCGTGTGCGGTCTGCGCGTGGGACGGCAGGCTCGCGGCGAGCGCCGAAGGCGTTCCGCCACCGTTGCGGTAGCGGCGACGTGTCGCTTGGGTGCGGAGCGCTCGAGCATGTCCGCGTGGTGCTCGGAGGGTGGGTGTCTGAAGCGGAGGAGTAGGCTCGCTTGAAATACCGAGGAGAGGACGCGCCATGGCTGTCGGCATCAGGCTCAGGTTCGCGGGAGGAACGCAGGAGAACTACGACGCGGCGCACGGGGTGATGGAGATCGACACGGATCCTCCGCAGGGGATGATCGTGCACTCCGCCGGGCCGGTGGAGAACGGTTGGGGCGTCGTCGACTTCTGGGAGTCGCGCGAGGCGTTCGATGCATTCGTCCAGGAGCGCCTGATGCCGCGGTTGCACGGACTGGGAGATCAGGGCTTCCCGAGCCCGCCGGACGTAAAGGAGTTTCCCGTCCATAACCTGCAGACGCCGTAGTTCTTTGCCGGCCGGTCGGCGCAAATCGAGCTCCGCCGGCACGGGCCGGTATCCGTCTCAGCTCACATCTGGCTCTGTAGCTGGTATCGCGCCATGACATTGATGTTCTCGCGCCGCCGCCGCAACCGGGGAGGCCGAGTCGTAGCCGCGACCTGCTTTGCCGCGGCTGCTGTGCTCTTGGGCGTTTCCGTTGCGCAGGCCGCGCCTGCGAGCTTGGCCCGCACGATTTCCTGGGGCAGCCCGTTGCAAGCAGCGCCTACGCGCGTGCTCAGTGCACCGGTCGACGCCGCCTACTGGCAGGCGCAAGTCGCGCCGAGAGCGGGCCAGATCGTCACGGTGACGCTGTGGGGCCGCGTGGCCTCCGGCCAGCCGATCGTGCTGTTTCAGGACCTGCGCCCGCTCGGCGCCGGCAGGCTGAAGGTGATCAGCACGACGCAGCCGTTCAAACTGACCGGCACCGCAGCCAGGCGCACGTTCCGCCCGGTCAACTTCTTCGTGCACAGGGGCGATCACGTCGGCCTGGCGACGATCGGCGGCAGTTACGAGGTATTCGCGGCATCGCCGGGCACGACGACGAACGGATTCGTCGGCGCGGGCGGGGACATGAACGGGAGCCAGTTCAGTGGCAAAGCGCACGCCGGCGTCGAACTGCTGCAGCGAATGAGCGAGCGCGTCGGTTAGCTCAGGCGGCGGCCTGCGCGGCCCAGTCGCGATACAGCTCGTAGTAGCGGCCTTCGGCGGCGATCAGCTCATCGTGGGTGCCCTGCTCGGCGATGCGCCCGTGCTCGAGCACGACGATGCGCCCGGCCTGGCGGATCGTCGACAGGCGGTGGGCGATGACGATCGACGTGCGCCCGGCGAGCAGGCGCCGCAGACCCTGCTCGATGCGCGCCTCGGAGTGCAGGTCGACGTTGGAGGTGGCCTCGTCGAGCACGAGGATGCGCGGATCGGCGACGAGCGCGCGCGCGAAGGCGAGCAGCTGACGCTGGCCGGCCGACAGCTGCGTGCCGCGCTCGCCGACTTCGGTGTCATAGCCGCTGGGCAGGTCTGCGATGAACTCCTCGGCGCCCACGGCCGCGGCGGCGGCACGGATCTGCTCGGCGGTCGCGTCGGGGCGCCCGAAGGCGATGTTCTCGGCGACGGTGCCGCTGAACAGGAAGGCCTCCTGCGGCACGATGCCCATCTGCGAGCGCAGCGAGCTGGAGGCGACTTCGCGCAGGTCGTGTCCGTCGACCAGCACCGCGCCGGACGTCGGGTCATAAAAGCGCGCGATCAGCTTGGCCATGGTCGACTTGCCGGCGCCGGTCGCGCCGACCAGTGCGACCGTCTGCCCGGGCGGGATCTGCAGGCTGATGTGGTCGAGCGCGAGCACCTGCTCGTCGGACGCCGAGCCGTTCGTAGTGGCGCCCGGGCCGCCGGCGGCCGCGCCGTTCTCGGGCTCGGGCGCGCGGCGGTTGCGCGCGCGCGGCTTGTAGGCGAAGGACACGTCGTCGAAGTCGACCTCGCCGGAGATGCGCCCCAGCTCGATTGCGTCGGGGCGGTCGGTGAGGTCGGGCTGCTCGTCGAGCAGCTGGAAGATCTTCTCCAGTGCGGCCATGCCTGACTGGTATGTCGCATACAGCTGGGAGAGCTGCTGAATCGGTTCGAACAGGTTCGACAGGGCGGCGACGAAGGCGACGATCGTGCCGATCGAGACGTGCCCGTCGATCGCCTGATAGCCGCCATACAGCACGATCGCGCCGACGGCGACACCCGAGAGCATTTCGACGGTCGGGAAGTAGGCGGCGTTGAGCTTGACGGTCGTCATGTTGGCGTCGCGGTTGTCGGCGTTGAGCACTGAGAACTGAGCCTCGTGCGCGGGCTCCTGGGCGAAGCTGCGCACGACGCGGATGCCCGACAGCGTCTCCTGCAGATAGGCGGTGATCGCGCCGATGGTCTCGCGCGTGCGGCGGAAGGCGCCGGCGGAGATGATGCGAAACCACAGCGAGCCGGCGAGCACGAGCGGCAGCACGCAGAAGGTGATCAGCGCGAGCTTGACGTCGAGGTAGAGCAGGATGCCAACGGTGCCGATCAGCGTCAGGCCGGACTGAAACAGCGTGACGACGGAATCGGTAACGAGCGAGTCGAGCGCCTCGACGTCGTTGGTCATCCGCGAGATCAGCACGCCTGCCGGGCGGCTCTCGTAGAAACCGATCGGCAGCGTCTGCAGGTGCGTAAAGATGCGGATGCGCAGGTCGGCGAGCGCGCGCTGGCCGACCCAGCCGACGAGGTAGGTCTGCGCGTAGGTCATGCCCCACACGAGCAGCGCGGAGACGAAGAAGGCGACGACGACGAGCACGAGTTTGGTGAAGTCGTGGCGCTCGATGCCGTCGTCGATCGCCGCGCGGGCGAGCAGCGGCGGCGCCAGCGACGCGGCCGTGCCGAGCACGAGCGCGACTACAGTCAGCGCCGCACGCGTGCGATACGGGCGCAGCAGGCCGAGCAGCCCGCGCAGGTTGCGCCCGCGCGTGCCCTTGCTGGCGCGCTCGCCGGTCCACGTCGAGCCGGGTCCGCGGCCGACCATCGGGCTCACAGGCCGCTCACCTCCGGTTCGCGCGGCTTGCGCGTGAGAAAGACCTGGTCGGGAAGGCCCTTCTCGACGATTTCGCGGTACAGCGCGGACGCCTCGAGCAGATGCTCGTGGTCGCCGTGCGCGACGACGCGCCCCTGTTCCAGCACGACGATCTCATCGGCCAGCGAGATCGTCGAGAGCCGGTGGGCGATCACGAACGTGGTGCGCCCGGCCATGGCCTCGTCGAGTGCGAGCTTGATGCTCTGCTCGGTCGACGCGTCGACGGCCGAGGTGGCGTCGTCGAGGATCAGCACCCGGGGATCGGCCAGCAACGCGCGGGCGATTGCCAGGCGCTGGCGCTGGCCGCCGGACAGCGACAGGCCGCGCTCGCCGACGCGCGTGTCAAAGCCTTGTGGCAGGCGCGCGACAAAGTCATATGCCTGCGCGCGACGTGCGGCGGCTTCGACCTGTGGCCTGCTCGCTGAGGGGCGGCCGTAGGCGATGTTCTCGGCGACGCTGGCGGAGAACAGGAACGGATCGTCCGAAACGACGGCGACGGCTTTGCGCAGAGAAGTCAGATCGACATTGCGCACATCGGCGCCGTCGAGCAGCACCTGACCGCTGCTCGTGTCATACAGCCGCGAGATCAGCGACACGAGGCTGGTCTTGCCCGAACCGGTGGCGCCGACCAGCGCGACGGTGGTGCCGGCGGGGACGTCGAGGTCGACATCGCTGAGCACGGCGCGCACCGCGCGCGGTGGCGCGCCGACGCCGTCGCGGTCGGCATCGAGCGACAGCTCGCGCGGACCGGCGTGCACGGCGCCGAAGTCATCGCCCTCGTCGTAGCGCAGCGTCACGCCGCGCAGCTCGACGTGGCCGCTGCCGGGCGGCAGCTGTGGCGCCTCGGGCGGCGCCACGATGCGCGGCTCGCGGTCGAGCACCTGGAATATGCGCGCGCCCGATGCGGTCGCGCGCTGGGCCAGGCCGAGCGTCATGCCGAGCGAGCGCATCGGCCCGATGAGCATGTTCAGGTACAGGTAGAACTGCGTGAACTGACCGATCGTCAGATGCGCGTGGATCACGCGGTTGCCGCCGATCAGCAGCACCGCGGCGAGGCCGAGCTGCGGCAAAAAGCCGATCGCCGGGTTGAACTTGGCCTCCAGGCGCGTGGCGATCATCGACTGGTCGAACACGCGCGCGACGCTGTGGCGAAAGCGCCCCAGCTGGCGGGGCTCGCGCGCGAAGGACTTGACGACGCGCACGCCGGAGATGTTCTCCTCGGCATCGGCCGTCAGCTCGCCGATGCGTTGCTGGACCTCCTGGATGGCCGGGCGAGCGGCGCGTCCGTAGCGCTGGGAGATGACCACGACGAACGGCACGGGCGCCATCGCGATCAGCCCGAGCTCGGGGTTGATCAGGATCATCGCCATGCCCGCGAGCACGAGCGTCAGTGCGGACTGCAGGATGAACACCAGGCCGTAGCCGAGAAAGAAGCGCACGGCCTGCAGGTCGACGGTCGCACGCGACATCAGCTGGCCGGTCTGCTGGTGATCGAAGAAGCCGAGCTCGAGGCGCTGCAGGTGCGCGTAGATGCGCTCGCGCAGATCGAATTCGATCGCCAGCGAGATGCGCCCGGCGATCATCCGCCGCATGTATGTGAGCAGCCAGCGCACGATCACTATCGCGACGATCACGAGCGCCAGCACGAGCAGCGTGTGGCGGTCGTGCGCGCGCAGCGTCGGCTGGTGATGGCGCGAGTGGCTGTCGCCGTGCTTGATCGCTTCGACGGCCGAACCGGTGAAGTAGGGAATCAGCACGGTCACGACCATCGCCAGGCTGGCCAGCGCCCACGAGGCGATCAGCCCGCGCTTGTACGGACGGAGGAAGCCGAGCAGTCTGTAGAAGGTATTCATAGTTGTTTAGACAACGATTATCGCACGCGCCTGCGCGTCGGCCGCAAACGGCGTGAACGCGTCCGGGCCTAAGCTTGGCCGATGCCCGAGCGGCCAAGCGCACCGCCACCCACCGGCGCGAAGGCCGGCCTCTGCGACACGTGTGCGCACCAGCAGGTGGTGCGCAACACACGCGGTTCGGCGTTCTCGCTGTGCAGGCGGTCGCGCGTCGATCCAGCTTATCCGCGCTATCCGCGCGTGCCCGGTGCTCAGCTGTCCCGGCCACGAGCCGCGCGAGGACTTCTTGATGAAGGCCGGCACGGCCGGCCGCTCGGCGTCTCGCACACGCTGACGCGGTCGGCGGCGCTTGAGCTCAGCCGGCCGGCGCGGCGGCGGGTTCGGGATGGGCCGGCTGCTCGGCCTCGCCGCCGGAGGCGACGAAGTCGCGGCTGCGAACGAGCGCGAAGGCAAACACCGAACCGACCAGCGCGACACAGGCGCCGACCAGCAGGATGCTCGAGAAGGCCTGCGTAAAGCCGACGCGATATGCGTGCATAAGCGCGTCGCGCGCGGGCTTGGGCAGCGCCTTTGCGACCTGGTTGACTTCGCCGGAGACGAGCGCGGTGCTGAGTTTGCCGTGCGCCGCGCGCAGCACTTCGTGGCCAGGCCCGCCGGCCAGCGCGGAGGTGGTGTTGCGCGTAACGTCGTGCTGGAAGATCGCGCCCAGCCCCGCGATGCCCGTGGCGATGCCTACCTGGCGGAAGGTGTTGTTGATGCCCGAGGCCATGCCGCTGCGCGAGTGGTGCACGACGCCGACGGCCGTGGAGGCCAGCGGCGGGTTGATCAGACCGATGCCGGCGCCGGCCAGCACGAAGCCCGGAACGAGCACGGTCCAGGTGGAGTTGGCGTCGACGGCGGTCATTGTCAGCAGGCCGATGCCGACGAGGATCAGCCCGCCGCCGAGCAGCAGGCGCACGGGCACGCGAACCGACAGGCGCCCCGACAGCGGCGCGACGAAGAACGACAGCAGCGTGATCGGCAGGAAGCGCAGGCCGGCCTGCAGCGGGCTGAAGCCGAGCACGTCCTGGATGTACAGCGTGAGGTACAGGAACATCGAGAACATCGACGAGGAGATGGCGAAGGCGACGATGCTCGCTCCGGCGAACGCGGGCTTCTGAAACAGAGTCAGATCGAGCATCGGCCGCTGCTGGCGTCGCTCGACGATCACGAACAGCACGATCAGCACGAGCGAGCCGACGAGGAAGCCGACGATGCGCGTCGAACCCCAGCCCTTTTCGTTGCCCTCGATCAGTGCGAACACGAGCAGAAACAGCGAGCCGCAGAAGGTGACCAGGCCGAGCCAGTCGACGCCGTGTGCGTTGGGGTCGCGCGACTCGGAGACCTGTGTGAGCGTGAGCGCCACGGCGGCGATGCCGATCGGCACGTTGACGAAGAAGATCCATTCCCAGCCGATGCCCGAGGTGATCACGCCGCCGACGATCGGGCCGACGGCGACGGCGCCGCCGATCACGCCGCCGTACACGCCGAAGGCGACACCACGCTCCTTGCCGTGAAAGGCGCCGGCGATCAGCGCCAGCGAGGTCGCGAACATCATCGCGCCGCCGGCGCCCTGCACAGCGCGTGCCAGGTTCAGCGCCAGCGGCGAGCCGGCCAGCCCACAGGCAGCCGAGGAGAGCGTGAAGACGACCAGTCCGGTGACGAACACCATGCGCCGGCCGAAGCGGTCGGCGAGCGCGCCGGCGGTCAGCAGGAACGCCGCGAGCGTGAGCGAGTAGGCGTTGACGACCCACTGCAGATCCTGAAAGCTCGAGTGCAACGAGCGCTGGATGTCGGGCAGCGCAACGTTGACGACGGTGATGTCCAAGAGCAGCATGAAGATCGCCACAGATACGGCGATCAGCGTCCACCACTTGCGCTCCACGACAGCTCCCCTTGTCGTCGCCTCCGGTTACCGCCCCGCACTATATGAACGCGCGGGGCGAGTGCCCGAGCGCAACTGCGGCGGGCCAGGAGCGGGGACCGTTGCTCAGCCCGACTGCAGGTGCCTGGCGAGGAAAGGCACGACCTCCGCCCACAGCTCCGCCGCGGGCTCGGGTCGGTAGCTGGGACGGTAGTCGGCGAAGAACGCGTGGCCTGCGCCGTCATAGACGTCGACTTTGACCTCTTGCCCGCTCGCCTGCGCGCGCTCGCGCAGTTGCGCGCCGAGCTCGGGCGATGGGTTTGTGTCCTCGGCGCCGACGGCCGCCAGCAGCGGGCAGCTCAATTTCTCGGCCAGCTCCAGCGGCGGCGTCGGGCGCTGTGGCGAGGAGCGCTCGTCGGGCGTGGCGCGGTCGATGAAGCCACCCCAGCAGTCGACGGCCGCGTTGAGCCTGTCCGAGGCGCAGGCGAACAGCAGCGCGTAGCGACCGCCCATGCAGAAGCCGATGCAACCGATGCGCCCGGTCACGCCGTCGAGGCTGCGCAGATGGTCGGCGGCGCCCTCGAGGTCGCCGAGCGCGATGGCGTCGGGCATCGAGAACAGGCGCGCCATCATCGCGGGCACATCGCTGGTGTCGGGCGGGCCACCTTCGCGCGTGTAGAGGTCGACGGCAAGCGCCACGTAGCCGATGTTGGCGAGGCGGTTGGCCACGTCGCGGATGTGCTCGCCCAGGCCGCCGGCCTCGTGGATGACGACGATGCCCGGGTGGCTGGCCGCGTCGGCCGGGCGCGCCAGGTAGCCATTGACCGCGGTGCCTTCGGCGCCGGCGAACGTGAGTTGCTCGCCGCTGATGCGCGTGGGGTCGCTGACGGCGCCGGGAACACCCTTAGGGCTCTGCGTGACCTCGATGCTGGGCATGGGCGCGACCTCCTGCGGTTAGAGAATGGCCTTGGGGTACGCGCGCGTGGCGGCTGCGAGCATTGCAACGAAGAAGCCGCCGACGACGAGGAAGTCCAGCCACAGCTCGCCGCCCCCGCCGACGCCGACGAGCATCTGGCGCAGGCCCTGCACCTCGTAGGTGAGTGGATTCACGCGCGCGATCACGTGCAGCCAGCCGGGCATCACGCTCAGCGGATACAGCGCGCTGGAGGCGAAGAACAGGGGCATCATGATCAGCTGGCCGATGCCCATGAAGCGCTCGCGCTCTTTGACGACGGCGGCCAGCAGCATCGACATGCAGGCAAAGGCGGCGGTACCGAGCATCAGCAGTGCGAGCGTGCCGAGCACGCCGTCGATGCTCCAGCGCACGCCGATGCCGGCGATGGCGATGACGACCAACAGCAGCAGCGCCTGCACGAGCGCGCGCACGCACGCGCCGGCGGCCTTGCCGAGCACGATCGCGGTACGCGGCAGAGGCGTTGCGAGCAGCCGCTGGAGCTGTCCGACATCGCGTTCCCAGATGACAGCGAGGCCGAAGAAGATCGCGATGAACATGGCCGCCTGGGCCATCACGCCAGGCGCGAGGTAGGCACGGTATTCGAGCGTCCCGAGCGTCAGCGAGCGGTTGTGGCTGAGCGCGGTGCCGAAGATGAACAGCCACAGCAGCGGCTGCACCGAGCGTGTGAGGATGTCCAGGTGATCGTGGCGCAGCTTGCGCATCTCCGACTGCGCCATCGCAAAGGTGCCGGCCGCGAGCGCGCGCAGGCCGGCGCGCGTCATCAGGCCGCCCGCGTCGGCGCGGCCGCTAGCCGAGCCTGCGGGCAACGCGGCGCTGTGCGCGGACATCGGCCAAGCTCCCTTCCTGCTCTGTGTCGATCGCGCGGCCGGTGACCGCCGTGAAGACCTCCTCGAGGCTGTCGGTCCGGTGACGCTCGAGCAGCTCCGCCGGTTCGCCCTGCTCGACGAGGCGCCCGTGGTCCATGATCGCCAGGCGCTCGCAGTAGCGCTCGGCCTCCTCCATCAGGTGCGTGGTGACGAGGATCGTCGTGCCGACCTGCTCGCGCAGTGCCTGCAGGTGATCCCACACCATGCGCCGTGCCGACGGGTCCAGCCCTACGGTTGGCTCGTCCAGGAACAGCACATCGGGCCGGTTGAGCAGCGCGGTGGCGATCTCCAGGCGGCGCAGCATGCCGCCTGACAGCGTGCGCGCGAGGCGGTCGAGCATCGCGTCGAGCTTCATCGAGGCGATCGCCTGCTCGATGCGCTGCTTGCGCTCGCGCGAGGACACGCCGGTCACGCGCGCATAGAAGTCGAGGTTCTCGCGTGCGGTCAGCGCGCCGTCGACGGAGATCGCCTGCGGGATGTAGCCGATCGACGAGCGCACGGCGAGGCTCTGCGCGCGCACGTCAAATCCGGCGACCAGCGCACGCCCGGACGTCGGCGCCAGCAGCGTGGTGAGCACGCGAATTGTCGTGGTCTTGCCTGCGCCGTTTGGGCCGAGCAGGCCGAACACCTCGCCGGGCGCGACGGCAAACGACACGCCGCCGACGGCGACAGTCTCGTCGAAGGCGACCACCAGGTCGTCGACGAGCACGGCCGGGGCGTCGCTCACGACGGCGCCTCGCTGCTCGGCTGCAGCTGCGGTGGGAACGTGCCGGCTGCGCTGGCGTCGAGCTCGCGCATCTTGCGCTTGACGCGCTTGCGCGTGTCAGACAGCTCGCCCTCAAGGTGTGCGAGCTCGCCGGCGCGGCGGCGTACGAGCTCCAGTTGGCGGTTGAGGTGCCCGAGCGCCTCGCCGAGCAGCTCGCGCCGGCGCTCGGCATCGACATCCTCGCGGCGCAGCTGGGCGCGCACCTCGGCGCGCGCCTCCTCGGCCGCGAGCACGGTCTTCAGCTCCTCAAGCGACAGACCGAGCAGCTCTTTCATGCGCATCACCTCGCGCAGGCGCTCGACCTCGTCCTCGCTGTACAGACGGTGGCCACCCGACGGTCGCTCGGGCGCCTGGGCGAGCAGCCCGATCTCCTCGTAGTAGCGGATCGTGCGCGGCGTCGTGCCGACCAGGCGAGCGACGTCGCCGATGCGCAGGCTCGCCCCGGCGCCCGGCTGGTCGCTGGATCGCGAGGCCATCAGCGCACGCTCAGCTCGTCGGCGCGCGGGGGCAGGGGAGAGGCCCCGCCGGCGGCGTCGGTGGCGCCGTCGAGCCCGGGCAGCATGGCCTCCTCGACAACGGCCTCCTCCCACGGCGTGACCGCGTTGACCGCACGCTCGTTCGCCGCGTCGGCCTGCGTGCTGGCGTGGCTGGGACGCAGCAGGCACACGCCTGCGCCGAGCAGCGATGTGGCGGCGAGGACCCACAGGGCGACATGCATGTTGGCGATGAACGGGGCGAGCTTCGCCGCGGAGAGGCCCTGGGCGAGGCCGGAGAAGACGGCGAAGAGCGTCGCCTTGGGCACGGCCGAGGTCACGATGGCGAGCACGAAGGCAATCGAGAGCACGGCGCCGGTGTTCTGCAGCAGCGTGCGCGCGCCGGCTGCGATGCCGCGTCGATGCGCCGGCACCACGCCCATCATGGCGGCGGTGTTGGGGCTGTTGAACATGCCCGAGCCGACTCCGACGACGAGCAGCCACAGGCCGCTCTGCCAATAGGGGGTATGAACGCCCAGGGTGGTCATGCCGGCTAGGCCGCCGGCGGTCACGAGCATGCCCAGCGCGGCAAGCGTGCGCGAGCCGTGGCGGTCGGCATAGATGCCGGCGATCGGCGAGGCGACGAGCATGCCGAGCGCGAGTGGAATCAACTTGATGCCGGCTTGGATGGGCGAGTTGCCCTGCGCGCCCTGGTAGTAGAAGACGAACAGGAACATCAGCGCGAAACGCGCGAGGCCGTTGAGAAACGACGCGGCGCTGGCAGCGGCGAACAGGCGGTTCTTGAACAGCGCGAGGTCGAGCATCGGCGCGCGCGAGCGGCGCTCGAGGAGGACCCACAGCGGCAGCAGCACGGCGGCGGCGATCAGCGCGCCGATCACGAGGCTGTCGTTCCAGCCGCTGATGCCGCCGCGCGACACGCCGTACACGAGCCCGGTGAGGCCGACGACGAAGGTCGTCGTGCCGAGCACGTCATAGCCGCGCACGGTGTCCGGTTTTGCCAGCTCGCGCAGGATCAGCGCGCCCCACAGCGCGCCGCCGAGCGCGAAGGGGACGTTGAACCAGAACACCCAATGCCAGGAGATCGCCACGAGCGCGCCCCCGAGCACCGGCCCGAGCACGAGCCCGATCGCAGCGACCATCGTGTTGGCGCCCATCGCCAGGCCGAGTTCCTCCTTGGGGAAGGCGTCGGTGACCAGTGCGGCGGCGTTGGCGAACAGAAACGCCGAGCCGATGCCCTGCAGGATGCGCCACAGGATGAGTACGGTTGCGTCGCCGGAGAAGCCGGCGCCGAGCGATGCGAAGGCGAACACGAGAAATCCGCCGACATAGGCGCGCTTTCGCCCGAACAGGTCGCTCAGGCGCCCGGCCATGAGCACGAGCACGGTGGCGGCGATGAGGTAGGCGAGGATCACCCAGACGAGCGCGAGCAGGCTGGTGTGCAGCGAGCGCTCGAGGTCTGGCAGCGCGATGATCAGCGTGCCCGAGTTGGTGGCGGCGAGCAGCATGCCGAGGCTCGTGCAGGAGAGCGCCCACCACTTGTAGCTGGCGTGCCCTGCGTCGACGCCGAACCGCGTTGCTCGGCGGCCGTCCGGTGCCGGTGCTGCGGCGGGCGATGTGCTCATGCGATCGGACTCCTCTGCGGCTTGGTTGCTTCGTGCATCAACTTGACGTGAACGTAAAGATCACGATAGCAGTGTGTGATAGAACATTTGTATGAGCGAGCACAAGGTGGTCAAGTCAGACGAGCAGTGGCGCGAGGAGCTGACGCCCGCGCAGTACGACGTTCTGCGCAAGGCGGGCACCGAGGCGCCGTTTACGGGCGAGTACGTCTACAACAAGGATTCCGGCGACTATCGCTGCGCGGCCTGCGGGGCGATGCTGTTCGGCGCCGACACGAAGTTCGAGTCGGGCACGGGCTGGCCGAGCTTCACCGAGCCGGCCGTTGCCGAGGCGGTCGAGCTGCGCCCGGACAACAGCCTGTTCATGCGGCGCACGGAGGTCATCTGCCGTACGTGCGGCGGGCACCTCGGCCACGTGTTCGACGACGGCCCGGGAGAGAACGGACAGCGCTTCTGCATCAACTCGGCGGCGCTGAAGTTCGACCCGGCGGCCGATGGTGACAGCGCCGGCGACGCAGCGGACGCTGCGCCGGCGCCTGCGCAACCGAACGCCGACGCCCGCTAGGCTCCGCGGCGATGATCATGGAGGCGCGCGCCAAGCGCCTGTCTACGCCGCTGCAGTGGGGGCGGCGCGAGAAGACCGCGGTAGCGGCGCTGCTGGCGACCGTGCTGGTGGCATTGGTCGCACTGGGCGCCTACGCGCTTACGAGCGGCGGCCCGACACGTCGCGACTGTGTGGACGTCGTGTTCCCGAGCACGCTCGGCGGAGCGGACCTGAGGGGCTGTGGCTCGCATGCCCGTCAGATCTGCGCTACCGGGTCGCCATCGCTTCGTGAAAAGCTGGTCGAAGCGTGCGCCCGCGCGGGCTTCCCGTATCGCCCCGGCGACTGAGTATCACGAGCCACCGGCCGCTGAGCTCGCGCGCAGTGCTTACGCATGCGCATGGCAGGTGTGCGCAAACGCGGGCGCTTTCGTGCGCCCGGTGACCGCTTTGGCCTGGACCTAGACAGGTGTCGAAACGGCCGTCGTAAAGTGTTGGCCAGAGTGTCCCTGTTCGCCGTTGCAGACTCTCGTTTTCATGGTGCATTGCAATTGGCGCGTCCCGCTCGCATGCGTGCAGCCGGGGGGGCCACCAACAAAAGTAGGAATGGAGGCACATGTCCTGGAACGCATATCCAAGCTGGCTCGTGGCCGGCGACAACGCGTGGCAGATGACCGCGGCCACGTTCGTCGGCCTGATGAGCCTTCCGGGCCTCGCGGTCCTGTATGGCGGGGTAATGCAGAAGCGGTGGTCGGTCAACAGCATGATGCTCACGTTCGTGGCTTTCTCGCTCGTGCTCGTCGCTTGGGTGCTGTGGGGCTTCAAGATGGGCTTTGGCAATCCGATCGGAACCGGGAAAAGCTTTCTCGACACGATGTGGGGTAAGTCGGGGACCGTCCTGGGCGCAGGTGAATTGCAGAAGCAGGCGATTATTCCGTCGATCACCGAAGGCCCGGCGTTCCATTTCCCTCAGGCGTCGCTGATCTACTTCCAGTTCGTGTTCGCAGCGATCACGCCGATCCTGATGCTCGGATCGGTGCTCGGGCGGATCAACTTCAAGGCGTGGATCCCGTTCGTGCTGCTGTGGATCACGTTCGTATACACGATCAACGCGTTCCTGATCTGGGGCGGCGGCTACTGGTCGGCGCACGGTGCGCTGGACTACTCGGGTGGTTACGTCATCCACCTCGCGGCCGGCATCTCCGGCTTCGTGGCGGCAGCGGTGATCGGACCGAGGCTGCAGAGAGATCGAGAGGTCGACGCACCGAACAACCTGTTGATGGTGGCGGTAGGCGCAGGTCTGCTGTGGCTCGGCTGGAACGGGTTCAACGGCGGCGACTCCTACTACGCGGGTGCGAACGCGTCGGTGGCGGTCGTCAACACGAACCTGTGCACCGCCGTGGCGATGCTCGTGTGGATCGCCTGGGACTACATCTTCCGCGACAAGCCGTCGTTGATCGGCTCTGTCAACGGGATGATCACCGGGCTGGTGGCGATCACGCCGGCAGCCGGTTTCGTCAACGGCTGGGGTGCGGGTGCGATCGGCATCATCGCTTCGACGATCGTGTGGATGGCAATCCGCTTTCTCAGCCGAGCGCCGGTCTTCCGAAGCGTGGACGACACGCTGGGCGTGATCTATACGCACGGGATCGCCGGCTTGTGTGGCGGTCTCTTGACGGGCATCTTCGCCGACCCGCACATCATCGAGTACATCGGTGCGGGCGGCGGGGCCTCCGACCTGCCAGGAAAAGCGGGTGTCATCCACGGCAGCTGGACGCTGCTGCGCTGGCAGGCCGAGACGGCCCTGTGGGTGATCCTGTTCAGTGGCATCGCCACGTTCATCCTGCTCAAGCTCGTGGGGATCTTTGTGCCCTTGCGGCTATCGGATGAAGAGCTGGAGATCGGCGATCACGCGATCCACGGCAACGAGGTGTACCCATCGGACGTTCCGACGCTCGGCGGTCCGCACGCGCCGCCGGCGTGGCAGCCCAGCCCAGCGCCTTCAGGGGCGTAGGGAAGGGAGGCTAGGGCTCGGGCGCGTCCACTCCCCGCGGACGCGCTCGAGCCGGATACGACGGACAGCGACCCCGCTTCGGCGGGGTCGCGCCGTTTAAGGGCCTGCGCTCGTAGCGGGCCGGCGCGTGTGGAGCGCGTAGTGGCAGGCGCCGCTAAGCGCGGGCGAGGCCGATGGGGCAGCTCACGCCGGTGCCGCCCAGCCCGCAGTAACCGTTGGGGTTCTTGGCGAGGTACTGCTGGTGGTAGTCCTCGGCGTAGTAGAACGGACCGGCCTTGGCGATCTCGGTCGTGATCTCCCCGTGTCCGGCCTGCTTGAGCACCGCCTGGTAGGCGTCGCGCGAGGTCTCGGCGACGGCGCGCTGGGCGTCGCTGTTGTAAAGGATCGCCGAGCGGTACTGCGTGCCAACGTCGTTGCCCTGGCGCATGCCCTGGGTCGGGTCATGGCCCTCCCAGAACAACTTGAGCATGTCCTCGAAGCTGGTCTGCTCGGCGTGGAAGGCTACGAGCACGACCTCGGTGTGTCCGGTGCGACCGCTGCACACCTCCTCGTAGGTCGGGTTCGGCGTGAACCCGCCGTCGTAGCCGGCGGCGGTCGTGTACACGCCCGGCGCCTCCCAGAAGATCCGCTCGGCACCCCAGAAGCAGCCCATGCCGAAGATGGCCGTCTCTACGCCCGCCGGGAACGGGCCCTTCAGCGGCGTTCCGAGCACCTCGTGCCTGGGCGGCAGGGGCATCTCGCTGTCGCGGCCGGAAAGGGCGGAATCGGCGTCGATCATGTTGGACTGCTTGCGTGTGAAGAGCATGTCCTCAGGCTAGTGGATCGAGGGCGATTGTCTGGGCCTAGGCGGTTCGCGGCGCGTAGCGGTGATGCAACATCAGGGCGTTGCCTTCGTTGTCGGCGAACAGGGCCATGTGGCAGACGCCGGTGTCGAGGATGTCGCCGCGGAACTGCACGCCGCGCGATTCGAGCGTCGCGCGTGCGGCGGCCACGTCGTCCACGTGCAGCGCGATCTCGTGGCGCATCTGGTGATGCTCGAGGCCCATCTTCTCGGCGTCGATGATGCTGAGCGTCAGGTTGCCCGTCTCGAACTCGGCGTAGTTGCGCTCGGGCATGTAGACGGACCGGCGCAGGCCGAGCTTGTCGCCGTAGAACTCGGCTGACGCCTGGACGTCGTGCGTGGGCAGCGCGACGAAGTCGACGCCGCCGATCAGTTGCTCGCTGGATGTGTTGGTGGGGGTCATGCGCGTGCGTCTCCCGGTTCTGGCATTGGACAGCGTGGTCGCGGGGCTGACGGCTGCGTGCCGCCCTGCGCTCGATCCTACGCCGCGGCGTGGGCTCGTGGGTAGCCCGACACCGCATGTGCCGCCGGTAGGATCGGCCGATGAGCGATCAGCCGGCGGTGCTGTACGAGACGTCAGAGCGGATTGCGCGAATCACGCTCAATCGACCCGAGCGGGGCAACGGGATCACGCGGGCGCTGGTCGTGCAGCTGGGCGAGTGCGTTCGCCGCGCAGATCTCGACCCGGGGGTGCACGTGATCGCGCTGAGCGGGGCGGGAGTCGGGTTCTGCGGAGGCTATGACCTGGTGGAGAGCGCCGAGGGCATGGGGGATCGCCCGGCGAGCGCACGCGAAGCCGACGCGCCGGCCGGATCGCCGCTGGATCCGCAGGTGATAACCGCCAACCACGACCCGCGTGGCACGTGGGATCCGATGGTCGACTACGCGATGATGAGCCGCAACGCGCAGGGGTTCATGAGCCTGTTCGGCTGCGGCAAGCCGGTCGTCTGCAAGGTGCACGGTTTCTGCGTTGCCGGCGGCACGGACATGGCGCTGTGCTCGGACCTGCTGCTGATCGCCGAGGACGCGAAGATCGGCTACCCACCGGCGCGCGTGTGGGGGTCGCCGACGACGGCGCTGTGGGCGCATCGCCTGGGGGCGCAGCGCGCCAAGCGGCTGCTGTTCACCGGCGACTCGCTGTCGGGGCGCGAGGCCGTTGAGTGGGGGCTGGCCATCGAAGCTGCGCCTGCGGAGCAGCTGGATGAGCGCACGGAGGTGCTGCTGGGGCGGATCGCGCGTATGCCGCTCAACCAACTGATGATGATGAAGCTGCTGATCAACCAGACGCTGTACTCGCAGGGACTGCACGCCAGCCAGGTGCTTGGCACGGTGTTTGACGGCATCGCGCGCCACACGGCCGAGGGCTATGCCTTTCAGCAGCACGCCGCCCAGGCGGGTTTTCGCGAAGCCGTGCGCGGACGCGACGAGCCTTTCGGAGACGCCGGGCGATCGACCTTCAAGGGCTAGGCGACGCCCACTATCGTGGGCCCGTGGCAGCTATCCGCGCGAGCTCCCCACTGTGCCGGGCGCTCGCTCGTGCGTTTCCCGCGCGCCCTTTCTCGGTGCGTTTCTGGGACGGCGGTGCGCTCGCTGCGACCGAGCCGGACAGCCCGACTTTCTTCGTCCGCGCGCCGCGGGCGCTCGCGCACTTCCTGCGCGCGCCGGGCGAGCTCGGGCTCGGACGCGCGTACGTCGACGGCTCGCTGGCGGTGGACGAGCTCGACGCGGCATTTGTCGTGGTCGACGAGTGGCAGCCGCCGGCGCTGAGCGGCGCCGATCGCATGCGTTTGATCGCGGCGCTGGTGCTTGCCGCGGCGCCCGGGGGCGTCCCGCCGGTGCCGGGTTTGGAGCTTGTGCAGCGCGGACGGCTGCACAGCATCGAGCGTGACTCGGCGGCGGTCCGCTACCACTACGACGTCGGCAACGAGTTCTTCGCGCTGTTCCTCGACGAGTCGATGACCTACAGCTGCGCGATCTTCTCGCGCGGCGCGCAGACGCTTGCAGAGGCCCAGCGGGCGAAACTCGACCTGGTCGCGAGCAAGCTCGCGCTGGAGCCCGGCATGCGCGTGCTCGACGTCGGCTGCGGCTGGGGCAGCTTTGCGATGCACGCCGCGCGCAATCACGGCGCCACGGTCACGGGCGTGACGCTGTCGCCGGCACAGGCCGAGCTCGCGCGCGAGCGCGTCGAGCGGGCGGGGCTTTCTGACCGTGTGGACATCCGCGTGGCCGACTACCGCGAGCTGAAGGCTTCGTCGTTTGACGCGATCGCGAGCATCGGCATGGCCGAGCACGTCGGCGACCGCCAGATCGACGTGTACGCGCGCTCGCTGTTTGACCTGCTGCGGCCGGGCGGGCTGCTGCTCAACCATGCGATCGCGGCGCTAGACCCCGATGACAAGCCGCTCGAGGACGTGTTCTCGGTTCGCTACGTGTTCCCCGACGGAGAGCCGTTGCCGCTGTCGCGGATCCAGCTGGCGCTCGAGCGCGCGGGCTTTCGCACCCAGCACGTGGAGGGCTTTCGCGAGGACTACGCGATCACGCTACGTCACTGGAGCGAGCGTCTGGACGAGCACCTTGGCCACGCCGAACAGCTCGCCGGTCAAGAGCGCACGCGCGTCTGGCGGTTGTATCTGAGGGCCGCACGCCACGGCTTTGAAACCGGCCACAACGCCGTCTACCAGGTGCTCGCGCGAAAGCCGGTCTGAGCAGGCACGGCGCCTGTATCGGCAGGGCTCCTCGTGAACGAACATTCGCACGATGGACGCGGCCCCGGCCCGAAGGCTAGAATGCGCGGGGTCGCGCGGATGTAGCTCAGCTGGCTAGAGCGTCGCCTTGCCATGGCGAAGGTCGAGGGTTCGAATCCCTTCATCCGCTTGGATCGAGATTGGCAGTTTGCGTAGTCGGTGCAGCGCACTGTGCGTCATGCGCCGTTGTTGCTCATGCGCCGGTGTTGCGGTTTGGGCTATGACGCCCCGCTTGCGGCCGGGCCTCGGCATGATGGTCGTCGTGCCCGACCTGACTTCGCCAGCGGTTTCCGCGGGCCGACTCTGCGCTCAAGCGCAGCCGTGCCTGACGGTGGACGAGCTCGTCTTGCGGCCCTGGCAGCCGGCGGATGCAGTGGGTGTCGTCGAGGCCTACAGCGACCCGGCGATCCAGAAGTGGCACGGGCGATCGATGACCGAGGCCGAGGCGCTTGCCTGGGTGGGGTCCTGGTCAGAGCGATGGGCGGCCGAGACAGGAGCGAGCTGGGCGATTGTCGAGAACGACACCCTCCTCGGACGCACGGGCTTCGCCGCGCTGGATCTGACCGCAGGTCTAGGCGATGCCGCATACTGGGTTCTGCCCTCGGCTCGAGGACGCCAGGTCGCGCCACGTGCCCTCCGCGCGGCGACGGATTGGATGTTCGCCGAGGTCGGCCTGCACCGTGTCGAGCTGCTGCATTCGAGCGCCAACGGAGCCTCCTGCCGTGTCGCACAAAAGGCCGGCTATCTACTTGAGGGCACTAAGCGTGAGCATTGGCTCTTTGACGACGGCTGGCACGACGTGCACCTGCACGCTCGGGTGCGCCCAAGGGTCCCCGTGGTTTAGTGCGTTGAGCCGCCTGAGTCGGCCTATTCGTTGGCTTCGGTCGCGATTCGCCGTTGCCGTTGCGAAGCTTGAGAGGTCGATCGTTTCATCTGCTTACGGCAGCGTGCCGGGCGCACCGACGCCGGCCGTCTGAGAGGCATCCCAGTCGCGCAGGAACCCGTCCACGTCGCCGGCGTCGAGCGGCCTGGCGAAGAGGAAGCCCTGGCCGCTGTCGCATTGCTGCTCGCGCAGCAGCGTAAGCTCGCACTCCTGCTCGATGCCCTCGGCGAGCGTCTCGATCGACAGCGCCTTGCCAAGCTGCACGAGCGTGCGCATGAGCGTCTCGCCCTCCGGGTTGGCGGTCAGCTGCGCGATGAACGAGCGGTCGATCTTCAGCGAGTCGACGGGGAACTGCTGCAGGTGTGCCAGCGACGAGTAGCCGGTGCCGAAGTCGTCGATAGCGATGTGCACGCCAAGTTGCTTGATCGCCGTGAGTCGGCGCGCCGTCTCCTCGGTGTTGCGCATCAACGCGGTCTCGGTGATCTCCAGCGTCAGCGCGTCCGCCGGGAGGCCGCACTCGGCCAGCGCGCCGCGCACCTCGTCGAGCAGATCGTCGCCGTCGAGCTGTCGCGCCGATACGTTCACGGCGATGCCCAGCGCGGTGACCCTGCTCGCGCCAGCAGGCACCCTGACGGCAGGCCTCGCGCAGTACCCACGCGCCGATCTCGCGGATCATTCCGGTCTCCTCCAGCAGCGGGATGAAGTCGCCCGGCTGGACGATGCCCCGGTTGGGGTGGCGCCAGCGGATCAGCGCCTCCATGCCCTTGGGGTGCATCTCGTGCAAGTCGAAAGTCGGCTGGTAGGCGAGGAAGAACTCGTCGTTGGCGAGCGCTTGGCGCAGGTCCATCTCAAGCTCCATGTGCGCCTGCGCGGCATCCTGCATGCCCGACTCGAACGTCACGTAGCGGTCCTTGCCCTCCCACTTGGCGCGGTACATCGCGATGTCGGCGTCGCGCAGCAGCTCCTCGACGCCGGCGCGCGTGCCGGCGGCGATGCCGATGCTCGCGGTCACGGTCACGGTGCTGTCACCGGCGTGAAAGGGCTCCTTGATCGCTTCCAGCAGGCGCTCGGCGATCAGCTCGCGGACCCGCGGCGAGGGAGAGGTCGTCTGCGACGACCACGAACTCGTCGCCACCGACGCGCGCGAGCCCATCCGAGCCGCGCAGCACGCCGTCCAGGCGGCGCGTGAACGTCCGCAGGATCTCATCGCCAACGGCGTGCCCCAGCGAGTCGTTGATCGCCTTGAAGTTGTCGATGTCGATCGACAGCGCCGCGACAGGGCTCTGTTGGCGATGTGAGCGCACGACCATCTGCTCTCCGCGGTCCATGATCAACGTACGATTCGGCAGACCCGTGAGCGGGTCGTGTGTGGCCATGAACGCGAGCTCCTCCTGGCGGCGCGTGAGCTCGTCGTCGGTGCGCTGGCGCTCTGACTCGAATACCTCGCACATCTTCACGAGCGTCACGTCGAGCGTCACCTGCACCATCGCGCGCGCTTGCGCGAGCACCTCCTTGGCGACGCCGAGCTCGCGCGCGCTCTCGCGCAGGACGTCGTCCACACAGTCGCGCCAATACAGGCAGCGCTTGGTCACGTCGTGCAACGCCGCCGCGCGCTGAGCGGCCAGCTGCCCGAAGATCTGCCACGCTTCGCGACCGGCGTCCAGACCGTCCTCCGGGCGCCCCCCGGAGAGCCAGTCGGCGACGGTGGAAGTCGCCAGCGTGCAGATCTGCTCGAAGCTCTCGCGCACGAACGCCGGTCCGAGCGGGTCGCCCGGAGCTGGCCGCGCGCGCGACCGTCTGTTCGCGCACCTCGTCGCAGCGGCTGTGCAACGCCTCGCCGAGCCTGCGAACGTCGGCCTGTGACGTCACGACCGGCGGCTCGTCGTGTGCGGTGTCAGGGTGCTCGCGAGGGCCTTGCTCGCGCAGGCGCGCACGGGTCGTTGCGCCTGGCAGCTTGGTCGGGTGGGGTGCCATTGCAGATCAGTCGGTCTGTAACGCTTGTAACTTGAGTTGCGAGCGTCTCACTCGGCGACTCGTCGCCGGCGTTCGCCTAGAGGCCTGCGCCGATCGCGCGTCCGAGCGCCACGGCGCCCAGCCCGAGCAGCAGGCTCACGAGCACGTTCGCGACAGCCGCGCGCAGGCGCGCGCCTTCTGCCAGGCGCTGTGTCTCAAACGCCCACGTCGAGAACGTCGTGTAGGAGCCGAGCGTCGCCGTGCCCGCCAGCAGCGAGCAGATCGCCGCCCACGGCCAAGCCCGACAGCAGCCCGAGCAGCAGCGAGCCGCTGACGTTGACTGCGAGCACGCCAAGCGGAAGGTTGCCCACGCTCAGCCTCGACACGAGCGACACGACCGCAAAGCGCGCGTACGCGCCGGCGCCGCCGAGCAATGCCACGCCGAGCCAGGTCTGCGCGCTCACGCTGAAGCACCGCCGCGACGAATGAGCCTCGTGGCGAATGAGATCGCCAGGTAGCCGCACACAACGCTCGTCAGCGCGTATCCGCCGGCCAGCTCGAGCCTGTTGCGGTCGATCATCTGCAGGATCTCGATCTGCATCGTCGAGAAGGTCGTGTATGCGCCACAGAAGCCCACGCCCGAGCAACGGCAACAGATACGAAGAACGCGGATCGCGCTGCACATGCGTCGCGACGCACGCGAGCACGAATGAGCCACTCACATTGATCGCAAAGATCGCCCAGGGCCAGTCGCCCGCGCCGGCCGCAAACGCGCGTGCCAGCCACACTCGCAGCAGCGATCCGGCCATGCCGCCCACGAAGATCGCTGCGATCTCACGTCGGTCCAGATGCGCCATGTGCCCAACTGCTCCTCTCGCCGTTGCGGAAGACTTCGCGAAAGGGGCCATCAGCCCTTGTGCTTTCGGCGGGCGGTCCGGAGGCCGCCGGCGGCGGCCTCGCGTCAGGGCTCCATCTGACGCAGCAAACCGTAGCGCACGGTCGCGCTGCCGGCTGCAACACGCGGTACATAGCGACCCCCATCGCCGCGCGCCAGCAAACCGAGCAACTCCAGTTCGCTCAGCGCTTGCAGCAGCTCGCCCGCATCGGGCCTTCCCCTCGTCAGCCGCTCGGCAGTGTCGAGTCCTTCGCCCACACGCTCAAGGACGTCGCGAAGCTGCGGACGCAAACGATCGCGCGCCGTCGGCCCAACGTCGGAGTGTCCGTCCGCGCACGGGAGCAGCTCGAGCACGTCACCCGGCCCGCGCACGAGCATCGCTCCTTCGCGCAGCAGCGTGTTGCTGCCCGAAGACGCGCGCGAGCTCACGCGCCCGGGAACCGCCGCGACCGGCCTGCCGAGGCGCTCGGCCAGGCGTGCAGCCCGCAGCCCACGCGCGCTGTCGTCGGCCTCCACCACGACCGTCACGTCGGCCAGCGCCACCGAGATTCGCTGCGCCGCAGCGCTACTCCAGCGTCGCGCCGGCGTACCGCACGGCAGCTCGCTCACCGCCGTTCCGTGGCTGGCGATCCGCTGCAGCAGCGACCGATGCCGGGCCGGGGTAGCGATGTCCACACCGCCCGCAAGCGCCGCCAGCGCCGCCTCGCCGGCCTGCAACGCGCCCTCAAGCGCGGCGCGCCCGATGCCGTCGGTCACCTCGCCCGCGACCGTCACCCCGCTGATCGCCAATCCGCGCGCCAGCGTGCGCGCCATCTCGATTCCGTAGTCCGTGGCCCTGCTCGTTCCCACGATTGCCACGACCGGCTGCGAGGTGAGTCGCATCAGCCGCGCAACACCGCCGCGCACGAACAATGCCGCCGGCCCTCCGCGCCCGTGCCAGCTTGCGCGGGTAGGCCGCGTCGTGCCGGCATGTCTCGGCAATCGCGCCGTGAACTGTCAGCTCGTCCGCGCAGAACCGCGCACGGCGCTCGTGCAGTTCACAGCGGCGGCGCCCGCCGAGCGCGGCGATCAAGTCGTCGTCTGACAGCGCAAGCAGGTCGAACAGGCGATCGTCGGCGCGGCAGTTGCAGTCCAACGGGCCGGCCAGCTGCGCCAGCAGCCAACTGCGGCGCAGGCAGCTCGTGCACGCGCCACGAAAGGCGGCAGGCTCGGCGTCGATGCTCATGCCGCACGCGTGGTGCTCAACGTCGCGTCGCCGCGCAGCGCGAGCGCCGAGCCGACGTCTCGCGCGCGTACATTCGCGCTCCCGTTGATGTCGGCGATCGTCCGCGCGACCCGCAGTACGCGATGCTGGCCACGCGCGCTGAGCAAGCCTTGTTCGCCGGCTGCGCTGAGCATCGTCTCGCCGGCCTCGTCCAGCGCCACGTGGCGGCGCAGCATGCCGGCGGTCATCTGAGCGTTCACCGCAACGCCATGCTCGCGCAAGCGCGCGGCCTGGCGCTCGCGCGCGCCGGCCACCAGTTCGCGAGCCTGCGCAGAGCTGGTCAGTATCGGCGCGTCCAGCAGCGGCCCGGCGTGCGGGTCCAGCTGGGCAAGCAGATCGATGCGGTCGAGCAGCGGCCCGCTCAACCGGCGGCGGTGCCGCGCCAGGTCCGTCTCGCTGCAGCGACAGCGCTCGTCCACGCCCGCGTAGCCGCACGGGCACGGGTTCGTGGCCGCGAGCAGCATGAAGCGCGAGGGGTGGATCGTCGAATGCCGTGCTCGCACGATCGCAACGCGTCCATCCTCCAACGGCTGGCGCAGCGCCTCCAGCACCGGGCGTGCGAACTCCGACAGCTCGTCCAGGAACAGCACCCCGTTGTGCGCGAGCGCCACCTCGCCGATCGAAGTCCGTGCGGCTCCGCCGATCAAGCCGGCCGCCGTGATCGAGTGGTGTGGCGCACGCCACGGCCGCTCGCAAGCCAGCTCGCCCGCCGGCAGCCCGGCGACGCTGCGGATGCGCGTTGTCTCGATCGCCTCGGCGCGCGCCAGCGGCGGCAGGATCGACACGATCCGCTGCGCGAGCATCGTCTTGCCCGTTCCCGGCGCTCCGCTGAACAGGCAGTTGTGCCCTCCGGCCGCCGCGATCACCAACGCGCGCACGGCGTGGTGCTGGCCGCGCACGTCGCTCAGGTCCAGGCCTTCTCCAGCTTCGCGCGCGCCGGTCGTGCGGATCGCCGGTGGCGCATCGGCCTTGCCGCCGCTCAGCAGGCGCACGGCACTGCCCAGCCGCTCGGCCACCGCCACCTCCAGGCCGTCCACCAGCTGCGCCTCGCTCGCGCGGCGGCCGGCCAGAACGAGCCTCGCAAAGCCCTGCTGTCGAGTCGCCTGGGCGACCGCGAGCGTGCCGTGACACGCGCGAACCTCACCGTCGAGCGCCAGCTCGCCGAGCAGCACCTGATCGTCGAGACGGCCGGGAGCGATCTGTCCGCTCGCCGCCAGGACTGCGCACGCCAACGCAAGGTCCAGTGCGACCCCCGCCTTGGGAACGTCACCGGGTGCGAGGCTCGCGGTGATGCGTCTCGCGGGGAACTCATATCCCGAATTGAGAATCGCCGCCCGCACCCGTTCGCGCGCCTCGCGAACTGCCGCGTCGGCGCGACCCACGATCGTGAAGGCCGGCAGCCCGGCGCGCACGTCGACCTCGACGGTCACGTGCCGCGCCTGCAGTCCGTCGATTGTGAAGGTGTGTGCCCGCGCGAGCATTTCTGCGCATGCCTCCTTGTCGCTCTTTGTCGGAGGTCGACGCTACGCGGGAGCTGTGATGAAACTCTGCGGCGGGCGGCGGGCGACGCCGATCGGGCATGCGGATGGTCCTTTGCAAGGCCGACGCATCGCCGCGTCGCGTTGCGTGCGATGACAGACGCCCCGACCGGATGGCGATCGAGGCGTCTGAAACTGCGTCGCTGCGCGGGCTCGACGGCCCGCCGGCTACATGCCTGCGGGGTGACGCACGACGTAGCCGCCCGTCGAACCCATCGAGTCCGACCAGCGCGTGCCGGTTTCCTGCTGGGCGATCGTGTCGAAGCGTTTGCCGTCGATCACCATGAACGCATGTTCGGCGTTGGCATAGATCGTGATGTGCTTGCCGGGACCGGCTTCGCCGTAGGACTCCAACTGGGAGGAGTCCTCCGGGGCGCTCAGCAGGCCGCCGCCGTGCAGTGCGTAGGACACCGAGCCCGAGCAGTCATAACCGGCCGACTGGAACGAGCCGTGCCCGCCGCCAAATACATACGGGCGCGTGGCGATTTCGTCGCCGGCGGCGATCACGCGTGCGATCACTCCCGAGCCTTCGCCCGTCGAGCTGCTGGAGGATTCGGCGCTGTCGTGCGAGAGCGCCGAGTGGGGCGGCTTGAGCGTCTGCGCGCTGTCGACGCCCAGGACGCTCCATGTGGCCGGGCCGACGACGCCGTCGACGGTCAGGCCATGGCGGGCCTGCAGACGCTTGACGGCCGCCTCGGTTTCCGGCCCGAAGGTCCCGTCGGTGTTCAGATGCAGCCTGCTCTGCAGACGCGACACCGTGTCTCCGCCGGTGCTCGCGCTTTCTTCGGCGCCTGAGGATTCGGTGTCGGCGACGGTCGCCGTGGCGGAGTGATGATGGGTGACCGCCGAGGGCGGAGGAGTAAGCGTTTCCTCGCTGCTGACCCCGAGCACGCTCCACGTCGCCGGGCCGACGACGCCGTCGACGGTCAGACCGTGACGAGCCTGCAGACGCTTGACGGCCGCCTCGGTTTCCGCTCCGAACACCCCGTCGGTGCCCAGGTGCAGCCTGCTCTGCAGGCGAGACACCGCGTCGCCGCTGGAGCCGCCTTCTTCAGAGGACACGATGTTCACGGCGTCACGGCGCACTCCGGCGCTCGAGGCCTTCGCGTGTCCGCGCAGTGCCGCGATCGTCGCCGGGCCGACGATGCCGTCCGCGGTCAGGCCCTTGCTGGACTGGAAGGACTTCACGGCTTCTTCGGTCTGCGGCCCGTACACGCCGTCTGCGGTGATGCCCAGGGCTTCCTGCAGCATTTCCACCTGGCGGCCCTGGCTTTCAGAGTTCAGCGAGATCGTGTGTTCGGTCGTTGTCGCCGGTTCGCTGCCTGTCGAGGCGACGGCCGTGCCGCCCTCCGCGAGGCTCGCGGTGGGACCGACTGTCAGCGCCGCCAGCGCTCCAAGCGACAGCCGTTTGGCGCGCGTGCCGCTCGGCACGAAGCGCAGCTCGGCGGCGCGGCGGCGTGCGCGCGAACGTCCGAGCGACAGCTCCCACGCGTCGGTCGCGGCGAGATCGCGCCGATCGACCGGCTTGCCCGAGAGCAGCGTCCCCAGACCGAACGGGTCCAGTCCGTGGCGGGCCTTTGAGGGGTGCGCGGCGGCGGCCCCGGCGCTGCGCTTGCGCGCACCTCCGGTACGCGCGCGACGTGCGCGGGAGCGCTCCAGCGAAGCGTCCCAGGGGTCCACGACAGCAAGATCACGTACGAATCCCGGCATGCAAAGGCGTCCTTTCTCACAGTGCTTGGCGCCTACGGGGTTAGCTGTCGGGCTCGCGTAACTTCTACGCTACGCCACAAACTGTGGCGATTCGCCCCCGCAGCCTGTCGGCTGCATTGGGTCCCCCGATCCTTCACCCCTTGAGGTCAAGGATTCGGCACGAACGCGCTGCAAAGTAGCATGTTTTTCTGCAAGATGTGTCGCATGTGGAGGTTTGCACAGGTTCTTGCCGACGTTCCCGCACGAGCCCTGCGGCGCCCTCGACGCGCCGCGCAGCCCCGGCCAGGCGCGCCGCGGGCCGGGCGCTGGTAACTTCGAGCGCCGATGCGCCGCGACGGATTGAACTTTCGCCTAGTGCTCTCGCTGGTCGCGCTCGTCGTGGTCGCGGGCGTCGTGGCGCTCGTCGCCGGCGGCGGCTCGTCCAAGTCCAAGACGAGCTCCAACGCGCTCGCGCGCAGCGCCTACAAGGCCGAAGCAGTGCTCTCACCGCCGACCCCCGCGCCGCCGCTTGCGCTGCGCAACTACCTGGGCGAGCCGGTCAACATCGCCTCCTACCGCGGCAAGGCGGTGCTCGTGACCTTCCTCTACACCAACTGCCCCGACATCTGCCCGCTGATCACCGCCAACCTGCGCGTCGCGCAGAACCTGATGGGGCCCAAGCTCGCCGCCAAGGCACAGATCATCGCCGTGTCGGTCGATCCCAAGGGCGACACGCCGAAGGCTGTCGCGAGCTTCCTCGCGCGCCACGAGATGACCGGGCGCATGCAGTATCTCGTCGGCTCGGCGCATGAACTCGCGCGTGTATGGAAGGCCTGGGGAGTCGGTTCGGAAGCCGACGCCAAGCAGCCGCAGTTCGTCAATCACTCGGGGCTGATCTACGGCATCGCGGCGTCGGGAGAGCGCACAACGCTGTATTCGCCGAGCTTCAAACCGGCCGACGTCGCGCACGACGTTCCGCTGCTCTCCGCCCACTGACGGCTGAGTCGATGGGTCGCCGCCGGCTGCTGCTGATCTTCACGGCGCTCGCGGCGGTCGCCGCGCTGATCGTCTTCGGCCTGTCCTCCAGCCACTCCGGACCGGTCGGCCGCCGCGCCCCGGCCCTGCCCAGCGAACGCCTCGCAGGCGCACCGGCGACGCTGCAGACGCTGCTCGCGACCGCTCACGGGCGGCCCTCGCTGATCACCTTCTGGGCGAGCTGGTGCGGGCCGTGCGCGAGGGAGGCCTCGGCGCTTGAGCGCTTCTCGCGCAGTAGCGCCGGGTACGGGCGCCTGGTGGCCGTGGACTGGAGTGACGGGCTGGCGGGCGCGAGGTCGTTCGTGGCAAGCCACCGCTGGACCTTTCCCGTGCTGCGCGACGCCGAAGGAACCGTCGGCAACGAGTACCGCCTGACCGGGCTGCCCACGACGTTCGTGCTGGACGCCTCCGGGCACGTGCGCTCTGTGCTGCGCGGGCCCCAGAGCGCGAGCACGCTCGCGCAGGCGATGGCCAGCGTCGCGCACAGCTAGCGCATCGCGCGCTCAATCGGCCGGACGGGCACCCGCCGATCGGGCCGGCTGGCGCTCTCGGCTGACCGGCCGCAGATCTAGGATCCAGCGGTCGTCACGGCAAGGACATATGCGCTCGTTTGGATGTCCGCAGTCGCGCTCTGTGCGCTGCTCGCGGCGCCGGACGGCACACCGCTGGCGGTCGGTTCGGCCGCCGGCGCGACCCGGCACTCGGCGGCGGCGGCCAAGCACCGCAAGCGCCGCAGCGAGCGCCTGGCTCAGCCGATCTACCCATCCAGGCCCCGCCTGCGCGCGGCGGCGCGCTTTCTCAGTCGACGCGCCGGGCGCAAGGCGTTCGCCGTCGTCGACGACCGCGGCAGGTTGGCCGGCTTTCACGTGCACAGCCGCTTTCACTCTGCGAGCGTCGTCAAGTCCATGCTGCTCGTCGCCTACCTGCGCCTGCTGCGCCGCCGAGCATCGCGGTCTCGACGCCACAAGCAAGGGGTTGATGTACCCGATGATCCATTCCTCCGACAACGACGCGGCTTCGGCGATCCTGGCGATCGTCGGCGAGCGGGCGCTCGATCGCGTCGCACGCGACGCGCGCATGTCCGACTACCAGTCAGCCGGCGCGACGTGGGGTTTCACCGAGATCTCCGCCGCCGACCTCGCACGCTTCTTCTATCGCCAGGACGCGATGATCCCGCCGCGTTTCGTCGCCTATGCGCGCTGGCTGCTGTCGACGATCGAAGCCGGCGAGAGCTGGGGCATACCGTCGGTCGCACGTCCCGAGTTCCAGCGTGTACTTCAAGGGCGGCTGGCTGCCGGAAGTCGAAGGCCTCGTCAACCAGGCCGCGCGTCTGGAGCGCCCCGGCATCTCCTTCTCGCTGGCCGTGCTCAGCACGCACGACCCGTCGATGGAATATGGCGAGCGCACGATCGCCGGCGTGACCGAACGGCTGCTCGGGCGCAGACGCTGAGCCGCGCGCCGAGCCTGCGCCCTCGGCGCCACGCAACCGCAGCAGGCCCTACGCTATGGACATGTGCAGAAACATCAGAACACTTCACAACTTCCAGCCCCCGGCCAGCGACAGCGAGGTCCACGACGCGGCGCTTCAGTACGTGCGCAAGATCAGCGGCTCGACCAAGCCCTCTCAGGCCAACGCCGAGGTCTTCGATCGTGCCGTACACGAGATCGCGCACGCGACCGAGCGGCTGCTCGAGAGTCTCGTCACGTCGGCCCCGCCGAAGGATCGCGAGGCCGAGGCGGCCAAGCGCCGCGCTCGCTCGGCCGAACGCTTCGCGGCCTGAGCAGCTCTCGCGCGCTGTGACCCCGGCGAACATTGCCGGGGTGTGTCAGCGCGCGGAAAGGGGCGCCCGAGCCAGCGCGGCTCAGCGCACGACCTGGCGGATCGCCTCGACCGCCTGCGGCTCGGCCGGCAGGTCGGCGAGCGTTGCCGCGACCTCCGCCGCCAGGGCGATCGTCGCACCGGGCGTCTCGCTCAGCCAGCGCCCCAGCCAGCGGCACGCCCACAGGTCGTAGTCCGGGCCCTCGGCCGCGACCAGCGAGACCAGGCCGAGCGCGAGCGGCAGGCCGATCGGCCGGCGCTCGCGCGCGATGTCCTTGGCGATGCCGATCGCCATGTCCAGTTCGCGTCGCTCGATCGCGCCTTCCAGTTCGCGCACCGGTCGATATGGGCCTACTCCCATCATGCGAACGTATGTTCGCATAGAGACGCCTCGCGCTGCAAATGTCATGCGTCGCGCGCCCGGTACGCCCGTGCGGACACGCGTCCTGCGATCGGCGCCGGAGCGTGAGCGGCCCGACGCCGCCGCTCACGGCCCGTTGCGCCGCCCCTCAGATGCCGATCGCGCGTCGCACGTGCGAGCGGATCGCCACGCGGTACAGGACGTCGGCCAGCAGCGCGAGCACGCGTCACCTGGCGCACGTGCGTCGCCGCCGCTGCCCGGGTCGGCCAATGCGGCGCCGCCGAGCGTGCTTTCCCCATAGTCATCCCTGACTCCCCATTTCTCGCCCGGCGTCGAGGCCGGTCGATTGTCGTCTCCCTGTCTCCCTTTGCGCAGTGTAAATCGGGGCGGCGCCTTGTCAAGCCGTGAGCGACGCCGTGCGCGCGTGGTTCAGCGCCGCGCACGCGGGTAGCGATCCTCGCGACGCCTTCACTACGCCAACCCAAAGGATCAATATGAAAATCGGCTACTTCCTCTCCGGCGAGGAGACCGCGCCCGGCGGGCTCGTGGCATGACCGCCAACACGGCGAGCATTGCCATCCTCGACATCGACGGCACGCTCGTCGACACCAACTATCAGCACGCGCTCGCGTGGTTTCGCGCGTTTGCCAAGCACGACGTCGTGCTGCCGATCTGGCGCATCCACCGCCACATCGGCATGGGCGGCGATCAGTTCGTCCCCGCGCTCACCGACGAGCGCTTCGAGCGCGAGCGCGGCGACGAAGTGCGCGAAGCCGAGACACAGCTGTACATGCAGATGATCGGCGAAGTCGAGCCGATGCGCGACGCGCGCAAGCTCATCGAGGACATCAACGGCCGCGGGCACAAGGCGCTGCTCGCCAGCTCCGCCAAGGCCGACGAGGTCGACCACTACCTCGACCTGCTCGACGCGCGCGAGCTCGCCGACGGCTGGACCAGCTCGGCCGACGTCGAGTCGACCAAGCCCGAGCCCGATCTCGTGCACGCCGCGCTCGACAAGGCCGGCGCCGATCCCGACGACGCCGTGATGATCGGCGATACCCCCTGGGACGTGCAGGCCGCACAACGCGCCGGCGTGCCCACCATCGCCGTCATGACCGGCGGCTTCTCTGAGCAGGAGCTGCGCGAGGCCGGCGCCGTCGCCGTCTACGAATCGGTCGCCGAGCTGCGCGAGCAGCTAGACCGGACGGTGCTGCGCTAGCGGCGAGCGCGCGCGAGCGCCGCGCGCAGCTCGTTTGCCGGCAGCCACGACGGGTACCTCTGAGGTATGCCCGACTCACCACGCAAGGCCCGCAGCCGTCGTCCGCTGACGGGCGTCGACAGGCTCACGCTCGCCACGGGCTTCGCCTGCCTGGTCGTCGGCATCGCCGTGCTCGCGATCGCATCGGGGTTCGCCGCGGTGGTCGTCGGCGTGGTGCTCATCGGCCTCGCCGGCATCGACTTCGTCGCGCTCGCGTTTCTGCTCGTCGGCGAGAGCGAAGACCGCGACTACGCCAGCCGCACTTGATCGGCCAGCCCTCGAACTAGATCCTCGGCGGCTGCGCCGGCGGCGGCGAAGGCAGATCCGGGCCCGGCAGCGGCGGGCTGGGGTCCGGGCGCGGAACCGGCGGTTGTGGCGCCGGCTGCGGTGGTTGCGCAGGACCTGGCATCGGTGCAGCCGGTCCCGGCCTCGGCGGCTCGGGGCCGGAGCCGCCCGTGGCAGGTGCCGGCGGGGGTCTGGTTGTGCGGACTCGCGTGGGCATGCCTCCTCAGTACCCCGGTTGGCGTTCGCTGACGCACGCCGCGCCTACTTGTCACTCGGGAGGTGGTCCGGTCGAGGGCCGGGGCGCGCGAGTGCGATGTGTCGAGCCGTGGGTGAGCGGGTAGTGATCGGTCATGTCCGACAAGCGACGAGAGCTCGACTGGAGCGCCGTGGAGGTCAGCGCAAGGGTCTGTCACGCTGCCGCTCAGCGCCGACGCGCCGAAGGACTGGACCGAGCGCTTCACCAGCCGTGGTCGGGCTGCTCGGCCCAGAAAGGCAGCGCGCGCTGGGGCGACGTGAAGGCCGGCAAGAAGGCCGTCAAGGTCGCCGACCTGCAGCCCGGCGCCGAGGACGACCTGCGTCACTTCCTCGAGAGCGTCGTCGCTCAGGTCAACTCCGAGTTGAGCGAGCAGCCAGACGCAGCAGGCCGCGCAGGAGCAGCAGCGATCCGCAGGCCGCGCAGGACGCCGAGTCGGCCGACGGCTGCGCTCGTTCTCCGGCGAGCAACAGGACTGACAGCTCGCCGGCGAGCGCCCGCGCCGCTGCGGCTGACTGTAGGCTTGCGCGCGATGTCGCCGACGCTCACACTGCACGCGGTCCCGCCATCGCACCCGTGCATGACCGTTGCCGCGGCGCTGGAGTTCAAGGGCCTTGACTTCGAGCGCGTCGACCTGCCGCCGGGCGAGCATGTGCAGCGCATGCAGGAGATCTACGGCGAGGGCCACTCGACGGTTCCCGGGCCTGCTGGTCGACGGCGAGCCGGTGCACGGCTCGCGCACGATCCTCGCGCGCCTGGAGGCGATCGAACCCGAGCCGCCGCTGTACCCCTCAGACGACGTGCGCGAGGCCGAGCGCTGGGGCGATGAGGAGTTGCAGGACCTCGGCCGGCGGCTGCCGTGGGGAGTGCTGCACTTCCGCCCGCAGGCGATGGGCTCGTTCGCGGGCTCGGGCCCGCTCGACGGGCCGGGGACCGACTTCGCGATCAAATACGTGCGCGCCTCCTGGCGCTATCACGGCATCACCGCAGCGCGGCTGCACGATGACCTTGCCGGATTGCCGCAGAAGCTCGCGCACATCGAGTCACTCGCCGAGCAGCGGCGTGATCGACGGCGAGCAGCCCAACGCCGCCGACCTGCAGATCGGCGCGACGATCCGCGTGCTGCTGCCGATCGCCGATCTGCGCCCGCTGCTCGCCGGCAACGCGGCCGAGCGCATCGCTCTGCGCTTCTTCCCCGAGTACCCCGGCGAAGTGCCTGCCGGGCGCCTATCCGGCGGGCTGGGTCCCGGCATCCTGAGCGTGTTTTTGTTTTTCACGCCGTCGTGAGCGGGTAACTGGCGGGCACAGTCGGCTACCAGTCAGGAGCGTGTCATGGCCAAAGATCACGGGCCCAGCGTGAAGAACGACAAGCAGTACGAAGGGCTGCGCAAAAAGGGCATGAGCAAGGAACGCGCAGCGAAGATCGCCAACAGCGAGGGGTCCTCCAAACGCGGTGGCGAAAGCTCGGGCAGCGGCACCAAACGCCGCGCGAGCAGCCAGGGGGGAACCAAAGCGCAGAAGGCGGCCGCCGGGCGCAAGGGCGGCAAGAGGCGCTAGCTGCCTGCCGGCCGCGCCGGCGGTCCGCGTCAGATCTGGCTGAACAGGACGCTGCGCTCGATGCGAATCGACGCGCGCTCCTCGGCACTGACGCCCTGCACGAACTCCTCGACCTTGCGTCTGGGCCCCGTTACCGTGAAGCCCACCTGCGTGCTCAGCAGGTGGGCGCTCTCGATGACCTCGCACTCCACCCCGAGCCGCTGGGCCCATTCGCGCAGCGACTGCTCGAATTCGCCGCGCACGAGCTTGCCGGCGCTGGCGACGACGGTACGGGTCTCGACTTGCTCGGCGCTGCGCTCGGCGGAGGCCTGTGTGCGTTGCTCCTCGGCGCTCGGTGGCGGGTCGGTCTGGCGCCAGCGTCGAGCTCGTCGTCCCAGTGGCTGACGCGCATGCGCACGCCGACGCCGTCCTCGCGCAACGCCTGTTCGATCGCGTCGCGCGCGCTCGCGAGCAGCGACTCGTCGGCCGCGTAGGCGAACAGCTCGTTGCCGTCGTGCGTGACGACGACGTCGTGCGGCACGGCCGAGCGGGCGTCGCGCACGGCGTCGGGACCGCGCAAGCGCTCGACGAGCGCGTGCAGCGAGGTCACGCGGCTCGGCAAGCTGCAGCTCGGCGCGCAGGCGCCAGTCCTTTTCGTCGCCGCCGTAATCGGTCACGCCGACGGCGACAGGCGCAGGCGGCTTGACGATGGTCGGCGGTTCGAGCAGCGCCGGCGGGTGCTTGAGGTCGAGGAAGTCGAGCACCGTGCGTGCGTTGGCGTCGCGGTTGGTCAGCGCGGGCAGGTTCCACTTGGCCTCGATCGTGGCGAGCGCGGAGGTGTGGTCGTGCACGACGTTGGTGACGGCGTTGGGCTTTGAGTAGGGCGAGGCGACGATGCCGGGCACGCGCGGGCCGTAGATGTCATAGCCGCCGGGCACGTCTCCGGGACCGAGCCGCGGCGCGATGTCGTCGGGCGCGATCGCGGCGGGGGGCTTTACGTGGTCGTAGTAGCCGCCGTGCTCGTCGTAGGTGTAGATCAGCAGCGTGCGCGGCCAGGCGGGCGAGTTGCAGCACGGCGTCGACCACTTCGTAGGCCCAGGACTCGCCGTAGGACATGTCCTGTTCTGACTCCTCGTCGCCGCCGGTTGTGTTCAGCGGGCCGGTGATCGGCGCGAGCTGGGGCAGCGCGGACAGCGGGCCGCCGATGTCGGTGAGCGCGCCGAACTCGGGGTCGACGAAGCTGACCGACGGCAGGTCTGCCGGTCTTGCAGTCGGCGTAGAACTGCGCGATCGTTGCGAGGTTGGCCGGGTATTTTTCGACGATCGACGGGATGATCGCCGTCTGCGGCAGGTCGGTGAAGTAGTTGCGCCAGCTGACGCCGTAGGTCTGCAGGCGGTCGAAGATCGTGCCGTTGGGCGGCGGCGGGTCTTTGAGGCTTTCGTTGTCGGTGGCGATGTCGCCGTAGGCGGTCGCGGCCATCAGGAAGCGCCGGTTGGGGTAGGTCTGGCACGGCGCCGAGCAGAACCAGCGGTTGTTCAGCGTGAACGAGCGCGCGAAGGAGTAGGCGAACGGCAGCACGTCTTCGGTCCAGTAGCCCATCGGCTCGTCGTTGCCGACGGACTCGACGAAGCCGTTCATCTTGCCGCCGTTGATCTGCTGGTGCGTGGCGTTCCACGTCTGCGTGACGCTCGGCGCCTGCGCGGTGGTGGGCAGCGGGAAGGAGCGCACGCGGCCCTTGCCGCCGACGCCGGGGTTGCTGTTGCGCGCATTGCCGGCGGAGTCAAAGCGCAGGCCGTGCGCCTTGGGCTGGCCCGAGTGCGGCGAGCGCGCCGAGCAGGTTGTCGAAGGAGTGGTTCTCCATCATCACGACGACGACGTGGTCGAACGGCAGCGCTTCGGTGGCGCGCGCCGGCCGGGCGGCTGGGGTCGGGCAGGCTGTCGGGCGTGCGCAGCACGGCGGCGCCGGCTGTGGCGGCTGCCCGAGCAGGCGCCCGATGCCGCTCGCGCCCGCCAGCGCGGCGCCGGCGGCGCCGCCGTAGCGAAGGGCGGTGCGGCGGGTAAAGCGCCCGTCGGAGAAGAAGCGGCCGGGGTCGGACATCTGCAGTAAGGCCTCCGCGACCGGGCGGTCGCTAGTCGGGGATGAAGTAGAAGGGGTTGGGCAGCTTGAAGTCCTGCTGGGCAAAGCCGCCGTCGAGGTCTGACTGCTGGTCGCCGACGTTGACGATGATGCGGTAGCCGCTCTTCTTGATGGCGGCGCGCGTGGAGGACTTGAACTGCTCGGTGTCGGCTTCGGTCGGCTTGAAGTCCAGCCCGTTCCAGCCTTCGTTGTAGCCGACGTTTTTCAGGTTGGATTCGGTCGGGCCCTGGATCTCCGAGGGGCGGCCGGTGACGAAGAACACGGCTACGCCGTGCGCGATCGCGTCGTGGTACAGCGCGAGCGTCGGCGCGATCGCCGTGCCGGTGCCGCTGGCCGCCTGGCGCGACGGTTCCCGCGGCGGTGAAGCCGCTGGCGAGCAGGCCGCTGTAGTTGGACAGCGAGGTCTCGTCGATGTCGAGCACGATCGCCGCTTTGCCGTGGCCGGCGAGATGGGCGTCGAGGTAGCTCTGGGCCGCCCCGTCGACGCTCGTCAGGTCGCTTTCGTACTGGCCGGAGTCGTGGTATTTGACCAGCGCGGCGATCAGTTCGCCGGCGCCGGTGGTCGAGCTCTCGCCGATCGTCCGGCAGCCCGACGCCGGTCGGGCGCAGGCCGACCTCGTTGCCGCCGGGCGCGCGGTATTTGACCGGCTGGCCTTCGTCGGTCGCCGCGGCGGCGACGCCGCCGAGCGCGATCGTCAGCGCGAGAACGGCCGGCGACAGCCTGCGGCCGCTTGGCACGTCGCGCCGGTCAGGCGCCTCATTGGGGACGTTCATGACGGCGACACTTACCCGTGACCCGCGATTTTATGTGAGTTTCTTGTTATCGAGGCGCCGTCGCGCGACGCGTTAGGCGGCGGCGCTGCCCGGCCGTCTCGTCCGCAAGCGCCAGCGCGCGAGCCGTCGCGTCGGCGCGAGTCGCTTGCGCGACGTCGGCGCTCGCCGGGTTCGGCCGGAGCTCGCGCAGCTGGTCGAGCGAGCGGCGCAGCAGTCGCGACACCTGCATCTGTGAGACGCCGACCTTCGCGGCGATCTGGGTCTGCGTGAGTTCCTGCACGAAGCGCATGTGCAGGATCGTGCGCTCGCGCGGCTCGAGCTGGCGCAGCGCTGAGGCGACCGTGAGGTCGAGCTCGACGAGCTCGAAGCGCGGATCCTCGTCGCCGAGCAGCCTCGGCGAACGTGGCGTCCTCGGCTGACCCGCCGGGCGGGGGCGCGTCGAGCGACACCGTGTCATAGGCGCTGAGTACCTGCAGCGCGTCGAGTACGTGCTCGGGCTCCCACGCGAGCACCTCGGCGAGCTCGGCGACGGTCGGCGCGTGGCCGCGTTCGTCCATCAGCTGCTCGTGCGCGGAGCGCAGTCGAAGCGCGCGCTCCTGACCGCCACGCGGCACGTGCAGCGACCAGCCGGAGTCGCGGAAATAGCGGCGCATCTCACCGAGCACGGTCGGCACCGCGAAGGACTGAAAGGAGAAGCCTCGCTCCAGGTCATAGCGGTCGATCGCCTTGAGCAGGCCGAGCATCGCCACCTGCAGCAGGTCGTCAAAGGGCTCGGACGAGCGGCTGTAGCGGCGCGCGAGGCTGCGCGTGAGCGGCGTGAAGCGCCGCACGAGCTCCTCGCGAGCGCGCTCGTCGCCCTTGCCCTGCCAGCGCGCGAACAGCTCGCGCTCGCGGCGCGCGGCGGCCTGCTTCTCCGCGCGCGACGGGGGCCTCTTCGCGGCGTCGTCGGGCGCGCCGGTCATCGGTGCGGGGCGCTGGGTAGCAGGCGGCGCAGGGCGGTCGTCACGCCCGTATTGGCTCGTGCGTCCTGCCCGACCGGCTTAGGGGCGAGGTTCACCGAGACGGCACCGGCCGTGCGGGCCAGGCAGCGCGGGCAGTCATCGAACTCGACTGCCGCGTCGCGTGCCACAAGAGGCACCCGCAACCCACACAACGGACATGTCAGATCGGTCATCGCGTCTCCTGGAATAGGTCACAGCCCAAGGGCTGTGCTCATTGCGAGAAGTCCACGTGGCCCCTGCTAGAAGCCGCTTGTCCTGACGCGCTGTGTCTATCTGTTCTCGATCTACCGAGAAACAGACAGTGCTCATTCTAGCCCATGGACGCCGACTGGGCCACACCCGGGCGCCGACGCCCGAGGCCCGGCTAGGGCCGGCTCAGCGAGCGCCCGTGTCCGGCTCGCCGGTGATCGACGTGAGCTCGCGCAGCAGTGCGTCCATGCCGCCGATCTCGTAGGCGTTGCGCTGGCGCGCGGCGCCGCCGCCCTCGGTCGACGAGCGTGCGCAGGTGCTCCAGCTGCGCGGCGCAGCCGCAGCTCCAGGGCGTCCTCGGTCGTCAGCTCAAGCGCCTCGTCGAGCAGCTCCGACGACGGGCCGCAGGTGCCCGTCGGAGTCGGGCAGGTCTGCGCCTGACGCCGATAGCGCGCGGCGCGAAAGCTGCCCTCCTCGAGCACCTCGCCGGGCGGGTCGGGTCGGGGTCGGCGTGGGCGCTGTGGCGCGCGAGGCAGTGCGCCAGCGCGACGAGCGCGCCGGTGTCGCGCAGCGAGGACTGCACGTCCAGCGCGCGCACCTCGACGGTGCCCAGGCGCGGGTGCGGGCGAAGCTTCCACCAGAACCACGTGTAGTCGGGCACGTCGGCCGCGCGCACGAGCAGCCTGGTCGCCGCGCAGAAGTCGTCGAAGTCGCGCATCGCGCGCGGCACGCCCGAACGCGGCCAGCCGCGCACGGTCACCTCGCGCGCCGAGGCCAGGCCGGTGTCGCGGCCGTGGCGAAAGGGCGAGTTGGCGGCGAGCGCCTGCAGCAGCGGCAGATGGCGGCGCAGACCGTTGAAGGCGCGGATCGCGGCCTCGGCGTCGGGCATGCCGACGTGGATGTGCAGACCGCTGACGGGCGTCGCAACGGCGTCGCCGAGCAGCTCGCGGATGCGCTCGTAGCGCTGCTTGTCGGTGATCTCGGCCTCGCCCTCCAGAGCCGACGGGTGCGTGCCGGCGCCGATCAGCCCGGCGCCGGTCGCCACGACCGCCGCGCGCATCGCGCGCAGTGCGTCGGTCGCATCGGCGGCGCTGTCGCAGATCTTCGGTGATCAACTCGACCTGGCAGGCGTGCAGCTCGCGCTCGACCTCGCCATCGACCGGGCCGAGGCGCCGCTGCACCGCGGCGGAGGCGTTGGTCTGGCGGCCGGTGACCGGATCGACGAGGAACAGCTCCTCCTCGACGCCGACCGAGATAGGGCGCGCGCTCACCGAAGCTGTGCTCGATTTGCTCGTTGGCGCTCATCTTGGTTTGCGAGCGCGTGGCGTGGGGTCCGCCGGGCTCGACTGGCATCAGCGTACCCGCGCTCGATCGCGCCAAACGAGCAGCGGACGGCAACGCGAACGTCACACCCGCGCCGGACGCGCGCCCTAGGATCGCTCGATGCACTTGCGACGGTTCGCGTCGCGGATTCTCACGATCGCCGCGCTCGGCGCGGTGCCGGCGCTGGCGGCGTGCGGCTCGAGCGCCACGCATCACACGGCCGGGCCGCAGGGCAAGATCGAAGCGCTGCGCGAAGCCCAGGAAAAGGCGCAGTCCAAGCTCGAAGCCGAAGGTCGCCGCGTCGCGCTGCAGGCCCAGCGCGAACAGGTGGCGACGCGCGCGGAAGCCGAACGCGAACGCGACGATCGCGCGACGACGACGCGCTGAGCGCTACATGCTGTCGCGGTGCTGAAACAGCGACAGCGCATAGGCGCCGGCGGGATGCTCGCGAGCGCGCTGCACGAGCGAGGCCGTGGGCGCCTGCATGTCGCGAGGCTGGGGGAGCCTGACGCCGTATGCCGGCGGCACGATGACGGCGGCTGCCAGCGAGGCGAACGTGAGGTCGGCGGCGCTGAAACGCTCGCCGCAGAGATGCGCGCGCCCGTCGGCGAGCAGGCCGGCCGCAAAGTCAAACTCGCGCCACACGGCGGCCTCGTCGTCGGCCTCGACCCCGGGGCGGATGTCCAGCGCGCTGCGGATGATGCGCTCCAGCACGGGAAAGCCGACGCGCATCGCGCGATCCTCCCAGCGCGGCACGCCTTCGTTGTTGAAGCGCATCGCCAGCGAGCGGTCGGCGAGCATGTGGACGTAGATCAGGCGCCTGGACTGCGGGCCGAGCTGCTGGTCAAAGCGTGCGCACAGCTGCTGCACCTCGGCTCGCTCGCCGGCGTCGGCCGGCAGCAGCCGGCGCTCGGGCGGCGTGCGCGTGTCGACCCACTCGAGGATCTGTGCGGACTCGCCGATCGAGCCATCGGGCGTGACGAGCACGGGCACGGTCGCGCCGCCGCCGGCGCGTCGCGCGGCGAGCCGGTGAATGCCCTGCACGTGGCGCTCCTCGCGATAAGGCAGGCCGGCGCGTGCGAGCGCCCAGCGCGCCTTCTCGCAGTAGTGGCTGATGGGGATCGTGATCAGGCGCAGCACGACGGATGGCAGTATCGCGCCGGCAGGCCCTGCGCGGGTCGGTTAGGCGGTCAGCGCGGCCGCGCGCGCGGCGCTAGTCGGTGCTGCCGGCGCGCACGCGGCGACGCGAGGAGGAGCGCTTTGCTGCCCGCGGGCGCTCGCCGGCGCGCGCGTGGATCTCCACGGGGGCGCTCAGGTCGCCGGGGCGCTCGGCAAAGTGCTCGGGGTGCGCGATGTGAAAGCCCTGTGCGTAGTCGACGCCCAGGGAGGCGAGCAGCTCGAGCGTTTCGGCATCCTCGACCCCCTCGCCGACGGTCTGCACGCCGAAGTCCTTGGCGAGCGCGACGAGCGCCGCGACAACGTGGCGGCTGGCGCTGTCGTGCGCGAGGTCGCGCACGAATTCGATGTCGATCTTCAGGTAGTCGACGGGGATCTGCTTGAGATAGGTCAGGCTGCCGTAGCCGGTGCCGAAGTCGTCGAGCGCCACCTCGCAGCCGAGCGCCTGCACGCGCGCGGCGAACGTGCGCACCGCCTGCTCGTCCTCGACGATCGCCGTCTCGGTGATCTCGAACACGAGCAGTCCGGCCGACACGGCGCACTGCTCGATGCTGCGTTCGATGTGTTCGAGCACGTCAGGGTCACAGACCGAGCGTGCGGAGATGTTCAGCTGCACCGGGCAGCCTTCGCCGGCGAGCTGCGTGGCTCGCTTGATCACCCACCAGTCGATCTCGCCGATCAGCGCGTAGCGCTCGGCGACGGGCAGGAAATCCCCAGGGGCGACGATGCGACCGTCCGGTTCGCGCATGCGCAGCAGCAGCTCGTGCTGCACGATGCGCCTGCTGTTCAGATCGAGGATCGGCTGCGCGTAGAGCACGAAGCGGTCGTCGAGGATTGCCTGCTCGACGCGGTTGATCGTTGCGAGTGTCTCAGAGTCGCGCTGGCGGTCGTGCTCGCGGCGCTTGCGCTCGGAGATGTCCTGGAAGATGACCACGCAGCCCTGCAGGCCGCCCTCGGTGTGGTAGGGCGAGGCGGTGTAGGCGACCGGCAGCTCGCGGCCGTCGCCGACGCGCAGGCGGTCGTCGTCGCGGCGCACCGTGCTCTCGCTGCTGAGCGCACGCGCGATCGGCGATTCGCCGAATGGCCGTGCGACGCCGTCGTCGCCGGCGGTGTGGACGAGCTCGCCGACGAGCTCGCTGGAATCGGGTCCGCCGAGCATCGCCTGCGCTGCGCGGTTGACGTACATGATGCGGCCGTGCAGGTCGGTGGTGAAGAGTCCCTCGCCCATGCATTCGGTGACCGCCTGGGCGTAGTCGCGCGATTGGGCCAGCTCGGTCTCGGCGGCGACGTGCGCAGAGATGTCGACAGCCACGCCGACGATTGCCGCGGGAGCGCCGTGCTCGTCCAACACGAGGCGGTTGCGCACGTAGACGGTGAAAAGCGAGCGGTCCTTGCGCCTGACCAGCAGCTCGCCGTCCCAGCGCCCGTCGCTGGCAAGCTTGCTGGCCAGCCGTTCGGCGGCGCTGGAGTCCTCGGGGACGACCAGCTCGCGGGCGTTGCGCCCGATGGCCTCGGCGCCGGTCCATCCGTACAGCGCTTCGGCGCCGCTGTTCCAGCCGATGACGCATCCCTGCATGTCGGTGCAGATGACCGAGGCGTCGATGTGGTCGTAGAGCTCGCTGTTGGCGGCGGCGATCTCGCCGGTTGCGCTCTCGGCGCTCGCGCCGGTGGGGATCGCGTCGAGCATCGCGCGCCACACGTTCGCCGGGGCGTTCGCGAGCGCGCGGGGCGTGGCATCGCGCGCGTCTCGGGGTGCCGGGGCAGAGTGAGCCGCCGGTGCGGTGGCTGTGGCGGAGGCGAGATGAGCCGGCGCGCGGCGCCCCTCGCGTGAGGCATACAGCCGCGCGTCGGCGCGGCGACACAGATACTCGAGGTTGCCGCCGTCGTCGGGGAACAGGGCAAGACCCCAAGAGACGGGCGCGCGCTCGCGCAGCGCATCGGCGATGCGCGCGACGCTCGCGCGCGCCTCCTCGGCGTTCAGCTCAGGCAGGATCACTGCGAACTCATCGCCGCCGAGACGGCCGACCGCATCGCCCGGGCGCACGACGCGTTCGAGCGTCTGCGCGACCCAGCACAGCAACTCGTCGCCGGCGGCGTGCCCAAAGGTGTCGTTGACGGGCTTGAAGTGGTCGATGTCGAGCACGACGACAGCGCCGGCGCGCTCGCTGCGCTGCATGCCACGGATCTGCGCCTCGGCGGACTCCTCGAAGCCGCGGCGGTTCAAACAACCGGTCAGCGGGTCGGTGCGCGAAGCGGTGGCGAGCAGCTTGTGCTGGCGCTTGTGGTTCTGCGCCTGCCAGGCGCTCATCGCAGACGTGCACGCCAGGGCGCCGGCGAAGGCGCCCTGGTAGGCCCAGCTGGAGCCGCCGGAGATGAACGCGACGCCGAGGTAGCTGATCACGCTGACGACGCCGACACCGACGACCGAGGCGAGGGGGTAGGACATCGAGGAGAAGACGACCGGGATGAAGAAGACGAGCACGAGCGGGCTGGAGGTGCCGCCGTCGAGGAACGTGCCGATCACGAGCATCGCGAAGTCGAGCATGCTCCAGGCCAGAAAGAACGGCTCGCGCAGCCGGCTGCGCACGATCTTCTCGGTCGGCAGGCGCTGGATTGCCACGGCTGCGAGCACGGCGAGCGCGAAGAGCACGGCGAGGCCGGGGCGGTTCGGCTGGGCCCAGGTGAGCGCGACGTAGATCTCGCCAAAGCCGCCGATGCCGAACGTCAGCCAGATGCCCGCCGCGATGGTGGCTTCACGCATCCGCATCGCGGACACGTCCATGGCCTCGGTATCGCTGCTACGCACAGGGGAATATCGGCGGCATTCGCAGATCGCGTGAACGCAGCGGCGCCGCGCTGGACATGCCGGGAGCCGCGTAACGGCGCCGCGGCCGCGCGACGATCCAGATTCGACGCCACGCAACGGGGTAGAAGGAGCGTCTCGGAAGCAAAAACGCCTAAAAACGGGCGTGTATTCAGGTACCATCCCTACTCGTTACACACGCCACAGGCTTGGATCGGAGGTCGGGCGCATGCGGCAGGAAGCCGAACAGTTCGCATCATTCACGGAAGGAGTGCCGGAGGAGACGCGGATCGTGCCGCGGCCCTGTCCGGTCGAGCTCGCGCAGCAGATCGCGGCCGATGTGCTGGCACCGCGCGCCGCGCACCACGATGCGACCGGCGAGTTCCCCGCCGAGGCGATGCAGGCGCTCGGCAATGCGGGGCTGCTCGGGCTGCTGGTGCCGCGCGAGTACGGCGGCATGGAGGCCACGATCGAGACGTTCAGCGACGTGGTCGGGGTGCTGGCAGAGGCGTGCGCCTCGACGGCGATGATCTACGTGATGCACCACTGCCAGTACGCGATGGTCGTCGACCATGGCAGCGAGCAGCAGAAGCAGGCCTTCCTGCCGCCGATCGCCGCCGGCCGCGAGCTGGTGGCGTCGGGTACGACAGAGCCGGAGACCGGCGGTAACGCGGGCTTCTGCGTCAGCGCCAAGGAGTCCGACGGGCAGCGCATCCGCTTGACGGCCGTACAAGCCGGTCGTGACGAGCGCCAACCACGCCGACTGGATCTACTGCACGACGCGCGCCTCTTCTGAGGCGGCAGGCGATGAGCTGAGCATCGTGATCATGCCCGGCCCGGCGCGCAGCGAGCTGCGTGGAGCCGTTCGGCGTGTGGGACTGCATCGGCATGCGCGCGACTTCGAGCTCGGGCCTGCGCTTCGAACGCATGCGAGGTGCCCAGCTGGCATCAGATCGGTCCCGAGGACTCAGCACATGTGCGGGCGACGTCGATGACGGTCGTCTCGCGCGTCGGCTTTGCCGCCGTGTGGCAGGGCATCGCCAGCCTCCGCCTTTGACGAAGCGCTCGCCCACGTCCGGCGCAAGCACCACGACTTCATTCGCCGCGACGCCGGCGCGACGAGCACACGGACCGAGCACCGCAGCGTGGCCGCGTCGGAAACGACCCAGCGCCAGCTGGCCGAGATGCGCGTGCGGTTGCTGTCCTCGCGCGAGCTGTTGAAAAGCGCCGCACGGACGATCGACCTGCGCCGCTGCGAACTGCTCGCCGACGGCACCGTCGAGGAGGTGCAGGACCTGCTCTGGTCGGCGCGCATCGCCTGTGGCGAGTCGGCCGTCGACGTGACCCGCCAGGCGCTGCGGCTGTGCGGGGTCACCGGGCTGCGCGGCGGAGGCACGCTGGCACTCGAGCGCCACATGCGCGACGCGCTCACCTCGCAGGTGATGGCGCCGAGCGAGGACGCGACGAAGCTGATGCTCGGAAACCAGCTTGCCGGCTGACGGCGACGCCGCAGCGCCCGAACGAGCGCCCGGCCGGCGGCGCCCGACAGCGTGTCCCCGAGCCGATGGTGATGGACGAGCCGCAGGCCGCAGCGGCGTTCGACCGCGCCGGGTCGGGCGACGGACCGCTGGTCGCGCAGTACGAGCTGTGCGCACGAGGGATGAGCCACCTGCTGCCCGCGGGCGGCACGGTCGTCGACCTGGGCAGCGGCTCGGGCCGCTTCCTGGCCTACTTCGCCAAGCGCCGCCCGGACGCGCAGGTGGTCGGCGTCGAGCTCTCCGGGCCGATGGCCGAGCTGGGCGAGCGGATGCTGTTCGAGGAAGGTCTCGGCGAGCGCGTGCGTCTGATCCAGGCGGACATGACCGCCTGCGAGGACGCGGTGCCCGGCGCAGGTGGATCTGCTCAGCTGCATGCTCGCGCTGCACCAGCTGCCCTCAGAGGTCGAGCTGCTGCAGGCGCTGGAGCAGATCGCGGCGATCCGCGAGCGCAGACGGGCTGTGCGGTGTGGATCTGGGATCTCGTGCGCCTGGCCGACGACGCGGCGATCAGGCAGTGGATGGCGCAGGCTCCGGACTCCGATCCGCTGTTTCATCGCGACGCGCTGGCCAGCGAGGCGGCGGCTTGGACGCACGACGAGTTGACTGAAGCGCTGGCAGAGGCGGGGCTCGACGATCTGCATCACGGCATCTCGCGGCCGCCGCTGCTACAGGTTCACTGGGCGCTCGCACACGGGTCCGAGCGAGCAGGGCAGGAGGGCGTGTGGCACGAGGTGACGATGTCCAGCGCCATGCGCCGGCGGGTCATCGGGCTGCGGCTGGGTTTCAGCGGGCTGCGCTAGTCCAGCGACGCCCATGCGAGCGGGCGGTAGTGTGGGCGACATGACCACGGATGAAATCGGAGGCGTCGTGCAACGCTTGGCGCGACCGGACGGTTCGGGTGGGATGGTGATCGAGCGATCGGTGATCCTCGCCGAGGGCGCCGATTCCGAGGAGATCCTGCAGTGGATCGCAGATCACGCGGGCGTCGCCGACTCGACGATCGCGCCGCCACGAAGTAGCGGGCTGCACGGCCTACGTGAGACGACGCGTGCGGAGGATGCGCCGGCCCGCCGCTTCCTGCTGCCGTCCAGCGCGTTTGACTGAGCCGCTCGTGCCGACCGGCTGAACCCAAGCGCCGTTCGGGCCGGGCTAGATGTCCGCCAGTGCGCTATCGGCGTCGCTCTCGAATACAAAGATCTCAAAGAGCATGTTGGCCGCGGGGTCCATCGCACTCGTGAACGCGCGCACCTTACGCTCGACGAGCTTCTCGATCGTCGCAATGAACTCGTCCTTGGTGGCGATCTGAAACAGCACGCGAGCAGTCTGCACGGCCTCATCCTGCCCCCGGCTGACGAGCTTTACCTCCGCCGGGACGAGCACGTCCTCAAACGCGCAGACGAGCATGTCCGAGCCGAAGAAGTGGGCGCGCGCACGGGTAGGGCCGCGCCCGAACTGCTCCTTGTGCAGCCCGACGAGCGCCCTCGCAACCTCAGCCGTCAGGGACTGCTCCTGCTCGCGCGTGCCGGCCATCGTAACCGTGAGGCTATCCCCAAAATGGACGTGCCGCCGATTACCGCCACTGCGGACGGGGCTCGTCGACACGCCTGGGGACAGTGTCCACTGATCATGTCCTGCTGTCGCTAGAGCACTGCCCGCTCCACCTGTTGCCAAACAGCCGGCCGGCGGCGTGCTACTATTACGTAATGCGACCTATCAGCGAACGATCTACGGATCCCGGACTGCTGGTGCTGACGAGCCTGTCCGGCGGACCCGAAGCACGGCTATGCGATCACCGCCGACGTCGAGAAGCTCGCTGGCGTGCGCCTCGGGCCGGGGACGCTGTACGGAGCATTGTCGCGACTGGAGGGCAAGGGGCTGATCGAGGCGCTGCCCGCCGAGGACCGCCGCCATCCTTACCGACTGACCGACGCCGGCAGCGCCGCGCTGTCCGAGCAGCTGCGCCTGCTCGAGCGGATCAGCCGCGGCGGGCTGGAGCGTCTTCGCGTCGCGGGGGCGCCGCGCTGATGCGCCACCTCGCGCGGGTCGCGATCGCCGCCTATCCGCTCGCCTTTCGGCGGCGCTACGGAGCCGAGATGCGCGCGCTGATTGAGGAGAGTTCGCCTGGTGCGCTCGACGTGCTGGACCTTCTGCGCGGCGCGCTGGGCGCGCATCTGCACCCACCCACCGGGCCCCGCGTGGCACTCGAACCAGCCGAGCAGGTTCGCGCCAGCGCGAGCGCGGTGCTTGCCTGCTGGGTCGCCTTCGCGGCGGCAGGCTTCGGCTATTACAAGACCACCGAGGATGGCCCGGCGACGCTCGCCGGGAGCGCACACCCGCTGCTCGGCGACACGCATCTGCTCATGCAGATCCTCGCGGTGGTCGGTTCGCTTGCGCTGCTGGGCGGCGCACTGCCGCTGATCGCCGTCGCGCTCTCCCAGGCGCGCCTGCGGGCGCCCCTGCGACGCCTCGTGAGCGTTCCTCCGCTCGCCGTTCTCTGCTTCGCCGGCCTGACGGGCCTGCTCGTCGTTGTCGCGCACGCGCATCGCGGGCATCCCGGCACGGTCGGCCGCGGCGCGTTCGTGGTGTGGCTGGCGTGTGGCGTGGTGTGCGGCGGTGTGTGCGTCGTCTTCGCGCGCCGGGCGCTGTTTGCGCTCGGCGTGAGCCGTGCGTCGTTGGTGATCTCGCTGATCGGCGCCACGGTGGTCACTGGCGCGATGGTGGCGATGGCGCTGGCGACGGGCACGTACGCGGTCGCGCTCGTAGTGGACGCTCCGCACGTTGCCGGTGCCTCCAACGGACCGTTTGGCGTGAGCGGCCTGGGGGTTGCCGTGCTGATGCAAACGCTCGTGATGTCAGCCGCGGCAGCGCTCGCATGGGTGTCGCTGCGGCGCGGCTGGCGCGCCGGACGCCGGCTCTCTGAGCTCCCCGCGAGCTGACCGACACCCTCCTAGAAGGGGCGCCGCGCCGTTGAGCGAGAGGCTCCGACGCGCCGACGCTTGCCGGAGCATTACGCTGCCACCCATGACGATGCGCCATCGCCCGATGACCCGCCGCCGTGCACGTGCTGCCGTGACCGGGCTCGTCGCGTTGCTGATCTTCGTCGTGGCGGGGTGCGGGTCGAGCGCGCAAACGTCGTCGGTGCCGTCCGGTCTCACCATCTCCGGCCCCGGTCTGCAGACCAGCCAGCCGGCGCAGGGGGCAAGCCAAGCTCCGTGGAAGCCGGAATACACGCATCTGGCCCAGCGCCTGAAGCTGATCGGCATTCCCGCGGGCGGCCAGGAAAAGTTCCACATCCACGCGTTGCTGCACATCTACGTCAACGGGCTGCTCGCGCCGCTGCCTGCCGAGATCGGCCTCGACCCTGCCAAGGGCCTCGAGTCGAGCATGCACACGCACGACAGCAGCGGCATCATTCACATGGAGGCGCCGCACCCGTTCAACTACACGCTCGGCGACTTCTTCTCGGTGTGGGGCGTAAAGCTCGGCCCCGCGCAGGTGGGCGGGCTGAAGGGGTACGGTGGCGACCGGCTTCACTTCTACCTCAACGGCAAACCGCTGAGCGACCCGGCCGCGCTGGTGTTGCACAAAGACGACAGCGTGGTCATCGGCTACGGGCCACCCAGCGGCTATCCGCACAACCCGAGCAAGTTTCTGCTCAAAGAGGTCGACAAAGGCGAAGGCGGCCTGGGCTGTGGCGCGACCAAGAACGGAAAGAAAGCCAAAAGCTGTTTCGCGCCCAAGGCGACGAGCGGCAAGGCAAAGCCCAGCACGAGCTGAGTCAAAACGCCGCAAGCACTGACGACTAGCCGAGCAGGGACCCGCGGCCCGGTGCGCCGGCCGAACGGAGCAGCCACTCCGCGTGCGCGAGCAGCCGCTCGGGTCCAAACCGGCCCGGGTCGGTCAGCAGCATGCGCGCGTACTCGTCGGAGATCGCCGACATCAGTCGGGCTGTCAGTTCCGCATCGGGTGCCTCGCCATCGAGCTCCAACGCCGGCCGGACCGCCTCGGTCAGGTTCGCGAGGACCGCGTTCCGGCCGCGGGCAATGCTCGCATGGAGCGCCTTCGGGGCTCCCTCGGGCGGCATCAGGATTAGGCGCCAGGTCGACGGCTCGCTCTGGACGGCATGCAGATAGGCGGCGAGGCTCTCGAGCATCAGCTGGGTCGGCTCGCCACCGGTCAAATCGCCCAGCGTTGTCCCTGAGATCTGGCTGAGCGCCCGCGATGTCCCGCGCTCGATGACCGCCTCGAGGATCGAGTGCAGCTCCGGGAAGTGCTGGTAGACGGTCGCCCGGGTGATCCCCGCGCCCTGGGAGATGGCCTCAATCGAGACCCCGTGGAATCCGCGTGCCCCGACGAGCTCCGTCGCGACGTCCAGCAGCTGTTCGCGCCGCTGCGGGGCGCTCATGCGAACTGCGCGGCGAAGTGGCCGAGTCGTAACCATCGGAGCTATGTTACGCTGCCGTAAGTTACGGCATCGTAACTTTGTGCGAGCGTTTGGAGAGAGAAATGAAGGCTCTCAGTTGCCGAGAGACCCAGCTCGAGGTCGTGGACCTGCCCACGCCGCAGCCCGACAAGGGCCAGGTCTTGATCGACGTCCTGCGCTGTGGGATCTGCGGTTCGGACTTGCACGCCCGCTACCACTGCGACGAACTCGCCGGGCTGCTCGCCGAAGCCGGCTACGACGGATTCATGCGCTCCAACCAGCCCGTCGTGTTCGGGCACGAGTTCTGCGGCACGGTCGCTGAGTACGGGCCCAAATCCCGCAAGAAGATCCCGACGGGCGCTCCCGTGGTGGCGCTCCCCCTACTGCGGCGAGGCGGCGAGGTCCACGCGACGGGGCTGTCCGTTGCGGCGCCCGGCGCCTACGCGGAGCAGCTGCTGGTCGAGGAGTCGCTGATGTTCGAGGTGCCAAACGGCCTCTCGCCGGAGCTGGGTGCGCTGACCGAGCCGATGGCCGTCGGCTGGCACGCCGTGCGCCGGGGCGACGTGAAGAAGGGAACGGTCGCGATCGTGATCGGCTGTGGCCCGATCGGACTCGCCGTGATCTGCGCGCTGAAGGCACGCGGCGTGCGAACGGTGATCGCCAGCGACTTCTCCGCCGGGCGACGCGCCCTCGCGAGCGCCTGCGGAGCCGACGTGGTCCTCGACCCGTCGGAGGGCTCACCCTATGGGGCCGCCGAGGGCCACGGGCATCTCACCTCGATTCCCGAGGCGGTCGGGCTGGCGCTCGGGACGATGGAGAAACTGCGCCGCACGCCGGTGCCCTGGCAGCACGTCTGGCGGGCCGTCGACGCGCTCGGTATCAAGCCAAAGAGCCCGGTGATCTTCGAGTGCGTCGGAGTGCCCGGGATCATCGACGAAATCATCACCAGCGCTCCGCTGTTCTCGCGGGTCGTCGTGGTCGGCGTCTGCATGGGCTCGGACAGCGTTCGCCCCGCGATGGCGATCAACAAGGAAATCGAGCTGCGCTTCGTGATCGGCTACACGCCGCTGGAGTTCCGCGACACGCTGCACATGCTCGCCGAGGGCAAGCTGAACGCTACCCCGCTCGTCACCGGCGTCGTCGGCCTGCAGGGCGTCGGCAACGCATTCCACGCGCTCGGGGATCCCGAGGCCAACGCAAAGATCCTGATCGACCCCAAGCGCCCGGCCGAGGAGCCGAGGAGGCCATCTTGAGCACCAGAGACATCACCCAACTCGACATCACCCAGACCAACCGCGCTGTGCGTGAGCTGATCGAGGTCACCACGAACCCCCGCCACCGCTACCTGCTGCAGGCCTACGATCGCCATCGCAACCTCGAGCATGCGGGGCGCTTCGAGGAGATCTTCACCCCCGAGATGACGGTCGAGCACCCCGTCTATCGCTTCAACATGGCCGGTCAGCCGACGATGCTGCTCGAAGGCCGCGAGCAGGTTGAGCCGATGTATCGTTTCTGGGCCGAGACGAACCAGTCGATCTTCTACAACGAGGCCGAGACGATCGCCGTCGGCGACTTCATGGTCGTCAGCACGATGGTCGGCTACCAGCAGACGCTGGGCGCGGGTCTGGCCGCGGCCGGGCTCGACGTCGACGAGAACGCCATGTATCTGCTCAGGGGGAAGGTCGCGATGGTGTGGCCCTACGACGAGCGCTGCCGCCTCGTCGGCGAGAACGTCTGGGAGTTCGACGAGACCGAGCACGAGTTGATCAAGCTCGAGGCCCATCAGGTCCTGACGACCCAGCAGGCCGCGGAGCAGCTCGCGCCTTTGATCGAGCCGCTACCCGCCTTCCACGACGGGCTGCTGCCCGGGGCCGCGTAACACCGCGCAGCCGATCCGTCGAAGGTCGAGCGCTCGCCTACAGGAGGCCGCCTATACGCCGATGATGCGTTCGAGCACATGTCGGAATCGGCGACCTACATCCTTCCCCCGTCCGGCGCGAAGCCGGCGGACGGTGAGGGCGCAAAAGCCCGGCTCGCAGCGGAAGTGATCCTGCGCGAGAACCCTGGCGCGCTGGTCTTCGCCCAGACCGGCGACGGCAGCATCGTCGAGCTTCCCGACTCGCTCGGCCTGCAGGACTGGCCCGTGCTCGCCACCGACGGCGCACGCACGGCGCTCGACCTGTGCGTCGCCGAGGATCGGATGATGATGGTCAACGCGTGGATCCGGCTGAAGCGTGAGGCCGTCGCCGAGGCCACAGCGCGCCTGCGAACGGACCCCGACCAGTGGTGGGTCGTGCGAATGCTCGATCTGCGCCAGACCCACGGGGTCATCCTGACAATCGGCTGGCCCACGGCGGAGCCGCACACGGAGGAGGAGCACCAGGAGAGCAGCGGCCCAGTTTCCACGACGCCGCGATTCTGTTCGCGCAAGCAGGACGACGAGGGCAACGTAATCGATTGCGATGCGGCGTACCTCGAGATGTTCGGCTATGAGCGTGACGAAGTCGTAGGAAACCCAACCTTCGAGAGGGTCCACCCTGACGATCAGGCCAGGGTGATCGAAGCATGGATCGCAGTCGTGGCGACCGCACGGACGCAGATGTTCCGGGTGCGAATGCGCCGCGGTGACGGCAGCTGGCTGTGGGTCGACACCACCCTGCACAGTTACCTCGGCGAAACCACCCAGCCCCACATCCTGGCCGAGTGCATCGATGTCTCGGCCGAGATGGCCGCGCAGGAGGCACTCGAGGATCGCGAGGAGCTGCTGCGTCGCGTGATCGAGGAGATGCCCGACGGCCTCCTGCAGGTCGACCGGGGGGGCGGTGTCGTCTTCCACAACGCGCGGCTGCTGACCGTCCTGGATGCGCCGGACACGGCGACAAACGAGTTGGACGGCCTCCTTCACTCCCTCACCGCCGAGTCGAAGGAGGCGTTTCTGAAGGCTCTATCGCATGTGATGGCGGCGCGGACGCCCGTCGACCTGGAGGCGGCGATCACGCCCCAGCGCGGTGTGAAGCGTCACAGCCTCTTCAAAATCCGCCCTCTGCTCCGAGAAGGCCTCGCCACGGGCGCGATCGCCTCGGTCCTCGATGTGACGGACAGCGCGCGCGCCCGCCATGAGCTCGAGGAGCGAGCCAACCACGACCCGTTGACCCGCGTGCGCAACCGGACCTCGATTCTGTCAGCGATCACGATTGAGCTCGATTCGTCGCGCCCGACGGCGGTTCTCTACATCGATCTGGACCGCTTCAAGTCGGTCAACGACACGCTCGGGCACGCCGCGGGGGATGAGGTGCTCGTGGAGGTCGCCCGCCGGGTGAAACGCACGATGCGCCCGGACGACGAGCTCGGACGCCTCGGCGGCGACGAGTTTCTCGTGCTGCTGCGAAACGTCTCCAGCCGCGACGCGGCAATGCGCGCCGCGAAACGGATCAGCGGCGCGCTCAGCAGCTGCTGTCGGCTGTCGTCTGGTCCGGTCGAGTTGTGCGCCAGTATCGGGGTCGCCCACGCTGACGCCGGCGAGCGCGACGCCGAGCGGCTCATCAAGCAGGCCGACGGTGCGATGTACCGCTCGAAGGAGCAGCGCCGAGGCATCCCGGCCGAAGCCTCGCCCCGGATTCCCGCGCCACACTGAGCGCCCACGGCCGAGGTGCCACCAAGCGAGCGAGGGTCAGACGGCGGTCATTGAGTCCTTTACAGATACGGACGCCAGCACGCGTCCCCCAGGTCGCGCGCTGATCGGGGCTATCCCGCCACAGAGCACAGCAAACCCAGTAGAGGCGACGACCGGAATCGAACCGGTGTAAACGGCTTTGCAGGCCGCTGCGTAGCCACTCCGCCACGTCGCCAGAAGCCTCGCAAGGGTAGCGGGCCATGCACAGACGCCTCGGGCCTTTCCTGGCGGGATCGAGGGTCGAGCGGGCTGCGTTCGATGCCGCCGCGCGTTACGAACATTTTGCGTCTCCGTTAGCCGCGCTTTCAGATCGCGTTAGCGCCCGCACAGCGAGCCGACGCACGATGGGCTGATCCCTGCAAGACGACCGGAGGTCAGCCGTGAAACGCGTATTCGCACCAGTCCTACTCGCCGCGCTGCTGGGTGCGGCCGTCGCGAGCGTGGCCGTCGTCGTCACTCGCGGCCGCGGCTCGTCCTCGACCAAGCCCGCGACTCCGGCGGCGGCCGGCTCCTCCTCGACGGGGACGCGCCGCGATGCCGCGTCCACCGCGCTGACGGCGACCCAGATCTACAAACAGGCCTCCGCCGGGTGTCGTGGCGATCAAGGCCGTGACGACGCAGGGCACAGACAGCGGCACGGGCATCGTGCTCAACGACAAAGGCCTGATCCTCACCAACGATCACGTGGTCGTCCGGCGCGAGCAGCCTGACCGTCGCGGCGAACGGCTCGACGAGCGAGACCCGCACGGCGACGCTCGTCGGCGAGGAAGCCAACGACGACCTGGCGCTGATCAAAGTCGATCCGTCGGGCCTTGGACTGAAACCGCTCACGCTCGCCAGTTCCAAGACCGTGCAGGTCGGCGATGCGGTGTACGCGATCGGCAACCCGTACGGCCTGAACGAGACGCTCACGCGCGGGATCGTGTCTGCGCTGGGACGCTCGATCTCCGCCCCAACGGGACGAAGATCGCCGGCGCGATCCAGACCGACGCGGCGCTCAATCCCGGCAACTCGGGCGGACCGCTGCTCGACGAAGAAGGCCAGGTGATCGGCGTGAACTCGCAGATCGCAAGCGAGGCCGCCAGCGTCAACGGCTCGCAGGCGGGGAGCACGGGCGTGGGCTTCGCGGTTTCCTCCGACACGACCGCACAGGCCGTCAAGTCGATCGAAGCGGGTAAGGGCGTGTCGTCGTCGACTTCGACGTCTCGCAGATCCGTGCAATCCGGAGGGGGAGGCGAA
>CAWFWA010000008.1:0-20902 GCA_963819435.1 uncultured Solirubrobacteraceae bacterium | reverse complement strand
ATCTGCGGTTTCTGGCGGCGATGTCCTGTCGCCGCCGACTGAACGCTATCGGCTCGGCATCGCCCACTAGAGTCTGATCCCCATGACAAGCCATTCGAGGAGACGCTAGGACCCCCATGAGCGAGACGCAGACCGTTGAGACCGAGCAGGCCGCGCGCGAGGCGAGCGGTGCCCATCCCTACGGCCGCTACCTGGAGGAGTTCGACGTAGGCGCCGTGTACAAGCACTGGCCCGCCAAGACCGTGACCGAGTCAGATGACCACCTGTTCTGTCTGATCACGATGAACCACCACCCGCTGCACCTCAACGACGTCTACGCCAGCAAATCCCAGCAGGGACGCAACGTGGTCGTGGGCCCGCTCGTCTATTCGTTGGCGCTGGGCATGTCCGTCTCGGACGTGAGCGGCAAGGCGATCGCCAACCTCGCCACCGAGGAGCTCAAGCATCCCGCTCCGGTGTTCCACGGCGACACGCTGTACTGCGAGTCCGAGGTGCTGGAGAAGAAAGAGTCCAAATCCAAGCCCGATCGCGGCACTGTGAAGGTGCACACGCGCGTGCTCAACCAGGACGGCGTGCTGGTTGCCGAGTTCAAGCGGCTGGTGCTCGTCCCGCGCAAGAACCCGGGTGGCGACGGCGAGGCCGAGGGCAACGTCGACTAGCGCCGGCGCTTGGAGTGGGCGGAGGCTGTGGCGGGTAGGGGTACGGTACCCTTAGAAGCCACGCCCACCGGGCGTTTTTATGTTTCCCGGGGCCAGAGGGGTCCCTGGATCGCGCCGAGCGGTCAAGGATCGATTTCGGCGCGCCGATCATGACCGCGATCGAGGAGTGCTTGACCAGATGAACACGACTGCTTCCGCCCCCACCACCAACGAGCGCCTGCTGTCCTGGGTCGGAGAGGTCGCTTCGCTGACCGAACCGGACGACATCTACTGGTGCGACGGCTCGGCCGAGGAGTACGACCGGCTGTGCCAGGTGCTCGTCGACGGGGGTACCTTCGAGAAGCTCTCCGACGCCAAGCGCCCGAACTCCTACCTGGCGCTATCCGATCCCGGTGACGTGGCACGCGTCGAAGATCGGACCTTCATCTGCTCCGCCACCGAGGAGGAGGCCGGTCCGACGAACAACTGGCGCGACCCGGCAGAGATGCGCGAGACACTCAACGAGCTGTTCTCGGGCGCGATGCGCGGGCGCACGATGTACGTCGTGCCCTTCTCCATGGGCCCGCTGGGGTCGGACAAGAGCCACGTGGGCGTGCAGCTGACCGATTCGCCCTACGTGGCCGTGAGCATGCGCATCATGACGCGCATGGGCCAGGGCGCGCTTGACGCGCTGGGCTCCGAAGGCGAGTTCGTGCCGTGCGTGCACTCTGTCGGCATGGCGCTGGCTGACGGCGCAGATGACGTGCCGTGGCCGTGCAACGCCGAGAACAAGTACATCGTCCACTACCCCGACACGCGCGAGATCTGGTCGTTCGGCTCGGGCTACGGCGGCAACGCCCTGCTCGGCAAGAAGTGCTTTGCGCTGCGCATCGCCTCGGTGATGGCGCGCGACGAGGGCTGGATGGCCGAGCACATGCTGATTCTCAAGCTGACCTCCCCCGAGGGCGAGGTCAAGTACATCGCCGGCGCATTCCCCAGCGCCTGCGGCAAGACCAACCTGGCGATGCTGATCCCCACGCTCGAGGGCTGGAAGGTCGAGACGATCGGCGATGACATCGCCTGGATGAAGTTCGGCGACGACGGGCGGCTGTACGCGATCAACCCCGAGTACGGCTTCTTCGGCGTAGCGCCGGGCACGGGCGAGCAGACCAACCCGAACGCGATGCGCATGGTGCAGAGCAACTCGATCTTCACCAACTGCGCCAAGACCGACGATGGCGATGTGTGGTGGGAGGGCATGACCAAGGACGCACCCACGCACCTGGTCGATTGGCACGGCAACGACTGGACGCCCGAGTCCGGCGTTTCGGCCGCCCATCCCAACGCGCGCTTTACGACGCCGGCCTCGCAGGACCCCGCGATGGCGCCGGAGTGGGAGGACCCGGCGGGCGTGCCGATCGACGCCATGCTGTTCGGCGGTCGCCGCTCGACGGTCGTGCCGCTGGTGACCGAAGCGCGGGACTGGGAGCACGGCGTGTTCCTCGGCTCGGTGATGAGCTCGGAGAAGACCGCCGCGGCGGCCGGCACGGTCGGCGAGCTGCGCTTCGATCCGTTCGCGATGCTGCCGTTCTGCGGCTACAACATGGCCGACTACTTCGCGAACTGGCTGAAGATGGGCCGTCACGAGGGCGCCAACCTGCCGAAGATCTTCTACGTCAACTGGTTTCGCAAGGACGAGGACGGCCGCTTTTTGTGGCCGGGCTTCGGCGAGAACTCACGCGTGCTGGCCTGGGTGTTCGCGCGCTGCGCCGGTCACGGCGCGGCCACGGAGACGCCGATCGGGCTGATCCCGCCGGTCGGCGGCGACGGCATCGATGTCAGCGGCGTCGATGTCTCCGACGAGCACATGGCCGAGCTGTTGCGGGTCGACGCCGACGAGTGGAAGGCGCAGCTGCCGCAGTTCCGCACCTACCTCGAGCAGTTCGATCGCCTGCCCGACGAGCTCATCCAGCAGCTCGACGCGCTCGAGCAGCGGCTCAGCTAGGCGAGCTGCAAGGCGTCGCGGGGGCGACCACGATGGCTGAGCTGACGATTCCGCAGGTCGACCCACTGCGTCCGCGCACGGGGGCGCTCGGCCTGGTCACGCGCTTTGCGCTGACCAAGCCCGGCACATGGCTGTTCTCGGAGGTCGCCGCGCGCATCGACCCTTGGCTGATGCGCCGCAGCTCCGGGCGCGTCAATTTGGCCGCAGGACTGCTGCCGGTAGTGCTGCTGACCGTGCGGGGCGCACGTTCGGGCGTCGAGCGCACGGTGCCGCTGGTCTACTTCACAGACGCCGGCGATGTGGTGCTGATCGCATCGAGCTTCGGGCGCCCGCGCTATCCGTCGTGGTATCACAACATCAAGGCCAATCCCGAGGTCACGCTCGAGGCCAAGGGGCGCAGCGTGCGCTTTGTTGCGCAAGAGGTCGAGGGCGAGGATCGCGAGCGCCTTTACGAGCTGGCCAAGCAGCTGTACACGGGGTACGGCGACTACGAAGAGCGCACAGCGGGTATTCGCCACGTGCCCGTTCTGCGGCTGACCCAGCTCTAGCCGGTCTGCTGGTGGCGCGCGCGGGCGCGCGCGCCGAAGCAGCGCGCTGCCGGCACCGGTGAGGGCGGCGTCCAGCGGCTGCGCGAGCGGCCCCAGGCCCAGCAGATGTACGCGCCGACCGGTTCGGGGCGGCAGGCGGGGCGGCGAGGCGCCTTCTCTACCCTGGCGGAGTTGCTTCGTGGCGTTTTCGAGTGTCTGCGCATGATCGGTGCCTAGGTGTTTTCGACCGAGTTCGCGGACGTGGCGGACCCGCCGTCGGGGTTCGTCACGGTCATGCTGTAGAGGCCGGTTTCAAAGCCGTGGCCCGCTTCGACTTTGGCCACGAGTTCGGTTGCGCTGGTGAAGGTCGTCGAGTTGACCGAGAAGCCTCCGGAGATCGACACGACCGCGCCGCTCGCGAAGTTGGACCCGCCCACTTTGAGAGTGCCCGAGCTGTTGTGCGCCAGTTTGAACCGGCTGGAGGACGTCGGCGAGGTGATGACCGGCTTGGCGTTGACCGTGAATGCGTTAGCGAGCGATCCGATGCTGCCGTCGGGGTTGGTCACCGTCACGGTGCGCACACCGACGCTCGCGGCCGATTCGACGGTGACATTGGCCGTCATTTCGGTCGACGATTTGAAGGTCGGCGAGCTGATGAGGACTCCCGATCCGAACGACAGGGTCGCGCCGTTGACGAAGCCGCTGCCTTTGATGACCACCGCCTGGCTGGGCGCGCCCTGACCGCGCGAGTTGGGGCTGGCACTCGTGACGGCCGGAGGTGCATTGACCGTGAATGTTCCGGTCGCGCTCGTCGTGTCCGGGTTGGTCACCGTGAGGGTGCGCGCACCGGTCGTCGCGTTCGAGGTGAGCGTGATGTTGGCGCTCACTTCGGTCGTGCTCACGAAGCTCGTCGAATTCACCGTGATGCCGGTTCCGGAGAACGAGACCGCGAGGCCCGCGCCGCTCTCGAAGTTCGTCCCTTTGACGACGATGGTCTGATTGCTGGTCCCCTGAGCACGCGAGCTCGGGCTGATCGATTCGATGCTCGGTCCGTTGTTGACCGTGAAGGCGCTCGCAAACGAGCCGGTGCCGCTGTCCGGGTTGGTCACCGTCACGGTGCGCGCGCCGGCGGTCGCACCCGATTCGATCGTGACGGCAGCGGTCAGTTCGGTCGAGGACTTGAAGCTCGTCGAGTTGACCGCGATGCCCGTTCCGGAGAACGAGACCGCGAGGCCGACGCCGCTGGCGAAGCCCGAGCCCTTGATCGTGACCGCCTCGCTGCCGCCCTTGTCTCCGGAATTCGGGGTGACCGACTCGATGATCGGCCCGGCGGTGACCGTGAAGGCGCTCGCGAGCGTATCCACACCCATGTCCGGGTTGGTCACGACCACGGTGCGCGCGCCGGTACTCGCGCCTGGTTCAACCGCGAGCTTCACCGAGAGTTCTGTTGGGTTGACGTAGCTCGTCGATTCGACGGCGATACCGGCCCCGAAGGATGCGCTCGCGCCGTTGACAAAGCCGCTGCCTTTGACGGCGACCGTCTGTTTCGCGGCGCCCTGGGGACGGGAGCTCGGGCTGGTCGATTCGACGTTGGGGCCGGCGTTGACCGTGAACGCGCTGGCGAGTGAGCCGACCCCCTGGTCGGGATTGGTCACGCTCACGGTGCGCGCGCCGCTGCTGGCACCCGCTTCGATCGTGACGCTGGTCGTCAGTTCGGTCGAGGATTTGAAGGTCGTCGAGTTGACAGTGATGCCCGGCCCGAACGACACGCTCGCGCCGTTGACGAAGCCGCTGCCTTTGACGGCCACCGCCTGACCGGCCGCTCCCTGGCCGCGCGAGGCGGGGGTGGTGCTCGTGACCGTGGGCGCCGAGTTGACGGTAAAGATGGAGAAGCCGGTTGCACTCGTCGTGTCCGGGTTCGTGACGGTCACGTTGCGCGAACCCGTCGTGGCGTTCGAAGCGATGGTGACGTTTGCGGTCACTTCGGTGGCGCTCACAAAGCTCGTCGAGTTGACCGCGATGCCGGTTCCGGAGAACGCCACCTGGAGGCCGGTGCCGCTCTCGAAGTGCGAGCCGGTGATCGCGATCGTCTGATTGCCGGCGCCCTGGCCGCGAGAGCTCGGGCTGGTTTGCGTCACCGTCGGGGCCGAGTTGACGGTGAACGCGCTCGACTGTGAGTCCGAGCCCGTGTCCGGGTTGGTCACGGTCACCGTCCGGCTGCCGGTGCTCGCGCCGGATTCGATTGAGATCTTCGCTTCCAGTTCGGTCGAGCTGACGAAGCCGGTCGATTCCACTTTGATGCCGGAGCTGAAGGACGCAACGGCGCCGCTGGCGAACCCGGTGCCCTTGACGACCACGGTCTCGGTGCCGCCTCTGTTCCCGGAGCTCGGGCTCGTCGATTCGACGTTCGGCGGAGGATTCACCGTGAACCCGCCCGCGAGCGAGTCGGTGCCCCCGTCGGCGTTCGTCACGGTCACTGTGCGCGCCCCTACGCTCGCGAACGATGAGATCGAGACTTTCGCCTTCAGTTCCGTCGAGCTGACGAAGGTCGTCGCCGATTCGAGGGTGACGCCAGAGCCGAATGACACCGTCGCACCGCTGGCGAAACCCGTCCCCTTGATCGCGATCGTCTGGCCGCTCGAGCCTTGAACTCGCGAGCTCGGGCTGGTCGATTCGACGTTGGGGGCGGCGTTGACCGTGAATGCGTTCGCCAGCGAGCCGACGCCGAAGTCCGGGTTGGTCACCGTCACGGGCCGGGCACCGGTGCTCGCTTCCGCTTCGATCGTGATGCTGGCCGTCAGTTCGGTCGAGGATTTGAAGGTCGTCGAGTTGACGGTTATGCCCGCGCCGAATGACGCGGTCGCGCCGTTGACGAAGCCGCTTCCTTTGATCGTCACGGGCTGGCCGGCGGCGCCCTGGGGGCGCGAACTCGGGCTCACGCTCGTCACGGCCGGCGCGGCGCTGACCGTGAACGCGTTCGCAAGGGCGCCCACACCGCCGTCGGGGTTGCTCACCGTCACGGTACGCCCGCCGGTGCCTGCGCCTGCTTCGATCGTCAGCGTCGCGACCAGTTCGGTCGAGGACTTGAACATCGTCGAGCTGACGGTGACGCCGGCGCCGAGCCCCACGGTCGCGCCGCTGACGAAGCCGCTGCCTTTGATCGTGACCTGCTGACCTGTCGCGCCCTGGCCGCGCGAGCCCGGACTGGCGCTCGTCACGGTCGGCGAGGCGTCGACGGTGAAGATTCCGTTGCCCGTTCCCGTGCCCGTGTCCGGGTTTGTGACAGTCACGTTGCGCGCGCCCGTTGTCGCACCCGCCACAACGCTTACGCTCACGACCAATTCGGTTGACGACTTGAACGTCGTCGAGGCAACCGTGATGCCCGTCCCGGAGAACGTCGCCGAGGCGCCGCTGACAAAGTGCGAGCCGCTGATCGTGACCGCCTGGCCACTAGTTCCCTGAGGGCGCGAGGCGGGGCTCGCGGCGGTGACCGTCGGGCTGGAGAGCGCGGTCACCGATTTCGAACCGCTGGTCGCGGTCCACGAGCGCCAGACTGCCGTCACCGTGTAGCTATGTTTGCCTGCAGGCACGCCCGTGTCGGTGCAGCTCGTTACGGTCGAGGGGGACGCCGCTGTCGGACAGGTGCCGCTCGCGGCTTCGCCGTCGCGGCTTACGTAGTACTTGACCGCTCCCGACCCGGGTGCGGTCACGGCCGACCACCCGAGGGTCGCCGATTCCGCGCCTCCGGCTGCGCTGGAGAGGGACGCAGCCGGCAGCGCCCCCACATGGCCGACCGCGCTGCCTTTGCCGGGCTGGCTCCAGAAGGCCCACGCGGCGGTCGTCGCACCGAGCACGGCCACGAGCAGAAGCATGAGGATGCGCCCGCGACGGCCGTGCGTGTTCATGTTTGCGCTCATGAGTGCGCGCTCCCGCTGTAGGCGAAGGTGAACGTGGCGTTCTTGCACGCGTCCTGATTGACGGGTAGGTCGCGCATCAGCACCGACGGCGCGCTCACGGCGCCCGCCGGCAGCGCGACGCTGCCGTTGGCGGCGACCGTCAGCGGATTGGCGCTGGAGACGTTCGGCTGGGTCACCTGCAGATTGGTCGGCCCGTCACATGCGGCGTTGGAGCTGCCGGCGGCGACGCCGACGGTCAGCGCCGTCACTTCGATCGGCACGCCGTTCGGGTTGGCGACGGTGATCGCCAGTGCGCGCGAGACGCCCGGTGCGAGTGGACCCGAAGCCGTGCCTGTGACGGTGAATGCTTTGCCGCTCGTTTCGACCGCCTTGGCGATCGTCCATGAGTAGCCGCTCGGCGTGCTCGTGTTGCCCGCGGCGTCGATCGCCTCGACTTCGAAGCGATGCGAGCCAAGCGACAGCGACGAGTAGGACTGCGGGCTCGAGCACCAGTTGAAGCGGGCGCCGTCGCGGCGGCACAGCAGGCGCGCACCGCGCTCGGCGTCGGCGAACACGAACGTGGCGGACCGGGCGGTAGTCACGGCGTCGGGCTTGGACGTGATCGCCGGCAGCGGCGGCGGGGTCGTGTCGATCGTCAGCTGGGCGACGGCCTGCCCCGTGGGCGAGGTCGTGTTGCCCGCGTCATCGGTCGCGCGCACGTGGATCGTGTAAGCGCCGTCGGCGGGCAGATTCAACGCAAACGACCAGCGCGCCGAGTCCCTTTCACTCGACGTGAGCGCAGTCCTGAACGACTCGCTCGGCTGGTCGAATGCGCCGCCGCCCCACCAGCCGCTCCCGTTGCGCTGAATCGAGAGCTGGACGGACTTCACGCCGTGCGCGTCCCTCGCGGTGCCGCAGATCGCGACATGCGCGGGGCAGCGGGCTCCCCAGTCGCCGCTGCCGAGCGTGAGTCCGTCGGTGGGGTAGGAGATGGAGGCCGTCGGTGCGACCGTGTCGATGGTCCACGCAAACGAGCTGTTGGGGCTCGTCTTGGCGCCCGAGATTGCGCGGACCCTGAAGGTGTGCGAGCCATCGGCCAGGCGCCCGGAGTAGGTGACGCCGCCGGCGGGGCAGGAGCCAAAGCTCGCGCCGTCGAGTTGGCATTCGTAGCTCACGCCGTTCTGGGCGTCGGTGTAGGCGAAGTGGGCCGAAGTCTGGTTGCTCGGATCGGCGGGACGGGCGGTGAGCGTCGGAGCGGGAGGGCTCGGCGCAGGTGCGGGGCGGGGCGGGGCGGGCGGAGCGAATGCACCGGCCGCGGTGAGCCAGACACCGGCGACCAGGACGGCGGTCAGTGAGCCGAGCAGCAGAACCAGGCGCCTGGCGTGACTGGCGCCTTCGCCTGCCGGCAGGTCGGCGCCGGCCTCGCGGTTCTCAGAGCTCTTGAATCCGATGCGGGGCATTTCGGTGACTGCTCGCTCTCCTCGTGAGGGTCAACGGTCGGGGCGGCCCGGGGGCCGCGGGGCAGTGGTGGAGGGGAAGCGTCCTTGCTTCCCCTCCACTGCCCCCTGTTGCTAGCTCGTCAGAGCGAGCGAGATCGCGGCGCCCTTGCAGGCGTCCTGGTTTGCGGCTGTGTCCGCCATCGCGATGGAGCCGGCGTGGGCGAGTGCGACGCCCGAGGCTTTCGCGGCGATGACCTGGTTCTCTGCGGTGTCGGCGATCGTGAAGTCCGATGCCAGGCAGCCTTTGTTGGCGTGTTCTTCGTCGATCGTGACGACTGCTTTGACGGTGCCCACTTGCTCACTGGACGAGTTGGCGTTGTCGGCGGTGTATGTGACCGGTGCGCTGGCGCCGGGCGTGAGTTCGCCGGTGATCGTGCCGTGCAGCACGAGCGTGCCGTTACTCGTTGCGACTGCGCCCGAGCCACTGCCCGAACCGGTAGTCGTCCAGTAGGCGATCGCGATGCCGGCGAGAGCCAGAACGGCCACTGCGCCGAGGACCGCGACGGTGCGCTTCTTGATCAATGCTTTGCGGAACACAGAGCACTCCTCCTTGCGTTTGTTTGTCCTTTCGTTGGAGCGAGTGCTCCATCTGGCAGGCATCGTGAAGTGCGCCGGGCTTCCGCTCGCCGGAAGTTCGGCTAGTCCTACCTGCACCTTCTTCCGGGTCGCCCAGTTGCGCCGGGCCGATCGCGAATTGCCCGCACGCGCCTAGACCAAGGTGGAGTTGGCGGGTCGCGTGTGTGGCGGGATGCTGTTCGCCATGGAGCGAGATGGAGGAGAAAGCGGTATGGCGGGTGCACTCGATGCGCAAGCGCAGGTGATTCGTCTGCGCCCTCTGAACGTCTTGATCGTGTCGCCCGATCGGCGCTTTCGCTCGGTCGTGGAGATGCTGCTGACCCGACGCGAATGCTCCTCCTACGGGATCGCCTCGGCCGAGGGCGTCGCCGAGACGATCGCCCGCGAGCGCGTGGACGTGGCGCTCGTGGAGGGGATGCGCCTGCTGCGCGAGGTCGCGGGCGCCGTCGCGCAGAGCGCGGCCGTCGCGCCGCCCGTCGGCGTGGTGCTCGTGGCCGACGCCGTGGAGCCGGGTCTCTCAGGGCCGCTCGCGCTGGCCAAGTGGAGCAGCTTCGACGAGCTGTTCGCGGCGATCGTCGAGGCCGATCGAGCACGTGCTCGGCCCGCCGTCGCAGCACCCGCCGGGCGCCTCGGCGTCGCCGGCGCGCACGAGCTCGGTTGAGCCGGCCGGGCACATTGCCGATATGGACGTACGCCCCACGCAGGGCGCGCGAGGCATGTCAGCTATGCAGAGAAAAAAGAGCCCAGAGAAGGCGTGTACGCAAGGGCTCGGCCGCATCGAGCGGGTCTTCGCCGAGCTGAAACTCGCCTGCTCGTCGCAGGAGCGCGCGTGCGCGCGCGAACGCGCGATCGAGTCCTTCGCGGCCTTCACCGACGAGCACGAGGCACACCAGGCGTCGCTGCGCGCGTTCGCCGGCAGCCTGTTCGAAGAGCGCGCCGTCGAGCTCGCGGGCAAGCCGCGTCGCGCCGACACGCTGATCGAGCGCCTGCATCCCGCTTTGGGCATGTCGCGCGAAGCGCTGGCGATCGAGTTGCTCTCGCGTGCGGGCCTCGCCGTTGGCTCACCCGCCGAGACGGTGCGCACGGTGCTCGGCTCGCTCGTCGGCATGACCCCCGCCGGCGGGGCATCGCTTTGGCGCCACGACCGAACGGGCACGCTGCATTGCGTGTCCAGTGCCGGAACGGGTGCGGACTCGGCCGCCGCTCGAGCGCTCGCCCGACGGCTGCTGCTGGGCGACGAGTCGCCGGCCGGCCCACGCGCCGAGCTGTTCGTGCTGGCGGTACGCGAGCGCGGCGAGAGCGTCGGGGCGCTGGTCGCTCGCAGCGATCCACGCCTGCGCGGCGCCGCGCAGGCCGGCTTGCGCGCGGTGCTTCAGGCTCTCTCAGACGCGCTGGCGCGCGACGCGCTGATGGTGCGCAACGCGAGCGACGAGCGGGCGCTGGTCGAAGGCGGCGAGCGGCGCCTGATGCGCCTCGGCTTTGACCTGCACGACGGCCCGCTGCAGGAGCTGCTGCTGCTCGGCGAGGACCTGCGCCTGTTTCGCGAGCAGCTTGCGGGCGTGCTCGGGGAGGGCGGACGCCAGGCGCTGCTGCGCGGGCGCCTGGACGATCTCGACGCGCGCCTGGTGGCGCTGGAGGGCGGCTTGCGCAGGATCTCGACCTCCTTGCACGCGAGCGTGGCGATCGACCGCCCGCTCGCGCAGGCCCTCAGCGACGTAACCGATGCTTTCGCGGCGCGCTGCGAAGTCGTGCCGAGGCTGAGCCTCGATGGCGATCAGAGCGCGGTCTCGCCCTCACAGCGCATCGCGCTGCTCAGCGCTGTCGGTGAGGCGCTGAACAACGCTCGCGAGCACGGCGGGCGAATCACCGACGTGCAGGTCGCGATCGAGGTCGGGGCCGCCGGCGTGATCGCGCGCGTGGTCGATGACGGACGCGGCTTTGACGTCGAGGACGCACTGCTCAGCGCGGCGCGGCGCGGGCGAATGGGACTTGCCGGCATACACGAGCGCGTGCGACTGCTCGGCGGTCGTTGCGTGGTCGACAGCCGGCCCGGCGGCCCGACGAGCGTTCTGCTGAACCTCCCGCGCTGGGAGCCGCTGGCGGCGAGCACGCCGAAACGACGTCGCGCCGATCGGCTGGCGGACACGGCCTGAGGCGCGGGCGCGGCGCCGGCCGGGGATCGCAGTTGGGGCCGGGCGAGGAGCCCGCTCAGCCGGCGCTTGCGACGAGGCCGTGCTCGTAGGCGTAGCTGACGGCGCCGCTGCGGTTGGTGACGCCAAGCTTGCGGTAGATGTTCGTGAGGTGGAACTTCACGGTGTGCTCGCTTACCCACAGCTCTGCGCTGATCGCCTTGGTCGTCAGGCCCGCGGCGACGGAAGCGAGGATCGTCAGCTCGCGCTCGGTCAGCTCCGGGCCCTCAGCGTCGGCGCTGGCCTCTGCGGAGGCTTCGCTCGGGGCCTGAAAGAGGGTGTAGCCGGCCACGACCTGGCGCAGCAGCGCCGGGATGTCGACCGAGCTGACGCTCTTGAGCACGTACGCGCTCGCTCCGGCCTTTTCGGCCGATTCGATCGATGGGCGGTCGTCGCACGCCGACAGCACGACCGCCTTGACCTCCGGTGAGGACTGCTTGATCTGCCTGACACATTCGACCCCGTCCATGCCTGGCATGCGCAGGTCGAGCAGCACCACGTCGGGCCGGCGGCGTTGCACGAGCGGCAGCACCTCAGCGCCCGAGCGCGCCTCGCCGATCACGTCGATGTCGTCGCACGCTTCCAGCGAGCGCCGCAGACCCTGCAGGATCAGCGGGTGATCGTCTGCGACGAGCACCTTCAGGACGCGCTCAGGTTGGCCGTCGTGGCGTGCGGTGTCCACCGTCTACAACATCGGCCGCAAATGCGCCGGACTCAAGCGAGCGCCGCGTCGGCGGACGGTCTATCGGCGCATGCGCGGCGGCTTGTCAGGCGGCCTGAGCGCGCGCGTGCGCCGGCCTAGTCGTGGCCGTGTGTCTCGCCGGCCGCGGCGGGAGGCCGCGACTCCTCGGCGAGCGAGGTGATCGTCAGCGCGCCGCGTGCGGAGGACTCGAGCACCTCGGTGGCCTCCTCCAGCGAGCGTGCGTACAGCTCGACCAGCAGGTGGACGATGATGCGCGAGTCGTCCTCGTGCTTGTGAAAGCGCACGTGCGTGAAGAACTCACGCACGCCGTGGTCGCCGAACGCGGCATATGAGAGCGCGTCGCCGGCCTCCGGCCCCGAACAGCTCTCGACCTCGTCGGCGTCGACCTCGACAGTGCACGAGGCGACCCATGGTGTCCCCGCGATCATCCGTTCCCAGCGATCCTCGATCGGCTCCACGCGGCTGTTGTTGAAGCCGAGGTGCGGCTGGTCGTGCATGCAGTCAAGGCACTGCACGACCGCCTCCTGCAGCTCGTCGATCACTTCGGCGCGCTCGCCCGTGTCGGGGTCGATCTTGTGAATGCCCTCGTAGTGGACCTGCACCTCCAGGTCCTGCGACCAGCAGCGGTAGCAGCGAAGCCAGCTGCGGGCCCCCGTCTCCGGCGTTGAGCTCTCCATGCGCGCCATTGTAGGCGCAGGCGAGACCGCCCGCCGGTGATCGGCAGGCGGTCTGACCCGTCGACTGTCTATTTCGTGGCGCCCACCTGCGTGGTCAGCGTGACCTGCGGCTGTCCGGAGCCGATCGCGCTCGCGTTGACCTTGAAGGTCAGCTTGCCTTCGTGCTCGCCCCGACTAGCCGTGATGCTTGTGTTTGCCCTTCACCTTCAGGTGAAAGGTCTTGGCAGCCGGCTTCCCGCCCAGCCGCGATTTGTAGGTCAGCCGCGCGGTCAGCTGGACCGTTCTGCCCTTCGCCAGGGCCCTTCTCAGCTTCACCGAGGGCGCGACGACGAGCGACAGCGCGACGCCCGCGCGACCATGCCGGGAGGCCTTGCCCGCGAGCGTGGTCTGAGGCCGGCAGCGACTCCTGATCCTCACCTGGTCGCGCTTGCAGCGCTTGGCGGCTCGCGAGACTGCCGCCGTGGGCACGGTCACTTCCAGCGCGGCTGTGCCGTCCTGGACAGGGATGAAGACGATCTTGATCGCGCCGCTGGCGCTCGTGCGGATGCTCTGCACGCGAAATCCGCTGTTGGCAAACGGGGAGACCGGGAGCGCGGCCAGCCAGCTCACCTGCGCGGCCGCCGACGGGTCGCGCGCGGTCTGCACGCCCGTCCCCGCCAGGTCGAGGAACATCTGCAGCGTGTCCAGGCCGGCCGCGGTGCCGACGTAGCGGATCGTCGCGACTCCCGAGGCGTCGGTCAGCACGCTGCCCGATTTCGGATTGCTGGCGCCGATCGAGTAGACGACCGGGCGATTGGCGTAGGGCACGCCGGCCGAGCTCCTGGCGGTCACTGTGACGGTCGCGGTCTGCCCGACCGCGTAGGTCTGCGTCTTCGGCGCGACGGTCAGCCCGCTCGGGATCTCGGCACGGTTGACGATGGCATAGAAAGCGTGCGCTCCGGCCGCGAGGCCGCTGGACAGGTTGTCGTCCCAGCTGACGCCCGCCGCGTTGTCGATCAGGTTGGGGTCGATGTCGTCGTTGAACACGCGCGGCTCGCCGGCCGCGGCGCGAACGGTCGCCCAGATGCCCGTGTCCGCGGGACTCGTCGCCGCGCACCTGCCGGCGGCTTCGGGAACGACGTCCCAGCAGCCGGCCTGGTAGTTCGTCCACGGCGGTGACGGCGCCGGTGCCTCTGCAAAGCCACCGAGCACACCGTTGGCGATGTTCTGTCCCCCCACGAAGCGCGGCGGTCCCGCGAGGAAGAGGCCGGTGCCGTAGTCGCTGCCGTCGGTGAGTAGGTCACCCGCGTAGATCGCGTGGAATTTCAGCGGCGCGCCGACCGGATCGGGGTTCAGGCCTTCGACCGACTGGCCGGTCACGTTCTCCACGTCGAAGCTCGAAGTGAACTGCGGTTCGCCGTTGACGTATGTGGTGGTCTCGGTGATCAGCGCGTAGTCGAGTTTGGATTCGGCGTCGGTGACCTTGAACGTGGTCACGAGCTGGTACGGATCGACGGCCGAGCCGCTGCCCGTCACGACGCCCGGCGAGAGCGGCGTGTATTCGGTCGAGCCGAGATCCGGCCCGTTGGTTCCGGCGAAACCGAAGACCTTGCTGCGCAGGGCGGCCGGATTGCCGGCGCTCGGGAAGGCCAAAAAGAAGCCGCAGTCGCCGAGCGCGCTGTCGCCGGGGAAGAAGTCATTGGTGGCGCCGGCATAGCCGGACTGACATTGCCCGACCGGACCGATCGACACGCTCAGGGGATTGCCTGGGAGCGTCACCACCGCCGACGCCTGCGCGGGAGCCTGCGAGCCGATGATCGCCAGCGCGAGCAGTGCGCCGGCAAGCAGCAGCCTTGCAATCACGACGCGACGCCTGCGCGCGGTCAGGTTCGTACGCTCGATGCGGTCAGTCATGCGCAACGCCTCTCGCCGGTGCTTCGGCGGTCACCGAGCACTCGCGATTGAGCGTACCTCGCGTCGCGGCCCTGCGATGCCTGCGTGGACGCCTTGACCATCGCTCAGCCGAACGTGAACGCGTAGCCGGTGACGCCCGGCGCGAAGCGCAGCCCCAGGTGATGGCGCTCGTCGCGGCGCAGCGAGACGAGCGTGTACAGCCGCTGCCCGCGCACCGTCACGCTTCCGGCGTGCACGTCGGCGCCGGCCTCGGCGGAGGGGACCGGGCGACCGTCGAGCAGCACCTGCACGGGACGCGCGACGCCGCCGGCCGAGCTGAGCACGAGGTACACGTTCTTGGCCTGGAAGTCGACGTCGATGCCGGCAGCGGCGACCGCGGTGGCCGGTTGTGCGGCGATCCTCCACGTGCCGCTGAAGGCGAAATCATTGAGCGACAGGCTGCCGGTCGGCGGCGTGCCGTAGTCGTGCGTGCCGGTTTTCGGCGGATCGGTCCAGCCCTGCGCGCGCTCGGTTCCCAGGTAGGTCTCAGGCGTCGCCTGCTGGCTGGGCACGACCACGTTGCTGGGGCGGCTGTGCCCGCCGATCTTCGCGCCTTTTTCGGCGAGCAGCGCGCGGATCGCCGTTTCGGTCTTGTCGTAGTCGCCCTCGCCGAAGGTCGCGTAGCGGACCTGCCCGCGCGAGTCGATCAGGTAGTCGGCCGGCCAGTACTCGTTGCCATAGGCGTTCCACGTGCCCATGTCGTTGTCCTGGACGACCGGGTAGCGCAGGCCGAACTGCGCGATCGCGTTGGAAACGTTGGCGGCGTCGCGCTCGAAGGCGAACTCGGGCGTCTCCACGCCGACGATCGTCAGACCGTCGCGCCGGTAGCCGGCGTCCCACGCCTTCAGGTAGGGCAGCGTGCGGATGCAGTTGATGCACGTGTACGTCCAGAAGTCGACGAGCACCACGCGCCCACGCAGGCCGCTCAGAGACAGCGCGCGCCGGCCGGGGGTGTTGAACCAGTCCTGCGTTTCGGTGAATTCGGGCGCCGGGCCGAGCGCTTTGAGTCCCTGCGCCGTGGCGAGCAGCGTCGCCTGGCTGGCGTTCGCCGGGGCTGCCCGCACGCCCGAGCCCGAGCCCCCGCACGCCGAGGAGCCGTTGGCGATCTTGAACTTGGCGTGGCGCCCGCTGATTTCGTGCAGATGGCTGGTGACGGTTTCCGAGCACTCCAGGCCCGCGGTGAGGTTCACGTCGGGGATGTGCTGGGCGACGAACTGGTCGAAGTTGACGTCGAGGTTGGCGATGATCGCGACGGCCGTGAGGATCATGATCGTGCCCAGCGCCCGTTGCAGTAGCGGCCCGCGCCCGGCCCTGCGCACACGATCGAACAGCCGCCGCCCGCCGAGCGTGAGCGCCAGCAGCACGAGCGCCGAGCCCAGCGCGTAGGCCAGCGCGATGACGACCGTTTTGCCGCTCGCCGCGCTGACCGAGATGACGGCGGCGAGGATCGGGCTGGCGCATGGCGTGTAGACGAAGCCGAGCGCGCCGCCGACCAGCATGCCCGACCAGAAGCCGTCGCCGCGCGTGCGCGGGCCAAAGCGCGCAAGGCGCGACAGCGGCGCCTCGATGCGATCGGCGACGCTCGGCGCCAGCAGCGCGACGCCGAACACAAGCAGCACGACGATCGCGACGTCGCGCAGCGGGTCGCTGCCCAGCCCGACGCCGTCGACGACCTTCGCCACGCCGACGATCGTCACGGTGAAGGTGATCGACAGCCCGAGCACGATGCCGAGCGGACGACGACGCCCGCCGACGCCCCCTGCCGACAGCAGCGCGGGCAGCACGGGCAGCACGCACGGCGAAAGTGCCGTGCCCGCCCCGGCGAGCACAGCGAATCCAAGCAGCACGAGCATTGCCGTGAAGCCTACGTTCGCGCCGGCGCCTAGGCGCCGATACCGACCTGCAGCGTCGCCTCGAAGTCGGTCTTGGCGATCGGCCCGACGCACGGCGAGGTGGCGCCGGCGTCGCGGTAGCGGCGGATGCCCGCGTGGACTGCGCGCTCGTCGCCGACGGCGGTCAGCTGCGTGAGGAACTCCTCGGAGATCGCGCCCTGCATCGCGTCGAGGTCGCCGGCCGCCGCGTCGTAGCGCTCGATGTCGGCGGCGAAGCCAGAGCGCTCGATCATCGCGCGGTAGAACGGCAGGCCGAAGTAGGGGATCAGTTCGCGGCGCATCGCCGTGAAGGCCCCGGCGCGGTCCTCGGTCAGCGCCGAGGGCACGGCGGGCACCACGTCGAAGCCGGCGAGCGTCTTGCCGGCACGTTCGCGCCCGGTGCTCACCTCGGGGATCACGACGTCGCGGATGTACTGCGGGCTGCACAGCCACAGCAGCACGCCGTCGGCGATCTGGCCGGCCAGGCGCAGCATCGCGGGGGACAGCGCGGCGACGTAGATCGGCAGCTGTGGCCGCGGCTCGATGCCCATCAGGCGAAAGCCGGTCTGCCACTTCTCGCCGCTCGGCGGGTCCTCGCCGTGCAGGATCGCGCGCACGATCGACGCGTACTCGCGCATCTCCGCGACGGGCTTGTCGATCGTCTGCCCGTGCCAGCCCTCGACGACCGGGCGGTGTGACACGCCGAGCCCGAGGTTCAGCCGGCCGTCGGCCAGTTCGTCGATCGTCGCGGCCGTCTGGGCCATCGTCGCCGGCGTGCGCGTGTAGATCGGCACGACGCCCGTGCCCACGCGAATGCTGCTCGTCGCGAGCGCGTATGCGGTGACCACGGTGAGCGACTCGCGGCCCGCGACGTGCGTGACGTATGCGGCCTCATAGCCCAGCGACTCGGCGAGCTTCACGCGCTCGACCGCATCGGACAGCGAGCGCCCTGTCGATACGAAGCATCCGGTGGCCATCGGCGCCAGCATATGCCAGCTTCAATGCGCGGCGCGCCCCGCGCGAACGCGAGCGCCGCGTCAGCGCCTGAGCAGCACGTACACGACCATCAGCGCAAGCCCGATCTGGCCGAAGGACAGCGCCGTGCCGAGGTTCGCCGCGCCAAGCGCTCCGGCGAGAGCGCTTGCAAGCACGAACGCGCCGAAGATCAGCAGCAGGTCGCCACCTACGTGCGCGCGTTTGCTCGCCGCAGGCTCGCTGCCGGGTGCCTGGCGGCCTCCGGACGGCTCGTCGTGGGGAGTCCGCGGCTCGTTCATCGCTTCTCAGCGCCCTGCGCGAGTGCCGCGACGAGCGCCGCGGTGTCGAGCTTCGGGTCCTGAGCTGCAAGCAGCTGCTCGGCCGCGTGGCGCCCTCCGAGTGCGCGCAGGCCCGCCTCGCCGTGCTCGTGGGCATAGTCGGCCAGCGCGTTGGCGCGCCGCGCGCGCAGGCGGCGCTCGGCGAGGTCGGTGCTCGCGCGGTGCTCGTCCAGCGCCACGAGCAGCTCGTCGATGCCCGCCGGGGGCGACAGCGAGGAGACGGCGACGACGCGCGTCGATGACGAGCCGAGCGAACGCAACGCGGCGCTCACGTCGCGCCTGGTGCGCGTCGCGATCTGTCCGAGGTCGGCCTTGGTCACGACGAGCACATCGGGGATCTCCATGATGCCCGACTTCAAGAACTGCAGCACATCACCGCTGCCCGGCTGCACGACGACGGCGACCGTGTCGGCGACGTCGGCGACCTCCGTCTCTGCCTGCCCGACGCCGACCGTCTCGATCACCACGACATCGAAGGCCGCCGCCAGCGCGTGCGCAGCAGAGCGCGTCGCCCACGCCAGCCCGCCCAGGCGCTCACCGGCCGACGTCGAGCGGATGAACACGTCGCGGTCCTTCGGGTCAAACTCGATGCGCGCGCGGTCGCCGAGCAACGATCCGCCCGAGCGGCGCGAGCTCGGGTCGACCGCGAGCATCGCCACGCTGCGCCCATCGGCGCGCCAGGCGCGCAGCAGCGCCGAAAGCAGCGTCGACTTCCCGGCGCCGGGCGGGCCGGTGACGCCGACCACGTGACCCGGCGCGTCGCCGCCGAGCGCCGCGGGGGAGACCTCGGCCAAAAGTGCGGCGGCCGCCTCGCGGTCCCCCGCGGTCGTGCTCTCCAGCAGGTTGAGCGTCGCCGGTGCGGCACTCACGTCCCCTTCGCGCAGGCGCGCGCCCAGCGCGGCTCCGGCCCCGGGGGCACCCAGACCGGGGGGACCCACCCCTTCGGGGCGTGTGCCCGTCGGCCGCGACGCCCCGCTCACGCCGAGCCGTTGGCCGCCGCGCCGTTGCCGGCCACCGGCACCGGACCCTCCGCGCCCACCAGCTCAACGATGTCGCGCATGATGCGCGTGATGTCAAAGTCCTTGGGCGTGTAGACGGCGGCCACGCCGGCATCGCGCAGTGCCGCGACGTCCTGCTCGGGGATGATCCCGCCGACGACCACCGGCGCCTCTACGCCGGCCTCGCGCAGCGCGTTCATGACCGCCGGGATCAGCTCGCGGTGCGAGCCGGAGAGGATCGACAGGCCGATCACGTGCACGCCCTCCTGCAGCGCCGACGCGGCGATCTGAGCGGGCGTCAGGCGGATGCCTTCATAGACCACGTCCATGCCCGAGTCGCGCGCGCGCACGGCGATCTGCTCGGCGCCGTTTGAGTGCCCGTCCAGGCCCGGCTTGCCGACGAGGATCTTCGGCCGGCGCCCGAGCTTCTCCTGCAGCTGCATGACCTGTTCGCGCAACTCGGAGAGGTCTGCGTCGGCCGGGGCTGCGGCGGCCTCGCCGACGCCCGTCGGCGCGCGGTAGCTGCCGAACACGTCGCGCAGCGCGCCCGCCCACTCGCCCGTCGTCGCGCCCGCACGCGCGGCGGCGATCGTCGCGACCATCAGGTTCTGCGAGGCCGATTCGTCGGCTGCCGCGCTCGCCAGCTCACCAAGTGCCCTGTCCACGGCGGCCTGGTCGCGTTGAGCACGCCAGGTGTGCAGATCTTCGATCTGTTCGGCTTCGACGGCCGGGTCGACGACGAGGATGCCGCCCTCGGCGTCGGCCGTCAGCGGCGACTCCTCGGACTCGCTGTAACGGTTCTGGCCGACGACCACCTGCTCGCCGGCCTCGATGCGGCGGATGCGCTCACGGTGGGAGTCGACCAGTGCGCCCTTCATGTACGCGACCGCCTCGACCGCTCCGCCGTGCTCGGCGACGACTGCCATCTCCGCACGGGCTCCGTCGAGCAACTCCGCGACCAAACCATCCATCACTATTGACCCCTCGAAGATGTCCGGGTACTCCAGGATGTCGGTCTCATAGGCGAGCACCTGCTGGATGCGCAGCGACCACTGCTGATCCCACGGGCGCGGCAGACCGAGCGCCTCGTTCCACGCGGGCAGCTGGATCGCGCGTGCGCGCGCGTCTCGCCCGAGCGTCACGGCGAGCGCCTCGAGCACGATGCGCTGCACGTTGTTCTCCGGCTGGGCCTCGGTCAGCCCGAGCGAGTTGACCTGCACGCCGTAGCGAAAGCGCAGCCGTCGCGGGTCCTGCACGCCGTAGCGCTCGCGCCCGAGCTCCTCCCACAGCACCGACATGGCGCGCAGCTTGGCGTGCTCCTCGACGAAGCGCACGCCCGCGTTGACAAAGAAGGAGATGCGTCCGAAGACCTGTTCCATCAGCTGCTGTGCGTCGGCGCCGCGCACGCCGTTGCCATGTGCGCCGTCGTCGGAGTGCGCCGCTTCCACACGCTCGCGCGCGGCGTCAAGCACCGCCTGGGCGTTGCTCATCGCGAAGGCGATCTCCTGCACCGGCGTCGCGCCGGCCTCCTGCAGGTGATAGGAGCAGATGTTGATCGGGTTCCACTTCGGCACGTGCTCGACCGTGTAGGCGATCATGTCGGCGATCAGGCGCATCGAAGCCGCCGGCGGGAAGGCGTAGGTGCCGCGCGCGAGGAACTCCTTGATGATGTCGTTCTGCGTCGTGCCCTGTAGCGCCTCCTGGGCGACGCCCTGCTCCTCGGCGGCGACGACGTACAGCGCCAGCAGCCACGCGGCCGTCGCGTTGATCGTCATCGACGTGTTCATCTCGCCCAGCGGGATGCCGTCCATCAGTGCGGCCATGTCGCCGCGGTGGGAGACCGGCACGCCGACCTTGCCGACCTCGCCGCGCGCGAGCTCGTCGTCGGGGTCATAGCCCGTCTGCGTGGGTAGGTCGAAGGCCACCGACAGGCCCGTCTGGCCCTTGGCCAGGTTGCGCCGATACAGCTCGTTTGACGCCTTCGCCGTCGAGTGCCCGGCGTACGTGCGCATCATCCACGGGCGGTCGGGCTCGGGCAGGCGCGGTGAGTGGTCGCCGCTCATACAGCCAATTGTACG
>CAWFWA010000007.1:0-68579 GCA_963819435.1 uncultured Solirubrobacteraceae bacterium | reverse complement strand
CGTCCGATCACCGGCTTTCGCGGGCGCAGCGGGCGCTCGTTTCGCGCGCACCTGGCGATGCAGCAGACCGAGGACGCGAAATGGCGCGTCGAGTTCAACGAGGAGTGGGCCAAGGAGGGCGCCAAAGCGCCCGAGGCCGAGGCCGAGACGAACGAGCTCGCCGCCGCCGGCAAGGCGCGCGGCAAGTCCGCGTCGGTCGGCGTACGCAGCGCCGCCTGAGCGTCCCGCCCGCCGGATCGACGGATCGCCGTCGCCGCCTTGAAGCTGACGGCGCTGTCGGACGAGTGCGCCAGGATGGACGCGCATGCCGATCACGCTGATCACCGGGCCCGCAAACGCGGGCAAGGCCGAACTGGTGCTCGACGCCGTGCGCGCCTACAGCGCGCGCGAGCAGGATCCGCTGCTGGTCGTGCCCACGCGCGCCGACGCCGAGCACTACCTGCGCGAGCTGGCCGGCGACGGCGTGACGATGGGTGTGCGCGTCGAGCGCTTCGCCGGGCTGACAGCGGAGATCGTCCAGCGCGCCGGCGCCGGCGAGGCAGTGCTCGGCGGCCTGGGCCGCGAACGCCTGCTGGCGGCGCTTGCGGGGCGCGAGCTCGCGAGCACGGCCGGGCCCGGGTTCGTCCGCGCCCTGTCGGAGCTGTTCGTGGCGCTGCGTACCCGCCGCGTCTCGCCGGCGCGGCTGATCGCCGCGCTTGACGCCTGGCTGCAGGCAGACGGGCCCGCTGCGGCGCGCGCGGAGCTCGGGCGGTTGTACATCCGCTACGACGCCGAGCTGCAGCGCCTCGGGCGCTCAGACGCCGAGCAGCGCACGGTGCGCGCGCTCGACGCGCTGCGCGAACGCCCCTCGCTGTGGGGCGGCACGCCGGTGCTGCTGTACGGCTTCGACGACCTCTCGCACCTGCAGCTCGACGCGATCGAGACGCTCGGCAGCATCGTCGACACGCCGCTCACCGTGTCGCTGGCGTATGAGGGCGGGCGATCGGCGTTCGCCGGGCGCGCGGCGACCTTCCAGGCGCTCGCACCGTTGGCCGACGAGCGGCGCGAGCTGCCCGCGCGCTCGCTGCACTATGCGCCGCAGGCGCGCACCGCGCTCAGCCATCTCGAGCGGTCGCTGTTTGAGCCGGGCGCCGCGCGCGTTGGCTCGGGAGGCTCGCTGCGCCTGCTGGAGGGCGGCGGCGAGCGTGCCGAGCTCGAGCTGGTCGCCGGCGAGCTGACGCTGGCACTTGCACAGGGCACGGCCGCCGAGGACATCGCCGTGCTCGTGCGCCCGGCCGGCACATCGCTCGCGCTGCTCGCGGAGGTCTTCTCGCAGGCCGGCATCCCGTTCACGCTGCAGCGGCGGACCGCGTTCGCCGACACCGCGGTCGGCCGCGCGCTGATCGGCCTGTTGCGCTGCGTGCCCGCGCCGGCCGGCGAGGCGCCCGGCGAGCTCAACGACCTGCTCGCGTGGCTGCGCGCACCCGGCCTGCTGGAGCTACCGGCGCTCGCCGATTCGCTGGAGCTGCGAGCGCGGCGCGCGGGCGCGCTGGGCGCGCACGGCGCGAGGGAGCTGTGGGAGCAGCGCAACTGGAAGCTCGAGACGATCGACCATCTGGCAGACGCCCAGCAGCGCGGCGCCGCATCGCTGATCGAGCGCACCTCGCGAGAGCTCTACTGGCTGTTCTGCGCGCCGCGCCGCTCGTCCGCACAGCTGCTCGGCGCCGACGAGCTCGACGAGGCCGGCGCGCTGGCGGCCGGTCGCCGCGCGCTCGCGCAGTTGGGCGAGCTCGCACAGCTCGCGCCCGAGCTGGCTCCCGCCAGCGCCGCCGAGCTGGCCGGTGTGCTCGGTGACGTCGAGCTGTCAGGTGGTGAGCGTCCGGCCGGCGGAGCGGTCGCCGTGCTCGACCCGCTCGCGCTGCGAGCACGTCGCGTGCGCGTGCTGTTCGTGTGCGGGCTGCAGGAGGGCGTCTTCCCGGCGCGCGCGAGTCCCCAGCCGCTGCTGTCCGAGCAGGAGCGCCGTCGGCTGGCCGAGGTGTCCGGACTGCTGCTGTCCGAGCAGCAGGACCTGCTCGCCGCCGAGCGATACCTGCTCTACGCGGCCGTGTCGCGCCCGGAGGAGCAGCTCGTGCTCAGCTGGCACAGTGCCGACGACGACGGCCAGACGACGCCTCGCTCGCTGTTTGTCGACGACGTGTGCGACCTGTTTGAGCAGGGGCTGTTCGGCTCGCGCAAGCGTCGCGCGCTTGGCGCCGTTGACGACATCGCGCCCGCAGGGGAGGGTCGCGACGCGCCCCTGGAGTCCCCGGATCAGCCGCTGCGCGATGCGCGCCTGCTAGCCGAACTGGCGGAGCGTCCGTGGTCGGCGTCGTCGATGGAGCGCTGGATCGGCTGTCCGGTGGCGTGGTTCGTGGAGCGCCTGCTGCGACCGGACGCGCTGGAGCCCGAACCAGAGCCGCTCGCGCGCGGCGCGCTCGCGCACGCCGCGCTGAAGGACGCGCTGGAGGCGCTGCGCGCCGAGACCGGCAGCGCGCGCTTGACGCGAGGCAATCTCGCGCAGGCCCGCGAGCTGCTCGCGGCTGCTCTGGCCGCCAACGAGCCGGCGCATCCGCTGTCGGTCGCGCCTGAGCGGGTGGCCAGCGTGCGCCGCCGCCTGCAGGCAGACCTCGACCGTTACCTGACGTTTGCCGCCGAAAGCGAGAGCCCACTGACCCCGCGTGAGCTGGAGCTCGGCTTCGGCTTCGAGGAGGGAGGCGACGAACGCGGTGAGGCGAGCGAGCTTCCCGCATTCGACCTGGGCGGCGGGGTGAAGCTGCGCGGTCGCATCGACCGCATCGACGTCGGCGACGACGGCGACGCGGTCGTCTACGACTACAAGGGCAAATCCGTCTCCGGTGCCTCAAAGTGGATCGAGGACGGCAAGCTGCAGGTCGCGCTGTACATGCGCGCCGCCGAGCAGCTGCTGGGCGTGCGCGCCGTCGGCGGCTTCTACCAACCGCTGGGCAGCAGCGACCTGCGCGCGCGCGGGGTGCTCGATGGCGACAGCGGCCTGGAGCTCGACTGCGTCTCGACCGACGTGCGCGAGCACGCCGAGCTGCGCGAGCTGCTCGACGAAGCCGTTGCGGCTGCGCGCGAGGTGGCCGAGCAGGCCGCCGGCGGACGGCTGCGCGCGCGGCCGGACACGTGCGCTTTCAAGGGGGGCTGTCAGTACCCGACGATCTGCAGGTGCGAGCGATGAGCGCGCGGCGTGGGTCCTCGCAGCTGGAGACGCTTCCGGGCATGGAGTCCGCCGGCGTGCTCGCGCTCGCCGGCGGCGAGGTGCGCGCGCTGACCGACGAGCAGCGCGTCGCCGTCGAGCGCCGCTCGGAGTCGTTGCTCGTGTCCGCTGCCGCCGGCAGTGGCAAGACATCCGTACTCGTCGAGCGCTTCGTCGCCGCCGTGCGCGAGGACGGCGTGGCACCGGGACGCATCCTCGCGATCACGTTCACCGAGCGTGCCGCAGGAGAGCTGCGCGAGCGCGTGCGCGATCGCCTGCTGGGGCTTGGCGACCGCCAGGCCGCGCGCGACACCGAGGCCGCTTACGTCGGCACTTTCCACGGCTTCTGCGCGCGCCTGCTGCGCGCCCACCCGTTTGCCGCCGGCCTGGACCCCGACTTCGCGATCCTCGACGAGGGGCTCGCCGGGAGGCTGCGCGAACTGGCCTTCCAGGCAGCCGTGCGCGAGTTCCTCGCCGGCCAGAGCGCTGGCGCGCTCGACCTGCTCGCCGCCTACGGCGTCGATCGCGTGCGCACGATCATCGAGCAGGTCTACCTGGAGCTGCGCAGCCGCGGGCAGCTGCTCCCGCGCCTGCCGGTTGCCAGGCCGCGCGCCGCCGCCGCGGCCGAGGCCGCCGCAGACGGCGAGCTGGACGTCGAGGCCGCTGCGGCGATCCGCGAGCTGGACGCCGAGGCGGCTGCGGCATGCGTTTTGCTCGACGATCTGCTCGCGCGCTTCGCGCTCGCCTACGAGCAACTCAAGAGCGAGCGAGCGAGCGCCGATTTCGACGACCTCGAGCTGCTCGCGCAGGAGCTGCTGCGGGAGCGCCCGGGTGTGCGCGAGGAGTGGTCAGAGCGCTTCGAGCTGCTGATGGTCGACGAGTTTCAGGACACCAACCCGCGCCAGCTGGCGATTCTGGAGATGCTCGACCGCGGCAACCTCTTCACCGTCGGCGACGAGCTGCAGTCGATCTACGGCTTCCGTCACGCGGATGTCGGCCTGTTTCGTGCGCGGCGCGCCGAGTTGGCCGAGCTCGGCGCGAGTCTCTCGCTGACGCGCAACTTCCGCAGTCGCGAGCCGCTGCTGGATGTGATCAACACGGTCTTCGGCGACCGCTTTGAGGGCTTCGCCGCGCTGCGCGCGGGCGAGCGCGACGACGAGCCCGAGCCCGCGAGCGTCGAGGCCGCGCCGGCGGTCGAGCTGCTGCTCACCGACACCGACGGCTGGGAGCAACGCGAGGAGCTCGCCGAGACGGTTGCCGGCGGGCTGCCGCCGGCCCCGCTGTGGCGGCAGGCGGAGGCGCGGATGCTCGCGCGGCGAGTCGCCGAGCTCGTGCGCGATGGCGCCGCCCGCCCGGGGGAGATCGTCGTGCTGCTGCGCGCGGCCGGCGACCTGGAGGTGTTCGAGCGCGCGCTTCAGCTGGCGGGCCTGCGCACGCTGGCGGCCGTTGGCGCCTTCTGGGGCCACCAGCAGATCGGCGACCTGATCGACTATCTGCGCGCGCTGGCCAACCCGCTGGACGAGGAGGCTCTGTACGGGATGCTCGCGTCGCCGCTCGCAGGCTGCTCGCGCGACTGCCTCGCGCTGATCGCGCGCGCGTCGCAGGGCGCGCACCGGGGAGCCTGGGAGACGGCGCTGGCGGCGACGACCGGCGAGGGCGAGCTCGCAGCGAGGCTCGCGCCCGGCGACCGTGATGCGTTGGCGAGGGCATGCGCGCTCCTGGCGGGCGAGCGCGCCGGCTCGCCGTTGCGCACGATCGCCGACCTGATCGAACGTGCGATCGCCGCGACCGGCTACCGCGAGCACGTGCTCGCGCTGGAATGGGGGGAGCGCAGACTCGCCAACGTGCACAAGCTGCTGCGCCTGGCCCGCCGCTTCGAGGCCGACGAAGGACGCGACCTGCGCGCCTTCCTCGACCGCGTCGAGTATCTGGCGAGCTCCGCGCGCGTCGAGCCCGACGCTCCGGTCGAGGGTGTCGAGCCAGACGCGGTGCGCCTGATGACCGTGCACGCGGCCAAGGGGCTGGAGTTCGCAGTCGTGTGTGTGGTCGACCTCGGACGCCAGCCGAGCTCGCGCATGCCCGACCTGCTCGTCGACGGCGATCGCGTCGGCCTGCGGCTGATGCGCCTTGACGGGGCCGCGTCGGCACCTGCACTGGCCTATGAGGAGCTGTGCGCCGAGCGTCGCGGGCGCGAAGCCGAGGAGGAGGATCGCATCGCCTACGTCGCGATGACGCGCGCGCGCGAGCTGTTGCTGCTCAGCGGGGCGGTCAAGTTCGAGCGCTGGCCGCGCCCGGGGCCGGGCGCCGCGCCGATCTCCTGGCTTGGGCCGGCACTGTCGCAGGAGCTACCCGCGCTGGTCGCCGAACGCGCGGGGGAGGCGCACCGGCTTGCTGGCGCTCGGGGCGACGACGCGGGCGTGCTCTGCCGCTTGAACTCGCCCGCCGCCGTGTACGGCGCCGTCGGCGTGGGAATGCGCGACGGTTCGGAGAGCGGCGACGCGGCTGCCGCCGGCTCGGCTGCTGCGGCGGTGGCCGGCGCGCCGATCCTCGCCGGATCGGACGCGGCCCCGTTGGACGCGGCCCCTTCGGCCGGCGCAGCGCCGGGCGCGCCGTCGCCGCAACGGCCGAGCGCGACGGGTGGGCTCGCGCCTGGCGCGGTCGAACGCGAGCAGCTGCGCGTGCTCAGCTACAGCTCGCTGACCGAGCTCGAGCGCTGCGGCTATCGCTACTACCTGGAACGCGTGCTGTCGCTGCCCGAGGATCGCGCCGCCGCGCGGACCGCCGGCGCGCCGATCGGTCTGGAGGCGCGTGCGCGCGGCACGCTCGTGCACCGCCTGATGGAGCTGCACGACTTCGCCGCGGCGCGCGCGCCGACCGCGCAGGACGTGCAGGCGTGCGCGCGTGAACTCGGGCTGTCGGTGGCTCGGCGTGAGCGCGACGAGCTCGCGGCGCTGGTCGCCGCGGCCGTCGCGGCCGAGCCCGCCGCGCGCGTCGCCGCGGCGCTGTCTGTCCGCCGCGAGCATCCGTTTGCCTTCGCGCTGGGCGCGAACGAGCCGCTGATCAACGGCGTGATCGATCTCGTGGCCGGTGAGGCCGACGGTACGCGGCTGGTGCTCGACTACAAGAGCGACCGCGTCGGGCCGGACGCGAACCTGGAGGAGCTGGTGTCGCGCGAGTACGCGATCCAGCGGTTGTTGTATGGGCTGGCGGTGCTGCGAGAAGGCGCCACGGAGGTTGAGATAGTGCACTGGTTCCTGGAGCGCGAGGAGTGGGTCTCGGCGCGCTACCGCGCCGCCGAGCGCCTGACGCTCGAAGAGCAGCTCGCCCAGCGCATTTCTCGCGCGCGCGAGCTGCACTTCGCGGTCAGTGAGATGCCTCATCGCGGCCTGTGTCTGACCTGTCCGGGGCGGACGGGCCTGTGCTCGTGGGGCGAGGACGAGACGCTGCGCGAGCTGCCCTGAGAGCCCACTGATCTGCCGCGCAGCGGCGCTTTGGAAGGCCCTTTCCAATCGCCGCCCGGCTGGTTTGCGGGGCCCGTCCGCTGCTACGCTTTCTCGCTCCGCCTCAGGTGCCCGCCTGCCCGCGCCACGGGGGATGCACCGCCCCAAGGGAGCACTTCCATGAATTCGCACATCACGCAGCCGCCAAGGGCCGTTGGCCTTTACGACCCCAGCTATGAGCACGACGCGTGCGGCGTGGGCATGGTGGCGCGCCTGGACAACAAGCCGACGCACGAGGTTGTCTCGCGGGCGATCACTGCGCTGGAGAACCTCGAGCACCGCGGGGCCAACGGCGCGGACCCGCTCACCGGAGACGGTGCGGGGATCCTCATGCAGATGCCCGACGAGCTGTTGCGCGCGGTCGTCGGCTTCGAGCTTCCGCCGCTCGGCTCCTACGGGGTGCTGATGTGCTTCCTGCCGACCGACGATGTCGCGCGCGCGGGCCTGGAGCAGCTGCTCGAGCGCACCGTGCAGGACGAGGGCCAGCGCCTGCTCGGCTGGCGCGACGTGCCCGTCGACCCCAGCCAGGCAGGAAGGGTCGCCGGCGCGTGCCGGCCGGTGATCCGCCAGCTGTTCGTCGGCGCGGGAGCCGGGCCCGAGCACAACGACCAGGACGCCTTCGAGCGCAAGCTGTATGTGATCCGGCGGATCGCCGAGCTCAACGCCGAGCACCCGGGGCTGTACGTCACATCAAGCTCCTCGCGCACGATCAACTACAAGGGAATGCTGATCAGCTTTCAGCTGGCTGCCTTCTACCCCGACCTGCGCGACGAGCGCACCAAGAGCGCGCTCGCGCTCGTGCACTCGCGCTTCTCCACGAACACGTTTCCCAGCTGGGAGCTGGCGCACCCCTACCGGGTGATCTGCCACAACGGCGAGATCAACACCGTGCGCGGCAACGTCAACTGGATGCGCGCGCGAGAGAGCGAGCTGCGCAGCGAGCTGTTCGGCGACGACCTGAAGAAGATCCTGCCGGTCGTAAGCCCCGGCAACTCGGACTCGGCGACCTTCGACAACGTGCTCGAGCTGCTGATGCTCGCCGGGCGCTCGCTGCCGCACGCGGCGATGATGATGATCCCCGAGGCCTACCGCAAGCGCGAGGACCTGTCGGAGGATCTGAAGGGGTTCTACGCCTTTCACTCGTGCCTGATGGAGCCGTGGGACGGACCAGCGTCGGTGGCGTTCACCGACGGGCGTGTCGTCGGCGCAACGCTCGACCGCAATGGCCTGCGTCCCGGGCGCTGGGTGGAGACGACCGACGGGCACGTGGTGCTCGGCTCGGAGATCGGCCTGCTGGACATCCCGCCCGAGCAGATCCGCAGGCTCGGCCGCCTGCAGCCGGGAAAGCTGTTCCTCGTCGACCTGCAGAGCGGGCGCATCGTCGAGGACGAGGAGGTCAAGCGTGGCGTGTCCACGCGCAGGCCCTACCGCGAGTGGTACGAGCGCAACGCCGTGCCTTTCTCCGAGCTCGACCCCTCCGACCAGGTGACGATCTCCGACCAGCCGCTGCGTACCCGCCAGCGGGCGTTCGGCTACTCCCAGGAGGATCTGCGCGTGCTGCTGACGCCGATGGCGCGCGACGGCGCCGAGCCGGTCGGCTCGATGGGCAACGACGTGTCGCTGGCGGTCCTCTCCGAGCAGGCGCCGCCGCTGTTCTCCTACTTCAAGCAGCTGTTCGCGCAGGTGACCAACCCGCCGATCGACCCGATCCGCGAGGAAATCGTGATGAGCCTGGCGACCACGCTCGGCTCGGAGCTCAACCTGTTGGAAGAAACCCCCGAGCACGCGCACAAGCTGGTGCTCGATCAGCCGATCCTGCTCAACCGCCAGCTGGAGACGCTGCGCCATGTCCACCACGACGTGTTCGCAGCACGCACGATCAACACGACGTGGTCGCTGAAGGAGGGCGCGGAGGGTATCGGCGAGGCGCTGCGGCGGATCTGCCGCGAAGCCTCCGAAGCGATCGAGGAACGGGTCAACATCATCGTCCTGTCAGACCGGCTGGTCGGCCCGCGCCGGGTCCCGATCCCGTCGCTGCTGGCCGTCGCCGCGGTCCACCACCACCTCGTGCGCGAAGGCACTCGCCTGCGCGCCGGAATCATTCTCGAGTCCGGCGAGCCGCGCGAGGTGCACCACTTCGCGACGCTGATCGGCTACGGCGCGGTGGCGATCAACCCGTACCTGATGCTCGAGACGCTCGACGACATGGTGCTCAACGAGCGCACCATCAAACGCCCGGGCCCGGACGGCGGGGAGGTCGACGTCGGTCCGGTCGAGGCCGCCGAGAACGTCGTCAAAGCGCTCGGCAAAGCGCTGCTGAAGACGATCTCCAAGATGGGCATCTCGACGATCCACTCCTACTGCGGCGCGCAGATCTTCGAGGCCGTGGGCCTGGACGCCGGCGTGATCGACAAACACTTCACCGGAACCGCTTCGCGGATCGGCGGCGTCGGCCTCGACGTGCTCGCGGCCGAGGCGATCGAGCGCCACGCGCGCGCCTACCCGGTGCCCCAGGACGACCTGCTGCCGGTCGGCGGCGTCTATGCGTGGCGTCGCGACGGCGAGCACCACATGTGGAACCCCGAGACGATCGCGCTCGTGCAGCACGCGGTGCGCGAGGCCAACGGCGACGTTCCCGCCGCGCTGAAGGGCGACCCCGACGCGCTGGAGACGGTGCGCGACAGCGCCGCCTTTGAGAAGTACCGCGAGTACGCGCGGGCGATCAACGACGACGCAGCGCGCAAGGCGACGCTGCGCGGCCTGTTGCAGATCGGCCCCGGCGAGGGCGAGGGGGCCGACGCCGACGTCGTGCAGGCGATCCCGCTGGAGCAGGTCGAGCCGGCGAGTGAGATCGTCAAGCGCTTCTGTACCGGCGCGATGAGCCTCGGCTCGATCTCGCGTGAGGCCCACGAGACCCTGGCGATCGCGATGAACCGCCTCGGCGGGCGCTCGAACACCGGCGAGGGCGGTGAGGACCCGTCGCGCTTCACGCCCGACGCCAACGGCGACCGCCGCCGCTCGGCGATCAAGCAGGTGGCCTCTGGACGCTTCGGCGTGACGATCCACTACCTCGTCAACGCCGACGAGCTGCAGATCAAGATGGCCCAGGGCGCAAAGCCCGGTGAGGGCGGCCAGCTGCCCGGCCACAAGGTCGACGACTACATCGGCTCGATCCGCCACACGACCCCCGGGGTCGGCCTGATCTCGCCGCCGCCGCACCACGACATCTACTCGATCGAGGACCTCAAGCAGCTGATCTATGACCTGCGCTGCGCCAACCCGCAGGCCGAGGTGTCGGTCAAGCTCGTCGCGGAGATCGGCGTCGGCACGGTCGCCGCCGGCGTCTCCAAGGCAAACGCCGACCGCGTGCTGATCGCCGGACACGACGGCGGCACGGGGGCCTCGCCGCAATCCTCGATCCAGTCGGCAGGAATCCCGTGGGAGATCGGCCTGGCCGAGACGCAGCAGACGCTGCTGCTGAACAACCTGCGCTCGCGCATCAAGGTGCAGACCGACGGGCAGCTGAAGACCGGGCGCGACGTGGTGATCGCCGCGATGCTCGGCGCCGATGAGATGGGCTTCTCGACCGGTCCGCTGATCGCGACCGGCTGCATCATGATGCGCGCCTGCCACCTGAACACCTGCCCGGTGGGCATCGCCACGCAGGACCCGGAGCTACGCAAGCGCTTCAAGGGGACGCCCGAGCACGTCGTCAACTTCTTCTTCTTCGTCGCCGAGGAGGTGCGCGAGATCCTCGCCGGTCTCGGTCTGCGTACGCTCGACGAGGCGATCGGGCGCGTCGACCTGCTGTCGGTGCGTGGGGCGATCGACCACTGGAAGGCGCGCGGGGTGGACCTCACGCACATCCTCGAGCACATCGAGCTGCCCGAGGGCTCGGCGCGTCACCGCGTCGAGCCGCCGCCGCCGGTGCTCGAGGACGCGCTGGACTGGGAGCTCGTCGAGCTCGCCGAGCCGGCCCTGCAGGGGGACCCGGGCGCGGCCGGTGAGCCGGGCGCCGTGAAGCTTCAGATGGCCGTGCGCAACCGCAACCGCTGCGTCGGCGGCATCCTCTCCAGCCACATCGCGCTCCAGCATGGCGCAGAAGGCCTCGCCGAGGACGCGATCGTCGTCGACTTCGAGGGCTCGGCCGGGCAGAGCTTCGGCGGCTGGCTGGCCCCAGGTGTCACGTTCACGCTGCACGGCGACGCCAACGACTACGCCGGCAAGGGCCTGTCCGGCGGAGTGCTGGCGATCCGACCGCGCGAGGGCATGGCTGCGGACTTCGTGGCCGAGCAGAACGTGATCGTCGGCAACACCGTGCTCTACGGCGCGACGCGCGGGCGCGCGTTCTTCCGCGGACTGGCGGGGGAGCGCTTTGCCGTGCGCAACTCGGGCGCTGCGACCGTCGTCGAGGGCGTCGGCGACCACTGCTGCGAGTACATGACCGGAGGAACGGTCGTCGTGCTCGGCTCCACGGGACGCAACTTCGGCGCGGGCATGAGCGGCGGCGTCGCCTTCGTGCTCGACGAGCGCGGCGACTTCGCCGAGCGCTGCAACATGGGCACCGTCGGCTTCGAAGCGCCTTCGGCCGACCGACGCCGGCGAGCTGCGCGAGCTGATCGCCGAGCACGGCCAGCGCACCGCATCGCCGGTCGCCGCGGGCGTGCTCGAGCGTTTCGACGAGCTGCTCGCCAAAGGCGCGTTCGTGAAGGTCATGCCACACGACTACAAGCGCGTGCTGGCCGAACGGGCCGACCGGTCAGAGATCGGCCGGCAGACAGCGGTTCCCGCCTGATGGGCAAGCTCGGCGGATTCCTGCAGATCGAGCGCCACGGTATCCCGCAGCGCGACCCGGCCGAGCGCGCGCACGACTATCGCGAGTTCCTGATCACGCGGCCCGCAGCCCGAGCTGCGCGACCAGGGCGCGCGCTGCATGGACTGCGGCGTGCCCTTCTGCCACAACGGCTGCCCGCTGGGCAACCTGATCCCCGACTGGAACGACCTCGTCTACCGCGACCGCTGGAAGGACGCGATCGCCCAGCTGCACGCGACGAACAACTTCCCGGAGTTCACCGGCCGGCTGTGCCCGGCGCCGTGTGAGGCCGCATGCGTGCTGGAGATCCGCGAGGGCGACGCCGTGACGATCAAACAGATCGAGAACTCGATCGTAAACCGCGCCTGGGACGAGGGCTGGATCGAGCCCAAGCCGCCGCGCACCGAGACCGGTCAGGCGGTCGCCGTCGTCGGCTCGGGCCCCGCCGGCATGGCCGCCGCCCAGCAGCTGCGCAGGGCAGGCCACGCCGTGACGCTGTTCGAGCGCGACGAGTCGATCGGTGGGCTGGTGCGTTTCGGCGTGCCGGACTTCAAGATCGAGAAGGCCGTCGTGCAGCGCCGCGTCGAGCAGTTGGTCGCCGAGGGCGTCGAGCTGCGCTGCGGCGTCGACGTCGGTCGCGACGTCAGCGTCGAGGAGCTGCGCGAGCGCTTTGACGCAGTCGTGCTGGCGACCGGCTCGCGCGTGCCGCGCGACCTGACGGTGCCCGGCCGCGAGCTCGACGGCGTGCACTTCGCGATGGAGTACCTCTACCAGCGAAACCGCTGGGTCGCGCGCGAGTTCGGCCCGGCGCCGACCGCCGAGCAACCGGCCGCCGAGCGAACGATCAGCGCAAAGGACCGCGACGTCGTCGTGATCGGCGGCGGCGACACGGGCGCCGACTGCGTGGGCAATGCGCTGCGCGAGGGAGCGCGCTCGATCACGCAGCTGGAGCTATTGCCCGAGCCGCCCAAACAGCGCCCCGACGACCGCACGCCGTGGCCGCAGTGGCCGCTGAAGTATCGCCTCAGCTACGCGATGGAGGAGGCCAAGGAGGCGCACGCCGGCGAGCAGGACTATTCGGTCGTCACGACGCGCTTCTCAGACGACGGCGAGGGCAACGTCGCCGCACTGCACATCGCGCGCGCCGAAGCGGCGCCGCCGTTCGGCCCGCTGGACGGTACCGAGCGCGAGCTGAAGTCCCAGCTCGTGTTGCTGGCGATGGGCTTTTTGCACCCCGAGCAGGAGCTGCTGGACGGGCTCGGCGTGGCCAAGGACCCGCGCGGGAACGTCAAGACGCAGACGCCGTACACAAGCTCGGTCGACGGCGTCTTTGCGGCCGGCGACGCGCGCCGCGGCCAGTCGCTGATCGTGTGGGCGATCAACGAGGGCCGCCAGTGCGCGCGCATGGTCGATCGCTACCTCGCCGCCCGGCGCGAGCCCGACGCCGAGGGTGCGGGCACCCTGTCGCAGGACCAGGGGCGAGCCGGGCACGCAGATGCAGACCGCGGGCCAGAGGGCCCGCCTCTGCACGTCGGGCCGGGCGTGCCCGCTGACGATTAAAACTGGCCAGCCGGCCAGGGCGAGCCCCGGGCGCAGCTTTTTCTCTAGGCTGGGTGCGTGGAGGCGATGCTTGACAGCGAGCGCGCAGGCGGCCAGCAGCTGCCGCGAACGTGCATCATCGGTGCCGGCTCGTCGGGCATCGCCGCCGCCAAGGCACTGCACGAGCGCGGGATCCCGTTCGACTGCATCGAGAAGTCCGATCGGGTCGGCGGAAATTGGGTGTTTGCCAACAAGAACGGCATGTCGGCGGCCTACCGCGACCTGTTCATCAACACCTCGCGCGACCGCATGGCCTACACGGACCTGCCGATGCCCGAGACCTATCCGGACTTCCCGCACCACACGCACATCGCCGCGTACTTCGACGACTACGTCGACCACTTCGGCTTCCGCGACAAGATCATGTTCGAGACCGGCGTCGAGCACGCCTCGCGCCGCGAGGACGGGACATGGGAGCTCCGTCTCGACGACGGGCGTACGCTGCAGTACGACGCGCTGATCGTCGCCAACGGCCACCACTGGAAGCCGCGCTGGCCCGAACCGGCGTTTGCAGGCAGCGACACGTTCGCCGGAGAGCAGCTGCACGCGCACTCCTACATCGACAACTCGATCTTCGCCGGCAAGCGGGTGGTCGTGCTGGGCATGGGCAACTCGGCGATGGACATCGCCGTGGAGTCCTCCTACGTGGCCGAGCGCACCTACCTGGCGGCGCGCAGCGGCGTGTGGATCATCCCCAAGTACATCTTCGGCAAACCGGTCGACCAGCTGCGCAACGACCCCCGCATCCCCTTCAAGATCCGCCAGCGCTTCATCCAGCAGCTCGTGCGCAGCTACGCAGGACCGCCCGAGCGCTACGGGCTGCCCAAGCCCACGCACCGCTTCGGCGAGGCACACCCAACGGTCTCCGGGCGCATCCTCGACCGCATCCAGCACGGAACGATCACGCCCAAGCCGAACATCCAGGCGCTGGAGGGCTCGCAAGTGCGCTTCGTCGACGGCACGAGCGCCGAGGCCGACGTGGTCGTCTACTGCACCGGCTATCAGATCTCCTTCCCGTTCTTCGACGAGGACTTCATCTCCGCTCCGGAGAACCACATCGAGCTGTTTCGCCGGGTCTTTCACCCCGACATCCCCAACGTCTTCTTCGTCGGTCTCTTGCAGCCGCTTGGGGCGATCATGCCGCTGGCCGAGGCGCAGGGCGCCTGGGTCGGTGACTACCTCAGCGGCGACTATGCGCTGCCGGGTGCGGCCGAGATGCGTGCCGACATAGCCGCCGACCAGGCGAGCATGCGCAAGCGCTACGTCACGTCAAAGCGCCACACGATCCAGGTCGACTTCGACGACTACCTCTACGCTCTGGAGAAGGAGCGCACCGCCGGCTCCCAGCGCGCCCGCGCCAAAGGCTATGAGCCTGCTCTGCGATGCCCACGTTCTGCCGCCACAACCGCTTCATAGACCGCTGCCCGATCTGCAGTAGGACGCTGCCGGGCAACTCCCCCGCCGAGCGCGCCACACCGGCTCGCGCGCGGTCGCGCAAAGCGACGCCCGCGGGCGCCCGCGGTGGTCGCCGGGGAGCCGAGCTGCGGGTGCGCCGCCAGGAGCGCGCCGTGGAGGACGGCTACAGCTCCTCACTCGTGCCGGGTCTGCGGGCCTCCGCCGACGCGCAACGCCTGGCCGAAGAAATCGCGTTCTCCCACGGGCGCCTGCTCGCCCTGCAGTCGCTGCCCGACCGTCCCGACGCGCAGGGCTCGTCCGAGGATCTCTACGCACAGACATGCGCGCTCGTCGGAGGCGATATCGAGCAGGCGACGTGGGCCTGCTTTTTGATCGCCTACCTGTGCCCGCTGCAGGGACCCGAGCCGTTCGCCGGGATCGATCAGGCGCTGGCGGTGCCACGCGGCGAGCTGAGCGACCTCTCCGGGGTCCCGCTCGGCCCGCGAACCTCTCATGATCCGGTGCACGGCCCGCGCACGCTCGACGCCTACCGCCAGTGGGTCGCTCAGGCCGGCTCACAGGTGCTCGCGTTCGGCGGCGACGCCGGCTGGAGCCCCCAGCGGCGCTTCGAGCGCCTGCTCGAGCGCAGCGCGGTCGCGGGCTTTGCCCGCGGCGCCCGCTACGAGCTGTTGCTGCTGCTCGGCGCGCTCGGTGCCTATGAGCTGGAGGCCGCCTCGTTGCACTTCTCCGCTGCGCGCGGCGGCGGCGGCACCGAGGATCCGGCGACGCTCGCCGCCAAGCGCGTCTTCGCGATCGGCGACGCGCTGCTGCTCGACCGCCGCGCGGGCGCGCTGGCCGAGGCGATCGGCGTACCCGTCGGATCGCTGGAGCTGGCGCTGTCCAACTGGGGGGCGGACGAGCGCGCGACGCTCGGATTCGCGCCCGCTGTGGCCGACGATGACACGCTCGCACGCGCGCTCCACGCGCTCGGCCTCTGAGCCGCGCCGCTCACGCTCGCGACTCGCATGCCAGGCGCTCGCGGCGCAATCTGGCGCCACCTCACGGCCGGGCAGCGGCACGCGAAAGTGCCGTCCTCACGGGCACCTACAGTGCCACTTGTCAGCCGTTTTGCAATCGCCACAGGAGTCGCGATGCCACTTTGCTTCATCGAGCCCCAGGACGCAATCCGAGTGATCGCCGAGTCGGTCGGGCGCGAGGCGCGCCGCCAGCTCGTCAGCGAGGTCGTGCGCGCATGGGTGGATGACATTCCCGAGCCTGAGCTGTCGGTGCACTACGCCAAGGCGATCGCCGATCTCGACGAGGACGATCTGCATCTGCTGGCAGCGTGGCACGCGTCACTGGAGGTCGGCCAGCCGATTCCGAACACCGACTTCCTCGTCGGCGTGTTTCCGAGTCTCGGCGAGAATCGCCGGGAGGCGCTGAAGATCGCGGCGGGCTTCCGCGGCGAGGAAGCCTTCCAGGCCGGCGTGTCCGAGGAGCAGGCGCTGGACACCGTGCTGCCGAGGCTGTCGCGCGATCGGGCGATTGAACTGGCGAATGAGTGCATTGCGTTGTACATGTGGGACCGCCTCGGCTGCGACAACTAGGAGCCCGTATGGCGGCGCGATACTGCGTCCTCGGTCGCTCGCCTGCGTAGCAGGCCACGCTCCCTGCGTCCTTGTCTCGCTTGCCCTACTGGCTCCTAAGGCTCGCAAGGGCTCACAACGGATGCCGTCCCCGCTAGCGTGGGCGTATGACGTTTGATGAGGCCGACTGGGAGCGGCGCGTGGCAGCGGCTTGGGCGCGGTTGGACGAGCTGGGTGAGGGCGAGTTTCTCAGGCTGATCGAGGGGCTCGTGGGGGAGTTGCCGGACGGGAGCGGGGTTGCGGGCTTTGAGCGGGCTGCAGCGCAGGACTCGACGGGGCACTCCGATTTGGCGGTGCCGTTGTATCGAGAGGCGTTGGAGCGGGGACTCACGGGGGAGCGGCGGCGGCGGGCGGTGATTCAGCTGGCGAGCTCGCTGCGCAATCTCGGCGAGCCTGGCGAGAGCGTTGCTTTGCTGACGGCAGAGCTCGACGCGGGGTCGGATGAGCTGGACGACGCCGTGCGCGGGTTCCTCGCGTTGGCGCTCGTCGACGTCGGGCGCGAGCGCGAGGCGGCTTCCATGGCTCTCGGGGCGCTGGCCGCGCATCTACCTCGGTATCAGCGTTCGCTTGCCAACTACTCCGAGCTCCTGCTGAACGACAGCTAGACTCGCAGCATGTCCGAGACCGCTTCCGCACCGACCGTTGACGACGTGATGGACGCTCTGTCGAACGTCATCGACCCGGAGCTGGGACTCGACTTCGTCGAGCTGGGGCTGATCTACGGGGTGGAGGTCGACGACGGCAACGTCACCGTGACGTTCACGCTCACCACGCCCGGATGTCCGATCGGTCCGCAGGTCAACGAACAGATCGAAGAGTTCGTCGGCGAACTGGAGGGCGTCAAGTCGGTCGCCTCCGAGATGGTGTTCACGCCGCCGTGGTCGCCGGAGAAGATGAGCGAGGACGCCAAGTTCGCGCTCGGCTACTGATTCGGCCCTAGATCCGGGGATTTCCGGGCCCGAGCCGGCCGAGCGGGCCTGAAAGTCGGAGATACGGCTCGAGCGTGGAGAAGTGGCCGCGGCCGACTGGTCGGGGTCACCCAAAGGGAAACCTCGCCGATCGTCAGGCACGGGCCGGCTGCGTTGGTACCACGCATCCGGCTCATGCCCGGGCGAGTGCTCGTGCGGCGCGGCTCAGCGCGTGGCCTTCTTGACCGCGCTGCGAGCTTTTCCGACCGCGTTCTTCGCTTTGCCGGTGAGCTGCTCGCCGGCTCCCTCGGTCTCCGTGGCGGGTTTCCCGCTCGCCCGGCCTACCCCTTGCTTGACGCGGCCTTTCGCCTCTTTGATCTTGCCCTCCGCACGCTGCGTCCGGTCTCCCATGGCTTCCTCCTTGGTCGCACGACATCGCTCAGCGAGATGTATCTACCCGGCTGGGGTGCTGGTCAACACGACAGCCTCGGCTTGCGCCTGGCCGCCACGGCAATTCGCTCCGAGTCGCCTGGCGGCGAGGACGCTGGCTCTCCAATAGGGGAGATCGAGTGGCTCGCGGCCCTTGGGTGAGCCGAGGCCCCGGCGAGGGCATGGTTTGTGCAGATGCGTACGCGGGTAACCCGCCTGTGGGTAGGCCGCCCACGGGGGGCCGTCCCAGGGTCGCTGCCTTGCCCCGGCTCAGGTCATGGGCAGTGGCACGACGGTAAGGGTTGCTTGCGACGCGTGTTGAGGGATGCGCGTCGCAAGCGCCCGCCTTTCCTGTCGAACTCGCGCGCGACGGCTAGATGAAGTCGTTGCCCGTGAGGACGTACAGGAACGGGACGAACGGCACGATCGCAGCGATGCCCCAGGCGAGCTTGCCCAGGAAGCCGATGTCGTTGCGGCCGAGCAGGTCGATCCAGATCAGCACGACGGCAAGTGGGTGCAGGATGCACAACAGCAGCTCGAGGAGTTTCTTCATGCTTCTGACTCTACCCTCGTGAGCCCGCGTCCAAGCCGGCACGGCTTGGACGGCACCTACGCCGGCGCGCCGACCGACTCGCGCGCGAGCGTGACCAGCGTGGCCAGTTCGTCGGCGATGTTGTCGCTGATCTTGCCGATGTCCGGCAGACCGTCATAGTCGCCGAGCAGGCCGAAGTTCATCTGCCCGTTGTAGGACATGATGCCGATTGCCAGCGCGTGATTCTCCGGCAGGAAGGCGATGGGATATGCCGCCAGCATCTCGCGACCAAGCACGTACAGCGGGAATTGCGGTCCCGGAACGTTGGTCACGATCAGGTTGAACAGTCGCGTGGAGAAGTTCAGCCGCGACGCCTGGGCGAGGATCGTCGGCGGCGCGAAGTTCTGCGCTCCTGCGATCACCTCGGCGCCTAGCGCCTGCTTTGACTCCTTCAACCCGTCCATCGCCTGTGAGACGAAGCGCAGTCGCTGCACAGGATCGGCGATGTAGACGGGCAGCGGCCCGCGCATTACGACGATCCGGTTGCCGCCCTGGCCGTGCTCGTCCTCGACGCGCACCGAGACGGGCACGAGCGCGCGCATCTCCACGCCCTCGGTGCGTCTGCCGCGGGAGATCAGAAAGCTGCGCAGCGCGCCGGTGACGACCGCGAGCACGACGTCGTTGACGGTACCGCCGAAGGCGTTCTTGACCGTCTTGAAGTCGTCGAGGCTCGCGCCGATTCCGTAGAAGCGCCGGTGCGGTCCGATTGGCACGTTCAGCGGCGTTTCCGGCGCCGGGTTGAGACCGGCCCAGGCGATCTCGCCGACGCCCTCGGCAGCCTCGCGAGCGCGCGAGAACGCCCGCTCGGGGTGCGTCACCGCGTCGATCGCGCCCTCCGCAAGCTCGAGCCCCGCGCGCACTGCACCGCGCAGGCCGGCCACAACCAGCTCCGCCGTGCCGGGCTCGCTGTGCGGCTGCCATGGCCTGCCGTTGTGTTTGATGACCGGCGGATCGGGCGACAGGTCGAACAGGACTGTCGCGAGGTCGACGCCGGCGATGCCGTCGATCAGCGAGTGATGGGTCTTGGTGATCAGCGCGAAGCGATCCTCCTCGAGGCCTTCGATCAGCCACATCTCCCACAGCGGCTTGGAGCGGTCGAGCTGCTGGGAGAAGATCCTCGCCGTCAGGCCGCACAGCTGCTCCCATCCGCCGGGCGAGGGCAACGCGGTGTGGCGGATGTGGTACTCCAGGTTGAAGTTCGGATCGTCGACCCACACCGGTCGCCCGCTGTCAAGCGCCGTCGAGGCGAGCTTATGGCGGTAGCGCGGAACGAGATGCAGGCGACGGCGAATCTGCTCCAAGAACTCGCCCATCGACGGCGGCGGGCCCTCTACGATCGTCAGGCCGCCGATGTGCATGTGCGAATGCGCGCTCTCCTGGTGCAGGAACGAGGCGTCTACGGGCGTCAGCCTGTCGAGGTGTCGCTGGGGCACGGGCGCTTAGCGTACCTGGGTGCGCCCTACAATGGCAATCGTGAAGAACACAGTCGAGAAGCTCTTGCTCGCCGCGCCGCGCGGATACTGCGCGGGCGTGGATCGGGCCGTGCAAACGGTCGAACGCGCGTTGGAGATCCACGGCGCGCCCGTGTACGTGCGCAAGGAGATCGTCCACAACAAGCACGTAGTCGAGCAGCTGCGCGAGCGCGGGGCGATCTTCGTGGAAGAGGAGACCGAAGTGCCCGAGGGTGCGGTGTGCGTCTTCTCGGCCCATGGCGTTGCACCCAGCGTGCGTGAAGGCGCTGTCGCGCGTTCCCTGCAGACGATCGACGCGACGTGCCCGCTCGTCACAAAGGTGCACCGCGAGGCAGTGCGCTTCGCACAGGACGGCTACACGGTCGTGCTCGTCGGCCATGACGGGCACGAGGAGGTCGAAGGCACGATGGGTGAGGCACCCGACCAGATCGTGCTCGTGCAGAACGAGCAGGATGTCGAGGAGCTGCAGATCGACGATCCCGGCCGCATCGCCTACATCACCCAGACGACGCTCGCCGTCGACGAAACCACCGCGATCCTCGCCCGCCTGCGCGAGCGCTTCCCAGAGATCGTCGGCCCGCGCACCGATGACATCTGCTACGCCACCACAAATCGGCAAGCGGCCGTCAAGCAGATGGCCGACAGCTGCGACCTGCTGCTCGTGATCGGCTCGCGCAACTCATCCAACTCCGTGCGCCTTGTTGAGGTGGCGCGTGACTTTGGCACCGAGTCGCACCTGATCGACACCGCCGAGGAGATTCGCGAGGAGTGGCTGGCGGGCGCGCGCGTAGTCGGCATCTCCTCCGGCGCCAGTGCGCCGGAGAACCTCGTACAGGACCTCGTCCAGTTATTCCGCGACCGCGGCGTGACCGACATCTCCGAGTTCCACGTGATCCGCGAGGACGTGCGCTTCATGCTGCCAAAGACGATCCGCGAAGCCGCGACCGTCGGCGAGGGAAGCTGAGCGCCGCGCCGGTTGCGCGGGGGCGACCCGCCCGCGCGCACTCGCATCAATGAAGGAATGCCGGTGCGCACGCTGATCCTCTCCGACCTGCACCTCGGCGGCGTGTCGCGCTCGGATCTGCTGCGCCGCCGCGAGCTGCGCGAGCCTCTGCTGCGTGCCGTCGCCGATGTTGATCGCGTGGTGCTCCTGGGCGACGTGCTGGAGCTGCGTCACGGGCCCCCGCGCGAAGCACTCGCGGTTGCGCAGCCGTTCTTCGAGGAGCTCGGACGAGCGCTAGCGGGCAAGGAGCTCGTGCTCGTGGCCGGCAACCACGACCATGCGCTGGTCGAGCCGTGGCTGGCGCGCCGCGCCGAGCTGCCCGAGGCCGAGCCGCTCGCATTGCAGCAGCTGATCGAGCCGGCCGAGGTCTCGCCGATGGTCGAGCGCCTGGCCGAGTGGGCCGCGCCGGCGCGCGTGCGCTTTGCCTACCCGGGGTTGTGGATACGCCCCGACGTCTACGCGACGCACGGGCACTACCTCGACTGTCATCTGACGGTTCCGACGATCGAGCGGCTGAGCGTGGGGGCGATGAGCCGGCTGCTCGGCCGACCGGCCCATGGGTTCTCGCAGGTTGCTGACTACGAGTCGGTGACCGCGCCGATGTATGCGTGGCGCCATGCCGTCGCGCGCGACGCGCGCACGGGCAATGCGCTCAACGGCATAGCGACGGTGCACGCATGGCGCACGCTCGGTGGCGGAGGAGGCGAGCACGACAGCACCGGCGAACGGCGCAACGGCCGGCCGTCCAACCGCTCGCTGGGCGACAGACTGCTGGCCAAGCTGCGCACGCGCGCCATCGTCCACGGATTCCCGCTCGCGGTGGCCGCGCTCAATCGCGCCGGGCTCGGTCCGCTGCGCGCGCAGATCTCCTCCGGAGAGCTGCGCGGCGCCGGGCTGCGGGCGATGGGTGAGGTGGCAGAGCGCCTTGGCCTCGGCGACGCCTACGTCGTGTTCGGTCACACGCACCGCTCCGGCCCGCTGCCCGGCGACGACGCCGGCGAGTGGAACCGCCCGGGGCGTGGCGGACCCGGTACGGGCGCCAGGCTCGTCAACACCGGCAGCTGGACCTACGACGCGATCTTCCTCACCCGCACGCCGGGCGAGAGCCCCTACTGGCCAGGGAGCTGTGTGCTCGTCGAGGACTCCGGGCCGCCGCTGCTGCAACGGCTGCTGCTCGACCGCTCCCACGACGAGCTCGTGCCGCGGCGTGCCGTCAGGCCAAGCCCGGCGTGAAGCACGTCGCCAGGCAGCGAAGCTCCCCGTCGAGCTCCAGCGTCAGGCGGCCGGCCGTGTGGCGCTCGTGCTCGAACAGCGCGTAGGCGCCCGGCGCTGAGACCTCGAGCTCGGCGCTCACGCCGTTGACGGCATCGCTAGCGCGCACGCTTCCCCAGCCGTCGAGCACCGCCCAAACGCCGCCGGCCTCGTAGTCGCCGCCGTACGCGCCCGGCTGCTCGGCCGTCGGGGCGGCGAGCGCCGCTCCGGGCTCGTCCTCGGCGCGCAGCGCAGGCAGTGGCTCGCGCTCCACGCCCAGCAGCTCCTGGATCGCGCGCTCGGTCTCCTCATAGCCACCCTCGCCGTAGTGGTACTCGAACAGGCGCGCGCCGCCGTCGAACAGGTAACGCGCGGGCCAGCCCTCGTTCTCGTACTCCTGCCACAGCGCCAGCTCGCTGTCGATCAGAACCGGATGGGCGATCTGCAGGCGCGCCACCGCCTCGCGCACCGCGGCCTCGTCGCGCGAAGCGTCAAAGCCCGGCGAGTGCACGCCGATCACGCGCAGGCCGTCCTCGGCGTAGCGCTCGTGCCACGCCTTCACATAGGGCAGCGTGCGCATCGAGTTCGCCCGGCAGAAGTCCCAGAACTCCACCAGCATCGGACGCCCGCGCTGAATCACGCTCGCCTGCCCACCCTTCGCGTTCACCCACGGCAGCTTCGTGGGGAACAGCGGGGCGGAGATGGTGTCAATCGGAGCCCGCATGTCCGTTCACTGCCCCACTAAGGCGTGCGAGGGGCAAGCATGGCAAGGACGCAGTGAGCGAAATGTGCTCTGCACATGAGCGAACGAGGACGCAGCCAGGCGCCGCCCGTCGCACGCCTTAGCCGATGCTGCCGACCATCTCCAGCTGAATCAGCCGGTTGAGCTCGACGGCGTACTCCATCGGCAGCTCCTTGGTCACCGGCTCGATGAAGCCGTTGACGATCATCGCCGCGCCCTCGTCCTCGGTGAAGCCGCGCGAGCCCATGTAGAAGAGCTGGTCGTCTGAGATGCGCCCGACGGTGGCCTCGTGGGCGACCGTCACGTGCGGGTTCTGGATCTGGATGTCCGGCCACGTGTCGGATTTCGATTCGCCGTCCATCATCAGCCCGTCGCACTGCACGCGGGCTTTGGAGCCGGCGGAGTTGTGGCCCATCTTGACCAGGCCGCGGTAGCCCATGATGCCGCCGTCCTTGGAGATCGACTTGGCGAGGATGTTCGACGTGGTGTTCGGCGCGAGGTGCACGACCTTCGCGCCGGTGTCCTTGTGCACCCCTTTGCCGGCCACGCCGACGTTCAGGTGGTCGGCACGCGCGCCTTCGCCCATCAGGTAGGAGCCGGGGTAGAGCATCACGTACTTGGCGCCCATCGATCCGCCGACCCACTCGACGGTTCCGTTGGCGTCGACGATCGCGCGCTTGGTGTTCAGGTTGTAGACGTCCTTGGACCAGTTCTGCACGGTCGTGTAGCGGGCCTTGGCGCCCTCGTGCACGAAGATCTCAACGACGGCCGAGTGCATCGAGTTGACGCTGTAGGTCTGCGCCGTGCAGCCCTCGATGTAGTTGACCTCAGAGCCCTCGTCGGCGACGATCAGCGTGTGCTCGAAGGTGCCCTCGCCGGCGCCCTCCATGCGGAAGTAGGACTGCAGCGGCAGGTCGCACTTGACGCCCTTGGGGATGTAGCAGAAGGCTCCGCCCGACCAGACGGCGCCGTGCAGCGCGGAGAACTTGTTGTCCTGCGCCGGCACGCATTTGGTCATGAAGTATTTCTGCACCAGCTCGGGGTACTCGTTGATGGCCGTGTCCATCGAGCAGAACAGGATGCCCTGCTTTGCGTACTCCTCCTTCAGCCCCTCATAGACGGGCTCCTGGCGCCACACGCCGACGACGCCCGCGAGGTGCTCGCGCTCGGCCTGCGGGATGCCCAGGTCCTCGTAGGTCTGCTTCATCTCGTCGGGCACTTCGTCCCAGCTGTTGAAGCGCCCGGCGGTCGGCGGCGAGTACAGCACCAGCTCGTCGAGATTCAGGCCGCTCAGGTCCGGGCCCCACGTCGGCACGGGCTTACGTTCGAAGATCTCCAGCGACTTCAGCCGTTTCTCAGCCATCCAGTCGGGCTCGCCCTTGACCTTCGAGAGCTCCGCGACTACCTCGCGCGAGATGCCCTGACGGGCGCGCAGCTGACCCTGATCGTCCTCGACGATCGGGCTGGGCTTGGTGATCTTCGTGCGGTCAAGCGTTGCCATGAAACTCCTTACCGGGGGCTTGCGAATCCCGTGTGGGCGGGGCTTTGCGAATCCTGTGCGCTGAAGTAGGAATTGTATCGCGGCGACCGGGCCTTCCGCGACCGCGCGCTGCGCGAGCGAGCGGCCACGTGCCCGCTACTCGGGCCACGCGTTGTCGCCGGTCACGGCGCCGCGCACGACCTTCAGGTTCAGCAGTGCGCACTTGCGCCGCGTCGCCGAGACGGGGATGCCCAGCAACTCGATCATCCAGTCGGCGTCGAGTTTGCCGACGTCTGACAGCTCCATGCCTTTGAGCTCCTCGGAGGCGATCGAGGCGGATGCCTGGGATATCGCGCAGCCGTGACCGTGAAAGCGCAGGTCCTCGATGCGCCCGTCCTTGACGCGGATGTGCACGCCCAGCTCATCCCCGCACAGCGGGTTGTGCTCGAGCGCTTGCAGATCGTGCGGGTCCAGCTCGCCGAAGTTGTGCGGGCGCTTGTAGTGCTCGAGGATGTAGTCGCGGTACAGATCGTCCATCAGAGACCGAACACCTCTCGCCCTGCCTGCAGCGCGTCGACGAGCGCGTCGATGTCCGACCGCTCGTTGTACACGCCGACCGAGGCGCGCGCGGTAGCGCCCACGCCCAGGCAGCGCATCAGCGGCTGCGCGCAGTGGTGGCCGGCGCGGATGCACACGCCGCCGCGGTCGACCAGCTCGGCGACGTCGTGCGGATGGATGCCCTCGACCGTGAACGAGGCCAGGCCGCCGCGGCGCTCGGCCTCCGGCGGGCCGACGACGCGCAGGCCGGGCACCTCGGCGAGACGCTCGAGCATGTAGGCGGTCAGCGCGCGCTCGTGAGCGCGCACGCGCTCCATGCCCAGCGCGTCGAGGTATGCGACGGCCGCGCCGAGCCCGACGGCCTCGGCGATCGGCGGCGTGCCCGCCTCGAACTTGTAGGGCAGCTCGTTCCAGCTGACCGACTGGAAGTCGACCGAGGCGATCATGTCGCCGCCGGTGAGGAACGGTTCCATGCCCTCGAGCAGCTCCTGGCGGCCGTGCAGCACGCCGATGCCGGTCGGGCCGACGGCCTTGTGACCGGTCCAGCCGTAGAAGTCGGCGCCGAGCGCCGTGAGGTCGACGGGCATCTGCGGGACGGCCTGCGCGCCGTCGACGAGCGACACCGCGCCGGCCGTGCGAATCCGCTCGGTCATCTCGGCGACCGGGTTGATCGTTCCGAGCACATTGGAGACGTGCGCGAAGGCGACCAGCTTGACGTCGCCGCGCGCGAGCTCCTCGTCGAGCTGTGCCGGCGACAGCTCGCCGCGCTCGTCGACCTCCAGATAGCGCAGCTCGGCCGAGCGCTCGCGGCAGAGCACCTGCCAAGGGACGAGGTTGGCGTGGTGCTCCATCTGCGTGATCAGCACCGCGTCGCCCGGGCCGACGTTCGCGCGCCCCCACGAGTAGGCGACGAGGTTGATCGCCTCGGTGACGTTCTTGGTGAAGATCGTCGTGCGCGGATCGCCGCCGACGAACGCGGCGACCTGCTTGCGCGCTTGGTCGTAGGCCGCGTCGGCCTCCTGCGCGAGCGCATACACGCCGCGGTGCACGTTGGCGTTGTGCCTGCGCAGGTGCTCGGCCTGCGCGTCGATCACGACCTGCGGCTTCTGCGCGGTCGCACCGGAGTCGAGGTAGATCAGCTCGCGACCGTCGAAGCGGCGCGCGAAGATCGGGAAGTCGGCCTTTACCTCCAGCGAGCTCTCAACGACTGGTGGCATAGGCCTCGATGTCCTCGCGTGCGGCGGCCAGCTTGGCGGCGACCTTCGCACGCACGAGCTTTCCAGCGGCTCGTCGTCGAGCTCTGCGATGAGCGGCTCGAAGAAGCCCTCGACGATCACGCGCACCGCCGCCGGGCGGTCCAGGCCGCGCGTCTGCATGTAGAAGATCGCCGTCTCGTCGAGCTCGCCAACCGTGCCGCCGTGCGACGCCGAGACGTCGTCGGAGGAGACGAGCACCGAGGGGATCGCGTCCACGCGCGCCTTCGGCGAGAGCATCATCGAGTGGATCTGCAGGTATGTGTGCGTCTGCTGCGCGCCCGGGTCGATCTGGATCAGACCCTCAAAGCTCGCGCGGCTCTCGCCGGTGGCCGCGCCGCGCCAGTGCACGTCGCCGCCCGACGGGCCGGTCTCGTGCAGGTCCACCGCGAACACGTCGAGGTGCTCGTGCGCCTCGGTGAAGAACAGGCCGCGGAAGGCCATGTCTGCCGCCGGGCTCGGTCACCGCCAGCTCCAGGTGCTGGCGCACGAGCTTGCCGCCGAGCAGCGAGGGCAGCCAGTGGCAGTAGGCATCGCGCCCGATGCCGACGAAGCGCGTCGAGGAGTCGAACACTTCGCCCGTGCCCCAGTCCTGCACCTGCGCCAGGCGACAGCGCGCACCGTCCTGCAGGTAGAGCTCGAATGCGCCGGCGTGCAGCGCCTGCCCCTCGAAGTCCTCGGCGAGGTCGTACTCGTGCACGCGAAAGTCACTGTTCGGCGCGCCGACGACGAGCGTGCGCCCGTACTGCGCCACGCCGGGCGACTCGATCGCATAGACGATCTCAAACGGGTCCTCGACAACGAGCCCTTGAGGCACGTGCAGGAAGGCGCCGCCCGTCCAGAAGGCGGCGTTGGCGGCCTCCAGCTTGTTGCGGTCGATCGTCAGGCGCTTGGAGTACCAGTCGGCGACGAGCTCGCCGTGCTCGGCGAAGGCGTCCTGCAGCGAGCACAGCACAACTCCCTTGGCCGCCAGCTCGGCGTCCAGCTCGACATGCACGACCGTGCCCGCGCTCTGCACGATGCGCCCGGCCCGCGGCCGGTCGGCCAGCGTGCGCGTGACGACGTCAGGCACCGCTGCCGGCGCCGGCGAAGGCTGCGTGGCCAGCGCGTCGAGGTCGAGGCTCTGCAGGCTCGTCGTCCAGAAGCCCGACCGGCGCCACACGGGCAGCTCGGAGCCATCGTAGGCCTCCAGGGCCGCTTCGCGCAGCTGCTGCAGGTCGCGGCCGTCGCCCGCGCCGGCCCCCGCCAGCGCGTGGTAGAGCGTCGCCTCGCGATGGCGGCCGGGCTTCATCGCCGCCGGGGCGGCGCCGTTGGTTGCCGGGCCGGGGGCGGGCGCGTCGCCCTGCTCAGACACCGTTGTCACCGGCCGCGACGGCGCCGACCTCCTGGCGGATCTGGTCATAGCCCTCGCGCTCGAGGCGCTCGACGAGCTCCACGCCGCCCTCGAGCACGATGCGACCGTCCATCAGGATGTGCACGAACTCGGGCTTTACGTAGTGCAGGATGCGCTGGTAGTGGGTGATGATCAACGCGCCCAGGCCCTGCTCGTCGTGCAGGCGCTGGACGCCCTCGGCGACCGTGCGCAGCGCGTCGATGTCCAGGCCCGAGTCGGTCTCGTCGAGGATCGCGATGTCCGGTGCGAGCATCGCCATCTGCAGGATCTCCGCGCGCTTCTTCTCGCCGCCGGAGAAGCCGTCGTTGAGGTGGCGCGAGGTGAACGCTTTGTCCACGTCGAGCAGCTCGATCGCGTGCTGCAGCTCCTTGCGGAACTCCTTGACCTGGATCGGCTCGTCGCGCTTGGCGTTGATCGCCATGCGCAGGAAGTTGGCGACCGACACGCCGGGGATCGACACCGGGTACTGGAAGGCCAGGAACAGGCCGGCCTTCGCGCGCTCGTGCGGCTCGGCGCCCGTGATGTCCTCGCCCTTGAACGTGATCGAGCCCTCGGTGATCTCGTAGGAGGGGTGGCCCATGAGCGTGCTCGCGAGCGTCGACTTGCCCGATCCGTTGGGACCCATCAGCGCGTGGATCTCGCCGCGCGAGATGTCCAGGTCGACGCCCTTGAGGATCTCGCGCTCCTCGATGCGCACGTGCAGGTCTCTGATCTCTAGGTCAGCCATGTTCTCCGTTTCAAGCTCCGGTCGTAAGTGTTTGCGTTGCAGTTGGGTCCAGCGCGAGCGCCGGCCCGGTCGACAGCGCCGCGCCTGTCGGCAGTCCCGGGCCGAGGACGAGGTCGGCGAGCGTCATTTCCTGCAGGGTGCGCACGATCGAGAAGCGCACGCGCGTCCACAGCAGCTTCGTCGGGCACACGTGCCCGGGCTGCGTCTCGCGCGAGCAGACGATCGAGCCGTCCGAACCCTCGGTGATGCACTCGATCGGCGCGATCGACCCCTCGAGAGCCTCGACGACCTCGGCCATCGTGATCTCGGTCGGTGAGCGCGCCAGCAGGTAGCCGCCGCGTGAGCCGCGGCGGGAGTCCACCAGGCCGGCCTTGCGCAGCCGTGCGACGAGGTGCTCCAGGTAGGCCAGCGGCAGGCCGCCGCGCTCGGCGATCTCGGCAAGCGGAATCGGTTCCTCGCCGGCTCGCCGAGCCAGCTCGACCATCACGCGTACGCCGTACTCGGCCTTGGTTGAGAACATCATCTGTCGAATACCTACCTGCGCGCTAGGGTATCAGCAGGCTGGCTGAATTCCTGGTCGGTGCCGGCCCGCCGGGCCGCCATTGCGCGCTGCGGGAGCCCTCAGTGGCCGGCCGGCGCGAGCAGCTTGCGGATGTCGTGCGCGAGCCCTTCCGGCGTCAGCTGTTCGAGCTGGAAGATCACGCGCTCATGGCCCGTGCCGTCGATCAGGAAGACCGACGCCGTGCGCGCGAACGCCGCGCGATCGGCGCGCGCGGGGGTGATGTGGAAGGCGTGCCACAGCGGGCGCAGCTGCGCCGGTGAGCCGGTCAGGTAGCGGACACGTCCGCCCAGCGAGGTGCCGGCCAGAAAGCGCGCCACGCGGGCCGGCGTGTCGGCGGCCGGATCGGCGCTCACCAGGAGCACCGGAACCGCCGCGTCGAGTTCATCGAGCGCGCCGCGGATCTGCTGGGCGATCACCACGCATGTGGCGCCGCACGTCGAATACGTGAACGCGAGCACCGTCACCCGGCCGCGCTGCTCGCGCAGCGTCACTCGCCGTCCGCGCTGGTCGGTCAGCGCGAATTCCGGCGCGCGCACGCCGTCCGGCAGCGCCGCGCCGTCGAAGCCCGACGAGTTGGGCTGCACCGCGGTCGTCGGCGAGCTGGAGCCCGACGAGCCCGGCCGAGCCCGACGAGCAGCCGGTCGCGGCGCATGCCAGCGCCAGCGCGCCCGCGAGGGCCCAGGCAGGGCGGAGCATCATCGCGCCAGCGTATGCGACGCCCGATTCAAGGCCTCAGCTGGGGGTGCAAAACTGCCCGCCAACGGATCCCTGGCGCCCGTGGGAAGTCGCTATACTTTGTGAAGTCAATAAAACCCGACCGTGGTTTAGGAGTTTCGACGATGCCGTCTGGAGCCGAGCTTCTCCGCCAAGTCAAGAGCCAGATCGAGGAGGTCGACCCGTCCGAGGTCGCCGAGCTGATGCACGAGGGCGTGGCGATCATCGACGTGCGCGAGACCGACGAGTATGCCGCCGGGCACCTGCCTGGCGCCAAGCACGTGCCGCGCAGCTATCTGGAGACGCGCATCGAGGGAGTCGTGCCTGATCGCTCGACGCAGGTGATCCTCTATTGCGCCTCGGGCAACCGCTCGGCATACGGAGCGCGCACGCTGACCGACGAGCTCGGTTACGAGCACGTGCGCTCGATGACCGGCGGCATCACGCTGTGGAAGGACCGCGGCTATGAGGTGAAGGTCCCGCGCACGCTCACCGCCGAGCAGCGCGACCGCTACTCGCGCCACATGCTCGTTCCGGAGATCGGCATCGAGGGTCAGCAGAAGCTGCTCGACGCGAAGGTGCTGCTGCTCGGCGCCGGCGGGCTCGGCTCACCGACGGCGCTCTATCTCGCAGCGGCCGGCGTCGGCACGCTGGGAATCGTCGACGACGACGTCGTCGACCTTTCCAACCTGCAGCGTCAGGTGATCCACACGACCGGTCGCATCGGCACGCCGAAGGTCGACTCCGCCGAGGAGTCGATCCACGCGCTCAATCCGGACGTCAACGTAGTCAAGTACCAGACGCGCGTCGACGCATCGAACATCGTCGAGATCATCAAGGACTACGACGTGATCGTCGACGGCGTCGACAACTTCCCCACGCGCTATCTGCTCAACGACGCCACCGTGCGCCTGAAGATCCCCGTGGTGTCGGCTTCGATTCTCGGCTTCGACGGCCAGCTGTCGGTGTTCAAGCCCTACGAGGGCCCGTGCTACCGCTGCCTCTTCCGCGAGCCGCCGCCGGCCGAGCTGGCGCCGTCGTGCGGCGCCAATGGCGTGCTCGGCGTGCTGCCCGGCACGATGGGCCTGCTGCAGGCGACCGAGGTCGTCAAGCTGATCGTCGGCATCGGTGAGCCCGCGATCGGGCGACTGCTGCTGTACGACGCGCTCGGCGCAACGCTCACCGAGGTCAAGGTGCACCGCGACCCCGAGTGCCCAATCTGCTCGCGCGACCCCGAGGACATCGCCGACGAGGAGCTCGGCGTGTTCCCCGACTACGAGGCTTTCTGCGCCGCGGCGGGCTAGCCGGTAGTCTCGCGCCCCAGCGATGGCCACGATCAAGATTCCACCGGTTCTGCGCGCCTCCGTGGGCGGCGAGAAGCAGGTCAGCGCCTCCGGGGAGAACGTCGGCGACGTGCTCAAGGATCTCGCCGCCAACCACCCGGCGACGCAGAGCCAGCTGTTCTCCGCCGAGGGCGAGCTGAACCGCTACGTCAACGTCTATCTCAACGACGAGGACGTACGCGTGCTCGACGGGCTGGACACCGCCGTCGGCGAGAGTGACACGCTGGTCATCCTGCCGGCGATGGCCGGCGGGCGCTAGGCCGCAGAAACTCTCGGGCTAGCACCGCGGCGGGCACACCAGGCACTGGCGATGGGCGTCAGCTCTGCTCGTCGGACGGCGGTGCGACGACCGCTTCGAGGCTTTTTTTAGCCCAATCGAGCATCCCGAGTGACACCCAGGGGAGTTGGCCCGCGCGAACGCGAACGTCAACGCGCTCATCCGGCCCGTGTACCTCCACCACGGTGATAACCCGGCCGATCGTGAACCCGTCGGGATAGTCGGCGTCAATCGCATCCATCTGCTCAGCGACTTCGTGCATAAGCCTTGCCCGTGGGTCCGGCTCCTGCTCGGGGCTCTCCTGTGGCTCGTCTCCCGGTCCTGCCATGGCCGCCTCCTTGGTCGAAAAGTCATTTGATATATAATTATATATTATGTTGCCAGGAGAGCTGATCCGACAGCGGCGCCGGGAACTCGGCCTGAGCCAGCGCTCGCTGGCGCGTAGAGCGGGCGCGACACAGGCAGCCGTTAGCCGGATCGAGCGTGGGCTGACGACGCCGACGTGGGAGACCGTTCGCGCGCTGCTGCTCGCGATGGGTTACGAGCCGGAACTCCAAACGCGGCGCCTCAGCGGCCGGTGGGATCCGTTGCATCTGCGCGCGGCACGCGCTCGCCCGCCTGCCGAGCGCCTGCGGCTCGCGCTGTCAGCCAATCGCCTCGCGGCGAGAATGCGCCAGGCCGGAGCGGTGGCGCGGGATGGTTGAGCGCGAAACGCCGCTCGATGCCGAGCGCATCCTCGCAGCGCTCGCCGAGCACTCCGTCGACTACGTAATCGTCGGTGGCCTCGCGGTGCAGACCCATGGACACGTTCGCACGACGTTCGATGTCGACGTCTATCCGCGCCCCGAGCCGGCCAATCTGCGGCGTCTGGCCGACGCGCTCAATGGGCTCGAAGCGCGAACACTCAACGTCAACGCGGAGGGCATGGCGATCGATGCGGCGATGCTGCTGCACGCGACGCTTTGGCAGTTCGACACGCGCCACGGAGCGATTGACGTGCTGCACGACGTCCCTGGAGCGCCGCCATATGACGAGCTGCGCGCGCAGGCGCTCGAGATCGAGCTCGACGGGATCCAGCTCGCGGTCGCGAGTCGCGACGACCTGATCAGCATGAAGCGCGCGAGTGCGCGCCCGGTCGACCTCGAAGACCTCGCAGCTCTAACCGAGCCCAAGGCCGACGAGTCTTAGCGCTCGTCCCTGGCTCAGGCTGCGGCGGTCTGCGGCGCGGCCTGCAAGTCGGGCATGCCCGCGCTCGGCACGTGGCTCATCGCGTGCTCAGCCAGCGCGGTGATCGTCAGCGACGGGTTGACGCCGACGTTCGCGGGCACCGCCGAGCCGTCGCACACGAGCAGGTTCTCGTAGCCGAACACGCGCTGGCGGGCGTCGACGACGCCCTGGGAGGGGTCCGGCGCGATCACCGCGCCGCCGAGGATGTGCGCGGTCGTGGGGATGTTGAACAGCGCCTCGGTGAGCGAGCTCTGGGCGACCCCGCCGGTACGCTTGGCAAACCACTTGGCCGTCTCGTTGGCGATCGGGATGAAGGTCGGGTTGGGACGCTCGGGGTCCTGCTCGGTGCTCAGCCAAAACGAGCCGAACGGTCCTTTGCGCGGGCGCAGCGCGATCGCGTTGTCGAGCGTCTGCATGACCAGGATGATGATCGTGCGCCGCGACCAGTGTTTGGGGAACATCACCTGCAGCAGGCGCTTGGGGTGCAGCGCGATCTGCACGAGCAGCTTCAGCGGGCGCGTCACGCGCGTGCCGTCGCCGACGAGCAGTGTGTTCAGGCGGTGCATCGAGTCCCCGTCGTCGCCATAGGTGACGGTCTCGATATGCGTGTTCGGGTCGGGGTAGATCGACGACGTGATGGCCACGCGTTTGGACAGATCCTGCGGGTAGTCCTCGGGCACCGTGACCGCGAGGATCGACTCGGAGTTGGTGCGCACGAGCTCGCCGAGGCGGTCTGAGATGCGCGGCAGCGAGCCTTTGACCCGGCAGCGTGCGAGCAGCTTGTTCGTGCCCAGCGGCCCGGCCGACACGACCACGCCACGCGCGCGCTGCACGCGGCGCTGCTTGCGCAGCCACGCGCCCGAGCGCACGCTTTCCACCTCGTAGCCGTCGCTGCCGTCGGGCGAGCCGATCGGGCGGATGTCGACGACGGTGCGTTCGGGCATCACCTGCGCGCCGCGCTTCTCCGCCAGATACAGGTAGTTCTTGACGAGCGTGTTCTTCGACCCGTGCGGGCAGCCGACCATGCAGCGCCCGCACAGGCGACAGCCCGTTCGCTCGGGACCGTCACCGCCGAAGAACGGATCGGGCACGGTCTTGCCGGGCTCGCCGAAGTACACGCCGACGGGCGTCTTTTTGTACGTGTCGCCCACGCCCAGCTCCTCGCCGAGCTCGCGCAGCAGCTGGTCGGCGGGGTCGTCGTGCGGGTTCTGCACGACGCCGAGCATGCGCTGCGCTTCTGAGTAGTGCGGCGCGAGCGCGCTCTCCCAGTCCTGCATGTCACCCCATTGGCGATCCTCAAAGAAGGCCTTCGGCGGGACGTAAAGCGTGTTGGCATAGCCGAGACTGCCGCCGCCCACGCCGCACCCCGAGACAACCGACACATCCCTGAAGGTCGTCATCCGGAAGATGCCCTTCATGCCCAGCTGCGGGTTCCAGAAATAGCGTTTGAGATCGGCCGTGGACTTGGGCAGCTCGCCGTCGGCAAAGCGCCGTCCGCACTCCAGCACGCCGACCGAATGACCTTTTTCCGACAGGCGCAGCGCGGACACGCTGCCGCCGAAGCCGGAGCCGATCACCAGCCAGTCGAAGTCATAGCCCTGTGCGGAGTTGAACATGAGAGCGCCCCGGCGCGTGACCCCCGAGCCGGCCCGCGCATCATAGTCGCTGACTGGCCACTCAGCCAGGAGGCCGCTCGGCAGACGCGACGCGCCGGGTTTGTGCAGAACGCCCCATGGGTAGCTCTTCTTGAGCAGCGTCACTTCTAGCGGGGAGGAAACAAATGGTCAGAGGTCTGCTGGGCCTGCTCATCGTCATCGCGATCGTGCTGGTTCTCGTGAAAGTCGCCGTCGCCGGCGGAATCGTCGGCGCCATCGCGCTGATCCTGCTGGTGCTGATCGTGCTCGGACGCGTCTGACGCAGACGCAGCGCGCACGTCTCTCCGCGCCGGCCAAACCCCGCTATATTCCGTGAAGTAATGGCGGAGAGGCTGAGAAACCGGCCGTGCGGGGGTCGCTATGGCGACATCGTGCAGGCGATCGGCAACACGCCGCTGATCGAGCTGCCGAGCCTGTCGCCCAAGCCCGGCGTGCACATCTGGGCCAAGCTGGAGTCGCACAACCCGACCGGCTCGGTCAAGGATCGCGTCGCGCGTGCGTTGATCGAAGACGCCGAGGAGAAAGGCGCGATCGCTCCCGGCCAGACGATCCTCGAACCGACGTCGGGCAACACCGGCATCTCGCTGGCGATGATCGCCAGGCGCAAGGGCTACAAGCTGAAGGTCGTGATGCCCGAGAACGTCACGCCCGAGCGCACGCAGCTGCTGCAGATGTACGGCGCGGAGATCGTCTATTCGCCCGGCGACCAGGGCTCAAACGGCGCCGTCGCGATGTCGCTGGAGATGGCCGCTGCGGATCCCTCGGTGTACATGCCCTACCAGTACGGAAACCAGGCCAACCCCAACGCCCACTACAACGGCACAGCGTTGGAGATCCTCGAAGAGCTCGACGAGATCTCCGCATTCGTCGCCGGCCTCGGCACTGGCGGAACGCTGATGGGCAACGGGCGGCGGCTGAAGGAGACCTTCGGCGATGCGTGCAAGATCGTCGCCGCCGAGCCGATGCAGGGCGAGCCGGTGCAGGGCCTGCGCTCGCTCGATGATGGCTTCATCCCGCCGATCATCGACATCTCGCTGCTCGACCGCAAGATCTTTGTGACCAACTCCGACGCGATCGTGTGGACGCGCAAGCTGCTCGACGACGAGGGCGTTTTCGCCGGCGTGTCCACCGGCGCGATCGCCAGCATCGCGGTGCGCATCGCCGGCGAGCTGGACGAGGGCAACGTCGTCTTCGTCGTCGCCGACGACGGCTGGAAGTACCTCTCCAGCGGCATCTACACGCTGCCCGTCGAGCAGATCGAGAACCTGGACTCCACCGTCTGGTGGTGACGCGCCCGTCGATCGAGCGCGGCGCGCGCACGACTTCATGAAGATCGCCGCAGACCTGCGCGAGCAGATCGTCGCGCACGCGCTCGAGGACCCGAAGATCGAGTGCTGCGGCGTCGTGGCAGCAGAGCCGGCGCGCGACGGCAGCGAGCGCACGGCCACGCGCGTGTACCGCGCCGAGAACATCCATGCCAGCGCACTGAAGTTCGAGATCGACCCGATGGAGCTGCTGCGCCTGAACAACGCGATCGAGGACGGTGGCTGGGAGATCGGCGCGATCTACCACTCGCACGTGCGCAGCGCGCCCTATCCGTCGCAGACCGACATCGGCTTCGCCGCCAGCTGGCCGGGCGTGGAGTGGGTCATCGTCGGCCTGGCTGCAGGCGAGCAGCCTTTGCTTCGCTCGTATCTGATCGACGGGCCCGACGTGCGCGAGGTCGCCATCGAGCGGGACGGCTCCGGCGCGTCGGACGGCGGTGCGGCGAGCGGCGCCGGGGAGGCGCCGCGGTGAGCGACAAGCCGCTCATCTGCCCGTCCTGCGGCAGGACGCATCCGCGTTCAGAGCGCTTTTGCCCGGACTGCCAGATGCCGCTCGTGCACGTGCCCGGCAGCGAGCGCGAAGCCTCAGAGCGCCAGCGCAGAGCGCGCAAGATCAAGCCGCAGTACGCAGACGGACAGCTCGTCAAGGTTGCCTACGCCAACAACCAGCCCGAGGCGGAGCTGATCGAGGCGCTGCTGCTGGAGGAGGGCATCCCCAGCCTTTCGCGCCGCTCGGGCGGCTTTGACGTGCCCGACTTCCTCGCCGCGGGCCCGCGCGACATCCTCGTGCCCGAGTCAGGCGCCGAAGCCGCGCGCGAAGCGCTCGCGCCGCCGCCGAAGGACGCAGAGGCCGCGCGCGATGCTCTGGCCGGGGAGGGCTAGGCGAGGACCGGCTGGCCGGTCGATGCTTCTGAAGTGATCGAGCGGATCTCTTCAGAAGCGCGCTCGAACTCGGCGTCGGAGAGCACGGGCGTGCCCTCGAAGGGGAGTTCGCGCTGCAGCTCGATCCAGGCCTGCGCGGCGGTGTACTCGTCCTTGACCTTGACGGTCACCGGACGGGGGATGCGGTAGGTGCGCAGCAGCAGCACGTGAAGCGGCTGGTGGCGGCGCCAGCCGAGACGCTTTTCGGCGTAGTCGGGTGTCCACACGTAGAACGGCGACAGCGCGTCCACACACCGCGGATCGGCGATCGTGAAGTGCTCGGCGACCTCCGCCCAGGCGCGGATGCGAACGCGATCGGGCTGCTGCATCGGCGTGCCGGATGTGAACGAGTGCAGCAGCGGCTCGCCCTCGCTCCACACGCCCTCCTCGAGCGCCCGGCGCAGCTCCGGCTGGTGGGACTCGCGCACGAGATCGCCCGTCTGGTGCTCGAAAGTGGGGTACAGGAAGAAGCGTTCGTGAGCCAGCCGCAGCGACTTGCCCGGCTCACGGATACCGCCCTTGCGGAGTGTTATGAGCTGCTCGCCTTCCGCTAGCGCACGGACGGTGACAGCCCATTCTTTGAAAGCAATTGGCATAACGGGTAAAGCTAGAAAGCGTCTCTCTCTGACCCGCGGTGCGCCGGTTTTCGGCGGCCGCTGGCTCGTTAAAGATCGAAACTAGGGCGGAAATCCCAAATCGCCTGCAAATCAGGGGTTTATTGGGCGCCGTCCGGGAAGTGTGCTGTGGAGGCGGCGTTCAAGCGGCGCTTGCGCCGGACGTCTGGCTCACCGCTCGTCGCCCGGCACGGGCGCGCCAAAACCTCCGCCGCCGGGCGTTTCCAGCCGCAGCCGCTGTCCCGCACGCAGCGTGCCGGTCGCCTTGCCTGCGAGCGGCTCGCCGTCGAGCAGATCGCGCCCACACGCGCCGGGCAGGCCGCCGCCGGCGCCGCGCGGTGCGTGGCGGCGGCGCTCGGCAATCAGCGAGTAGTCCATGTCGCGCAGCGCCTCGATCTCGCGCACGACGCCGTCGCCGCCGCGCGTGGCGCCGGCGCCACCGGAGCCGCGCCGGCGCGCGTAGCGCACGACGCGCAACGGGAACTCGCGCTCGAGTGCCTCGACGGGCGTGTTGAGCGTGTTGCTCATGGCGACGTGCACGGCGCTCGGACCGTCGGCGTCGGCACACGCGCCCTGGCCGCCGCCGAGCGTCTCGTAGTAGGTGAACGAGCCGGCGCCGGCGGATGAGGCATCGGTGCCGAGCGTGAGGTTGTTCATCGTGCCCTGCCCGAGCGCGCGCCCGAAAGCGCCGAGCACGAGGTCGGCCACGCGCGAGGAGGTCTCCACGTTGCCGGCCGCGACGGCCGCGCCCGGGCGCGCGTTGAGCAGCGTTCCCTCGGGCGCGAGCACGTCGACCGGGCGGTAGGCGCCGGCCGACGGCGGGATGTCGGGGTCGGTCAGCACGCGCACGGCGAACAGGCACGCAGAGCGGGTGACCGCGAGCGGGCAGTTGAGGTTGCCTTCGTGCTGGGCCGCGCTGCCGGAGAAGTCGAGCGTCAGGCGCTCGCCGTCGACGGTCGCGCGCAGGCGCAGCACGAGGTCGCCCTCGCGCGCCTCGAGCACGTCCTCGGCGTGCAGCTCGCCGTCGGGCAGTGCCGCAAAGCAGGCGCGCGTGCGCCGCTCGGTGTAGTCGAGCACCGCGTCGGTGGCCGCGCGCAGGCGCTCGTGCCCGAGCCGCTGCGCGAGCGCGCGCAGGCGCAGCCCGCCCACGCGGTTGGCCGCCAGCTGCGCGCGCAGGTCGGCGCGGCGCTCGCTCGGCTGGCGCATGCGCTTGACGAGCTCGTCGATCGCGGCCTCGTCGAGCACGCGCGGAGAGATCACCACGCCCTCTTCGGCGAGCGTGCGACTGTCGGCGGGCATCGAGCCGGGCACGCGCCCGCCGACGTCCGCGTGGTGCGCGCGGCAGGCGGCGAAGCCGAGCAGCGCGTCGCCGAAGACCGGCGTGATGACGGTGATGTCGGGCAGGTGCGTGCCGCCCTGGAACGGGTCGTTGAGGATCCACGAGACGCCGGGGGCGTGGCGCTCGCCGAGCACGGCTGCAACCGAGGCGGGCATCGAGCCCAGGTGCACGGGAATGTGCTCGGCCTGCGTGATCATCTGCCCGTCGGTGTCGAACAGCGCCGTCGAGGCGTCGCGGCGCTCCTTGATGTTGGAGGAGTGCGCGGAATGGATCAGCACGACGCCCATCTCCTGGCAGGCGGCACGCAGTGCGCCGGTGAGGACCTGCAGTTCGATCGCGTCCAGCGCGCTCACGCGCGCATCAGCCGATCGCCGCCGCCGCCGGTGCGCCCGGCGTCATGCGTGAGCATCAGCGTGCCCTGCTCGTCGACCACGCCCGACCAGCCGGGCGCGACCAGCAGCGTGGCCTCCCCGAGCGCGCACAGCGCCGGCCCGCACACGCGCGTCCCCGCGCCCGGCGCGCCGCGCAGTACGGCCGCGCGCAGCACCTCGCCGGCGAACACGATGTCCGCCGAAGCATCCGCGTCTTCCGCGCCGCGCGTGGCATCCGCGTTCGTCGCGCGCTCGACGCCGGCGCGCGGGCGCAGCTCGGGCGCGCCGCCCCACACCGACACGCGCACGGTCACGAGCTCGATCTCGGCGGCGTCGTCTCGGTAGCCGTAACGCTGCTCGTGCGACACGGCAAAGGCCTCGAACAGCTCGCCGGGATCGACCGACTGCGACTGCTCGACGGCCAGCTCGAAGGATTGCCCGGCGTAGCGCAGCTCGTACACGACGCGCTCGCGCGCGACGTCGCCGGCGAGCGAGGCGCCGGCACGGCCGCAGCAGCGACTCGCGCAGCTCGCGCAGGCGGGCGACGGTGAGCTGCTCGCCGCGCAGTAGCACGGTGCGCGAGAGATCGTGACGGGGCGCGGCGGCGGCGAGGCCGAGCGCGCACAGCACGCCCGAGGCACGCGGGCACAGCACGCGCGAGATGCCCAGCTGCTCGGCCATCGCGCAGGCGTGCAGCGGGCCGGCGCCACCGAACGGCATGAGCGCAAAGCGCCGCGGGTCGATGCCGCGCTGCACGGTGATCAGGCGCAGCGCGCCGAGCATCTCTGACTCGGCCACTTCGACGATGCCCTGCGCACACGCGAGCATGTCCATGCCGAGCTCGGCGGCCAGGCGCGCGACGGCGCGCTCGGCGGCGTTGCGGTTGAGCGCGAGATTGCCGGCCAGCGGCGTGTCGGCAAGCAATCGCCCGAGCAGCAGGTTGGCGTCTGTCACGGTCGGCTCGGCTCCGCCGCGCCCGTAGCAGGCGGGCCCGGGGTCGGCACCGGCGGACTGCGGCCCCACGCGCAGCGCACCGCCGGAGTCGCGCCAGGCGATCGAGCCGCCACCGGCACCGACGGTGTGGATGTCCAGCGCGGGCAGCACGAGCGGGCGCCCGGCGATCTCGCGCTCGGCGGTCTCGGCGACGTCGCCGTCGTCGATCAGGCAGACGTCACAGGAGGTGCCGCCCATGTCAAAGCACAGCACGTCGCGCTCGCCGGCCAGCCCGGCGAGCAGCAGCGCGCCGCCGACACCGCCGGCCGGCCCTGAGAGCACGGTCAGCGCGGCATGCGCGGACGCTCGCGCGACGTCGGTGAGACCGCCCGAGGACTGCATGATCTGCGGCTCTGGCAGCGCCTGCGCGCGGGCCTCGTCGGCGAGCCGGCGCAGATAACCGGCCAGTAGCGGCGACAGCGCGGCGTCGAGCGCGGTCGTGGCGGTGCGCTCGAACTCGCGAAACGTGCCGACGAGATCGCTGGACAGCGACAGCTGAGCGTCGGGCAGCAGCTCGGCAACGAGCTCACCGAGCAGGCGCTCGTGCTCGGGGTGGGCGTAGGAGTGCAGTAGCGCCACGGCGACGGCCTGCGGCTCGGCGGCGGCGACTTGCTCAACGAGCGCGCGCGCGTCGTCACGGTCGAGCTCGCGCAGGGGACCGTCGGGGGTCATGCGCTCGGGTGCTGCGAAGCGCAGCTCGGCGGGCACGAGCGGGGCGGGGGGCGCGTCGCACAGGCGGTACAGATGCGGGCGGGCCTGCCGTGCGAGCTCGATCACGTCGGTGAAGCCGTCGGTGGCGATCAGCGCGGTGCGTGCGGTGCGCCCCTGCAGCAGCGCGTTGGTCGTGACGGTCATGCCGTGTGCAAAGCGGCGCACGTCTGCCGGCTTCGCGCCTGCGCGCTCGAGCACCTGCGCGACGGCGTCGAGCACGGCTGCGGACTGGCGAGCGGGCGTGGAGGGGACCTTGGCGGTGTGGACGGTGCAGTCGCGACCGACGAGCACCGCGTCGGTGAAGGTGCCGCCGACATCGACCCCGAGGAGCACGCCTCGGAGCCTACGTGACGACTATGCGGCGGCGAGCTCGCGGTCCTCGGTTTCGGCGAGGTGCTGGTGGGAGGGGCAGTAGCCGTTGTGTGCCAGCGGCACGCGCTGGCAGGCCGAGCCCTTGCGAGTGGTCGCGCGGCACTGCGGCGGGGCGCCGCTGACGGCGGCGTAGCCCTCGTGCGGATGCTGGGCGATGTAGTCCTGCGCGTACTGCACGTAGCGGCACACGACCTGGTGCACGTGCGACTGCGCGGACATGGGGAAGTAGTTGCGGACGTCGGAGAACAGCGTCCGCTCGGGGCGGGCGAAGTAGTGGCGGTCGGTCGCCAGACGCGTGACGACGGCCTCGCACGCGCGCAGCACGGCGGCGTGGTTGGAGGCGTCGGGAGCGCCCGGCGGGGGAGGGAGGATCTGGGGAGCTAGCTCCCTGTAGATGGCGCGGCTGAACTGGTACATGGCTACTCCTGACCCTGGTGTATGCAGCACGCCCCCCGGTTTCAGAGACTCCGAAAGTCTCCAATTCCTTTTACGCCCGATAACACTCGCCCGATCACAAAAGACCACAGATAAAGGCGAAACGGCCAACTTTTTAGATTGAGGCCCCTACGGGGCCGGTTGTTGTTCGCGCATCTCTTCGCCGGCGCTCTCGGGGGGCCGGCGCGAACTGCGCCACGCGCCGCGTTCAGCTCCAGGTCTGCCAGGCGACCTCGCGCTCGCCGCCGACGGCGTCCGCGCCATCGTCAACGGCCGCGCCGCGCACGACGATGTGCTGTCCGTCGAGCGCACGATCGAGCTGCGGGTAGTCCGAGCGCTGGTGCGCTCCGCGGCTCTCGGTGCGCGTGAGCGCGCAGCGCGCGATCGCGCGCACGAGCGGATGGTCGTTGGCGAGCAGCCGCTGCAGGCCGTCGGCGCTGCGCACGATGCCGGCATCGCGCCACAGCGCGTCGCGCGCGGCGGCATCGGCAAGCGGCGGCGCGCCAAGTTCGCCCAACCGCGCCAGCTCTGCCTGGCTGGGCTGCGTGCGCTCGCCGGCCGGCCGGGCCAGGGCGTGAGCGACGGCGCGCCGGGCGAACACGAAGCACTCGCTGAGCGAGTTGGAGGCCAGCCGGTTGGCGCCGTGCAGGCCGGTGCAGGAGGACTCCCCGACGGCATACAGGCCGGGTAGCGAGGACTGCGCATGCAGATCGGCGACGATGCCGCCCATCGTGTAGTGGGCGGCGGGGGCGACGGGGATCAGCTGGCGTGTCGGATCCAGGCCGGCGTCGCGCAGCGTTGCGACGACGTTGGGGAAGTGCGCGGGATCGACCGAGCGCATGTCCAGGCCGACGGAAGTCTCGCCGCTCTGCAGCAGCCGCGCCTGGATCGCGCGCGAGACCTCGTCGCGCGGCAGCAGCTCGTCGACGAAGCGCTCGCCGCGGCTGTCGTGCAGCGTGGCGCCCTCGCCGCGGATCGCCTCGGTCACGAGAAAGCCCTCGCGACCGGCGACGCCGATGACGGCGGTGGGGTGAAACTGCAGCAGCTCCAGATCGGCGAGATCGGCGCCGGCGCGATGGGCGAGCAGCAGGCCGATGCCCTGCGATCCGGGTGGGTTGGTGGTGCGCGCCCACATCGCCGCAGCGCCGCCCGTCCCGACGATCACGGCGCGCGCGGCGACGATGCGGTCGTCCTCGCAGATCAGCCCCGCGCAACGGCCGTCGCAGCGCCACAGCGCGCGTGCGCGGGCGCGCTCGAGCACGGCGATGCGCGGCTCTTCGGCGACGAGCGCAGACAGCTGGCGCACCACCCGGCGCCCGGTGGCGCTGCCGCCGGCGTGCACGACCCGGCGCACCGAGTGCCCGCCCTCCAGGCCGAGCGCGAGCCGCCCGGCGCCGTCGGCGTCAAAGCGCACGCCCAGCGCCTGCAGGTCGCGCACGCAGTCGGGCGCCTCGCGGACGAGGATCTCCGCGGCGGAACGTCGCACCAGACCGCGCCCGGCGAGCTCGGTGTCGCGCAGGTGAAGCTCGGGGCTGTCGTCGGCGGCGAGCGCGGCGGCGAGGCCGCCCTGGGCCCAGTAGCTGGCCGTCTGCGCGAGCGGTGTGGCGGAGATCAGTGCGACCGACGCGTGCTCGCGCGCGGCGCACAGCGCCGCGTACAGCCCGGCCGCGCCCGCGCCGACGACTGCTACGTCGGTCTCACGCGAGACCGCGAGTGAAGGCGCGGACATCGCCGACACCGTATCTCGCGCCCGGCGTGGACCGGCGCGCGGCTATTTGCCGGCGGTGCGTTCTTTGAACCTGCGCAGCACTTCGCGCTCTGCCGGGGTGAGTTTGATTTTTCCCACGGTGCCGGTCGTTGTCGGCGCCGCGCCGACGGTGGCTCCGGGCGTCGTGGTCGTCGTGGCGGCCGTCGGCGTCGTCGTCGGCGTGCTGGGAGCGGTCGTCGCGCCGGGCACGGTGGCGGCGGGTGTCGTGCCCGCGCCGGGCGCGGTGGTTGGCGCACCACCTACCGTGGCGGTCGGTGTGACAGGCGTCGTCGCGGCGGGCGTGGTGACGGTCGTGGTCGTCGCCACGGCGGTGCCGCTGCCGCCGGCGAGCTTGACGAGCGCCGCCGCGAGCACGCCGATCGCGAGCACGGCGACGACCGCGATCGTGACGATCGGCGCGCGCCAGTTGGGCGTGGCGGCGAGCCGCGTGCGCGCGGCGGCGCCGCAGCGCAGGCACCAGTCCTGCTCGGGGCTGAGCGGGTTGCCACACAGCGGGCACGCCTCGGCGCCGGCGACGCGGTTGGGCACGGCGAGGTGCGGCGCGGGGGCACCGGGCCCGGTGCCGGCCGGCGTGCTGGGCGGCGCGGCGCTGCTCACGACCCGGCGGCCGGCGGGCGGATGATCTCCGTCGGCTGGTCATCTTCGCCGGACTGCTTGGTGCCCTGTCCGGGGATCGGCGGTATGGGCGAGCGCCCGCCGGGCGAGATCGCGTGCTGCTGCGTGGCGGGCGGCTGAGCCGGGACGGGCGATGACGGTGTCGCACCGCCGCCGGCACCCGCGGGCGGGCCCGGCGCGGTGGGCGGTGAAGGCGAGGCTGTGGCGCCGCCGGGCACTGCGGCGAACGCGGCCGTCGCTGCTGAGGAAGCGGCGGCGGGTGTCGTGGGCAGGGCCGCCGGGACCGCGGGTGCGGCGGCGGGCACGGGCGCGGCCGGGGCGGCGGTTGCCGCGGCGCCGGCGATCGGCAGGTCGACGTTGCGGCTCATCGGCAGACCGCAGTTGGGGCAGAAGCGGTCTTCGCCGCTGTGGATGGCGGCGCAGCGCGGGCAGGCGGTGATGCCGGCCTCGCGCAGCACGGTCACGGGCTGGCGCTCTGAAAGGCTCGCTTCGAGCGCGCGCAGCTCGGCGTCGATGCGCGTGAGCGTTGCCAGCTTGGCGAGCACGAGCGAGTCGTTGCGCTGGCCGAAGCGGTGCAGGCTGAAGACGAGCCCGCCGAGATCGCGGTATGCGAGCTCGCGCGCCTTGCGCAGGAAACGCGCGCGCCGGCGTACGCGCCCGCGCCCGCCGAAGCCCACGGACTGCGGCTCGGCCGGCGTCGCCGAAGCGCTCGCGTCGGTCGGCTGACTCGACGTGTCCGGTTGGGTGGGTGCGGCGACGGGAGTCGTGGCGGGTGGCTGATCCACGGCCGCCCCATGCTACCCAGCGCGCCCGCGGGTAGTGCGCCATGCGTCGGCGACGCGCTCGGCCATGCGCGTTGCGGAGTAGCGCTCGGCCCGCTCACGCCCCTGCACGCGCGGGTCGCGGGCCGCCAGCGAGGGCGACAGCGCGTCGCGCCAGCTCGCGAGCTCATACGGCGCGCAGAGGGCTCCGGACAGCCCGTCGAGGGCCTCACGGTGGATGCCGACGGGCGTGGCGAGCACGGGCACGTCGCAGGCGAGCGCCTCGAGCACAGCGAGCCCGAAGCCCTCGCGCTCGGAAGGCACGAGCACGGCATTGGCGGCGTTGATGTGCAACGCCACGCGGCCCGGCTCGACGCCGCCGAGCGTGAGCAGCGCCACGCCGGCGTCGGCGGCAAGCTCGGCGGCGCGGTCGTGGCGCTTCTCCGCGCGCAGCCGGGTCGGCGGCGAACAGCAGGCACGGGGCGCCGGGGTCGAGGCCGAGCGCCTCGCGGGCCTGCGCACGCGGGCTCGGTTGAAAGCGCTGCATGTCGACGCCGCACGGCAGCACGTGCGCGCGCCGCTGCAGCGCCGGCGGCAGCTCGTGCGCGAGCTCCGCCGACACAGTCGCCAGCAGGTCGATGCGCGAAAGCGCGGCGCGCGTGAGCAGGCGCGTGCGCGGGTGATGCAGGTCGGTGCCGTGCAGCGTCAGCGCGTGGACATCGGCGCGCACAGCCATTGCCGGCCAGGCGGTGAGCCCGAAGTGGGCGTGCACGACGTCGAAGTGCTCGGTGGAGCGCCCGCGCAACTCGCGCGCCGCGCCGGTCAGCGCGCGCGGGCCGGGCGGGAACTCATACAGCTCGACTTCCAGGTCGTCGAGCGCGCGCAGGGCGGCGACCTGGTCGCGGACGAAGCTGCCGCGCTCGGGATGCGCGGGGTCGGGCTGCATGTTCGAGACGACGAGCGCGCGCACGAGCCCCCGACGGTAGCGCTCTGGAATGATGGCTCGCGTGAGCGAAGCGCCTGCCAGAGCCTCCGATCCGCGCGAGCGGCCGATCGGCGTGTTCGACTCGGGCGTCGGCGGGCTGACGGTGCTGCACGAGCTGCTCGTGCAGCTGCCGCACGAGGACTACCTGTACCTGGGCGACACCGCGCGCTTCCCTTACGGCGAGCGCTCGGCGGCGCAGCTCGCGCAGTTCTCGGCGGAGATCGCCGAGGAGCTGCTGCGCCGGCGCACGAAGCTGCTCGTCGTGGCGTGCAACTCGGCGACCGCGGCGGCGCTGCCGAGCCTGCGCCGGCGGATGCTCGAGACGACGCTCGGCGTGGACGTGCTCGGCGTCGTGCGCCCGGAGGCCTCTCAGGCGGTCGCAGCGACGCGTGCCGGCAGGATCGGGCTGCTGGCGACGCCGACGACGGTCGCCAGCGGCGCCTACGAGCAGGCCGTGCACGCGATCGATCCGCACGTGACGCTGCATGCGGTGCCGTGCCCCGGTCTGGCGGGCATCATCCAGGCGGGCGAGCAGTTCGACGAGCGCGCGGTGCAGATGGTGCGCGAGGCCTGCGAGCCGCTGCGCGAGGCGGATGTCGACACGGTGATCCTAGGCTGCACGCACTACCCGCTGATCCGCCCGATGTTGCAGCGCATGCTCGGGCCGCAGGTCGAGCTGATCAGCTCGGGCGCGGCGCTCGCGCGCCAGGTGCAGCACGCGCTGAGCACGCGCTCGCTGGGCAATCCGCGCAGCGGCGAGGGCGACTATCGCTTTCTCTGCACCGGCGACACGCAGGCCTTTGAGCAGCTGGGGACGCGCTTTCTGCAGATGCCGCTGGGCGACGTCGAGCACGTCGAGCTGGCGGCCGTGGAGGCGGTGGCATGAGCGCGCAGCCAGAGCGCAGCTACGGGCGCGGCCCCGGCGATCTGCGCCCCACGGAGATCGAGCCTGGCTTCATGCGCACGGCGACCGGCTCGGCATTGATCTCAGTCGGCGAGACGCGCGTGATCTGCACGGCCTCCGCGCAGGAGAGCGTGCCGCGCTGGATGAACGGCCGCGGCACGGGCTGGGTGACGGCCGAGTACGGGATGCTGCCTGCGTCGACCGGGCAGCGCAAGCAGCGCGACGCGACGCGCGGTCGCCTGGACGGGCGCACGGTGGAGATCCAGCGGCTGATCGGGCGCTCACTGCGCGGTGTGATCGACTTCAAGGCACTCGGCGAACGCACGATCTACCTGGACTGCGACGTGTTGCAGGCCGACGGCGGCACACGCTGTGCGTCGATCACCGGCGCCTACGTGGCGCTGTCGCTGGCGTGCGAGCGCCTGCGCGCAGAGGGCCTGCTCGAGCAGTCACCGCTGACGGGCTCGCTGGCGGCGGTGTCGTGCGGGATGGTGCAGGGCGCCGCGCTGCTCGATCTCGACTACTCCGAGGACTCCACCGCCGAGGTGGACGCGAACGTGGTGATGACCGGCGATGGGGGCCTCGTGGAGGTGCAGGCGACGGCCGAGCGCACGCCGCTGTCGCGCGCGCACCTCGACGAGCTGCTGGCGCTCGCCGCCGACGGCATCGCGCAGCTGCGCGCAGCCCAGCAGCAGGCGATCGCAGCAGCGACCGCCGCGGGCTAGGCGCGGCCACGCCTTGAAGCTGCTGCTGGCCACGCACAACGAGCACAAGCGGCGCGAGTTCGCGCGCCTGCTGCCCGAGCGCGACGACGGCGAGAGCTGGCGCTTGCTGGCGCTGCCGGAGGCCGTCGAGCTGCCGCCGGAGGACGGCGAGACGTTCGCCGAGAACGCGCTCGGCAAGGCGCGTGCGGCGGCGGCGGGCACGGGGCGCGTGAGCATCGCCGACGACTCGGGCATCGAGGCGGCGGCGCTCGGCGGCGTTCCGGGCGTGCGTTCGGCGCGTTACGCCGGCGAGCACGCGACCGACGGGGAGAACCTCGACAAGCTGTTGCGCGAGGCGCCCGCGGGCAGCGCGCTGCAGTACGTGTGCGCGATCGCCTACGTCGACCCACGGCGCGGCGTCGAGCGCGTTTTCGAGGGGCGCTGCAGCGGCCGCCTCACCGACCGGCCGCGAGGCGGGCAAGGTTTCGGCTATGACCCGGCATTCCTGCCCGACGACGAGCCCGAGGAGCTGACGATGGCGCAGCTCAGCGATGAGCGCAAGGACGCGATCAGCCATCGCGGACGCGCGGCGCGCGCCCTGTTTGCATGGCTCGCCGAGTCGCCCGACGGCGCATAGCGCGCGCGGGGCTCAGAGCAGGTTGATCGCCGCGGCGATCGCGACGGCCACGCCGAGTCCGGCGTAGCCTTCGTAGCCGCCGAGCAGCAGCAGCAGGCCGGTGAGCAGCGCGACGAAGACGGTGATGGCCCAGGCCACGCGGGTGACGCTCATCGGCGCATTCTTGCGGATCGACCCGGCGCGGCATGGCTCTGGGACGCCTCTGGCGCCCGTCCGCGCGTGGTGTTAGCGTCGAAACGATGGTTTCAACTAAGAGGAGGCCCAAGTGACAAAGGCCGAGTTGGTCGACCAGGTGGCGGATCGGGCCGCGCTGACCAAGCAGGACGCCGGGCGTGCGGTGGACGCGGTGCTGGCCACCGTCGAGGACGCGTTGCGCCGCGGCAGCGAGGTCACGGTGGCGGGATTCGGCAAGTTCCACGTGAGCGATCGCGGCGCGCGCATGGGTGTCAACCCGCGCACGGGCGAGCGCATCCAGATCGCCGCTTCGCGGGTACCGCGCTTCACCGCGGGCAGTGGGCTGAAGAGCGCGGTGAAGGGCCGCTGACGCCGGCGGGCTCCTTCGCGGAGACGCTGGCCGCGCGTGTGGCCGGGCGCGAGTCGCAGGTCGTACTCGGCCTTGACCCCGATCCCGGCGCGCTGTGGCCTCAGGGCGACACGCAGGAGGTCGCGCTCGCAGCAGATGCCGGCCCGGCCGAGCGCGCGGCGGCGGCGGTGCTCGCGCACTGCCGTGCGCTGATCGACGCCGCCGCGCCGGCCGTCGTGGCAATCAAGCCTCAGCTGGCGCGCTTTGAGCTGCTTGGAGCGCCGGGGCGCGCGGCGCTGGCGGGCGTGTGCGAGCACGCGCGCTCGCACGGCCTGCTGGTGATCGCCGACGGCAAGCGCGGCGACATCGACGTGACGGCGAGCGCATACGCAGCGGGGCTGTTCGCCGGCACGGACACGCCGTTCGGCCGGGTCGACGGGCTGCGCGCCGATCTGGCGACGGTCAATCCGCTGATGGGCATCGATGCGGTGGAGCCGTTCCTGGCGGCGGCGCGCGACAGCGGGGCGGGCGTGCTGGTGCTCGTGCGCACGTCCAATCCGGGCGCGGCGGATGTCGAGGATCTGCGCGTGGAGGGCGGTGGCACGGTGTGGGAGCGCGTGGCGGCGATCGTCGACGCGCTCGGCGCCGCGGGGGTCGGCGAGTCGGGGCTCAGCGATGTCGGCGCGGTGGTCGGGGCGACCGAGCCGGGCCATCTCGCTCGCGCGCGCGAGCTGATGCCGTGTGCGCCGTTCCTGCTGCCCGGCGTCGGCGCGCAGGGTGGGCGCGTCGAGGATCTCGCGGCGGCTTTCGCGCCCGGCCGCGCCGGCGGGCTGGTGTCGGCTTCGCGCAGCATCGCGGGCGCCTATCTGTCGCCTCAGCACAGCGCCGCGGGCGCCGCGCCGGCGAGCGCGGCGCGAGCCGAGGCAGAGCGACTGCGCGAGACCGCGTGGGCGCTGTCGAGCGCCTGAGCGCGAGAGCCGGCGGGCGTGCATGCCTACGCAAGACTGAATCCCCAGGTCCGCTAGCCTTGTTGAGCGCTCGGCGGCATGACCGTCGCCGAAACAGCCGGAAGGTGGGTGAGGAGCCAAATGATCATCACGGTCACGCTCAACGCAGCGATCGACAAGTCTCTGTCGGTCCCCAACTTCCGCCTCGGGAGACGTCACCGCACGGTCGAGCAGCGCACGATGGCCGGCGGCAAGGGCGTGAACATCGCGCGCACGCTGAAGACGCTCGGCCAGCCGGTGATCGCGACGGGCTTCGCGGGCGGCGCGACGGGCACGCACATCGTCGAGCAGCTCACCGAAGAGTCGATCCTCAACGACTTCGTACGCATCCGCGAGGAGTCGCGCACGAACACGTCGGTGCTCGATCCGACGACGGGCGAGCAGACCGAGATCAACGAACGCGGGCCGGCGGTCTCCGAACGTGAGGTCGAGCTGTTCCGCGACAAGCTGCTGTACCTGGCGCGCGGCGCGGCGATCGTGGTGTTCGCGGGCTCGCTGCCGCGCGGCGTCGAGCCCGACCTCTACGCGGGGCTGATCCGCGATCTGGAGCGCCTGGATGTGACGACCGTGATCGACACCGACGGAGAGCCGCTGCGCCAGGCGGTGCGCGCCGAGCCGGACATCGTCTCGCCGAACGTGCTCGAGGCCGAGGAACTGGTCGGGCACGAGTTCTCCGGCGAGGATGAGCGCGCGCACGTCGTGCACGAGATCGTCGCGCTGGGACCGCACGAGGCGATCATGACGCTACCCGACGGATGCATCGCGCAGGTGCTCGTGGACGGCCATCTGCGCAGCAAGCGCGCGCGCATCGAGCAGCGCGAGCCGATCGCGCGGCGCGGCTCGGGCGACGCGTTCCTCGCCGGCTACGTGGCCGCGCGCTATGAGGGGCGCCCGCCCGATCACTGCCTGCGCCTGGGCGTGGCGTGCGGCGCCGAGTCGACCGGTCGCTTGGAAGCCGGACTGATCGACCCGCGCGAGGCGCGGCGGCTGATGGGCGACGTCGAGCTCTCGGCGGTCGAGCAGCCCGCGCAGGTCAGCTAGCCGCTGCGCTCAGCCGCCGGCGACGTCGCGGCGCAGGAACACCAGATAGGCGGCCGCCAGCGACGGCACGGCATAAAGTGCGCAGACCCACAGCGAGTGCCAGATCGGCGCCCAGTCGGTGGGCGTGCGCAGCAGCCCGTGCCAGTTGTTGTACTCGGTCGTCAGCAGGTAGGGCTGGGCGCCCTGCAGGCCGGGGATGACGGTTATCAGCGCGAGGATCAGCGTCACGGCGAGCGTGCCGACGACCGCGGCGGCACTGTTGCGCGTGACCGTCGAGAGCAGCACGCCGATGCTGACGATCGCCGCCATCGGGATCAGGTAGCACGCGTTGGCCGCGAACACGAGCAGCAGCCCTTCGCCCGGCGGGACGACCGAGCCCGAGAACGTGGTCACGTGGTTGAAGCCCCAGAAGGCGACGCCGGCGATCGTTGCCACGGCGGCCGAGACGAACACGGCGATCGTCGCGTAGGTCATCGCCGCGAGCGCCTTGGCGGCGAACACCTGACCGCGATCGACCGAGCGCGTGAGGATCGTCTTCAGCGTGCCGTTGCCGTCCTCGGTGGCGACGATGTCGCCGGCGACGAGCGCCGCGGCGAGCGGCAGCAGGAAGGCCGACTCGATCAGCAGCGTCAGCACCGGTGTGGCCAGCCCCGACTGGGTGACCTCCGAGAAGAACACGTTGCCGCCGTCGTGGCCGTGATGGCCGCGCAGATACTGCGCGAGCACGAAGATCACCGGGAAGACGACGCCGATCGCCAGGCCGAGATACGTGCGCTTCTGGGAGATCAGCTTGCGCATCTCCCAGCGCCAGACGGTCAGCGTGCTCGGGCGCCGCAGCGTGCTGCGCGCCACGGGTGGCGTTGCGACGGCCGGCGATGCGGCGTGGGCACTCATGCGACCGGTACCCCGTCGCGCGCCGCGCTCGCGGCTTGCGGCGGCTCGCCCGCCACGGCGGCGCCGCCCTCGGTCAAGCGGAAGAACAGATCCTCGAGCGTCGCGAGCTCCGGCGTGAGCGCGAGGATGCCCACGCCGCCGTGGGCGAGCGCCAGCGACAGCGCGCCCACGGCCTGCTCCTCGGCAGCGAAGCCGAGCCCCTGCTCGCCGCTCGTCGCATGCTCGATGCCGGGCTGATCGGCGAGGATGCGCGCGGCACGCGCGTCGTCGGTCGTGCGCAGACGGTAGCCGGCGCCGCCCTGGCGGCGCAGGTCGGCGAGCGCGCCCTCGTAGACGACGCGGCCGGACTCGACGATCGCCACGCGGTCGCACAGTTCCTGGACCTCGGGGAGCTGATGGCTTGAGAGCAGCACGGTGATGCCGTCGTCGGCGAGGCGCCGGATCAGCAGGCGCATATCGCGCATGCCCGCGGGATCCAGGCCCGTCGCCGGCTCGTCGAGCACGAGCAGTCGCGGGCGGCGCAGCAGAGCCGCGGCGATCCCCAGACGCTGCTTCATGCCATGGGAGAAGCCGCGCACGCGGTGTCCGGCACGCGGCACCAGCTCGACGGTCGTGAGCACCTCGTCGATCCGCCCGCGCGCATCGTCGCCGTCCAGCGCGGCGAGCAGCTCGAGGTTCTTGCGTGCCGTGAGGTACGGATAGAAGCGCGGTGCCTCGACGAAGCCCGCGACGCCCTCAAGCGCGCGTGCGCCGGCGCGCATCGGGTCTCGCCCGAACAGCTCCACGCTGCCCTCGCTGGGCGTGATCAGGCCCAGCGCCATGCGCAGCGTGGTCGTCTTGCCGGCGCCGTTGGGACCGAGAAAGCCGTACACGTCGCCCGCGCGCACGTTCAGGTCGATGTGGTCGACCGCCAAGACCTCCTTGTAGCGCTTGACCAGGCCCCTGGCACGGACCGGCTGCGCTTCGCCCGCCTGGTCGGGCGCGGCCTCGCGGGACTGGGCCGCTCGATCGTGAGCGACCGTCGCCTGCTCGGCCACGCTAGAGACCTCGGGCGACTGCCTCGATGGCCGCCGGCGTGACGGAGCCGACGAGCAGGTAGCGCACGCCTGAGCGCTCGAAGCTGAGCAGCGTGCCCAGCGCGGTCGGCAGCTCGGTGGCGGTCGTCGCGCCGATGTGCACCTTCGGCAGCCCTTCGGGCAGGTTCAGCGACTTCTCACCAGGCTTGGTCTTGCTTTCGATCACATCGACGGCCGAGATGCCCTGCCCATGCGTCGTCACGCTCGGGTGCGCGTGAGCGCCGGCGGCCCCCGGGGTCTTGGATTCGTGCCCGGTGGGAAGCGTCACTTCGTCGACCTTCGCGCCCGCGGGAGGCGTGAATTCGAACACCGAGCCTGCGACGGGTCCGTAGGAGACTTCGCTCGCCGCCAGTTCGATCACCGGCGAGGAGCTCGTGGAGGAGTACAGCGCGGCGCGCAGCGGCACGCCGTGAACCGCGTCCCAGGAAAGCTCGGCGCCGCCGAACAGGCTGCCGCCTTCTTTGGGTGAGACGCGCACGGTGTACGCGGGCTGCCCGGCGACGTCGGTCGGCGTCGCACCGGACACGTCGGCGTGCTTGGAGAGCTTGGCGATCCCTTCTTCGATCTTCGCGACGCTCGGCGGTTCGTGCTCCTTGGCGGCGGGGCCGGTCGTCGAGCCTTGCTGCTTGCCCGCAGGGGGCGTGTAGCGATAGAGCGTGTTCGTGGAGGCGTCGTACACGGTCACGGTCTTGCCGTCGTAGAGCACCTGCGTGTCGCCTTTTTCGGCCTGCAGCTCCAGGCGCACGCGCCCGTCCTTGGCGATCCACAGGCGACCGGAGGCGCCTGACAGCAGCGGGCTCTGCGAGAGCTGGCCCGCTTCGCCGCCACCGCTTGCCAGATCCGCGCCTTCGACGAGCTTGTTGGTCAGCGTCACGCTGGCGCTGACGCCTTCGACGGGCGGCGCGGTGAGCGCGTCGTGCGCGGCCTGCGCAAGCGGCTTGGCCGGAGGCGTCGGCCCGGAGCCGAGGGCGAGGGCGATCGCCGTGACGGATGCGCCGAAGGCGATTACGGCCACGGACACGATCAGCAGGCGCGAGAGCGGAAGACGGCGGAGGATGTTCATGACCTCAGGTCCATTTCGGCGGGCTTGCAGTGCGGTTCAGACACCCTTCAGGCTAGCGCCGAACCTTGGTGCTGCCTAAAGCTAAGTGCGCTCTCATCGTCTGTTGCAGGCTCGGCGGCGGCGCCCGCCGCATCGTCCGGCGTCCGCAGGCGATATGTTCTCGCGCGCAATGATCATCGTGATCGTCCTCGCCTGGGTACTGCTCGGGCTCGGTGTCTTCTTCGTCGCGATGCGCGGCGGCCCACGCGGCGCGCGTCAGGCGCTGCACACCGAATCGAAGGTCAGCCGGCGCTCGGTGACGCTCGCGGTGGTGGTGCTGTTCGCCTTCGGGCTGGCCGTGCCGGCGATCGTGCTCGCTTTCAACGGCGACCACAAGGCGGGGGCCGCAGTGGGCGGCGTGCACCTCAACGCCAAGCAGCAGGAAGGCCGCGAACTGTTCGCGCACACCTGCGGGGTGTGCCACACGCTCGCCGCGACCAAGTCGGTCGGCCAGATCGGCCCGAACCTCGACATTCGTGTGGGCTCTGACATCTCCACGGCCTCCGGGCGCAAGGCGCTCGTGCTCAACGCGATCGAAGAAGGACGTGCGCGCGGGTTGGGCCAGATGCCGGCTCTGCTCTACCAGGGCAGGGAAGCCGAAGACGTCGCGGACTTCGTCGCGGCGGTGGCGGGGCACTGAAGCGCTCGGGCCGGCGCGCGCCGTTTCGCGCTTTTGGCCAACCGTCGATACCGCCGCGCCAGGGCCACCGCTAAGGTCAGAGACTGATGCCGGACTCGCCGAAAACCGCGGACGACGTCAAGGCGATCGTCGCCGAGCGCGAGATCCGCTTCATCCGCTTCTGGTTCACCGACATCCTCGGTCAGCTGAAGTCGTTCTCGATCAACGTCGAAGAGCTGGACGACGCGTTCGAGTCGGGCATGGGCTTCGACGGCTCGTCGATCACCGGCTTCAACGCGATCGAGGAGTCCGACATGATCGCGATGCCCGATCCGGCGACGTTCGCGGTGCTTCCGTGGCGCCCGGAGGAGCAGGGCGTCGGGCGGATGTTCTGCAACGTGATCACGCCCGAGCGCACGCCGTATGAGGGTGACCCGCGCCACGTGCTGCGCCGCGCGCTGGAGCGCGCCGAGTCGATGGGCTTTGACGTGTTCAACGTGGGTCCTGAGCTGGAGTACTTCCTGTTCAAAGACTCGCGTTCGACAGAGGTGCTCGACCAGGGCGGCTACTTCGACCTGACGACGCTCGACGCGGGCTCGGACGTGCGCCGCGAGACGGTGCTCGCGCTGGAGCAACTGGGCATCCACGTCGAGTACACCCACCACGAGGTCGGTCCCTCCCAGCACGAGATCGACATGCGCTACGCCGACGCGATGAAGATGGCCGACGACTGCATGACCTACCGCATCACCGTCAAGGAGTACGCGATGAAGTACGGCTGGCACGCGACGTTCATGCCCAAGCCGCTGTACGGCGAGAACGGCTCGGGCATGCACACCCACCAGTCGTTGTTCAGCAACGGCGTCAACGCCTTCTACGACGCCGACGACCAGTACTTCCTGTCGGACATCGGCAAGGCGTTCATCGCCGGCCAGCTCAAGCACGCGCGCGAGATCTGCTCGATCTTCGCCCAGTGGGTCAACTCCTACAAGCGCCTGGTGCCCGGCTTCGAGGCGCCCGTCTATGTCGCGTGGTCGCGCCGCAACCGCTCTGCACTCGTGCGCGTGCCGCTCTATCACCCGGGCTCGGAGAAGGCGACGCGCATGGAGCTGCGCTGCCCTGACCCGGCATGCAACCCCTACCTGACCTTCGCCGTGCTGCTGCAGGCCGGACTGGAGGGCATCGAGAAGGGCTATGAGCTGCCCGAGCCGATGGAGAAGAACCTCTATCACCTGTCGGGCGAGGAGCGCCGCCGCCTGGGCGTCGAGCAGCTTCCCGAGAGCCTCGGCGAGGCGATCGAGCTGACCGCGCAGTCAGAGCTCGTGCTGCGAACGCTCGGCGAGCACATGTTCAACCGTTACGTTGAGATCAAGCGCCAGGAGTGGGACGACTACCGCGTGCAGGTCACGCAGTGGGAGCGTGACCGCTACCTGTCGATTCTCTGAGCGAGCGGCGCCGGCGCGGCTAGCGCGCCGGCACAGCGCAGGCGATCGGCCGCGCGGGGGACAGGTAGAAGTGCATCGTCTGCAGCAGGTGCCCGAACGCGGCCGGGTGGCGCGGGGCGATCTCCTGCAGCAGGCGCAGCACGGACACGGCGTGGCGCTCGTAGTCCTGCTCGCCGGTGAGCTGGGCCAGGCGCAGCAGGCCGGCGGCCGCGCTCGAGGCGCCTGCAGGGATCGGCGAGTCCTCGAGGTCCTTGCGGCGCGCGATCAGCGCCGGTCCGTCAGAGGCGGTTGAGAAGAAGCCGCCGTGCTCGGCGTCTGAAAAGCGCTCGATCAGCTCACCGGCGAGCGCGACCGCCTCGCCGAACCAGCGCTCTTCGCACGTCGTTTCGAACAGAACGAGCATCGCCTCCAGCAAGAACGCGTGGTCCTCCAGATAGGCACCGATCTTCGCGCGGCCGTCGTTGTAGCTGCGCAGCAGGCGCCCATGCTCGTCGCGCAGCTCGTCGAGCACGAACTGCGCGCCGGCGGTGGCCGCGTCGAGCAGCGTCTGCGCGAGCGCCGGATCGACGCCGTGCACCGGCTCGTCGCGCAGCGCCGCGCCGGCGTCGGCCAGCGCAGCGATCATCAGCGCGTTCCACGCCGTCAGGCGCTTGTCGTCGAGACCCGGGCGAACGCGCTGCTCGCGCGCGGCGAGCAGGCGCCCTCGGATGCGCTCGCGCGTGGACTCGTCCAGCTCGGCGACGACGCGGTCGTGGTCGCGGTCGCTCAGCACGTTCTGGCCGGGCGCGGGGTGATGGGGGTCTGAGAAGTTGCCCTGCTCGGTCGCGCCGAGCCAGTCGATCGCCGCACCGGCGTCGTCGCCGAGCACGTCGCGCAGCTCGGCGAGCGTCCACACGTAGTAGCGGCCCTCGACGCCCTCGGAGTCGGCGTCGAGGGCGGAGTAGAAGCCGCCCTCCGGGCCGCGCATCTCGCGCAGCGCCCAGCCGAGCGTGTCCAGGCACACGTCCAGCAGGCGGCGCTCGCCAAAGACGCGGAAGCCGTGCAGGTAGACGCGCGCGAGCAGCGCGTTGTCGTAGAGCATCTTCTCGAAGTGCGGCACCGTCCACGAGCGATCGACGCTGTAGCGCGAGAAGCCGCCGCCGATCTGATCGTGGATCCCGCCACCGGCCATCGCGTGCAGCGTCGTACGCGTCATCTCGCGCTCTCCGCGCAGCAGCAGGAACTCGAGCACCGACGCCTGCGGGAACTTGGGCGCGCCGCCGAAACCGCCCTGCTCGGCGTCGTATGACTCGCGCAGCGTCTGCACGGCCGCGTCGAGCGCCTGCTCGGCGATGGGCTCGGAGGAGGGCGTCAGCTGGGCGCCGCCGGACAGCTGCCCGCGCAGGCGCTCGCCGCCCGCACGAATCTCCTCGCTGCGCTCCTTCCAGGACTCGGCGATCGCCTGCAGCACCTGCGTCCACGCGGGCATCCCGTGGCGCGGCTCGGGCGGGTAGTACGTGCCGCCGTAGAACGGCAGCTGCTCGGGCGTGAGAAAGACGTTCAGCGGCCAGCCGCCGTGGCCGGTCATCCCCTGCACGGCCTCCATGTACAGCGCGTCGACGTCCGGGCGCTCCTCGCGGTCGACCTTCACGCACACGAACGCGTCGTTCATCAGCGCCGCCGTGCGCGCATCCTCGAAGGACTCGCGCTCCATCACGTGGCACCAGTGACACGCCGAGTAGCCGATCGAAACGAGCAGCGGCTTGTCCTCGGCTACCGCGCGCGCCAGCGCCTGCTCACCCCACGGCAGCCAGTCGACCGGGTTCTCGGCGTGCTGGCGCAGATACGGGGACGTCTCGGACGCGAGCGCGTTGGCCATGCTCGCGTCAGCCTAGTACCGAACGAGCGGCGTCAGCGAAGCGCCGCCGGGCGTTCGGCGACGAGCTTTGGCAGCGGCAGTTGCACGGGCCGCGACGGCCATTCGCCGGGCCCGCCCGCGCGCGACAGCTTGACCTTTGAGAGGCTGACATTGAAGCGCCTGCCGCCGAGCGTGCCGCTGACGCGTTTGTCGGCCGACAGCCTGACCGAGCCGTGCGCCGCACTGCCGCCGGAGATGCGGATCGTCGCCGGCTGCAGTTCGTGGTTTCGCACGGGGAAGGTCCCGGTCAGCGTGACGCCGTTGACGAACGAGAAGCCGCGCAGCGTTGCGGCCGATGCGGTCAACCGCGCGAAGCCGCCGCGCAGCCCGCCGAAGCTCGACCCGCTGGGCAGTTCGGACTCGGCCTCCAGCGTTGCCGCGACGACCTGGCGGTCGAGGTCGACGATCGCGTCGAGTACGGCGGTGAGCGTACGCCCCGGCTTGCCGCGAAGGCCCGACGGAGCGTGCACGTAGGCCAATTTGCGCGGCGCCACGGGCGTCGGCGAGAACACATTGCTCGTGGCGGTACACGGCTGCACGGGCGCGCCGGCGAAGAACGCGCCGACGGCCGCCTGCGCGCAGCCGCTGAAGTCGCTGCCGAGCACCGAGTGCCCGGTGTAGGGCACGACGAGCACCTGCGCGTCTGGGATCAGCGTCGCCAGTGCCCGCGCACCGGAGGTCGGTGTGCGCGTGTCCTGACCGCCGGAGAGGATCAGCGTGGGCACGTTGGGCAGGGCAACCGTTGCGGCGGGCGCGGCGGAGGCGTCGGGCCAGGACGCGCAGATCGGCACGAGGCTGTTGGCCAGCGCGGTGTTCGCGTCAAACGGGTAGAAGTCGCTCGCCGGCAGCGCGTGCAGCGAGGCGAGCGCTTCGGCCGAGCGCGTGGCCGCCGGAGCGCTGCGCTGCCATGGGAACAGCGTCTCCTCACACGACGTCGCGAGGAACAGCGCGTTGTTTTCTTCTTCGGCGGCGGCGCGTTCGGCTTCCGGGCTGGGGCGGATCGGCACGCTCGGCACGAGACCCTCGGCAATCAGGTTCAGCCGCAGCAGTGGGTCGGGGTCACCGTTGAGCGCCGAGTGCACGGCTCCCGGGAACAGCGCGCGCAGCGCCGGGTTCAGATCGCCGGCCTGCAGGATGTCGAGCACGTCCTGCTCGCCCAGCGACACCGAGTGGCGCTTGCCCGAGCCGTCGTAGGCCGAGCCCGACAGGCGCCGCTTGCGCAGCTGGTCCAGCAGGCGCGCGAGGTCTCCCACCGGGTTGGCGGTGATCCCGTCGCACGCGTGGTTGAGGCACAGTTCGGTCAGCGCCGAGCCGATCGCCGGGAAGCGGTTGAGGCCGAACGGTTCGGGGCCGGTCGTCGGCACGACCGAGTCGAGCACCATCGATTCGACGTGCTGGGGGTAGCGTTCGGCGTACTCCAGTGCGACCTTCGTGCCGTATGACGTGCCGTACAGGACGAGCTTCTTGTAGCCCGCCGCATGGCGGATCGCCTCGATGTCTTCCACCGAGTCCAGCGTGGTGAACGATCCGCGCGCCGGGCCGATCTGCAGCGCGCACAGTTCGACCAGCGGGCCGAGCGTGCTTTCGCTGGCGTTTTCCAGTGCTGCAATGTTGTTGAACACCGGGCAGTTCAGCGGCGAGGAATGCCCTGTTCCGCGCTGATCGAACACGAGCAGGTCGCGCGTGGCGAGCGCCGGGGCGATCGTCCGCGCGAGGTCTTCGCCCAGCGGGTCGGCGGCCTGGCCGGGGCCGCCGGCGAGCGCCAGCACCGCGCTCTGGCCGCCCGCTGCGCTGGCGCCCTTGCGCTCGACGGTCAGCGCGACTGTGCCCGGCGTCTTGCCGGAGCGGTCCAGCGGCACGGTCAGCGGCGCGCACGAGAATCCCGGCACGTTCGCGCACGGCGCGAACGTCAGCGCCGCGTCGGCGGGCGATGCACCGGCGGCGCCGAGCGCGCCAAGCAGCAGTGACACGGCGAGCGTGGAGGTGAACATCGACCGTGACATGCGGCGGAACCTTAGCGGCAGCCGTGGTCGGGAAGCGGCGGTTGCAGGGACTTTGTACACAGACTGCCTAGCTACCCCGCCGCACGCACGCGGAACCATCCGGCGGTAGGCTGCGCGCGATGGCAGCCGATCGCGAGACCGTCGATGCGCCCTCCGCTCCGGCGGCGGTCGGTCCCTACAGCCACGCCGTGCGCAGCGGCGAGTTGCTGTTCTGCTCGGGGCAGATTCCGCTGGATCCCGCCGGCGGTGGGCTGGTGGGAAGCACGCCCGGCGAGCAGGCCGGGCGCTGCCTGGAGAACTTGCAGGAGGTGTGTGTCGCGGCGGGTACGACGCTGCAGCGGGCGATCCGGCTGACGATCTACACCACGGACCTGGGCGCGTTCGCCGAGATCAACGACGTTTACGCGACCTTCTTCGCCGACGAGCCGCCGGCACGTGCCGCCGTCGGCGTGGCTGCGCTTCCCAAGGGTGCACTCGTCGAGATCGACGCAATCGTCGCCCTCTAGCGGGCCGCCGGCCGATCTTCGGTCGGCATCTCGCTTGACCATCGACCCGCCAGGGCCGGGCTCAGGCGCTCAGGGCGTCGCTGATACGAGCGGCTTGGCGGCCGCGGCCTCGTCTTCGCAGGCGTCGGCCAGGTCTGGTTCGGCGCCGCGCAGAGCACGGCCGAGCAGGCGCCACAGGGTGGCGCGCTCTTCGGGATCGAGCGCGCTGAGCACGTCGTCCTCGATCGTCTCCTGACGATGCTCGGCGCTGTCGAGCGCCTTGGCGCCGGCTGAGGTCAGGCCGACGAGGTGGCGCCGGCGGTCGCTGGGATCGCGCCGGCGGCTGATGAAGCCGAGGTCCTCGAGCTCGTTGAGCAGCAGCACGACGTTGTTGGCGTCCATGCACAACGCCTCGGCAAGTTCCTGCTGCGGTCCGCCGTCGTGGTCGCGCACGTAGCTGAGCGCCATCAGGTGACGCATGTGCATCCCCAGCAGGTCTTCGCCGCTGCGCCGGTAGACCTGCTTGGCCAGCCGCGTCAGCAGGGCCATCGAACCCGGAGCACATGCCCTCTCCCCAGTACCCATCTCGCGTGATCTTACATCAATGCTCATGACTTATCAATATAGCAACAATAATAAATATAAAGTAGATCTTCCTTGCTGTAGGGATGATCGCTGCTATGGTGCTTCTCATCGCAACAAAGGGAGCCATTATGAGCACGATCATCAAGCAACGTCAGCGCAGGATCAAAGGGCGCAGCGCTCGACGCGAGTCCGAGCAATCGGCGCCGAGCGAGGCCACCGCCGGGACCGGGCAGCGCGCAACGTCAGACGCGGCGCACGCCCGTCACGCGGATGCGCAGATCACCTCGTCGGCAGCCGAGCTCGCCAGCCGCACTGATCGCCGTCGCTGGATCGCCTTGGCAGTCCTCTGCCTCGGGCAGCTGATGATGGTGCTCGACGCAACGATCGTGAACGTCGCGCTGCCGTCCATTCAGAGCGACCTGCACTTCTCACAGGGCAACCTCACCTGGGTCATCGACGGATACCTGATCACCTTTGGCGGCTTCCTCCTGCTCGCAGGCCGCCTCGGCGACCTGATCGGCCGAAAGCGCGTGTTCCTCGCCGGGCTCGTGCTGTTCACGACGGCGTCGGTGCTGTGCGGAATCGCTGACAGCCAAGGGCTGTTGATCGGCGCACGGCTGCTGCAGGGCGTCGGCGGAGCGGTCGCGTCGAGCGTGATCCTGGCGATCATCGTCACCGAGTTCCCCGAGCGCGTCGATCAGGCAAAGGCGATGGGCATGTACGCGTTCGTCTCCGCCGGCGGCGGCTCGATCGGGCTGCTCGCGGGTGGCGTGCTCACGCAGTCGCTGGACTGGCACTGGATCTTCTTCGTCAACGTGCCGATCGGTGCCGTCGCCTTCGTGCTCGGCCGCGCGCTGATCGTGGAGAACGAGGGCATCGGCCTGGGCGGAGGCGTCGACTGGCTCGGCTCGGCGCTGATCACGCTGGCGACGATGGCCGGCGCGTTCGCGATCGTCAAGTCGACCGAATACGGCCTGCTGTCGGCGCGCACACTCGGCGTCGGCGCCGTCTCGCTGGTGCTGCTGGGCGCGTTCCTCACGCTGGAGTCGCGCCTGGAGAACCCGATCATGCCGCTGCGCGTGCTGCGCCTGCGCATGCTGATGGGCTCGAGCCTCGTGCGCGGGCTGCTCGTCACCGGCATGTTCTCGGCCTTCTTCCTCGGCTCGCTGTACCTCGAGCGCGTGCTCGGCTACAACGCGATCGACACGGGCCTGGCGTTCCTGCCGCTGACCGCCTCGATCGCCGTCATGTCGATGGGCCTGTCCGCCAAAGCCGCCGAACGCTTCGGCGCGCTGAACTCACTCGCCGGCGGGCTCGCCTCGATCGTCGCCGGGCTGCTGCTGCTGTCCGTCGCGGGAATCCACGCGAGCTACTTCCCGGGTCTGTTCTTCGCCTTCTTGCTGATCGGCCTCGGTGCCGGCGCATCGTTCCTGCCGCTGCTGACGATGGGCATGGCAGACGCTCCGGCGCGTGACGCCGGGTTGGCGTCGGGGATCATCAACGTGTCCGTGCAGCTGTTCGGCGCGATCGGGCTGGCCGCACTGGGCACGGTCGCAACCGACCACACCAAAGCGCTGACGGCGAGCGGGCACTCGGCGATCGCCGCACTGACCGGCGGCTACCACCTCGCGTACGTCGTCGCGGCGATCTGCGTCACCGTCGGCATCGCCGCCGCTTTCCTGGTGCTGCGCCCGCCCGCCGGCACGGTGCAGCAGGAGGTCGAGGAGCTCGAGCTCGAGCTCGACCGCGAGTACGCCACGCCCGAGCCCGTCACCCAGCTGGCCTGAGCGACCTGCGACCGGGCCGCGGGCGATCGCGCCCACGGCCCGGCTTCGCTAGTCGCCCGCTCGCAGCTCGGATCGCTTGATCTTGCCGCTGGCGGTCTTCGGCAGCTCGTCGGCGAACTCGACGATGCGCGGGTACTTGTACGGAGCCGTCTCGCGCTTGACGTGCTCCTGCAGCTCCAGCGCGAGCTCTGCCGAGGGCGCGTAGCAGTCGTCGCGCAGCACCACGACGGCGCGCACGACCGACCCGCGCTCCTCGTCGGGCGCCGCCACCGCCGCCGCCTCGGCGACCGCGGGGTGGGCGACCAGCGCGGACTCCACCTCGAACGGCCCGATGCGGTAGCCGGCGGAGATGATCACGTCGTCGTCTCGGCCCTCGAAGTGCAGCCAGCCGTCCTCGTCCTGCGCAACCAGATCGCCCGTTCGCCAGGGACCCCCCGTCTGGCGGTCGTCGATCTGCCACGAGCCGTCCTCGGCGCGATGCACGTGCTCGCCGAGATAGCCGAGAAAGAACGTCGGCACGGTGCGCGGGTTGGCGGTCAGCTCGCCCTGTTTGACCAGCAGCCCGATGCCCGGCAGCGCCTTGCCCATCGACCCGGGACGGACCGCCAGCGCGAGCGGCGCGCCGGTCAGCTGCCCCGTCTCGGTCTGCCCGTAGCCGTCGCGGATGTCCAGGCCGGTGGCCTGGTTCCACGCGCGCAGCACCTCCGGGTTCAGCGCCTCGCCGGCGGCCACCAGCCCGCGCAGGTGCTCAAACGCACGCAGCGTCGTTCGCTTTGCCAGCACGCGGTACTCCGTCGGCGCCATGCACAGGACGTTCACGCGCTCGCGCGCCAGCAGCTGCAGGCGCTCGTCGGGATCGAAGCGCGCGTCGTGCAGCAGCGCGCGCGCTCCGCACAGCCACGGTGCGATGAACACGTTGCGCGCCGACTTGGACCAGCCGCTGGCCGCCGTGCACCACACCAGGTCCCCGGCGCCCGGTCCCAGCCAGTGCATCGCCTGCAGGCGCTGGCCGGCGAGGTAGCGCTGCGCGTGCACGACCGCCTTGGGCTCGCCGGCCGTGCCGCTGGTGAAGGCGATCAGGCACGGATCCTCTGCGGCCAGCGCGACCGGCTCGGCGGGCTCGGCGTCATACAGGGTCTCGTCGGGCACGAGCACGACGCGGCAGTCCGGCGCGGCCTGCTCGAGCTCTGAGCGGTTGCGCTCGTCGGCGACGATCAGCGATGGGCGCACCGCGTCCAGGCGCAGGCGCAGGTCCTTTGCGCGCAGCTGCTCGGTGCACGGCAGCACCACCGCGCCGATGCGAAAGCACGCGACCATCGTCAGCACCCAGTCGGGCCGATTGCCGATCAGCGTCATCACGACATCACCGCGGCCGATGCCCAGGCGGTTCAACGTGCCCGCCAGGCGGGCGCTGCGATCGCAGACCTCGGCGAAGCTCCACTCGCGCCGCGTACCGTCGCGCGCCAGCTCCACCAACGCGATCGACGAAGCGGGCAGCCGGTCGAGCACGTCGCTGGCGAAGTTCATGGCGGTATTCTCCCCTGACCAGTCCGAAAACGACCTTGGAGCGCTAAACAGCATGGCCGTAGCCCCCTCGCCGTACACAGAGATGACCGACGAGCAGAAGGCGATCACCGAGATGGTGCGCCAGTTCGCCGACGAGCAGATCCTGCCCAACGCCGAGCACTACGACCACGAGGACGAGTTCCCTGAGCCGATCGTCGAGCAGATGAAGGAGCTCGGGCTGTTCGGCGTGACGATCCCCGAGGAGTACGGCGGTATGGGGCTCGACCTGACGACCTACGCGATGATCGTCGAGGAGCTCTCGCGCGGCTGGATCTCGATCTCCGGCGTGATCAACACGCACTTCATCGGCTCCTACCTGCTGATCAAGTTCGGCAGCGACGAGCAGAAGGAGAAGTACCTGCCGCGCATGGCAACCGGCGAGATCCGCGCGGCCTTCTCGCTGTCCGAGCCCGAGCTCGGCTCCGACGTGCAGGCGATCAAAACGTCCGCCAAGAAGACCGGCGACGGCGACTACGAGATCAACGGCCAGAAGATGTGGGTGACCAACGGGCTGCGCTCGGACCTCGTGTTCGTGCTCGTCAAGACCGACCCGGGCGCCGAGAAGGCCTACAAGGGCATGACGTGCTTCATCGCCGAGAAGGAGGGCGGCATCAGCGAGAACACGGGCGCCTACGCCGGGCTGACCGTTCCGCCGCAGCTGCGCAAGATGGGCTACAAGGGCGTCGAGTCGACCGAGCTCGTGTTCGACGGCTACAAATGCCCGGCCGAGAACATCCTCGGCGGCGAGGACGCGGGACTGAACAAGGGCTTTCCGCAGATGATGGACGCGCTGGAGGTCGGGCGCGTGAACGTGGCCGCGCGCGGCGTCGGCATAGCCCAGCGTGCGCTCGAGCTCGCGCTGCGCTACTCGCAGGAGCGCAAGACCTTCGGCAAGCCGATCTCAGAGCACCAGGCAATCCAGTTCAAGCTCGCCGACATGGCCACGCAGGTCGACGCGGCGCGACTGATGACGCTGCGCGCCGCCCGCCTGAAGGATGCCGGCGACCGCTCGGACCTGGAGGCCGGCATGGCCAAGCTGTTCGCCTCGGAGGCGGGGCGCTTCTGCGTGGAGGAGTCCTTCCGCATCCACGGCGGCTACGGCTACTCCAAGGAGTACGAGATCGAGCGTCTCTACCGCGATGCGCCGCTGCTGCTGATCGGCGAGGGAACGTCGGAGATCCAACGCATGGTGATCGGGCGCAAGCTGCTGCAGCGTCATAAGATCTGAATCGATGGCCGAGGATGCCAAGGCTCTGATCGAGCTTGCCACGCGCAGGTTCCTCGAAGAGGTACCGGCGCTCGCGCCGATGAAGCTCGTGATCGGCGTCGAGCTGCGCGGGCGCGGCGACGTGCAGCACTTCCGCCTGGAGATGCCCGAGATCAAGGTCACCAAGGGCCCGGCCGCGGACGCGCGCGTGCGCACGGAAATGCGCCGCGAGTTCTTCAACGTGATGGCGCGCGAAGGCAAGGTGCCCGACTGGATCGAGGCCTACAGCTACGGCCAGGCCAAGGCCACCGGCCCCGACCAGATACTCAAGCTGATCGTCAACGTCGTCGAGCGTCAGCAGGAACGCGAGCACACGCGCAAGGCGCGCAAGTCGGCCTGAGCGAGCGCCTCGGCTCACCTCACCGACCGAGCGTGGTGCCCGCCGCTCAGTGGTAGGACGTCAGCTGCTGCGCGAGAAAGGCAAGCGAGAGCAGCAGGAAAATGCACATAACGACGAGTGAGAAGTTTTCGTTCATGTCGCTTGCGCCACCATACAGCGCGGCTGGGCGAGCTGCCAGGGCCGGGCGCCCGCGGCTCAGAGCGTCGCGCCGCCGTCGTAGAGCTTGATCACCTTGACCGCGCCGTCCGGCGAGGCGTCCAGGCACAAACGGCAGAGCACGCACTCGTCGAGGTTCTTCTCCACGATCTCGAGCGTTCCGTCGTTGCGCTGGGCGTAGATGTCGACAGGGCAGACCTCGGTCAGCTTCCTCGCCAGCTCGGCGTCGGCCGCGGCGGCGTCGTCGACTTCGACGGCGATGAACAGGGCATCGTTTCTCACGCTTGGCTCCGTTCGGCGATCTTTGCCTTGACGAGGTCGGGGATCTCGTCAATGCGTTGCACGACGGGGATGCCGGCCGCCTCCAGCCGGGCGATCTTCTCCGTCGCCGAGTCCTCCTTGCCCTCGACGATCGTGCCCGCGTGCCCGAATGACATTCCCTGCATCTCCTCGTCGTCCATGAACTTGCCGGCCATGAAGGCGATGATCGGCAGGCGCGAGTTGTGCTCGGAGACCCACTCGGCCAGCTGCGCCTCCATGCGGCCCCCGGGCTCGGTGTAGATCACGATCGCCTCGGTCTGCTCATCGGCCTCGAAGTACGGCATCAGCTCGGCATAGGTGGAGCCGATGATCGCGTCGCCGCCGATCGAGACCGCCGTGGAAACCCCGAGTCCCGCGGCCGTCAGCGTGGAGGAGATCTCCGTGGTCATGCCACCGGAGCGGCTCATCACGCCGACCGCGCCGGGCTGGTAGGCCACCGCGGCATTGCGCGCCGGGCCGCCGATGCCGCCCATCTTGGCGACGCCCGGGACAATCACGCCGAGGCAGTTCGGGCCGATGATCCTCGCACCCTTGGCATCGGCGAGCTCGACCATCATCGCGACGTCGCGGCGCGGGATCCGCTCGGTGACGATCACGATCGTCTTGATGCCGGCATGCAGCGCCTCGAACACGGCGTCGCGCGTGCCCGCCGGCGGCACCGTGACGACCGAGCCGTCGGGCGCGACGCCGCCGTTGTGCGCGACGACCTGCTCGACGGTGTCGAACACCGGAACGCCGTGCACCTCGCGGCCCTTGCGCCCGGGCGTGACCCCCCCGACGATCTTCGAGCCGTAGTCCAGGCACTCGCGCGTGAGGTTGACGGCCTCACGGCCGGTGATGCCCTGGATGATGAAGGTCGTGTCCTGGTCGATCAGGATGGACATGGCTAGGCCGCCGTTCCTTGGATCTTGGCGACGGCCCTACCGGCGGCCTCCCACAACGACACCGAGCGGTCGCAGTACTCGATGCCGTACTTGTCGAGGATCTTGAAGCCCTCCTCCTCCCAAGCGCCCGGGATGCGGAAGATGGCAATCGTCTCGCCGGGGTCCTTGCCCAGCTCCAGGCAGGCCTTGATCACGCCGCGGGCGACGATGTCCACGCGCGTGTTCGAGACGATCGACATCATCACGGCGATCTTCTCGACGCCGTCTTTCTGCAGGACCTGCTTGGCCAGGCCGCAGGCCTTGGCGACGGACGGGTTGCCGCCGATCTCGGAGTAGTTGGCCGGATCGCCGCCCTGTTGGCGCACGGCGTCGGTCAACGTCAGCGAGCCGCCGCCCGCTCCGATCACCAGGCCGATGTTGCCGTTGAAGCCGGTGTCCTTGCCCTGGATCACGCCACGGTGGTCGGCGGCGTCGATCGCCTTGACGGCGTCTTCGAAGGAGGTCGGTGTGTGGCCCTCGCGGGTGCCCTCGTCCTCGCCGATGCCCAGCGCCTTGATCAGCTCCTTCTGACGGGGCATGCCCTCGTCCTCCATCTCCATGTGCGCATCCAGCGCCACGAACGAGCCGTCCTTCAGCTCTGCCAGCGGGTTGATCTCGGCGAGCGTCATGTCGTTGTCGAGAAACAGCCGCGCGAGTCTGGCCAGCACGGGCGTTGCGCGCTGCAGGGCCTTGCCGGTGACGCCGGCCGCTGCGATGACCTGCTTGGCCTGGAAGTCGGAGAACGGCTCGAGCGTGGAGAAGTGGCCGCGGCCGACGTGGTCGGGGTGCTCCTCGGCGACCTGCTCGATGTCGATGCCGCCCATGTCGCTGAACAGCATCAGTGGCTTCTTCGCGGTGCCGTCCCAGACGACGCCCGCGTAGTACTCCTGCGCAACCTCGGCCTTCGGGTCGACGAGCACGCCGCGCGGCATATGGCCCCCGATTTCCAGCTGCAGGATGTCCTTCGTGTAGGACTCTGCCTGCTCGGGTGTGTCGGCGAACTTGACGCCGCCGGCCTTCATCCGCCCGCCCGCAAGCACCTGGGACTTGATCACCGTCGGTCCGCCGATCCGCTGTGCGATCTGCGCCGCCTCGGCGGGGTCGGTCGTGAAGCCGTAGTCGGTCACGGGGATGCCCGCGCGCTTGACGATCTCGCGCGCCTCGAACTCGAAGAACCTCATTTGCTTGACCTCATGCGGCCGGGAAGCCTATATGGCCGGGCTAGGCGACGGCGGGAGCCGCGGCGAACCCATAGGCCTCGGCCAGCTCGGGGTCCTTCTTGGCGAGCATTTCGGCGAGGTTGACCATCACCTTGCACTGCTTCCAGGTCGCGTCGTCCTGCATCTTGCCGTCGATCATGTGCACGCCGCGCCCGTCGGGAATCGCCTCGATGACCTTCTTGGCGAACGCGACCTCGTCCGGATCGGGCGAGTACACGCGCTTGGCGATCGCGATCTGGCCGGGGTGCAGCGACCACGCGCCGACGCAGCCGAGCAAAAAGGAGGCGCGGAACTGCGTTTCACAGCCCTCCTCGTCGGAGATGTCGCCGTAGGGGCCGTAGAACGGCAACGCGCCGACTGCCGTGCAGGCGTCGACCATGCGCGCGATCGAGTAGTGCCACGGGTCCTGCTGGTAGCTGGCGCGTGGCGCGTCGGGGTTGTCCGGGTCCGGGTCGGCGATCGTGCGGTAGCCGGGGTGCCCGCCGCCGACGCGCGTCGTCTTCATGCGCCGCGACGCCGCCAGGTCGGCGGGGCCGAAGCTCATGCCCTGGATGCGCGGGCTGGCGCTGGCGATCTCCTCCAGGTTGGCGACTCCCTGGGAGGTCTCCAGCACGCAGTGGATGAGGATCGGCCGGTCGATCCCGGCCTTGGCCTCCAGCTGTGCGAGCAGGCGGTCGGCGTAGTGGATGTCCCATGGTCCCTCGACCTTCGGGATCATGATCACCTCGAGCTTGTTGCCGATCTCGGTCACCAGCTGCGTGAGGTCGTCGAGCACATATGGCGAGGCGAGCTCGTTGACGCGCGTCCACAGCGCCGTGTCGCCAAGGTCCATTTCCTTGCCCACCTTGATCAGCCCCGCGCGCGCCGCCTCCTTCTTTTCCAGCGGCACGGCGTCCTCCAGGTTGCCCAGCAGGATGTCCACCTTCGGCGCGAGATCGGGCGCCTTGGCGACCATTTTCTCGTTGGAGAAGTCCATGAAGTGGATCATCCGAGACGGCTTGAACGGAATCTCGCGCGCGGGCTCCGGCGCGTCGATCGCAAGGGGCTTGAAGAAGTCGCGGGGGTTGCGCAAGTCGTCTCTCCTGGGTCTGCG
>CAWFWA010000006.1:0-245286 GCA_963819435.1 uncultured Solirubrobacteraceae bacterium | reverse complement strand
CGCAGGCGGGCGCTCGTCGGGGCCGAGCGGGCGCAGCGCGACTCGCGCCAGCTGCTCGCGTTCACCGCGCGGCGGTCGCTCAGCCATCGTCGGCTTGCAGCAGCTCGCGCAGCGCGCGCGCGGCCTGCTCGGGGTCCTCGGCGTCGGCAACCGCACGCAGCACGACCGCCGCGCGTGGCGCCCGCGGCGATCACGTCGCCGATGTTCGACGCGTTCCAGCCCGCCGATCGCAAAGAACGGCACGGATGCGTGCGCGGCGGCGTAGCGCACGAGCCCGACGCCGACGGCCGGGCGCCCGAGCTTGGTCGGCGTCTCGTGCACCGGGCCGACGCCGATGTAGTCGACGAGCGGCGAGCCGTCGGCCGCGCGCGCCTTCGCGGCGTCGATCTCGTCCTGTGCGTGCGTGGACAGACCGAACGAGCATGTCGGGGCCGATCAGCTCGCGCACCTCGGCGACGGGCATGTCGTCCTGGCCGACGTGCACGCCGTCGGCGCCGGCCTCGCGCGCGACGAGCGGGCGGTCGTTGACGATCAGCAGCGCGCCGATGCGCTCGCACAGCGCGCGCGCCGCGTTGGCGACGGCCGCGAGCTCTTCGTCGCCGAGCTGCTTGTCGCGCAGCTGCACGACGTCCACGCCGCCGGCGACGGCCGCGCGCAGCACGTCGGGCAGCTCGCGCCCGCCCGGTTTGGCGTCGCACACGAGATACAGCCGCGCGGCGGCAAGCCGCTCACGGCGTTCGGAGCCGGTGTCGGGGGCGGACACTGCGCAGTCTCGCAGGCACCCGCAAGCGCGTGCGCGCCGTTTGCGCGGGCTAGCATCAGCGCATGGCCAGTTCGGCGAGCTCAACGGACGTGCTCGTGATCGGCGGCGGCGTGATCGGCCTGTCGATCGCCTGGCGCGCGCGAGAGCGCGGCATGGGCGTGACGGTGCTCGAGCGCGACACGCTCGGCGCCGGCACCTCGCGCGTGGCCGCGGGGATGCTCGCGCCGGTCGCCGAGGCGGAGTTCGGCGAGGCCGCCCGGCGCGTGCTCGACCTCGGCCTGCGCTCGGCGGACATGTGGCCGGCGTTCGCGCGCGAGCTGGGCGCGGCGGCGGGCCACGACGTGGGGCTGCTGGCCACCGGCACGCTGCTGCTCGCGCGCAACGCCGACGAGGCGCGCGAGCTGGAGCGCCAGATCGCCTTTCGCGATTCGCTGGGCCTGGCGACCGAGCGGCTGCGCGCCAGCCAGGCGCGCGAACGCGAGCCGGCGCTCGCGCCGACCGTGCGCCTGCGCTGCATTCGCCGGACGACCACTGCGTCGACCCGCGCCTCGTGCTGGGCGCGCTGCAGGCGGCTTGCGAGGCGGCGGGGGTGCAGTTGCGCGAGCACGCTGCCGTCGCGCGCATCGAGGCCGATGCGTCCGGCGAGCGCGTCGCCGGCGTGACGCTCGCCGACCGCTCGGCCGGAGTGCGTGGCGAGGCCGGCGGCGCCGATGCGATTCGTCGCGGCCGAGAGGTGGTGGTTGCGGCGGGAGCGTGGAGTGGGCAGCTGGCGGGCGCGGCCGCGCCGGTGCCGGTGCGTCCGGTGAGAGGACAGCTGCTGCGCCTGCGCGATCCGGGCGGGCCGGGCCTGTTGAGCAGCGTCGTGCGCTTCGAGGGCGGCTACGTGGTGCCGCGCGCGGACGGGCGCTACGTGCTCGGCGCGACGGTCGAGGAGCGCGGCTTTGACGTGCAGCCGGACGCGGGCGGCATTTACGAGCTGCTGCGCGAGGCGATCGAGGTCGTGCCGGGCGTGCGCGAGCTGAAGATCGAGGAGCTGTGCGTTGGGCTGCGCCCGGGCACGCCGGACAACGCGCCGGCGATCGGGCCGGGACGCTTGCCGGCCTGACGTGGGCGACGGGCCACCATCGCAACGGCATCCTGCTGGCGCCGCTGACCGCGCAGCTGGTGTGCCCGTCTGCTCGCCGGCGAGCGCGGCGCGGACGCGGCGTTCGCGGGGTGCGACCCGCAGCGCTTCTCGGCCGAGCCTGCGCCGCAGAGCGTCGCGTCGGCGGCCGGGGTGGCGTCGTGATCAGCCTCAACGGACAGCAGTCCGACGTGCGCGGCGGCGAGACGGTCGCGGCGGCGCTGGCGCGCCTGGGCCTCGCACTCGACGCGCGCGGTGTGGCTGTGGCGGTCGACGGCGAGGTCGTGCCGCGCGCACGATGGGAGTCCTTCGCGCTCGCCGACGACGCGCGCGTGGAGGTGCTCACGGCGATGCAGGGAGGATGATGGCGGGCGTGCGCGAGACGATCGACAGCCCGGAGCGCCGCCGCCGGCGCCGCGCTCGCCGGCAGCGTGCCGGCGGCTGCGAGTGACGGCGGCGAGCTGAAGCTCGGCGGACGCACCCTGCACTCGCGGCTGCTGCTCGGCACCGGTGGCTTCGCCTCGCTGGCGCTGCTGTCGGCGGCGATCGAGGCCAGCGGCTGCGAGCTGGTGACGGTGGCGCTGCGCCGCGTCGACCCGGCCTCGCGCGGTTCGCTGATCGACGTGCTGGCCGATGCGGGCGTGCAGCTGCTGCCGAACACGGCCGGCTGTCACACCGCGCGCCACGCCGTGTTGATGGCGCACCTCGCACGCGAGGCGTTTGCGACCAACTGGGTCAAGCTCGAGGTGATCGGCGACGAGGACACGCTGCTGCCCGACGCGCCGGAGCTGTTGCGCGCCGCCGAGGAGCTCGTCGACGAGGGCTTCGTGGTGCTGCCGTACACGACCGACGACCCGGTCTCGCGCGGCGGCTCGCCGACGTCGGCTGCGCGGCGGTGATGCCGCTCGGCTCGCCGATCGGCAGCGGCAGGGCATCCGCAACCCGTACACATCGCGCTGATCCGCGAGGCGGTGAGGTGCCGGTCGTGCTCGACGCTGGCATCGGCACGGCCTCCGACGCGGCGCTGGCGATGGAGCTCGGCTGCGACGCGGTGCTCGCCGCATCGGCGATCTCACGCGCGGAGGAACCCGTGGGGATGGCGCGCGCGATGCGCGCCGCGGTGCATGCCGGGCATCTGGCACGCGGCGCCGGGCGCATCCCGCGCCGGCTGTACGCGACGGCCTCCTCGCCGGACGTCGGTCTGCCCGACCTCGGTCCTGCCTAGGCCAGTTCACGACTTCGATCGTGCCGTTCATCGACGCCGGGTGGATCGTGCACTCGTAGTGGATGACCCCCGCCTTGAGCGCCTTGATTTCGAACGTGCCCTTTTCGCCGAAGTCCTTGGAGGCGAACTTCTGCGGGCCGCTCTCGCTGGTCACGTTGTGTGCGATCGGAGTCGAAGTTCGTCCACTTGATCGTGCTGCCGACCTTCACCTTCAGCGCGTCCGGCGCGATCGTGATGTTGCGGTAGGCGATCGGCACCGTGCCGCTCTTGACCGGGCCCGAGGCCGGCACGAACTTCGGCGTGCTCGTCACTTTGAGGCTGCCCGTCGCCGTCGCCGTCGTCGTGCTGCCCGCAGCGGCGGAGCTCGATGACGAGGAGGAGGACGAAGAGGACATCCGCACCCGGCCAACGCGACCAGTGCGGCGCAGAGCGAGAGCGTGGCGAGACGTCGGCTCATCGGTGCGGCAACCCTAGCCTAGACTGGCTCGTCCATGCGACAGGCATTTTTGACAGGCGCCGAGCTTTCGGCGGGCGAGCTGCAGGCGTTGCTCGATCGCGCGCTGGAGCTCAAGGCCGCGCCGCTGTCCTCGCGCGCACTCGACGGGCGCAGCGTGGCGCTGATCTTCCAGAAGCCGTCCACGCGCACGCGCATCTCCTTCGAGGTCGGCATCGACGAGCTCGGCGGCCACGCGGTCGTGCTGCGCTCCGACGAGCTGCAGCTCTCGCGCGGCGAGGCGTGCGCGACACCGCATACGTGCTTTCCCGTCACCTCGCCGCGGTCGGCGTGCGCACGGGGCCGCATGCGATGCTCGAACAGCTGGCCGAGCACAGCGACGTACCGGTGATCAACATGCTCACCGACCGCCACCACCCCTGCCAGGCGCTCGCCGACCTGCTGACGCTGCGCGAGGCGCACGACTCGCTGGCGGGCCTGCGTCTGGCGTACGTCGGCGACGGCAACAACGTCGCGCGCTCGCTGGCGATCCTCGGCACGCTCGCCGGCCTCGACGTGGCGGTCGCCTCACCCGACGGTTACGCGCTGGAGGCCGATCTGGAGCTGCCGCTCGACGCGTCCGGCTCGCTGACGCTGCACGCCGATCCGCGCGAGGCGGTCGCCGGTGCGTGCGCGGTGTACACCGACGTGTGGGTCAGCATGGGCGACGAGCAGACCGCCGACGAGCGACGCACGGCGCTCGCCGCCTACCGCGTCGACGACGCACTGCTCGACGCCGCCGCACCGGGTGCCTTCGCGATGCACGATCTGCCGGCACATCCCGGCGAGGAGATCACCGCCGAGGTGCTTTACGGCGACCGCCAGCGCATCTGGGATCAGGCGGAGAACCGCCGCCACGCGCAGAAGGCGCTGCTCGAGCTGCTCGTGGCGGGAAGATGAACTCGCACACGCACGCCGATCCCGCGCAGCCGCCCGCGCCCGCCGACGGGCAGCCGCCACGCCCGCAGCGCGGGGACGAGCTGCGCCTGCGCATCGAGTCGATCGCCTTCGGCGGCGAGGGGGTAGCGCGCCTGGGCGACGGCGGCTACGTGGTGTTCGTCGCCGGCGCGATTCCCGGCGACGTGGTGCGCGCGGTCGTGCACAAGCGCAAGCGCAGCTACGCGCACGCGCGCACGCTGGAGGTGCTCGAGCCGAGCCCCGAGCGCATCGAGCCGCTGGCCAAGCATCCGGGCGTGCCGTGGCAGGTTCTGCCCTACGAGCGTCAGCTGGAGATCAAGCAGAGCCAGGTCGACGAAGCGCTCAAGCGCATCGGCCACCTCGACGGCTACGAGCTGCAGGAGATCGTGCCGGCGGTGGAACGCTGGCGCTATCGCAACAAGCTGGAGTATTCCTTTGGCCACGCGGTCGGCGACGGCGACGGTGAGACAGGAGAGCTGCTGTGCGGCTTTCACGCACCGGCCGGTGGCAACCGCGTGCTGGCGATGGAGGACTGCCTGCTGGCCTCCGAGCGCGGCAACCTGGCGCGCGAGGTGGCACTGCGCTGGTGTCGCGCGGAGGGTCTGACGGCGTGGGATCGCGGGCGCCCGCCGGCGATCGAGCCGGTCGCACCGCAGGAGCGAGGTCAGCGCGGCGGGCGCGAGCGGCGCGGGCGCCGCGATCACCGCCGCGAGGAGCGCGTCGGCCCAGCGCCGGACGGCCGCGCGCGCCTGCGTAACCTCGTCGTTCGCGAAGGACGCCGCAGCGGCCAGCTGCAGGTGCGCATCGTGACCACCGAGGGCGAGCTGGAGGCCGGCGCGCTGGCGGGCACGCTCAGCGAGTGGCTCGGCAAGAGCCTGTCGGGCGTGCTGTGGACGCGCTCGTCGAGCCTCGCCGAGACGACCGGCGGCGGCGAGACCGAGCTCGTGTGGGGCGAGGCCAAGCTGCCCGAGCACCTCGGCGAGCTCGACCTGCAGATCTCCGCGGAGGCGTTCTTTCAGACGAACACCGAGATGGCGGAGAAGCTGTACGGCATCGTCGCCGATTTCGCGGGGCTGGAGGGCTGGGAGCGCGTTTACGACCTGTACAGCGGCATCGGCACGATCGCGCTGACGCTCGCGCCGCGCGCAGGGGAGCTGTGGGGAATCGAGCTGATCGAGCAGGCCGTGGCCGACGCGATCGAGGGCGCACGCGCGAACGGCATCACGAAGGCCAAATTCTTCGCCGGCGACGCGCGCCTGGCGCTGCCCGAGTTGCTCGAGCGCGCGGGGCGCCCGGACGTGCTCGTTGTCGACCCGCCGCGCGCCGGGCTGTCAAAGAAGGTCGTGCACCGGATCATCGACTGCTCGCCCAAGCGCATCGTGTACATCTCGTGCAACCCCACCACGCTCGCCCCCAACGCCGCCGAACTGGTCGAGGCCGGCTGGACGCTGCGCACGGTGCGACCCGTGGACATGTTTCCGCAGACGCACCACATCGAGGCCGTCGCCCTGTTTGAGCGCGGGTAGGCTTGCGCGATGCGCGCCGCCACCATTCGCGACAAGCAGATCGTGATCGAGGAGCACCCGGACCCGCAGGCGGGGGTCGGCGAGGTGCTCGTGCGTGTTCACGCGGCGGGGCTCAACGGCGCGGACATGCTGCAGCGGCGCGGGATGTATCCAGCGCCGCCGGGCTCGCCGCAGGACATCCCCGGCATGGAGCTGGCCGGCGAGGTCGCTGCGCTAGGGCCGGGAGCCGAACGCTTCGGCGTGGGCGATCGCGTGATGGCGATCGTCGGCGGCGGCGCGCAGGCCGAGCTGTGCCTCGTGCACGAGCGGCAGCTGATGCCCGTTCCGGCCGATATCGGCTGGGCGGCTGCCGGGGGGTTGCCGGAGGTCTTCGCGACCGCTCACGACGCGGTCTTCACGCAGGGCGAATTGCGCCCCGGCGAGCACCTGCTCGTGCACGGCGGCGCCGGCGGCGTCGGCACCGCGGCGATCCAGCTCGCGCACGAGGCGGGCGCACGCGTCACGGCGACCGTGCGCAACGAGTCGCTGCGCGAGCAGGTGGCAGAGCTCGGCGCCGAGGTGATCGCGCCCGAGGGGTTTGCCGAGCACGGCCCGTTCGATGTGGTGCTCGAGCTCGTCGGCGGCCCGAACATGCCCGACAACCTTTTGGCGCTGGCCACGGGCGGGCGCATTGCGGTGATCGGCGTCGGCGCCGGCAACAAGAGCGAGCTGAACCTGCTCGCGCTGATGGGCAAGCGCGCGCGCATTCACGGCTCAACGCTGCGCGCACGGCCGCTGGAGGAGAAAGCGCTCGTCGCGCGGGCGATCGAGCACGAGGTGCTGCCGCTGTTCGACGCCGGGCGCCTGCGCGTGCCCGTCGCCGACACGTTCGCGCTCGATGACGCTGCCGCGGCCTACGAGCGCTTCGCCGCCGGCGGCAAGCTCGGCAAGGTCGTCATCACGCTGTAGGCGAGCCTCGCGGCAGACGCGAGGCGCCTGCCCTCCTCACAGGCCGAGCTTGCGAACGCCGGCCTCATCGAAGCCGAAGTAGTGCCCGACCTCATGGCGCACGGTCTGGGTGACCTTCGCGCGCAGGATCTTTGGGTCGGCTCCGAAGTCGCGCACGAGCGTGTCGCGGAAGATCATGATCTCATCCGGCAGCCCGCCGCCGCCGAAGAAGCCGCTGCCGCCCTTCCTGACGCCGACGTACAGGCCATACGCATGGTTTTCGGCGCCTCTGTCAGAGACGACGATGGCGACGTTCTCCAGCGCGCGTTGAAGCTCGGCCGGGAGATCGTCGAGCGCCGAGCGGACGAGCCCCTCGAACTCCTGCTCGCTGTATCGCTCGGGCTCGTCTTTGCTCATCGTGCAGCCGTCAGTACGGCGGCTGGGAGGCGTACCAGTCGCCGAGCGTGCGGAAGTGCGCCCAGAAGTCGCGCTTGGCGTCCTGCTCGTCGAGCGACTCGTCGATGTTCGGCACGTACAGTGCGTCGATCGTCGGCGTCATCTGCTGGATCTCGCCGAGGCGCGGCTGCACCTCGTGCGCCAGCGGGATGTCCATCTCGTTGAGCGCGGCCAGCGCGTCGGGGCCCATCACGACGACGATCTTCGGCTGCACGATCGCCAGCTCGCCGACCACCCGCGCCATGCACGCCGGGTCGGCCAGGGAGGAATCGCTCAGCGGGCACTTCACGCACAGCGTGCCGTAGACGGCCAGCGGGTCGATCTGCAGGCGCTTGAGCGACTTCATCAGCGCGCCTCCGGCGCGGCCGTAGAAGGCCACGCCCTCCTCGATCTCCGAAGGCAGCGGTGCGTACTTCAGCAGCATCACGTCGGCCTGCGGGTGCCCGGAGCCGAGCACCGGCATCAGGTTGCCGCGCGGGCAGTGCGGGCAGGACTGCAGCTCGCGCGTGAGCGTGTTCAGCTCGCGGATTGCGCGCTCGAGGTACTTCTCGCGGATCTCGTCATCGGTCACAGGCATCGACTCCGAGGGATTAGACGACGCCGATGGTTGTCCTTGGCTGTGCATCAGTCCTTGCGCCGCAAGCGCGTGCGATCGGCGCGCTATCCCCGCCCGCGCCCTCCGGCCGCGCGGCGCACGCGCTTGACCCGCCGCGCCCTGCTGGCGCGCTGTGCGGAGGGCGGCGTGGCGCGCGTCTGCAGGAACTTCAGCGCCTGCACGTACAGCAGCGACGAGCGGCCGCTGACGATCTCCGCGTCGCGCAGCGACTGCAGGAACTCCTGCGGGCCGTCGAAGTCGTGCATGCGGATGCGCGCCGAGCCGAGGCCCTGGGCGACGTGCGAGTCCGAGCCCGCGCCCGCGACGATGCGGTACTTGGCGGCGAAGCGCTCGGCCTCCTCGTTGAACGCGCCGATCGCCACGCGCGGGTTGAACACCTCGATCGCGTCGACGTCGTCGAGGATCGTCAGCAGGTGCTCGTAGTCAGGCACCGAGTGCATGCGGTCGAACGGATGCGGCACGTACACCAGCCCGCCCTGGCGCTTGATCTCCGCGACCGTCTCGGCCAGGCTCAGCCCGCGCGGGATCTTCTCCTCGATGAACAGCCCGATCACCTCGCCCTGGCCGGCCGTCTTGACCTCCTCGCCGACGATCACCTTTACGCCAGCCGCCTCGGCCTGCGCGCGTGCCTCCAGAGCGCCGGAGATCTCGTTGTGGTCGGTCACCGCGATCGCGCCCAGGCCCTGCGCGCGCGCCGTCGCCAGCAGCACCTCCACGGGCGTCGCGCAGTCGTCGGAGTGGTCGGTGTGCATGTGCAGGTCGACGTCGATCAGCGGGCGCTGGGACAGCTGCGCCGCAAGCGCGCGCGTCGCCGTCGCGCGGGTGACGGCGCGCGGCCAGCTCGGTGTAGATGCGCTCGAAGCTCGCGGCGGCGCCCTCGTCGTCTGCGATCTGCGCGTAGTCGCCGGGGAAGTGGTGGTCCATCAGCGCCGCCGTCGCCGACGAGCTGGCCGTGCGCGCATCGAGGCGGCCGTAGAAGCTCTCCACGAAGCGGCGGGCGACGAGCGTCGAAAGCAGCCGCTCCGAAGAGGAGTGAAACGACCCGACGTTCAGCGCGCGCGAGTGGCGCAGCGCCGCGTTGGACGTGCTCGGCGCGAACGGCTCGTGCACATGCACGAAGTCGAGTTCGACCGTGCCCAGTAGTTCCTCGATCGTGCGCGCAACGTCGATCGACAGCGACGGCGCGCGGCGCCGCGCGCCGGCCGACACGTCGAGCACCTCGCCGACGGCGATCACGCGCGGCGTGCCGCCGTCGGTGCCCTCCAGCAGGCTCTGCGGCGCCGCACGCGCGGCGCGCAGCGCCTTGCGCGACGCGCGCACGCGCTCCTGCGAGTGCGACGGCGCGAGCACCAGCACGCGGTGCCCGCGGCGCGACAGCTCCGTGCTCACGCGCAGCACGTGCGCGTTGACCTCGTTGTCCTGCGCCTCCCACGGGTACGGGGTGACGTGCGCTATCGAGAACGACGAGGCCATCGGCTCCACGATAATGCCCCCTGGCCGAGCCGGCGGCCGGTGGCTATTTGGCCACGGCCGCTTTGGCTTTCGCCGTGCGCGCTTTGGCGCGCGACGGTGATTTGCCCGTCGCCCGTGCGCGTTTGCTCGCCGTGCCCGGGCGTCGCGCGTACTTGGCGATGAACTTCTCGGTGTCCGTGCGTGCCTGATCGTCGGGCCGCTGGTTGTGCGGCGACTTCATCAGGTAGGAGGACGGTCCGTCGAGCTGTCCGCCCACGCCGCTGTTCAGCGCGAGCTTGCAGCAGCGCACCGCGTCGATCACGATGCCTGCCGAGTTCGGCGAGTCCCACACCTCGAGCTTCATCTCCACGTTCAGCGGCACGTCGCCGAAGGCCTGGCCCTCGACGCGGATGTGCGCCCACTTGCGGTCGGTCAGCCACGGCACGTAGTCCGACGGGCCGATGTACACGTCGTCGGCCGGCAGCTTGTGGTCCATGATCGATGTGACCGCGTTGGTCTTTGAGATCTTCTTGGACTCCAGGCGCTCGCGCTCGAGCATGTTGAAGAAGTCCATGTTGCCGCCCACGTTCAGCTGCGACGTGCGCAGCATCTTCACGCCGCGGTCGGCGAACAGGCGTGCCAGCGTGCGGTGAACGATCGTCGCGCCGACCTGCGACTTGATGTCGTCGCCGACGATCGGCAGGCCCGCCGCCTTGAAGCGCTTGTCCCAGTAGTTCTCGCGCGCGATGAACACCGGGATGCAGTTGACAAAGCCACAGCCCGCCTCGAGCACCTGCTCGACGTACCACTTGGTCGCGTCCTCCGAGCCCACCGGCAGGTAGGAGACGACGACGTCGGTGTGCGTGTCCTTGAGGATCTGCACCACGTCGGAGGTCTCGCCGGGCGCCTTGGTGATCCTCTGCTTGAGGTACTTGCCCAGGCCGTCCAGCGTCATTCCGCGGTGCACCGGCACGCCCAGCTTGCGCGGCACTTTGGCGAACTTCATCGTGTTGTTCTGCCCCGCCCAGATCGCTTCGCCGAGGTCCTTGCCGACCTTCTTGGAGTCGATGTCGAAGGCCGCCGTGAATTCGATGTCGCGCACGTGGTAGCCGCCGAGGTCGACGTGCATCAGGCCCGGCACGTCCTCGTCGGGGTTGGCGTCGCGGTAGTAGTTGACGCCCTGCACGAACGCCGACGCGCAGTTGCCGACGCCGACGATCGCGACGCGCACCTTGTCGGACTGGTAGCGCGCGGCGCCGTTCTTGGAGGGCGCGCCGTTGCTACCGATCGAAGATCGGCCGGCGCTGCCGTTTGAGTGCTGCTTGATCACGAGAGAAATATCCTTTTGTGAGGGCTCGGCGCTTGGGCCGAGGCGCGGTCAACGAAGCCGTTGGGCTTGGCTGAGACTACTCCGCAGCCGCGGCTAGGTCACACCGACCAGCTCGCGGCGCACATGCCAGATGCGCTGGCCGACCGTCACCAGGCTGAGCGCCGCCAGCACGTACACCGCCGGCTCCAGCAGCTGGAAGTCGCCCAGCGATGCGCCGCGCGCGAACACCAGGCCGATCGACAGGATCACCACACGCACCGGCCGCGTGGCAATTCCCACCTTGCACTCCACGCCCAGTGCCTCCGCGCGAGCGCGCGTGTAGCTGACCATCAACGAGGCGAGCACCGCGACGACGACCGCCGCCGCCGCGACGCGGTTGTCGTTCTCGGCGAAATAACCGGCCACCGCCGTGAGCACGATGCCCTCCTCGACGCGATCGAGCGTCGAGTCCAAAAACGCGCCGAACGGCGTGCCCTTGCCCGACATGCGCGAGTAGCGCCCGTCCAGCGTGTCCATCACCGAGCCGACGATGAACGCGACGCCGCCCAGGAAGAACAGCCTTTCCCACACCAGCACCGCCGCGACGACGTTGAGCAGCAACCCCGTCAGCGAGATCGCGTTGGGCGTGAGCCGCGACTCGATCAGCCGCGTGCGCGCCAGCTCGCGGCGTTCGCCCGCGCCGATCGGCGCGCGCACGCGACGGCCGCCGGCTTTGCGCCCGGAGCGCAGGCCGTCGCGGCGCGAGCGCCTCGGCGAGGCGCGCTGTCTGCGGGCCATCGGCGCGAGCCCCGGCGCCTAGCCGCTCGCGCGCACTTGCGCAGACGGCACAGTCGAGAAGCGCCACACTGCCGGCCGCGCGCGCGCCAGCCAGCGCGCGCCGTAGGCCGACGCACCGGCCGTCAGCGCGCCGAGCAGCGCGTCGACGATGAAGTGGTTGGCCGTGACGACGATCACGAACGTCATCAGAAACGGGTACAGCAGCCACGCGATGCGCACCGCGCTGTGCTGGGCCAGGCGCGCCAGCGGCCAGCCGATCATCAGCGCGAACGCCACGTGCATCGACGGCACCGCTGCGTACGGGTTGAACAGCGCGCTTGCCGTCGCGCTGGTGTGCGAGACGTGCACGCCGGTGAAGTCCGACACGCTGTCGATGAAGCCCCACTCGGGCATGAAGCGCGGCGGCGCCGTCGGGAACACCACGTAGCCGACCAGCGCGATCGCCATCGCGATCATGAACATGTTGCGCACGAAGTAGAACGAGCGGTTGTGGCGCAGGTACAGATACAGCAGCGCGCTGAGTGTGATCGACGTCTGCGCGTTCACGTACAGCCAGCTCGCGCTCACCATCACCAGGTGGCTGCCCGAGGCCCACGCCTGCACGCTCGGCTCGACGAACAGATGCAGCTTGCTCTCGATCGAGATCACGTCGCGCGCGTGCGCGAACGCCTCGTTGGCGTTGCCCTCGACCAGGCCGCGCACCAGCCGGTAGGCGAGGTACGCACCGGCGAAGAGCGAGACCTGCCGCAGCGCGTCGAGCCAGCCGTGCGGCAGGACGCGCGCCTGCAGTAGACGAGCGCGGGCGAGCATCGCCGACAAGCCTAGACGACCCGCTGGGCACGCGGCTCGGCGGGGGCCGAGCCGGCCGGCCGTCTGCGACGGGCGCGCGGCTCAGCGGCAGCGGGCGCCGTGGTCGAACACGCGCCACAGCGAGAAGTCGATCACCACGTGCACGCTGCCGCCGGCGCGCGTCTGCACGTCCGTCCAGCCGCCGGGCGCGCGGCGCACGCACCCGTGCCCGCCGGCCAGCGCCCAGTACGGTGTGAAGCGCACGCGCACGTCATACGTCCCCGCGGTCGGTGTGCGCAGCGTGAACGAGTCGCTGTTCAGCTGCGTCACCGCGCTCGGCACGGGCGACAGCGGCGTCGCGCCGAGCACTTCGAACAGCCGCCAGTCGCGCGAGCGCCAGACTTCGTGCAGGTAGCGTGGAGCGCGGCTGACCAGCCGGCCCTCCGCGCGGCCCGAGTAGTCCAGCGGCGCGCGCGGCAGTGCGACGTACGCGACAGCCGCGTAGGACAGCCAATCCTCGTACTCGTCTTCCTGCAGCGGCGTCCGGTAGAAGAGCCCGTTGCGGTCCACGTCCAGCTGGCGCTCCCAGCCGCGCGCGATCATCACGTGCGGCGCCACCCAGCGAGCCTCGGCGTGGTCGCGCGTGGGCACGACCTCGATGCGCACCGGTCGCGGATTGTCGCCGATGCCCAGCGCCCGCAGCTGGGCGAGCAGAGGCGTGTAGAACGACTGGTGCGCGGCAGGGTCCGAGGCCGCCGCGAGGTAGTTGCCGATCGGCGCGTTGCACTGCCAATAGACCAGCAGCGGCGCGAACACGATCAGCATCCGCACCTGCCAGCGGCGGCTGTCCTGCGATCCCCGCACCGAGCCCGCGGCGCGGGTTCCGGCGAGCGCGCAGGCGGCGGCGATCGGGCCGGCCAGCAGTGCGCCCAGCCGGTCGATGTTGCCGCCCACGGCCGTCGGAATCAGGTAGCTGGCGATCAAGGCCATCGCGTACAGCAGCGTTCCCGTCCGCAGCAGGCGCTGCTCGGGTGACATCAGCGCGGCGATCAGCAGCACGCCCGCGAGCGTCGGATAGAACGCCGAGGCAACGAACGGCTGCGGGCCGCCTTCGGGGAACCCCAGCACGAGCACCGCGAGCGGCAGCAGTGCTGCGACCGTGAGCTCCAGCGCGAGCGAACGCTGTCCCGGGGCGCGTGCGGCGCGTTGCGCCGCCAGTGCCCAGGCGACCGCCGCGAGCACCAGGAAGGCCCCGGCAATCGGGCTGGCCAGCGTGCACAGCGCCGCCAGCAGGATCGCCAGCGCACGCCGGCTGCGGCGGCTTGCGGTCGCTTGCCCGTCGCGTATCGAGGACCGCGCGGCCAACAGCGCGCAGATGCCGATCGCCAGGCCGACGTCGAACGGCACGCGATTGGCGAGCAAGCCGACCGCCGCGCCGAAGGCGAACCACAACGACGCCACGCGCGTCGCGCGTGGCGGGAAGGCGCCGTCGAGCAGCTTCGTGAACGCGGCCGTCGCGACGGTCATCGAGAGCGCGGCCAGCAGCTGCACGCCGATCAGCGCACCGAGCCCCGGCGCGAGCAGCGAGTACGCCGGCAGATGGTGGCCGCCGTACCAGCCGTTGTCCCACATCGTGAACCCGGCGCGCGCGAACAGTTCGCTGCGGTAGCCCGCCGCCGCGAGGTCCGCGCTCGGCGGCGCCACCAGCACGTAGGCCAACCCGAACGCGGCCGTGATCGTCCAGGCGGGGACCGTGGCCGGGCGTCGCAGCCGGCGCGCCAAGCCAAGCGCGGCCGGCGCTGGGCGATCGGAGGCGCTCACGCCGGCGTGGCGCCGACGAACTCCGCGACCCGCTCGATCACGTCGGGGCGATCCAGCCACGGCCAGTGCCCCGCGTCCGCCAGCTCGAGCAGCTCGGCGTCGAGCACGTCGGCATATGCCTTGCCGAAGCGCGCCGGGATGTACGGATCCTGCTGCCCCCACACGACCAGCGCCGGCACGCCCAGCTCGCCCAGCTCGCCTCCGGCCGCCTCCAGCACGTCGGGCGGCGAGCTGCGGTACAGGCGCAGGATCGCCCGCTGCGTGCCCTGGTCGAAGTGCGCCATCACGCTGTCTCGCCACTGCTGCGGCATCGGCCCCGGCGTCGCGTTGCCCTCGCGCGAGAGCCAGCGCAGCGTGCGCTCGTTCGTCGTGCCCATCGCCAGCTCGCCCAACACCCGCGTGCGCCACATGCGCGCCGTGCGGTGCCAGCGATAGCCGGGCAAGAACGGAACTGCGTCGATCACCACCACGCGCTCGATGCGCTCGGGGTGGCGCTGAGCGAACGCCAGCGCCACGGCACCCCAGTCGTGCACCACCAGGCGCACGCGCTCGACACCCGTCAGCGCCAGGAACGACTCGATGAAATCCGCGTACTCGTCGATCGTGAAGCTCAACGAGCCCGGCTTGCCCGAGCGGCCGAAGCCCGGCAGGTCCGGAGCGAGCCCGCCGCTGCGCGCGAGGAACTGGAGCCACAGGTCCGAGCTGTCGGGCACGCCGTGCACGTACAGCGGCACCGAGGCCGTCTCCTCGCCCGTGCCGGGCGCCGCCGCCGACGCGCCGTTGGCCGCCTCCGCCAATGATGCGCTGCGCCAGAACACCGGCAGCCCGTCGATCTCGCCTTCGTGGTCGCGCACCGCGGGCACCGCGCGAGGATACGGCGGATACCGTTGTCGCGTGCCGCCCGCTGTCGCCAAACGCCCGCCCGTCAAGCGAAGCTCGCCACCCTGGAAGCCACCCTCCCGCGCGCGCGTCCTGCGCATCCGCGACCGCCTGCGCGGGGTCTACGGCATGGCGCTCATGGCTCCGCACCGCCATCCGATCGCCGAGCTCGTGCTCACCGTGCTCTCGCAGTCGACCAACGACCGCAATCGCGACGTCGCCTTCCTGCGCCTGCGCATGCGCTTTCGGACCTGGGAGGCAGTGCGCGACGCGCCCGTGGCCGAGATCGAGGAGGCGATTCGCCCCGGCGGTATCTCCAAGGTCAAGTCCGTGCGCATCCAGGCGATCCTGCGCGCCATCTCAGACGACCCCCGTGACCCGCCGCACGGACTCTCGCTCGATTGGCTGCCGCATGTGGCGTTGAGCCAAGCGCGCGACTACCTGGTCGCGCTGCCCGGCGTCGGGCGCAAGACAGCCGCGTGCGTGCTGCTGTTCGCCTACGGCCTGCGCGACGTGCCCGTCGACACGCACGTCTCGCGCGTCGGCGCGCGCCTGCACCTACTGGAGCCGGGCGCGCCGTTCGAGCGCCTGCACGATCAGATGCTCGCGCTCACGCCTCCCGGGCACGAGCTCGAGCTGCACGTCAACCTGCTGCGCCACGGCCGCCGCACCTGCCACGCGCGCTCGCCTGAATGCTCCGAGTGCGCGCTCGCGCGCATGTGCCCGAGCCGCGCCCTGTTCGTCTGAGCGGCTGCCCGCGCTCGCTTTCGTGGCGCGATCGGGTCGGTCTGTATCTACGACCGCTAGCGCGGTGTCCGCGTCAAGCGTGGCGATCCTGACCTGTCGAAGATCAGCACGTCCTAGTTCGAGCGCCAGAACCTGACCATGCGCATGAACATGCGCCGCTTCACACGCCTAACCAACGCTTCTCGAAGAAGGTCGACACCACATGGCTGCTGTCGCGCTGCACTTCATGCACTACAACTTCGCGCGCCCGCACAGGACGCTCTCAGTGGACGAGCCGACGACCCCGGCGATGGCCCTGGCGTGGCGGATCGGGTCTACTCGCTCAAGGAGATCGCCGGGCTGCTCGATTAGAGACAGATGAAGGCACACACAGGGCTACGACTCACGCTCGCCCTTGTGGCTGCAGCCCTATACGGCTACGCGACCTGGCTAAAGGTCACTTCGTCCCATGAGGCCGGTGCATGGCTTATCGGCGGGCCGGTAGCCCTGATCCTCATCTTCGGGCTCACTTATGTCCGTCTACGTTACCTCCGAGTCCACAAGGAACGGAGTCGCCGCGAGGCTGACGCCGCAAACTGAGACACCACCCGAAATCGGGAAGTCCTCGTGCGTGGCGACGTGTACCAAGAAACAAGCAGCGGTAGCGATGGTATTTACCGCGCGGCAGCTCAACGCGACGAGGCGAGGCAAAGCGGCACGGGACCGTCAGCCGTGCGGCAGCACGGCGAAGGCGATCACCGCGTAGTGCAGGCCCGCGGCGGCGAGCACGAACGCGTGGAAGACCTCGTGGTAGCCGAACACCTTCGGCCACGGGTTCGGTTTCTCGCTCGCGTAGATGACGGCACCGGTTACGTACAGCGCGCCGCCGAGCGCGATGCCGATTGCGCCCAGCCAGCCGATCGCCGCGGGCAGCTCACCGAAGATCGCCGCCGTGACCAGGCCGAGCAGCACGTAAACGATCGCGAACAGCCACTTCGGCGCGTCGATCCACGCGAGCTTGAAGATCACGCCGCCCAGCGCGCCCGCCCACAGCACGATCAGGATCGTGCTCGCCAGCGAGCCCTTCAGCGCCAGCAGCGCCACCGGCGTGTACGTGCCGGCGATCAGCACGAAGATCATCGAGTGGTCCAGCCGGCGCATCCAGCGCCGCGCCTTCGGGCGCCACGTCACGCGGTGATACAGCGCGCTCGTGCCCAGCAGCGCCGACACCGCGACCGCGTAGATGCTCGCCGCCACGCGCGCGCGGCCTTCCGACGCCGCCAGGATCAGGCCGACGCCGCAGCCCAGCGAGACAAAGAACGCGTACTGGTGCGACACCCCGCGCAGGCGCGGCTTGACCGGCACCGCCTCGGCGATCGTCGTCTTGATCGCTGCGACCATGCCTCCAAGGTACACCGTGCCGTCCCCGCTGTGGCAAGCAACCGGTCGTGTGCGGCTCGCGGGCGGCCGCCCGCGGGGGCTGCCGACTACGCGTGGATCACTATTGAATCCTGATAAGAAATCTGTCACAATCTCACTTAGATTTATTCCGCGTATGTAAGGAGCAGTCCCACATGGCCAAGACAATAGGCATCGACCTCGGCACGACCAACTCGTGCATGGCCGTGCTGGAGGGCGGCGAGCCCACCGTGATCGAGAACTCAGAGGGCGGTCGCACGACCCCTTCCGTTGTCGCCTTCACGGCCTCCGGTGAGCGCCTCGTCGGCACGGTGGCCAAGCGCCAGGCCGTCACCAACCCGCAGAACACCGTCTTCTCGATCAAGCGCTTCATGGGCCGCAAGGAGGCCGAAGTGCATGAGGAGGAGTCGATCGTCCCCTACAAGGTCGTCTCCGGTCCCAACGGCGACGCGCGCGTAGAAGTAAGTCAGGGCGACAAAGGAGCCGAGCAGTTCTCCCCACCCGAGGTCTCCGCGATGATCCTGCAGAAGCTCAAGACCGACGCCGAAGCGTATTTGGGCGAAGCCGTCGACTCGGCTGTCATCACCGTCCCCGCGTACTTCAACGACGACCAGCGCCAGGCGACCAAGGACGCCGGCAAGATCGCCGGCCTCGACGTCAAGCGCATCATCAACGAGCCCACCGCCGCATCGCTCGCCTACGGCCTGGACAAGGAGTCCGACCAGACGATCCTCGTGTTCGACCTCGGCGGTGGCACGTTTGACGTGTCCGTGCTGGAGATCGGCGACGGCGTGTTCGAGGTCAAGTCCACCGCCGGCGACAACCACCTCGGCGGCGACAACTTCGACAAGGCGATCGTCGACTGGCTCGTGTCCGAGTTCAAGAAGTCCCAGGGCATCGACCTGAGCGCCGACCCGATGGCGCTGCAGCGTCTCTACGAGGCTTCGGAGAAGGCCAAGATCGAGCTGTCGACCACGCAGGAGACGCAGATCAACCTGCCGTTCATCACGGCTGACGCCTCCGGGCCCAAGCACCTCGACACGCGTCTCACGCGCGCCAAGCTCGCCGAGCTCACCTCCGACCTGCTCGACCGCGTCGTAAAGCCGGTCCGCCAGGCGATCGACGACGCCAAAGACAAGGGCGTCAAGGAGATCGAGCACGTCGTGCTCGTCGGTGGCATGACGCGCATGCCCGCCGTGCAGGAGAAGGTCAAGGAGCTCACCGGCAAGGAGCCTCACCGTGGCGTCAACCCCGATGAGGTCGTCGCCGTCGGCGCCGCCATCCAGGCCGGCGTGCTCGCAGGCGACGTCAAGGACGTGCTGCTGCTCGACGTGACTCCGCTGACGCTCGGCATCGAGACCAAGGGCGGCGTCATGACCAAGCTCATCGAGCGCAACACCACGATCCCCACGCGCAAGGGTGAGGTGTTCTCGACCGCCGAGGACAACCAGCCGAGCGTGGAGATCCACGTGCTGCAGGGCGAGCGCGAGATGGCCCAGTACAACAAGTCGCTCGGCAAGTTCCAGCTCACCGGCATCCCGCCGGCGCCGCGAGGTATCCCGCAGGTCGAGGTCGCCTTCGACATCGACGCCAACGGAATCCTCAACGTGTCCGCCAAGGATCTCGGCACCGGCAAGGAGCAGAAGATCGAGATCAAGGCCGGCTCCGGGCTGTCCGACGACGAGATCAAGAACATGGTCTCCGACGCCGAGTCCCACGCCGACGAGGACCGTCGCGCACGCGAGCTCGCCGAGGCGCGCAACAACGGCGAGAACGCCGCCTACCAGGCCGAGAAACAGCTCGGTGAGCTGGGTGACCAGGTCGACGCCGACTCAAAGCAGCGCATCGAGGACGCCGTAAAGGAGGTTCGCGAGTCACTGGAGGCTGAGGACCCGACTCAGATCAACGCCAAGACCGAGGCGCTGCAGACCGCCTTCCACGCGATCTCCGAGGCGATGTACCAGCGCGCCCAGGAGTCAGCCGCGGCAGAGGGTCCCAACGGCAACGGCGCTTCCGCCTCCGGCGACGGAGACTCGGCAGACGACGAGGACGTCGTCGACGCCGAGGTAGTCGACGAGCCAAAGGCGTAGCGCATGTCCGAGCCCAGGCACACCATCGACCAGGACGCACCCGAGCGCGACGCGCCCGAGCAGCCCCAGGCCCAGACCCCCGGCGCAGCCGCGCCGGGGGATGGCTCTGCGCCCAACGGCGCCGCCGACATCGACGCCGACGGCGACGCCTCGGCCGAGCTGAAGGGCGACCTCGACGAGCTCGGCGCGCTGGCCGCCAAGCGCGACGAGTACCTCGCGCTCGCGCAGCGCACGCAGGCCGACTTCGAGAACTACCGAAAGCGCGTCGCGCGCGACTCCGTGCTCGCGCAGGAGCGCGGCGTGGCCAAGCTCGCCAAGGAGCTGCTGCCCGCGATCGACAACCTCGAACGCGCGATCGTGGAGATCGCGCTCACCACCGGTGAGACCGACCAGGACCCGCTGCTCGGCGGCGTGCGCCTCGTGCTCTCCGAGCTGACCGGCGCGCTCGCGCGCGTCGGCGTGGAGTCGTTCTCGCCCGCCGGCGAGGCGTTCGATCCCTCGCTGCACGAGGCCATGGCGACAGTTCCCCAGCCGCCTCAGGGGGGCGTCCCCAGCGGCCAGGTCGTCGAGGTCTACCAGCCCGGCTACCGGCTCGGCGAGAGCGTCATCCGCCCGGCGCGCGTGGTCGTCGCCGCTTAGGCCGCGGGAGCACACATGGCAACGCGTCCCGACTACTACAAGACGCTCGGGGTCGACAAGAAGGCGACTCCCGACGACATCAAGAAGGCCTACCGCAAGCTCGCGCGCAAGTACCACCCCGACGCCAACCCCGACGACAAGAACGCCGAGGCGCGCTTCAAGGAGATCTCCCAGGCGCACGACGTGCTCGGCGACCCCGAGAAGCGCAAGCAGTACGACAGCGCCTCCGGCCCCTTCGCCACCGGCGCCGGTCCCGGCGGCGGCTTCGGCGGCTTTGGCAACTTCGACTTCGACGCCTCCTCGATGGGCGACATCCTCTCCAACCTGTTCGGCGGAGCCGCCGGCGGCGGAGGCGCTCGTGGCGGACGCCAGCGTCCACGCGCCGAACGCGGCGCCGACCTGGAGGCACAGGTCTCGATCTCCTTTGACCAGGCCGTCTCCGGCGCGCAGGTCCCGCTGCAGGTGCCAATGCAGGCGCGCTGTGACACCTGCCACGGCACCGGCGCAAAGCCCGGCACCACGCCCGTCGTCTGCCCGCGCTGCGAAGGCCGCGGCGTGGAGACCCAGGGCCAGGGCGCCTTCTCGATCTCCCAGCCGTGCTCGCGCTGCGGCGGCTCGGGCACGATCATCGAGGATCCCTGCCCGACCTGCCACGGCTCCGGCGCCGTGCGCACCGTCAAGCGCCTGCGCGTGAACATCCCCGCCGGCGTGCGCGACGGCAGCCGCATCCGTCTCGCCGGCAAGGGCGAGCCCGGTCGCAACGGCGGCCCGCCCGGCGACCTCTACCTGATCACCCATGTATCGGCCTCGCCCGTGTTCAAGCGCAAGGGCGCCAACTTCGAGATCGAGGTACCGCTGAGCATTCCCGAGGCGCTGCGCGGAGCCGAGGTGCAGGTGCCCACGCTCGACGGCGTACAAGACGCTGCGCGTAGCCCCCGGCACTGCGCACGGCACCGTCCAGCGCCTGCGCGGCGAGGGGCCGCCCAAGCTCGGCTCCGGCTCGCCGCCCGCGCGCGGCGATCTGCACTACCGCTTCGTCATCGACGTGCCCAAGCAGCTCAGCTCAGAGCAGCAGAGCGCCGTCGAGGAGATGTCCAGGGTCTTCAACGGCGACCCGCGCGCGCGCCTGTTCGCGGGCAGCGGCGCCGGTGCAGGCGGCGATGCCGGTGCGTCCGGCGCAGAGCAGGCCGGCGATGGCTCGGCGTAGCGTCACGCGCATCACCCGCGTGTCCGTCGAGACCGGCCGTGGCGTGTTCATGATCTCCGTCGCCGCCGAGCTCGCGCAGATGCATCCGCAGACGCTGCGCATGTACGAGCAGCGCGGGCTGATCGAGCCCAAGCGCTCGCCCAAGGGCACGCGCCTGTACTCCCAGGACGACGTCGAGCGCCTGCGCCGCATCCAGGAGATGACCTCCGATCTCGGCCTCAACCTCGCCGGCGTCGAGCGCGTGCTCGAGCTGGAGGCGCAGGTCGACGAGATGAACGCGCGCATCGAGGATCTCGAGGTCAAGGCGCTGCACGCGCAGGTGCAGCTCGCCGAAGAGCTCGAGCAGGTGCGCCGCTCCTTCCGCGCGGAGCTCGCCGTGCCCTACCGCGGCGGCGCCGTCGTGCGCGCCGCCGACGCGCGCTCGCCGTTTCCCCGACCGACCCAGCCGCCCGCCGAGAGGAGGCCCGATGGCAGCTAACCCGACAAATCCCGCGGCACAGGCTCCCGAGGAGGAGCAGAGCCCGCTTGAGCGCTTCGGGCGCGACCTCACCGAGATCGCCGAGGAGGGCAAGCTCGACCCGGTGATCGGCCGCGACGAGGAGATCCGCCGCGTCATCCAGGTGCTGTCGCGGCGCACCAAGAACAACCCCGTGCTGATCGGCGAGCCCGGCGTGGGCAAGACGGCGATCGTCGAGGGACTGGCCCAGCGCATCGTCTCCAAGGACGTGCCCGAGTCGCTGCGCGACAGGCGCGTGATCGCGCTGGACATGGGCGCGCTGATCGCCGGCGCCGCCTACCGCGGCGAGTTCGAGGAACGTCTCAAGGGCGTGCTCAAAGAGGTCTCCGACGCGCGCGGCGCGATCATCCTGTTCCTCGACGAGCTGCACACGATCGTCGGCGCCGGCGCCGCCCAGGGCTCCGTCGACGCCTCCAACCTGCTCAAGCCGATGCTCGCGCGCGGCGAACTGCGCGCGGTCGGCGCGACCACGCTCGACGAGTACACCAAGTACATCGAGAAGGACGCCGCGCTGGAGCGGCGCTTTCAGCCCGTCACCGTCGGCGAGCCCACCGTGCAGGACACGATCGCCATCCTGCGCGGGCTGAAGGAGCGCTACGAGGTGCACCACGGCGTGTCCATTCAGGACAGCGCGCTGATCGCCGCCGCCACGCTGTCGCACCGCTACATCGCCGACCGCTTCCTCCCCGACAAGGCGATCGACCTGGTCGACGAGGCGGCCTCGAAGATCCGCATCGAGATCGACTCGCTGCCCACCGAGATCGACGAGGTCAAACGCCGCACCATGCAGCTGAAGATCGAGCTCGAGTCGCTGCGCAAGGAGAAGGACGACGCCGCCAAGCAGCGCCGCAAGGCGATCGAGGCCGAGGTCGCAGAGCTGGAAGCGCGCGAGCGCGAGATGACCGAGCAGTGGGAAGCCGAGAAGCAGGCCATCGCCGGCATCTCAGAGCTCAAGGAACGCCTCGACGCCGCGCGCGTGGAGATGGAGCGCGCCGAACGCGACTCCGACCTGCAGCGCGCCGCCGAGCTGCGCTACGGCGAGATCCCCGAGCTCGAGCGCCAGGTCGCCGAGAACGAATCCGCCGAGCGCGAGCGCGACGGCCAGGCGCCCGTGTTCCTCAAAGAGGAGGTCGACGCCGACGACATCGCCGAGGTCGTCGCGCGCTGGACCGGCATCCCCGTCAGCCGTCTGATGGAGGGCGAAACCGAGAAGCTCGTGCACATGGAGCAGCGCCTGCACGAGCGCGTCGTCGGCCAGGACACCGCCATCGAGGCCGTCGCGACCGCGCTGCGCCGCTCGCGCGCCGGCCTGCAGGACCCCGATCGGCCGATCGGCTCGTTTCTGTTCCTCGGACCGACCGGCGTCGGCAAGACCGAGCTCGCACGCGCGCTCGCCGAGTTCATGTTCGACTCACAGGAAGCGATGATCCGCATCGACATGTCCGAGTACATGGAGAAACACTCCGTGTCGCGGCTCGTCGGCGCGCCACCCGGCTACGTCGGCTACGAAGAGGGCGGCCAGCTCACCGAGGCCGTGCGCCGGCGCCCCTACGCCGTCGTGCTGCTCGACGAGATCGAGAAGGCCCACTCCGACGTGTTCAACACGCTGCTGCAGGTGATGGACGACGGGCGCCTGACCGACGGCCAGGGCCGCACGGTCGACTTCAAGAACACCGTGCTGATCATGACCTCCAACATCCCCGTCGCCGCCGACGCGCCCGTCGCCGAGGACGCCGACCCGCACGCCGCCGCCGGCCGCCGACGCGCGCCTGCGCTGCAGAACTGCTCGACTACTTCAAGCCCGAGTTCATCAACCGCCTCGACGACATCGTGCGCTTCGCATCGCTCACGCGCGAGCAGATCTCAGAGATCGTCGAGCTGCAGGTCGACCTCGTCGTCGCGCGCGTCGCCGAGCGCGGCGTGCACGTCACGCTCACCGACGGCGCCAAGCAGCTGATCGGCGACATGGGCTATGACCCGACGTACGGCGCGCGGCCGCTGCGCCGCGTGATCCAGAAGCAGCTCACCGACCGCCTCGCGCTCGCGCTGCTGCAGGGCGAGCTGCGCGAGGGCGACGAGGTGACGGTCGACGCGGTCGACGGCGAGCTGACGCTGGAGAAGGCCGCGCCCGTCGCGGGCGCGGCCTAGTCCTGCGCGCAACGTTCTACGGCACGACCACCGAGAACGGCTCGTCGGTACTCACGTCGGTCGTCGCACCCGTCTCATGACGGGTGACGACCTCGATCGCGTTGCCCGGGCAGTGACGCGGCAGCGCTCTCGTAGCTCGCAGTGGCCGGTGGCGTCCATGCATCCGCCGCCGGTGATGTCGATCGTGGCGACGGCAGACCGTGCTGCTCGCATCGATGCTCGAGGCCAGCGTGACGCAGTAGATGCCTTCGGACGAGCTCTGCTTCGTGGAGCGACGTTCTTCGCTGCGGGACGGCGGATCAGCACGCCGGTGCTACTCACGTCGGCGTAAGCCCGAGCCGTGCCCGGCTGACCGTTCCGGACCGGCTTTCCCTTCTTTGCCCGGCGGACCGTCTTTGCCCTGCGCTCGCCGCCGCTCCTGCGGCGCCGGAAGCTCCGGCTGCGCCTTTCGCGCCAGTCGGACCGGTGGCGTTCCAGGCGACGGTTTTCTTGCCTCTTCCGACAGTGCCCGCCGGCCTTCAGCAGCTTCACGCCGCCTTCTTCGTTCACGCAAGCCCGCAGCGGTGCCCCCGCTGGAAAAGCCCCCTGTGGCGGCGATCGCCCCACCGCTCATCGCGAACAGCACGGCCAGCGTCGCAGCGACGTTGGCATAGCTGAGATGCGCCCTAATCCGTTTCATTCGTGCCTCCTCAGGCTGCGCCGTCTCGTGACGAGCCCGGCTCGCGCTGCTCGATCCGGGCGCGGCTCGGCGCTCGATGCCAGTTGGCCGCGAAGCGTTCGTGCAGTTCGCACGGCGCGCGCCAATCGGGTAGAACGCAGCTATGGCCGGCAGACCGCCGCTGCAACCCAACCGGAGGAGACAGTCATGCCCACCTACATCATGCTCTCGACCCTCACACCCGAGGGCGTGCAGACGGTCAAGAACAACCCGCAGCGGATCACCGAGGTCAACAAAGAGGTCGAGCAGCTCGGCGCCACGGTCAAGGCGCAGTGGGCGACGCTCGGCCACGTCGACTTCATCTCGGTCGTCGAGGCGCCCGACGAGGCGACGATGGCGCGCGTGTCACTGGAGCTCGGCTCGCGCGGCACCGGACGCTACGAGACGCTCGCGGCGATCGGCATCGAGGAGTTCATCGCGTCGCTGTGAGCGCCGGCCGGCAGCTGCCTGCCGGGAGCAGGGTTCGCCCGCCCTGCGGCGTATGCTGCGCCTGACATGAGCGACTCAGAGCAACCGGAGCCGACCGCCGAGGGCGAGGGCCGCACCGAGGGCGAGGCCGGCGCGCCCGGGCTGTCGCTAGCGCCGGAGCCGATGCAGGAGGCCGAAGTGCAGGCACAGTTGGACGACATCGACGTCGATGCCCCGCGCGTGGGCATCCTGATGGGCTCCAAGAGCGACATGGAGGCGATGCAGAAGGCCGCCAAGGAGCTCGAAGAGCGCGGCATCTTGCACGAGGTGCGCGTGATGTCTGCGCACCGCGAACCCGACGCCGTGTCTGACTACGCCAAGAACGCGCACATGCGTGGCCTGCGCGTGATCATCGCCGGCGCCGGCATCTCGGCGGCGCTGCCAGGCGCCGTCGCTGCGCACACCGACCTGCCGGTCATCGGCGTGCCGCTGTCGGGCCGCCTGTCGGCCGCCGGCGGGCTGGACGCGATCCTCTCGATCGTGCAGATGCCGCCGGGCGTGCCGGTGGCCTGTGTGGGTCTGAACAACGCGCGCAACGCGGCGGTCCTCGCCGCGCAGATCCTCGGCGCGTGACGCGCGACGCGGTGCGCGAGCGCGAGCCCTTCGCGAGCAACGAGCCGGCGGCACGATGATCGCCCGCTACACCCGCGACGAGCTCGGTCGCCTGTGGACCGACCAGGCGCGCATGGAGAGCTGGCGGCGCGTGGAGGTGGCCGCGTGCGAGGAGATGCCAGAGCTGCTCGGCGCCGGCGAAGGACCGAGCAGCAGCGATCTGGAGGCGATCCGCGGCGCGACGTTCAGCGTCGACGCGGTCAACGAGCGCGAGCGCGTGACCGACCACGACGTCGCCGCGTTCGTCGACGTGCTCGGCGCCTCGGCGGGACACGCGGGCCGCTGGATCCACTTCGGGCTGACCTCCTCCGACGTGCTCGACACGGCGCTTGCGCTGCAGCTGCGCGCCGTCGGCGACGTGATCCTGCCGGGGGCCTACGCGCTCGTCGCGGCACTGCACGCGCGCGCACGCGAACACGTCGGCACGCTGACGGTCGGGCGCACGCACGGGGTGCACGCCGAGCCGACGACGTTCGGCATCAAGCTCGCGGGTTTCGCCTTCGAGGCCCACCGCAATGCCCACCGCCTGCAGCGCGCCTTCGAGCAGGTCGCCGTCGGCGCGATCTCCGGCGCGGTCGGCACGTACGCCGCGACCAGCCCGGAGTTCGAGATGCGCGTGCTCGCCCGTCTCGGCCTCGCGCGCGAGGACGTCTCCACGCAGGTCGTCGCGCGCGACCGCCACGCCGAGCTGCTGTCCGCCGTCGCCCTGGCCGGCGCCGGGCTGGAGCGCCTGGCAACGGAGGTGAGACACCTGCAGCGCACCGAGGTGCGCGAGGTGCAGGAGCCGTTCCGTGCCGGGCAGAAGGGCTCATCGGCGATGCCGCACAAGCGAAACCCGATCAAGGCCGAGCAGATCTCCGGGCTCGCGCGCGTGCTGCGCGCAAACGCGCAAGCCGGGCTGGAGAACGTGGCGCTGTGGCACGAGCGCGACATCAGCCACTCCTCGGTCGAGCGCGTGATCCTGCCCGACTCGACGATCCTGCTCGACTACCTGCAGCATCGCGCGATCGCGCTCGTCGAGGGCATGACAGTCGACGAGCAGCGCATGCGCGAGAACCTCGAGCTGACACACGGCGCGCTGTTCTCCCAGCGCGTGCTGCTCGCGCTCGTGGGTGGCGGCATGGCGCGCGACGACGCCTATCGCATCGTGCAGGAGCTCGCGCAGCGCGCGTGGGACGACGCGACGCCGCTGCGTGAGCTGCTCGCCGGCGACGAGCGCGTCGGCGCGCTGGAGCTCGACCTCGACGAGATCTTCGCCTATGACCACTACATCCGCTACGCGCGAGGAGATCGTCGGGCGTCTGGACTCCGAGCTCGCGCGGATCGACGAGATCGACTGAGCGGCGCAACCCGCCTCCTCCGCCGCCGTTGGTAGCATCGAAGCAAGTGACCACGCTCGCCGACCTGCCCCTAATCGCCAGCGGGAAGGTCCGCGAGATGTACGACCTGGCGGACCTCGAGATCGCCGAGTCGCCGCCGCTGCTGATGGTCGCCAGCGACCGCATCTCCACCTACGACGCGGTCCACCCGACGCCGATCCCCGACAAGGGCAAGGTGCTCACGGGGCTGTCGGTGTTCTGGTTCGCAAAGACGCAGCAGATCGTCGCCAACCACCTGATCTCTGCGACCGACGGCGTGCCCGAGGAGGCGCTCGGACGCGCGCTCGTCGTGCGCAGGCTGCTGATGCTGCCGGTGGAGTGCGTCGTGCGCGGGTACATCACCGGCTCCGGCTGGAAGGACTACCAGGCGACCGGCGCGGTCTCCGGGATCCCGCTGCCGGACGGCCTGCGCGAGTCCGAGCAGCTGCCCGAGCCGATCTTCACGCCGAGCACAAAGGCCGACGTGGGCCACGACGAGGCGATCGACTTCGAGCAGGCCGCCGAGCTGGTGGAGGACCGCGCGCTGATGGAGCGCGTGCGCGACGTGTCGATCGAGCTCTACTCGTTCGCCGCCGACCATGCGCGCGAGCGCGGCGTGATCCTCGCCGACACGAAGTTCGAGTTCGGCCTCGACGAGCAGGGCGAGCTGGTGCTCGGCGACGAGGTGCTCACGCCGGACTCCTCGCGCTACTGGCCGGCCGACGGCTTCGAGATCGGACGCGGCCAGCCGAGCTTTGACAAGCAGTACGTGCGCGACTGGGCCTCCTCCAGCGGCTGGGACAAGAAGCCGCCCGCACCGGCGATCCCCGACGACGTGGTCGCGGGCACACGCGCACGTTACGTCGAAGCCTATGAGCTGATCGCCGGCGAGCCGTTTGACGCGTGGCTGGCGCGGACGGCGGCGGCGTGAGGGCGCGCGTGCTGATCCGCCCCAAGCAGGGCATCCTCGATCCGCAGGGCGAGGCCGTGCAGCGCGCGCTGCCGGCGCTCGGCTTCAGCGGCGTGGCCAACGTGCACGTCGGGCGCCTGGTCGAGCTCGACATCGACGACTCCGGACAGCTGCAGCCGATGTGCGACAAGCTGCTCGCGAACCCGCTCGTCGAGGACTACGAGATCCTCATCGAGGAGTGACGTCGCGCGTGGGGCGTGGGGCGCAGCGACGATGAAGTTCGGCGTTCTCCAGTTCCCCGGCAGTTGCGACGAGGTGGATGCGCTGAACGCCGCGCGGCGCGTCGGCGACGCCGAGTTGATCTGGCACGGCGAGCGCGACCTGCGCGGGGCCGACGCGATCGTCGTGCCGGGAGGCTTCTCCTACGGCGACTACCTGCGCGCCGGTGCGATCGCGCGCTTCGCACCGGCGATGGAGTCGGTGATCGCCTTCGCGCGCGACGGCGGGCCGGTGCTCGGCATCTGCAACGGCTTTCAGGTGCTTTGCGAGGCGCACCTGCTGCCCGGCGCGCTGCTCGTCAACGCCAACCGCCGCTTCACCTTCCGCCAGCTCGAGCTGGAGGTGGTCAACGCGGATACGCCCTTCACGCGCGCCTGCGCGGAGGGCGAGCGGCTGAGCATTCCCGCCAAGCACGCGTGGGGGCGCTACTACGCCGACGAGCCGACGCTCGCCGCGATGAGCGAGCGCGGGCAGGTGCTGCTGCGCTACGCCGACGGTGAGAACTTCAACGGCTCGCTGGCGGACATCGCAGGCGTGTGCAACGAGGCGGGCAACGTGTTCGGGCTGATGCCGCACCCCGAGCACGCTGTGGACGAGCTCACGGGCGGCTCGGCCGACGGGCTGAAGATCTTTCAGTCGATGCGCCTGGCCGTCGACGGCGCACTCGCGTGACGGCGGCCTCCTCGACAGCGCCGACGGTGCAGGACGCGCTCGCGCTCGGGCTCACCGCCGAGGAGTACGCGCTCGTGTGCGAGAAGCAGGGCGGCCCGCCGAACGTGCTCGAGCTGGCGATGTACTCGCTGCTGTGGAGTGAGCACTGCGCCTACAAGCACTCAAAGAAGCTGCTGCGCACGCTGCCCACGGAGGGCCGTCACGTGGTCATGGGCCCCGGCGAGAACGCCGGCGCGGTCGACGTGGGCAACGGGCTGGCGTGCGCGTTCAAGGTCGAGTCGCACAACCACCCGAGCGCCGTGGAGCCCTTCCAGGGCGCGGCGACGGGCGTGGGCGGCATCCTGCGCGACATCTTCGCGATCGGCGCGCGGCCGATCGCCGTGCTCGACTCGCTGCGCTTCGGCGAGCCGGTCGGCGATTCCGCGGCACGCACGCGCTACCTGCTCGACGGCGCCGTGTCGGGCATCGGGCACTACGGCAACTCGATCGGTGTGCCGACGGTCGGCGGCGAGGTCTACTTCGAGGCGCCCTACGAGCACAACTGCCTGGTCAACGCGATGGCGCTCGGCCTCGGCGAGCAGGCACGCCTGGTGCGCAGCGCGGCCGCCGGCGAGGGCAACGTGCTGCTGCTGTTCGGCGCGTCGACCGGACGCGACGGCATCGGCGGCGCCTCGGTGCTGGCCTCCGCCGAGCTGGCCGCCGGCGATACGAGCGGCGGCGACTCGGCCAAGCGCCCGACCGTGCAGGTCGGCGATCCGTTTGAGGAGAAGAAGTTGTTGGAGTGTTCGCTGCAGCTGCTGGAGCGCAACCTGATCGTCTCGCTGCAGGACCTCGGTGCAGCCGGGCTGACGTCCTCGGCGGTCGAGATGGCCTCCAAAGGCGAGGTGGGCATCGAGATCGATGTCGCGAGGGTGCCGCTGCGCGAGGCCGGCATGGAGCCGTTTGAGGTGATGGTCTCGGAGTCCCAGGAGCGCATGCTGTGCGTCGTCGAGCCGGCCAACGTCGACGCGGTGCTCGCGCTGTGTGAGAGGTGGGAGGTCAACGGCGCGGCGATCGGCACGGTGACGGGCGGCGATCGCGTGCGCGTGCTCAGCGATGGCGCGCTGGTCGGCGACATGCCTGTGCGCGCGCTCGTCGACGACTGCCCGCTGTATGACCTGCATCCGCAGAAGCCGTCCACGCCGATCTACCCTGCGCCGCAGGCGACGCTTGCACCTGGGGCGACGCCGTCAGAGACGCTGCTGGCGCTGCTCGGCTCGGCCAACATCGCCTCGCGCCGGCCGCTGTTCGAGCAGTACGACGCGATCGTGCAGTCGCGCACCGTACGCCGTCCCGAGCAGGCCGACGCCGCCGTGCTTGCGCTGGCCGATGGCAGCGCGCTGGCCGTGAGCATCGACTGCAACGGGCGGCGCGTCGCGGCCGACCCGTACGCCGGCACGGTGCAGACGGTGCTCGAGTGCGCGGCCAATCTCGCCTGCGTTGGCGCCGAGCCGCTCGGCACGACCAACAACCTCAACTTCGGCAACCCCGAGAAGCCGCACATCGCGTGGCAGCTGAGCGAAGCGGTGCGCGGTCTCGGCGACGCCTGTCGTGCGCTCGACGCGCCGATCGTCGGCGGCAACGTGTCCCTGTACAACGAGGGCGCGACCGGCCCGATCTATCCCACACCGGTGATCGGCATGGTCGGGCGCCTGCCCGACGCGCGCCTGGCGGGCCGCCTGGGCTTTTCGCGCGCGGGTGACGAGATCGCGCTCGTCGGGCCGTTCGCCCCGTCGCTCGCCGCGAGCGAGCTGGCCAAGCTGCGCGGCGAGGCGCTGCCCGACGGGCTGGGCGAGGTGGACGTGGCCGCGGTTCGCTCGGCGCACATCGCCGTGCGCGAGGCCGTGCGTGCGAACGCGCTCTCCAGCGCGCACGACATCGCCGAGGGCGGCCTGGCGATCGCGCTGGCCGAGTGCTGTCTGGCCGGCGGCGTCGGAGCAAGCATCGAGCTGGGCGAGCTCGCCGATCGCGCGCCGGAGGTGCTGTTCGGCGAGGGGCCGGGGGGTTTCGTGGTCAGCGCACCGGCCGTCGCTCTGGACGAGCTCGCAGGCGACGTGCCGCTGCAGCGGCTCGGCACTGTCGGCGGCGACTCGCTGGAGCTAGGGCTCGCGCAGGGGTCCGACGTACAGACGATTCTGCTGTCACTCGAGGACCTCGCGAGCGCCCACGCCAGCCTCGGCGAGTTGTTCTCTTGAGGGCCCAGCTCCCTGCTAGCGTGGCTCGTAATGCGTGATGGACCGCGCGATGAGTGCGGAGTTTTCGGACTGTATGCGCCCGGTCACGAGGTGTCGAGGCTGTCGTACTTCGCCCTGTACGCGCTGCAGCACCGCGGTCAGGAGTCGGCGGGCATCGCTGCGGCCGACCGCAACGGGCACATCATCACGCGCCGCGAGCTCGGGCTGGTCAACCAGGTGTTCACGGAGAACGACCTGCGCACGCTGGCCGGCGAGCTGGCGATCGGGCACGTGCGCTACTCGACGACGGGCGCGAACGCGTGGGAGAACTCTCAGCCGGTGCAGCGCTCGGAGGGCACCGACGGGTCGCGCCGCGAGGTGGCGCTGGCGCACAACGGCAACCTGATCAACGCGGTCGAGCTGCACAACGAGATGCTCGAGGCTGGTGTCAGCTTCAGCTCGACGTCTGACTCGGAGATCATCGCCGCGCTGATCGCCACGCACCCGGCGGAGTCCGTCGAGGACGCGATCGCCGAGGTGATGCCGCGACTGCGCGGCGCATTCTCGACGGTCGTGATGACCAAAGACCGCGTCGTCGCGTTCCGTGACCCGCACGGCCTGCGCCCGCTATCGATCGGCATGCTCCCCGACGACGGCACGGCCGAGTCCGACGGCGAGCCCCGCTACTGCGTGGCGAGCGAGTCGTGCGCGTTTGACATCATCGGCGCGAAACTGCTGCGCGACGTGCAGCCGGGCGAGATGGTGACGCTCGGCGAGGAGGGCCTGTCAAGCCGCATGGTCGTCGAGGGCGCCAGGCGCGCGTTCTGCCTGTTCGAGTACATCTACTTCGCACGCCCGGACTCGCGCATGAACGAGCAGGTGCTGCAGGTCGCGCGCGGTCGCATGGGCGAGATCCTGTGGAAGGAGGCGCCGGTCGAGGCCGACCTGGTGATCGCGGTGCCCGACTCCGGCAACCCCGCCGCGCGCGGGCTGGCACGCGCCGCCGGGCTGCCCCAGGACGACGGGTTCGTCAAGAACCGCTACGTCGCGCGCACCTTCATCCAGCCGGGCCAGGAGCTACGCAAGCACGGCCTGCGGATGAAGTTCAACCCGCTGCCGGAGGTAATCGCCGGTAAGCGGCTGGTCGTCGTCGACGACTCGATCGTGCGCGGCAACACGACGCGCCAGATCGTGCAGATGCTCAAAGATGCGGGCGCGGCGGAGGTGCACATGCGCATCTCCGCGCCGCCGATCAAGCACCCCTGCCACTACGGCATCGACATGTCCACGCGCGAGGAGATGATCGCGCACGGGCGCAGCACCGAGGAGATCGCCGCCGAGCTCGGCTGTGACTCACTGCACTACCTGTCGCTGGAGGGCGTGTACGAGGCCGTGCGCGGCGAACGCGCAACGCACTGCGACGCGTGCTTCAGCGGCGAGTACCCGCTGACCGGCAGCGACGGCGCGGCCGGCAAGTACTCGCTGGAGGACGACCAGATCCTCCCGCTGATCAAGGCCTGAGCGGCCGCCGCGCCAGGGCGCGCGACGGCCCGCTGACTGGCGCGGCTAGCTCGTCGCGGCCGAGAAGCTCGTGCTGCCGTCGCACTGCTTGAGGTTCGCGTGCGCCTGCGCGTTGATCAGCCCGAATTCCGATCGCGCAGTGCCTTTGACTTTCTTGCCGGAGAACTTGCCGACGATGTACAGGCGCGTCGTCTTGGCGTGCGTCGGCGTGAATTCATAGGTGATCTCACCTTTGAAGCTGCCGTCTTTGGCGATCGGTACCGGCTTGGTGATTTGGCGCTCGCCGGCCCCGCCTCCCTGGCAGTACAGCGGCGCGAACAGCACATTCAAGGTCACCGTCTTGCCGGTTTTGGCGACCTTCAGCGTGATCGGCTCCTTGTTCTGAACGGTCGAGCCGGTGTACGTGGCGCCCTTCTTGACGCCCGCGGCAAGCGCGACTGCCGCGCACAGGACCGTGATAACGATGGCGACACTCACTACGCGGCGAAGCAGCTTGCCCATCGGAGGCCTCCTTTTGCAGATGCTCACCCCGACCCGGGGGAGCCTGTCAACGAGGCAAATCTAGCCCAGGTGGTCGCGTCGCGCGCCCGCGGCGTCGTTGTAGCGGTTGGCGTACGGACGGCGCAGGATCGTGTGCTCGCCGCGCCCGCTGCCGAGGGCATAGCCCAGCGCAGCTACGACGATCAGTGTGATGAGGATGGCTATGAGCATTGGAGTGTCCTTTCGCTGACGGCTCGCACCGCCTCCAACCCTCACGATCATTGAACGCCGTCCGCTACGCATCGTGTGTGAGCATGCTCACAGCTGCAAGCACCCGCCCAGCAGGCGCCGCAGAGCGCGGCGACGTGCCAGCAGGTGCTGCAGAGCGCGGCGGTATCGTGCGGCGCGTGGCCGAGCAGCTTGCAATCGCCGTACTCGTGTCCGGCGCCGGCACGAACCTGCAGGCGCTGCTCGACACGGTGCACGAGCGCGAGGCGCGAATCGTCGCCGTGGCCTCCAGCTCCGCCGATGCGCCGGCCCTGCAGCGAGCGCGCGAGCGCGACGTAGCGACGGCCGTGTTCGCGCGCGGCGAGTACGCCGACCGCGCCGCGCGCGACGAGGCACTGGGCGACTGGCTGGAGCAGCAGGGCGTGCGCCTGGTCGTGCTCGCCGGCTACATGGAGCTGCTCGGCGCGGCGTTTCTGGCGCGCTTTGAGGGCGCGGTGATCAACGTGCACCCGTCGCTGTTGCCCGCCTTCCCAGGCATCGGCGCGGTCGCGCAGGCGCTCGCCTACGGCGTGCGGGTGTTCGGCGTGACGGTGCACTTCGTCGACGACGGCGTGGACACCGGGCCGGTGATCCTGCAGCGTGCGATCGACCTTCCGAACGCGCGCGACGAGCAGGAGGTGCTGAGCGCGCTGCGCCCGCTGGAGCACGCGCTGTTGCCGCAGGCGGTGCGACTGTTCGCGCGCGGCGCGCTGCGCATCGATCCGGCCGACCCGCGCCACCCGCTCGCCGCCCAGCCGCCGGGCGCGAGCGCCGACTGGCCGGCCGGCCTGCGCGCGCGCCGGCCACAAGCCGCTGGAGAGACGCCCGGCGCGGGCGAGGGATAGGCTCTGAGCATGCTCTCCGAACGCGAGACGTCGACCCCGCCGGACGCCGGAATCGAGCGCTCGGCGCCGGGCGAGGTTCGCGTGCGCCGGGCACTGCTGTCGGTGTCGGACAAGGCCGGGATCGTTGACTTCGCGCGCGGCCTGGAGGAGCTCGGCGTGGAGATCGTGTCGACGGGCGGCACGGCGCGCGAGCTGGCCTCTGCGGGTATCTCATCGCGCGATATCGAGGATTTCACGGGCTTTCCGGAGATGATGGACGGGCGCGTGAAGACGCTTCACCCGCGGCTGTACGCGGGGCTGCTGGCCAAGCGCGACAACGACGAGCACCTGCAGGCGGGCTCGCGCCAGCAGATCGAGCAGGTCGATCTGGTGTGCGTGAACCTCTACCCGTTTGAGCAGACGGTCGCGCGCGGCGACGCCGACGAGCAGGAGATCGTCGAGAACATCGACATCGGCGGCCCGACGATGATCCGCGCGGCGGCCAAGAACAGTGCGTTCGCGGCGGTGGTGGTCGATCCGGGCGACTATGAGCAGTTGCTGGCGCAGTTGCGCGACAGCGACGGTCGGCTGTCGCTGGACACGCGTACACGCCTGGCCGCCAAGGCCTTCGCGTGCACCGCGCGCTATGACGCGGCGATCGCGACGTGGTTCGCGCCGCGCGTCTACGAGGGCTTCCCGCCGACCTGGACGGATGCCTTCGAGAAGGTCTCAGACCTGCGCTACGGCGAGAACCCGCATCAGCAGGCGGCCTTCTACGCGCGCGCGGGCTCGCCCACGCACCTGCTCGACGGCGTGCGCCAGCTGCACGGCAAGGAGCTCTCGTTCAACAACCTGCTCGACCTCAGCTCCGCGCGTGAGCTGGTCGAGGACTTCGACGGTCCGGCGTGCGCGATCGTCAAGCACAACAACCCGTGCGGCGCAGCGATCGCGACGACCGTGCAGGGCGCCTACGAACGCGCCTTCGCGTGCGATCCGCAGAGCGCCTACGGCGGTGTGATCGCCGTCAACCGGCGCGTCGATCTGGCGTGCGCGCAGGAGCTCTCCAAGCAGTTCATCGAGGTGCTGCTCGCGCCGGGCTTCGAGCCCGACGCGCTGGAGCTGCTCGGCGAGAAGAAGAACGTGCGGCTGCTCGAGTTGGCGCACTGGCCCGCGCCGGCGCACGAGGTCGAAGCCAAGCCGGTGATCGGCGGCCAGCTCGTGCAGACGCGCGACGTGGTCTCAGAGACGCGCGAGCAGATGCAGGTGATGACCGAGCGCGGGCCCGAGGAGGCGCAGTGGCAGGCGCTGCTGTTCGCGTGGAAGGTCTGCCGCCATGTGCGCTCCAACGCGATCGTGCTCGCCACCGCCACGGCGGGGGAGGACGGCGCGAGCGAGTGCGCGACGATCGGCATCGGCGCGGGGCAGATGAGCCGCGTCGACGCGGTGCGCATCGCGGTCGAGAAGGCGCAGGCCTTTCAGCCGCAACTGCTCGCCGGCGCGGTGCTCGCCTCCGATGCGTTCTTCCCTTTCGCCGACGGCCCGCAGCTGGCAATCGACGCCGGCGTCACGGCGATCGTGCAGCCCGGCGGGTCGGTGCGCGACGACGATGTCGTCGCCGCCGCGCAGCAGGCCGGCGTCGCGATGGTCGCGACCGGCGTGCGCCACTTCCGTCACTGAGCCGCGTCCTTTCATGCGTAGCCCCTGTTCCCGATCTAGGCGGGGGGACTTGACAATCTATAGATAACGATATATCGTGACCGTACTTTGATAGTTCACGATAGGAGAATCAAATGCACAGGATTCATTCGACCGGCGAGGGGCGCTGCGCAAGCGGCGACCACTCGGAGACCGGTCATCACGACCTCGGCGGCGTCCTGCGGTTCGCGATGAGCCACCACGGACGCGGCCCAGATGGGCCAGACGGACCGCGCGGCGAGCGGGGACGTCACCGTCACCGCGGTTTCGGCGGCGGCCCGGAGGGCGGCTTTGGCGGATTCGGCGGCGGCTTCGGCCCCGGCGGCCCGCGCGGACGCGGGCGCGGGCGCAAGGCGCGACGCGGCGACATCCGCACGGCGGCGCTGCTGCTGCTCGCAGAGGAGCCGCGCAACGGCTACCAGATCATGCAGGAGGTACAGGAGCGAAGCGACGGCGTGTGGCGCCCCAGCCCGGGCTCGGTCTACCCGGCGCTCTCTCAGCTGGAGGACGAGGGCCTGATCCGCTCGGAGGAGGGCGACGGGCGCAAGCTGTTCGCTCTGACCGACGAGGGACGAGCCGCCGTGCAGGAGCGCGGCGAGGACAAGCCCGCCCCGTGGGAGCAGATGAGCGGCGACGTCTCAGACGAGGCGCATGCGCTCGGCAAGCTGATGCGCGAGGTGGCCTACGCGTTCGCGCAGGTCATGCACACCGGCGGCAAGGAGCAGCTGGGCAAGGCGCGCGAGGTGCTCGCGACGGCGCGCCGCGACCTCTACCGGATCCTCGCCGACGGCGAGCCCGGCAACGAGGGCTAGTCGAGCGCCTTGGCCGCGACGCCGAGCAGCGGGTCCTGCCCGCCCGCGCGGTTGGCCTCGTCGGCGAGGCGCATCGCCTCGTTGAGCTGTGCGGGGTCGGCCGCCGCCTGACGTTCTGTCAGCGGTTGCAGGATCCCGCGCAGCGCCAGCATGGGCCCCACCCAGCGTGGGGCCCAAACGCGCGCCGAGCGCCTTTCGATGCCGCGCTCGATCGCGTCGATCGCCTTGGACAGCGGCGCCGGGTTGCGAATGAACCCCGGCAGGCGACCGCTGAGCGCTTCGCCGGAGGGCTCGGCGAAGGCGGCGCGCACGAGGTCGGTGTCGAGGAAGCCGAAGTACGCGCAGCCGACCATCGCCCCGCTCGGGACGGTCTCCTGGCGCAGCGCGTCTGAGAGCGCGTCGACGCCCGCCTTGGCGGTCGTGTACGGGCCCATCATCGGGCCGTGCGAGATCGCGCTGAGCGAGGAGATGTTCAGCAGGTAGCCGCGCTGCTTGACGATCTGCTCGATCACCGCGCGGTCGGTGCGCCACACGCCGAGCAGGTTGACGGCGAGCGTGCGCTCGACCTGCTCGACGGGCGCCGTGGCCAGCGACCCGGTGAAGGCGATTCCCGCGTTGGCGATCGCCACGTCGATCGCGCCGAAGCGCTCGACGGTCGCGCTGACGGCGCGTTCCAGCGCCGCGAGATCGGTCACGTCGGTCTCAAAGGCCGCCGCGCGGTCGCCGAGCTTGGCGGCGTTCTCGTGCAGGCGGTCGGGCTCGAGCCCGACGAGCGCGACGTTGGCGCCCCTGGCGTGCAGGCGCTCGGCGGCCGCCTTGCCGATGCCGCGCGCGGCGCCGGTTATGAACACGGTGCGGCCGTTGACGTCGTAGGTGCTGGCGGGTGAGCGGGCCACGTGGCCAAGCTACCCGATTGACAGCGGCGCGGGCGGGCGACTACGCTCGCGCCAGCCGCCGTCCCTGGCGGGTGACAGCAGTGGCTCGCGATCGGAGGATCGACATGCGCGCAGGTGCTGGAGGCTTTGATTCACGTCGGGGCAGGCCGGGCGGGAGCCGTGCCGGCCGGCGCAGCGCCGCGGCGGGCGCGCTGGTCGCCGTGTTCTCGCTCTCGGCGGCGTTGGCCGCCTCGTCGCCGGCGGCGCCCGCCGCCCGCGGCGCGACCGTGCACCCGATCTGCAGCGGGCCCAACAGCGCGAAGGTCCCGTGTCGCTTCTCGACGCCGAGCGGAAACATCCGCTGCGTATGGACGCCCACGCCGAACAGCGTTGCGTGCAAGCTGCGCGCGACCGGGCGCGCCTATCGGCTGGGGACGACCGGCAAAGCCAAAGCCGTGAGGCTGAGGCACCCAGGCCCGGGCCGCGTCTTGCCGGTCAGCCAGCAGATCGTCTTTCCGAGCAGCCTCTCGTGCCACGATTCGAGGACCACGATGACGTGCAACCAGGACTTCGGCACAGGCGCGTTCACGCTCGCGCCGGGGGCCTCGCACCGCTCCTGAAGACGCACGACGGCTGCCGCACATGACAAGCCGTTAAGGCCCTGTTTCTGGACGCTTGCGTGCAGGTGCGCGATGCGTCCAAAACTGCGCCGCGACGTCACGAACCGGCGCCCGGCGGACGAATGTTGGTCTTATGGGGAATGCCTCCGAGCGCGCGATGCTGGCCATGCCGGGGGTCGAGCCGCGCGACGAGCACGACCTGCGGATCTGGACGGCCGTCGCGATGTGGGCGGCCGGCTCGGCGACGATCGGCGTGGGTACGGTGCTGCCGGGCGGAGGAAGGCAGCTGCACGTGGCGAGCTACGCGGCCTGGTCGCCTTCGGGCTCGTCTGCGGTCTGCTGACGTTCGTCGCCTTCCGCCCGCTGTCCAACCGTGCGCTGTACGCGATGACGAACATCTTCACCGCGCTGGGCACGGTGAGCATCTGGTTCGCGTGCAAATGGTCGGGCGGCGCGAGCAGCGGCTTTCTCGAGGGGTACTTCTTGACGGCGCTGTACGCGGCGTACTTCTTCAGGCTCAGGCAGGCGCTCGCGCAACTCGTGCTGATCACCGCGCTGGCAGCTTCTCCGCTGGTCTATGACTCGACACCGCTACAGGCGCAGTTCCCCGGCCACCTGGCCGTGCTCGTGGCGGCGTTGTGGGGTCTGGCGGCGGTGGTCGGATATCGCAAGCGCCGCCTGCTGCTTGCCGAGCAGATGTCGCGCCAGCAGGCGATGTGCGATCCGCTCACCGGCCTGTACAACCTGCGCGCGCTACGCGAGCGCGGCGAGCAGCAGCTGCTGCGCGAGGGGGGCGGTGTGCTGGTGATCGACATCGACGAGTTCAAGGAGGTCAACACCGCCTACGGGCATACCGGCGCCGACGAACTGCTGCGTCACGTGGGCGCCGAGCTGAGCGACGCCGTCGATGGCGGCGACTGCGTCGCGCGCATCGGCGGCGACGAGTTCGCGGTGCTCGTGTGCGACAAGACGCGCGCGGAGATGGCGAGCCTGGTCGAGCGCTGCGCGGCGGCCGTCCAGCTCGCCGCCCAGCGCAGCGGCCTTCCGGGGCTGGTGCTCAGCGGGAGCATCGGTCGCGCGACGTGGCCGCACGACGGCACCACGCTCACCGCGCTGCTCGCCGCCGCCGACACGGCGATGTTCGACGCGAAGGCCAGCAGGCAGCGAGGCGGGCAAGCCGCCGCAGCCACGCTGACGGCGCTCGGCCTGCGCGCCGCATCGCAGCCCGGCGTGGCCGACGGTCCCGCCGTCGCGGCACCGCGTCTGCGCGTCGTCGGCGAGGACATGAGCAACGGTGGGCCGGCGCGCGACGGCAGCGCTCGCAACGCTCGCAGCTGGCTCGATCGCCCGCCACGAGCGGTCGCCGCAGCCGGCGCATGGCTGGGCGCATCGATCCTCACGCTCGCCGCGATCGTCCTGCCGGGCGCGGACACCGCGCACGCCGACCTCGCGCTCGCGCTGAGTCTGTGGGCCGCCCTGGCCGGCGTGTTCGTGTTCCTGTGGGGCTCGCGCGTCGAGCACGTGGCCTACCGCGCAACGAACGCACTCGCGGTGCCGGCGATCGCGCTGGGCGTGTACATCACCGGCGGCACGACCAGCCCGCTGCTGCCGCTCGTGTTCCTCGCCGTCGCGCTGGCCGCGTACTTCGCGTCGCCGCGCGAAGCCGTCGTGCGCCTGATCGCGGCGGTCGCCGTTTGCGCGTCGCCGTTTCTGTACTCGACGTCAGACGCGCAGCTTCTGTTCATCCTGCGCTTCGTCGCGCTCGCGGCAACGGCCAGCGTGGTCGTCGGCATCATTCTCTACAACCGCCGCGAGCTGGCGCAGGCCGAACAGGTCGCGCGCGACCTGGCCTCACACGACGCGCTGACCGGCCTGCCCAACCGCCGCGCGTTCACCGACGCGGTCGACCGCACGCTGCAGGACGCCAATGTGAGCATCGGCTCGCCGATGTCGATCGCGATGATCGACCTCGACAACTTCAAGCGCGTCAACGACATGTTCGGGCACGCCGCGGGCGACAGCGTTCTGCAGGCGATCGCCGGCGCGCTGGACGAGGTCACGCGGCCGGGCGACTTCGTCGCGCGCATCGGCGGCGACGAGTTCGCGCTGGTCGCCCACGGTGTCGACACGTCGGTCAGCCGCGCGCTGAGCGTGCGTTGCGTATCTGCCGTCGAGGCCGCCGTCGCGCAGGTCGGCTACGCCGACTGCGCGGTCTCCGCGACCGTCGGCTTTGCGCTGTTCCCCTACCACGGCACAAGCCTCGACAAGCTCGTCGAGGCTGCCGACACGGCGCTGATGGACGCCAAGGATGGCGGCAAGCGCCGCGTGTGCTGCGCCGTGGCAGCGTCGACGGCGTAGCAGCGAAGGCGAAATGCCCCGTGCGAGACTCGAACTCGCCCCACCGGATTAAAAGTCCGGCGCTCTACCAGATGAGCTAACGGGGCCTGCGCCAGGCAGTCTGCCATATCGCCCGCAAACGCTCGCTCGGCCGCTCGCAGGCGTTGAGCGCGGGGGACGCATCTGCCCGCGCGCGGGGCGGCCGGCTGCGGCCGCTTCGCGCTAGACGAGCGTGACGGTCGCGACGGCGGCGGACGGCGCGCCGGAGGCGGGTGCGAAGGATGCCCGCAGGGCGAGCTTGAGGCGGTGGCGGCGGTGCAGCGATGCGGCGGCGGTGCGCGTGATGTGCAGCTTGACGCTCGCGCGCCCGGCCTGTGCGAGCGCGCGGTGGATCGTCGAGATGCCATGGCCGCTGACGGTCAGCCGCCCTGCGCCGGAGACAACGAGCGTGAGCGTGAGCGTGGCGCCGTTGATCCTGTGGCCGACGATCCTCACCTTCGCCGGGCCGGCGGGCGCCTGCGGCGATGCGGGTGCCACGGGCACGGTGGAGGCGATTGCGGCCGCCGCAGGCGGGGCACTCGACGTGACCGCCCCGGCGGGCGGGTTGGAGCCGCCGGATTTCGACGGTCCCGCGCCGCCGGCGTTTTCCTGTTCTTCTTCTTCGCCTTCTTCGCCTTCTTCTTCTACGGGCGGCGCTTCGCCGACGAGGCCGAACGCGAGGTCCTGTTTGGCGGCGAACACGCCGAGCTGCTGGCCGTTGTGCAGCGGCGCGAACAGCGCGACGGTGCTTTGCGGTAGCTGCGACGGCGTCCTGCCGAGCTTCTGTGCGAGTTCGGCGGGCGTGATGGCGAGCGCCGCGGCGGCTTCGCCGGCGGTCGACGCCACGAACGCTTCGCCGGCGAGCGCCGTGCCGAGGATTTCGTGCAGTTGTTCCTGGTCGCTCGCCACGAACAGCGCTTCGACGAGCGCTTCGGGATGCACCGCTTTGCCGATCAGTTTGCTGAGCAGTTCACCGAGCGGGAGCGATTCGAGACCTTCGTCGATCGCTTCTTCGGGCGACCGGCCGAGCCTTTCTTCGACGGCTTCTTCGAGCGTTTCCGGCGCACCGGGTTCGTGCGCGCGCGCGGATGCTTCGTAGGTGGCTTCGAGCTGTTCTTCGAAGTCCACCGCCAGACCGAATCCGCCGACGAGTTCTTCCACCGGTTCACCGTCGACGGCGAGCTGTTCGATTGCATGCAGCATCGCCTGTTCGACGCCGGCATTGCCGCCGAGCCCGTTGACCGTCGCCAGCGCGGCGATCCCCGGCAGGTGGCTGAGCTGTTTAGCCAGCAGCGGCAGTTCCAGCGCGCTCAGCGCGACGCCGCCCGAGCCGAGCGTGTCTTCGCCGAGCAGTTCGTCCAGGTTGCTTGCCGAGAGCTGGCCGATGCCGCCCGGAGGGAACGTGAGCGCAGCGCGTTCGGCGCCAGCGCTCGAGCGCGCGCCGGGCGAGGCCTTCACGCCTGCCGGCGCGAACGGGCCGGACGGCGGTGAGCTCGCGCTCGCCGGCGCGCTGGGCAGAGCGGCGAGCAGCAACGCGGTGGCGGCGGCCGCGGCGAGTCCGAGCCGTGGACGCGCATGACAGCAACGAGACGCCAGTCTCACTCGACGTCTATCGACAGGCGCGCGCGCGTGCTTGAGCGGGCGTGTGCATATGCACAAAACGGCCAGCGTGCGCCACCGTATCTACGGCGTAAATACCATCGCTACCGCCGGCGTAAAACGAACACACAACACGCGCTCCTTTATGCCGCAAGCGCTCCCGACCGCTGCCCGACCGCTGCCCGACCCGCTGCCCGCCCGACTGCCGGACCGCCGGACCGCCGGACCGACCGTCCACGGCGAGCGTTTCGTCAGCCGGGCGTTTCCGACGCGGCGATGCGCAGCATCTCGTCGATGTCGGTGAGCTTGACGCGCGGGCGGCCGGCGCGCTCGCCGAGCTCGCGCTCGTGGCGGTCGATGGCCTCCCAGCCGGAGTAGGTGACGAGCGCGGGCTGGCGCTCGTGCAGCAGCGCCTCGATGGTGGCCGCATCCGGCCGATCGGGCCGGTGCGCCGGGCGGGTGCCGTTGTCCGACGGCGCGAGGTCGGCGAGCATCGCATCGACTGTCTCCTGCGCGTCCTTCTTGTTCGTGCCGATGACGCCGGAGGGGCCTCGCTTGATCCAGCCGACGACGTACTCGCCGGGCAGCGGCGCGCGGCTGCCGGGGTCGAGCACGCGACCGCCGTCGTTGAGGATGGTGGCGGCGCGCTCGTCGAAGGAAACGCCGGGCAGCGCCTCGCCGCGGTAGCCGATTGCGCGGAAGACGAGGCCGGCGGGGATCGTCTCGGACTGGTCTGTCGCGCGCGCGCGCAAGGAGCCGTCGTCGCCGGCGACGAGCTCGTTGCGGACGAGCTCGACGGCGGCCACGGCGCCGTCCTCGCCGGCGATCAGCTGCACGGGTGAGAGCAAAAAGCGCAGCACCACACGCCGGCGCCCCTCGGTGGGCTCGCGCTGGGCGTAGGAGCGCAGAATCTCGACGTTGCGCCGCGCGGTGGCGTTCTGCTCGGCGGCGGCATCGTGCACGGCGAGCGCGCGCTCCAGTTCGCCGGCGTCGACGACCACGTCGGCGTCGGTCAGCTCGCCGAGCTCGAGCAGCTCGGGGTTGGTGAAGGCTGCCTGCGCGGGACCGCGACGCCCGACGACGACGACCTCCTGTACGCGGCTGCGTGCGAGCACCTCGAGCGCGTGGTCGGCGGTGTCGGTCGGCGCGAGCTCCTCGGCGGTGAGCACGAGCATGCGCGCGACGTCGACGGCGACGTTGCCGTTGCCGATCACGACGGCGCGCTGCGCGGAGACGAGGTCGACCTCCAGGCCGGTGTGGTCTGGGTGGCCGTTGTACCAGCCGACGAACTCGGTGGCGGCGTGCGAGCCGGGCAGCTCTTCGCCGGGAATGTGAAGCGGGCGGTCCATCGGCGAGCCGGTCGCGTAGACGATCGCGTGGTAGTGCGCGAGCAGGTCCTCGCGCGAGACGTGCTCGCCGAAGCAGACGTTGCCGAAGTAGCGAAAGCGCGGGTGCGCGGCGGTCTTCTCGTAGATGCGCGTGACGGACTTGATCTTCGGATGGTCGGGCGCGACGCCCGAGCGCACGAGCCCCCACGGCGTGGGCAGGCGCTCGATCATGTCGACCTCGAAGCCGGCGTCGGCGTCCTTGAGCAGGTGCCCGGCGGCGTAGAAGCCGGCGGGCCCGGAACCGATCACGGCGATGCGGATGGGGGAGCTGTCGTCTGTCATGCGATGCGTGATTTCAGCGGCGATGGGCGCGGCCCGACTCGAACGGGCGACCCCCTCGGTGTAAACGAGGTGCTCTAGCCAACTGAGCTACGCGCCCCAGTCCTTGGGGACCCTAGGCTAGCGACCCGCCGCGGGCCGGCGGAGGGATCGATCGCCGCGCCCGATGGGTTGGGGAGGGCACCCAACGGGCAGATGATCTGTCAACGATTTGTACATGTTGGTTAGGATTGACGCACCCGCCGCCGGGGATCCTCTCTTGAACACCGAAGACACCGCCCATAACGAGGGGTCATCCGCGTTCGCCGAGCCGGGCGAAGCGGCGGAGCTGCAGCTGCTCGACGTGAGCAAGCGCTATGACGGACAGCGCGAGCCGGCGATCGTCGACCTGTCGCTGACGGTGCCGGCGGGCGAGGTGTGCGTGCTGGTGGGGCCGTCGGGCTCGGGCAAGACGACGGCGATGCGCCTGATCAACCGGATGATCTCGATCTCCGGCGGGGACATCCTGCTGGGCGGGCGCAGCGTGCTGGCGCGCGACGCGCGCGAGCTGCGACGCGAGATCGGCTACGTGATCCAGCAGATCGGTCTGTTCCCACACCAGACCGTGGGCGAGAACATCGCGACGGTGCCCGGGCTGCTCGGCTGGCCGAAGGAGCGCACGGCGGCGCGGGTCAGCGAGCTGATGGAGCTGATCGGCCTGGACCCGGAGGAGATGCAGAACCGCTACCCGTCACAGCTGTCGGGGGGCCAGCGCCAGCGCGTGGGCGTGGCGCGCGCGCTGGCGGCGGACCCGCCGCTGATGCTGATGGACGAGCCGTTCGGCGCGATCGACCCGATCAACCGAGCGCGCCTGCAGGACGAGTTCCTGGCGCTGCAGGCGAAAGTGAAGAAGACGGTGGTGTTCGTCACGCACGACATCGACGAGGCGATCAAGATGGGCGACCGCATCGCGATCCTGCGCGAGGGCGGGCGCCTGGCGCAGTACGACACGCCGCGCGAGATCTTGATCCACCCGGCCGACGAGTTCGTGGCGGAGTTCGTGGGCGCCGATCGCAGCATCAAGCGCCTGTCGCTGACGACGCTCGGCGAGCTGAAGCTGCTGGAGCCCAACGGCACGAGGCCGGGTCCGACGCGCGCGCCGCTGCAGACGTCGGTGCGCGACGCGCTGTCGATGATCCTCACGGCAGGCGGCGAAGCGCTGACGGTGGTCGACGGCGAGGACCGCGTGCGCGGGCTGCTCACGCTGGGGCTGATCGAGCAGCTGCTGTCAGAGGAGGCGGCGGCGAACGGCAACGGCGACGGCTCGCCGTCGAGTCTCGTCGTGCAGCCGGCGGCCAACGGCGGCGCCGGCGCGACGCACGCGTCACCGGCGCACGGAACCGGCTCGGGCGATGGGGCGGACACCGCATGATGCTCGGCGGTCCGCTGCTTGCGGCGACGGGCCCGGTGATCCCGAACTACAGCGCGCACAGCAGCAAGTGCGTGGTGCAGAATCACTTCTTCTGCACTGAATGGGTCAGCCACAACTGGTCGAGCATTCTGTGGCCGGCGCTGACGCAGCACGTGATGCTGACGGCGATCGCCGTGGCGATCGGCTTCGTGATCGCGATGGCGCTGGCGCTGGCGGCGCATCGCTATCGCGCGATCGAGCGCCCGACGCTGCTGGTGACGACGATCCTGTACACGATCCCGTCGCTGGCGCTGTTCGAGCTGCTGGTGGCGCCGGTCGGGCTGAACATCTACGCGGCGGAGATCGCGCTGGTCTCATACACGTTGCTGATCCTCTTTCGCAACATCCTGACGGGGCTGCGTGCGGTGCCGCCGGAGGTGCTCGACGCGGCGGAGGGGATGGGCATGACGCGCCGCCAGGCGCTGCTGCGCGTGGAGCTGCCGCTGGCGCTGCCGGCGATCGTGGCGGGGCTGCGCATCGCGGTGGTGACGATCATCGCGCTGGCGACGATCGTGTACACGATCTACGCGAAGGGGCTGGGCGTGCCGATCCACTCGGCGCTCGGCGAGGGGCCGTTCAAGACGGAGCTGATCGCGGCGGGCGCGCTGGCGGTGCTGCTCGCGCTGGCGGCGGACGGGCTGCTGGTGCTGGTGCAGCGCCTGCTCACGCCGTGGACGCGCGCGAGGGCGAGCTGAGCGATGCACGAATTCGTGGAGGCGTTCAAGTTCATCGCCAACAACGGCGCCGTGTCGGGCCATTCGGGGCTGCCAACGCTCACGAGCCTCGCGCTGGAAACGCTCAAAGTGGGCGCGATCGGCGTGGCGATCTCGATGCTCATCGCGGTGCCGATCGGCGTGTGGCTGGGGCACGTCCACCGTGGCTCGTTCGTGGCGATCAACATCGGCAACATCGGTCGCGCGCTGCCGAGCCTGGCGGTGCTGGCGATCGGCGACGCGTTCCTCGGGCTGGGGCTGACGGTGGTGGAGCTGGCGCTGGTGATCCTGGCGGTGCCGCCGATCATCACGAACGCGTATCTCGGCGTGGACGGCGTCGACAGGGACCTCGTGGACGCGGCGCGCGGAATGGGCATGTCCGAGCGCGAGATTCTCACGCGCGTGGAGCTGCCGCTGGCGCTGCCGTTGATCTTCGCGGGTATCCGCACGGCGGCGGTGTTCGTGATCGCGACGACGACGATCGCCGCGCTGGCGGGCTTCAGCGGGAGCCTGGGCGACCCGATCGCCAACGAGACGAGCTACCACTTCTCGGGCGTGCTCGGTGCGGCGATCTGCGTGGCCGCGCTCGCGCTGGCGGTCGAGGGCGTGCTGGCGCTGGCGCAGCAGGTGCTCACGCCGCGCGGTCTGCGCGCGGTGAAGCCCAGACGTGCCTCGCTGCGCACGACGGCGACGGTGAACACGTGAGCCGACATATATATTAATTATTAATCATTTTTATTCGATCAAGTCAGTCAACAAAGAGGAGGCGGCGTACATGCCAGGTACGCGTACGAGCAGGTCGAGGACGGTAGTGGGAAGGGCGATGGCGCTGTTCGCCGTGGCGGCGCTGAGCATCGGCCTGGCGGCGTGCGGGAGCAGCTCGTCGTCGAGCTCGTCGAGCTCGGCGTCCTCTGCAGGCAAGCCGGGCGCGGGCAAGCCGGCGGTGACGATCGGCGACAAGAACTTCCCGGAGGAGAACATCCTCGGACAGCTCTACGCGCAGGCGCTTGAAGCGAAGGGCTACAAGATCAACCTGAAATCGGAAATCGGCTCCTCGGAGATCATCTACAAGGCGCTGACGTCGGGAAAGATCGACATGTACCCGGAGTACACGGGCGTGTTCCTGTCGGCGGTCGCCGAACAGACGAAGCTGCCGACGAGCGCCGAAGACGCGTACAAGCAGGCCAAGGCGTTCGCCGAAAGCAAGGGCTTCGCGATGCTCGACTACACGCCGTTCTATGACTCCGACGCTCTGGCTGTGTCGCCGAGCTTCGCGAGCAAGAACGCGAGCGTGAAGAGCATCGAAGACCTCAAGCCGCTGGGTAAAAAGGTGACGCTCGGCGCGCCACCGGAATTCGCCACGCGTTTTGAGGGCCTGCTCGGGCTGAAGAAGGAATACGGCGTCGACCCGACGTTCAAGCCGATCGCCATCGAACTCTCCTACAAGGCGCTGGAAACCGGGCAGGTCGACACGCAGGACGTGTTCACCACCGACGGCCAGCTGCTGAGCGGGAAATTCCTGCTGCTGAAGGACCCCAAGCACGTGTTCGGCTTCCAGAACGTGGCGCCGATCGTCAAGAAGAGCGTGCTGAGCGGCGAGGGACCGGCGTTTGAAGAAACGCTCAACAAGGTGTCAAAGCTGCTGACGATCACGGCGATCCAGCAGATGAACAAGGCGGTGAGCGTCGAAAAGCAGGCGCCGAAGACCGTCGCCGAACAGTTCCTCAAGGCCAACGGCATCGTCTGACGCCGTCCGCCGCCGCGCGCCGCGTCTCCTGCGAAGCTTGCGGGGATGCGGCGCGGCGACGGCGGGAACCGATAGATGCGCGGGCGCGGCCGTGCGCTGCGCTTCGCGCTGTGGCTGATCGGCGCGCTCGTCGTGGCGCTCGGCCTGGCGCAGATCTTCCTGCCGAAAATCGCCGCCAGCCGCATCTCCTCGCGGCTGGGCAAGTACGGCGACGTGCAGAGCGTGAACGTGAGCGCATTCCCGGCGATCGAGCTGCTGTGGCATGACGCCGATTCGGTGAGCGTGCACGCGCGCACGCTCAGCGTGAGCCCCGCGCAGACGGGCAAGCTGCTGCACGAAGCGAGCGGCCTGCAGAAGATCGACCTGACGGCCGACGCCACGCGCGAGGGGCCGCTGGCGTTGCACGAAGTGCACGTGAGCAAGCGCGGCGCAAAGCTTCACGCGCAGGCGACGGTCAGCGACGCCGACATCAAATCGGCGCTGCCGGCGGGCGTTTCGCTGCAGTTGCTCGGCAGCTCGGGCGGCCGGGTGGAGGTGCGCGCGACGGGCGGCCTGTTCGGCGTCGGTGCGACCGTCGACGCGGTCGCCGAGGCCGAAGACGGCAAGCTGGTCGTGCGCCCGCGCGGATTTCTGCTGGAAGCGCTCAAGCTGACGCTGTTCTCCGACCCGCGCGTGCGCATCGAAGGCGTCGGCGCCGCGCAGGGGGTGCCTGCGAACACCGCGCAGGACGAGGCGCGTTACGTGCTGAGCATCGACGCAAGTCTGCGCTGAGGCGCGCGTCTCAGGCGACCGCGCCGACGGCCGCAGCCGGAGCGCCCGCGCGTACGTGCACGTGCATCGGCACACCGTCCTTCGGGCTGATCGTCGGCATCTGGCGGATCGCCAGCGCGAAGTCGCCGGGCAGCGACAGCGTGAAGCGCTGCAGCATGAGCGTGGCGATCGTGCGTACCTCCAGCTGGCCGAAGCGCATGCCGATGCACGTGCGCGAGCCGCCGCCGAAGGGGACGTACGCGCCCTTGGGCATGGCGGCCTTGGCCTCGGGTGTGAAGCGCTCGGGGCGGAACTGCTCGGGGTCGTCGAACACGTCGGGCAGGTGGTGGCTGGCCCACGAGCAGTAGTTGACGAACGCGCGCGCCGGGATCGTGTGGCCTTCGAACTCGAACGTGTCGATCGCGCGGCGCGGGCCGACCCACGCGGGCGGGTACTTGCGCAGCGTCTCGTCGAGCACCATCTCCAGCTGCGCCAGCTCGCCGCTGGTCAGCTGCGCGGCGGTCGGCGTGGCGCCCGCGAGCTTGTCGTCCTGCTCGGCGATCAGCCGCTCGGCGACATGCGGGTTGCGCGCGAGCTCGTAGAACATGAACGAGACGGTCGACGTGGTCGTGTCGTGACCGGCGAACAGCAGCGTCATCACCTCGTCGCGGATCTGCAGCTGCGACAGCGTGTTGCCGTCCTCGTCGCTTGCGTCGAGCAGCAGACTGAGGATGTCCTGCCCGCGCTCTCCGGACGCGCGCCGCTCGGCGATCTCCGAGTAGATCAGCGCGTCGAGTTCGCGCGCGGCGTTCTGCATGCGCGCCCACGGCGTGCCGCGCGTGCGCAACACGCGCAGGAAGTAGTCCGACGCGAAGAACGCGAGCGCCTCCTCGAACAGACCGGCCGCGTCGATCGCGCGGGCGCGGCTGCCATCCGGGTCCAGGCCGAACAGCGCGCGCAGGGCCACGCGCATGGCGAGTTTGCGCGTCCACGCGTACAGGTCGAAGTCCTCGCCCGGCACAAGCGCATCGAGCGCGTGCTGCGTCTCGGCGACGATCGTGTCGTAGGACGCGGCGATGTTCTCGCGATGAAACGCCGGCAGCATGATCATGCGCGAGCGGCGATGGAAGTCGCCGTCGATCGTCAGCAGTCCGTCGCCCATCAGCCCGATCAGGTCGCGGAAGTGACCCTCGCGCCAGGCGAAGTTGGAGGCGTGCGAGACGAGCATGTGGTGGTTGGCCGCCGGGCCGAGCATGAACACGACGTTCGAGTGGAACAGGCGCAGCGTGAACACCGCCCCGTAGCGCTCGTAGTTCTCCAGCAGCATCTCCAGCGGTTCGTTGGCAAAGCGCCGCGTGCGCGGGATCGAGAAGCGCGTCTCGCCGGGTGGGAACGCCAACCCGGCGAAGCGCTCGTCGCGCAGGTCCTGCAGCATCACCGTGAACGGGTTGCTGTCGAGCATCGGTGCCGGACCAACGAGCGCCATGCGCGCAAGCGTACCGAACCGACTGGCCGCTCAGCCAGTTTTCGCGGCGCGTGGACGCGGCGCGCGCAGCGGCGATGCGATGCGTGGGCGGGTCCCCGACGAGAGCCCAGCCTTGGCATACTGAGCGGGCGCTTCAGGAGCTGCTTGCTTGCAGCGTCATCGCGGGGGCGTAGCTCAGTTGGTTAGAGCGCTGCCCTGTCACGGCAGAGGTCGCGGGTTCGAGTCCCGTCGCTCCCGCTTTCGGCACCCCGCCCCATCCCTTGCTTCCGGCACCGGCTCGCCGCCGGAGTAGGAAGGTCGGGTGGAGACCTGCTTCCCGGAGCCGCCGGACGGACCTGCGAGCTAGCGCATCGCCGCCGTCGGTGCGCTTGGCGTGTCGACAGCCTCGAGGAAGTCTTCGATGCCGGCGACGTCCAGGGGGCGTGCGAAGAGGAAGCCCTGACCCTGATCGCAATGTTCCTGTTGGAGCTTCTCGAGCTGGGCAGGCTGCTCGATTCCCTCGGCGAGAGTCTCAATGTTGAGCGTCTTTCCTAGCGCTACGAGTGTGCTGATGATCGCCGCCGCCGCGTCGGATGAAGCGATGCCCGTGATGAAGGAACGGTCGATCTTCAGCGCGTCGACCGGGAATTTGCGGAGATAAGCGAGCGAGCTGTGGCCCGTCCCGAAGTCGTCGATCGCGATACGCACGCCGAGCGCCTTGAGGGCCTTCAGTCGCACCGTCGCGGCATCGATGTCCAACATCAACGCCGTCTCGGTGATCTCAAGAGTCAAGCTCGCCGAGTCCAGACCTGACTGCGCCAGAACTCGCTCGACGTCCTCCTCCAGTCCGTCTTGGTCGAGTTGGTGCGCCGAGATGTTTACGGACATGCCGATCGGATGCCCAGCCTGATGCCATGTCGCTGCCTGCCGGCATGCCTGCTGGAGCACCCAGCGTCCGATCGGGACGATCAGCCGCGTCTGCTCGGCAATGGGAATGAACATATCCGGAGCCAGCGCGCCGCGAGTGGGGTGCTGCCAGCGAATCAGCGCCTCCACCCCGGTCACGCTGTTTGTGTGCAGGTCAAACGTAGGCTGGTAGAGCAGAAAGAACTGTTCCAGCTCTACGGCCCGCTGTAGCTCTTCCTCCAGCGCAAGACGATCTTGGGCCTCGATTTGCATGCTGGCCTCGAAGAGCACGTAGCTGGCCCTACCCTGTCGCTTGGCCTCATACAAAGCAAAATCGGCATCTCGCAGGAGCTCATCGACCGAGCCATCGCGTCCGATGGCAACGCCGATGCTCGCGCTCACGGAGGCGGTCCTGCCCGCCTCCGGGAAATCGACGGGCTGGTGCAGTACATCGAGCACGCGTTGAGCGATCAGATCCGGGGGGACGTTGCTCGGATCGGGGTCGAGCAGTAGTACGAACTCATCTCCTCCCAGGCGACCGACCGTGTCCTGGGCGCGCACGACACCTTGCAAACGTCCGGCGACGATTTCCAGGAGACGGTCGCCGGCCGCATGACCGAGCGTGTCGTTGACCTGCTTGAAGCCGTCGAGGTCGACGAAGAGTGCGGCAACGGTGCCCGAGCCCCGGCGCGCCCTGGCGAGCATGATCTCCGCTCGATCGAGGACCAAGGCTCTGTTCGGAAGGTCCGTCAAGGCGTCGTGGAAGGCCTGGTGGCGCAGACGTTCCTCGAGCGCCTTGCGCTCGCTGAGGTCCCAGATGTTCAGCACGATCCCCTCCCAGGCCGGATCATCGCGCAGGTTCGTGGCGTGAACCTCACACGCCCGCTGGCTCCCATCTCGGTGACGCAGACGCAACTCGGCGCTCGCGGTCGTCGCTGTCCCGCACAGCTGCGTCAGCGAAGCAACATCCTCGGCATTCAGCCACTCGACCAGGCGCGCCCCCTCGAGCTCACCCGCCGCGTAACCAAGCATTGCTCCTACTGCTCCGGCTTGGTAGATCACGGTGGTATCCGGCCTGACGACAGTGATCATGTCGGAGCCGTGCTCGACGAGGGCCCGCAGACGGCGTTCGCTGTCGCGCAGCGCTCCCTGCTCGATCTCGTCGCTAAGCCGGCGGCGCCTCGCTTTCGCGAGTCCGACGAGCAGCAGCACCATCAGCGCGCCGGCCAGGGCCACGACGGCGAGGGTGGCTAGCCACGTCGTTTGATCCGCCGCTTGGGTTTCTTGAGTGAGTTGACGCTGGGCCCGAATGAGGTCTGTCTTCAACGTGTCGGCGACGGGCTGGATGTAGCGATCGTGGAGTGCATTGGCCTCGCGGAGGCGGTGCCCAGCGATCAGACCCATTAGCTCGGTGGTGCGAAGGTCGACGGCCTTGGCCTGTGCCACCAGCGTCCGCGCGATGGGCGCGTGCCAGAACCGCTTGGCGCCAAGGACCGCCTGAGCCAGCTGATCGCGGCGCCGCCTGCTCAGCGGATACTCAGACGGGCCGGCCGGTGCCCCTTCGAGCAGCGCTTCCGGCGAAGCGATGACACTTTCGAGCGCCCCGGGAGCCGTCGCAAGCGCAATTTGCGCTTGACGGAGGGAGTCCTTCTCACCCGCACGGGACTGCACGACGGCGACAGGCGCAGCCAACGCCGCCGTCACACCTACCATCGCCACCAGCGACCAGGGGTTCTTGAGCACGCGTCTCCAGAAGGTGGATCGGAACGTGGCCGAGAGTGGACGCAGACGCGGTCGCATACCTTTCCGTCGTACGCCCAACGGTTCTAGACGACAGTTGGATGCTCGACTGGACGGACGGGCTCTATTTGGCGAACGCAGACCGTGGATGGGACCGGCATGGGGCCCATCAGGTCGCCACGGCCCTGGCGAGCGTGTCTGGAGCCCGGATGGTTCGCAGATCTCGCGAGAGCTCGAGGTCACTGGGAAGCCATAGGCACCCGTGCAAGCTGTGGCTACCTCCGCTTGGCAACTCTCAGCAGCACAAGCCGCCACGTACATCTGGCGTCCGCCGGCTGCTTCGCGACCGCCTCAGCCACCCGGCCGTAGAACTCGTGCGCAAGCTCCGCGGCCGCCTGCGGCGAGCGCTGCGCGGCGATCCCGGCGAACAGCGACGGCTCGGAGAACGCGCGCAGGAAGTCGGCGACGCCCTTCGCATACGCGGCGACGTCGCCGCTCTGCTCGTAGCTCGCCCACAGCGGATCGGCGAGGTCGGTCTGTGAGCTCTCCTCGAGCTCGAGCGAGCCCGCCGGAGCGGGCTTGCCGAACGGCTCGGTGAACTCGTTGAGCGTGCGGTAGTAGGTCGGCACGACCATCTGCTCGTAGTCCGCGCGGCTCAGCGTGTTCTCGCTGACCATCTCGCGCAGCGCGTCGTTGGCCATGTCCAGCAAGCCCTCCGCGCCCGAGCGCCCGTTCTCGTCGGCGCCGCTGCCGACGATCACGAGCTGGCCGTCCGGCGTGAGCTCCTGCAGCCGATGGCCGAGGAAGCGCTGCCAGTCCTCCGCCGCGCGCGCCGCGTAGGCCGCGCGCTCGCGCGCGTCGCCGAGCGGCGAGAAGATGTGCTCGCGCAACGGCATCGGCACCGAGCTCAGCCAGTGAACGGTGATCGAGCTCCATCCGAGTGCCACTTGCCCGGCCGGGAACAGCCGCTCGTAGAACGATCGGCCGGCGGCGTAGGCAAACACGTTGGTCGTGTCGCGCAGGTAGCTGTGCGGGTCGTCCTGCAGCGTCGTGAACAAAGCGGCGAAGTCGTTGCTCGGCAGATCGGTGTGAAAGACCGAGATCGGCGCATCGGTCCCCAGCCTGCCGCGCAGCGTCTCGATCGCCGCGCCCATCGGCAGAAGCGAGTTGCGCCCCTGCGAGCAGCCGTAGTCGACCGCGACGACGCCACGCTCACGATCCAGCGGGATCGCTTCGCTGGCGCGCACGAGCAGCGGCACGCCGTCGCCGCCTGCGACGTGCTGAGGCTGCGAGTGCGCGTTGTACAGGCCGCCGCCGGCCATCACCGACCGGCCGGGGCGAGCGGTGTTCGAGTCCTCCATCGTCGCCTGAATCCTATGAGCGTCGCCGTCGGGCGGCGTTCAACGGGCTTGAACCGCGCGCGCAGCCGGAGCGCCGGCGGGGTCCCAGGTCTGCAGGAAGTTCTCGACGGCGGCCGCGTCCATCGGGCGGGCGAAGAGGAAGCCCTGTCCGCTGTCGCAGTGCTCGGCCAGCAACAGCGACAGGTCGTCCTCGTTTTCGACGCCCTCGGCGAGGGTCTCGATCGACAAAGCCTTGCCGAGCTGCACGAGCGTGCGCACGAGAGCCTCTCCCCCGGGGGCGTGGGTCAGGCGCCCGACGAACGATCGGTCGATCTTCAGCGCGTCGACCGGAAACTGCTGGAGATGGTTGAGCGAGGAGTATCCGGTGCCGAAGTCGTCGATCGCGATGCGCACGCCCAGCTCGCGGATCGCAACGAGCCGCCGTGCCGTCTCCTGAACGTTGCGCATCAGCGTCGTCTCGGTGATCTCGAGCGTCAGTGCGCTTGCCGCCAGGCCGCTTCCGGCGAGCGCGTCATGCACGTCGGTGATGAACGCGTCGCTGTCGAGCTGGCGGCCGGACACGTTGACGGCGATCCCGATCGCGTGTCCGGCTGCGTGCCAGGTAGCGCCTTGACGACACGCCTCCCGCAGAACCCACTCGCCGACCTCGATGATCAGACCGGTCGACTCGAGCAGCGGGACGAAGTCATCGGGCTCGACGATCTCTCGCGTCGGGTGCCTCCAGCGGATCAGCGCCTCGACGCCGGTCGGCGCCATGTCGCGCAGGTTGAACGTCGGCTGGTAGACCAGGAAGAACTCGTCGTTCAGCAGCGCTTCGCGCAGGTCCATCTCGAGCTCCATGCGGTCTTGGACCGCGTCCTGCATGTCCGACGCGAACACGGCGTAGCGGTTCCTGCCGTCCCACTTGGCCTGGTACATCGCGATGTCCGCGTCGCGCAGGAACTCCTCGGGCGAGGATCGTGGAGTTGTCGCGATGCCAATGCTCGCTGTCAGCAACAGCTGGGTCTCGTTCTCTCCTGCGAGCGTGAACGGACGCTCCAGCGCCTCCTGCACACGTTCAGCGACGCGCACTGCGTCCTCCTCCGACGGAAGGTCCTCCGCGATCAGGACGAACTCATCGCCACCGAGACGACCGAGCGTGTCCGCTGCGCGTGCGATGCCGTCGAGGCGTTCGGTCACCGCGCGCAGCAGCTCATCACCGGTGCTGCGACCGAACGTTTCGTTGACGCTGCGGAAGTTGTCAAGGCCGATCAGCAGTGCTGCGGTCGGCGTTTCGTGGCGCCGAGCCCGCGCGAGCATCTGCCCGGCGCGGTCGAGCAGTGACGCTCGATTCGGCAGTCCGGTCAACGCGTCGTGGCTGCTCAGGAAGGCGAGATCGTCATCCATCCGCCGGCGCTCGTTGTCGAAGGAATCGGAGATCTGGACGAAGCCGAACTCGAGACCCTGCTGAAGCATCTGCAGCGCGTTGGAGAGGGCCTTACCGGACATTTCGAGCTCTGCGGAGCTCTCCTGCAGGACCTCCGCCACCGCGTCGCGCCAGAACAGGCAGTGCATGACGATCTTGCGCAAAGAGGCTTCACGGCGGGCAGCTAGCTCCCCGTAGAAGAGCCACGTCTCCCCGCCGGCATCGCGGGCCACGCCGGGGTTCTCGCCCGCCAGCCATCGCGCCAGCGCGAGCGTCGAGATCTTGCTGATTTGCTCGGCGCGGTCGCGCATACCGGCGTCAAGGTGCAGACGCTCGGCACGCGCGGTCGTCCCAGCCAGCACGTCAGTTACGCGAGCAATCAGCGCGTCGCCGAGCAGCCGCACCTCCTTCTCGAGGCCGGACGGTCGAGCGGGTGCCGGCCACGCCTGAGTCGCTCCCGCACCAAGGCGAGGCTGTTTAACGGCCATTGCAAAATCTCTCGACGAGCGTCGCGCGCTCCTTGAGGCCGTCACTGCAGCCTAGGCGACCGTTCTCATCTGCGCTCTAACTATGCAGCCGCGGCGATCACACCGATCAAGCCGCGGCCGGACGCACATCCCGGAAGTAGTGGCCTTGCTCGAGGTCGGCGATGAGCCCCGGCCGTTGCGGGTGCCAGTCCAGCAGCTCCTGCGTCAGCGCGCTCGAAGCCGGGCTGTCGGCCCCGAGGAAGCCGGCCATCCACGTGAAGTGCTCGCCCGCGGCGTCGGGGGAGATGCGACACCACGGGCAGGTCGAGCTGACGGCCGATCGTCTCGGCGATGTCGCGCAATCGCCACCCCCTCCTCGGCGCACCCGTGCAGCGTCGAACCCGCCGGCGCCTTCTCCACGGCGAGCCGAAAGAGCTCCGCGGAATCCAGGCGGTGCACGGCCGACCAGCGGTTGGCGCCATCGCCGATGTAGCCGGACACTCCCTTCTCGCGCGCGATCGCGACGAGCATGGCGATGAAGCCGTTGTCGCCGTCGCCGTGGTTGGTAGGCGCCAGGCGCACGATCGACGAGCGCACTCCACGCTCGCCCATCGACAGCGCCAGCTCCGAGGTTTCCCAACGGGCCGATGGCCCGCCACCGACGCCGGCCATCGACGAGCTCGCGCCGTGTCCGTCGTGCTCGGTCGTCACACGCCCGGGCGCGAGCCCGAGCAGGCCCGAGGCGATCACCAGCGGCCGGTCCGAGCCCGCCAGCGCCTCGCCGAACGTCTCAACCGCGCGCCGGTCGGCGTCCGCGGCGCCCTCGAAGTCTCCCGAGAAGGCGAGCTCGTGCTTGAACGCGAGGTGGATCACGCCGTCCGAGGCGCCTGCCGCCTCGCGCAGCGTGTCGACATCGTCGAGCGAGCCGCGCTGCACCTCGGCTCCAGCGGCGGCCAGTGCGTCGGCCGATGCGTCCGAGCGAGCGAGGCCGGTGACCTGATGGCCCGCGCCGATCAGCTCGGGCACGACAGCGGAACCGATCCAACCGGATGCGCCGGTGACGAAGATGCGCATTGAAAAACCTCCAAATATTTAATATTGATTTTGATGACAGCCGCTGCCATCACCGTAGCATGGTTGAAGTCAGTGACTGTCGTCACCAGCGATGTCGGATACGATCGGGCGATGGGCCGCTGGGAGCCAAACGCGCGCGGCAGGCTGATGAAGGCGGCATTCGAGCTCTACGGCGAGCGCGGGTTCGAGCAGACGACCGTCGCGGAGATCGCCGAGCGTGCGGGCCTGACCGAGCGAACGTTCTTCCGCCATTTCGCCGACAAGCGCGAGGTTCTGTTCGCCGGCGCCGACGCGCTGAACGATCTGCTCGTCAGCACGGTTGCCGAGGCTCCGGACAGCCTGACGCCGATCGAAGTCGCCGCCGCGGGCGTCGAGGCCGCCGGTGCGTTCCTGCAGGAGGGACGCGAGTTCTCCAAACAGCGCCAGGCGATCATCGCCGCGAGCTCAGAGCTGCAGGAGCGCGAGCTGATCAAGCTCGCCTCGCTCGCCTCCGCGCTCGCCGACGCGCTGCGTGCGCGCGGCGTGCCCGATCCGGCCGCGAGCCTCGCCGCCGAGGCCGGCATCACCGTCTTCAAGGTCGCCTTCGGCCGTTGGGTCGGAGAGGACGATCAGCCGGACCTGCCGCGACTGGTTCGCCAGTCGCTCGACGAGCTCAAGGCTGTGACGGCAAGCGCGTAATCGAACTCGCCCGCGCTAGCGCGAGCCGGCGCCCGCCAACCCGCGCTCGATCAGGCTCTGCGCGGTCTGCGCGATCGAGTCCTCCACCGGGCGCGGCTGCCAGCCGAGCATCGTCTTTGCCTTCTCGGCGGTGTATGCCGGCGACTCGCCGAGGTCGCTCACGATCGAGCGGACGCTCGGGTCAAACATGCCCATCGCGCGGATCAGCAGGTTCGGCGCGATGCGCGTGGGGACCTTCGCCGCGGCCGGTCCCAGGCGCTCGCGCAGCACGCGCCCGACGTCTGCCATCCACATGAAGCGGTCGACCGCGAGGAAGCGCTCACCGCCGGCGGCCGGCGCGGTCATCGCGCGGATGTGCAGGTCGGCGACATCGCGCACGTCGACCACGACGAATCCGAGTCGTGGCATCGCCGGCATCCCGTTGAGCAGACGTTCGATCACCTGAAGTGAGAACGACCTGTCGTCGCTGAGCACCGGGCCGATGATCGCGCCCGGGTTGACCGTCGCGAGCCGGTCCTCGGCGCCGCGCTTGCGCACGAGATCCCAGGCCGCACGCTCGGCGATCGTCTTGGAGCGAACGTAGGGCGTGCGCCTCACGTCGTCGCCGTCGGTCCAGTCGTCCTCGTTGTACGGCGCATCCGGCGACGGTGGGCGCCCGTGGCGCACGGCCGCGACCGAGGAAGTCATCACGACGCGTCGCACGCCCGCGTCGAGGCTCGCGCGCAGCACGCGCAGCGCCCCGTCGCGCGCCGGAACGATCAGCTCGTCGGGGTCCTTCGGCTGTGCCGGCGGGAAGGGCGACGCGACGTGCAGCACGTACTCGCACCCAGCCACCGCCTCCGCCCAGCCGTCGTCGGCGCCCAGATCCGCAGCAACGATCGACAACCGCTCGCCCGGCTCGACGCCGGCCGCTGCGAACGACGCCCTCACGTCGTCGGCGCGCCGTACATCGCGCACCGTCGTGCGCACCTCATACCCGCGCCGCACCAGCTCGGCGCCGCACCATCCGCCGAGGAAGCCCGTCCCTCCTGTCACCAGCACCTTCGCGCCCGCCTCGGCCATGCGCGCAGTCTACGTCGGCAGGCCTGGCTTCAGCTTTGCGCCGAGCGCGCCAGGCGCTCGAGCGGCGCGTGCGCACAGCCCGCGCCCGGCAGTGCGCACGCCAAGCCGTTGGCGATCGCGAGCGTCGTCGGGCGGTCGCTCGATGTCGACGACGGCCCAGGCGAATTCCGGCCGCGCACAACCGCCACGCGATAGACGGTCGAGCCGCGCAGCAGGAACGTGTCAGCCTGCAGGGCGCGATCCGGGTTGACCCACACCAGATTGCGCGCGCGCAGGGGAGAAAACGCGAGCGCGGTTTTGCCGCGCTGGTGACAGCGCGCCGATGACGCCGCGTCGAACAGCGCGCGCGCTTGCGCGGGTGTGTCAAACCTGAACGCATCGGCGGCGATGTTGTCTCCTGCGCCGCTCCACTGGCGGATCTCATACCCCGCCGGCCAAGTCTCTGTCTTGCCCTGTGCGGAGGCAATCGCCTGCGGCGAGTCGTCGGTCCACAACGTCGTCGGCTGCGCCGGGCCGCCCTCGTAACGTCGCCCGCCCGCGTGCACCATCGCGCCGAGCAGCGTCGCGCGCAGCCGGGTCAGTTCGGCGAAGTCGATCGTCGCGGGCGACGGCAAGCGCCCCACGCACGCGCCGGTGCTGTGGCTCGATCCGCCGCCGTCGCCGGCTTTCGCGACCAGCAAGGACACGAGCACTCCCAGGCACACCAGCAGTCCGGCCAGGCGGAAGGCCGTGCTGTTCCAGGCGCCGGATGATCGAGCAGGCTCTTGCGGCTGCACAGGTCCGTATCGACACTTGCGGATGCGCGCTGGAGTCCGCCGCGCGTACACTCGAAATCGTGGCTGAAATCAACGACGAGCCGGTCATCGTGCCCGCTCGCACAGCCGACTTGGCCGACCTCAATCGGCTGACCGACACGCTCTGGGCGGCCTTTAGCGAGGACCCGCTGTGGACCTGGGCGTTTCCCGGTGCCGAGAAGCTCGACGTGTGGTGGCGCTTTCTCGTCCGCAGCGCCCTGCGCCATTCACGGGTGTGGGTCGCGGGCGACTTCGAGGCGGTCACGGTGTGGATTCCGCCGGGGGCGAGCGAGCTCACCGACGCCGAGGAGGAGCAGGTCGCGCCGCTGCTGCGCGAGCTGCTTGGACCGCGCGCCGATCAGGTCCTGGAGCTGCTCGAGCGCTTTGGCGAGTCGCACCCGAAGGACGTAGCGCACTACTACCTGAGCCTGTTCGCCACCCATCCGCTAAAGCGCGGACGCGGGGTCGGCATGCGCCTGCTCGCCGAGAACCTCGCACGAATCGACGACGAGCGGATGCCCGCGTACCTGGAGTCGAGCAACCCGGCGAACAACGCACGCTACGAACGCATCGGCTTCCGGCGAATCGGCAGCTTCTCGACGCCCGACCGCGCCCACACCGTGGCAATGATGTGGCGCGAGCCGCGCTGAGTGCCTCGCCCGCGCTGAACTGAGCTGCTAGGAATTGCCGATGGGCGAGTTCGGGGAAGTCGGCGTCTATGTTCTGCTGATCGGCCTGCTGCTGTGGGCTCTGTATTTCGCGTTCGGCCCTCAGGCGCTCGGTCTGCCAGTGCTGATAGGCGTGCTCGTGGTCGTCGCCGGGGTACGCGTCTTCTCCAACGCCGGGCTTTCCGGTCTGGCGTTCGTGGTTCTCGGCTTGTTCGCCCTCGCGATGATCATCGGGATGGCGATGCGGCTCGGGTCAGACCGACGACCGAGACCCCCTGCGCCCCCGCCCGAGTAGGCCCTTCCCGGGCATTGCACGCCCTATGTCACCGCGCTACGATCGTCGGGTCGCCGGAGCACCACCCCGGTGATGTGCACAAGCGGTGGGACGTCGTGGCAACTCAGCGTGCCAGACCGGACTGCCGTACACAGAAGGTCCCGTGTACGGAGACGGAGGTCGCGATGTCCGCCAGCGATACCAATGTGCCGAGAGCCGTCCCCCTGGAGGAGGTTCGCGCGTTCGGGCTCCAGCAGGTCGTGCACGCCACACGCCACACGCTCGTACTGACCGGCGAACTGGATGTGGCCTCCGCGCCGGTGCTCGCAACGGCGGTGGCGCACATTCGCATGCATCGGAGCACGCTGGTGGTGCTCGACCTGCGCAAACTGACCTTCATCGACTCCACGGGCATCCGTGCGGTGCTCGTCACGCGAGAGCTCTGCGCCGATTGTGGCTGCGAGTTCTCGCTCATCGCGGGCCCGCCGCGCGTGCGACGCGTGTTCGAGGTCTGCGGCCTGCTCGACCGACTGCCCTTTCGCAACGACGAGAGCACCGTCGGTGCCCAAGCGTCCGAGGCCGCTCCCGCTGACGCGGTTGCCGCCGGCCGGTCCGCCGAGCGCCTGCCAATCGCGCTGCGTGGACCCCTGCCGGGAGACGACTCCTAGGAGCGGTTCCGGATCGGCTCGCGGCGCGCCTCCCCCCTCCTCTGGGCGCGTCGCGAGCCAGGCTCAGGCCAGGCCGCACCTCCGGCACGCGCGAACACGTCTGCGCGGCCTACTCTGAAGGCGAATGTTCCTGCTGGCGCTCATCGCGGTCCCGCTCGTCGAGGTGCTCGTGTTCGTGGAGGTCGCCCAGGCGATCGGCTGGCTCGTCGCGCTGGCGCTGCTGCTCGCGACCTCGCTGCTCGGCACCCAGCTTCTGCGTATCCAGGGGCGTGCGGCGATCCAGCGGCTCTCGCTGGCCGTGGCCGAGCGCCGCGCGCCGGGCGCACCGGCACTCGACGGCGCGCTCGGGTTTCTCGGCGCCGCGCTGCTGGCGCTACCGGGCTTCGTCACCGACGCGCTGGCGCTCGTGCTGCTGTTCGAGCCGACGCGCGGGCTAGTGCGACGGCGCCTGTCGCGTCACTACGCGGCGCGCGTGATGAGCTTCCTCGCGAACACCGCGCGCTTTCGCTCGCGCGCAGCGGACGGGCGCACTTGGGCGGATGTGGACTCCACCGCCGTCGAGGACGACATCGAGCGGCTCGACCGCTAGGTCGCGGTTCGCCGGCCTCCGCTCGAGCGCGCCACCTCACGCAGCGACATCTCGTAGTCGGTGTAGATCCCCTCTCGCGCCGAAACCGAGAAGCCGCCCGCTCGCGCAAGCCTCGCGGCTCCCTGGTTCTCGCGCAGCGTCGTCGCGGTCAGGCACTCGAGCTCGACGCTGTGGGCGTGCGCGATGACCCAGCAGAGCAACTCGAAACCGAGTCCGTGCCCCTGCCAGTCGTCGGCGACCGCGAGCGCGACTTCTGCGACGCCCGGTGCTCCGGTGGCGACGAATCGAGACACGCCGACGATCGTCTGCTCGCCGGGCGCCAGCGCCACGTACACGACATGGCGGGTGTCGTCGGCGTCCATCATCTGATCGAGCAGCGAGCTGCTCACGCGCGGTATCGGCGCCGCGAAGCGCAGGTAGCGCGAGCGACTGGACAGGCGCGCGACGGCCGCCTCGTAGCGTCCGCGATCGTCGGCGCGCAGCCGGCGCACGACGACCTGGCGGCAGTCGTCGAGCATGAACCGTCGCGGCGCCACCCGTATCGCCTCGCTCGGGCCCTTGCGGACCCGGCGACGCGCGACACTGTCGCGTGCGCAGACCGCGGCGTGCAGTGCCCGCCGCAAAGCGGACGGCCGCGCGGCTGCGGCGACGGCCGCGCCGCTGCGCTTCGGCCTCACACAAGAGGTCCTCTACGCGCTCGCGCGCGAGCGCCTGGCTGAGCGTTCCCGTCATCGTCGTGTCTCCTGGAAGTGCTGCATCGAAGAACCGTCGTCGCGCACCGTGACAGCCGTCGCTTCGCGTGCGCTTAGCAGTCGCTTTGACACCCGTCCGGTCCCGTTACGCACGGCGTGCAGTCGCTACGCTTGACGGTGCCGGCGTTGCGCCGAAGCCGCCCGGAGGCGGGGATCGGTTCGGGGCAAACGCGAGATCGATTCGGGGGTGGACGCTTGCAGCCAATGCTGGAGGACCGCCCGCAGACCTTAGGCGGCGTAGCGATCAAACTCCTAGGTGGGTTCGTCGCGACCTGCGACGGAGAGCCCGTTGCCGGCTCGCGCTGGCGCCTACGAAAGGCGCGCGAGCTCGTCAAGCTGCTCGCGCTCGCGCCGAGACATCGCGTGCATCGTGAGCAGCTGATGGAGGCGCTGTGGCCGGAGCTCGATCCGGCCGCCGGCGCCAACAACCTGCACCAGGTCGTGCACGTAGCGCGCCGCGCGCTCGGCGCCGACGCGGTCGTGCTGAGCGAAGAGCTGTTGACGCTCAGCGCGAGCGTCGACGTCGACGAGTTCGAGCGCGCCGCGCGGGAGGCTCGGCGCGCGGGCTCGCCGGGGGCATATCGCGCCGCAATGTCGCTGTACGCCGGTGAGCTGCTGCCCGAGAACCGCTACGACGATTGGGCGATCACCCGCCGCGAGGAGCTCGAACAGCTGCACGACGAGCTGCTGGACGAGAGCTCGGAACTGGAGCGCGACGAGCGTGTCTCTGCGCTGCCCGCACAGGCGAGCTCGTTCGTCGGGCGCGAGCACGAGCTTCGCGAGCTGCACTCGGTGCGTGCAGCGGACTCGGCTGCTCACGCTCGCCGGAGCCGGGGGCGCGGGCAAGACGCGCCTGGCGCTGGAGCTTGCGCAGGAGGCCGAGGCCTCGTTCGCCGACGGCGCGGTGCTCGTGGAGCTCGCACCGGTCGCCGACGGTCAGCTCGTCGCCGGTGCCGTCGCAGCGGCACTCGACGTCGGCGCGATGCCTGGGCGATCGCTCGATGGACGGAGTAGCTGACTTCCTCTCCCGGCGCGTCGATGTTGCTGATCCTCGACAACTGCGAGCACGTGCTGAGTGCGAGCGCCGCATTGGTCGACACGCTGCTGCGCGCCGCGCCGGGCCTGACGATCCTCGCCACCAGCCGCGAGCCTCTGAGGGTCGGCGGCGAGGTGGTGTTTCGCGTCCCATCGATGACGATCCCCGACCCCGAGCAGCACTTCGAGCCCGAGCAGCTGCTGCGCTACGAGTCGGTCCGCCTGCTGAGCGAGCGCGCCAAGTCGGCAGTGCCCGAGTTCGCGATCGACGAGCAGAACGCCGGCGACGTCGCGCGCATCTGCTTTCGTCTCGACGGCCTGCCGCTGGCGCTGGAGCTCGCCGCCGCCCGGCTCGGCGCGCTCGGCACGGCAACGCTCGCCGAGCGCCTGGACGATCGCTTCAAGCTGCTGCGCACGGGCGATCGCGCCGGGCCGACGCGCCAGCAGACGCTCGCGGCGACGCTGCAATGGAGTCACGAGCTGCTCGAGCAGGATGAGAAGCTGCTGCTGCATCGCCTGTCGGTGTTCGCGGGAGGCTTCGATCTGCCCGCCGCCGAGCACGTCTGCCCGGCCGATGGCCTGGACACGGCCGCCGTGGCCGACGTGCTCGCTCGACTGGTCGAGAAATCGCTGGTGAGCGTCGAGTCCACGAGCCGCGAGCTGCGCTATCGGCTGCTGGAGACCGTGCGGCTGTACGCCGCAGACCTGCTGCACGCCGGCGGTGAAAGCATCGCGCTGGCCGAGCGCCACGCGAGCTGGGCATTGGCGCTGGTCGAGCGCGAAGGCGACTCGCCGCGGCTGGATCGCGAGGAGGCGAACCTGCGCGTCGCCCATGTCGTGCTGCTCAAACGCGACCCGTCTGAAGCGCTCGCCTATTGCATCGGCTTGACGCCCTTTCTGGCTTCGCCGCATCGATCTCGAGGAGGCGCACCGCCGCTTCGCGTCGGTGCTCACAGCGGTCGCACAGCGCACGCCATCACGGGCGGCGGCGCTGCTCTGCGCCTCGGCGATCGAGCTGCGCACCGGCGCGCTGGCCTGTGGCTCGGAGTACGCGCAGGAGAGCTATGAGATCGCCCGCGAGCTCGCCGACGTCGAGGCACAGTGGCGCGCGTTGCAGCGCCTGGGCGAGCTCGCCGTCGGCCTCGACCACGGCCGCGAGTCGCTGGGCCTGTTCGAGTTGGCCCGCGCGATCGCGCGACGTGAGGGCCTGGCGGCGTACGAGGCGGTGTCGGAGTACTCGCTCGGCGTGGCCCGCTGGCTGATGGGAGACCTGGCCGGCGCGGAGGAGCTGCTGATCGGGGCGGCGGCGTCGTTTCGCGCCCAGGCCCACTCCCCGGAGCGCATCCCGTCGCTGCTGAACGTCGCCGAGATGCGCGCGGCCGACCCTGCCGCACGCCCCGGCCTGCGCATCGTCTTCGAGGAGACCCTGCACCCGCTCGTGGAGAGCTCGTGCGAGACAGCGGTCGGCTACGTGCTCGCCAACCAGGCGACGATCGCGCGCCTGCGCGGCGAGCCCGAGCGGGCGCGAGTGCTCCTGCAGGAAGCCGGCGCGCGCTTTGACCGCAGCGCCGATGCTCGGGGCCAATCCGACGTGCACATGCGTCACGCGTATCTGGCGCTCAGTCAGGGCTCGACAGACGCTGCACGCGAGCATCTGGCGCAGGCTCTGCGCCTGCGCAGGGAGATGCGCGACAGGCGCGGCGTCGGGATGACCCTCGCGGCCGTTGGACTGCTGGAGACAGTCAGCGGCGACTACGAGCGCGCCGAGCAGCCGATTGGCCGAGGCGCGCGAGCTGTTCCGGCGCGCCGGCGATCGCTGGGGTCTGGTCAGCTCGCTGTGGCGAACGGCCGACCTGGCGATCGCGCGCGGTCGCCTCGATGACGCCGAGCGGGAGCTTGTGCAGGCGCGCGCGGTCGTCGGAGAGACCGATCGCCAGGGCTGGATCGCCGTTACCGTCGCGACGCTCGCCGAAGTGGCCGCGCTGCGCGGCGAGGACGTGCATGCGTCGCTGCTCGCCGAGCAGGCGCGCGAGCACTATCTCGCAGCGGGGGACGAGACGGCCGCTGCGGCGATGCAGGCACGCGCGCAAAGCCGCGGGCAGGCACGCGCGCAAAGTCACGCCAAGGATCGGCAAAGGCCGCGCAAAGCGCCCGCCGGTACCACTGCTCCTAAAGCGGCAAAGACAAAACGGAGGCAGACATGAGTTCGACGACGATCAGCCCGATTCTCGGGGAGGCAACGGTGCAGGAGCTGCGCGAGGCGATCCGCGGCCAGGTCCTGCGCGCAGACGACGACGGATATGAGCAGGCGTGCCGGATCTGGAATGGCGCCTTTGATGCACGGCGCCCGGCGGTGATCGTCGGCTGCAGCGGGGCGGCCGACGTGATCGCGGCCGTCGGCTTCGCGCGCAGCAACGACCTGGCGATCGCCGTGCGCGGAGGTGGTCACAGCATCGCCGGGTTCTCCAGCTGCGACGACGGCATGTTGATCGACCTGTCGGCGATGCGCTCGGTGCGCGTCGACCCTGCCGCGCGCCGCGCCTACGTCGGCCCCGGCGCGACCTGGGCCGACGTCGACCACGAGACGCAGGCTCACGCGCTGGCGACGACCGGCGGCCTGGTGTCGACGACCGGCGTCGCCGGCTTCACGCTCGGCGGCGGGATCGGCTGGCTGATGCGCAAGCACGGCCTCGCCTGCGACAACCTCGCCGCCGCCGATGTCGTGACGGCCGACGGCCAGCTCGTGCACGCGAGCGAAACCGAGAACGCCGACCTGCTGTGGGGCCTGCGCGGAGGAGGCGGCAACTTCGGCATCGTCACGCAGTTCGAGCTCGATGTGCACCCGGTCGGCCCGCTCGTCTACGCCGGGCTGATCTTCTTCGCGGCCGAGCACGACGCCGAGCTGCTGCGCGTCTTTCGCGATTGGGCGCCTGAGGTTCCCGACGAGATAACCGCGGCAATGAACCTGACAACCGCGCCGCCCCTGCCGGTCGTGCCGCAGGAGTGGCACGGCAAGAAGGTGATCGCGCTGATCGCCGTGTCGGCCGGTCCAATCGACGAGGCGCAAGCCCACTTCGAGTCGTTTCGCGCGGTCGCAGAGCCTGTCGCCGACCTGCTCGGCCCGATGCCGTACATGGCCATGCAGACGCTGATAGACCCACTCTGGCCGAAGGGGATCAACGCGTACTTCAAGGCCACCAACCTCGCTCGGCTGGACGACCAGCTGATCGAGCGTCTCTGCGCGCTGCATCAGGCGGCGCCCGGGCCCCAGTGTGAGATGCACGTGCACCAGATGGGCGGCGCGGTGGGGCGCGTGGGAGATGGCGACACGGCGTTCTCGGAGCGCTCGATGCCGTTCGTGCTCAATGCAGTGACCGGCTGGCACGACTCCGCGGAAGCCGCCGCGCACACGCAGTGGGCGCGTGACGTGATCGCCGCTGCCGACGAGGCGTCGACGGGGCGCGCCTATGTCAACTTCCTCGGCGACGCCGACGAGGCACGCTCCTCCTATGGCGCGCAGACCTACTCGCGCCTGGTTTCGCTCAAGGGCGGCTACGACCCGACGAACGTGTTCAGGCTCAACCAGAACATCCAGCCGGACGCTCAGGCCTAGTCGCCGACGTGCCTGCGTTGTGGGTGCCGGATCGACAGGGTCCGGCACCCACGCGTTCGCCCGCAATACAAATCTCAGCGACGCGAAGGCCGGCGCGGGCGCGGCGCCGACGTGGCGCAGGCCACGCACGTGACGCTGTCGGGCATCGCCGCTAGCCGCCCGCGCGCGATCGGGCCGGCGCAGATGTCGCATATCCCGTACGTGCCGTCGTCCAGCTTGGCGAGCGCTCGTTCGGTGCGAGCCAGCGTGCTCTCCAGAGACTGGCCGACGCCGATCTCGGTGAGGCGGCTGATCGCCTCGGTCGTGCCGTCGCCGATGCGCTTGCCAAAGCCCTGCGCGCTGCCCAGCTCAGGTCGCTTGGCCAGCGCGGCGACGCGCTCGGCTGTCTCGTCGCGGTGGCTCTGCAGCGCGCGTCTGATCTCGTCCAGGTCGGGCTGCTCGTCTGCTTGGGCCATATTCGAGTATTACCCGCGCCGCACCGTGCTACCCGGGCGCCCCGGACTGGAGGCAGAGGATCGCGATCGGCCGGCACCCCGGGCCATCGCGTGCTAGCGTCGTTTGATCAGATTGGGCACCTAGCCCAATATCGCAGTGCCAGCGCTCGTAGCCTTGCTCACAGCATCTCCGCGTTCGCAGCACGCATCTACGCAGGAGGAAACAATGGCTGCAGGAACCGTGAAGTGGTTCAGCGACGACAAGGGGTTCGGGTTCATCACACCCGACGACCAGTCCAAGGATCTGTTCGTTCACCACAGCGCGATCATCGGCGAGGGCTATCGCTCGCTCGCCGAGGGCGCGAAGGTCACCTACGACTCAGAAGCCGGCGACAAGGGCCCCAAGGCGATCAACGTCCAGGCCACCTAGAGCCGCACTGCGTCTGCCGGCCGAGTCGGTTGGCAGACGCGTGTAGTACCGCCGGCATGCGGCGCGACTAACGCGCGATCGCTTGCCTGACGGCTTCGGCCGTGGGCGCCAGCTCCTGCGGCAGCCGCGCCAGCAGCACCAGCCACGAAGGCTTGCGCTCGGCCGCACGCCGCACAAGCTCCACGCCGGCATGAAGGTCTTGCGCTGCCACGCCGAGGCCCGCCCAGAACGTCAGCTCGTCCGCCTCCGGCGCAAGCTCGGCAGCCTCGCGGTACAGGCGCGTCGCCTGCTCGTGCTGGCCCTCGGCGAGGCGCTCATCGGCGAGTTCGGCCATCTCGTAGGCACGCGCGAGGCGCAGCAGCCGGCGCAGCTCCGCGAGCGGCAGCTCGGCGTCGTCGACGCGCACGTCAAAGCGCGTGCGCCATGGCTCGCCCGACGCGGGCACGACCAACAGCGCCGCCGATTGCCGACCGCGCACGTCACCGCCCTCGGCCTCTGCCGCGTCGAGCGCGGCGAGCAGCCGATCGGCGAGGTCGCCGGCATGGGAGCGGTACGCCTGCGCCATCGCGGCGGGCACGGTCGCGGCGGCCATCATGTTCGACTGGCAGCTGAAGCCCTCACCCTGCTCGTCGCCCGCGTGGGCGATGCAGTCCTCGCCGGTGTGCACCGCGACTCGCCCGCCGGCGTCGACGACGCCCACCTGGCGGTAGCCGGCGAGCGCGTCCTCACGCAGCACGGCCGCGAGAGCCTCCGCCGCGCTCAGGCCTTCGTCAAGGCGTTCGAGCGTGCCCGGGCCGTGGGCGACCTCGGCCACCGACTGGGTCGCCACGGCACCAACGCCGGGCCGGGCCCACGCGACGACGCTGCCGACGGAGAACCAGTGCGACTGCACCGCGACGCCCAGCTCGCCGGACGCCTCGTCACGCGCGACGATCGAGTAGGTGCCGCAGCGCACGAGCTTTGGATGCGGATCGGGCGTACCGGTCGCGCGCATACGAGGAGGCTACGCGAGCCCGTAGCGGACGTAGACGACACGCGAGGCGAACGTGCGCGTCTCGAGCAGCTTCAGCTTGAGGGGCCCCCGCAGCGGCGGGAAGTAGGGCGTCCCCCCGCCCAGCACGACGGGGCTGATGAACAGGCGGAAATCGTCGACCAGGCCACGCTCGATCAGGCTCGAGGCCAGCCCGGCTCCGCCGACCGCCAGGTCCTCGCCCGGTTGGCGCTTGAGCGACGCGACCTCCTCGGCAGGATCGCCGGTCCCAAGGCGCGTATTCCCCTCGACGCTCGTCAGGGTGTCCGAGTAGACGATCTTCGCCAGCTTCTGCCAGATCGGCGCGAATTCCAGCGCGACGGTGCTCAGGGAAGGGTCCTCTGCGGCCGTCTCCCAATAGACCATCGTCTCGTACAGCCGGCGGCCGAGCAGGTGCACGCCCAGCTGCGCGACCTCTTCGTTGTGGAAGCGGTGCAGCTCCTCGTCAGGAACTGACCAGTCGATTGCGCCATCCGGTCCGGCGATAAAGCCGTCCAGCGACACGGTCATCGAGTAGATCAGGCTGCGCATCTGGTCCTCCGATCTGTCGCTCACACGTTCTGCGGGTTATGACTGCTCGGCGGCACGACGATCATCGGTCGATCGTTCACCTGCCGCTTGACCCGCGACGGAGTATGGCGAGCGACAACTACAGGCGCGCGCGTGCGAGAACGCCCTGGGCCACGCGGGCGACGAGCTTGCGCGGTCGGTTGGCCGGCGCCGAGTCGCCCGCGCTGGGACGTCGCTCGAGCAAGACCGACAGCGCGCCGGCGGACTGCGCGATGCACCGCGGGCAGTACTCGTCCTCGCCGCTTCGGTGCGCCGTCGTCACCTTCAGCCCGCAGCGCGGGCAGGTCAGACCGGATGTGAACGCTCGGGCGGTCGTCATGCGGTCTCCTCGCTGCGGGTGTCTTGCACAATGGCTACCCTTACACGTGTAGGGGAAAACTTGAACAAGCGTACACGAGAAGAGCCGGGCGGCTTCAGCATCGGCGACGTCGTCGGCCGCACCGGCGTGGCAGAGGGGACCCTGCGCATGTGGGAACGCCGGCATGGCTTTCCGGCGCCGGCACGGCTGACAAGCGGGCACCGCCGATACAGCGAGCACGATCTGCAGGCGGTGCAGCGGGTCGTCGCAGAACGCGCGGCCGGGACGACACTGCAGGTCGCGATCGGACGTGCCGAGCGCCCGATCGCGATCGCCCCCTCCCTGTTTGCGTGGCTTCGCCGGGCTCACCCGGAGCTCGACGCGCAGCTGCTGACGCGCCCAGCGATGCTCGCGCTAAGCCACGCGATCGAGGACGAGAGCCTGTCGTGGGCCGAGCGCCCGCTGCTGTTCGGGTCGTTTCAGCGCGAGCGCGCCTACCGCGAGCAGGAGGCCCGCTGGCGCGAGCTCGCACGCACGGCCGAGTTCGCGTGCGTGTTCGCAGGTTTCTCGCGCGTGCGACGGCCGCGGGGAGCGCCGGTCGAGTTGCCGCTGGCGACGGCGAGCCCGCTGGTTCGCGAGTGGGCCGTCGTGTGCGACGCGCCGGGCTACGGCGTGTGCCTGGCCGGGTGGGAGAAGCCGCCGGGCCGTCGCGGGCGCGGACGCGCAAGCTCGTTCGAGGCGCTCTGGTCGGTCGAGCCTGAGATCGTGCGCGGCGCGGCGCGGGTGTGTGCCGCTCTGGCCGCCGACGAGCTCGGCGAGCTGCCCGCCGGCGCGCGCCGGCGCTTGGACGAGCCGGCCGTGCAGTTGACCAATCGCCAGCTGAAGTTCGCCTCCTCGATCGCCAATCGTGCCTTCTCCTATCTGCCCGAGCTGGGTGCCGTCGGTGCCTGAGCGACCGAGCACGGTGACGCGCGGCGCGGCCGCCGACGGTTACTTCGACGACGATTCGATGCTGCGACAGATTCATCGCGAGCGCGCGGTCGCGCTGTCGGGTCCGCGCGCGCTGCTGATGCAGGCGGCACATCCGCTGGCGGTGTTCGGCCTGCTTGCGCACTCCAGCGCGCTTGACGAGCCGTATGAGCGTCTCGCGCGTACAGCGCAGACGATGGACGCGATCGCCTTTGGCTCGCGCGCGCAAGCCGACCGCATCACGCGACGCGTGCGCGCGATGCACCGGCGCGTCAGCGGGCAGCTGCCGGAAGCGATCGGCTCATACGCGGCCGGCACGACCTATCGGGCGGACGACCCCGAGCTGCTGCTGTGGGTGCTGTTCTCGCTGGTCGACTCGGCGCTTGTCGTCTATCGCAAGTACGTTCACTCGCTGACGCGCGAGCAGGAGGCGCGCTTCTGGGAGGACTACAAGGTGGTCGGGCGGCTGTTCGGGCTCAAGGCGCGCGACATGCCCGACACGCTCGACGATCTCGACGCCTATCGCGTGCGCATGCTCGACGGCGGCGAGCTGCACGTGACCGACTGGGCACGACGGCGCGCGCGCCAGATCGTGCTCGAGCCGCCCGTACCGCTGCTGGCACGGCCGATCCTCGAGTCGGTCAACTTCGCCACCGTCGCGCTGCTTCCCGATGCGATCCGCGAGCAGTACGGCTTCTCCGCGCTGCCGCCGATCGCGCTGCGCAAGGTGCTCGTCGCCGGCGGCGCCGACTACCTCAAACGCGCTGTCATCCCGCTGCTGCCGCGCCGGCTGCGCCTCGTCTCGAGCGCGCGCGCTCAGCCGATCGCGTAGATCAGCGAGACCTGCGCCTGCAGCTTGCACGAGCCGGCGGCCGCCTTCTTGGCGGTGGCGCGCTTGCGCTTGCGATGCTTCAGTTTCGGCTTCTGCACCGCGCCCGCGGAGACTTCCTTGTTCGGAGTGGCGGCGCTCGCCGGGACAGTCGCGCCGACGTTCGTCTGGTGACCGAAGCCGAAGTCCGGTTCTTCGCCTTCGTATTGGGCGTATTCGGTTTCGCCGGCGGCCGTGCAGTTGATGTAGCCGCCGTCTTCGACGACGCTCTGCACCGTCGAGGCCGCGCCACCGATCTTGCCGGCGAGGAAGGCGGCCTTGCTCTGCCCGTCGGCGATCGCGGCGCCCGTCGCTTCGCGGTAGACGGCGGTCGCTTCTGCGGCTTTGTCGTTCTGGCCGATCGGCAGCGTGGCGACACCCTGGACGCTGATCGTGCGCAACGCCGTGACTGTCGGCGCTTCGGCGACGGCGACGCCGAGCATGTTCGCTGCGAACAGCGCTGCCACAACCGCGAAGACCGCTGCGAGTGCTCGCTTCACCCAACCTCCCGAGCCGGCTCGACGACAGAAACGACACGCTCAGTGTAACCCCGCCCGCCGTCGTCCTGGTGCGGGTGGACTGACGTCGGGGCGATATCTGATTGGCTCTGCGCGATGTCCTCGGCGGACCACCAGCCGCGCCATCCGGAGCTGCCTGGCGAGCTGGATGCCAGAGAGCTCGCCGCACTCGATCACGATGCGGTCATCGGCGAGGCCGAGCTGTCCCAGGCGCTGCTGCCCGATCAGCGCGCCAACGGCGTGAGCTTCGACTCGGCCCGGCTCACCGGCGTCGATCTGTCCGGATCGCGGCTGGAGCACCTGAGCATCGTCAACGCGGTGCTCGGCGGGTGCAACCTCGCCAACGTGCACGCGCACAGCGCGCGGCTTGCGCGCGTCTCGATCCAGACGAGCCGTCTCACGGGGATGGTGCTGTCGGAGGCGACGCTCAGCGACGTGACGTTGCGTGGCTGTCGCGCCGACCTGACCTCGTTCGGCTTCTCGCGTCTGCAGCGCGTGACGTTCGAGGACTGCATGCTCGCGCAGACCGACTTCCTCGACGCGCAGCTCGGCTCGGTGCGCTTCCACGACTGCGATCTGTCACGCGCCGACTTCCGCGGGGCGAAGCTGAAGGACTGCGAGTTCCGTCGTTGTCAGCTCAACGAGATCGACGGCGTGACGAGCTTGCGCGGCGCGTCGCTGGAGTTGCCGGCGATCGTCGAGCTGGCCGGGACGTGGGCGGCAGCGCTCGGGATCGCGATACTCGACGACACGCGCGGCGAGCGGCCGTGAGCGATCCGCACCGGCTCGAGCGCTTCCGCACCGCGCAGGACGACGGCGCGACGTATCAGCGCGCGCTGTCAGAGCTGCGCGCGGGGCGCAAGCGCAGCCACTGGATGTGGTTTGTTTTCCCCCAGCTCGCCGGCTTGGGACACAGCGCGATGTCGCAGGCGTACGCGATCTCCTCGCTGGCCGAGGCGCGCGCCTATCTCGAGCACCCGCTGCTCGGGCCGCGCTTGCGCGAGTGCGCGCAGGTCCTCGTGGAGTTGCAGGGGCGCACCGCGCAGGATCTGTTCGGCACGGTCGACGCCGTCAAGCTGCGCTCGTCGATGACGCTGTTCGCCGCCGCCGCCGCGGATGCCGAGGCGCCCTTTCGCCGGGTGCTGGCCGACTACTTCGACGGCACGACCGACCCCGCCACCGAGTCGCGGCTGGACTCCTGAGGCGCGGCACCTGGCGCAAAGGCGAAGCGAACGCCGGTCAGCTGCTCTGAGACATCCCACAGGCGCGCGGCTTTCTCGGGATCGCGTGCAGAGCGCGTGGGGGTGACGACCTTCGGCTCGCCGCGCATCTCCTGAAAGCCGTCGGGGCCGACGAATGAGCCGCCGGCAATCTCGGCGGTCGCTGCGTACAGCGTCGGCAGCGCGCCGCGCTCTGCGCTCTGCGCGTACACGCGGTTGAGCACCACCGAGCCGAGCCGCTCGATACGCGACGGCGTCACGGCGAACTGCAGGTTTGTCGCGGCATAGCCGGGGTGCGCGGCGACACTGAGCAAGCCTGCGCCGGCTGCTTTCAGCCGGCGATCGAGCTCGAGCGCGAACAGCAGGTTGGCGAGCTTGGACTGCCCGTACGCGGGCCAGCGCCGGTAGGAGCGCTCGCTCTGCAGGTCGTCGAAGTCGATGCGCCCGAACTTGTGCGCGGTGCTGCTGACGGTGACCACGCGCGCGGCCGGCGTCGCCAGCAGCCTGCCGAGCAGCCGCCCGGTGAGCGCGAAGTGGCCGAGGTGGTTGGTGCCGAGCTGCAACTCGAAGCCGTCGGCGGTGCGGCGGTGCGGCGAGGCCATCACGCCGGCGTTGTTGATCAGCAGGTCCAGGCGCTCGTGCGGGTAGCGCTCGGCGAACGCGCGCACGGAGTCAAGCGACGCGAGGTCGAGCGCCTGCACGTCGAGCTGCGCGTCGGGGAGGTCCGCTTGGATCGAGCGGGCCGCCTCGTCGCCCTTGGCCGTGTCGCGACAGGCCATCACCACGTGTGCGCCCGCCCGGGCGAGCTCGTGTGCGGCCACGAGTCCGATTCCGCTGTTTGCGCCGGTGATGACAGCCACGCGGCCGTGTTGGTCGGAGATCGCGTTCATGATCGAAGTCCTTAGCTCGCAGATGGGGGGACGGGACATTATGGCACTAACAATGCCAGTTGGCAAGAAGAGTGCCAACTGACACTCAAGATATACTTTTTAGCTGACCATGACGACCGGACTGCGCGAACGCAACAAGCAACGCCGTCGCGAGCGCATCACCGATGCAGCCCTCGGGTTGTTCGCCGAGCGCGGCTTTGAGGGGACGACGATCGACGAGATCGCCGAGGCGGCCGAGGTCTCACGGCGGACGTTCTTTCGCTACTTCGCGCGCAAGGAGGACGTGATCCTCGACTGGAAGCGGGCGATGGCCGAGCAGCTGCGCGAGGCGCTCGCCGCGCGCCCGGCGAGCGAGGCGCCACTGGATGCGGTGCACGGCGCGCTTGCGACCGTCGCCGCCGCATACGGTGCGCAACCGCAGCTGACGCTGGGCCTGATGCGCCTGTTCGAGTCCGGACCCGAGCTGCACAAGGGCTCCGACTATCAGGCCTGGGATGCGGTGCTCACGGAGGGGATTGCCGAGCGCCTGGGTGTCGATCCGCTGCGCGACCCGCTACCGCGGCTCGTCGCTACCGTCGGCTTCGCGGTGCTGACCGCAACGGTTCACAGCTGGGGCGAGAGCGGTGGCGAGCAGGACCTGACCGCGCTGCTCGACGAAGGCTTCGAGGCGCTGCGGCGCGTGAGCGTCGACAGCGACGCCTGACGCTCGGGCGCACTAGAAAGAGCAGGGCCGCTGGCGGCGATCGACGCCCACCTCGGTGATGCCGGCGGAGGTGATCTTGATGCGCGTCGGGATGTTGCCGCGCTCGAGCAGCTTGCGCAGCACCGACTCGCCCTTGGACTCGATGCCCGATCGCAGCGGCTCGTCGAAGTACTCCGCGCGCATCGAGTCGGCGATCTGCACGTACACGTGCTTTTCGGCCGAGCCGTGTTGCACCTTCCAGCGATATGTCGATCCGACGCGCGGCGCCTGGATCGCAGTCGGTCCACCGATGATCTCGATTGTGTCTTGGGCGGTGATCGTGTCTGTCATGCATTGAAGATGCCCGATGACCGCGCGCCGTTGCACGGCCAGCTGGCCAGCATCTGCGGCGCCCCGTTGGACGCATGGCTGATTTGCCGCGCGGCGCGGCGCCGGCGTGTGCATGTCGCGGGCCACGCCGCCCGCCGGACTCGCCTAGAGTGCACGCGCGTGATCGAGTCACACGGTGTCGCTGACCCCAGCCATCGCGTCGTGCGCTGACGAGCGCTGTGCAGCCAGGTCCCCCGAGCCGAGCGAGCGTGCGCCCGGCGTCGCCCGCCGATGCGCCGGCGTGCGCGGCGATCTACGCACCGTATGTCGAGCACACGGCCATCACCTTCGAGCTCGAGCCGCCCTCGCCACTGCAGATGGAGCAGCGCATCTCCGCGGCCGCGGCCGGCCACGCATGGTTGGTGCTCGAGGACGAAGGACGCGTCGTCGGCTACGCCTACGGCGGCCCGTTCCACGCCCGCCCTGCATATCGCTGGGCGTGTGAGGTGAGCGTGTACATGGAGCTCGCACGCCGGCGCACCGGTGGCGGGCGAGCGCTCTATCAAGCACTGTTCGCCCGCCTGGCCGAGCGCGGGTTTCGCATGGCCGTGGCCGGCATGACGCTGCCCAACGAGGCGAGCGTCGCGCTGCATCGCGCGATGGACTTCCACACGGTCGGCGTGTACCGGCGCATCGGCTTCAAGCACGGCGCGTGGCACGACGTCGAATGGACCCAGCGGGCGCTCGCTGGCGGCGGCGATCCGCCGCCGGAGCCCAGCTGAGACGGGGCTGGGCGCGCGTGAGCACACCGTCGCCGCGGACCCCTCTGACCGGCCGCTGCGCATGCGGGGGCGTGCGCTTCAGCGTCAGCGCGGCGTTCGAACTGGCGCGCTACTGCCACTGTCACAACTGCCAACGTCGCACCGGCACCGCCTCCTCGGCCAACGCGCGCGTGGCGGCGTCCGCCTTTGCGATCGAGCGGGGCGGGCAGCTGCTGCGCTCGTGGGAGCCGCAGGGCGGGCAGGCCAAGTGGTACTGCGTCGACTGTGGCGGGCACCTGTTCAGCCGCCCGCACGCCGGCGGGCACGTCTTCGTGCGCCTCGGTGCTCTGGACGCCGACCCGGGCATTGCGCCGGAATACCGCCAGTGGGTGAGCTCGGCGGCGTCGTGGGAGCAGATCCCCGACGATGGCCTGCCGCGCTTTGACGGAGCGGGCCCCTAGGCGCATCTGCCGACCCTCTCCGCGCCGCGCGCCGATGACTACCGCGATCGCGCGCAGTCTCTACGGGTGAGTGCGACAGCAAGCGTGCGGCGCGAGTCGCCAGGCAGAATGCATCTGTACGCGCCTTCCGCTGGCAACCCAAGGAGGCTCCGATGTCCGGCCCCGATCGAGCACAGCGCGCCCGTGAGATGTACCTCGCCTTCGCGCGCGGCGACCGTCCGACCGTCGAATCGCTGCTCAGCGACGAGTTCACGTTCTCCAGTCCATACGACGTCGGCATCGACCGCGCGGCGTACTTCGAGCGCTGCTGGCCCAACTCGAACACGCTCGTGGGCTTCTCCTTTGCACGCGTGGTCGAGGCCGGCGAGGAGGTGATCGTCACCTACGAGAGCACGAAGACCGACGGCCGGCGCTTTCGCAACACGGAGGTGCTGACATTCTCCGGCGAGCAGATCGCCAGGGCGGAGGTCTACTTCGGCTGGGATCTGCAGTGAGCCGGCGCGGACACAGCTCTGCGGCAGGCCGGGGTTAGAGTGCACAGAAGATGAATCGCATGCATTCGGTCATCTGCTCGTCGGGGCGCTGGCAGCGGATCGTCGAACGCGAACTGCTGCCATGGGGGCTGGGCGAAGCAGAGCTCGGCGACGACATGCTGGAGATCGGTCCCGGGTTCGGCGCGACGACGCGCGTGCTCGCCGGGCGAGCGCCGACGCTGACCGTGCTCGAGCTCGACGAGGGCTACTGCGAGCGCCTGCGCCGGGAGCTGGCCGATCGCGTGACGATCGTGCAGGGCGACGCCACGGCGATGCCCTTCGCCGACGGCCGCTTCTCGGCGGTCGTGTGCTTCACGATGTTGCACCACCTGCCCTCGCCGCAGGCGCAGGATCGGCTGCTCGCCGAGGTCGCGCGGGTGCTGCGCCCGGGCGGTCTGTTCGCCGGTACCGACAGCATCGGCCGCAGCCGTCTGTTCCGCCTGCTGCACGTCGGTGACACGCTCGTCCCGGTCTCTCCCGACGTGCTGCCCGAGCGCCTGCGCGCCGCTGGTCTGACCGATCCGGTCGTGACGCAGAGCGCCAGCTCGTTTCGCTTCAGCGCGAGCAAGCCGGCGCCCGCCGCCGGATGAGCGAGATCGAGTTCCTCGGCGCGCTGAACGTCGAGCTGCTGCGCCACGCCGAGCTGCGCCCCGAGCACCCCGCGCACGAGTTGTTCCAGACGTCCACCGTGCAGGCGCTGCTGGGCGGGGCCTACGACGGCGACGTCACGCTGCAGGAGATCCTCGAGCACGGCGACCTCGGCCTGGGCACGCTCGACGGGCTCGACGGAGAGCTGATCGTGCTCGATGGCCAGGCGTGGAAGGCCGAGCTGGACTGCACGCTCACGCGCCCACCGGCCTCCTCGCGGACGCCCTACGCAGTCGTCGTGCCGTTCTCGCCCGCGCAGCCGATCGCCCTGTCGGGCCCGTTCGGTGACTCCGAGCTGCAAGCGCGCCTGGGGACGGCGCTCTCCTCGACGCGCCCGACGGCGATCCGCATCGACGGGCGCTTCGCGGAGGTGCACGTCCGCTCGGTGCCGCGCCAGCGGCCTCCGTATCGGCCGCTCGCAGAGGTGATCGCCGAACAGCACATCAGCGTGCTGCGCGACGTCACGGGCACGATGATCGGCTTCTGTTTTCCCGACGCGCTGGAGGGCATCGAGATGGTCGGCGCGCACCTGCACTTCATCGACGACGGGCGCATGCGAGGCGGCCACGTGCTCAGCTACACGCTGCTCGAGGCAACCGCTCGGCTGGACGACGCAACGCGGCTGCACGTCGAGCTGCCCGGCGCGGTGCTCGCCCCGGCGCACGGCACCGCGCTGGACCAGACGGTGCTGCGCCGGCTCGAGGCCGATGACTGAACGCCTTGGTGGAATACTCCGAGCATGCCCTACAACGCGCAGCTCGGACCGTCGTTGTACGCCGCCGCGGAGGGCCGCTACGAGTCGATGCCCTACCGCCGCTGCGGGCGCAGCGGGCTCCAGCTCCCGGCGATTTCGCTCGGGCTGTGGCAGAACTTCGGCGACGACTTCCCGCTGCAGAACAGCCGCGCGATCCTGCGTCGTGCGTTTGACCTCGGCATCACGCACTTCGACCTCGCCAACAACTACGGGCCGCCGTATGGCAGCGCCGAGAAGAACTTCGGGCGGATCTTTGCGGAGGACTTCAAGCAATATCGCGACCAGCTGATCGTCTCCACAAAGGCCGGCTGGGACATGTGGCCGGGTCCGTATGGCGAGTTCGGCTCGCGCAAGTACCTGCTCGCGAGCCTCGATCAGAGCCTCACGCGGATGGGCCTTGAGTACGTGGACATCTTCTACTCGCATCGCTTCGATCCGCAGACGCCGCTGCGGGAGACGATGGGCGCGCTGGATTCCGCCGTGCGCGCCGGCAAGGCCCGCTACGTGGGCATCTCCTCCTACGGCCCGCAGCGCACCGAAGAGGCGCTGGGCATCCTGCGCGAGCTGGGCACGCCGCTGCTGATTCACCAGCCGTCCTACTCGCTGCTCAATCGCTGGATCGAGCGCGAGCTGCTCGACGTGCTCGACCGCGAGGGCGTCGGCGCGATCGTCTTCTCGCCGCTCGCGCAGGGGCTGTTGACCGACAAGTACCTCGACGGCATCCAAGACGATTCGCGTGTCCGGCGCGGCGTCGCGTTCTCCGAGGACCTCGTCAGCGAGCAGAACCTGGCCCGCGTTCGCGCGCTCAACGAGATCGCCGCCGAGCGCGGGCAGTCACTCGCCCAGATGGCGATCGCCTGGGCGCTGCGCGACGGGCGCGTGAGCTCTGCGCTGCTCGGCGCCAGCAGCGTGTCCCAGCTCGAGCAGAACGTCGCCGCGCTGTCGTGCACGGACTTCGACGCAGGCGAGCTCGCGGAGATCGACAAGCACGCGCAGGAGTCCGGCATCGACCTGTGGGCCGAGTCGAGCAGCTCCTGAGCCGCGCTAGGCTGCGACGGATGGCTTCGCTTGAACGTCTCGGCCTGCGATCCGCGCCGACGGCGCCCGTCGCCGCGGGCTCGCTGATCGCCGGCTACGCCGTCGCCGTGGGCAGCGGTTCGCGGCCGCTCGGCGGCGTCGTGCTGCTCGCCGGCGGGTTGTGGTGCGTTCGCGAGTGGGTGCGCCGCAACGACGCGCGGACCGCCGCAGAGCTCGCCTGCTTCAGCCTCGCTGCCTTCGTGCTCTCGCACGTGCTCGCCCGCTCGATCGGCGCGTGGCCGGCCGTACTGCTCGTGTCCGCGGCGACGGCACTCGCGACCTGGTTGCGCGCCGACGTGCGCGCCCCGGCGCCGCTGACCCAGCGGCGGACCACCTGATCGGGCGCCCCGCCGCCGGTCGCGGACTTTCAGCGAACCGTCACGCGCAGGACCCTCGAGCCAAGGCTCGCACGCCCGCTGTCGCCGGCCCACTGCGCGACGAACACCGACGAGGATGTCGTGTGCCAGGTCGTCGTGAAGCTGCCGCCGTTGGCGCCCGCCGTCGCGGTTTGGTGCTGCCACTGCCCGCCGGAGAGACTGCGCCTGGAGACGACGATCTGCTCGCCTCCCTGCGCGCCCTTGAGGATCCCGTCGATCCTGATCGCACCGTGCGCGCGGCGCAGCTTGCGCTTGGTCAGTCGCGTGCTCTTCGTGGCAAGCGACAGCGTCGACGGCACTCCCGCGTCGCCGCCGGTCGTCGTGAAGAACAGCTGGCGTTCGTCGGGAGCACCAGGGGCATCGACGAGTGCGAAGGCGCTGCCGGCGCCTTCGGCGACGAGCCCGGAGGACGCCACGCGTCCCGCCGCGATCAACTGCGGATGCCACGTCGCCCCGCCGTCGGCGGTGTGCAGCACATATGCGTTGGCGGAGTCGCTCCCGAACGAGCTGATCGTCATGAATGCGTGCTGTGCGTCTGCGAAGCTCACGCCGGTCGCGCTGCTCGTGCCCGTTGACAGCAGCTCAGACCAGCTGCGACCGCCGTTTCGCGTCTGCCACAGGCGGGCGGTCTGGTCGAGCAGCAGGCCGTCGGCCGCGTTGACGAACGACACGCTACGAATCGTGATGCTCGAGCGGCCCTTCCGGTTTGTCAGCGGCAGGCGCAGCGCCGTCCAGGTCGCGCCGCCGTTGGTCGAGCGGATCAGCGCGCGACCGCCGAACGCGAACGCGGCCGATCCGGCGACGTCGACATTGCTGACGCGCGCTCGACCGGCAACGCGTCCGCTGACCGGGTTGAAACGCCCGCCGGCGACCGAGCGAAATACCCCCACCGGCCCCACGAGCAGCACCGAGCCGGTGCCGACCGCGGCAACTGCAGAGGCCGGCGTGCTCGTGCCCGGATCCAGCGTCCGCCAGCTCACCCCGCCGTTGGTCGTCAACTGAAGGCCGCCGGTCGCGTCCAGCGCGTATCCGGTGGTCGCCGACGCGAATGACACGTCGACGAGCTGGGCTGACGTCTGCGTCGCCAGCGTCGTCCAGGTGGCGCCGCCGTCGCGGGAGATCGCCAGCGTGCCGTTCGCGCCGGCGGCGTACACCAGTCCCGCGGGCCCCATGCTCAGGCGCGTGTACTGGCCGCCGATGTCATGGCTGGCGCTCGCGAAGGTGGCGCCTCCGTCGTCGGAGAGGACCGTCGTGCCCGCGATTCCCACGCCGACGACACGCGTGGCGCTGGAATATGCGGCGCCCAGAATCGGCGCGCTCGATGGTGTGATCACCGACGAGGTCGCGCCCCCGTCGGTCGTGCGCACCAGGTGGTCGCCGCCGGCGACCGTCAGCAGGCACGTTTTCGGGTTGGTGCAGTCGATCGAGTTGAACGTGTTGGCCGCGCCGATAGCCGCGGTCGTCCACGTCTGCCCGCCGTCGGCGCTCGCGATCAGCGTTTTCGCCCCGATCGCGAATGCGTGTGTGGCGTCGACGAAGTGAACCGAGGAGATGTTGGCCGAGGGGAGCGTGACCGGTGCCCAGGAGACCCCGCCGTCACTCGTCTTGAACTCGCCGCTCTGCCCACCGTTGGGCGGCCCGACGAACGCGAGCCCGTTCGACGGGCTGGAGAAGTGAACGTCGATGCCGACATTGCTGCCGCCACCGCTGGACGCAGAGGTCCCGGGGACGCCGGTCTCCCGCGAGAAGGTGTTCCCGCCGTCCTGTGTCGTCAGCAGCGAGCCGCTGCGCAGCAGCAGGAACCCGACCTGCGGCGAGATGAAGCTGAAGGCCTGAACCTGGTCGTGACAGCCACTTTCGGCCACCGTGAAGATCTTCGTGAAGACTTCGCCTCCGTCGGTGGAGATGCGCAGGATGCAACCGTTCGCGCTGCCCACGACGACCGTGTTGGCGTCGACGATCTGTACGCGCGTCAGTTCGCCGGCCGTGCCGGTTGCCAATCCCGACCACGTCGAGCCGCCATCGACGGTCTTCAGCGCCGTGCCGTTGTTGCCAACCGCGTAGCCGAGCGGGCCCGAGAAGGAGATCGCGTTCAGCGTGTTGCCCTGCGGCGACGGGTTGCCCCACGCCCAGCCCGATTGGCTCACCGTCACCGATGCCGACGCCGAGGCCGCACCCCAGATCGCCAGCACGACCGCCATCGTCGCCATCGTTGTCCCAGCCCTGAGCCCCCAGGCAGATATTGCGCGCATGCCGCCTCCCTAGCTTCAATTGTTGGAACCAGCCTACCCGCTTGATGTGCGCGAGCACCTGTCAGGAACCCGGCCGGGGCCGGGAAGTCGCGCACCTGACAAGTGCACAGGCAAGAACTCACTCAAAGACGGCGAGCCGGCGACTCACGCGGACACGCGATACAGCGTCCCGGAGGTGACCCCGGACGAGCTGACGGCGGTGCCGTGCGCTTTGACCCACGACGAGATGGCGCTGCTCGCGCCGCCGCCTCCCGGGCCGCCGCCACTCGCACCCACCAGCACGTAACGCACTTCTGCGTCGGTGACCATCTTTGCCAGCTGCGAGACCGTGGGGGCGGGGTCACTGCCGTTGAAGCCGCCGATCGTGATGACCGGCCGTCCGGTGGCGATGATGATCGAGGCCGTCGTCTGTGAGCCGGTCGCGGCGAGCAGATATCTCGCCGAGCCCTGGTGGGCCTCCAGATAGGCGATCGTGCGTGAGCTGAGCGTCGCACCCGCACCTCCACCGGCGCCAGGTGCTCCTGCCCGTGCGCGCCCGAGAGCTCGGCACCGCTCACACCACCGCCGCTCGGCGCTCCGCCCGGCCGTGTGCCCGACGGCGGGCTGGAGCGCGACGCCGATTGCGATGCGCGGCCTCCCGGTCCGCCGAAACGCCGCCCGGCATGCCGCCTCCCGGGCCACCCATGCCCGAGGACGCGATGCTCGGCCGGTCCGGCGAGCACGTTGTTGCCCGACATCGAGCGGCTGAGGTTGGCAAGGCTGTAGGAGGCCGGGCCGGCCGCCAGCGCGATGGCCGCGGCGACGGCCGCAAGCGCAACAGTCGACGCCGCGGCAGGCGCATGCGCAGCGCGACGGAGGCCGCGACGGCAACGACGGCGGCGACCGGGATGATCACGCGCAGGGCGGGCGCGTAGGTCGCAGTGCGGTCGAGCAGCACCACCGCCAGCACAGCGCTGGCGATCACGCACGCGCAGAGCACGCCGTGACCGACGACACGACGCTTCTCGCCCAGCGCACCATCGTCACCAGGCCGGCGCCTGCGAGCGCGGCGACGGCGGGCGCCAGCGCGCTGACGTAGTAGGGATGGAAGATGCCTTTCTGGGTGCTGAAGACGGCGATGTGAACGAGCGCCCACACGCCGAACAGGATCCAGGCGGCGCGCGCCTTGTCGGTTCGCGGCGCGCCTCGCGTGAGCCACAGGCCGACGACGAGGCTCACGACGGCAAGCGGCAGCAACCAGGCGATCTGCCCGCCGACCTGCTCGTTGAACATGCGCCACAGGCCGGCGACGCCACCGAAGTTGGCGCCCTGGCCGGCGCTTTCGCCGGTGATGCGCCCGAAGCCGTCATAGCCGAAGATCAGGTTCCACACGCTGCCGTTCGTGCTGCCGCCGATGTATGGCGTCGAACCGGGCCACAGCGTCACCGCCAGAGGCCACGCCGCGCTGGCGAGGACCATCGCGGCGCCCGCCGTGGCGAGCTGGCCGACCCTGCGCCGCAGCCGCACAGGACCTGCGAACAGGTACGTCAGCGCGAGCGCCGGAACGATCATCCATCCCTGCAGCATCTTCGTCATGAAAGCCAGGCCGACGACCGTCCCGCACCACACGAGGTACTTGGTGCGCCCCGATTCGACGGCGCGCAGCAGCAGGTAGGCAGAGGCGACCATCAGCAACACGAGCAACGCGTCCGGGTTGTTCACGCGCCCGATCGCGACGGTCACCGGCGTGATCGCGAGCAGCGTCGCCGCCAGCAGTCCAGCGGTCGAGCCGAACGCGCGCCTGACGGTCGCGTACAGCAGGCCGACCGCGGCGATCGTGCACAGCGCCTGCGGCAGCAGGATCGAGAAGCTCGAGAAGCCCAGCACGCGCGCCGACAACCCCGACAGCCACAGCGACAGCGGCGGCTTGTCGACGGTGATGAAGTTCCCCGGGTCCAGCGAGCCGAAGAACCACGCCTTCCAGCTCTCGCTACCCGACTTCGCCGCGGCCGCGTAGTACTCGTTTGAGTACCCGTTGATCGTCAGGTGCCACAGGCACAGGAAGGCCGCCAGGGCGATCACACCGAATCAGCGCGGGGCGCACCCAGCGCGGGTCGGCGCGGTTTCCCGTCAGCCGGCGGCCCGCCGGGCCGCGGTGCGAACGGCGGCGAGTTGCCTCCACAAGGTCCTGCTCGGGTTGCAGTGGCGGGGCGGCGGTCGTCGTGGACATGCGCTTGTTCCTCTCGGTGCGGTTGTCAGGTGGCTGGTGGTCAGGCGGTTTGGCCGGGCAGCCGGCCGTGGTGCGGCGCGGGACGCGCTCGGCGCCGGCGGCGCTCGTCGTGCGCCCCGGCGGCGCGCGCCGTTCGCTCACGCTCGCCGCGGCGCAGGCGCATCACGCCCTGCAGGTCCAGACGCGCGGTGGCGAGGATGTCGACGCGCGAATCCGGGTCGTCGACCCAGCGCACGGGAACCTCGTGGATCGCGAACTTCGCGCGCTGGGCCACGTACAGCAACTCGGTGTCAAAGAACCACGTCTCGTCCTCGACCTCGCCCAGCAGCTCGTGGATCACCTCGCGCCTGCCGGCCTTGAAGCCGCACTGCGCATCGGAGAAGCCGACCCGCAGTAGCGCGCGCAACAGCAGGTTGTAGCTGCGCGAGATCAGCTCGCGCTTGAGGCCGCGCGTCACCTCGGCGCCGCGCGCGAGCCGCGAGCCGATCGCGATGTCACCGCGTTTCTCCAGCAGCGGCAACAGCAGCTCGGCCAGCGCGCCGAGGTCGGTCGACAGGTCGACGTCCATGTAGGCCAGCACGTCGGCGCGGCTGCGGCTCCAGGCGGCGCGCAGCGCGCGGCCCCGGCCCTTTTCGCCGAGGTGCAGCACCGCCACCTCGTCGAGCTCGCGCGACAGCGCCTGCGCGACCTGCAGCGTCCGGTCGGTGCTCGCGTTGTCGGCGATCGTGATGCGAAAGGTGAATGCGAAGCGACCGGTCAGATGGGCGTGCAGCGTGCGCACGCTCGCAGCGAGCACGCGCTGCTCGTTGTAGACGGGGATGACGATCTCGACCTCGGGCTCTGTCGCAGGGCGTGACCCGGGCGACCGGTCCGAGCGGTCGGTGGATGGGGAGGTGGGGGCAGTGGATGTGAACATGCGAGGCATCGTCGAACGCCGCGCTGCGAGGACTCTGTACGTCGCCTGGGAGTTGGCTGAGCGGCGCCGGGCGCGAATCCGCCGAGACACCGTTCACGCTCTCTCAGCAAGCTCCCAGGATTCTCCCGCGGGGCTCTCACGCGCCGGATCGACCATCCACGTCAGATGCACGAAGATCAACAGATGCCCGACAACGCTGAGGGCCCGCGCCTGCTGGTCGTCGACGACGAGCCGAACATCGCCGAGGTCGTCACCATGGCACTGCGCTTCAACGGCTTCACGGTGGAGACGGCGGCTACCGGACGCGAGGCGCTCGCGGCCGTGAGCAGGTTCAAACCGCACCTGATGGTGCTCGACGTGATGCTGCCCGACATGGAGGGTTTCGAGGTCGCCTCGCGCCTCGGCGCCCAGCGCGCCGGCGTGCCGATCATCTTCCTCACCGCGCGCGACGCCACCGAGGACAAGGTGCGCGGCCTCACCGGCGGCGGCGACGACTACATGACCAAGCCCTTCAGCCTCGAGGAGCTCGTGGCGCGCATCCGCACGATCCTGCGCCGCACCGGACAGGTCACCGCCGAGTCCGGGCGCCTGGTGTTCGAGGACCTCGAGCTCGACGAGGAGTCACGTGAGGTCTCGCGCGCCGGCGTGCCGATCGAGCTGACGGCGACCGAATACCGGCTGCTGCGCTACCTGCTGCTCAACCCGCGGCGCGTGCTGACGCGCGCGCAGCTGCTCGACCACGTGTGGAACTACGACTTCGGCGGCGACGGCCGCGTGCTGGAGACCTACATCAGCTACCTGCGCAAGAAGCTCGACGCACACGGACCGTCCTTGATCCGCACGGTGCGCGGCGTCGGTTACGCGCTGCAGGCTCCGCGCCCTTGATGGCCTCGCTGCGCGCGCGCGTGCTCGCAAGCGTGCTGCTGCTCGCCGCACTGGGCCTGATCGCGCTGGCCGCCGTCACCTACGCCGAGCAGCGCTCGTTCCTGCTCGGGCGCATCGACCAGGAGCTGCGCGGATCCGGCCCTGCGCTGTCGCATGCCCTGGACAACGCCGGCTTCAGACCGGCCGGCGGGGCACCCGGCTTCGGCGGCGCCTCCGGCGAGCAGGACAATGCAGGGGGCCAGGGAGGCCCTGGCGGCAACGCCAACCTGAACCTCCCGCCCGGCACCTACGGCCAGCGCCGAGCCGCCTCCGGCAAGGTGCTCGGACACATCCTGATCACCTACGGCCAAGCCGCGCCGGCGGCCCCGCAGATCCCGGCGAGCGTGCCGATCGGGACGCTCTTCACGGTCGGCTCGGCCGGTTCCTCGGGGCTGCGCTACCGCGCCTACGCGATCCACGACCGTGAGGACAGTGGCCTGACCGTCGTCGCCGTGCCGCTGCGCGAAGTCGACCAGACGCTCAACCGCCTGCTGCTCGTCGAGGCGCTGGTGATCGCCGGTGTGCTCGTGGCCCTCGGTCTGAGCGCCTTCTTCGTCGTGCGCCTCGGCCTGCGACCGCTCGATCGCATGGAGGTCACCGCCGGCCAGATCGCCGCCGGCCAGCTCTCGCGGCGAGTCAGCCCGGCGACGTCGCGCACCGAGGTGGGTCGCCTCGGGCTCGCGCTGAACGCGATGCTCGAGCGCCTCGAGCAGGCCTTCGAGCAGCGCCGGGCGAGCGAAGAGCGCCTGCGGCGCTTCCTCGCCGACGCCTCGCACGAGCTGCGCACGCCGCTTGCCTCGATCCGCGGATACGCCGAGCTGTTTCGTATGGGCGCGACGCGCAACGAGGCCGAGACGCAGACCGCCATGCGGCGAATCGAGGAGGAGTCAAAGCGCATGGGCGTGCTCGTCGAGGACCTGCTGACGCTCGCGCGGCTGGACGAGGCACCCGAGCTCGTGCTTGCGCCCGTCGATCTCGCACAGCTTGCCCGCGACGCGGTTGAGGACGCTCATGCGATGGCCCCCGAGCGGCCGATCGAGCTGCACGCACCCGCTGCGGCGGTCGTCAGCGGCGACTCTCACCGGCTGCGCCAGGTACTCGCCAACCTGCTGCGAAATGCTCTCGTGCACACTCCCGCGGCGACGCCGATCGAGGTCTCGGTGACCCAGGACGAGCAGAGCGTCACCGTCAGCGTGCGCGATCATGGCGCCGGCCTGCCGGACGCCGATCCCCAGCGCCTGTTCGATCGCTTCTGGCGAGCCGAGGGCGGGCGCGAACGCGGCAAGGCGGGTGCCGGTCTCGGCCTGTCGATCGTCGGCACCGTCGTCGATGCGCACGGCGGGCGCGTGAGCGCGCAGAACGCAGACGGCGGTGGAGCGCTGTTCAGCGCCGTGCTACCGAAGCTCGCACCAGCCGCACCCCCCGCGCCCCGGGGGCCGGCATCAGCGCCCGCTCCGGCCGCCCCCGCGACAGACCCCTCCTAGCCGCGCTGCCGCGGCCCAGCGCCGCCCCCTAGCAGCGCGAAAAACCGCCCGAAAACACTGGGCCTGTCGCTCTCAGGCAGCTCTCAGGGTTGGCACAGATCGCCCCCAGATTGGCCACCGATACTGCTTTTAGTTCGGTAATCCAACGCAAGGAGCACCATGTCCCTCCCACTTCTCATCGCGATCAACGTCGTCGCCGACATAGCCCTGATCGCCGGGCTCGCCTATGCGATGTCGCGCGCCGCGCGCCTGACGCCTCACGTCGCGCCGACGGCCGGCGCCGACGCTCAAATGACGCCCGGTCTGTCCCTGGCCCCGTCCCCGTCTCCCCGCCAGACCGCCGACCGCCCCGCCGACGCCCGGACCGCGCGTGACCGCACGCCGGCGGCCAAGCGGACCGGCTCTCCCGCGACCGCCGCGGCCGGCGCCAACCGCTGATGTCCGTCCTGGCCACCGCAACCAGCCCGCACCTGTTCTGGCTCGCCAGCCGCGCGGCGGGCAGCGCTGCGCTGATCCTCTCCAGCGTGTCGGTTTGCGTCGGCCTGCTGATGGGCGGGCGGCTGCTCAAACGCCGCTGGCCGGACATGCGCGTGGCCCACGAGGCCCTCTCGCTCGCGACGCTCGCGGCGATTGCCGTTCACGGGCTGACGCTGCTCGGCGACCAGTTCCTGCACCCGAGCCTCGCGGACATCTCCGTGCCATTCGTCAGCGGCTACAAGACGCTCTGGACGACGGCGGGCATCGTCGCCTTCTGGGCGCTGCTCGCGCTCGGGCTCTCCTACTACGCTCGCGCGCGCATTGGCGTGCAGCGCTGGCGCGTGCTGCACCGCTTCACGGCGCTCGCGTGGATCCTCGGCATCGTCCACTCGCTCGGCGAGGGGACCGACGCGGGGCAGACGTGGTTTCTGGCGATGACCGCGATCGTCGTGCTGCCGGCACTCGTGCTGCTGCTCACCCGCTGGCTCGGCGCGGCGCGGCGAACGCGACTCCGCGGCCGCGCCGCGCAAGCCGCCCGCGCGGCTCAGCAACCTCCCAGGCTGAGTCCAGCCGGCTGCCAAGCGCGCACCCGAGACTCCCATGGACAACGAACCCGACAACCGACCAGGAGCGCCCATGGCCCCCACCGACACTCCCCCATCAAGTCCCGCCCCCGGCCCGCGCCAGCCCGGCGCGCGCGAGCGCGCGCAGGCCAAGCGCGCCGCGCTGAGCTGCCGCGCGCGGCGCATCAGGCGTTCTGTCGCGGCCGTGACGGCGGCGCTGTTCTGCACGCTGTTTCTCGTGGTCTACGTGCAGCTCGCCTCCGGGCACGACCCGGCCCTGTCCGCAGCATCGAAAAACAGCAGCACCGCAAACAATCAGGCGACTGCGAGCGTGTCCTCCAGCACCGCGGCGGCGAAGACGGCCGCAGCCGAGAAGGCAGCGGCGAAGAAGGCTGCGGCGAAGAGGGCGGCGGCGAAAAAGGCGGCGGCCAAGACGGCGTCCGAAAAAGAAGCCGCCGCCGAAAAAGCGAGCGAACAGGAAACGACCGCGTCGACGAGCTCGTCCTCCTCCTCAGGCGAATCGGCTGAAACGACCGGCTCGTCGAGCTCGCAGAGCAGCGGAACAAGCAGTGAATCCAAATCCGGCGAATCGAGCGGCAGCGAATCGAGCAGCTCGGTCAGCCCTGTGACGACCTCGCAGTCATGAGCGGCGCGGTCGAGGTCAGCGAGCGCTTCGACTGCTTTGGCTCCTCGTGCGCGGCCTACGTGTCCGGGCCCAGCCTGGATCGCACCGCGCGCGAGGCGGTCGAGCTCGTCCGCCGGCGTCTGGAGGGCTGGCATGGCGATTTCTCGCGCTTCATTCCCGGCAGTGAGCTGTCGCGCCTGAACGGCGACCCGCGCAGCGAGGTCCCGGTCAGCGCGCCGATCGCGAAGTTCGCGCAGAGCGTGCGCGTGGCCGCCGAGCTCACGCACGGTCTCGTCGATGGCACGCTGCTCGCGGAGATCGAGTCGGCGGGCTACCGGGCCGACCTGCGCGAGGGGCTGCCGCTGGCGCGCGCGCTGGCGCTGGCGCCGCGGCGGCGCCCGGCCGGCGCGCGCTCAGCAGCGTCGTGGCGCAGCGTCGAGGTCGACCTGGCGAGCCGGATGGTGAACCGGCCGCCGGGCGTCAAGCTCGACAGCGGCGGCCTTGCCAAGGGCATGTTCGCCGACATGCTCGCCGAGCGACTGGCCGGCCACGAGAGCTTCGCGGTCGACTGTGCCGGCGACCTGGCGATCGGCGGCATGCGCGGCACTCCACGCCCGGTCGACGTTGCCAGCCCGTTCGACGGAAGCACGCTGCATACGTTCGCCCTGCGCCGCGGGGGCGTGGCGACGAGCGGTATCGGCCGGCGCAGCTGGCTGGACGCCGACGGCCGGCCGGCACATCATCTGTTGGACCCCGCGACGGCCCGCCCGGCGTTCACCGGCGTGGTGCAGGTCACGGCGCTCGCGCCGAGCGCGCTGCTCGCGGAGATCCGCGCGAAGGCGGCGATCCTCAGCGGCCCGCGCGCAGCCGCTGCGTGGCTGCCGGACGGCGGCGTGATCGTGCTCGACGACGGTTCACACCGAGCGATCGCCCCGCCGCTGCGTCATCCGGCCGTGAATCTCGCCGCCTCGTCTGAGCCGGCGGTGGCGTTGCCGGCGCTGTAGGCGTGCGCGCCGGCTCCGGCGAGCGCGCCGCCGTCGACGATCAGGTACTCGTCGCGGATCGGCCGGCCGTCGAAGTAGCACTCGAGGATCTCGCGTGCGCCCGCGGCATAGCGCGCCTGCGCGGACAGGCTCGTGCCGGAGATGTGTGGCGTCATGCCGTGGTGGGGCATCGAGCGCCACGGGTGGTCACGCGGCGCCGGCTGGGGGAACCACACGTCGCCGGCGTAGCCGGCGAGCTGCCCGCTCTCGCACGCGCGCGCGACGGCGTCGCGGTCGCAGATCTTGCCGCGCGCGGTGTTGATCAGGTACGCGCCGCGCTTGAACTTGCCGAGCAGCCGCTCGTCGAACAGGTTCTCGGTCTCCGGGTGAAGCGGCGCGTTGATCGTGACCACGTCGCACACTTCGACGAGCGACTCGACGCTCTCATGGAAGGTCGCTCCGAGTTCGCTCTCGGTCTCAGAGGGCAGGCGGTGGCGATCGGTGTAGTGCAGGCCGACCTCGAACGGCGCGAGGCGACGCAGCACGGCCGAGCCGATGCGACCGGCGGCGACCGTCCCCACCTGCATTCCCTCCAGGTCATAGGAGCGCGCGGCGCAATCGGCGATGTTCCAGCCGCCGTCGAGGACCCACTGATGGGAGGGGATGTAATTGCGCACGAGCGCGAGGATCATCATCACCACGTGCTCGGCGACGCTGATGCTGTTGGAGTAGGTCACCTCGGCGACGGTCAGCCCGCCGTCGATCGCGGCCTGCAGGTCTACGTGGTCTGAGCCGATACCGGCGGTCAGCGCGAGCTTCAGCTGCGGAGCCTTGGCGATGCGCTCGGCGGTCAGGTAGGCCGGCCAGAAGGGCTGTGAGATGACGACCTCGGCGTCTGGGAGCTCGCGCTCGAACTCCGAGTCCGGGCCGTCCTTGTCGGAGGTCACGACGAGCGTGTGCCCGCGCTCCTGCAGGAACCTGCGCAGGCCGAGCTCGCCGGACACGCTGCCGAGCAGCTCCCCGGGCGTGAAGTCGATGCTCTGTGGGCTCGGCGTGGTCTGTCCGTCGTGGTAGCGCGCGATCTGCGGGACGTCGTCGCGGGCGTAGGACGGCGGGTATCCGTCGACCGGATCGTCGTACAGCACGCAGAGCACCTTGGCCATGGCTAGAACCCCTCCTCGATGTTTCGGACATAATCGCACCATGAGAGCCGTTCAGATCGTGCAGGAAACCGGGCCCGACACCGCGCTGAAGCTGGTCGAGCTCGATGACCCGCAGCCATCGCACATGCTCACGCCCGGCGCCGGTGTCGTCGTCGAGGTGCACGCCGCCGGCGTCTCCTTCCCGGAGGTGCTGCAGACGCGCGGGCAGTACCAGATGAAACCGCCGGTGCCGTTCGTGCCGGGCAGCGAGGTCGCCGGCATCGTGCGCAGCGCGACCGATGGAGCGTCGGTCAAGCCGGGCGATCGCGTCGCCGCGTTCTGCGCGCTCGGCGGCTTCGCCGAGGTCGCCGTGGCGCCGGAGTTCTTCACCTTCGCGCTGCCCGACGCGCTGGACTTCGCGCAGGGCGCGAGCCTGATCCTCAACTACCACACCGCGTACTTCTCGCTGGTCATGCGCGGGCGCATGAAGGACGGCGAGACTGTGCTCGTGCACGGCGCCGCGGGCGGCGTCGGCACGGCCGCCCTGCAGGTCGCCAAGGGCCTCGGCGCGAGCACGATCGCGCTCGTCTCCAGCGAGTCGAAGGGACGCGTCGCCACCGAGGCCGGCGCAGATCACGTCGTGCTGCTCAGCGATACCTGGAAGGACGAGGTCAAGGAGCTCTCCGGTGGCGGCGTCGATGTCGTGCTCGACCCCGTCGGCGGCGATCGCTTCACCGACAGCCTGCGCTCGCTGCGCGAGAACGGCCGCCTGGTCGTCGTCGGCTTCACCGGCGGCTCGATCCCGGAGGTGAAAGTCAACCGCCTGCTGCTCGGCAACACCGAGGTCGTCGGCGCCGGCTGGGGCGCCTACGTGATGGCACGTCCGCAGGTCAACCGTGAGATCGGCGAGGTCATCGACCGGCTGATCGACGAGGGTTTCGTGCGCCCGATCGTCGGCGAGCGCTTCGCGCTGGAGGATGCCGCCGACGCGCTGCGCTGCATCGACGAGCGCCGCGCGACCGGCAAGGTCGTGCTCGACGTGCGTCCCGGCTGACGCCGGGCAGGTCGCACTGCAAGCCGGCGAGCCCAGCCCGGCGCGGAGCGGAGCGGTTAGTGCGGGTCGAGCAGCTCGCGCCAGCGCTCCGCGTCGACGATCGCCGGCTCGGTCGAGTCGATGAAGTCGGTGAGCACGTCGATGAAGCGGTGCGGCTCGTCCAGTTGCGGGAAGTGCCCGGAGCTCTCGAACACCTCCAGGCGGCTGCTCGCCACGTGCTCGTGGGTGGCGCGCCCGTGCGCGACGGGGATCACCGAGTCGTGCTCGCCCCAGATCAGCAGGAAGGGGATGTGCGCCGACAGATACAGGCGGTCCGATGCGTCCACGCGCTGCCCGCCCGGCTCGACGACCGAGCGCAACGTGTGCACGAACGCCGCGCGCGCATCGGCGTCGGACAGCGTCGCGTGCCCGCGCGCGATCTCCTCGATGTCCGTGCGTGCGCGCAGGCCGATGCTGCCGAGCAGGCGCCCGGCGAGCCGGCCGGCGTCGAGCAGGCGCGTGGCCGCCAGCAGCGGCAGCACGAACTCGGCGCCAGGCAGCGTCGCGGCGCGCAGCAGCACGTTCACGTCGCGCCCCAGGCCGCCGCTGTCAACGAGCACCAGGCGTTCGCAGCGCTCGGGGAACTGGTAGGCGAACTGCATCGCGATGCCGCCGCCGAGTGAGTGCCCGACGACGCTTGCGCGCTCGTGCCCGAGCACGAGCAGCAGATCGCGAATGCTGCTGGCGTGCGAGCCGAGTGAGTAGTCGCCGCGCGGCTTGTCCGATTCGCCGTGGCCGACGAGGTCGGGTGCGATCACCGTGAAGTGGCGCGCGAGATAGGGCATGACGTGCTCCCACGTCGCCGAGCTCGAGGTGATGCCGTGGATCAGCACGAGCACCGGCCCGCTGCCCGCCTGGCGGTAGGCGATGCGGTGGCCGTGAAGCGTCAGGCGGCGCACGAGCGGCTGCTCGAGCTCTTGGCGCGGCGTGGGCGCGGATGCGGGTACGGCGACCTTCTTGCGGGTCGTGGCGGGGGCGGGGCTCATTCTCGTCTCCTTCCCGAGCGGGCCGTGGCGCAAACGGCGACCGCCTGTTCGTGGCGGCCACCAGCGCCCGCAGGCGTGGGGTTTGCAGTGCACGAACATCTACACCAGTGGCGCCACAGCGGTACATGGCGCGTGCTCCCTCACGGCCGGCGCTCTGCGCGTGTGGTTTGCCCGCGTTGGCGCCTAAGAGCAACGTAGGAGTGCCGGCCACACCCGCGCCGAGTGCGGACGATGCGCGACAATCGAGGCGATGAAGGTGCTCGTGGTGGACGACGATCGCGCCGTGCGCGACGCGTTGCGTCGCGTGCTGACGCTGGCCTCCTACGACGTGCAGATCGCCCAGGACGGCGGCGAGGCGATCGAGTCGGTCGTGCAGGCGGTGCCCGACGCCGTCGTGCTCGACGTCGGCCTGCCGGGTGTCGACGGTCTGGAGGTGTGCCGGCGCCTGCGCATGCTCGGCAACCGCGTGCCGATCCTGATGCTCACGGCGCGCGTGGAGATCTCAGATCGCGTGGCCGGCCTGGACGCGGGCGCCGACGACTACCTCGTCAAGCCGTTTGACAACGAAGAGCTGAAGGCGCGCCTGCGCGCACTGCTGCGCCGCAGCGGCCCCGACGGCGACCCTGACGAGCTGTCCTTCGGCGAGCTGCGCCTGGACACGGCGCGTCATGGCGCGAGCTTCGGCGGGCAGGTCGCCGAGCTGACGCGCACCGAGTATCAGCTGCTGGAGCTGTTCATGCGCAACCCCCGCCAGGTGCTCTCGCACAGCGTGATCTACGACCGCGTGTGGGGCTATGACTTCGGCGCGGCGTCCAATGCGCTGCGCGTGTACGTCGGCTACCTGCGTCGCAAGTTGCAGGAGGTCGGCGCGCCCGACCTGCTGCACACGGTGCGCGGCGTCGGCTACGTGATGCGCGAGCCGTGAGCGCGCATCGCGCAGCCGGGCGAGCGGCTTTGCGCTAGCCGGCCGCGCCTTCGGCGCCGGGCGGCGGACCCCCGCCCGGTGCCCCACCCGCTACTCCGGCCGGGGGCGCTCCGGAGGGCGCCGCGCCGCCGCCGGCGAACGCGCCTTTGAGGTCGCTGCGGCACTTCTTCTGAGCGGCCGTGAACTTGCTGCTCGACGTGTCGATCCCCTTGGTGCTGAACACCGGCCCGTTGCCGCTGGTGTTGGGAGCCGGCACGGGCACGCCGTTCTGGCGCAGGCATGCTGCGTACTTGACGAGGCCCGCACGCGCCGACGCGCTGTTGAACGCCCCGCGGGCGCCCGGGCGAAAGCCTCTGCCGCCACATTTCTTCAGCGCTGCTTGGAACTGTGCCTGCGTGACGCCTGTGGGCAGCTGAAAGCCACCGCGCGAGCCTCCGGGGCCACCGCCGGGCGTGCCGCCCGGACGGCCGGTCGTTGCGGGCGGCGCTGGGAGCGTGATGCCCTGTTTCTGCAGGCAGGAGCGCAGCGCCGTAAAGCGGCTCGAGGCCGGTCTGCCCGATTTGCCGGCGGCGGAGCTGCTCGAGCTGTTGCTGCCCGACGTCGTGGCGCTGCCCGAGCTTCCGCAAGCGGCAAGCGCAACACACGCGCCGAGCACGCACAGCGCGAGCAGGGGCCGCTTGCGCGAGCGCCGCGTCGGTTGCCGGGTCGAACTACGGGGGATAGACATTTATTGATTCCTTGTTCGTTGGTGGTCGATTTGCCGCTAGCCGGGACCGAACAGGGTCGGGGCGCCACCGCTGCCGGCGCCCGTGCTCGACGAGCTCGACGTGCTCGCGCCAGAGCTCCTCGAGGCCCCGGCGGCGGAATTGACGGTGATCGAGGTCGCGCTGACCGAGCCGTTGTTGGCCTTGTTGCCGAGCACCACGACCGTCGAGCCCGGGCGGATGCTGCGAGCCTCGGTGCTGACGGTCCTGGTCACTTTCGCTGCCGTCGAGGCGTTGACCTTGACCGTGTTGCCCTGGCTGTCGGTGACGTACAGCGTGTTGCCGCGCACGTAGGCCACTTCGCCCGTGGTCACGGCGCCGCCGGCGCCGCCGGATGATCCGCCGAAGCCCGGGAACGTCCGCGCGCCGGCTCGCGATGCCGAGCCCGCGCCGGAGCTCGCACCGCCGGCGCCCGGCGCTGCGCCTTTGAGGGCGGCAAGCCGCGCGGCGAAGCCGCTGCCCGCGGCGCCGGGCGAGGAGGCCGTGGTGCCCTGCCCCTTCTGCACGAGCACGCCGGCGATGAAGCCGCAGGCGACGAGCAGCGTGGCGAGCAGCGCCAGCGGCACGGGTGTCAGCAGGCGCCGGCGTGGGCGGCGCGGCAGCTCCTGCGGCTCGTCCAGCCACTCGTCCTGCTGCTCCTCGGGCTCGTAGTCGAGCTCGCTCGTCTCGGGCGCGGTGGACTCGTGGCTGGACATGGTCGGCTCCTCGTTGGGGGAAGACGGGTTACTCAAAGCGCAGCGCTTCGATCGGTCGCAGCGACGCGGCGCGCGCAGCTGGATAAGTGCCGAAGAACAGCCCCGACAGGGCGGCCGCGCCGAACGCCAGGAAGATCGAGTACGTGGCGATCTGCGGCTGCACGCCGGCGATCTTGAACTGGCTGCCAAGCACGCCGACGAGCACGCCGGTGAGCCCGCCGATCAGGGACACGAGCACGGCCTCGGTGAGAAACTGGGTGAGGATGTCCGAGCGGCGCGCTCCGATCGCCTTGCGGATACCGATCTCGCGCGTGCGCTCGGTGACGCTCACGAGCATGATGTTCATCACGCCGATTCCGCCGACGAGCAGGGAGATCGCGGCCACCTCGCCGAGCAGCGTGGTGAACACGCCGCTGGTCGAGCTCGACGTGGACAGCAGCGAACCCTGGTTGAGCACCTGAAAGCCCGGTTCTTCGGTGTTCTTGATCTTGTGGCGTTCCTCGAGGATCTGCTTGACCTCGCCTTCGGCGGCGTTGAGCGCCGATTCGGACTTCGCCTCGACGGTGATCGAGGAGATCGACCCGTAGCCGGTGAGCGTGTCCTGCACGGTGGAGATCGGCGCCATCACCACGTCGTCCTGGTTGCTCGCGCCGTTGGAGCCCTTCGCGGCAAGGACGCCCACGACTTCGAAGTTCGCGCCGTTGACCTTCATGTTCTGCCCGACAGCGCTCTGGCCGGCGAACAGTTCTTCTGCGACCGTCTGGCCGATCACGGCGACGCGCTTGTGGCCGCTCACGTCGGCGCTAGTGAAGGACTTGCCCACGGCGAGCTTGTAGTCGTGCGCCGTCAGGTAGGAGGGCGTCGTGCCGGTGAACGTCGACGGTTCGAAGCTCGTGCTGTTGAACACGAGTTTCACCGACGTCGCACCGACGACCGGCGAGGCGCTCTGCACGTCGGGGGCGTTGCCGGGCTGCTGCAGAGCTTCGGCGTCCTTCTTGGTCAGCGAGATGCTGCTCGAGCCAAACGCGCCCGAGCCGCCGCGCCCCGCGCCGGCCTGTACGAGCAGCACGTTCGTGCCGAGGCTCTGAATCTGCGACTTGACCGCTTGGGAGGAGCCGTTGCCGACGGCGATGAGCACGATCACCGAGGCCACGCCGATCGTCATGCCGACGATCGTCAGACCCGAGCGCAGCTTGTTGGCCGCGATCCCGCCCCAGGCGATGCGCAGTGTCTCCACGCCGATCACGAGCGCAGCTCCGCGGTCGCTTCGCCGGTGCGCGGGCGGCCTGCGCGGCGGCGGCCCGGTACGGGCGGCGCGTCGTGAACGCCTGCCACGCGCCGGTCCTCGACGACCCTGCCGTCGCTCAGGCCGATCACCCGCTTGGCCTGCGCGGCCACATCGGGCTCGTGTGTGATCAGCACGACCGTCCGCCCTTCGCCGTTGAGACGCGTGAAGATCGCCAGCACGTCCGCGGTGGAGTGCGAGTCGAGGTTGCCGGTCGGCTCATCGGCGAGGATCAGCGTGGGGTTGGTGACGATCGCGCGCGCGACCGCGACGCGCTGCTGCTGGCCTCCGGAGAGCTCGGAGGACTGATGGTGCAGGCGATTGGCCATGCCGACGGCGCCGAGCGCGCCGGCCGCACGCTGCCGCCGTGCCCGGCGGTCGACGCCGGCGTAGGCGAGCGGCAATTCGACGTTGGCGATAGCGCTCGTGCGCGCGACGAGGTTAAAGCTCTGAAAGACGAAGCCGATCTTGCGGCTGCGCAGGTCAGAAAGGTCGTCCTCGTCGAGGCTGCGCACGTCCACGCCGTCGATCCGATAGCTGCCTGTGGTGGGCACGTCAAGACAGCCGAGGATGTTCATCAGCGTGCTCTTGCCGCTGCCGGAGCTGCCCATGATCGCGACGAAGTCGCCGCGGTCGATGCGCAGCGAGACGTCGCGCAGGGCGCGCACCTGGAAGCGGCCGAGCTCGTAGGTCTTGCTGGCCTCGCGCACGAGGATCGCCGGGGCGCGCATCATCCGCCCGGGGGGCCGCCCCGCAGGAAGGCGCCGCCCCCGCCAAGCCCGCCGCCTGTGGCGAGGCCGCCAAGACGTGAGCCGCTCGTTCTGCTCGACGAGCTCGTGGTCGTGGTCGTGACGCTCGGCAACACGATCTGCTCTCCCGCCTTCAGGCCGCTCAGGACGATCGTCGAGCTGTCGCCCGCCAGCCCGGTGGTCACCGCTTCGCTGACGTGCTTGCCGCCGCGAACGACCGTCACCGAACCGCCCGATATCGCCGTGGTGGGGACGTTCACGCCTTCGGCCTGCTTGACGACGACTTCGGCCGATGCGCTCATGCCGACTTTGAGTCCAGATTCCTGCTGGTCGAGCTGGAAGGTGACGTCGTAGGAAACGACGCCGCTGTTGCTCGTCGACAGCGCATCGACGCGCAGCACGTGCGCCGCGACCTTGCGGCTGCCGAGCGCTTCGATCGTCACCGTGGCGGTCTGCCCGGCCTTCACGTTGCCGATTTCCGACTCGCTCAGCGGCACGACGAGCTGCATCGAGTTGAGGTCGCTGAGCACCGCGAAGGAGGAGCTGGACGAGCCACTGGAGGAACTGGACGAGCCCGTCGAGCTGCTCGGTGACGAGGCGCTCGCGCCCGCCCCCGTCGAAGAGCCGCTGCCCGAGGAGCCGCTGCCCGAGGAGCTACTGGCGCTGGACGCTTTGGTCGTGCCGGTAGCGGAGACCGTTTCGCCGACCTCGCCCGAGAGCGAGACGATCGTGCCGTCCTGCGGCGCGTAGAGCTTGGTGCTCTGAACAGCCTGTTCGTCGCTCTGCACCGTCAGCTTGTCGCTCCTGACCGCCGCTTTGGCAGAAGCGAGGTTGGCTTCGCGTGTGGCCGAGCTGATCGTCGAGGAAGACGACGAGCCTGAGCTCGAGCTCGAGCTCGTCTGGGTGTTCCCGCTCGTCGCGCTGGGAGCTTTGCTCTTCTTGGCCGGGGATTTGGCGCTCGGAGTGCTGACCGTCGGCGTGGTCGGCGTGGTCGGCGTGGTCGGCGCGGTGGTCGTTGTCGTCGCCGGCGTCGTTGTCGGCGTGGCGACTGCAGCGTGTGCGATCGATGCGGTGCTTGCCTGTGACGCGGTGCCCGTGCCGGACGAGGCCTGGGCGGACGAGCTCGCGCCTTGGTCTTCTTCCTCTGCGGCGAGACTCGCCTCGGCGGATTTCAGGGCTGCCTTGGCCTGTTCGAGTGTGACTTCGGCGTTCTGCGGGTCAAGCGTCGCCAGCAGCTTTCCCTCGTTGACGTACTCGCCTTCGCTGACATAGATGTGGGCGACCGTGCCGCTCGTCTTGAAGCCGAGGTCGAGCTGGCTGGCTGCCTGGATGTTGCCGCTGCCGGACACGGTCGACTGAACGACGCCCCGCTGCACGGTGGACGTCCTGGTGCTCTGCGCCGAGCTCTGCGAAGCCGCGCCGACGCTCGTGTAGGCCACGGCGATCGCGGCGATGCACAGTAGGCCCAAGCCGATGTTGAGCCACGGGCGTTGATTGAGCTTGGACATGGTTCGGTGGGCCCGCGAAACCGGCCGCGAAGCCAGCATGTCCGCCGTTCGCAAGAACCGCCTAAGGCTCGAATAAGACGAACGTAGGAGACGCTCGGTGCCGGCCGCAGGTGAGTCACAATCACCCCATGACGGCCGGCGACGTGTCTCGCGAGTTGTGAACCTGCGTATGCGCATCGCGGCAGTGGCGGGCGTGGCGGTTGCGCTCGCGGTCGTCGCCGTCGCCGTCGGCCTGTATCTGGCGGTGCGCTCGGATCTGCGCGGGCAGATCGACGAGTCGCTTTCGCAGCGGGCGCAGATCTTCGCGTCGGCCACCCGTCTGCCCGGGTCGCCCGGCGCGTTCGTTCTGGGCCGCCCGCCGCAGGGCGCGCCGGCGCCCGCGCCCGGCGGGGTTCCCAAAGCGATTCAGCCGGCGCGGTTCGGTGGCGCGACGGGGTATGTGCAGTTCGTCTCCGCAGGCGGTGGGGTCGACGCGCCGCGCGGACAGGGCACCACGCCGCAGATCGCGCCTGACGCGCGCGACCGGGCGATCGCCCGCAGCGGCAGCGGCAGGGCGCTGAGCGATCGCACGGTCAAGGGCACGCATCTGCGCGTGCTCACACTGGGAACCACGCGGGCGCCGGGCGTCACCGGTGCGAGCGCGACGCGCGGCGCGGTGATGATCGCGCGCCCGCTCGCGGAGGTCGACCACGAGCTCAACCGCATCCTGCTGATCCTGTTGATCGTGGGCGTGGCCGGCGTCGCCCTGGCGGCGATGCTCGGCGCGCTGGTCGCGCGAACGGCGCTAGCGCCGATCGTGCGCTTCACACGGCGCACCGAATCGCTGGCCGGCGAGCTGAACCTGTCAGAGCGCCTGCAGGTGAGCGGCGGCGACGAGCTCGAGCGCCTGGCGACAAGCTTCAACACGACGCTCGATGCATTGCAGGATGCGTTGACGGCGCAGCGCCAGCTGATCGCCGACGCCAGCCACGAGCTGCGCACGCCGATCGCCTCGTTGCGCGCGAACATCCAGACCCTCGAGGAGGCCGAGCGCCTGCCGCACGCCGAGCAGCTGCGCCTGCGCGCGGACATCGTCGAGGAGCTCGACGAGCTGACGGCGCTGGTCGGCGACGTGGTCGAGCTGGCGCGCGGCTCGCGCGCGGAGTCCGAGCTGCAGGACGTGCGCCTCGACGAGATCGCCGCGGACGCGCTCGCACGCACGCGCCGTCGTGGCGAGCTGCGCATCGAGGCCGACCTGCAGCCGACGCTCGTGCGCGGCGAGGCCGACCGCATCTCGCGTGCCGTGTCCAATCTGCTGGACAACGCGCGCAAGTGGAGCCCGCGCGAAGGGCTCGTCGAGGTCACGCTGCGCGACGGCGTGCTGACCGTGCGCGATCACGGCCCCGGCTTTGCGCCGGGCGAGGCCGCAAAGGTGTTCGAGCGCTTCTACCGCGCCGAGGACGCGCGCCAGCTGCCGGGCTCGGGTCTCGGCCTGGCGATCGTGCGCCAGGCGGCCGAGGCGCACGACGGCTATGCCAAGGCCGCCAATGCGCCAGGCGGCGGAGCTTGCCTGCAGGTCAGCTTCGGGCCGGCGCTCGAGCTTCAGGCGGCGGTCTGGCGGGCCGCCTCGGCGGCGGCATCGGGTCCGAGGAACGGGCTGAGCGTCAGGTAGATCACCTGCGGCGCTGCATCGCACAGTTCGTGAACGCGGTCCTGCTCGATGTAGTGGTGCAGGACCTGCCAGATCCCGCCCGCGACCGCCTCGGCCGCCACCTCGGGGACGTCCACACCGGGCGACGCGTTCTCAAAGCCCGGCTGCAGGTAGGCGGTGAACGCCTGCAGCGCGCTGTCGCGGATCTCGATCGCCTCGGGGCTCGCGCCGAACGTGTCGACGAGCGTGAGGTGCGCGTGCGAGGGCTCTGAGCAGACGTACTCCATGAGCGCGTGCATGCCCGCCGCGACGCCCGCGTGCCATTCGGTGGCGTGCGTGTCATACGCATCGACGGTCACGCGCAGCGCCTGGTGCAGGCCGACCTTCTGGGCGCCCAGGAAGGCCGCGTGCTTTGTCGGGTACATCTCATAGAAAGTCTCGTGGGAGACGTTCGCGCGTGAGGCGATCTCGGGGATCGTCAGACCGGCAAAGCCCTTCTCGGCGACGATCGCCGCGGTGGCGTCGACGATCCGTTCGCGCTGGCTTTTGACGACCTGGTCGCGTGGCAGGTCGTGGCGCCCGCTCGGCAGGCGCCCTTCCGCGCTGCGGCTGCGTTGCGAGGACTGCTCGGCGTCGCCGTCGCGTCTGATCACGCGCATCGGCCCGTCCAGCCCGAGCGGCAACTCTGAGGGATAGGCGTTGGCCCAGCGGCCCAGTTCGTCGGCCAGATCGACAAGCTCGTCGACGCGTCCCTGGCGCAGGCGCACCGCCGACACCTCGCGGATACCGCCGATCAGGAACTTCACCGTCAGGTCGCGCGGCAGCTCGCCGTCGGATGCCGCGCGCCCGGCACCGACGATCCGTTCCAGCGCGTGCAGCGTGCGGTCGCGGCGTTCCAGCGCGCGCGGCCCGGCGCCGAAAGTGCCGAGCAGCGCCAACGTCATCGCCTCGGGCTCGGCCGCGCCGAGCTCGGCGAATGCGAGCAGCGCCAGGCGCAGGCTTTGTTCCTCGGACTCGCCCAGCGCGAACGCCTCGGCGACCGTTTCGGTCGTGCGCCCGGCGATGTCCTCGTAGGCGCTCAGCAGCAGCTCTTCCTTGTCGGAGTAGAGGTTGTAGAAGGTCGGGCGCGAGACGTGCGCGAGCTGCGTGAGATCGAGAATGCGCACAGCCGGATAGCCGCGCTGGGCGATCAGCTCGACCATCGCCGAGCGCAGCCGCTCGCGCTGATCGCGCTCGACCTCCTCGCGCGTCAGCCCGTGCGCGCCGGTCGGCAACCTGCGGTAGCGCGCGCCTCCGGAAGCCGGTGGCGAAGCGTCCGCGCTGCGGAGCTTGGAGTTGACCTTTCGCGCCGTCATTTCCAGACGTCCACCGGTTGAAAACCCCTCCTTGACGTCAACCGACCAGAGCGTACCAACACGCACGCCCCGCCGTTTTCCGCTCTGCCTAGCCGCGGATCGTGCGCGAGCTGCCGAGCACGGCGCCCGAGGCATCGAGCGCCTGCACGGCGACGTAGGCAGCCGCTGCCGGCGTCGTCACAGACGTCTCGAAGCCGCTGCGCGCGGTCGTCGCCACGGGCGCGATCGTCCCCGGCGAGCTGCCCGCGAGCACGCGCCAGCTGATCGTGCGCGTGTCTCCGTTCCAGCTCGCGAAAACGCGCGCGCGCCCACCCGCGACCGAAGTCGCGGCGATCGAGGGCGCGCCGGCGGGCGCGCCCGTCCAGGGGAAGCGGTACGCGCGGTAGGACTCGTAGGAGCCGTGCATGTGCGCATCGAACAGCAGCTGGCCGCTTGCGCTGTACTCCGAGAAGTATGGCTCCGACCCCCATCCCACGAACATGTCTTGGTTGGCCAGCTGCTGAATGTTGCCCTGGCTGCCGGACGAGAGCGCGGGGGTGTGCTCGTACTGCGTGACGGCGCTGACCGAGCCCGCGCCGCTGCCGAGCGACAGCACCAGGCCGCGCGACTGCGGATGCACTTTGGGCACGGCGCCGTTGTCGAACACGCTGATCGTTCCGTTCGGCAGCGTCGTCGCGTCGTGCTGATAGGCGGTGCGCGTGCCGGCGCCGAGCGTGGACGTCGAGTGCTTGCCGCCGATCTGCACGCCCCGTTCGCCCGTTGGCCGTGTTCAGCAGGTACATCGCCCAGGTGTTGCGCGCGGAGATCAGCGTGGTGCCATCGGCGCGCTGGTCGACCGAGTTGATGTGGAAGTAGTCGAACGGCCACGTCGCGCTTGAGCCCGTCGCCGAGCTGTAGGAGTCGCCGAGCGCGACGTGGTCGAGGCTGTGCCACTCGCGCCGCACGAGCGACGTGCGCAGGTCGAGTTCCTCAAAGATGCTGTCGCTGACCGCCCCGCCACTCGGGCCGCCAACGACCGACAGGTTGCAGTCGATCGGATCGATCACGGTCAGCAGGGCGGTGCCCTGGGGTGTCAGCTTGAAGTCGTGCAGGTCGGCCTTGTAGCCGTTGCCCGCGTGCACGCGCCCGATCTGCTGGTAGGCGGTGTTGTCGATGATCTCTTCGCCCAGGCCGAAGCCCTGCGGCGGGATGTAGCCCTGCCACCACGTCAGCACCGGCTTTCCGCCGAGCTGCTGCACCTGCAGGTTGGTGGCAGCGGCGACGCCCTTGGGCAGCGGGTTGAACCACACGAGATTGCCCTGCTGGTCGAAGATCATCGGCCCGGCCGGGCCGGGGCCCGAGTACGGCGCGACGAAGATGTCCCCCGGCGCGCTCTGCGCCGAGGCCGTGGTAACCGCCAGCGACGGCGCTTCCAGGGTGGGTGCCGAGCGGAAGTGCTGCTTCTCGTTGTAATCGAGGCCCGACGGTTCGCTGGGCCTTGCGTAGGGCAGCGCGTCCTGCGTGGCCACCGTGAAGCGGTAGGCAAAGCGCTGTGCACGCGCGCCCACCGTGACGACGCCGCGCACGCGTCACCGTCTCGCCCTCGTGAAACGGCTTGGATGGCAACGAAGCTCGCGCCGTCGCCCTGCGAGTACGCGCGCAGGCGCCCGCTGTGCGAGCCGCTGTCAGACCCCTCCACGTGCAGGTGGCTGAATGACCCGGCGCTCGCGCCGAGCATGCTGATCTGCGCGCGCGCGGAGGCGTCGTAGGAGTTCGGCAGCGGCGACACGCTCACGCTCGTGCCGGGCAGCGATCGCCGACTGGTTGAGCGTGCTCGGGTAGCAGCGCGCCGCCGACGGCGCGCGGAAGGCCGCCTGCTCGGCTTTGATGCGATGTGAGGCGACGGCCAGCGTGGTGACGCTGCCGAGCACGACGAACACCGAGCCGAGAATCAGCCCTTTGCGCAAGCGTGAAGTCACGCGCCGGCCAAGCGCATGCGGTGGTTCATCGGGCCTCCATGGAGCGTTGCGGGCGCGGCGAGAGAGCGGATCCTAACCCTCCAATAACCTGGACCGGCGCAGAAGTTGCGCGGCGAAGGCAGCGCGCGCGCGGCGCTCAGAAGACGGGCGTCTCGGTGTAGTCGCCGAAGACCTGCTGCAGCGACTCGATGATCTCGCCCTCGGAGGCGTGCGCGCGGGCGCACGGCAACAGCGGCTCCATGAGGTTGCGATCGGCGTGCGCGGCGTCCGCGCGCAGCGCCGCGAGTGCGGCCTCGACGGCGGCGCCGTCGCGCTTGGCGCGCGCCGCCTGCAGGCGGCCGAGCTGCTTGCCCTCGAGCGCGGGGTCGATGCGCAGGGTGGGAATCGCCTGTTCGTCCTCGGCGGTGTAGCGGTTGACGCCGACGACGACTCGTTCGCCGGCGTCGATCTCCTGCTGCAGGGTGAAGGCGGCGTCGGCGATCTCGCGCTGGGGGTAGTTGCGCTTGACCGCGTCGACCATGCCGCCCAACTCATCGATCTTATTGAAATATTCGTACGCCGCACGCTCCATCTCGTCGGTGAGCGCCTCGACGAAGTAACTGCCGCCGAGCGGGTCGGCGGTGTTGGCGACGCCGGTCTCGTGGGCGATCACCTGCTGCGTTCGCAGGGCGATCGTGACGGCCTCCTCGGTGGGCAGCGCGAGCGCCTCGTCGTAGGAGTTGGTGTGCAGCGACTGCGTGCCGCCGAGCACGCCGGCGAGCGCCTCGACGGTCGTGCGGACGATGTTGTTGAGCGGCTGCTGGGCGGTCAGCGAGACACCGGCGGTCTGCGTGTGAAAGCGCATCTGCCAGGAGCGCGGGTTCTTGGCGCCGAAGGACTCTTTGAGCTCGCGCGCCCAGATGCGCCGCGCCGCGCGGTACTTGGCGATCTCCTCGAAGAAGTCGATCTGCGCGTTGAAGAAAAACGACAGCCGCGGCGCGAACTCGTCGACGTCGAGCCCGCGCTCCACGGCCTGCTCGATGTAGGTGAGGCCGTCCTTGAGCGTGAACGCGAGCTCCTGCTGGGCGGTCGAGCCGGCCTCGCGGATGTGGTAGCCGGAGATCGAGATGGGGTGCCAGCGCGGCATGCGCTGCGTGCACCACTCGATCATGTCGCCGCACAGGCGCATCGCCGGGTCGATCGGAAAGCACCACTCCTTCTGCGCGATGTACTCCTTGAGGATGTCCGCCTGGATCGTGCCCGACAGGCGCTCGACGGGGACGGGACCGGCGGCGCTCGTGCCGGCCTCGGCGGCGGCGACGTAGAAGGCAAGCATGATCGCGGCGGGCGCGTTGATCGTCATCGACACGGACACCTCGCCGAGGTCGATGCCGCCGAACAGCGTCTGCATGTCGTCGAGCGTGTCGACGGCGACGCCCTCGCGGCCGACCTCGCCGAGCGAGCGCGCGTGGTCGGAGTCGTGGCCCATCAGCGAGGGCATGTCAAAGGCGGTCGACAGCCCCGTCTGGCCGTGGTCGAGCAGGTAGCAGAAAGCGCTCGTTGGTCTCCTCGCTGGTGCCGAAGCCGGCGAACTGACGCATCGTCCACAGCCGCCCGCGGTACATCGACTCGTGGATGCCGCGCGTGAACGGGTAGGAGCCAGGACGGCCGATCGGGTCGTTCGGGCCGCCGATGCCGCTCGGCAGGTCCTCGGGCGTGTACAGCTCGCGCACGGGCTCGCCCGAGAGCGTCTGAAAGCTCTTGTCGGCGTCCTCTGCCTGTGCCCGTTGTGGGGGCTTTGCGCTCACGGCCATACGCCGTGAATGCTACTCGCAGCAGTTGAGCCGCCCGTGAGCAGTGCACGCAAGCTCGCATGCGCTACCTGTCCGCCAGGACTTGCACCCGCGACTTGGTTACGCTGGCTGCACCGGCGAGGGAAAGGGAGTTTGTCGTGTCGCGCAGTGGCGACTTCTACGAGAATCGCGTCACGGGGGAGTTTGTGGTCGTGCTGCGGGGCGATGAGGACTCGGCGCCGCATGAGAGCGCGATCGCGCATTTGACGGTGAAGCCGCACGGCGCGGTGGCCGGAGAGCACGTGCATCCGCAGATCACGGAGCGCTTCGCGGTGATCTCGGGGACGTTGGCAACGCGTCTGAACGGCGTCGAGCGCTCGCTTCACGCCGGTGAGGAGGCAACGGCCACTGCGGGCGTGGCGCACGACTGGTGGAACGCGGGCGAGGATGCAGGCGAGCGTGCTTGTGGAGGTCGCGGGGCCGCCGGAGCAGCAGCCTCGTTTCGAGGCGATGATCGGCGACGCTGTTCGGCCTGGCGAATGACGGCAGGACGAACGCGAAGGGCCTGCCGGGACCGCTCCAGCTGGCGCTGATCGCGGCGGAGTTCGGCGATGTGATCCGCTTCACGAGCCCGCCGGCGGCGGTACAGCGACCGCTGTTCGCCGCGCTGGGAGCGCTGGGTCGCTTGCGCGGGCTGCAGGCGGTGTATCCCGCCTACCTGCACCCGCACGGCAGGACGACGCCGGCACCCGAGGCGATGACCCGGGCGGGCCTCGGGCCGACGTCGCGCTGAGCGATCGTGACGGGCGCGGCGATCGGCGCTGCGCTGGCGCGACTGGTCGGCACCGAGCACGTGCTGGCGGCGGACGCGCGCTCGCCGTACAACAGCGACGCGTCGAAGCGGCGCGAGCTGCGCGGCCGTGCCGATGCGGTGGTGCTGCCGGGCAGCGCACGTGAGGTGGAGGCGGTTGTGCGCTGGTGCTACGAGCACGACGTGGCGATCGTGCCGCGTGGCGGCGGCACCGGGCTGACGGGCGGCGCGGTGCCGACGGACGGCGGCGTTGTGCTGTCGCTGGAGCGCGTGCGCGCGGTGCGCGAGCTCGAGCCGGGCATGTGGCGGATGCTGCCCGAGGCAGGCGTGAGCACGCGCGAGGTGCAGCGCCTGGCGCGCGAGAACGGGCTGTTCTTCGCCCCCGACCCGGGGGCGGGCGAGCAGTCGCAGATCGGCGGCAACGTGGCGACGAACGCGGGCGGGCCGCACGCGCTGAAGTACGGCGTGACGGGCGCGTGGGTGACGGGGCTGGAGGCGGTGCTCGCACCGGGCGAGCTGGTGCAGATCGGCGGCTGGGCGCGCAAGGACGTGGCGGGGTATGACCTCAAGGACCTGCTGATCGGCTCGGAGGGAACGCTGGGCGTGATCACGGCGGTGCGCCTGCGGCTGCTGCCGGCGCGCGAGGCGCAGATCGCGCTGGTGGCATGTCTTCGCCACGCGAGCGCAGGGGTGCGCGGCGATGCTGAGCGTGACGGCGGCGGGCATCGAGGCGGCGGCGATGGACTTCGCGGACGGCGCGGCGCTGGAGCACGTGGCGGGCGGCTACCCGGGCGAGCTGCCGGACGGGTGCGGGCTTCGTGCTGTTGATCGAGGTGGACGGGACGCATGAGCAGGCGCGCGCGCAGGCGGACGATGTTGATGAGTTGTTGGGCGGCGACGCGCTGGCGATCGACCGCGCGGCTGACGCATCGGCGCTGTGGCGCTGGCGCGATGGCTTCAACGGCGTGCTGTCGGGCGTGCGCGGCGCGAAGGTGTCCGAGGACGTGTCGTTCCCGGTCGAGCGCCTGCAGGAGGGGCTGGAGCGCTTCGAGGCGCTGGCGCGGCGCCACGGCCTGGGCTCGTGCGCGTTCGGGCACGGCGGCGACGGCAACGTGCATGCGACGGTGCTCGTGGACCCCGCGGACGAGGCGCAGCTGGCGCGCGCGCGGCAGCTGGGCGCGGAGCTGTTCGCGCTGGTGGGCGAGCTGGGCGGCTCGATCGCGGCCGAGCACGGCGTGGGCTGGCTGAAGCGTGGCCTGCTGGAGTCGCAGTGGGACGAGCGCACAGTTCAGTTGCACGAGCAGATCAAGCGGGCGTTTGACCCGAAGGGGCTGATGAACCCGGGCAAGAAGCTGGCACGCGTGCCGCGTTGAGCGAGCTGAGAGGATGGGCGCTGCGATGACCGAGGTGAGCGAGCTTGAGCTGCCGGTGTTCGACTACACCGACGTGCAGATGCGCGGCGCGCGCTTTCACGAGGAGATGGCGAAGGTGCGTGCGCAGGGCTGGCTGGCGCAGGCGCCGTTCGGCTACATGACGCTGGACCGCGAGGCGGGGGAGTTCTTCCTGCGCACGCGCTCGGCGATCTTCCCGGGGATGAAGATCGCGGAGATATTCGGCGTGACGGAGGGGCCGCTGTACGAGCAGATGGTGCGCAACGTCCTGCATGTCAACGGCGCCGACCACACGCGCCTGCGCAGCCTGGTCAACCCGGCGCTGTCGCCGCGCGCGGTGGAGCGCTACCGGCCGATCATGCGCGAGTTCCTCGGCGACCTGCTGGCGCAGGCAATCGCCGCGTCGGGCGCGGAGGATGACGGCGAGGTGCGCTGCGAGTTCGTCGAGGCGTTCGCCAAGCCCTACCCGTCGCTGGCGATCGCGACTGTGATGGGCGCGCCGCTGGAAGACGCGCCGCGCCTGCACCACTGGTCGAACATGATTCAGCGGCAGTTCGATGCGGTGGCGATGGCGAGCGAGATCGACGCGATCACGCAGGCCGTGAGCGAGTTCTACGAGTACGCGCAGGCGCTCGTGCGCGCACGGCGCGCCGACCCGAGCGACGATCTGATCTCCAAGCTGATCGCCGCGGAAGAGGAGGGCGAGCGCCTCAGCGACGTGGAGTGCATCAACCTCGTGTTCAACGTGCTCGTGGGTGGCGTGGACACGAGCCAGAGCCAGCTGGCGCATGCCGTGCGGCTGCTGGCCGAACACCCCGACCAATGGGAGCTGATCGCGCAGGACCCGTCGCTGGCCGAGGCCGCCGTCGAGGAGGCACTGCGCTACGAGCCGATCACGCCGTTCACGGCGCGCATCCTGATCGAGGACGTGGTCTACCGCGACGTGACGTTCCCGGAGGGAACGGTCGTGATGGTGTGCGCATTCACCGGCAACCGCGACCTCGACGAGGACGACTCGGGACCGCGCGGAGCGGACAGCTTTGACATCACCGCCGAGCGCGGGCGCGCCCGCCCGCTGACGTTCGGCGCGGGCGTGCACTACTGCCTCGGCGCGAACCTCGCGCGCGTGGAGCTGCAGGAGGGGCTGGCGTTCCTCGCCGAGCATCTGCACGACGTGCGCCTCGACGGCGAGCCGGTGTTCGAGGGCGTGTCGGGCATCTACGGCCTGACCGAGCTGCCGCTCGCGTTCACCGCGTAGCGCGCCGCCACGCCGCGGGCGCGGCGCGCCGGCACGCTCGCACACCGCTTGCGACGACGTCGGCAGAGTGGAACAATTCGGAGGGGGGGCACGATGCCCCTTCGCACCGACATAGGGATGGAATGGCAAGACGGATCTTCAACGTTGCGGTCGTTGCGGCGGTTTTCGCGCTGGTGCTGCCGGTTGCGGCGGCGCACGCGGGCGCCTATCACGTGTACTCGTGCCGCACGCCCAGCGGCGAAAGCGCTCCGGTGGATGGGTGGAGCGGGAGCGTGGCCGCCGGCGGAGCGTTCGACGACTACGCGCTCAACACGTGCGGCGAAGGCGGGGCGTTGGTTGCCGCGCTGGGGGACGCGACGATCCACGCGGCGAACGTCGATCGAGCGACCTGGGCGTTTTCTGCCTCCGGCATGGGACACGCTCGTCCGGTGCGACGCTCTGGCGCGCGGGCGACACCAGTCGGAGGCGCAGTGGTCAACGCGAGTTACGAGCTCTGGCTAGCGGGGCCGGATCCCAACCACACGTTCGACGAATGCTTGTATGTCATCGCGTGTTTCGCCGAGGGTGATTCGACCCAACCGGCCTCGCTCGCGCAATCAAGTTGTCGTGCCAGCTGCGACATCTCGGATCTGACGCTCGATCGCGAGCGCGCTTGTGCGGCGAGCGTCGCCGAATACAAATGCCCGGCCGGAACGGGCGACCCAAACGGCTACGCCGCAGCCCTCTACCTCTTCGCCGCGGACCTGACCCTCGAAGAGAACGAAGCCCCGCACGCTTCGAACGCGAGCGGCGAACTGGCGACCGCGCCGGTGCTCGAAGGGCAAAGCGATATCTCGTTTGAGGCGACGGACGCCGGCTCGGGCGTGTACGAGGCCGTGTTCGCGTCGACGGCTCGACGGTCCAGCGCACGGTCGTCAACTCGAACGGCGGCCGTTGCAAGGACGTCGGGCAGACGACGGATGGGCTGGCGGCGTTCTTGTACGTGCAGCCGTGCGCGGCGTCGGTGAGCGTGGACGTCCCGTTCGACACGACGAAGGTCGCCAACGGCGCGCATCGTCTCGTCGTGAGCGTGATCGACGCGGCGGGCAACGCGGCGCCGGTGGTCGACCGCAACGTCACGATCGCCAACCCGCCGCCGCCGGGCTCGCCGAATGGCACGAACGCCTCGACCCAGGCGACGCTGGTCGCGCACTGGAGCAGAACGCGCAAGGCGACGCGTTACGATCGCGCTTCGGTCGCAGCGAAACGTTCACCGGTCGCCTGCTCGGACCCGGCGGGGTGCCGATCGGCGGCGCAGCGCTTGGACCTGCGCGCCACGCCGAGCTATGCCGGAGCGAGCCCGCTGCAGTCCCCGAAGCTGAAAACCGACGCGAACGGGCGCTTCGCGCTTCGCATTCGTGGCGGCGCGTCCGTCGCAGTCGCTGCTGCTCGCCTACCGCGCGCATGTCGGCGACGTCGCGCCGGTGGCGGCGCAGACGCTCGCGCTGAAGGTGCGCGCGAGCATTGCGCTGAAAGTCTCGCCGCACACGACGAGCGTCGGGCAGCAGGATCGTCTTTCACGGGCTTCTACGCGGCAGGCCGATCCCGAGCGGAGGCAAGCAGCTCGTGCTCGAGGCGCGCTCGCCGGGCAGCCCGTGGATCGAGTTCAAGGTCGTGCGCACCGATGCGCACGGGCGCTACCGCGCGTCCTATCGCTTCAAGTTCGCCGGTCCGGCCAACTACCGCTTCCGCGCGCGCTCGGAAGCGGAGTCGGACTTCCCGTTCGCGGGCGGAGTCGTCGAACGTCGTGGCCGTGCACGAGCGCTGAGCGCGCGCCTCGCTTCACCGGCGCGCGCGCGTGCGCGCGACAGGCATCCTTAGTCCGCCGCCGCCTTCGCGACGCTACCCGGGCGTATCGCGGAAGGGTTGTTGCGGATGTCGCTGCATGGGTAGCGAGGGTGAGGAGACCAGTGCAGCGCAATCGGTGGATCGGCAGGCGCAGGGCGGGGCGCGCTCGCGGCGGCGCTCGCCACGATCGGCGCTCGGCGGCGCTGGCCGCGGGCGCGCAGGCGGTCACGCTGTCGCCGCTCAACGGCACGCCGGACGCTTCGCCGGACACGCAGATCAGCTTTCTCGGCGTGCCCGCCGCGGAGATCTCGGGCGTCTCGGTGCGACGGTTCGCGCAGCGGATCGCACAGCGGCAGCCTGCGCTCCTACGCGAGCGCTGCCGGCGCGAGCTTCCTGCCCGCGCGCGGCTTCACGCAGGGCGAGCGCGTGACGGTCTCGGCCGTCGTCGGCCCGCGCGGGCACGCCACGCGTGTCGGCACGAGCTTCACGGTCGCGCGGCTGGTCAACTACCCGCTGCCGCGCCGGGCGGCACGCCGCCGCCGGCCAAGGCCGGCGCCAACCAGAGCTTCGTCTCCCAGCCGAAGCTGCAGCCGCCGACGGTGCAGCGTGACGACGCGCTCGGCGGCGGCGACCGCCAGGCGACATCTTCCTCACGCCGGACTGGCGGGCGCGGCCAGAACGGCGCGATGATCATCGACGGCATCGTGGCAGGCTGGTGTGGTTTCCGCCGGCCGCGAAGGGCGACGCGATCGACCAACCTGCAGGTCAGCAGCTACGACGGCAAGCCCGTGCTGACGTACTGGCAGGGGCACATCGATCTCGGCGTCGGCTTCGGCAGCGACGTGATCCTCGGGCAGTGACTACCGGCCCGTTGCGTCGGTGCAGTGCGGGCAACGGCTACCTCGCCGACCTGCACGAGCTGCAGCTGACGCCGCAGGGCTCGGCCTACCTGACCGCCTACACGCTCGTGCGCGCCGATCTGTCCTCGGTCGGCGGCTCGACCGACGGCGCGCTGCAGGACGCGCTCGTGCAACAGGTCGACGTGAAGACCGGGCTGGTGATGTTCGAGTGGCACGCCTACGGCCACGTCGCGCTGACCGACTCCTACGCCAACTCGCCGTCTGACCCGAACCGGCCGTGGGACTTCTTCCACCTGAACTCGATCGCGCCGGACCCGTGGGGCGACGGAAACTTCCTGATCTCCTCGCGCAACACCTGGGCGGCGTATGAGATCGACCATCACGAGCGGCTCGATCCTCTGGCGTCATCGGCGGCAGGAGACCGACCTTTCGCATGGGCGCAGGCACGGGCACCGCCTTTCAGCACGACGCGCGCTGGCAGCCCGATCACACGATCACGATCTTCGACAACGGCGCCACGCCCAAGGCGCACTCGCGAGTCGCGCGTGATCCATGAGCGGATCGACTTCAAGCACCGCACGGTCACGCTGCTCGGCCGCTACGTGCGCACGCCGCCGCTGCTCAGCGGCAGCCAGGGCGACGACCAGGTGCTCGGCAACGGCGATTCGTTCGTCGGCTGGGGCGAAGACGCCGTACTTCACCGAGTTCAACGCGGCCGGGCAGATCGTCTTCGACGCGCACCTGCCGTCGCCGACGCAGGTGTATCGCGCCTTTCGCTTCCCCTGGAACGCCACCCCCGCCGCGCCACCGGCGATCGCGCTGAAGGCGACCGGCGCGGGCACGACGACGGTTTACGCCAGCTGGAACGGTGCCACGAACGTCGCCGCGTGGCGCGTCCTCGGCGGTCGCCACGCCGGCGAGCCTGGCGACGCTGGCAACGGTCCCCGCCGAACGGTTTCGAGACGGCCGTGCCGGTGGCGAGCGCGGCACCGGTGTTCGCCGTGCAGGCGCTCGGGGCCGGCCGGGGAAGCACTCGGCGTCCTCGCACGCGATCGCGCGCTGAGCTGGAAATCGCACGTCGATCGCCCACAGGCGCTGCCTGAGGCCGCTGAGCGTCTAATACGCTGCACCGTCGTGAAGGCGGTGATCCTGGCAGGCGGCTTCGGTCGCGACTGAGCGAGGAGACCTCCGTACGTCCCAAGCCGATGGTCGAGATCGGCGGCAAGCCGATGCTCTGGCACATCATGAAGATCTACGCGGCCCACGGGATCGAGGATTTCGTCATCTGCCTCGGCTACAAGGGCTATCTGATCAAGGAGTTCTTCGCGAACTACCACCTGCACACGTGCGACGTCTCCTTCGACCTGGCAAAGGGCGAGATGGAGGTCCACCGCTCCGACACCGAGCCGTGGCGCGTGACGCTCGTGGAGACCGGGGAGCAGACGATGACGGGGGGGCGCCTGGAGCGCGTGCTGCCGTACGTGCAGGACGAGGACTTCTGCTTCACCTACGGCGACGGTGTCGCGGACATCGACATAACCGCCCTGATCAACTTCCACCGCGAACAGGGGACTACCGCGACGGTGACGGCCGTGCAGCCTCCCGGTCGCTTCGGCACGCTCCATACAGAGGGCGCGCGCGTGCGCGAGTTCGACGAGAAGCCCCACGGCGAAGGCGGCTGGATGAATGGCGGCTTCTTCGTGCTGTCGCCGGGAGTCGGTCGCTATCTCGACGGCGACGAGACCGTGTGGGAGCAGCAGCCGATGCGCTCGCTGGCGCGCGACGGCGAGCTGGCCTGCTACCACCACAACGGCTTCTGGCAGACGATGAACACATTGAGCGAGCGTCATCGGCTGGAGGACCTGTGGGCCTCGGGCACACCTCCGTGGCGGACTTGGGGGTAGCGGGCGGATGACCGCATCGCCTGCGGCTTCGCGCACCGTCGTGGATCCTGACTTCTGGCGCGGGCGCCGCGTCCTGGTGACAGGCCACTCGGGGTTCAAGGGCTCCTGGCTGGTGCTCTGGCTGCAATCGCTCGGCGCATCGGTGACGGGTTTCTCGGCGGGGCGCCCCACGCAGCCCTCGCTGCACGAGCTCGCGCGCCTTGGCGAGCAGATGGAGAGCCTGCACGGCGACATCCGCGACGCCGACGCGCTGGCCGAGGCGGTCGCGGCGAGCAGGCCGGAGGTCGTCGTGCACATGGCGGCACAGGCCCTGGTGCGGCGCTCCTTTGCCGAGCCGGCGGAGACCTATGCGACGAACGTGATGGGGACCGTCAACCTGCTCGACGCGGTGCGCCGCCAGGGCGATGGAGTGCGCGCGGTCGTGGTCGTCACGTCGGACAAGAGCTATGAGAACCGCGAGTGGGAGTGGGGCTATCGCGAGGACGAGCCGATGGGCGGCCACGACCCGTACGCGAGCTCCAAGGCCTGCGCGGAGCTCGTGACGGCGGCGTATCGCAGCTCGTTCTTCTCAGATCCCGACGGGCCACGTGTCGCGAGCGCGCGTGCCGGCAACGTGATCGGCGGCGGCGATTGGGGCGAGGATCGGCTGGTGCCGGACATCGTCCGCGCCGCGCTCGCCGGCGAGCCGCTGAGGCTGCGAAACCCCAACTCGATCCGCCCGTGGCAGCATGTGCTCAACCCGCTGAGCGGCTATCTGCTGCTCGCGCAGGCGCTGTGCGAGTCCCCCGAGCACGCCTGCGCGTGGAACTTCGGCCCTGGTGATGACGACGCCCAGCCCGTAGGCTGGGTGGTGCGCGAGCTCGCCGAGCTGTGGCCGGGGGAGCTCCGATGGGATTTCGACGCCGGGCCTCATCCCCACGAGGCGCGCTATCTGAAGCTCGACTCGTCCCGCGCACGCACGCGGCTGGGCTGGCGCCCGCCGGTCGCGCTCTCGGCTGCGTTGCAGAGCATCGTCGCCTGGAACCTCGCACTGCGCGACGGCGCGGACATGAGGGCCGTGACGATCTCCCAGATCGAGGAACTGCAATCGCCGTGACCGCCGGGCTGCCAAGTCGCGTCGGGATCAACGCGATGTTCCTCGAGCCGCGCATGGGCGGTCTGGACACCTACGTGCGCGCGCTCGTCCCGGAGATGCGGCGTCTCGCGCCCGACGTGCGCTTCACCGTCTTCTGCAGCGAGGGCGGGCGCGAATACCTGCGCCAGGAGGAGGGCTTTCAGTCGCTGGAGCTGATCGTGCCGCCGCTGATCGGGCGCCGCGGCCTGAAGGCGATCGGCGAGCTGACGCTGCTGGGAGCGATCGCGGGGCGTCGCGTCGACCTGCTTCACAGCGTCGCGCTGACCGCGCCGCTGCGCACCCGCGCGGTCAACGTGGTGACGCTCGCCGATGTCACGTGGATCGTCGCCCCGGACCCCGGCGAGGCGGGCACGACCCGGTTGTGGCGCTTGGTGGTCCCGCCGGTCGCGCGGCGCGCGGATCGGATCGTCGTGCTGTCGCAAGCGGGAGCCGAGCACGTGACCGAGCATCTCGATGTGGCGCCAGAGGACATCGACGTGATACCGCTTGCCGCGCGCGACGGCGATCTCGCGGCCGCCACGCCCGAGCAGGAGCTGCGCGAGCGGCTGGGTCTCGGCCAGGGCCCGGTGATCCTCACGGTGTCGGCGAAGAAGGTCCACAAGAACCTCGAGCGGCTCGTGCGCGCGATGGCATTGGTCGCCGAGCGCTGGAACGACGCGGTGCTCGTGATGCCCGGCAACCCGACCGCACACGAGCTGCAACTGCGCGAACTCGCCGCGCAGCTCGGGATCTCCGACAACGTTGCTTTCCCCGCCTACGTCGATGCGGCCGATCTGGAGGGCCTGTACGCGCTGTCCAGCTGCTTCGTGTTCGCCTCGATCAACGAGGGCTTTGGCATCCCGGTGCTCGAGGCGATGCGTCGCGGCGTGCCGGTGGCATGCTCGCGTGCATCGTCGCTGCCCGAGGTGGCCGGCGATGCGGCGCTGTACTTCGATCCGCTCAACGTGCAGGCGATCGGCGAGGCACTCGGCGAGCTGATCGGCGACAGGCTCGTCGCCGAGCGCCTGGTCGAACTTGGCCGCGAGCGCGAGCGCTCATTTACCTGGGAGGCGACGGCGCGCATGACGCTCGAGACATACGCGCACGCATGGGGGAAGCGGTGAGCTCGCTGCAGCGGCCCGCGGCCGACGCCGAGGCCGCGGTGGACGAGTCGGCGGACGTGCTCGACAGCACGGCCGCCGGCGGACGCATCATTCGCGGTGGGGCGCTGCGCTTTGGCACGTACGTGCTGACCGTTGCGCTGTCCGTCCTCTCTGCGGCACTGCTCACGCGGCACCTGGGCGTGGTCCGCTTCGGCGAGTACACGACCGTTCTGTCGCTCGTCGGAGTCGTCTCGGCAGTCACCGACGCGGGCATGTCCACCGTCGGCATGCGCGAGTTCTCCGTGCGCGACGGCGCCGAACGCGATGAGCTGATGCGCGATCTGCTCGGGCTGCGCATGGTGCTCACGGCGATCGGCGTCGCGCTCGTCGCGGTCTTCGCCGCCGGCGCCGGCTATGACACCCCGCTGTTCGTCGGCGCGGTGCTGGCCGGCCTCGGCACGATCGCGCTGGTCGTGCAGCACACCCACACGATCCCGCTCGCCGCTTCGCTGCGCCTCGGCACGCTGTCGATGCTCGACCTCGCGCGCCAGGTGCTGACGGTGGCTGCGATCGTCGCGCTGGTCGTGCTCGGTGCCGGCGTGCTGCCGCTGCTGGCCGTGGCGCTCGGCGTGAACCTGCTGCTGATCGCGCCGACGGCGGTGCTCGCGCGCCATCAGATCTCCCTGCGCTTCGCATTGCGCCCCCGCCAGTGGGCGGTGCTGCTGCGCCTGACCGTGTCCTTTTCGCTGGCGGCTGCGGTCGGCACGATCTACGTGTTCACCGCCCAGATCCTCACGAGCCTCGTGTCGAGTGCGCATCAGAGCGGGCTCTTCGCGGCATCGTTTCGCGTCTTCATTGTTCTCGGCGCGGTGCCCGGCCTGCTCGTGGGCGGCGCGCTGCCGCTGCTCGCACGCGCGGCCCGCGACGACCGCGACAGGCTGACCTACTCGCTGCAGCGCATCTTCGAGGTCTCGTTGATCCTCGGGGCGGCCGCCGCCCTGGGAGCGCTGGGCGGCGCCCAGTTCATCATCGAAATCGTCGCCGGGCCGAAATTCGCCGCCGCCGACGAAGTGCTGCAGATCCAGGGCCTCGCGTTGATCGCGTCCTTCGCGGTCGCCGGCTGGAGCTTCGCGCTGCTCTCGCTGAAGCTCTACAAAGGCGTCCTGCTGACCAACCTTGTCGCCTTCATCGTCAGCTGTGGCCTGACCATCCTGCTCGCCGGCAGCGACGGGGCCAAAGGCGCCGCGATCGCGACCGTGTGCGGAGAGAGCGTCCTCGCGGTCGGCTCGCTGGTGGCGCTGGTGCACGGGCGCGCGGAGCTGCGCCCGAAGCTCGGCGTCGCCCTGAAGGTGGCGCTCGCCGCGGCGCCGGCGGCTGTCCTCGCGCTGCTGCCAGGCGTCACCTCGATCGTGCGCGCGCTGCTCGCGCTGGTCGTCTACACCGTGCTGATCCTGGCCATGCGTGCCGTGCCCAATGAGCTCTTGGAGCTCTTGCCCGTGCGCATGCGCGGAAGGAGCTGAGCGGGTGGCACGCGATGCGGACATCGCTCTGTTGGTGCTCAACTGGAACGGCGCGGACCTGTTGCGCCGACACCTGCCCGCGGTCATCGAGGCGGCCGCGCGCGCCTCCGTCGACGCGCGCGTCTATGTGATCGACAACGCCAGTGAGGACGACTCGCGTGCGGTCGTGGATTCGTTCGCCGGCGTCGAGCTGATCGCCTTCGCCGACAACCGTCGCCTGCACGCTTACAACAAGGCGGTCGCGATGGTGCCGTGCACGGCCTTCATGATGCTCAACAATGACGTCAGCCCCGCCCCCGGCGTGATCGATCCGATGTGGGACACGCTGAACGCCGACCCAGGCGTCTTCGCAGTCGGCGGCGAGGTGATCGACATCGCCTCGGGTGACATCGACTCGGGCCCGACGTCAGCGCGCTGGGAGCACCAGTGGGTGCTCGAGCCGACCGCGCTCGCCGGTGCGAGCGAGCCGATCGACGTTGCTTACGTGTCGGGCGGGGCCGGCCTCTATCGCCGCGACATGTTCCTCGAGCTGGAAGGGTTCTGGAACCTTCTCCCCGGCCTGTACTGGGAGGACGTGGAGCTCGGCTTGCGTGCGTGGCTGCACGGCTGGCGCTCGCTGTTTCATCCGGACGTCCGTTTCGATCACGCCAGCGGCTCGACCGTTCGCCGCTCGCTGAACCCTCGCGTGCGCGAGTTCCGCACCTACCAGAACGTCCGCCTGACGCATTGGGCGCTGCTGCTCGACGGCGCCGATCTGCGCGACTACCTGCGCGGCGAGCTGCGCCGCAGCCTGCGCAAGCCCTACTACTACGCCGCCGTGCTCACCCTGGCCAGTCGCCTGCCCGCCGCTGTGCGCCGGCGCCGCGCGCTGCGGCGCCGCTGCGGGCCCGTCAGCGTGCAGGACCTGCAAAGCCGCTGGCGGCCGTAGGGCCCTGCGCCGCGCAGCGGCCTAGGGGGCCGGGTGAAACCGGCCGGCGTCAGGCAGCGGCTGCGCGCGCGCGACGACGGTCAGCTGCTGGCGCAAGAAGTCGTTGGCCAGCGGCTCGCTGAGCTTGGCGAGCATGCGGCCCTTCAGTGAGCTGGAGGTGACCCATCGCACGGGCTCCCACCCGCTGGCCGTGAGCATCCGCGCGAGGCTGCGCCTGGTGAACCAGCGCAGATGCGTCCAGTCGCGTACGCCGTAGCGCTCGTACTCGAACTCGCCGCGCGCCACGAGGTTGCCGACTAGGCGGTAGAAGCGCAGGTTCGGCACCGACACCGCCAGCACGGCACCGGGAAGTGCCCACTCGCGCAGCGTGCGCATCGCCTGCCAAGGGTCGATCAGATGCTCGAGCACGTCGGCGACGATCAGCACGTCAAACGGCACTCCGCCGAGCTCGCCGAGCGCGGTCCCCTCGATGGTTCCGACGACGGCCGCGTCATATCGCTGGGCGGCTCGCGCGATCGCCTCGGCCGACGGGTCCAGCGCGACCAGCTCGCGAGCTCCGGCTTCGCGCAGTCGCGGCGCCCACGATCCTTCGCCGCAGCCGACGTCGAGCAGGCGCCCGGAGATCGCCCCCAGCCCGCGCAGCACGTCCTCGTTGTCGTTCGCCCCATACACAAAGGCCTGCTGCAGCGCTGGGTCGGACACGCGAGCAGGGTAGTGCACCGACCCGTTCGCTCAGCGGGTCGGAGGACACACCGATAGCCTGCGCGGCCGTGCCCTCCGTCCTGATCGTGCGCGGTCATCTCTCGACGCCGTGGGAGCTGCGTCCCTGGCTGGAGCTCCCGGAGCGCTACGAGGTCTCCTACCTGCTGACCGGCTCCAACCGCTTTGCCACACCCGACGGGCTGCGCGCGGTTCCCGCGCGGGCTTTGCGCGACCTGCTCCCGCGCGGACCGCTCGGCGAGCTCTCGGCGGGGGTCCTCGGCGATCGCTACCTGTCCGCCGACGAGGCGTTCGCCCAAGCCGACATCGTGCACGCCGCGGAGCTGAGCTTCTGGTTTGCCGCAGACGCGGCACGCCGCAGGCGCCGGGGTGACTTCCGTCTGCTGCAGACCGTCTGGGAGACGCTGCCCATGCTCGTCGCCTACCGCAACCGCCACGCGCGGCGCTTTCGCGAGCAGGTGCTGGCCGGCACCGACCTGTTTCTCCCGGCGACCGAGCGGGCGGCGCTGGCGCTGGCGCTGGAGGGCGTCGCGCCCGAGCGGATGGTCGTCTGCTCTCCGGGCATCGACACGGCACGCTTCTCGATCGCTCCCGGCCCCATGCCCGCCGAGCACACGATCGTCTCGCCCGGACGCCTGGTCTGGGAGAAGGGCCATCAGGACGTCCTACGCGCGCTCGCGCTGCTGCATCGCGGGATCGTGCTCACGCCCGCAGGCGAACTGGTGCGCCCTCGACTACTGATCATCGGCGCCGGCCCCGAAGAAGCCAGGCTTCGCGCCCACGCCGCCGATCTTGGCCTCGGCGCTTTCGTGGAGGTACGTAGCGTGCCCTATGAGCAGATGCCCTCAGTGTTCGCAAATGCCTCGGCGATGGTGCTCGCCAGCCAGGCGACGGCGAACGCGGCCTTTCACCCGTTCGACATTCCGCACGCCTTCTGGGAGGAGCAGTTCGGACTCGTGCTCGCCGAGGCGATGGCGGCGGGCCTGGCGATCGTCAGCACGACCAGTGGCGCGATCCCCGAGGTGGTGCGCGGCGCGCCGGTCGAGCTGGTCGCACCCGGCGACTGGCCGGCGCTCGCCCGCGCGCTGGCGGCCGGCCCGCTGAGCCGCCCCGTGGGTGAGCGCGTTTCCTACCCGCCGGAGATCGTCGAGCGCTACTCGACGAGTGCCGCGGCTGAGCGGCTGACCGCGGCCTACGACCGCGCGCTGGCGACCTGAAGCACCTCGAGCGTCTGCTCGGCAAAGCTCGCCCAGGAGAAGTCGGCCGCTCGCTTAGGCCCGGCCTCGGCCAGGCGCCGGCGCAGTGCCGGGTCGACGAGCACGCGCCGGATCCCGGCGGCGACGGCGGCGACGTCGTGCGGGTCGACGTACTCGGCGGCGTCGCCGCCGACCTCGGGTAGTGAGGACAGCGCGGAGGTGACCACCGGCGCCCCGGCGGCCATCGCCTCGAGCACCGGCAGCCCGAAGCCCTCGCCCAGCGACGGGTAGCAGAAGACGGCGCAGCGGCGATAGAGCTCGGCGAGCGCCGCGTCGGATACGAAGCCGAGCATCGTCGCGCGCTCGCCGAGGGAGCGCAGCGCCTGCAGCGTCTCGCCGGTCTCCCACCCCAGCGCGCCGACCACCACCAGCGGATGGCTCTGCTGCAGCTCGGCATCGAGCGTGCGATACGCATCGACCAGACGTGGCAGGTTCTTGCGCGGCTCAAGCGTGCCCACCGCGAGCACGAAGCCCGGCTGCGGCAGCTCTGCGAGCTCGTGCGGCGTGGCCGGGCCGGGGTCCGGTCGCGCGGCGCCCAGCAGCACCACGACGGTGCGCGCGGCCGCCCGCGGGAAGTGCTCGGCGAGCGAGTCGGCCGTCGCCTGTGAGATCGCGATCATCGCCGCCGAGCGCCGCACGGCGTGACCGAGCGTCAGGCGCTCGATCGCCGCGGAGCGCCGGTTCGGTCGCATCGCCGGCTCGAAGGTCGCCAGGTCATAGACGATCGGCACGGCGGGGATGCGCAGAAACCAGACGGTCAGATAGGAGTTGGTCGAGAGGAACACGTCGCATTCGCGATTGGCCCGGCGGGCGGCCGCCAGATGCCACAACGGATCGCGCGCCTGGATCGTCTGCCACGAGAACCGCTCGTCAAGCGCCGCGCCGTCCCAGCGCTCCCGCGTGTAGAGCACGTAGCGATTGGCGTCGTCATCGCTTTCGCCGAGCGCGCGAAGCAGCTCGCGCACGACCCGGCCGCGGCCGGCTGGAACCTCGGCGGCGGCGCGCGCATCGATGCCGATTGTCAGTGGTCGCCGTGTGGTCATATTCGCCAGGATCTACCGGACGGGCCGCTACTGTACGGCGCGTGCCCAGCCCGCGAGGTCTGCTCGGTCGCTTGGTCGATCCACACCAGTTCGATCTCGCGCCAACCGGCCCGGGAGCGATCCTCGATGTCGGCTGTGGGGCCGCGAAGATCCCCGGCTCCACCGGCCTGGACATCTCCGCCGACACCGCGGCTGACATTGTGCACGACCTCGACGTCTTTCCCTATCCGATCGAGGACAACAGCTTCGATCAGATACTCCTGCAGGACGTCATCGAGCATGTCGGCCAGCCGATCGCCGTGTTTGAGGAGCTGCACCGGATCGCTCGGCCGGGGGCGACGATTCAGCTGCGCACGCCGCACTTCTCCTCGGTGCTCGCCTACGGCGACCCGACGCACCGGCACTACTTCTCGGCACTGGCGATCCGCTCGCTGGCCGAGCCGCGCTTCGCCCACTACACCGACGTGCGCTTCCGCGTGGTACACGTGACGCTCGACCTGTGGGCGCCCTACCGGCTGCTCGGCATCGGTCACGTCGCCAACCGCTTCAGCGATACCTACGAGAAGCACCTGGCCTTTCGTTTCCCGACGATGAACATCCGGGCGGCCTTCGAGGTGCTCAAGTAGCCCGTGCACATCGGGCTGAATCTGATCTTTCTCGTCCCCGGCGAGACCGGCGGAATGGAGGTCGCCGCGCGTGAGCTGATCCCCGCGTTGATCGCCGAGGCTCCTCCGGGTACGCACTTCACGGCCTTCATCAACCGCGAGGCCGCGGCCGCCGGCGATGGGCCGTGGGGCGAGCTGCTGCCGGCCGTCACCGTGCCCGTGTCCGCGCGCAACCGCGTGCAGTGGGTGTTCGGCGAGCAGGCTCTCCTGCCCCGTCTGGCCACGCACGCCGGTGTCGATCTCGTGCACAGCCTGGCCAGCACGGCCCCCGTCCGCGGTCGCTTCGCGCGTGTGGTGACGATCCACGATCTGATCTATGCGCGCTTCCCCGAGGCGCACGCGGGGATGCGCGACATGGGCATGCGCGTGCTCGTGCCCGCGGCCGCGCGGCGCTCGGCCCGCGTGATCGCCGATTCGCACAGCACGCGCGAGGACCTGATCGAGTTGCTGGGCGTCAAGCCGCAGCGAATCGACGTCGTGCCGCTGGGCCTCGGCGCGGTGCGCCGCGCGCAGCCGCTGTCTGAGCGCGCCACGCGCGAGCGCTTCGAGCTGGGCGAGCGCGAGCTCGTGCTGAGCCTGTCTGCCAAGCGCCCGCACAAGAACCTGCGCGCGCTGCTGGATGCGCTGGCCGAGCTCGACTCAGAGCTTCGCCCGCTGCTCGTGCTGCCGGGCTACTCCACCCCGCACGAGGGTGAGCTTCGCGAGCACGCACGCGCACTCGGCCTGCAGGACGACGTGCGCTTCGTTTCGTGGGTCTCCGCGCAGGAGCTGGAGGGCCTGTGGGAGCTGGCGCGGGCATTTGTGTACCCGTCGCTGTATGAGGGCTTCGGCCTGCCGGTGCTCGAGGCGATGGCGCGCGGTGTGCCGGTCGCGTGCTCGGATGCCTCCTCGCTGCCGGAGGTCGCCGGCGAGGCGGCGCTGCTGTTCGATCCGCGCAGCTGCAGGCAGATCGCCGAGGCCATGCGCCGGCTGCTCGGAGATGAGGCGCTGTCACAGCGGCTGTCGGCGCTCGGGCGTGAGCGTGCCCGCCAGTTCACCTGGGAGCGCGCGGCGCGCTTGACGCTCGAGAGCTACGCGCGAACGCTCGGCGCGCCGTCGGCGACGGCGGAGCCGGGCGCTGCCCCATCAGTCCCGCTCGAGCCCGGCTCGGCGTAGCCCGCGAGCACAGTTCGCAGCGACGACTCCAGCGACAGGCGCTCGGCGTTGTCCGCGTACCACCGCGCGGTGCTTTCGCGCATCGCCGCTCCCGCCGCGTGTACGCGCACAATCGCCTCGGCGATCGACGCCGGGTCCGAACGTGGGGCGATCGTCCCGTTGACGCCCTCCTCGATCAGCTCGGTGGCCGCATTGTCCTCGCCTGCGACGACGACGCTCGGCGTGCCCCTCGCGGCGGCCTCCACGACGACCATCCCGTAGCCCTCGCGCCGCGAGGGCAGCAGCATGCACATCGCCTCGCGCATCGCCCGGTCGACCGTCGCGGCGTCGGCGAAGCCCGGAGCCTCGATGCGCTCGCCCATTCCGTGCTCGGCGATAGCCCGCTCGAGCGCCGGCCGCTCGGGACCGTCGCCGAGGAACTCACCGCGCAGCTGATCAACGCGCTCGGCTGCGAGCGAGATTCCGGCCACGCCGAGCGTCGCCTGCTTCTCGGCGATCAGGCGCCCGGCGAACAGAACACAGGGACCTCCCGGGGCAGAACCCTGAGCCGCGGCCGGCGGGGCGGCGGTCTCGGTGTACATCCCGCGCAACACGGTCACCGGTCCGCGCAGCCCCTCCTCGCGCAGCCGCTGGGCATGCAGCTCGGAGAAGCAGAAGGCGCGCTGGGACACGTGCGCGCAGAGCCGCTGGACGAACGCGCCCACGCGCCCGCTGAGGCCGCCCAGGTAGTCCAGCCAGTAGTGGCGGCTCCAGACCTCAAACCAGTCGACCTCCAGCCGGTAGCCGCTGGACCGCCGCATCGCGGCGGCGGACAGCAGCGAGAAGTAGGGAAACGCGCAGGCGTGCACGACGTCGTATCGCCGCCCGTGGCGCAGCAGGTGCGCCAGCACTCCGACCCCGAACACGAGCGGCGGGAGGATCCGCCGGCGGCCGCTGGACGTGTACAGCGCCATTCGCGGGCCTGCGGTGACGACGCGCACGCGCTCGTCGAGATCCACACGCTCGCCACGGGTCCATTGGCGCAGCGTCACGTAGGTGACCTCGTGCCCCTCGGCGGCCAGGCGCTCGGCCAGGTTGCGATACCACCGCTCGCCGCCCCCGATCGTGTAGGGAAAGAGGCAGTCATATACGACGCAGATGCGCATAGCGGTAGCATCATCGCGCGAATCCGCCACTTTCCGCCCGCCCGGGCGTTATAACCGCGGTAGCGCCTCAATGCTCCGCCAGCGCGGAACAGCGAGCGACCTGCTCATGAGCACAGTCGTCCAGACACAGCCCCCCGCCCAGCCGGGCGCCGAGGACCGTCCCACCCCGCTGGTGTCGGTCGTTATCCCCTGTCTCAACGAGGCCGAGAACATCGAGGCCTGCGTGGCGGCGGCGCTGGACGCGCTGCGTTCGATGGACGTCGTCGGCGAGGTCGTCGTCGCCGACAACGACTCCGAGGACGATTCTGCCCGCCTGGCCGAGCTGGCCGGCGCGCGCGTGGTGGTCGAGCGCAGGCGCGGCTATGGCAGCGCCTACCTCGCGGGCTTCGCGGCGTCCCGCGGCCGTTACATCGTGATGGCTGACGCCGACCTGACCTATGACTTCAACGAGATCCCCAGGTTCGTCGCCGAGCTGGAGAAGGGCGCCGAGATGGTCATCGGCGACCGCATGGACAACATCCAGCCGGGCGCGATGCCCTGGCTGCACCGCTACATCGGCAACCCGATCCTGACCGGGCTGCTCAACCTCTTCTTCCGCACGGGCATCAGCGACGCCCACTGTGGGATGCGCGCGCTGCGCCGTGACGTGCTGCCGCGCCTGGATCTGCGCACCACCGGCATGGAGTTCGCCTCGGAGATGGTGATCAGAGCCTCCAAGGAGAAGCTGAACATCGCCGAGTTCCCGATCGAATACCACCCACGGGGAGGGGAGAGCAAGCTCTCGAGCTTCCGCGACGGGTGGCGCCATCTGCGCTTTCTACTCGTGCACAGCCCCAACCACCTGTTCATCGTGCCCGGCGCAGTGCTGGCCGGTTTCGGCACGCTGATCGTGGTGCTCGTCGGCGCCGGCCTGGACTTCTTCGGGCGATCTTGGGGACTGCATGCGCTGATCGGCGGCGCGCTGCTGATGATCGTCGGCACGCAGGTGCTCGCGCTGGGTCTGTGCGCACATGCCTACGGCACGTACTTCATGGGCGAGAAGGACCCCTGGTTCGATCGCATGCGCTCGCGGTTCCGCCTCGAGCACGGCCTCCTGCTGGGCGCCCTGTTCACGACCATCGGAGTGGTGATGGGGGCGATAATCGTCGCCAGCTGGATCTCTCACGGCTTCGGCTCGCTGTCCTATGAGCGCCTCGCCGTCGTCGCATTCTCGCTGCTGATCGTCGGCATCCAGATCTTCTTCTCCTCGTTTCTGCTGTCGATCCTCGGACTGCGCCGGCGCTGAGCGTGGGCGCCCTCGGGCGGGTGCCGGCAGCGATCTTCGCCGGTGATCGGCGCGTGTGGCGGACCGCCGCGATCGTCGCGGTGCCGTGCTTGCTGCTGACGGCCTTCTACTGCCTGCGACCCCGCTTCTACTTCACGGGAACCGAAAGCGTCGAGAACGTCGCGGGCGTGGTGCAGGCGCCGGCGGGCGCCCCGGTGTGCGCGTCGGGCCTGCACCTGCCGGCGCGGACTGCGTTCGTGCGCCTGCAGGTCAGCTCCGCATCGGCGCTGCGACCTGGCGTGACGCTCACTTTGCGCGCCGGCGGACGAACGAGCGTTTCGACGCTCGCGCCGGCGCCGGTGCAGCCCAACCGCCCGGCCAACGCCGACTTCGCAATTGCGCCTACGCCGGCTCAGCCGGCGTCTGCCAACGCCACGCTGTGTCTCAAGGCGCAGGGCCCTGTCGTCGTCGGCGGCACGCCGCTGAGCGTCCCAGGCAGCGCGCCACCGACGCTCGCCGGCGTGCCCGTCGCGGCGCGTCTTGCGGTGTGGTACCTGCCGCCCGCGGGACAGCGCAGCAGCTACGCCGCGCGCGCATCGCAGATCTTCACTCGCGCGGCACTGTTTCGCCCCGGTGTCGTCGGGGCTTGGACCTATCCGCTGCTGCTGTTCCTCGTGCTGCCGGCGCTGGCGCTCGCCGCGCTGCGCACGGTTGCGCTGGCGGTTGCCGGGCAGGCTCGGCGGCTGGGACGATGGCTGTACGTGATCGCCGCCCTGAACGCGTGCTGCTGGGCGCTGGTCACTCCGGCCTTTCAAGGTCCGGACGAGGTCGATCACTTCGCCTACGTGCAGTCGCTGGCCGAGCGCGGGCAGAAACCGAGCGACAACCCCAAGTCAGCGCTGCTGCGCTGGTCGAGCTCGGAGAATCTGGCGCTGGAAGACACGAGCTTTTTGACCGATCACCAGGTCGGCGACACGCGAGCGCCCTGGCTGGCCGTCCGCGAACGTGACTATGCGGCGCAGGTGCGCACGCTGCATCCCAAGCGCGACGACGCAGGCGGCTATACGACCTCGGCCCAGCACGGGCCGTTCTACTACCTCGCGCTCGCACCCGCATACCTCGCCACCGCGCACGCGTCGGTCTTCTCGCAGCTGACGCTCACGCGGATCTTCTCCGCGCTGATCGGTGCGCTCGTCGTGCTGTTCACGTATCTGCTGGCGCGCGAGCTCGCGCCGCGGCGGCCGTGGCTGGCGGCGCTCGCGGCGCTGCTCGTGGCCTACCAGCCGATGTTCGGCTTCATCTCAGGGATCGTCAACAACGACGTCGGGGTCAACGCGACCGCCGCTGCGCTGGAGTTGCTGCTGATCCGCCTGCTGCGCCGCGGCATCTCGATTCCCTGGGGCGTGCTCACAGGTGGCGTGCTGCTGCTGCTGCCGAGCGTCAAGGGCACCGGCCTCTCCCTGTACCCGGTCGCCGCAGTGGTCTTCGCGATCGCGCTGTGGCGCCATCACCGCCGCGCCGACCTGGCCGGATGGGCGGCGCTCGCGCTGAGCGCCGTGCTCGTCGGCGAGCTGGCCCTGCATGTCGCCAACCCCGCGCTCGCGGCGAGCTCGACAGTCGGCGGCGCGGTACCGACGGCGATCGGATCCAACGCCGCGGCGGTCAGCGGTGCCCTGCACCATCTGCCCGACTTCCTCTCCTATCTGTGGCAGATGTTTCTGCCGCGGCTGCCTTTCATGACGGCGCACTTTCCTCACACCGGCTACCCGGGCTACGTCGTCTTCATCGAACGCGGCTGGGGCGCCTTCGGCTGGTACGACGTGTTCTTCCCATCCTGGGTTTACGCCGTGATCCTCACCATCAGCCTGTTGACATTGGTGCTGGCGCCATGGGCGGCGCGGCGCGAGTGGCGCTGGCTGAGGGCGCACTGGGCCGAAGCGCTGGCGGTGATTCTGATGCCCGCAGCGGTGATCGTGGGGTTCGTCGCGGCCTACTACACGCCCCAGGGGAGACCCGTGATCGCCGAGTTCGGGCGCTACGCATTTCCGGCGATCGGGCCGATCGCGCTGCTGGTCGTCGGCGCGCTGCACGGGTTTGGCAGGGGACGCATGCTCAGCGTGGGCGTCGGTCTGCTCGTCGCGATGATCGCGCTGAGCTACGCCGCCCAGCTGCTCACGCTGACCGGTTTCTATGCCTGACGTGAGCGTTGTCATCCCGGTGCGTGACGGCGGCGCGACCTTCGCCGGCGTGCTCAGGGCACTGTCGTCGCAGACTGTCGAGCACGAGCTCGTCATTTGCGACTCGGGCTCGCGCGACGGCTCGTTGCAGCTGGCGCGCTCACACGGCGCACGTGTGCTGGAGATCGAGCCCGAGCGCTTCTCCCACGGAGGCACGCGCAACCTGCTGATGGATTCGGCGGCCGGCGCGCATGTTGCGCTGCTCACGCAGGACTCTCTGCCGGCCGACGAGCACTGGCTGGAGCGGTTGCTGGAGGGCTTTTCACTGGGAGCGGACGTCGCGCTGGTCTACGGGCCCTACCGCCCCAGGCAAGACGCCCCGCGGCCCGTACGCATGGAGCTCGACGCCTGGTTTCGCTCGCTCTCTCCAGACGGCGACTCGCAGGTCGAGAGGCTCGACGCGTCTGAGCGCGACGCGCTGGCGGCGGTCGAGCTGATGGGCCGGCGCGGCTTCTTCAGCGACGCGAACGCCTGCATCGCACGTGCCGCATGGCAGCGGATACCGTTCCGCGACGTTGCCTATGCCGAGGATCGGGTGCTCGCACTCGACATGCTCCGCGGCGGCTATGCCAAGGCGTTCGTCCCTCGAGCAGCGGTGATCCACTCCCACGCCTACACGACCAGCCAGCAGCTTCGCCGCAGCTTCGACGAGTGGCGCGGCCTGCGCGAGGTCTACGGCTGGCGCGAGCCGGCCTCGCCGGCACATCTGCTCAGCCGTGTGCGCGGGGCGCTCGGGCAGGCGCGCGCCACTCTTGCCCAGGAAGGTGCGGCGCCGGGTGCGCGCGCGAGCACGCTCGCCGGCGTGGCGCGCCACCAGCTTGCGAGCCTCGGCGGGGCGCTGCTCGGTTCGCGCGCGGACCGGCTGCCGGCGGCCTTGCGCCGTCGGCTGTCGCTTGAGCGGCGCGCCAGTTTTACGCCTCTGCCGGGCAGCGATCCCGCGCGTGGACCGGCGCGCACGGCGAGCCGATGACCGAGCCCAGCCCGATCGAGGGGCGCCGCCAGGGTCCCCTTTCGAACCTCCGCCGCAGGGTCTATCTGACCTACACGCACTTCGGCCTGCGCACGATCCTCTTTCGCCTGATCACCTTCCCCCTGCGGTTCACGCCACTGGAGAAGCGAATGCGCCTGCGCACGCACGCACGCGACCAGGAGGTGCGCCGCGCGGTGGACTGGTATCGCGAGCACGCCGGCCCGGTCGACGTCGTAATCCCCAGCTTTCGCGACGCTGAGCACGTGCGGACGCTCGTGCAGAGCATCGCCGCGACGACGCGCAAGGGCATGGCGCGTGTGATCGTCGCCGACGATTGCAGCGGCGACGAACACGTGGCCGCGTTGCGCCAGATCAGGGGCATCGACGTGCTCGTCGAGTCCGATCGCAACAGCGGGTTCGCCGCCAATGCCAACCGCGGCATCGCGGCGAGCGATCCGGCGCGCGACGTGGTGGTGCTGAACTCGGACGTCGAGGCGTTGCCGGGCTGGCTGGAGTGCCTGCAGTACGGCGCCTACGGCTATGAGGGAGGTGCAGGGATCGTCGGCGGCCAGCTGCAGTACCCGGACGGACGCATCCAGTTCGGCGGAACGGTGCGCAATCGCGACCAGCCGCTGTGGTTTGACCATCGCTACCGCTTCAAACCGCACGGATGGGGCCCGGCGGAGGCGCCGAGTCCGGCCTTGGCGGTGACCGGCGCGTGCATGTATGTACGGCGCGGGGTGATCGAGCAGATCGGCGCGTTTGATGAGCGCTACGCGATGGCCTACGAGGACGTCGACTGGTGTCTGCGCGCTTGGCAGGCGGGGATTCGTGTCCTCTACTTCCCCAGCGCGCAGCTCGTGCACCACGAGTCGGTCACGCGCGGCGGCGAGCAGGGCGAGCGAGAGCTGGAGACCCAGCGGGTCTTCTGGGAGCGCTGGTCGAGCTTCTTTGACGGACGTGCGGGCGTCGCACGTGCGGATGGCAAGCTGACCATCGTCTACGTCACCGAGGACACGGGCGTGGGCGGCGGGCACCGCGACATCTTCGAGCACCTGAATCGTCTGGCTGCGCGCGGTCACGACGTCGCGCTGTACACGCTCGGTCAGGCGCCCGAGTGGTTCGCGCTGGACGTGCCGGTTCGTAGCTTTGAGGACTACGACGCACTGGGCGACGCGCTCGCAGAGGTCGACGCGATCAAGGTTGCGACGTGGTGGATGACCGCTGCGGCGGTCTGGCGCGCGAGCATTCCGCGCGGGCTCCCGGTGTACTTCGTGCAGGACATCGAGACCTCGTATTACCCCGACCACGAGCGCGCGCGCCATGCGGTGCTCGACTCCTATCGCCCGGAGTTCCGCTACATGACGATCTCCTCGTGGAACCGCGAGCGCCTGCGCGAGCTCGGCCTCGATGCCGAGCTGATCCCGCCGGGAATCGACCTGGAGAACTTCCGCCCGATGCCGGACGTGGCGCGACGCGACGACATGGTGCTGGCGATCGGCCGCACCAACCCGCTGAAGAACCTTCCGCTCACGCTGGCCGGCTGGCGAAGGCTGCAGCGGCCGCGCCCGGAGCTGTGTCTGTTCGGGATCGAGCCGGAGCTCGCCCAGGAGGGCGTTCGCTACGTCGATTCGCCAACCGACGAGCGAGTCAACGAGCTGTTCTGCGAAGCGACCGTCTTCATCCAGACCTCCGTGCACGAGGGGTTCGCGCTGCCGCCTCTGGAGGCGATGGCGACAGGCGCAGCGGTCCTCTGCACGGACGCCCACGGCAACCGCGACTTCTGCATCGATGGGGTCAACTGCTTGATGCCCGAGCCGAACGCCGCAGCTGTCGGTGACGCGCTCGCGCGGCTGCTCGGCGACGGCGAGTTGCGCGCACGGCTTGGTCGCGCGGGAATCGAGACGGCTCAGGATTACGCGTGGGAGCGGCGCATCGACGCACTCGAGCAGTTCTTCACCCGCGTCGCTGCGTCGGGGCGCATGGCGGTCGCGGGCGAGCCGGCCGCGTCGCTTGATGCGACCACGCGCTGAGCGGCGCTGTTAGAGGTCCTCGGCGATGTGCGGGGCCTGACGGTTGAACACCCAGAAGCCCAGTACGAAGATCGCGACGACCAGCGCGACGGGCTCTAGCAGGGCGAGCCAGCTACCCATCACCTGCCCGGCGCTCAGAGTTGCACCGTTGATCATCGCGTGGCGGAACTGCTGAAAGATCGTCACGAGCGGGTTGATCGTGTAGACGTGGTAGAGGACGTGGTTCACGCTGCCACTCGCAAGTTCGGTACGAACCGTTTCGGCGGGCAGGATCACGGGCGCGGAGTAGAACAGGATCTGGCTGAAGACTTCCCAGATCGGAGAGATGTCGCGGAAGCGGACGAACAATGCGGACAGCAGCATCGCAATGCCCGAAGCGAGCAGGACGAGCATGCCGAGGATCAGCGGGAGCTCCAGCCAGCTGAGCATCGGCCGTACGCCTTCGATCAACGCGAAGACCATCACGACGACCAGGTTGAGAGCCAGGTTGAAAGTCGCGAGCAGCACGACCGACGAGGGGATCGCCAGCCGCGGAAACTGGATCTTTCGCACGAGGCTCTCGCGATCGACAACGCTGCGCACGGCCCCGCTCGTCGCCTCGGCGAAGAAGGTGAACAGCACGATCGAGGCGAGCAGCTGCGCACCGTAGTGCGCGCTTGCGGCGCCTTTGGCCTTATCCACATGGAAGACTTCGACGAAGAAGACGTACAGCACGCCGAACAGCAGCAGCGGGCGCATGACCTGCCAGAGGTAGCCGAGCGCCGAGCCGAAGAACTTGAGTTTGAATTCGCTGCGCGCGATGTTGTACGTCAGGTGCCAGAAGCGCGACCAGCTGTCGTCCAGCGCGCGGGGCCCGCGGATCGGCTTGCCAAGCGGCTCAGCGCGCTCCTCCGTGTCCGCCGGAACACCCACCGTGCCCAGACCGCTCATGTGGTCTCTCGCGCGGGCTGAACGTACTCGGCCGGCAGAACGCCCCAGCGGCTGACCGCCGTCTGCACAGGAATCTCCACCATGCCTCCGCTCGAGCTCAAGCCGGTCACGACAAACGACATCTCGCGCGTGAAACGGTCGATCACGTCAAGACCCTCGCCGCGCCGCGTGATCGTGACCATCGGGTGGTAGCGGCCGGGCGCGAGCATGTTGTGCATCGAGAAGCTGAACACGGCCAGCTCGCCCTCCTGGAAGCCGCCGCTCTCGTCGTCGTCATGGCTCGTCGTTGCGACGACGACGGGCTGGCGCTGCTCATTGAACAGCGAGACGCTGACCTCAGGGTCGCGCACGAACTCGTTGAAGCGGACCAGGACGTTCAGCGTCAGCGGCTCGGATTGGGGTGCGACGGCAAGTTTTTCGGCGCGGTCGTCGCCCAGCCAGACCTCGCTGACGCGAGCGGCCCCGTCGCCCATCCGCGGCGTCGCGACCTCGTAATCGTCGTAGCCGATGTCGCGTCCGAACGCGATCTCCAGGTAGCGGTCGGCCACCTCTTCAGGGTCGCCGATCGTCACCATCTCGCCGCGCTCGAGCAGCATCGCGCGATGGCAGAAACGTGTCACGGCCCCCATGTCGTGGGTGACGAACACGATCGTCCTGCCTTCCTCGCGCATGCGGATGAACACGTCGAAGCACTTCTGCTGAAACGCGGCGTCACCAACGGCGAGCACCTCGTCGATCAGCAGGATCTCGGCGTCGACCTGGATCGCCACCGAGAAGGCCAGCCGCACGCTCATGCCCGAGGAATAGTTCTTCAGCTTCAGCTCCTGAAACTCCTCGAGTTCGGCGAACTCGATCACCGCGTCGTACCGCGATCGCGCCTCGCGGGGCGAAAGGCCGAGCATGATCCCGTTGAGCGCGACGTTGTCGTAGGCAGCTAGGTCGGGGTTGAAACCGACGCCGAGCTCGATGAAGGTGGACATCCGGCCGTTGCGCCAGATCCTCCCGTTGTCGGTCCGGTAGATACCGGCCAGGCACTTGAGCAGGGTGCTCTTCCCGCTCCCGTTGCGCCCCACGATGCCGAAGAATTCACCCGGCGCGGTCGAGAACGAGATGTCCTTGAGCGCCTGGAACTCTTCCTCGCGCGTGCGCCGCAGGGGGTGAAGTGCGCGCTCCTTGAGCGTGTGGCTTCGCTCCTCGGGGATTTTGAAGGACTTGCTGATGTTCTCTACGGCGAGGGCGGGAGCTCGCGTGGTATCTGGTGCGTTGGTCACGGTGAGGAGGGTATAGCCAGCCGGTGATCGCCCCGAGAGCCCGGCTCAGCCGCGGGGGCGCCGGGAGGCTCCGCCGGCGCGGGCGAGCTTTCGCATGAGCACGAAAACACCCGCCAGGGCCGCGAAGAGCGGTCGCGCGAGCGCCGGCCGGCCGGCCAGTGCGAGCAGGGCTCGTTGCGCGTTCTCCGGAAGCAGCCCCCGCGGCCCGATCAGGCCCAGCCCGAAGCCCACCTGCGCATTGAGCTCGTCATACATCCGCTGGGCGTGTTCGCGCTCTCTGACCAGCTGCGCTGCCTGCTCGTCGTGCTGGACGCTCAGTCTGGCTTCACGCCTGACGAGATCGCGGCTGAGCGTCGCCGAGTCGCGCACCGGCGCCGCCGCGGCCTCACGGTAGATCTCGACCATCGCCCGGGCCGTCGCGTCCCAGCTCAGGCCGCTCGCCCGGCTCGCCAGCGCCTGGACGTTGCTTTCGCGTTGACCTGGGTCGCTCAGCAGCGCAAAGGTACGGTCGGCGCTGGCGGCGTCGTCCCACGGAGCGATCGTCGCGGTCTCGGGCGGGGCAACCTCGGCAAGGGAGGCCTGTGGGGCAAACGCGCAAGGTGTACCCAAGAGCGCTGACTCGAACGGCACGAGCCCGAATCCCTCGTAGGCCGAGGGGTAAAGGACGGCCCCGGCGTGCTCGATCAGCCACGTCTTCTCGCGCTCACCGACCGCCCCCAGGTCGACGATCGCTTCGGCGAGCTGCGGATGCTCGGCGAGGAAGGCCAGCTCGGAGTGCTCCGAGGACCCGGGCGACACGTGAGTCCCGGCAAACACGAGCCGTCCAGACCAGCAGTGGCGCTTTCGCAGAGCGGCGAGCATGCGCAGGGCGAACACCCTGTTCTTGTGGCGAAAGTCGGTGCCGAGACAGAGCAGGAACTCCGGCGAGTCCGGATCCTCGACGAGCGCCCCAGGACGGCGAGACTCCATCGCGGTCCGATGATCCAGGCCCGGCGGCACGATCCGCAGACGGGTCGCGTCGACCAGCGCGTCGGAAAGGAGCTCGTCGCGCGTGTGTGCGGAGAAGACGACCACGCGCTCGGCGGCCGAGAGCCCGTGACGCGAGGCCGCGCGGAAGTCCCCCCAGGTCGAAGCATCCGTGAAGTAGCCGGGATTGCGGTAGGCGATCAGGTCGAGCTGGCTGATCACAAAGCTCTCGCCCAGGGCCAGCGCGAGCGCCACGTCCCCGGGCGAGAACGTCTGCTGAGGGCGATGAAAGACCGCCGTGGGGAGCACCCCAGGATCGAGAGCTTCGGCATCCAGGAGCGTGGTGTGGGGAAGCTCGGACAGCTGTTGGCGGGTCGCGTCATCGAGTCGCTTGTCGTGCACGAGCAGACGCAACGCGACGGCGTCGGTTGCGACCAGCGCGAGGATCAGCTCGAGTACGTGGACGTGCGTCCCGGTGATCGTGCCGTCCAGCGCGCGCGCGTCGAGCGTCACCGAAAGTCGCCCGGCAGGCTCGCTTGCGTGCCGCAGCGCGTAGCGAAGCACGGCGGAGTCGGCCAGCGGCGTCTGGGCCAGGTACGGGTAGCGCTCCAGCAGTGCCGGCGAGAGCGTGCGCGCGTCGCGTGGGGCTGGGTCCAGCCGCCTGACGAGGACGTCGTCGGCAGCCACGTGGGTCAATCCGCTGAGCACACAACGCTGGGCAAAGTCGACCTCGAGCGCCGATCGCAGGTCGATCTGCTCGTCGAGCGGCCCGACCAGTTGCAGCGCGTCGCGGCGCACATACACGCACGGGCCCACCGCGCGGCTCAGGCGTGGGTAAAGCGCGGGCACGCTCTCAGCGAGCTCTTCGGCCGGCGCGCCGGGATCCCGAGGAGGTTGCGATGGCGCGCCCGGCGCGAGCGCGGTTCCGGCGTCAGCCAGCGCGCTGGCGCTGGCTGTGTTCGTGTCGGCGTTCGCGGCGCCGCAGAGCCTTGCCAACCAGCCTGGGCTGACCTGACACGGCTCGTCGAGCACGATCACATCGGCCGGCGCGAGCTGCTCGATCGCCACGTTCACGCCGGCCGCGGTCGGCGCGACCTGGGCGACGTGGACGTGATCGGGCGTGTTCGCGCGGACGGACTGCACGCAGGCGCCCAGGTGGGCGTCTGCGTTGTCCACCGCGATCAGCACGCAGACGCCTCTGGGCTGGTGGGCTTGGCGCGTCGGGGGCAGCTCGTTCATGCTCATCTGGGTCCGCCGGCGGATCAGCCAGCCTAGAGCAGTGTCGCGGACGCTCGTGACATTGGGCGATAATCGAAGGAGCAACGATGACCGTCGACGATCAGATCAGCGCACAGATCCGTGTCGCGGGGCCACTTCGTGCAGTGCGCCGGCGCCTGCGCGAGCTGGCTCGCCGGACGCTGTGGCGGGTAGCGCCGCGATACGCTCGCGGCCGCGGCCTGCCGGCGGCCGTGCAGCGCCTGCAAGGGGAATTCGAGCACGTGAGTGAACGCCACAGCGAGCAGATCGAGCGCCTCGAGCAGCTCGCCCGAGAGCTCGTCCTGACTGCGGAGTCGCTGCGACGCGAGATCGCATTGCGCGAGCCCGGCAAAGACTCCTGATGCAGATCGTCTCACTGGCCACCATGAGCACGCTGCCGCGTGCCCGGACGCTGGCCCGGTCGCTGCGTCGCCATCAACCCGATTGGGCGCTCACCGTGGCGCTGATCGGCAGGCAGAGCGCTATCGACGCCGTCGCGCAGGGCGAGCGGTCGCTGCGCCTTCGTTCGGCCGCCGACGAGCTGGAGATCGATGTAGAGGCTCTGCTCGCGCGCCACGACGAGGATGAGCTCAGCATCCTGCTGGCGCCACACCTGCTTCTGCACCAGGTCGAGCAATCGGGCGAGCCGGCCCTCTATCTGCCCAACTCGGTTTGGCTGAGCGCCGGCCTGCAGCCGATCCAGGCGCTGCTCGACAGACATGGTGTCGTGCTCGTGCCGCGGGTCGCCGAGGATGTCCCGGATGACGGCCTGGAACCGTCGCGCAAGCAGCTCGATCGTGCCGGTCGCATCGATGACACGGTTATCGCCATCGACGCCGGACCGGCGGCGCGCGAGTTTCTCGCCTGGTGGAGCCTGCACGTCGAACAGGCACTCGGTTCACTCGATGCATTGAGTGTCGGTGACCGCCCCGAGGACCGCCCTTGGCTCGCGCGGTTCATCGAGCTGGCGCCGGCACGTTTCTCGACGGGCGTGCTCGACGATCCAGGTTGCAACCTGAGCATGTGGAACCTGCACCGCCACGCGCTGACGGCAGACGGCGATCACGTGTCGGTGGACGGTCGCGGGCCGCTGCGCTTCCTCAACCTGCCGGGCTTTGACCCCGACCGTCCCCACCGGCTCGCGCCACAGGCCAGCCGGGCGCGCGTGAGCCGCTCACCTGCCCTGCGCGAGCTGTGCGAACGCTACGCGCAGGAGCTGCGCGAGGCCGGCTGGAGCGACGCGGACCATCGTCACGACGTCGGCCGAAGGCTCGCCGGGGGGCTCGTCTACGACGACCCGATGCGGGCGATCTATGCGCGAGCCGTCGCGCTCGGCGACGGCGTCGAGGATCTGTTCGGGCAGCAGGGATCTGACGAGTTCCTGGCCTGGTTGCAAGCGCCCGCCCCACGCGGTGCCCGCTATGGAATCAACCGCTACGTCTTCTATCGGGTCTCGCGCGAGCGCCCCGACGTCCTGCGTGCCTATCCCGATCTCGACGGTGAGGACGGCGCCGGCTGCGTCGCCTGGTGCTGGCAGTTCGGTCGCCATGAGCTCGGCATCCCCGACCGGTTCATGCCGCCCCGCGACGGCGAGAGCCGCACGCGGCGCGCGGCCGGCGGGGAGGCAGAAGCGTTCGCGGTCAGCTCGCCGGACCGGCCGGCGAGGGTTGCAGAGGACGACACCCCTGCGCTGGTTCATCGGGGCGCGCCAGACGCCGCGCCCGAGGCCAACCTCGCGAATGGACTCGCGCCGGCTCCAGCGGACGACCCGCTGGCCGTCCGTGTGACCGGGTATCTGGGTCACACTCTCGGGCTGGGCGCAGCTGCGCGCGGCTACGTCGATGCGCTGGGCGCCGCAGGGGTGCCGGTGAGCACGGTGAGCGTGCCGCTGCACCATCTCGAGCTGCCGGTCGCGCTCGCGGACGCCTACGGTCGCCACGGCTTTGACGACGTCAGCCACGGGGCGCGGCACGGCTTTGAGATCGTCGCCGTCAACGCCGACGAGCTGCCGGGCTTTGTGACGCGACTCGGCGAGGATTACTTCCAGGGCCCGCGCATCGGAATCTGGGGCTGGGAGACGAACGTCATCCCGCCGCGCTGGCAGCAGGCATTCGCGTTGGTGCGTGAGGTGTGGGTGTACTCACGCTTCATGGCCGAGAACATCGGCGCCCAGGCGCCGGTCCCGGTGCTCGCGCTGCCGCCGCCCGTGCAGCGCCCGAGCGCGCCCGCCGAGCCGCTGCGTCTCGGCGTCCCAGACGGCTTCACGTTCCTCTTCGTGTTCGACTACCTGAGCACCGTTCAGCGCAAGAACCCGGTGGGGCTGATCGAGGCGTTCAAGCGCGCGTTCGGCCCGGGCGAGGGACCGCAGCTGGTGATCAAGACGATCAACGGCCCGCTGCGGCCGCTTTCGGAGGAGGAGGTCCTGTGGGCCGCCGACGGCCGGCAGGACATCCACGTGATCGACCGTTCGCTCACCGCGCAGGAACTCAGCGGGCTGATGGCGGCTTGCGACTGCTACGTGTCGCTTCATCGTGCGGAGGGCTTCGGTTTGACGCTCGCCGAGGCGATGGCGATCGGCAAGCCCGTGATTGCGACCGGGTATTCGGGCAATGTGGACTTCATGGATGACGAGAACAGCTATCTCGTGGACTTCGAGATCGGCCGCGTGGGCCCGGAATGTGAGATCTATCCGCCTGAGGGCGAGTGGGCGGAGCCCAGCGTCGAGCACGCGGCGAAGCTGATGCAGCATGTGAGCGCAAACGCCGAGGAGGCAGCGGCCAAGGGGCGGCGTGCCGGCGCCGACGTGGAGCGGCAACTCTCGCCGCAGGCGACTGGAGGACGCATGCGCGAACGCTTGGAGGAGCTGGCCGGCTTGCCACGGCCCGCGGCCAACGGGGCTCCAGCGCGCCGATGATCGGAGTCTTCCTGTTCGCGTGGGTCGTATTCCCGGCCCTGATGCTCGTGCTGTGCGCAGGCGCGGGATTGGCGGTCCGGCGCGTCACGGGTCCCGATGCCGTGCCGGCGGTGCTGATCCTTCCGCTCGGCCTCGCCGTGCTCGTCGTGGTCGCGGGGCTCTTCTGCTACTTCTCGTCGCTCGCGCCGTTGGCGGCGCCGGCGTTCGTGGTGGTCGGGGTCGGCGGTCTGCTGCTGGGCCGGGGGTCCATCAGCCGCGCGATGGGGCGGCGCGGACGGGGGATGGATCTGTGGGCGGCGGCGGCCGGGCTCGGCGCCTTCGCGCTGGTCGCCGCGCCGATCGTTCTGTCCGGAAAGCCCGGCTTCACCGGCTACGCGCACATCGTCGACATTTCCTACGAGCTCGATCTCTCGGCGCACCTCGCGCACAGCGGGCGCGAGATCCCCGCCGACGGGCTCTCGGCCTACCAGATCGTGATGAAAAAGTACCTCAGCGCGGGGTACCCGGGCGGGGGTCCGTGGACCCTCGGCGCACTGTCGAACCTGACACCGGTGGACCTCTCGTGGCTGTACCAGCCGTTCCTCGCATTCGTCGCTGCGATGAGCGGACTCTCGCTCTACTCGCTGCTGCGTCCGCTGGTCGCCAACCGCGCGTTGCGCTCGCTCGGGGCGTTCATCGCGGCACAGCCAAACGTGCTGTACGCGTACACGCTGGCGGGTGGCATCAAGGAGCTGTGCACGAGTAGCTTTCTGCTGCTCGTCGCGGCCCTGTTCGTGCCTGTCATGAAACGCGTGCGCCCGGGCCGCGCGATCCTCGCCGTCCCGGTCGCCTTTTCAGCGACGTTCGCCTCCTTCTCGCTAACGACGCTGCCCTGGCTCGGCGCCCTGTGTGCCGGTGTCGGCGTGACTCTGCTCGTGCTGCAGCGCAACCGGGTGGCGACGTTGCTCGGGTCCGCACAGATCGCCGCCGTCGCGTTCGTGCTCTCCCTGCCGACGTTTGCCGTCGCGTTCAAGCTGCTGCCGTATGTCACCGGCACGGGCCCGGTCGACCTGGGCAACCTCGCCGCGCCCGTCCCCGCCATCTCCGCCGCCGGCGTGTGGATCAGCGGCGACGCGCGCTTTCCCCAGGACGCCCACCAGCTGCCCAGCGAAGTGCTTGCGGTCGTCGTCCTGGTGCTCGCCGCCTGTGGGCTGCTGCTGGCGATTCGACGCCGGGCCTGGAGCCTTGCTTGGCTCGGCGTTGCGGGCGTTGTCGCCCTGTACTACGTGACTCACCGCTATGGCCCGTGGATTCAGTTCAAGGCCTACTGCATCACCTCGCCGATCGCGCTGCTGCTGGCGTTTGCCGGCGCAGGCGCGCTCCTGCAGTCAGTTGGCGAGCGCGGGCGGCGAACCGCCGCGGCCGCCCGGCGGCTGCTGGGGCGCATGACGCCGGTCATTCAAGTGACCGTGCTGGTGGCCGTCCTGGCGATCGCCGGTGGGGTGCTCGTGGGCAACGCGCTGCTCTACCACGACGTCACGCTCTCCCCGTACGCGCGCCTGCACAACCTGCAGCAGATCGGCGAACGCTTCGCCGGTCAGGGCCCGACCCTGACGCCGGACTTCGAGGAGTACGCCGAGTACTACCTGCGCGACGGGCGCCAGGACAGCATGGTCAACGGCCCGGCGGTCGGCCTGCGCCCGGGCGTCAATCGCGAAACCGAAGCCGGGGGGATGTTCGCCTACGACCTCAACGAGTTCTCGCCTTCCTTCGTGCAGTCGTTCCGCACGATCGTGATGCGGCGCAACCCGCTGGCCAGCCGCCCGCCGAGCAACTATCGCCTCGTGGAGATCTCCCCCTACTACGAGGTCTGGCAGCGCGCGCAGCCCGCGCGCGTGGTCTACGCACACGTCGCGTTCAAGTTGCCCGCCGATCATGAACGAGCCGCCTGCGCCGAAGCCAAGCGGCTCGCGCGCAAGGCCGGGCCCTCGGCACGGCTTGCCTACACGTTCGGCCCGCTCGGCTATGTGCAGGTCGACGGCAGCAACATGGTGCTGAGCGGCGGCTTCAGCTCATCCGGGGGAACGATCATCGCCGTGGGCGCCGGACGTGCCACGCGCGAGCAGCCGATCCCTGCGGCCGGGACCTACGACCTCTTTCTCAATGGCTCATTCGGCCGGCCCGTGGACGTCAGCATCGATGGCCGGCATGTCGGCACCGGCGCCTACCAGGTGAGCTATCCCGGGCAGTGGATCGAGATCGGCTCGCAGCGGCTGAGCAAGGGCGTGCACAGCATCGAGATCACGCGCGGAGGGGTCAGCCTGCACCCGGGCAACGGCGATGGCGTCGACCTGTTCAATCGCACGATCGGAGCGCTCGTGCTGCTGCCGGCCCATCCGGTGACGCCCCCGGTTCACTACGGCCCGCTGTCTGCGCTTCACGGGCTGTGCGATTCGCCGGCTCCGCTGCGCTGGCTGGAGATCGTGCGACCGGCCTAGGTGGGGCACGCTCGGTGAACTACGACCGCTGGAGAGACAGCCAGGTTCTGGTTCGCGAGACGCTGCGACGCCGGCACGCATCAGACGCTCGCAGCGATCGGCGCGAGCCGGCGCCACTGGTGTCGGTGATCGTCGTCTGCTGGAACGCCGCCGACGTACTTGGTCGTTGTCTGGAGCAGCTGTTCGCTCAGGATTACCCCAACTACGAGGTGATCGTCGTCGACGACGGGTCCGACGACGCGACCGAGCAGGTCGCACGGCGAGCGGCGCGCGCGGGCGAGCTGAAGCTCGTGCGCAGCGATCGCAACCACGGCTGCCCGAGCGCTCGCAACCTCGGGCTGGGCCACGCCGCGGGCGAGATCGTGGCGTTCATCGACGCGGATGGGTTCGCCGATGCGCGATGGCTGAGCGAGGTCGTCGCGGCCTTCGGCGAGGACGCGTCGGTCGGCGGCATTGCCTCGACCGTCTTCTTCGACGACAACCCGCTCGTCGTCAACGGCGCCGGAGGCACCGTCAACCAGCAGGGCTGGGCGGCAGACCTCTCGATGAACCAGTCCTATGAGTTCGCCGAGCTTGCCCGCGAGTCGCTGTACCCGATGGGCTGCGGCATGGCTCTGCGGCGCGAGGCGATCGAGCGCGTCGGCCCGTTCGACGATCGCATGCTCAACTACTACGACGACGTCGACTACGGGGTTCGGTTGTGGCGGGCGGGCTATCGGATAGTCGTCGCGCCGAAGGCCTGGGTCGACCATGGCTTCGGCGCGACGGGTGGCGATTCCGCGCGCAAGCGGCTGCTGTGCGAGCGCCATCGCATGCGCGTGGTGATCAAGCACGCATCAGGGCGAGCACTCGGGCGTTGGCTGGTCGAGGAGGCTCGCTCGCTGGGTGTCGCGCCGATGGCCGGGCGCGTGCAGAAGCTGAGGTCGATCGCGTGGAACGCCCGACACCTCCCGAGCCTGCTCGCTGCCCGCCGTGGCGTTCGCGGCGCACGCGCGGTGCCTGATCGGCTCTCGATGCGTCGTGGGGGGACGGCTTTCCTGTCGGGGTCCCGCTGCGTCTGCAACCGAGTCCAGAACGCGCGACAGCCGGCGTCGACATGGCGCAGGGCCGTTGCGAGGCACAGCTGCTGCACGGATGGTTTCCGCCCGAGCGGGCGGACGAGCGCAGCTATCGCTGGGCCGCGACAGCACGCCGCACTGCTTGTGCACCTGGACGAGCCGGCCAAGCGCCTGCGCCTGGACTACGCGCACGTGCCCGTCGACGTCGGCTCGGTGGACGTGCGGATCCGCAGGGTGGCCTCGAGCGACCCGCTCGAGAGCGTGTGGGAGACGCGTCTGCCCTGGCAGTATCTGGCTCGCTCGGTGGAGAACCACCCGATCGATCTGGCGCCCGGCGACTATGAGGTGTCCTTCGCCGCCGCAAGCGGATGGTCAGATCCGCCGCGCGAGACGCGCTCGTTGTCTTTGGCGCTGTCGCGCCTGCTGCTCGCAGCGTCCTTTGACATACCGGCCGGGGGTCTGGACATCGGCGCCAACGCCGAGGACCAACTCGTCAGCGGCTGGTTTGAGACCGAAGCCGGCCCGTCCGGGCCCTTTCGCTGGGGCGGGCGGCTCGCGGCGGCGGTCGTGCGCGTCGTGGAGCCCACAGGTTCGCTGACCCTGGGCTATTGCCTGCCACCCGCCTCGATCGGAAGCCTGCGGGTCACGCTCACGTCGTTGGGGCAACCAGGCGAGCGATGGTCGACCCAGCTGCCATGGCGCGATGGCGACTGGCACAACGAGACGTTCGCCGCCGCGCTGGCGCCGGGCGACTATCGCCTGTCGCTCGAGACCGAGACGAGCTGGTCAAACCCCGACGGAGGGGATCTCGCGTCGCCGCCGGAGAACCGCGCGCTTGGCTTTGCGCTCGCGTCGCTGTCGTTCGGCCGGGACGGCCTTCGCTAGCTTGCGTGCGTGACGCCAACAGCCTGCTTCGTCTCGGCCAGCCGCCAGAACGTGTTCTTCGCCGAGCTGCTGGACGCGCTGGCCGAGGAGCTGGCCCGCACAGGTGTAGCGATCGAGCGTGCGGTCGACCACTTCCCCGCTGCTCGCGACGGGCTGGTGTACGTGTTCGTTCCGCACGAGCTGCTGCCGCTGTTGATGGCCGACGCGCATCCGAGCGACGCCCAGCTGCGGCGCAGCGTCACGATCTGCACCGAGCAGCCCGGAACGCACTGGTTTGAGGAAACCGCGGAGGTCTGCGCGCGTGCTGCGAGCACCGTCGACATCAACCGGCTCGGCGTGAGCACCCTGCGCAAGCGCGGTGTGGACGCGCGCTTCCTGCAGCTCGGGTACACACCGCGCTGGGATCGCTGGCACGGCGCGCCCGACGCGGCGCGCCCGACGGACGTGGTGTTGCTCGCCGGAGCGACCCCGCGACGGCTCGATGCAGTGGCGCGATGTGGCCGCGTCCTCGCGCGCAAGAGCTGCGAGCTGCACCTGCCCGAAGCGCTAGTGCCGCATCGTGCCGGTTCAGCCTCATTCATCGCCGGGACGCGCAAGTGGGAGCTGCTGGCCCGCTCGCGCGTGATCCTGAACATCCATCGCGGCGAGCTCGGATACTTCGAGTGGCAGCGCGCGGTCGAGGCGATCGCCAATGGCTGCGTGCTCGTAAGCGAGCACTCGCTCGGCTTCGAGCCGCTGATCCCCGGCGAGCACTTCATCAGTGCATCGTTCGAGAACCTCGACGTGGCGCTGGAGGCTGCGCTGGGCGATGAGCAGCGACTGAGCCGGATTCGCGAGAGGGCCTACTCGCTGATGAAGGAGCAACATCCGCTGTCGGCCGCCATCGACGTGCTGGGCGAAGCCATCCACGATGCTGCCGCGACGCCGCTTGCCGCTCCGACGCCGGGCAAGCGCGAGCGCCGGCGCCCCGCCCGAAGCCGCCGAGCGTTGCCGCCGCCGGCGTGGGCTGAGACGGCCGGGCCGGACGCGGCCGGCCGGGTTCGGCGACGATGTCCGAGCGCCGCGTCTCGGGGCGGGCGCAGATAGCGCCGATGAGGATGTTCTTCGCGCCTTTGGCACGCGCAGCGAGGCGGAGACGCGTGTCAGCGTGCTGATCACCGTCGATGACGATGTCCGGCGCGGCGGCGGATGCGATTCGAGGCGGTCGCGCACAGCGAAGGCGGGGACTGGGGCGATAGGGAGCTCGTGATCGTCGGTCGCGCGCTGCACGGAGACTCGTGGCGAGGAGCTTCGTCGCACGCTCTCCCAGCTGCCGTGGGTCGGCGGCAAGCTGCTCTCGCTTGCGCACGACCACGGCCTCGCCGCCGCGCGCAACCGGGGGATCGAGATCGCCGCCGGCGGCCTGGTGCTCGTGCTCGGCGCAGTCTCGTGCAGCCCTATCCGCACGCGTCGCGACGGCTGCTTGCAGCGCTCGCCGAGCACTCACAAGCCGCCTTCGCCTATGGGCTGACCGAGCTGGCCGGCGGGGGCCGGGCGGCCAGCTTGAGCAATCACCTGGGCTGGGATCCGCACAGGCTGCGCTTCGGCCCGCTCGTCGAGCACATGCTGCTCGTTCGCCGGGCGGCGTTCGCCGATATCGGTGGCTATCCAGACCGACCCGCGACTCGCAGGATGGGAGGACTTCGCCCTGTCGTGCGCCTTCGCCGACCACGGGTGCGACGGCGTGCAGGTGCCGGAAATCCTCGCGCGTCGCACAACCGATCTCGACCGGGAGCACCCTCGCGCAGCGGACGTCGCCCCGGCGCAGGCCTGGCGCATCCTGCGCGAACGGCACGTATGCCTGGCCGAGACGACAGGCCCTGGTTGAGCGGGGCTAGACCCTGCGCTTGAGGGCGCGCAGCGGCAAGGTGACCCGCCAGCTGAGCGATGCTGTCATCGCCCTGGCGACGCGATCGGCACGCTGCACACGCTGGCGCAACTGCGCGAGCTCGGCCTCGCGCTCGTTGTTGCGCGCGTCCAGCTCAACGACCCGAGCCTGCGCGAGGGCCAGGCGCGTCTCGACGGCCAGCAAGGCCTGAGCGTTACGCGAGCCTCGGTCCGTCGCGGCGGCGAGCTCACGGCGCAGATGGGCCGCTTCGCGCACGAGCGCAGACAGCTCGCGCTCAGTATCGGCACGCGAAGCTTGCGTCTCGCCGCCGGTCGCCGCCTGTCCGTCCCGTTGGGCCACGGGCCGAGTCTAGACGTGCTCAGAGCGCCCAGGCGGATCCACGGCTCTCCCCGGATCGAGCCGGTCCCGAGCGCTTTCGCGGCCCCGCGGACGCGGTGATCGACGGCTGGTCGAGCAGCTAGCATGCGCGCGATGCCCGACGATCGTGCAGGGCGCGTTCTGCGCGTCCAGTCTGTTCTCTACGGCCACCGCCTGGAGCAGCTTTGGCGTCTGCTGCATGGCCTGGATGCGGCAGCGCGGGTGCTGCTGTCCAGCGGTCTCGCCGGACGCGTCGAGTGGGCGATGGGCGACAGCAGTCCCGGGCCGATTCTCGGCGACCAGGACGCTGATGCGATGGGCGAGGCCACGAGCGCCCTGCACCCGATCAGCTACGAGTTCTTCGCCGAGAACCTCGGCTCCAGCGGCGGGCAGAACCGTCTGGCAGGCGACCACGCCTGCGACATGGTGCTTGTGCTCAATCCCGATACCTACCCTTCGCCGACTGCGCTGCTCGAGCTGGTGAAGGCCCTCGATGCACCGGGCGTGGGAGTTGTCGAGGCGCGACAGATTCCGCTCGAGCACCCACGCGAATACGACGCGGTGACCGGCGACACCAGCTGGGCCAGCGGATTCTGCATGCTGGTCGATCGGCTCGTCTTCGATCAGCTCAACGGATTCGACGACGCAACATTTCTCCTGCACTGCGACGACGTCGACCTGTCCTGGCGCGCCCGCCGCGCGGGTCACCGGGTCGTGACCGCTCCGCGCGCCGCCGTCTTCCATGACAAGCGCCCAGCGCCCGACGATGCGTGGCCGGTGCCCGACGCCGAGATCTATCATTCGGCGCTCGGGCGCCTGATGCTCGCGCGGCGCTGGGCGCGTCCGGATATCGTCGAGGAGACCGAGCGGGCGATCGAGGCGGGGGAGTCGAGCATTCAGTTCGCCGCTCTGGAGGAGTTCCGCGCGAGGGTGGCCGACGGACGCGCTCCCAGACCCGAACCCGACGCGGCGAAAGTCGCTCAGTTCATCGATGGCGAGTATGCCACGCACCGCTTCTGAGCAGTCCGCGGCGCGCCCGCGATATGACTTCTCATTTGCCTGGGACAGCGCCTACGGGCATGTCGTCGAGCTCGTCAGGCGCCTGCAGCTCGACCCCGGCGTGGTCATCGACCTGGGATGCGGCGTCGGCTCGATCGCCCAGCCGCTGACCGACCTCGGCTACGAATACGTCGGTGTCGACATCGACGCCGATTCGCTGGCGGAGCTCTCACAACGCGGCTTCGACGCTCAGTATCTCGATCTCTCAGAGCTCGACGAGCTGCCCGCGGCGATCAGTGCGCTGGCCGCCGGGCGTCGCGTCGCGGCGGTGCTCGTGCTGGATGTGATCGAGCACATGCCCGAGACGCGACCGTTCCTGGCCGCGATACGCGCAGGCCTCGACGCAGTCGGCAAGCCGCATCTGATGATCAGCGTTCCCAACATCGCACACGTGGACATCGCGGCCAAGCTCGCATTCGGTCGCTGGGAGTACACGCCGACGGGTCTGCTCGATTCGACGCACCTGCAGTTCTTCACCGCCGAGCGCTTGCGCATTGAGGCGCGCGCGAGTGGCCTGCTCGAGCTGGACGAGCACGATTTTCGGCTGCGCAACAGCGATCAGCACTTTCCGGCCGATCACCCGGCGGTCTCCTGGGCATCGCCGATCGCCGCGGCGATCCGCATGTGGCGCGAGGCAGCCGATCCTCATGGCGACACGATTCAGTTCGTTCGCGCCTTTGTGGCGAGCGGAGATCCGCACCCCCGCCGCCAGACAGAGCTCGCGCCCGAACGGCCGACCGCGCTGTCGGTTGTCGTGCGTACGCAGGGGCGGCGTGCGACCCATCTGCGCGAGGCGCTGACGTGTCTGGCGGCTCAGACGGTCGACGACTTCGAGGTTCTGCTGATGGTGCACGCACCGAATCCCGATGACGTGGTCCCGGCGGTGGAATCGCTCGTCGGCGAGTTCGCTCCGATGTTCTCCGGGCGGATCAAGGTCCTTCCGCTCAGCGGTGGCGGCCGGGTCAGCCCCTTGAACGCGGCGCTCGAGCGCGCCGGCGGCGAGTACGTGGCATTCCTCGACGACGACGACGTCGTCACGGCCGACTGGGCGGAGACCTTCATCGCCGCCGCGGGCGACGGCGCGATCGTTCGATCGGTCGCCGCGCTGCGTCACGTGTCCCGCTCGGACGAGTCCCACCGAGCGCCGTATGTGGTGCAGTCGGGTCTGCAGTTCCCGTATGCGACGAAGTTCGATCCGGTCGGGCACCTGTTCGAAAACGAAACGCCGATCTGCACTTTCGCGATCCCTATGAGACTGATCGAGACGTTCGCGCTGCGCTTTGACGAGCAGCTGCCGATCCTCGAGGACTGGGACTTCTTGATGCGCTGCACAGCACTCGCACCGGTTCGCGACACCGAGAAGGTCACGAGCATCTATCAGATGTGGCGCGGGGGCGAGTCGTCTGCCTCGCTGCACGATGCGGAGGTCTGGCGAGCAGCCCAGCGCGTCCTGCAGGAGCGGCGCAATGCGCACCCGTTGCTGTTGCCAGCCGGTAGCGCGGAGCGGCTGGTGAAGATGTGCGAGCGCCTGGCGATCCTCGAGCCCAACCAGGTCGTGGTCTCCGAGCTGGAAGAGGAGATGCACATGCACGGAGCTGCCAGCAAGGAGCATGCCGAGGCCCGCACGCGCCTGGAAGCCGAGGTCACGCGCCTGCAGAACGAGCTGCAGCAGGTGGCCGGCGCCTATGCGATCACCGTGCAATCGCGGCGCTGGCGGATGCTGGCGCCCTACGCGAGGTTCGCAGCGGCTCTGCGCGGCGAGCCGCGCCGGATCGTCAAGCGCCTGCTGAGGCCGGTGCGAGGCAAGTGAGCGCCGAGCAAGGCGCACGGCCCGAGATACCGCTGCTGTTCCCGCTGGGACATTTCTACTCGCCGATGTACGACGTCGGCGATCTGGCTGGCGCGCCGGGCGCAGGTCTGGCCGGACGACGCAGCGACCGATGCTCGATCTCGATTGGCGCGAGGCAGGCCAGCTCGAAATGGCCGAGTCGTTTGCCGCTGAACGCCCCGTTGGCACTGCGGAGCACCGAGTCGCCCGACCCGACCGAGTACTGGTCGGGCAACGATCAGTATCCGCCGCTGGACGCGTTGGTTCTCGCGGCGATGCTGAGGCAGCTTCGCCCCGAGCGGATGATCGAGATCGGGTCGGGATACTCGTCGCTGGTCACGGCGCGTGTGAATCGCGAGGAGCGCGGCGGCTGCGATGCGCTTCAGCTGCATCGAGCCCTACCCGAGCGATTTCCTGGTCAAAGGAGTCGACGGTATTTCAGAGCTGCGCAGCGAGCTGATCCAGGACACTCCGCTGGAGCTGTTCGGCGAGCTCGGCGCCAACGACGTTCTGTTCATCGACACCTCACACACCGTCAAGACCGGCGGAGACGTCACGTGGATCTTTCACGAGATCGTGCCGCGTCTGCAGGTCGGCGTGGTCGTTCACGTCCACGACGTTTTCCTTCCTGAGGAGTACCCGGAAACGTGGGTGATGGAGGGCCGAGGGTGGAATGAGTCCTACCTCGTGCGCTCGTTTCTGAGCTACAACTCCAGCTTCGCGATCAGCTGGGGTACGCGCTACATGGTGCTCAACCATCTCGACGCGGTGAGACGGGCATTTCGTCTCGACGCCGCGGCTTCGCTGGCGGGTGCGTCGCTCTGGTTTCAGCGTGTCCGCTGAGCGCGGCGCCGACGGAGGCGGTTGTGGTCGAGTCCTACGAACAATAGGCGCCCCGTGATGGCGACGCAGACCAGCGTGCACGCCGATCCGCCACGTCGGCGCAGCCTTGACCGCGCGTCCCTGCTGGGCGCCTGGCGCCGCGCTCGCGTGCCGGCCTTCGTCTTCTTGGTCCTGCTCGGGTTCGTCTGCGTGATCTTCTCGCAGCAGCTGTTCGACCACTGGACGTTTCCGTGGGACTTCCTCGGGACGTACACGACGACCCCGGCATTCGTCGCGGCGACGATCGGCAGGGGTCATCCGCTGAGCTGGTCGCCGTTCGTCGCCAGCGGCTTTCCGGTCGACATCGACCCACAGGCGGGTGTGTACTTCCCGGGATGGTGGGCGCTCGGCGGACTGGGGATCTCGGCGACGCTGCGTGTGCTCACGGCAGTGCAGGTCGCGCACGTCCTGTTCGCGGGGCTCGGCGCCTACGCGCTCGCACGGGCGCGGCGTCTGGAGTGGATGTGGGCGCTGCTGGCGGGGATCGCCTACGTCTTCTTCGGCGCCTTCTACGGCCAGGCCGAGCACGCCGACATCATCCGCGGTTTTGCCTACCTGCCGTGGCTGTTCTGGGCGCTGACACCGCCGCAGGAGGGCCGCTGGACGCGCTTGGTCGCCGTGCCCGCGCTCGCCTGGCTGATCTCCTCCGGCGCCTATCCGGGTGAGGTCGTCTCCTTCGGCCTGAGCGGAGGGCTCTACGTGCTCGTGGCGCTACGCGGCCGCTCCGGTCTGTGGCGTCGCTACCGCGGAGCGTTGATCCTCGCGATCGTCGCGTCTGCCGCGATCTCCGCGGCCGTGCTGCTGCCGTACATCCGCGCCGAACAGGCGGGCGAACTGCACCGGACGATCGAACCGACCGCTGCGCTTCGCGCTGAATGGGCGCTGCGGCCACTGGACTTTCTCGGCCTCTACCTGAACAACTTCTCCTGGAAGCTGGACGGAACCGTCACGTCGTGGGCGCTGGCGATCCCGATCCTCATCGGCCTGTCGTGCGCGCGCTTGGCGACCATCCGCCGTCACGCTCCGCTCGTCGCGTGCGGCGTGCTCGCGCTGCTGCTCGCCATGACACCGAGGATCGGCTTCATCGGCAACGCGATGGCGTCGATCAAGCCGCTCTTCCCGAGTCGCTTTCCCGCATCGGACTACAAGGCGGTGGTCGCGCTCGCGCTGATCATCGTTTCGATCGACGCTTGGCGCGGGCTTTCGGGTCGGCGCCAGACGCTCGCCCTGCGTGCCGCAGCCTTCGGCGTGTTGTTGGCGCTCGGAGCGATCCTCGCCCCGAAAACGCACGCCCTGCCCACGCGTTCGCTGTGGCTGGTGCTCCTGGTGATCGTCGCGACCGTCCTCGTCGTGGCCGCTCGTCCGCGAGGCCGCGTGCTCGTCCTGATCCTCGTCGTGCTCGTCGCCGTTGACGGCGCGCGCGAGATCCGCGACTATCGGTTGGAGGGGACCGTCGCTCCCTGGCAGGTGCCGCCGAGCGCGCTCGCCTTCTACGTCGCGCGTGACGGGTATGTCCGCGAGCTGCCCAAACATCTCGCCGCCGCACCGGTCACCCGGCCCGCGCGCGTGCCCGCGGCGCCGACAGCAGAACCGAATGCCTCGGGGTGGGTCGCGGACACCTATCACGCAAGCGACTACGACCCGACGATCGAGCGGTCGTTGTGGCTCGCCGAGAACGAACCGGCATTGGCGGCCAAGTTGCTGCAGCCGTGGCAGGGCTATCTGTTCGACTGCCAGTCGGTTGGCTGCTCGACAGACGTGCATCTGCCCGCGCCGCAGACATGGCGCCCCGGCGCCGCGGTGCAGACGCTGCGCTACGGCGACCAGAGCATCGTCTATTCGGTGAACGTGTCCAAGCCGACGCTGATGGTCGAAAACGAGCTCTCGGTCAAGGGCTGGCACTCCAACAGCAAACGCGTCCAGCTCGTCGACGCGCACGTGCCATTTCGGGCCTGGCGGCTGACGCCGGGCAGCTATCGCTTCACGGCCTCCTTTCAGGAACCCGGCCGCGGGCTGCAGGACGGCGTTGCCGTGCTCGCGGCGCTGGCCTGGATCGGCTGTGCGCTGGCCATCTTCAGAGGCAGGCTGTCGCCGTCGCCGGCTAGCACCCGCCGGCGCCCACTCATGAAGCGGTCTCCTGCAGATCGCGCGCAGCCACGGGATCACCGGGCAGCTCGTCCGCTACGGGATCGTGGCTGGGAGCGGGTATGTGCTGGCGATTGTGTTCTATTCGCTGGAGATCGATATCGGCATCACGCCGTACCTGGCGCTGGGCATCGCCTTCGTGCTGAACGGCATCTACAACTTCAGCCTGGTGCGCTTGTGGGCCTTTCCCCCGAGCGGACGTAGCCTGCGCAGCGATCTGGGTCGCTTCTGCATCGCAGCCGGAGTCTCCTTCCTGGTCAACTACGCAAGCTTTCGCGGTCCTGTACTCGAGCATTGGACTCGGTGCCAAGACCTCTCAGCGTCTCGCCGTCCTGATCGCCGCGCCGGTGACCTTCCTGATCAACAAACATTGGTCGTTTCGTGCGAGCGCCGGCGCAACCGAAGGCCCGGATGAGGCCGACGGCGCCGCGACCGGCGCCGTCGATCCGGACCCAGCGGTGCGCGCCTGACGCGCCGGGGTCGGCCGGGCGCCCGTTATCCTGCCGCGGTGTCGAAGATTCGAGTACTGCTGACCGGCGAGCGCGGCTTCCTCGGCAGGCGCGCTCGCGCTCTGCTCGAGGCCGACCCAGCATCGGCCTCGAACTGCTCGGCAAGCGGCTCGGCGAGCTGGCGCCGGGCGAGCTGGGCCAGCTCGACGTCGTCGTTCATCTCGCGGCGTGGACGACCAAGCGCGCCGGAGCGTCTGACATCGACGGTGTGCTGGAGGCGAACGTGCTCGGCCTGCGGGGGCTGCTGCGGCTCTGGATCCCGCCGCCTCGACGGCTCCTGTTCGCCAGCACCGCAGATGTATATGGAATGCGCAGCGGCGCGCGAGCTGAACGAGAGCTCGCCGCTCGATCCGACAGACGTCTATGCGGCCTCGAAGGTCCTTGGCGAGCACGTCGTCGCCGAGGACGCGCGACTGCGCGGGTATGAGGCCGGCGCCTTGCGGATCGCGCACCTCTATGGCCCCGGTGAGGAGGCCTACGAGAAGCTCGTCCCGGCCAGCGATCAGGGCGTTGATGACCGGGCGTCCGCCCACCGTCGTGGGCGATGGCGAGACGCGCCGCGACCTGCTCTACGTCGACGACGCCGCCGAGGCGATCCGTCGCCTGGTCCTCTGCGACAAGCCGCTGCCGGAGCGGCTCAATCTCGCCGCACCCGACACGTACAGCCTCAACGAAATCGCGCACGCGCTGATCGATGTGGTCGGCTTCATCGGCGGCGATCAGGTACCTCAGCGACCGCCCGAACCCTCCTTCGGTGAGCTTCGACACAAGCCTGCTCACAGAGACCGTCGGAAGCTGGGAGACGGTTTCGCTCGCCGATGGGCTGCGTCGAGAGGTCGAGCACGTTGTCGCGCTGGAACGCGCCTCCGAGCGAGTAGGCCGATAGTCTGCGCGACCGTGTCGTCCGCGCGAATACAGGTCGGAGGAGCAGGTGGGGCTCCCGGCAACAACGTGATCAGCTGTCTGCGGGACTCCCCCCGCGATGACTACCTGATCGGCCAGAGCTCCTCACCGGCGGATCTCTTTCTGGCCGCGGTGGACGAGCAGCACCTCGTGCCGGGCGCCGACGATCCCGCCTATGAGCAGACACTGCTGGAGCTACTCGGCCGATCCAAGCCGGATCTGTTGCTCGTGCAGCACGACTTCGAGGTGCGCGCCGTGTCGCGCATGCGTGAGCGGATCATCGAGCGCGGGGTGGCTGTTCCGTTGCCTGCGCCGCGCACCGTCGAGGTCTGCGTCGACAAGCACCAGTCCTATGAGATCTGGGCCGATGCCGGGCTCCCGGTCCCCGCGACGATGCTGTTGAAGTCGGCGAGCGACCTCGAGGCGGCGATCGCAAAGCTCGGCCCGGAAGTCTGGCTGCGAGCGATCGAAGGGGGCGGCGGAAGCGGCGCGATCGCGACATCCTCGCTGGAGTTCGGCACCGCCTGGATCGAGCGCTTCGACGGCTGGGGACAGTTCACCGCGGCCAGCATGCTGGGTCAGGACAGCGTCACTTGGCAGTCGCTCTGGTGGGAGGGCGAGTTGATCGTCGCCCAGACTCGCCGTCGCTATGAATGGGCGTTCTCCAATCGCGCCCCGGCGGGGTGACGGGGGTCACGCGCGTCGCGGCCACCGTCGCCGAGCCCGAGATCGACGAGCTGGCGCGCGCGTCGGTGCTGGCTATCGACAGCACTCCGCACGGAGTGTTCGGCGTCGACATGACCTACGGGCGGGACGGCAAGCCAAATCTCACCGAGATCAACATCGGTCGCTTCTTCACGACGATTCACTTCTTCGCCACGGCCGGGCTGAACATGCCGCTGATCCTGCGAGACCTTGCGCTCGACGGAGTCCGCCCGGAAGCTCGATCGAGTCGTGAATCCGCTGCCCAGCGGTCTCGTGTGGATCCGCGGGATGGATGTGGCGCCGACGCTCACCAGCGTGCAAGAGCTAAGCGCCATCGAGCGCGAGGCCGATGCCTGGTCGGGCGGCCACTGCGGCGTGAGCGTCGGTCAGCCGGCCGCAGCCTGCAGAAACGCCTCGTAGTCGCGGATGTAGTCGGCCGCGTCGTACGGGTGCGAGGCGAGCACGAGCAGCACGGCATCTGCGCTGTAGCGGAACTGACTTGCCCACACCAGCGGCGGTATGTAGAGCCCGAGCACCGGCGAGTCCAGTGAGATCTCGCGCGCGGTTCTGACCGTCGTCGACCGCGACCGTCATGCTGCCGGACACACAGACCAGGAACTGGTGGCAGATCCGGTGCGCATGCTCGCCGCGCACCTCCTGGTTGGGAACGTCATAGACCAGGAACCACCGGCTTGGGACGAACGGAATCCCGTCCTGCGGGAGCTCCCCCGCGGTCAGGCTTCCCCTCAGGTCGGTGAATTCGTCCGAACGCGTGAGCCGGACCCCGTCGACCCCCAGGATACCGTGCCGGTCGCGCCCGTCGCGAGCGTGCCTGCTGCCACGTCGCTGCGCGGCGAGCCGGTGTAGCCGACGATGGATGCCGGGTTGCCGAGCACGATCGCGTTGGGCGGCACCGAGCGCGTGACCACCGCGCCGGCCCCGATCTTCGCTCCCCTGCCGATCACGATGCCGCTGGACAGCGTCGCATTGGCGCCGATCGCGGCTCCGGCAGCGACCGTCGTCTGGCTGCGCTCGTCCCCGTCGGCCTGTCCCCAAGCCGGCGGTTCGCCCGTGAACGTTGCGTTCGCACCGACGCGCACGTCATCGCCGATCGACACGCCGGCGGACACGTGAGCTCCCGGTTCGATGCTCACGCGGGCTCCAAGCGAGACGTTCGCGCCGATGAAGGCACCGTCGGCGATGTGGCAGTCGGCTCCGATGCTTGCGCCGTCCAGCACCCGTGCAAAGGCAGCGACGCGCGTACCTGACGCGAGGTCGCTCGCGGCGCAGGCTGCAAGCTCGTCGATCTCTACGTCACGCATCGTCGTTACCGGGCAGGTTGATCGTCTCACGAACGATTGCGCCTGGCCGCCGCTTGATCGTCTCATACGCTCTCCATACGTAGGAGCCGATGATCCCCAGCCCGAGCGAATTGAGGCTGAGGAAGAAGACGAGAACGAGGATCGTCGCGGCGTAGCCGGGCACGGTGATCCCCCCGGTCGCTCGTGCGACGAGCACGATTGCGCCGATGATCACTCCGAGCGTGATGCCGACCAGTCCCGCGATCCACAGCAGGCGAACCGGAAGGTCGGTGAAGGCAAAGACACTGTCGGAGAGATAGCGGAACTTGCGCCGCGTCGACCAACCGCTCTCGCCCGGGCGCGGCAGACGGTCATACGGCACCAGCTCGCGTCTGAAGCCCACCCAGAACAGCTGTGCTACCAGCGAGGTGTGCACGTCCTCCAGCGAGCAGACGACGTCGCGCACCGAGGCCGTGCACGCGAACACGTCCACGCCATCGGGCGGGATCTCGCTCAAGACGAAGCGACGATAGAGCCGCCAGTACAACTTCGAGGCCGCGTCTCCTCTGTCGTCGCGGCTCTTGCGCTCGCCCGCGACCACGTCTACACGTCCGGTTGCCAGACGCGCCAGAAACTCGATCACGAGGTCGGGGGGCTCCTGCAGGTCGGCCGCCATCACGGCGATGTACCTGCCGCGTGCGAAGCGCATTCCCGTGCGGATCGCGGAAAAGGCCCCGAAGTTGCGCGAGTGCTCTACGACCTGGGCACGGATGCTCTGCTCTGTGCGAGCCCAGCGAGCAGCAGCTCACTCGAGTTGTCAGGACTCCCGTCGATCACGAAGACCGCCTCGAGCTCGCCGTCAACGTGGCAGCCGATGTGCTCCACGGCGGCCACCAGTTCGGTGATCGAGCCCGCGTTGTTGTAGACCGGTACGACCAGCGAGTTGACGGGGTCGCTCAAGCGGAGTCTCCAGGCACACTTCGATTACCCGCTCCAGCTCATCGTCTGTCGAAGTGCGGATGGATCGGCAGGGAAAGCTCTCGCTCGGCGAGCGCCGGGCCGTCGCGAGGGGGTCCAGTGACTCGCCGAGCCCTTGCGCAGCGGGCTGATCCGGGCAGAGCTGTCGGGTAGTGGCGCCCGGCCACGATGCCGGCGCGAGCGAGCTCCCGACGACCGCTGCGGCAGGCCTGTCGGTGGCTTCGACAGGGAACAGATGGTGTGCCGATCTCCCGCCCCCGGTAGGATGGGTCGCAGCGACGTGCCGCCGAGCGCCTCGGTGTACCGGCCGGCGATCTCGCGACGGCGCGCAGCCAGCGCGTCCAGCCGCGGCAGCATCGCCGAGCGCAGGATCGCGGCGTGCAGCTCATCGAGGCGGCTGTTGAGCCCGATCTCGACGTGTTCGTAGCGGAGCCGCTGACCGTAGTCGCGCAGTCGCCGCGCGCTCGGGAGATCGCCTCGTCGTTTGTCAAAAGCACGCCGCCGTCGCCCATCGCACCGAGGTTCTTGGTCGGATAGAGGCTCGTCGCGGCCGCCACGCCTGCCGTCCCGTCGGGCATGCCGTCGCGTTTCGCGCCGGCCGACTGTGCGCAGTCCTCGATCAGGACGACTTCGTGCTCCTCGGCGAGCGCGCTGCAGCCGAACGGGATCGAGTGGGTGACCGTAGAGGTGCACCGGAAGGATCGCGCGAATCGAGCGATCGGCCGCGAGCGACCGCTCGACTCGGTCGAGGTCCAGCCCGCCGGTCTCATCGACGTCGCACCATGCCGGTTCGGCGCCGGCGCGCAGAATCGCGAGCGTCGTTGCAAAGCCGTCAGCGGCGTGGTGATCACGCGGGCGCCACGAGGCAGGTCTGCGCTGCGCAGCGCGATCTCCAAGCATCGAGTCCGCTCGCTACGCCAGACCGCGTGGTCAACTCCCCACCATCCGGCGAGACGCATCCTCGAACTCGCGCACCTCCTTGCCGAGCACCAGCCAGCCGCTGCGCCCGACGCGATCGAGAGCGCCGAGCGCGTCCGCTCGAATCTCCTCCCATTGGCGCACGAAGTCGTTCGCTGAGACCGCTGGCGCCGAGCTGTCGAGCACCGCCCTAGGGTACTGGCAACCGGGGCGCGTTCGTCCGGGGGCCGGCTGCGCACGGGGCGGATGCACGCTCGCCTCAGCGCTGCCGCGCAGGGGCAGGCGGGACGACTGGATAGGCTCCGCGCGTGATCGCCGAGCCTCATCCGAGCCGATCGGTTGGCGAGCGAGGGGAAGTCGGGCGTTGGCACGCTTTGCGGATCCCGGCGCTGTCATTTGCAATCGCGTTCGCTGTCGCTGCTCGCGATCGCATTTGCACAGGGCAGCAAGCCTTTCTATTACGACTCGCTGAACTACTGGACTGCTCGGCGAAACGTTCGTCAAGCACGGCGATTTCTCGCTGCTGAACTTCAACAGCCCGCTGCGCGGCTATCTGCTGCCGCTCGTCGATCACGGGCTGCAGGGCGTCGCCGTAGCCGTCGGTTGGAGCTCCTCGACTTCGGCAAGGATCTTCAACGCGCTCGTCTTCGCCTCCATCGGGACCGTGCTCGGACCGGCGCTCGCAAAGCTCGCGTGGCCACAGCGCCGTGGGGGCTGTGGCGACGCCTGGCGCTGGTAGCTCTGTTCGTCATCTTCTGGCGCGGCTTTCTCAGCTACCCGCTGAGCGACTTTCCGGCACTGGCCTTTGTACTGCTCGCGATCGTCGCATCGTCGCGTCCGCTCGCACCGGCGTGGATGCTGCTGGCCGGGGCTGCCGCGGCCGCCGCCATCGAGGCGCGCCCGGCTTACGCGAGCTTGCTGCTGATCGTGCCGGTGCTGGTTGTCTGGCGCCTGGTCGAACAACGCGCTGCGAGCCGTGCGGCGCCCGTGCGCATGGGGGTCTGCGCGGCGCTGCTGGCGATCGGGTTCATCGTGGTCTCGCTGCCGCAGTCGCTGGAGACCCACCGGTACTTCAAAAGCTGGAGCTTTATCCCCGGCTCGCCCGACCACCTGGAGAGCCTGCAGCTGACCGAAGGACTGCGCCTGCAGCGTTATGAAACGTACATCGGTCCAGGTCACGGCCCGCAGATGTTCTACGAAGAGCCCGGCGGCAGCCGGCTGCTGGCCAAGCGCGGCGGCGCTCAGGTGGCGGGTGTCGGCGAATACCTGACGCTCGTCGCCGAACATCCCACGACGCTCGGCGGCGTGTTCGCGCGGCACCTGATCAATGGGCTCGACCAGCGCTACAGCACCCCGTACATCGAACACCTGGACACGGGCTCACACCGCTGGATGCGAGTCGCCGGCTTTCTGCTGGCGTTCCTGGCGCTGCTGCGGGTCGTGTGGCCGGCCGCGCGCCGGGGGCTCGGCCCCTCACGCTGGAGGTATCCGCTCGCGCTGCTCGTCTGCTGTGCGACGTCCGTGCCCTCGGCGATGGAGACGCGCTTTCTGCTTCCCGTGTATCTGCTGATCTATCTGTTCGTCGTTGCCCCGGGCTGGCCGAGCCCGTTGGTGTCCGGCGCAATAGGCTGGCGCAGGTATCGCACGCTCGCTCCGATCGCTCTCGCGGGAGCGGCGTTCGTCGTGGTGTTCTGGGCGGTCACGAGCGCGACCAGCTCGCATCTGCACTTCGGCTGAGCGCTGTCAAACGTCCGTCTAAGCCCGTTTTCCTCAGCAACAGCGGGGGCATTGCCGAAGCTAAACAGGCATCTCCAGCCCCGCAAGCCCCCACCAGATGGAGCTCATGAACCCCCACGCCTTCAGCCACACCGCCCCGCCCGATCGCTCGCCGAATGCCGCTCGCCGTCGCGCGCGCCGGCCGTTGCTGGCAGGCTGCATCGTCATGCTGGCGGCCCTGCTCGCACCCGCCGGCCGCCCAAGCCAAGCTGACCACGATCGGCAGCCCGCTGTCCGTCCCGGCGACGCTCAACACGGCCGAAGACCTCGGCTACCCCGGCACCTACACGCAGGTGCCGGTCAGCCCCGAAGCCCCGAACGGCGTCTTTCACACGTTCCACTTCGGCGCCGACACGGCGCTGTGGAACTTCTCCGACAACGCCGGTGCCGAGCGTGTGCCCGCGACCGGGCAGGCGAAGAAGATCGAAGTCGAGGGCTGCGCGCAGAAGGCCAAGAACGGTCCGATCCCGCTCACGACGGTCCACTTCCAGGACCTCTCGCCGACATCCAACGGCGGCGCCCAGGTCAACATCACCTCGCAGGGCTTCGACCTGCCGGTCTGCGGCGAAAACGGCTCCGGCGCATCGACGATCACAACGTTCCTGCCGATCAACCTGTGCGTCAGCGCCGGTGACTACGTCGGCCTGAATGACAGCGGCGGCTACGTCGAGAACATCTACCGCAGCGGCGTGCCCTACCAAGTGCTCGGGGCCGTCAGCGGCGCGACGACCGACTCCTTCGTCAAGGACAACGGCACCGGCAATGGCGCCTCGCTCTCGCCTGCGGTCAAATCGCCCAACGACGGCTTCGCCGTCAACCGCAACGAGGAACTGCTGATGCGCGTCCAGCTCGCGACCGACGGCGATGCGACGCACATCTGCCCCGGTGGCAAGCAGGGCCTGCCGCCCGCACTGGCGCCGATCAGGGTCAGCCCGCAGACAGACGGCGTCAACAGCAGCCGGATCGTGTCGGTCGCCGTGTTCTGCCGCGTCAGCCCGTGCAATGGCGTCGCCACGCTGAGCGCGAACGGCGCAAACACCTCCACCTATGGCGGCGAAGACACCTACGGCCGCTCCGCGTTCAACCTCCCGGCGAACAAGACGGTGCATCTGCCGATCCGCGTCAGCGACAAGCTCCTGCGGATCATTCGCGCCAAACACGGCGTCTCCACCAGGCTGACGGCGGTCGTCGATGGCAAGGCGACGGTGCAACGAGTCACCGTGAAGATCCTCTAGGTCCAGCCCCACCGCCGCAGCTCGCTTGGCCGTCGCGCCAGCGCGAGCGCGGCGGCGGCGTGCTCACCGACGTCCAGCTCGCCGATCCACGGCGAAGAGTGCGGACCGGACGGCTGCTCGTCGGTACCCGCATCGCGACCGCCGATGCCGGTCCCCAGCCGCTTGAGCTCGGCCTCGTGGCAGGCCCACGCGCGCAGGAACTCGTGTTCGCGGCGCTCGGGGTCGACGAGGCTCAGGCGCTGCGCCTCGTGCTCACCGAACGCGCGGCTGGCGAGCGCGATGTGGTCGGCCCCCGGGGGGCCCGCCCGCTCTGCGCGCGCGGCTTGCACGTCGACACCGACGGGCCCATCGGCTGCGAAGGCATACAGCGCGAGATGCCCGGAGTGTGAGAGGTTGAAGAACAGCGCCGGCTGCTCGCCGCTGCCGGTCAGCTCGGGCTTGCCGTGGGCGCCGGCGGCGAACTCGACGGCGCTCGCGCTGATCTGCAGGTAGCGGCTGAGCAGCGCTCTGAGCACGCCGCGCGAGCGCTCCCACAGCGTGCGCTCGCGCTCGCCGGCGATATTCGCGCCCCGCCTGCGCTCCTTGGCGCTCAGCGCGTCGAGCACATCGTCTGCGACGCTGCGCAGGTCGGCGCGCCAAACGTGGGCGGTACCCGCGGCAAGGCGCGGAGCGTCAGGGCCGGCGGGCCAGCTGCCCGCGGCGACCGGCGGGCCGTCGGTGTCGCGCTCGCTCATCGCCGGCGAATATAAGCGAGCGGCTACCCTCTTGCGGCGATGCGCGTGCTGCAAACACGTCTCGATGGGCTGGTCGCGATCGAGCCCGACACGTTCGCCGACGAGCGCGGTTTCTTCAGCGAGACCTACCGCGCCAGCTGGCACGAGCAACTCGGCTTGGGCGCCTCTGAGCGCTTCGTTCAGGACAACCACTCGCGCTCCTCGCGCGGCGTCCTGCGCGGCATGCACTTCCAGCTCGGTGACGGGGTGGGCAAGCTGGTGCGTTGCGGACGCGGGCGGATCCTCGACGTGGCCGTCGATCTACGCGGCGGCTCGCCCACGTTCGGCCAGTGGGAGGCTGTCGAGCTCGACGACGAGAGCATGCGCGTGGTGTTTTTGCCGGTGGGCTTTGCGCACGGCTTCTGCGTGCTCAGCGACGTCGCCGATGTGATCTACAAGCAGACCGCCTACTACGACCCGCAGCTCGAGCGCGGCATCGCCTGGAACGATCCCGACGTAGGCGTGCAGTGGCCGCTGGCCGAGCAGGAGCTGACGATCTCCGAGCGCGATGCCGATGCCCCGCTGCTGCGTGAGCTGAAACACGAGCTGCCGTTCGTGTACGACGGCTCGTGAGCGCGCTCGCCACCCCACACCCGCTGCGACCCGCCTGATGGCCACGGCCATCGTCACCGGCTCAGGCGGGCTGATCGGCTCGGAGTCGGTCGCACACTTCGCCGAGCGCGGCTTTGACGTGATCGGTATGGAGAACGACATGCGTGCACGCTTCTTCGGGCCGGAGGCTTCGACCGCACGGATGACAGAAGCGCTGGGCGAGCGCTTCCCCTCGTTTCACTCGCGGGCGATCGACATTCGCGACCGCGAGGCCGTCGAGCGCGTGTTCGCCGAGCGCGGGCAAGACATCGAGCTGGTCATCCACACGGCCGCGCAGCCGTCGCACGATTGGGCGGCGAGCGACCCGCACACAGACTTCGCGGTCAACGCGCTGGGCACTCTGAACCTGCTCGAGGCGAGCCGACGGCACGCCGACGGCGCCACGTTCGTGTTCTGCTCGACCAACAAGGTCTACGGCGACACGCCCAACCTGCTGCCACTCGTCGAGCTGGAGCGGCGGCTGGAGTTGCCCGAGGAGCACCCGTACTTCGCGGGCGTTGACACCTCGATGTCGATCGACCGCAGCACGCATTCGCTGTTCGGCGTCTCAAAGACCGCCGCCGATCTGCTCGTGCAGGAGTACGGGCGCTACTTCGGCCTGCCCACCGTGTGCTTTCGCGGCGGCTGCCTGACGGGGCCCAACCACGCCGGAACGCGGCTGCACGGCTTCCTCTCCTACCTGATGCGCGCCACGGTGACCGGCGAGCCGTACACGGTGTTCGGCTACGCCGGAAAGCAGGTGCGCGACAACATCCACTCGGCCGACCTGGTCGGCGCATTCGAGCACTTCCACCTGGATGCGCGCGCCGGCGGAGCCGTCTACAACATCGGCGGCGGGCGCGAGGTCAACTGCTCGATGCTCGAGGCGATCGAGCTGTGCCAACAGATCTCCGGGCGTGAGCTGCAGTGGACGCTCAGCGAGCGCAACCGCGTGGGCGATCACCGCTGGTGGATCAGCGATCTGCGGCCGTTCGCCGCCGACTACCCCGGGTGGAGGATCGAGCACAGCCTCCAGGACATCCTGCGCGAGCTGCACGACGCCAACGCCGAGCGCTGGCTCTCCGAAGCCTGAGGAGCGGACGCCGGTGATCGCCGGCTCGGCGCGATGGCCGGACTTGGCAGACTTAGGGCGATGAGAGCCAGGCTCGACCGTCTGCGCGCGCGCACCAACGGATACACCGTCACGCCGCAGCAGTACGCATACACCGCCTACGTGGCGCTGGGAGCGCTCACGTTGATCGTGCTCAGCGGCGCGGCCGTACGCCTGACGGGCTCCGGTCTGGGCTGCCCGGACTGGCCGCGCTGCTATGGCAACGCCTACCCGCCGCTGACCACGCACGCGGTGATCGAGTTCTCAAATCGCATGATCACTGCGCCGATCTCGCTGGCGGCAGGCGCCGCGTGGCTGTTCGCCCTGCGCCGGCGCCCCTACAGGCGCGACCTCATGTGGCTGGGCGCGCTGCTGCCACTCGGCGTGATCGGCCAGGCTGTGCTCGGTGGGTTCACCGTGCGCGGCGCGCTCGACTACGGCTGGGTGATGGGCCACTTCGCGCTTTCGATGCTGATCCTGCTCGCCGCCGCCGTGCTCGCCTGGCGCGCCGGCGAACCGTCCAGCGCCGACGAAACAGCGACCCCCGCGCACAGCGCGCCCGGGCGACTGCTGGGGCGCGGTGCAAGTGCCGGCGAGCAGGCGGCCGATCCGCCCGACCGCCGATTGATCCTCTCGCTGCGATGGCTGGTCGCGCTGGGCGCGCTGACGATCTTCGCGGGCACCGCCGCCACCGCCGCGGGCCCTCATGCCGGTGGTTCGCCCGGGCAGAAAATCAACCGTCTGGACTTCGACGGGCACGGGACGATGGACTTCGTGATCCACCGCCACGGCGAGATCGCGCTGGCTTTCGGCCTGGCCGCCGTGGCGATCTGGTGGATGGCGCGGCGCAGGCACGCGCGTCCGCTGGTGGTGCGCTCGCTGACCGTGCTGTGCGTGCTGCTCGCGCTGCAGGGCGTAGTCGGCCTTGATCAGTACGAGACGCACCTGCCGACGCAGCTCGTGTGGGTGCACGTGGGCCTGGCCTGCGCGTCATGGCTGGCAGCGATTTGGGCCGCCTGCGCGGCCGGTTCGCCGGCCTCCAGGCCCGCGCGCACGAGCTCCGAGCGCCTCGTAAATACCTCCCAGGAGACCGTCAGAGCCCCGCTGCCGGCCGGCCGGGGCGTCGAGTCTCCCGGAAATTAGGGCTTTCGCGGGGCCCATCCCCCGTGTTTTCTAGGTTCGTCGTCCTCACCAGCGGTTAGCCTGCTCGCAGTAACGACACCCGAGAAGGGAGTGGTATGACCAAGAACGAGCTGGCCGAGCAGGTCGCCAGTCGCAACGGACTGGCCGCCAGCCAGGCCCGACAGGTGGTGGAGACCGTTATTGACGTGGTCTCCGATGAACTGGCCGCTGGGGGCGAGGTCGCACTTGCCGGCTTCGGCAAGTTCAGCGTCAGCCACCGTGCTGCACGGCAGGGACGCAACCCGTCGACCGGCGAGACGATTCAGATCTCCGCGAGCAAGGCCGCGAAGTTCTCCGCGGCGAGCGCACTGAAGAAGCGCCTCAACGGCTGACCGCCTATGCGCGGTCCCCAGAGGTCACCGGCCCGTTGGGACCGGGGACCTCTGGGCGCCGAAGGCGCACGCAGCGAGAAACTCTTCCGGCGCGCTAACCCGGCGTTTAGGCGCGGGGTGCAGGCTTCATCGCGCAAGCCTGCTCCTCGACCTCCGGGTGGTGTCGCATGAGACAGACCGACCGCAGACCGCGCCGACGCACGCGACCTGAGCGCTGCGAGCGCTATGGCTCGCTGGCGGACTTCTACCGCGCGGACTCGCGGCGCGTGCAGTCACGCGAGCGCGATGTCGGGCTGTGGTGGCGAGACGGAGCCGACGACCCGCTGCATCGCGCTGCGTGGGTGAGCGACACCGGAGAGCTGTACCTCGTCCGCCTTGGCCCGGTTGAGCAGGGCGGAGGCAGGGTCGAGATCCTGGCGACCATCGCCGACGGCGCGCAGCTCGAGCGGGTGCTCGAGGGTTGGCGCGAGCGCTGCGGCGAGCCGCGCTCGCTGAGCTGGCTGCGCGCACGTGCGCAGCGCATTGGCGGTCGGGCGCGCGCCGCGCACGCCGAGCTGGCCGGCGCGGTGGCTGGTGCCGGCGCGCTGCTGGCCGCCGTCGGCACGCTTGCGGGCGAGATCGCCTAGCGAGACTCGCCGGCGAGCGCGCCCAGACCGAGCGCCCGCGCGACCTGCGCGTCGCCGAGGCTGTCGGCGAGCAGGCTCGCACCGGGGATGTCGGCGCCGGCGAAATAGGGAACGCCGATCACGAACATGCCCGCGGCCGCCGCAGCGGCGACGCCGATCGGCGAGTCCTCCAACGCCACCGCATCGGCGGGTGAAACGCCGAGTCGCGCGCTCGCCTCGAGGTAGATGTCCGGCGCGGGCTTGGGGTGCTCGATGTCGTTGGCCGAGACGATCGCCGCGAACGGGCCGTCCTGCAGTAGGCCCGCGGATGACAGCGTGCGCTCGAGGAAGGCGCGCTCGGAGTTGGATGCGACTGCCAGCGCCACCCCGGCGTCGGTCAGCCTGGAGATCAGCTCCAGCGCGCCCGGCCGCGGTGTGACGCCGGCGAGCGCCTCCTGCATGACGAGCTCGTGCAGCTCGTCCATCAGCGCCTCGCCCTGTCCGGGGAGTCCGAGCATCGTTTCCAGCTTCCTCGCCGCGAGCGTGCGCGACGAGCCGATCAGCGTGCGCTTGTGCTCCATCGTGAACTCGCGGCTGCGGGCGGCAAAGAGCGTCTGCTCGGCGCGCGTCCAGGCCTCCTCGGTGTCGAGCAGCAGCCCGTCGTTGTCGAAGATCGCGGCTCTGGGCGTGCGGCTCATCGGCACATCATCGCGTCCCGGCGCCACGCGCGCCGACGGCCCGCAACGGGCAGCTTCTACGGCCGCACGGAATTAATCGTCGGCCGGCGTGAGTTTTCCGATTGCGCCGTGTCTCAGTGCCATTCCAACGAAAACGACCACGGCCAGTGGTCGAAGGAGGCATCGCACATGAGACGCATGATCATCACGGCAGTCACAGCCACGGCCCTCGCCGTTCCCGGCGCGGCCATCGCGTCGGACCACAGCGAGCATCAGGGCGTGCACGATCAGGGCCAGCACCACAAGCGCCACCACGCCAGCCGCCACCGTGGCTCGCACACCGTCACATTCGGTGCCGCGGCCAGCTCGACGCCCGCCGCACCGGCCGGCACGAGCTCGCCCGCGCCGGAAGCCGGCTCGTCAGATGAGACGGCCGGAACCGTTGCATCGTTCTCGGGCGGCACCCTGACGATCACGCTGAGCGACGGATCTACGGTCAGCGGCAAGGTCGATTCGTCCACCGAGATCGAGTGCCGCACGATCACGGCCGGCGCCGCGCGCGACGGCCAGCAGGGCACAGACGACGGTCAGTCCGATGACCACGGCCACAACGGCCAGTCAAACTCGGGACCGGGCGAAGGCCGCCAGGGCGGCGACGATGGCAGCGAGGGCAATGACGCCCAGGATGAAGCCGAGCACTGCACGACCGCAGCGCTCGTACCCGGCGCGGTCGTTCGCGAGGCCGAGCTGAGCATCAGCAGCGCCGGCGCGGTGTGGGAGAAGGTCGAGCTCAACCAGTAGCGGCCGAGGGAGAGGACGCTCGTGTGCAGGCGAAACGCGCCCGGAGGCGGTCCATGGGGACCGCCTTCTCGGCGTTCGCGCACTCGTTTTGTCCACTGCGCAAGGTTTCGCTGGTTTCGGCGTCTGCAGTGACGACATGAGAGCAAGCGCATGAGCCCGAGGATCTCGATCCGCCTACTGGCCTCTCAGTCCGATCAGCGCCTCTGCACGCTGGCCGGCGAAGGTCACGAGCGTGCCTTCGAGGCGCTCGTCAACCGCTATCGCCGCCCGCTGCTGCGCTACTGCCGGCGCCTGCGCCTCGGCGATGCGCGCGCCGAGGACGTGCTTCAGCAGGCCTTCCTGCAGGCATGGCTGGCATTCGCCCGGGGCACCGAGGTGCGCGACGTGCGGCCGTGGCTCTATCGCATCGTGCACAACGCAGCCATCAACGCGATGCGCGGCCAGGGCGATGCGCACGGCGAGCTCACCGAGTCGATGCAGGCCACCGCCGCGCTGGCCGGCGATTCGAACCTGCAGCGCACGATCGCCGTGCGCGAGGCGCTCACCGAGGTGGCGGCGCTGCCGCAAATGCAGCAGCAGGCGATCTTCCTGACCGCCGTGGACGGGCAGAGCAACGACGAGGTCGCCGACGCGCTCGGCATCTCTGAGGGCGCGCTGCGCGGCCTGCTCTACCGCGCCCGCACGACGCTGCGCAGCGCCGCCGCCGCACTCACTCCGCCGCCGCTGCTCGCGTGGGCGGCGGGTGGACCCGGCGCGGCGGCCCCGAGCGCCGAACGCCTCGCCGAGCTCTCCGCGGGAGGGGGCGCGGCCGGCATCGGCGGCCTGCTGCTCAAAGGCGCCATCGTTGCCGTAACCGCCGGTGCCGTCGCGACCGGCGCGACCGTCGCAAGCTCCGACGGCCAGCGCGCCAGGCCCCGTGAGCATCGCAGCTCGCCGGCCGCCACATCGCGCTCGACCGCGCTGGCCGGGCGAGACACCTTGCTCGGGAACGCCCCTTCGACGAGTGGGCAGGCGCAGAGTTCCACTCCGCATCAGCGCGCCGAGCACGCTCACCGTCGCGGCCGCCACGGTCACGACGGAGCCACGCACGCTGGGCGCGACGGTTCCTCCCAAGAGGAACACCGGCCGGACTCCAACTCCAACCACGATGCACGCCACGGTGGCTCTGAAAGCGGTTCGTCGACGAACCACGACGGCTCCGGCGCGGGCAGCGGCTCATCAGGCGCCTCGGGGCGGCAGAGCTCGGGCCGCGCGGCTGAAGGTGGCAGCGACGGCCGCGGCTCGGGCAACGGCCAGGGCTCGTCGAGCGCTTCGCCCAACGGTGGCTCTGACGACGCCGGCTCGCCCGTGGAGCAGCCAGCGCAGGCCGAACCGGTCGCGGCCGCACAGCCAGTTGCGCCATCGACGAGCTCGACGGCGAGCGGCCAGGGCAGCGAAAACGCGACGGCCGACGATCGCTCGGGGCGTGGCTCGTCGGCCGGCTCGGGCCCGGACGGCTGACAGCGGGACCGCTAACCGGGCGTGTGCACGCCGGACGCCCGTCGCGCCGAGTGCTCGCCCATCGGCCCGGCGGGGGCGTGCAGCGCCGTTGCGTCTTCGGCACGATCGGCGCTCGTCTGGTCGCGCCCGGCCCGCTTGGCCTCATAGAGGGCGCGATCGGCACGCCCGATCAGCTCTGCCGCCGGTCCTCCGCGCTGCACGGTGGCGACGCCGGCCGAGCACGTGGCGCCCGCCGGCACAGCCGCACGCAACTGCTCGGCGATGGCCGTCGCGGCCTCGATGTTGCAGTCGGGCAGGACGGCCACGAACTCCTCGCCGCCGTAGCGGGCGATCATGTCTGTCTCGCGCAGCGCCGCTGACCATGCGGCCGCGACGCTCCTCAGCAACCGGTCGCCTGCCTGGTGGCCTTGCTCGTCGTTGTAGTCCTTGAAGTGGTCCATGTCGAGCATGACGACCGACAGCGGCCGACCCTGGCGCTTGCTCGCAGCGAGCTGGCGGTCCAGTTCTTCACCGAGCACGCGGCGGTTGAGCAGGCCCGTGAGCTCGTCGCGCCGTGACATGTACTCGAGCTGACTCATCAACGTTTCGCGGTCGATCGCCACGGCCGCCTCGGCAGCGAGCATCCCGAGGAATGTCGTCGTGCGCTCCGGCAGGCTGCGCGCGCGCCGGCACCACACCACGATCAGCACGCCCACCGGCCGGCCGTCCAGCGACAGCGGCTCGAACAGCATCGACGCGGCATCTGTGAGCTCGTCCTGCGCGTCCGCGCTCACCTCCTCAACGAACACGCGCTCGGCGCTGCTCATCGCGGACTGCACGTGCGGATGCTCGGCCAGCTGTGAGTGGTCGGCCCGCGAATCGGTTCCATCGGCCGCCGTCACCGCGTGCCCGCCCTCAGCCGCCGGCTCGACGAGCAGCACGTAATCGGCGTGCGCCAGCTCGCGGATCGCCTGGCAGACCTGTTCGCGTGCGCCGCCCAGGCGCGCCAGCCGGCGCGCCAGGTTGGCCACGAGCGACAGATCTTTGGCCAGCGCGGCTCGGCGCTGGTCGACTCCCGCGCCGCCGATCAGCACGGCCAGCATCACGGCGGCGCCGATCGCCAGCATCACGACGAGCGCGTCCGTCTTCAGCCCGTGCGCCGCGACCGCGCCCATGTCGGTCGCGCGAAACGTCGACGAGGCCATCGCCGTGTAATGCAGGCCGGCCACTCCCAGTCCCAGCAGCCCGGAGGCCAGCACCCGGCGCGCGAAGCCGAAGTCGCTCGTGCTCGCGCGGATGCGCACGACGATCCACAGCGCGAACAGCGACGCCCCGAAGCCGATCGCCAGCGACAGCAGCACCAGCGGCAGGTTCCAGTGGATCACCGCGGCCATCTGCATGCTTGCCATGCCGAGGAAGTGCATCGCGGCGATCGCAAAGCCCATGAACGCCGCTGCTGAGACGACCCCCCGGCGCGACACCTGCGGCCGCGCGACGACGGCCAGTGAGACGCTCGCGCCGACGACGGCCGTCAGCAGCGACAGCAGCACGAGCGAGTTGTTGTAGGAGACGGGCATGCCCATCTTCAGCGCGAGCATGCCGATGAAGTGCATCGACCAGATCCCGAGCCCCATCGTCACACCCGCGCCACCGATCCACACGCGTCTGCGCCAGTCGTCGGTTTCCACCGAACGCTGGACGAGGTCGAGCGCGACATAGCTGGCGATGATCGCCACGGCGATCGACACGCAGACCAGGCCGGCATCGAGATGGGTGGTGAGCTCGTGAGCTCGCACAGCTGCTCCTAACGAAGGTTCAGCTGTGCTTCGGCAGGCCCGCCGGCCTCCACGAGAAATCTGGTCATAACTGGCCAGATCGACACTCCCGGCGCGTGGAAGGAGACCCCGACCACGGTGTTTCGGTCAACCGCAAGCCGGTCGACTGCGCCGCGCCTCCTGACGTCCGAGAGTCAAGCGAGACAAGGACGCAGCGAGCGCCGCGTGCTTGTCTCGCAACCGAACGAGGACGCCGACCGATCGAAGATCGGCCAGCGCCGGCCGTCGGACGTCAGCCGCAGCCGGTGTTGTTGCCGCAGCTGCTGCACGTGTAGCAGCTGCCCGTGCGCTGCATCATCCCGCCACACTGGCCGCACGCGGGACCGAGGTCCAAGCCCTGCAGGCGCGCCGGGACCACCGGCGGCGTGTCCGTGAACGAGGCCGCAGCCGCGCTCGAGCCGCCGCCGTTGCCGCCGCCGTTGGCCCCCGAGGCCTGCGGAGCTTCTGCGGACTCCTCGGCTGCCGCGGGGCCGGCCGTGTCGGATGAGCTGAACGACTGTGCGGCCTCCTGTGCGGCCTGACGCGCGCGGACCTGCGGCGTGAGAATGCCCAGCTCCTGCTGCGCGTCGGTGTCGAGGAAGCGCGAGGCCAGCCAGCGCATGATGTAGTCGGGCATCGACTTGGCGAACGGGATCTCCGTGTTCTGCGTGATGCCCTCCGGCTCGAAGCGCATGTAGCTGAACTTCTGCACCAGCGTCTCCAGCGGCACGCCGTACTGCAGTGCGATCGAGATCGCCGTCGCGAACGAGTTCATCATGCCGCGCAGCGTCGAGCCCTCCTTGCCGATGTCCGTGAGGAAGATCTCGCCGACCGAGCCGTCCTCGTACATGCCCGCGGTGATGTAGCCCTCGTGCCCGGCGATCGAGAACTTGTGCGTGATCGACTGGCGCTCGACCGGCATGCGCTTGCGCTGGGGGCCGACTTCGGCGCGCCCTTCCGTCCTCGCCTGCTCGAGCAGCGCGTCAACGTCGGCCGGCGCCTGCAGCTCCTTCTGCGCGTCCGTGCGTAGCGCCTGCGCGGTCTTGGAGCCGTCGCGGTAGATCGCCAGCGCCTTGATGCCCAGCCGCCAGGCCTGCGTGTAGGCGTCGGCGATGTCCTCGACCGTCGCCTCCTGGGGCAGGTTGACGGTCTTTGAGATCGCGCCCGAGATGAACGGCTGCACGGCGCCCATCATCTTGATGTGGCCCATGTGCGAGATGGCGCGCTCGCCGACGGCCACGTCGAACACCGGCATGTGCTCCTCGGCGAGGCCGGGGGCGCCGACGATCGTGCCGTGCTCGGCCAGATGCGCCTCGATCTGCTCGACCTGCTGCTCGGAGTAGCCGAGCGTCTGCAGCGCCTGTGGCACGGTCCGGTTGACGATCGTCATCTGCCCGCCGCCCACCAGCTCCTTGAACTTGACCAGCGAGAAGTCCGGCTCCACACCCGTCGTGTCGCAGTCCATCAAGAAGGAGATCGTGCCGGTCGGTGCGAGCACCGTCGCCTGCGCGTTGCGGTAACCGTGGCGCTCGCCCAGCTCCACCGCCTCCTCCCAGGAGCGTCGCGCGGCCGTGAGCAGCTCCTCGTCGGCGCTTTCGTGCTCGGGGATCACGTAGGAGGCGTCGCGGTGCATGCGCATCACCGCGTTGTGCGCCTCGCGGTTCTCGGCGTAGCGCTCATACGGGCCCTGCACCGCGGCGATCTCCGCCGAGCGGCGGTAAGCGCGCCCGGTCATCAGCGCCGTGACAGCGGCAGCCGTCTCGCGACCGGAGTCCGAGTCGTAGGGCATCCCGTTGCTCATCAGATACGCGCCGAGGTTGGCGTAGCCCAGGCCCAGCTGGCGGAAGGCGCGGGCGTTCGCGCCGATCCCCTCCGTCGGGTAGCTGGACGGGCCGACGATGATCTCCTGCGCGAGCAGCATCACGTCGACGACGTGCTCGAAGGAGGCGACGTCGAGCGTGCCGTCGGCGCGGCGGAACTTCATCAGGTTGATCGAGGCCAGGTTGCATGCCGAGTCGTCGACGTGCATGTACTCGCTGCACGGGTTCGACGCGTTGATGCGGCCCGAGTTGGGGCTCGTGTGCCAGCGGTTGATCGTCGTGTCGTACTGCACGCCAGGGTCGGCGCAGCGGTAGGCGGCCTCGGCGATCTCGCGCATCAGCTCGCGCGCCTGGATCGGCTCGCCCACCGGCTCGCCCGTCGAGCGCGCGGTCAAATGCCACTCGCCGTCCTGCTCGACGGCCTGCATGAACGCGTCGGTCACGCGCACCGAGTTGTTGGCGTTCTGGTACTGGATCGACTTGAAGCCGTCGCCATCGATCGACATGTCAAAGCCCGCGTCGCGCAGCGCCGCTGCCTTGTCCTCCTCCTTGGCCTTGCACCAGATGAACTCGCGGATGTCCGGGTGGTCGACGTCGAGCACGACCATCTTCGCCGCGCGGCGCGTCTTGCCGCCTGACTTGATCGTGCCCGCCCACGAGTCGGCGCCGCGCATGAACGACACCGGGCCCGACGCCGTGCCGCCCTTGGCCAGCGGCTCCATCGAGCCACGGATGTTCGACAGGTTGATCCCCGAGCCCGAGCCGCCGCGGAAGATCATTCCCTCCTTGGTGTTCCAGTCGAGGATCGACTCCATCGTGTCGTCGACCGAGAGGATGAAGCAGGCGCTGCACTGCGGGTGCTCCTCGAAGCCCACGTTGAACCACACGGGCGAGTTGAACGCCGCCATCTGGTGCAGCAGGATGTGCGTCAGCTCGTGCTCGAAGACCTCGGCGTCCTGAGCGGTGGCGAAGTAGCCTCGCTCTGCGCCCCAGCCGGCGATCGTTCCGGCCACGCGGCCGATCATCTGCCTGACCGAGTGCTCGCGCGCAGGGTTGCCGATCTGCCCGCGGAAGTACTTCTGCGCGACGATGTTCGTCGCGTTCTGCGACCAGCTCTTGGGGAACTCGACGTCGGTCTGCTCGAACGCGACGCGGTCACCGTGGCCGATGCGCGCGTCGCGCACCTCCCACTCCACGGCATCGAACGGATGCGTCCCTGCGGACGTGAAGAAGCGCTTGACCTCGAGCGCGTCAGCGGACGTCGGAGCGTGCGAGATGATGGTGTGCGGGGTGGGGTTCATGGACCTTCCTCCTCTGCTGCGCCGACGTCGCGGGCGGCCATTCGAGCTGTTGTTCGGGGGTCAAGCATCGTGGCGGACGGGTCAGACGGAAAGACGCGAGCGCCGAGGCTGCAAATGGCTCGAGAAGTACCCGTTATTTTACTACCTCCGGACCCCCTTCTGGCCCTTTGGCGAAGGCCGAAATAGGCTGCAAAATGGGGCCGCGACCGCCCTTCGCGACGTCTGCCGGTGGGTTGGCAGGACGCCCCGGCGCGGATGCCCGGCGGCCGCGCGGCCGTGCCGGCACAGGCTCAGCGCCGAGGAGGGAAACTTCTCGCTGTCAGCGGGCTCGTCAGCGCCCGAGCCGCGCCCAGTCGGCGAATTCCGACCAGGTCGCCGAGGCGCGAAAGCCGGCCTCGGCCATCGCGTGGCGAAGCGACAGCAGCCAGTGTGGCTCAAAGGCGCTCAGCCGCGCCAGCGCCCACGCCGCGCACGCGATCACAAGCAGCGCTGCAAGCGCGGCGATCACGATTGCGCCACCCGACAGCGAGCGCCCGCCCTTGCTCGCTTTCGCGGGCGCGGTCGCCGCAGGGGCGCCAGCCGCCGGCGTCGTCGTCGTGGTGACCGGAGCGGTGCTCGCCGGCGTCGTCGCGACGCCCGCCGCGGGTGTCGTGGTGGTGGCTGCGGGCGCCGTGGCTGCGCCGGACGGCGCGTAGGTCGTCGTCGGCGTGGCCGCGCCAGGGGTGGCCGCCGTTGCGCTGGCGCCTGTCACTCCCGCACTCGGGCTCTGTGGGCGCGCCGAAGCAGGCAGCGGAAGCGTCGCCGTGCCCGACGGCTTGGCGGCAGCGGCCAGCGACAGCCCCGCCCACGGTGTGAGCGATCCCAGCGCAAGCAGCGCGACCGTCGCCGCCAGCCCACGCGAGCACGCACTGCGGGGTCGCTGCGGCTTGTGCGGCGTGGGCGGCATCGCGCCCATGCTAACCCGGCGTTCGGCCCGCCGGGCCGAGCAGATCCTCGAGCGCGGCGATCGCGTCAGCGAGCACACGCTCGGGCGCCCGGCCTGCGTCGAGCACGCGGATGCGCTCGCCCTCGGCGGCGGCCAGCTCGTCGTACGCGCGCGCCACGCGCGCGAAGAACTCTGCGTCCTCGCCCTCCAGCCGGTCGGGCGACTCGTCGCGCTGCGTCTGCCTGGCGCGGCCGGCCGCCGGTGAGAGTGCCAGCAGCAGCGTGCGGTCGGGCGCCAGGCCGCCCGTGGCAAAGCTGTTGATCTCGCGCACGCGCTCGACGCCGAGGCCGCGCGCGGCGCCCTGATAGGCCAGCGATGAGTCGACGTAGCGGTCGAGCAGCACGATCGCGCCGTCAGCCAGCAGCGGGGTCAGCAGCTCGTCGACGAGCTGGGCGCGCGCCGCCGCGTAGAGCAGCGCCTCGGCGCGCGGGGACACGCTCAGCGCCGGGTCCTTGACGAGTGCGCGGATGCGCTCGGACACGTCCACGCCGCCCGGCTCGCGCAGCAGCCGCACCCGCTCGCCGCGCGCGCTCAGCTCGCGCACGAGCGCCTGCGCGAGCGTCGACTTGCCGGCTCCGTCGAGCCCCTCGATCGTGATCAGCGTGCCGCGACCCACGCTCGGCACGCTACTGCGACGCGCGAGTCTAGGATGGACCGATGCCCTCCGCCACGGCGCCAGACGAACGCCACGCGGGCGCGAGCGACCCCGTCGACGCGGTCCTGCCGGGCATCGCCGCGCATCCGCATGCGCGCGCCGTGCTCGCGCCCGCGCTGCGCGCGCAGGCGCCCGTCTCGCACGCCTACCTGTTCCACGGCCCGCCCGGCACGGGCAAGCGCGAGACGGCGCGCGCGTTCGCCGCGGCGCTGCTGTCCGACGGCCCGCAGCAGGCCGCCGTCGCGCGCGAGCGCATCGCGCGCGGCACGCACCCCGACATGACCTGGGTCAAGCCGTCGGGCGCCGCCGAAATGCTCGTCGCCGACATCGAGGAGCCGGTCGTGGCGGGCGCCACGCGCACGCCGTTTGAGTCCGCTCGGCGTGTGTTCGTCATCGAGGCCGTCGACACGATGAACGACCAGGCGGCCAACCGCATGCTCAAGACCCTGGAGGAACCGCCCGACTTCGTGCACCTGCTGCTGCTCACCGACCGCCGCGAGGACGTGCTCGCGACGATCGCCTCGCGCTGTCAGCCGGTCCGTTTTGACCCGCTGCCGCCCACGCGCATCGCGGCAGGCCTGACAGGCGTCGACGCAGAGCGCGCGCAGGCCTGTGCGCAGCTCGCGCTCGGCGACGCGCAGCTGGCGGCGCGGCTGGCCGGCGAGCAGGGCGCTGCGCTGCGAGCCGGCGCCGAGCGCTTCGTGCGCGCCGCCCTCAGCGGGCAGACGGCCGAGCGCCCGTGGATCGCAATGCTCGATGCCGCCAAGAGCGCCGGTGTGAGCGCCGGCGAGCAGGCGCAGGACACGCTCGCCGACGAACTCGAGCTCGTGCCGGTCAAGGAGCGCAAACGCCTGCAGCGCGAAGCGCTGGAGGCGCGCCGCCGCGGTGAGCGCCGAGCGCGCACTCAGGCGCTCGACGAGATGCTGCGCCTTGGCGAGCTGTGGCTGCGCGACGTGCTGTGCGTGTGCGAGGGCGCGGACGAGATCGTCTACGCCGTCGACCGGCGCTCCGAGCTCGGCGACGATGCCAAGGGTCGCAACGCCGCGCGCGTGCGCGAGGGCATCGAGCTCGTGCAGGACACGCGGCTGCGCCTGTCGGTCAACGTCTCCGAAGAGCTCGCGCTGGAGGCTCTCGCATACCGGCTGCAGGCTCTGCTCGCCCCCGACGGCTGAGGCCGATCCCGCGCGCGAGATCGTGCGGTGCGCGCCGGGAACGCAAAGAGCCCCCGCCGTGGCGGGGGCTCTCCCTACAGGATCTGTCCTTAGCGCTCAGCCTTTTGCGATCACGCCCCGCACGGGCGAGACCGGTGCGGCCGCGGGCGGGAGTTTCAGAGCGATCGTCACGCCCGCCGAAGCGCATCCCTGCTCGCTCCAGATGTCGAAGTACAGGTTCGCCGCGGCCCATGAGGCTTCGGCGTTCGCAGTGTCGCCGGCCTTTTCGTATTCGCGAGCGTCTTTTTCGGCGTTCAGCATCGAGTCTGCCACGGCGTTGCAGGCCACGCTCTTGGGCGTTTTCGTTTCGATCGCTTTCGGGCGGGCCTGCGAGATGGCCGGGGCGACGGTTGCGCCGGCGAAGCTGAGCGAAGCGACGAGCGTGAGGATCATCGTGCGGGTCTTGGTGCTGAACATTTTGTTGTCTCCTGTAGGGCGGGTTGGCTTGTAAGACCATCCTCGCCCGGCGCAGGCCCACCGCATAGCCACCCCAGGGGTGGGGTTGCCTTACCCCGCAGGCCTGGTTTCCGCCACGCGCCCGCCTGCCGACATCAGCGCTGGTCCGTCCCTGCGCGACTATCCATGAATAAAAAGAAGTCAGTCGGCGATCGAGCCGAGGTTGGGCGTCAGCCCGTATGTCTCGAAGGCGAGAAAGCGTGAGAACAGGCGGTTTTCCGGGCCGTGGTAGTCGGCAGAGCCGGTGCTCAGCAGATCGAGCTCTGCACAGCGCTCGGCCAGCAGACGCGTCTGCGCCTCGTCGTGCTCGACGTAGAAGGCCTCGATGCCGTCGATGCCCAGCGCGCGAAAGCGGTCGATGCTCTCCAGCACTTCGGCCGGATCCTTGACGTCCCAGAAGGGGTGCGCCCAGATCGCCACGCCGCCGGCCGCGTGGATCGCCTCGATCGCCTCGGCCACCGTCGGCGTCTCGCGCAGCCGAAAGGCCGGGCGGCCCTCGATCAGGTACCCGCGAATCAGCGAGCCGACGTCGTCGATGTCCTCGTCGGCCAGCCGCTGAGCGTTGGCCGGCGCGTTGAGCACGGCGCCCGCGAGGTGCGGGCGGCCGATCGGTTTTCCTGCCGCGATGCGCTGCTCGATCTCCGTTTCGTCCAGCTCCAAGCCCGCCTCGCGCAGGCCGTCGCGCATGCGCAGCGTGCGTTTCTCGCGATCGGCGAGAAAGCCCACCAGGCTGTCGGTCATCGGCGGGCCCGTGTGGTCGATGTTGTAGCCGAGAATGTGCAGTTCGCGTCCCACCGGAGCGCCCTCGTCGACCGCCGAGATCTCCACCGCGGGGACGATGCGCACGCCCACGCGCCCGCCCGCCTCGATCGCCTCGGCGACGCCTGAGATCGTGTCGTGGTCTGACAGCGCCAGCAGCTCCACGCCCGCCTCGGCCGCGCGCTGAACGACCTCCGCGGCGGGCAGGGCCCCGTCGGAGTGGGTCGAATGCGATTGCAGGTCAAAGCGCAGCGCCATGCGCTGAGCCTATGCGATCCGCTCAGCGGTCAGCCGGTCGCTCGCTGAAGCGCCGCCCGCCCGGCCGCTCGCTCTGCGGCGCCTCGTCGGCCACTTTCAGCTCGCTCGTCACGCGCCGCTCCATCGAGTCGCGCAACCGTCGCACGGCCGCGTGATAGCGGCGCGCCTTCTCCGCCAGCGACTGGTCGCCGCCGCCGAGCGCGTCGAGCTCCACGCGAGCGGCCTCCGTCTCGCGCGCGCGGGCGCACGCCTCGATCCACAGAACTTCCAGATACGCCAGCGCCGCCCCCAGCTGCTGCTCGGCGATCGCCTCTCGCTGCTCGATCTCGCGCAGCACAGGCGCCAGCTCGTTGCTCAGCCAGCGCGACTCGGCGTGCGCGCGCAGCAGCAGGCACACGTCGAACGTGGACGGTCTGTTGGAACTTCTGGGTTTATCGGAACTATCTGTCATTGGAACATCCGTGTCCGGCTCGCTGTCGTTCGCGCCTGAGGAGCGCTACCGGGGCCTTCGGCGACCCCCGGCGGCTGCTTTAGATCGAGCGTCGGCTCTCCACGCTTTTTGGGGGTTTTTTCGCTCGTTGCGAGCGCGTTCCTGAGCTTTGTGCAGCGAGGCTCAGGCTCGGCGAGGGTTTGGCCGATACAAGGCGCACCGGGATCAAAATCGAGCGGGGAGACGGAGGTAGTACCGATGCACCTAGCCGGCGATGCCACGAGCCGAGTGCCAGGGCAGCACGCGCGCGCGACGGTCGTGCGGTTGCGCATGCGAACGATCGTCACGCTGGGCGTGCTGGGCGTCTGCACGGCCGCCCTCGGGCGGGCCTTCGGCCTGCACGACCTGCGCTTTCTCGCCTCCGAGGTGGCGCTGCTGGGCGTAATCTTCGCCGTCTCGCGCTACGTGCTGCCGCTCGTCGACCGCCGCGATCGCGGCGCCAGGGCCGAGGAGCACGTCGGCAGCCTGCTCGAACAGCTGCCCGCCACGCGCTGGCACGTGATCCACGATGCGAGCTTCGGGCGCGGCAACATCGACCACATCCTCGTCGGCCCCGCCGGCCTGTTCACCGTCGAGACCAAGAGCCACCCTGGCCCGGTGCGCGTAGGGCGCGTACATGGCGCCACGATTCGCCAGGCCCAGGCCCAGCGCGACGCCATCGAGCACGTCCTCGGCTTGCCCGTCGAGCCGCTGCTCGTGTTCAGCCGCGCGTGGGTCGACCGCCCGCTCGCGCGGCGCAAGGGCGTACGCGTGCTGCCCGCGCGCGTGCTGTTGACGCACCTTCGCAAGCGCAAGGAGACGCTTTCGCGCGAGCAGGTCGAGGAGGTGCACGATCGCCTCAAGCAGGCGCTCCTCGACCAGCAGACCTCAGAACGCGTGATCCGCGGGCGCTGGGGCGCCCCGCGCTCAGCCGCCCCGCGCTGAGCCGCGGCGGCGCGGCGAGCATCGGCTGCCCGCCGGCACCGCCAGGACGCGCTCAGAGATTGACCGACGCCATCCCAGCCTCGTCGTAGCGCTCGCCCGAGACGCGCGGCAACTCGTCGTCGATGCGCGCGAGCTCGTCCTCGCCCAGCTCGACGTCGGCCGCCGCCGCATTCTCCTGCAGGTAGGAGCGGCGCTTGGTGCCCGGGATCGGCACGAGATCGTCGCCCTGCGCGAGCACCCACGCGATCGCCAGCTGGGCCGGCGTCACGCCCTTGTCGGCTGCAATCTCCCCGACCTTGCGCGCGAGCTTCAGGTTCGCCTCCAGGTTCTCCCCGGTGAAGCGCGGGCCGTTGCGTCGGAAGTCGCCCTCGTCCAGCTCCTCCGGCGCTTTGAAGCGACCGGAGAGAAAGCCGCGTCCCAGCGGCGAGTAGGGGACGAAGCCGATGCCCAGCTCACGGCACGTCGGCAGAACCTCCCCCTCCGCGTCACGCGTCCACATCGAGTACTCCGTCTGCACCGCCGTGATCGCGTGAACCGCATGTGCGCGGCGGATCGTCTGCGGCGCCGCCTCGGAGAGGCCGATGTGCAGGATCTTTCCCTGCGCCACCAGTTCCGCCATCGCGCCGACCGTCTCCTCGATCTCCACATTCGGGTCCACACGGTGCTGGTAATAGAGATCGATGCGGTCGGTTTTCAGGCGCCGCAGCGAGCCCTCGACCGACGCGTGCACGTGCTCTGCCGACCCGTCCAGCGGACCCAGCGTCGACATGTCCCCCGGCGTTGCCTCGCCTGTGCGGCGGGCGAACTTGGTCGCGATCACGTACTCGTCGCGCCGGCCCTCGATCGCTCGTCCGACCAGTTCCTCGTTCGTCAGCGGCCCGTACAGCTGCGCCGTGTCGACGAAGTCCACGCCCAGCTCCAACGCCCGGCGGATCGTCGCGATTGCCTCCGCTTCGTCGGTCGCGCCGTAGAACGCCGACATCCCCATGCATCCAAGTCCCAGTGCCGACACCTCGAGGCCGGCAAGCTTGCGCCGCTTCATCTGTGATTCCAGCCTTTCCCTTCGTTGTCCGGTCACACTCACCATAGGCGCGCGCGGCCGAACGACCGTGCCGTTCGGCGGCGGCCACGTCGGCGATGTCTCTCACTCCACCGACCGCGGGCGCTAGCTTGTACGCATGGCAGCCACGGCACCGGCGTCCGCCTCGCAGGGCAACGGCACACTGCCCGCGCTCCCGCCGGTCGACGTGTCCCGGTCCGTCCGCCCGGGTCTGCCACCCGGGCCGCGTGCGCACCCGCTGCTGCAGACGCTCGCCTGGGCGATCGCCCCGACGTGGGTCATGGACAACTGCGCCAGGCGGCTGGGCGAGTCCTTCACGCTGACGTTCTGGCCAAGCCGCATGAAGCTCGCGATGGTCAGCGCGCCCGAGGCCGTCAAGACCGTGTTCACCGCGTCGCCCGACGTCGCACCGTCGGCCGCCGGCAACTCGCCGCTTCGCCCGGTCATGGGCCCCAGCTCGGTGATCGTGCTGACCGGCCCTGAGCACATGCGCCAGCGCAAGCTGCTGCTGCCGCCGTTTCACGGCGAGCGCATGCGCGAGTACGAGCAGACGATCGTCGAGGCCACGCGCAAGGACATGGCCACGTGGACGCTCGGCGAGCCGATGCGGTTGCACTCGCACACGCGCTCGATCACGCTCGAGGTGATCCTGCGCGCGGTATTCGGTGTCGAGGCCGAGCGCATGGGCGCGTTGCGCTCGGCCATCGAGCAGCTGATCGCGCCGATCGGCCCCCGGCAGGCCGTGCAAATCGCGCTGCGCGTCGCGAGCACCGAGCGTCCCACCGGTGCGATCGGGCGCGCGCTCGACCGCCTCGACGCGGTCATCTATGAGGAGCTCGCGCGCCGCCGCGCGCAGGCAGACCTCGCCGAGCGCACGGACATCCTCTCGCTGCTCCTGCAGGCCCGTGACGAGGACGGCGAGGCGATGACCGACGACGAGCTGCGCGACGAGCTCGTCACGCTGCTGCTCGCCGGGCACGAGACGACTGCCACGTCGGTCGCTTGGGCGATAGAGCGCCTCGTGCGCCACCCCGACAAGCTGGCGCGCCTGGTCGAGGAGATCGACGCCGGCGACGGCGAGGATCGCTACCTCACCGCCGTGATCTCCGAGACGCTGCGCGTGCGTCCCGTCGTGCCGATCGTCGCACGCACGCTGCAGCAGCCGCTCGACGTGGCCGGCTACACGATGCCCGCCGGCACCCGCCTGGCGCCGTCGATCTACCTGACCAACCGCAATGCGCGCGTGTACGACGACCCGCACAGCTTCCGTCCCGAGCGCTTCCTCGACGCGGCCCCCGAGACGTTCTCGTGGATCCCCTTCGGCGGCGGCATCCGCCGCTGCATCGGCGCCTCCTTCGCGCAGCTGGAGATGAAGCTCATGCTGCGCACCATGCTCGCCGAGCTGCGGCCCAGCGCCGCTGCCGCGCGCCGCCGGCTGCCGGGCGCGCGAGGCGGCGCTCGCGACGAGCTCAACCGCCGTCGTGCGATCACGCTCGTGCCCTCGCGCGGCGCGCGCGTCGTTTGGAACAGGCGCTGAATTGCGTGCCCACGGGTCTTCCCGGGCCGCTGCGACCTGACGCGCGTTGAGCGAACGTCGCCCCGGCGCTCGGCGATAGCCATCGTCGTACACCGGCCGCAGAGCGAAGTACCGTCTTTCCGCATGAGCACCGCAACGACGCCCGACGCGACTCCCGAGCAGCTGCTGGGGCGCTTCGGCCTGGACGCCTTTCGCCCGGGTCAGCGCGAGGCGGTTGCCGCGGCGCTCGCCGGCCGCGACAGCCTCGTCGTGATGCCCACCGGCGGCGGCAAGTCGCTGTGCTACCAGCTGCCCGCGATGTCCGGCGCCGGGCTGGTCGTCGTCGTCAGCCCGCTGATCGCGCTGATGGCCGACCAGTGGCGCCGGCTGCAGCAGGCCGGCGTCAGCTCGACGATGCTCGCGTCGGGCATGCAGGACGGCCACAACGAGCAGGCGCTCGCGCAGATCGCGGCGGGGGAGACGCAGCTCGTGCTCGCCGCGCCCGAGCGCTTCGCCTCGGGTGCGTTTCGCGCGGCGCTCGCGCAGCGCGAGGTCGCGCTGTTCGTCGTCGACGAGGCCCACTGCGTCGCCGAGTGGGGACACGATTTCCGCCCCGACTACCTGCGCCTGCATGACGCGATCGCCTCCTTGCGCGGCCCGCGCGGCGGCCGCCCGGCCGTGATGGCGGCGACGGCGACAGCCACGCCGCGCGTGGCCGAGGAGATCGCCGCGCGCCTGGAGCTGCACGAGCCCGTGTCGATCCGCTCGGGCTTCGATCGCCCCAACGTGACGTTCGACGTCGTCAGCGTCGAGGGCAAGGGAGCGGTCGCGCGCAAGTGGTCGGCGCTGCTGCACGTGCTCGCTGACGAGCGCGCGCGCCCGGCGATCGTCTACTGCGGCACGCGCAAGGACACCGACGCGGTCGCCACGCGGCTGCGCGAAGAGGGCCTGACGGCCGTCACCTACCACGCCGGCATGAACCCCGACGCGCGCCGCGCCAGCCAGGAGGCGTTCATGGACGACCGCGCGGAGATCGTCGTCGCGACCAACGCCTTCGGCATGGGCGTCGACAAGGCCGACGTGCGCACCGTCGCCCACTGGGCGCTGCCGACAAGCCTCGAGGCCTACTACCAGGAGGCCGGGCGCGGCGGGCGCGACGGTGAGCCGGCACGCGCGCTGCTGCTCGGCGCGCGCATGGACCTCGGCCGTCTGATCCGTTTCATCAAGGAACGCGACACGAGCGTCGACGACGTCAAGGCCTATGTCGCGCGTCTGCGCAGCAGCGCCGAGGGCGAGATCGCGTCGGTCGGACACCACGATCTCGGCGAACGCGACCGCGTGCTGCTGTCGATCGCCGAGCGCTCCGGCGCCGTGGAACTGGAGCCGGCGGGCCACGACGGCCTGCTCATTCGCCTAACCGGGCAGGGCAGCCCACGCAAGGCGTTCGCCGCGATCAAGGTCGCGCGCGACCGCGGCTGGGATGCCTACCGCTCGATCGAGCGCTACATGACCAGCGGCGAGATCTGCCGCCGGCGGCAGATCCTCGATCACTTCGGCGACGACGAGCCGGGGCGTCCGACCGGGCGCTGCTGCGACGTGTGCGAACCCGACCAGGCGCTCGTCGCGGCTGCCAACGCGCCGGTCAAGGCGGCGCGCGGGCGCGGGCGCGGTCCGGCCGGCCTTAGCGCCGGCGGCAGCGCCCCGACCGGCCCACCCGTCGACCCCGACGACTTCGAGCGGCTGCGCGCGTGGCGCTACGAGCGCGCCGAGGGCAAGCCGGCCTACACCGTCGCATCCAACGCCGTGCTCGAAGACCTGCTGCGCTCAGCGCCCGCGAGCACGCAGGCGCTGCTGGAGATTCGCGGCATCGGCCCAAGCTTCTGCGAGAAGCACGGCGAGGCGCTGCTGGCCGAGCTGCGCGGGATCGCAACGGCCGGTGCCTCGCTAGCATCTCCAGGCGCGCCGACGTAGCTCAGCTGGTAGAGCACTTCACTCGTAATGAAGGGGTCCGGGGTTCGAGTCCCGCGTCGGCTTTTCGCGTGGGGGGTTCGGGGAGCCTGCTGCCCCATGTTCGATGTTGGGGTCCGGGTTCGAGCCCGCGTCGGCTCTGGCAAAGGCGTTGCAAGCCTCATCGCTGAGCGGCCGTCCAACAGCCGTTTAGTGCAGGTCGCCGCAGTGCAGTTGGCGGCACCTGTGCTCGATACGCAACTCGACCCTCTCGCAGGGTCGGCCCTCCCGGGATCGCCGAAAGGGGGTGTGGCCTCACATCTCGGCAATCAGGAGGACCCTCGATGGACCACGCACGCAACCGGCGGCTCGGCTGGAGCTGTCTACTACTCGTCGTCGTGGCGGCCGTGCTCGCGGCGACGCCCGCTCTGGCCAGGGCCGAAGGCGGTGCGGCGGCTGCGTGGGGTGAAAACTGGCACGGGCAGCTGGGGACGTTCTTCAGAAGCCAGCGTGAAGAAACCCCCGTCCCCGTTGAAGGTCTGACAGGCATCAGGTCCGTCGCGGCGGCGAGCAGCTTCAACCTGGCGATGCTCAGTGACGGCACGGTGGCGTCCTGGGGCGGCAACGTCTACGGGCAGCTCGGCAACAACGGCTTCAAAGCCAACTGGGAACTTGGCAAGAGCCACGTCGAAGTCAGCGGGCTGAGCGGTGCGAAGGCGATCGCCGCCGCCAACGAGCACGCGCTCGCGCTGATGCCCGACGGCACGGTGCGCGCGTGGGGCAACAACCAGAACGGCCAGCTGGGCAACGGCAAGGGCGGGTTCGAAGCGGTGACCGGCCAGAACGAGCGCGCACCGAAAACGGTCGAAGGGCTGACGCACGTGGCGGCGATTGCGGCGGGCGGCCCCTCCGACTACGCGCTGCTGGAAAACGGCACGGTCATGGCGTGGGGGAACAACGCGCACGGTCAGCTCGGTATCGCGTGGCCGGAAAAATGCCAGACCCGCAACACGCCGGGCTGTGCTCAATATGAATGCCCGACCGAAGTCGGCGCCGTGCTCTGCAGCACGCGGCCTGCGCTCGTGATGACCGCGGCGAACAGGCCGCTCGGCGAAGTCGCCGCGATCGTGCCAGGCGCCGAAGCCACCTTCGCCCTGCTCAAAAGTGGCGAAGTCGTCTCCTGGGGCAGCAACCTGAAGGGCGAGCTCGGACAGGCCGGCGTGGAAACGGGCCCGCACAACAGCTTCCGAGCTCCCGGCAGGGTGATGCGAAGCAGCAACCAGGCTCTCGCGAACGTCGCCGAAATCGCCGCCGGCAACAACCACGTGCTCGCGCGCCTGAGCAACGGAGAAGTGGTCGGCTGGGGCAACAACGCAGAAGGCGAGCTCGGTGCGACCGGGCCCGCCACGGCGGAAATCTGTCAGATCCACCACCCCGAACTGCACTGCGTCAAGTCGCCGCAGCAGATCCGCATGCCCGCCGGGCACGTGGAAGCGCTCTCCGCCGGCGCGCAGTACAGCGTCGCGCTGATCGATCACACCGTCTACGCGTGGGGCAGGAACACATACGGCGAACTCGGCAACGGAGGGACGGCCGCCGGACGCCTGCCCACCGCCGTCGCGGGCCTCGGTGCCGTGTCGGCCGTGTCCGCCGCCGGCACGCACGTCGTCGCGCTGCTCGCGAGCGGCGTCCAGCCGCCGCCAGCGCCGGTGACGCTGAGCCGCAAAGCCGGGGGCCTGGACCTGAACTGGACCTCCGCCGGTGCCGGCAGGATCGTCGATCGCACGTTCAGCCGGCCGGCCGCAACCGAAACCGAAGAAGAACCGGAAGAAGCCGAAGAAGCCGGGACGGGCTCGGCGGGCGGCGGAGTGGGCGCGTTGCAGAACACGACCCGCCCGAGAATCCGCGGCGAAGCCCGCGAAAACCAGCAGCTCACCGGCACCAGCGGAACCTGGTCGGGCGGCGAACCGACCCGCTTCGAATATCAATGGCAGCGCTGCCGGGCCGGTCAGTGCAACCCGATCTCCGGCGCGACCGGTCCCAGCTATGTGCCCGGCCCGGCCGATGTCGGCTACACGCTGCAGTTCGTCATCACCGCGATCGGTCTGAGCGAAGCTCGCGTCTCGGCCGTCTCGCCGCCCACCGCGATGGTCAGCGGCGAAGAAGAAGCGAGGCGGGCGAAGACCAACAGCAGCAAGCTCGCCGACACCGCGCGCAGTGCATCGATCACCGAAATCTACGGCGCACCGCTCGAACTCGTGCCCTACGAAATCAAATTCAGCGTGGGCAAGAAGGTGCGCGTGATGGTCGGCGCGCCGCTGCCCGGATCGGCGATCGAACCGATCGTGGCGAGTCACCCCGCCGCCGCGCCCACACCTGCCCCTGCGCCATGCGCCCAGGGTTCGCGGGCCTGCCGCGTCAAGGTGCCCGCCGGCGGGCCGGCGCTCGCTCCCTCCCCGGCCCCGTCGCCCTCACCGGCACCGGTACCGGTGCCTCAGCCCGCTCCCGTCGGCGCTCCGGCCGCACCCGCGGAAACCCCGCCGACGCCGGGCGGGCGGGCGCGAAAGCGGACGCGTTCAGGCTGATTCAAGTCGACCGGCGCCGCGCCCGCCCTGTACGCCGCGGACGCGGACTCGACCAAGGTCTAGTGGTCGGGACGGCCCGCCGGGTGCACACTTCGCGCTCGACCAATCGACACTGAAAAGGGCAAACCCGCCGTGAGGCGGCGACGCAAAGTCATGGGTCTCGACGAGACAGCTCGACTGCCGGTAGATGCCACGGAGGGCAATCGTGTTTGTACTTTCATCGAGGGACGCGCACGCCGGAAACCGCGCGTCCGCGCAGCCGTCGCCCACGCGAAGCGGTGCGCCGAGCTGGTTTGGCCGCGCCACGGGCGATGACAGCGGCTTCACGCTTGTCGAACTGCTTGTCGTCGTTTTGATCATCGGCGTGCTTGCGGCGATCGCGATTCCGGCCTTCCTCAGCCAGACCGGCAAGGCCAAGGACGCACAGGCCAAGGAGCTGGCGCACGCCGCGCAGACGGCCGCGAGGACGGTCGCGACCGAGAACGACGGCAGCTATCAGCGCGTCAATCCGACCGAACTGAACGCGATCGAACCAACGATCCCGATCGCCGCCGAACGCGGCGAAGCGTATTTGAGCGCTGCCAGCGGCGACGCCGACCAATACACGGTGACCGCCACAGCGACCAACGGCGACGAACTCACGATCACCCAGAACGCTGCCGGCGAAGTAAGCCGTCTTTGCGCCAGCCCTATCGATAAAACAGGTTGCTCGGGAGGCGAATCGTCCACGTGGTGAGCGCGGCACGCGGCCGCGTGCCGGGCGAGAACGAACAACGCCGCGCCCCGGGTTTCGGGGCGCGGCGTTCTCGCTACATGGCCGCGGGCCGGACGGCTCGTCGACGGCTCCGCAGGAAAGACAGCTGCAAAAGACGATCTGAAGGCTAGATCGGTTCTTTCGCCCCGCCTTCCTTTTCTTTTTCGCGTTCTTCTTTGGCCTTCTGTTTTTCTTCCAGCCTTTTGGCCTTTTCTTCTTCGCGCAGTTTCCGTTTTTCGGCCTGTTCTTTTTCTTTTACTTCCCTGGCTTCGGCTTTTTCGATACGGACTTCGTTGCGTTCCTTGGTCTTTTCGATGCGTGCTTTGTCTCGTTCTCTGTTTCTTTCTTTGGTTCTTTCGTTCGCTTCCTTATTTTTTTCTTTAGCTTGTTCCAGCTTTTCTTTGTTGACTTCTTCTGCTTCTTCCACGCGCGGTTTTTCGCCTTCGGCGGCCTGCGCTGAAACGATCGCCGTGTTGAACGCGAACGTCGCGACCAACAGCAACATGAGCATCCTGAAGCGCTTCATCTGAGTCCTTTCTCTCTGATCAGATCGTCCCCCCGGACCGGCGGTGCAATGCCGGATGCCGAAACGCGATCCCTCCTGTGTCCGTCTCCCGTCCGTCTGCCAACGCTTCGCCAGCTCGGGCCACGCGCCCAATCGCGCGAGATCCGGGGGGCGAACACGCATCTGCTCCCTCATTCAGGTCTGTCGCCAAGTCGCTTGGCGCAGACGAGAATTCCGGTGTTTCTAGCAGATGACGCGATGTTCGATCAATCGAATCCGGTCGGGACGTCTCACCGCCCCGGATCTACCCGCGGCGCCCAGACTGCAAACAGACCGCCATTGCGGGGCGCTTTTACGCCGCGGCCACGCCCACGGGCTGACGCTGCACGAACTCGGCGATCAACTCGGCCAGGCGCAGTGGTTGGTCCTGTGGCACGAACGCGCGGCAGTCGGCGATCTGCTCCAGGCGCGCTCCGGGAATCGCCGCGGTGAGGCGTTCGGCGAAGCGCAGCGTGAACATCAGGTCGTCGGGGCCCCACGCGAGCAGCGTCGGCAATGGACGTTCGCCCAGGCGCTTTGCGGCGTCCAGCGTGTCGCGCTTGTCGATCGCCTTGAGCGTCGCGAGCACGTCGGCGCGCACGTCTCTGCGGCGCAGCGGCGCCAGCCATGCGGCGGTCAGCTCGTCGGGCAACTGCGTGTGGCTGAGCATGCCGAAGCCCAGCGGCGAGCGGCGGATGCGCGCCGAGCGTGCGGCCTGTGCCAGCACCCAGTAGGCGCCGGGAACATGGGCCAGCCACTGCAGCGGGCGCAGAACCGGCGGCAGGAAGTTCTCCAGGCAGTCGCAGTTGGTCAGCACCAGCGCGCGCAAGCGCTCGGGTCGTTCGGCGGCGAGGATCTGCGAGATCGCACCGCCGGTGTCGTTCGCGACGATCGTTACATCGTCGAGCTCCAGCGCGTCGAGGAAGTCGGCGATCAGGTTCGCGATGCCTCGAGGGGAGCGGTCGGCGCCGGCGTTCAGCGCGGTGCCGTGCGAACCGAGCGGCCAGTCGGGCACGATGCAGCGGTAGCGCTCGGCAAGCGGCGGCACGACGTCGCGCCACAGCCGACCGTCGACCAGCAGTCCGTGCACGAACACCAGCGGGTCGCCCTCGCCCAGCTCGCGGTAGTGGATCGTTCCCTGCTCGAGCGTGATGTCTGCGTCCATCGTCCGCGACCTCCTCTATCGTCAGCCGTTACATACAGGTTGTACGAAAGTAACATACAGACTGCATGAATGTCAATCGACAAGCGTCGCGCTCGGCCTCGACGCGCGCAAAGCTCATCCGCGCCGCCCGCAAGCTGTTCGCCGGCAAGGGCTACGCGTCCGTCGGCACCGAGGAGATCGTCCGCCGCGCCGGCGTCACGCGAGGGGCGCTCTATCACCAGTTCGCCGGCAAGGAGGATCTGTTCCTGGCGGTCTATGAACAGGTCGAGCAGGAGCTCACCGAACGCGTCGCGGCGACGCTCGGCGACCTCTCCAGCCCGTTTGCCGAGCTGCGCGCGGGGGTGCGATTCTTCCTCGAGGCCTGCCGCGCACCCGAGGTACAGCGCATCGTGCTGATCGACGGTCCGGCCGTGCTCGGCTGGGAGCGCTGGCGCGAGGTCGCCGAGCGCTACGGGCTCGGCATGATCGAAGCGGTCGTCGGTGCGGCGATCGAGGCCGGCGAGATCGCCGAGCTCGATCCTGGCCTGCTCGCACACCTGCTGATGGGCGCGCTCGACGAGGCGGCCCTGCTCGTCGTGCGCGACCCCGCCGCAACCGATGCGGTGGCGGCGACGCTCGAGCGCATGCTCGACGGGCTGCGCGCCGGCGCGCACGTCGGCTGACACAACGCCGCCCCGCCCACCGGCGAGGGCCGATGCGCCTGCTTCGCTCATGCCGAGTCTGAGAGAGTGGGTGCATGGCGGATTTTGAGCTGAGCGGGAAGGTTGCTTTGGTGACCGGCGCAGCGCGGGGGATCGGCTTTGCGACGGCGCGCGCGCTGATCGCCCGCGGCGCATCAGTGGCGATCGTCGACCTCGACGCCGCGGCCAGCGAACGCGCGGCGGGCGAACTCGACGACTCCAGGGCGATCGGCCTGGGCGCCGATGTGACCGACAGGGGCGCCATGCAGCGTGCCGTCGCGGCGACGGTGGAGCGCTTCGGCGCGCTCGACGTCGTCGTCGCCAACGCGGGTATCGCGCCGCGCGTGAACACCTTCAGATCGATGTCCCAGGAGAGCTTCGATCGCGTGCTCGACGTCAACCTGTGGGGCGTCTGTCGCACCGTCGATGCCGCGCTGCCGCAGATCGTCGAGCGACAGGGGCACGTCGTCGTGATCTCCTCGATCTACGCCTTCACCAACGGCGTCGGCGCGACGCCGTACGCGATGAGCAAGGCGGCTGTCGAGCAGTTCGGCCGCGCGCTGCGTGTCGAGCTCGCGTCGCACGGCGCGAGCGCCGGCGTGGCCTACTTCGGCTTCATCGAGACCGAGATGGTCCACCAGGCGATCGACGCCGACCCGCTGGCCGCGGAAATGTTCGATGTGCTGCCCAAGCCGCTGCGCAAGCGCCTGCCCGCCGCGGCGGCCGGCGAGGCGATCGTGCGCGGCATCGAGCGACGCAGCGCGCGCATCGTCGCGCCGCGGCGCTGGACGATCATGTCGTTGCTGCGCGGGCTGCTCGGCCCGCTCTCAGACGCGCAGCTGGAGCGCGAAGCGCGTACGCAGGAGCTCGTGCGCAAGATGGAGGCACGTGCCGGCGAGGAGCGCTCGACGACCGCGTAGGGACGTATCGTGCGCGCATGGCTCGCACGAGGCTCTACCGCGACGGGGAGCTCGTGCGCGAGAACTTCCCCGTCTCAGAGATCTCCGATCGCATCGTCGAAGCGAACGCGTTCGTTTGGCTTGACTACTGCGCGCCGACCGGCCAGGAGCTGCAGACGATCGCCCAAGAGCTGAACCTGCACCCGCTCGCCGTCGAGGACGCGGTCAGCGAGCATCAGCGGCCGAAGCTCGACCGTTACGACTCCCATCTGTTCGTGAACGCATACACGCTGGCGCTGGACACCGCGTCCGGAGAGCTGGACACGAGCGAGATCGGCATGTTCATCACACGCAACGCGCTCGTCACCGTGCGCAAGGACGAGGGCGTCGACATCGACGGGGTGGTGACGCGCTGGGACGAATCCAAGGAGCTCGCCGAGCACGGCGTCTCGTTTCTGCTGTGGGGCGTGCTCGACTTCATCGTCGACGGCCATTTCGAAGCGGTGCAGTCGCTTGGACACGGAGATCGAGGCGCTGGAGGATCTGTTGTTCGACGAGCAGCCGCGGGAATCGGAGGTGCAGAGGCGGTCTTTCGAGCTGCGCAAGAGCCTCGTGCTGCTGCGGCGGCTGGTGACGCCGATGCGCGAGGTCGTCAACTCGCTGATGCGCCGCGACCTGCACGTGCTCGACCAGGCGATGGCGCCCTACTACCAGGACGTCTACGACCATGTCCTGCGCGCGACCGACTGGACGGAATCGCTGCGCGACCTGGTCACGACGATCCTCGAGACGAACATCGCGATCCAGGGCAACCGCATGAACCTGGTCATGAAGAAGGTCACCAGCTGGGCGGCGATCATCGCCGTGCCGACCGCGATCACGGGCTTCTACGGGCAGAACGTCCCCTACCCGGGCTTCTCGGCGCACTGGGGGTTCTGGTTCTCCTCGGCGCTGATCGTGGTGATCTCAGTCGGCCTGTACTGGGCCTTTCGCCGTCGCGACTGGATCTAGCGGCGCTCGGCGCCGCTCACATCAGGTAACAGAGCTCGCGCGCGCGAGCACTCAGCTGGTCACGGTGACTCGGGTGCGCGATCGCGATCAGCCGGCGCGTGCGCTCTGCGATCGAGCTGCCGCGCAGCTCGGCCACGCCGTACTCGGTGACGACCTTGTCGACGATGTTCTTGAACGTCGTCACCGCCGCGCCGGGATGCAGCTGCGGGACGATGCGCGAGACGGTGTCGTCGGCGGTGCTCGAGTGCAGCACGATGAACGCCTGGCCGTGCTCGGCCATCACCGCGCCACGCGCGTAGTCGGGCTGGCCGCCGGAGGAGGACCAGTACTCGCTACCCAGCGACTCCGACGCGCACTGGCCGAGGAAGTCGACCTCGAGCGTCGCGTTGATCGCCGTCATGTGCGGCTCGCGTGCGATCACGGACGGGTCGTTGGTGTAGTCGACCGGGTGAAACTCGACGCCCGGGTTGTCGGCGACGAACTCGTACAGCCGCCGCGATCCGAGTGCGCTCGTCGTCACGATCTTGTTGCGGTGCGTCGCCTTGCGCGTTCCGGTCAGCGCCCCGCACTCCACGAGGTCGACGAAGCCGTCGCCGAGCAGCTCGGTGTGTGCGCCTAGCTCGCGGTGCTCTCGCAACATCCCCAGGACGAGGTCGGGCGCCGCGCCGATCCCCGCCTGCAGCGTCGCGCCGTCGGGGATCCGCTCGGCCACCAGCGCCGCGATCTTGTGGTCGCGCTCGCTCGCGCTCGGCGGCGGCACCTCGACGAGCGGGGTATCGGCTTCGCAGAAGCCGGCGACGTCTGAGATGTGCAGCTGGTTTCCGCCGTACGTGCGCGGCACGCTCGCGTTGACCTCGACGAAGAAGGGCACCTCGCCGATGAACGACGCCGTGTACTCGGCGTGTGGCCCGAGCGAGAAGTACCCGTGACGGTCGGGCGGCGACACGGCGCTGAGCACGAGCCGCGGCGACAGTGTCTGGCGCATCAGGCGCGGGACGTCGGAGAACGAGTTGGGCACGAGGTCGCAATCGCCGCGCTGAAACGCAGCCCGGCTGTGCGGCGAGAGAAACCACGCCACATGGCGCAGGCCGGGCAGCTCGCCGTCGATGTAGCGTCGCGCGCGCATCGGCATCATCTGGTGCAGGCGCACCTCGCGCAGTCCGCCGGCGGCAGCCTCGATCGCGTCGATCGTGTGCACCGGTTCGGCGTTTGCCAGGCCGACGATCACGTCCATCCCCGGCTCGATCAGCTCGAGCACGTCCTGCGGTGTGCGCCTGCGTGCCGCTATCGCTTGGTCGATCGATTCAGAGCTCATGTCGTCAACGTGTCGATTTGCACCGCCGGCGGCCGCAGCATAGGCGAGAATGCTCATCGTATGGAGGAGCTGATCCCGCTCGGCCCCGAGGACCGCGCGATCCTCGACCTGGAGTGCCGCACGATTGCCGGGCACACGTGCAAGATCGTGCGCACCGCGCCGACGCGTGAGGGCGGCCTCGACCTCGACATCCTGCGCGAGCGCGTGGCTCGGCGGATCGCACTGACGCCTGCGCTCACGCGCCGCCTTGGCGGGACCGCTCATCGTCCCGGCTGGGTCGCCGACGAGGGATTCGAGATCGCCGAGCACGTCGCCGCCGCGCCCGTCGACGGCCCCCTCGACCGCCCGGCGCTGCTCGCGCTGGTCGCACGTCTGTTCGAGCAGCGCCTGGACCGCTCGCGGCCGCTGTGGCGCATCGACGCGGTCGACCTGGCCGACGGCGGCAGCGCGCTGATCTGGCGCATCCACCACTCGCTCGCCGACGGCACCGCCTCGGTGCGTTATGCGCGGGCGCTGCTGTGGGACGACGGACCGGAGGCGAGCATGACGCCGGCGCAGGCACATGCCGCCCACGCGGCCGACGAGGCCCGCCGGCGAGCCCACCTGGCCGGCTTCCTGCGCCGCGAGTACTCACGAGGCGAGTGCCGCTCGCCGTTTGACGGTCAGATCGGCACACGCCGCGAGGTGGCCTTCGCGGCCGTGCCGCTTCAGCCACTGCACGACGCCGCCAAGCAACTCGACGGGGCGACCGTCAACGACGCCGTGCTGACGATCGTCGCCGGCGCGGTCGGCCGCTGGGTGCGCCGGCGCCACGGCGAGCTCGGCACGATTCGCCTGCGCGTACCGGTCAGCCTGCACCACGAGGGCGACGACGTCGCCAACCACGATTCGTTCTTCTCCGTCGCGCTGCCGCTCAACGAGCCCGACCCGGTCGCTCGGCTGCGCGCCACGCACGAAGAGACGACAGAGCGCAAGCTCGACGAGGACGCGCAGTACCACGAGCATCTGCTGCACGAGCTGTCGGGCCTGCCGCCGCTGGAGCACCTCGTCACGCGCATCGAGCGCAACCCGCGCCGCTTCGCGCTGAGCGTGTCCAACGTGCCCGGTCCGCGCGAGCCGGTGAGCGTGCTCGGTGCGCCCGTCGCGCACCTGCATTCGATCGCCGAGATCGGCGAACGTCACGCGCTGCGCGTCTCGGCGACGTCCCTGGCCGGCCTGCTCTGCTTCGGGCTGTGTGCCGACCCCGATCTCGTCGACGAGCTTCAGCTTATGGCCGAAGGCATCGAGCAGGAGGCGCGCGAGCTGTTCGCCGCGGCCGGGCTGGCCGTCGAGCCTGAATTCGGCTACCAGGCCGGCGCGTCCTGAGCAGTACCGTCTGACGGTGCCCGGCGCCGCCCCACACGACCCCGAGGGGCCGGCGCCCGACGAGCACGCTCCGGAGGAGTCGGTCAGGCGCCACCGCGCCGCCAAGACGGGCATGGCGGCGCTCACGCTCGGTGCGTTGGGGGTCGTCTTCGGCGACATCGGCACGAGCCCGCTGTACGCGCTGCAGACGGTCTTCACCGCCGACGGTCACGCCGTGCAGGCGACGGCGGGCGACGTCTATGGCGTGATCTCGCTCGTGTTCTGGTCGATCACGATGGTCGTGTCGGTCAAGTACGTCACGTTCATCATGCGTGCCGACAACGACGGCGAGGGGGGCATCATGGCGCTCACCGCGCTCGTGCAGCGGGCGCGCGTCAACAGCGCGATGGCCAAGCTGCTGCTGGTCACGCTGGGCATCCTCGGTGCGTCGCTGTTCTACGGCGACGGCGCGATCACCCCGGCGATCTCCGTGCTCTCGGCGGTCGAAGGCATCAAGGTTGCGGTGCCGAGCCTGCACTCGATGGTTCTGCCGATCACCGTCGGGGTGCTCACCGGGCTGTTCGCGATTCAGCGCTACGGCACGAAGCTCGTCGGCAACCTGTTCGGGCCGGTGATGGCGGTGTGGTTCGGCGTGCTTGGGCTGACGGGGATCGTGGAGATCGTTCAGCACCCGGCGGTGATCCGCGCGCTGTCGCCGACCTACGGCGCGAAATTCATGTTCGCGCACGGTCACGTCGCGTTCATCGCGCTGGGTTCGGTCGTGCTCGCGGTGACCGGTGCCGAGGCGCTGTACGCCGACATGGGTCACTTTGGCCGCTCGCCGATCCGCCGCGCGTGGTTTTTGTTCGCCTTTCCGGCGCTCACGCTCGAGTACCTCGCGCAGGGCTCGGAGATCCTTCGCTCGCCCAAATCCGTTTCCAACCCGTTCTTCTTGCTGATGCCGACGTGGGCGCAGATACCGATGGTGCTGCTCGCGACCGTCGCGACCGTGATCGCTTCGCAGGCGGTCATATCCGGAGCCTTCAGCGTCACCCACCAGGCTGTACAGCTCGGGTTCCTGCCGCGCCTGACGATCCGCCACACCTCCCGCCGCGAGGTTGGCCAGGTCTACGCGCCCGGGGTCAACGCCGCGCTGTTCGCGATCGTCGTGGCGATCGTCGTCGGCTTCGGCTCCTCGACCGCGCTCGCCTCCGCCTACGGGGTCGCCGTCACCGGCACGTTCATCCTCAACACGATCCTGTTTCTCGCGGTCGCACGGCTGCTGTGGCATCGCTCCTGGCGGCTGATCGCGCTCGGAGCACTGGTCTTTCTGAGCATCGAGGTGACGTTCTTCGCAGCCAACCTGACGAAGGTCGTGCACGGCGGGTGGCTGCCGCTGGCGATCGCCGCGATCGTCTTCACAGTGCTGACGACCTGGCGCAAGGGACGCGAGATCGTCACCGCCAACCGCATCGCGCGAGGAGGGGCCGCTGCAGGACTTCGTCGACGCGCTGCACGACCACAAGATCAAGGTGCAGCGCGTTCCCGGCACCGCCGTATATCTCAACGCCCGGGCACAGACGACGCCGCTTGCGCTGCGTGCCAACGCCGAGCACAACCACATCCTGCACGAGCGCGTGATCATCGTCTCGATCGAGACCGATCGGATCCCGCACGTCTACCACGCAGAACGGCTCTCCTGCGACGAGCTCGGGCATGCCGCCGACGGCATCACCGGGCTGTCGGTGCGCTTCGGCTTCCAGGACGCTCCGAACGTCCCGGCGATGCTCCGGCTGGCCGTTCGCCAGGGCCTGCTCGAGCAGTCCCTTGACGATGCGCACGCCGTCTACTTCCTCTCGCAGATCACGATCGTGCCGGCGCGAGCGCGCGGCATGAACCCCTGGCGCAAGCGGCTGTTCCTGGCGCTCGCGCGCAACGCCGCCAACCCGGTCGCCTACTTCCGCCTTCCCGACGATCGCACGGTAACGGTGGGCGAGCGCGTGGATCTGTAGCGGCGCACGCTCAAGCAACGGCAGGACTTCGCCGATCAGCCCTGAAGGAGGAACGCAACCACGTCCGTGCAGGGGGTGAGCCGAGCAATGGATCGCAACAAACTGGTGCTCGCGGCGATGATCTTCGCCGTCGCGATGCTGTTCATCGATCAGACGATCGTGGCGCTCGCGGTGCCCGATCTGCAGCACGACCTGCACCTCTCCTCGACCGGCTCGCAGTGGATCGTCAACGGCTACCTGCTTTCGCTGTCGGCGTTTTTCGCGCTCGGCGGCAAGATCGCCGACGTGTTCGGCCCGCGGCGCATGGTGATCATCGGCGTCGTCTCGTTCGCCACCTGCTCGGCGCTGTGCGGCGCGACGCCGACCGGCTCGATCGGCGAGACCTGGATGATCGTCTTCCGCGTTCTGCAGGGCGCCAGTGCCGCGGTGCTGTTCCCATCCGCGCTGGCGATCGTCGTCGCCACGTTCGACGTTTCCGAGCGCGGCAAGGCGCTCGCGGTGTTCTTCTCGATCACCGGCGCGCTGACGGCCGTCGGGCCGATCGCCGGCGGCTACCTCACCGAGTGGACCTGGCGCGCGATCTTCTGGGTGAACGTGCCGATCGCGGTCATCGCGATCGTGCTCACGGTGATCTCCAAACCGAGCGAGGAACGCAGCCCGACGCGCATCGACATGCGCGGAGCACTACTCGTCGGCGCCGGCATGGGCGTGGCCGTGTTCGGACTGCAGCAGGCCAGTGTGTGGGGCTGGGACAGCCCCGCGACGTGGCTGTGCCTCGCCGGCGGGCTCGCCCTGTTGGCCGTCTTCGTGATCTTCGAGCTGCGCACGCGCGAGCCGCTCGTGCCGATGCGTCTGTTCGCCGACCGGGCCTTTGCCGTCGACAACGTCGTGCTGTTCTTGCTGTCGATCTGCTTCGTGCCGCTGTTCTTCTTCATCAGCCTCTACTCGCAGATCGCGCTCGGCGAAAGCGCGTCGAACGCCGGTCTGGTGATCCTCGTGTTCTTCCTCGGCTTCACGGTTGGGGCGCGGCGCGGCGGGGCGATCCTCGACAGCAAAGGTGCGCGCCCGACCGTCGTTCCGGGCTGTGCGATTGCCGCCGTCGGCTTCTACCTGTGGGGCTCGGAACTCGACAACCTGTCGTTCAACGAACAGTGGTACTTCCTCGCGCTCGCCGGCCTTGGACTCGGCATGGTGCTCGGTCCGGCGAGCACCGACGCGCTGAATCGCGCAGCGCGAGCAACCTACGGGGCGACCACGGGGCTCACACAGACGGTGCGCAACTTCGGCGGCAGCCTCGGCCTGGCCGTGCTCGGCTCGCTGCTGATCACCGAAAACGTCTCGCGCGTGGAGAAGACGCTCGGCCGCGTGGGTGTGCCCAAGGCGCGTGCCGACAACGTCGCGCACGCGATCTCCGGCGCCGCCTCGGGCTCGGGCGGCAAGGCCACCGGCGTTTCGCACGGCGGCGTTGCCCATCAGATCCAGCTCGACTTCGCCCACTCCACGCAGACCGTCGTCTACGGGATGGCCGCCGCGATGGCGCTTGCCTTCGTCGTCGCCCTGCGCGCGATGCCGAGCGGTCGTGCGCAGCAGGCCGAAGAAGAGGCCGGTGCCGCGACGAGCGACGCACCCTCCTCCCTGCCCGGGACCGCCGGCCCGGGCGTTGAGACCGCGCCGGCCTAGCCTGCCGGCGCCTAGGCGCTGACCGCGCCGCGCTCGAGCGAACTGGCGCGCGGCTCGTCGCGCTCGCCCGGCGACGGCGGCGCGGGCGGCACGGGCACGGTGAGTTTCTTGGGCACGAGCAGGCTCGCGATGAAGCACACGACGAGAAAGCCGGTCGCCATCACGAAGGACTCGGTGAAGCCGGTGACCGCGGGATGTCCTTTTGCGCTGTGTGCGGCGATGAATGTCGCCGACAGCTGCCCTCCGAGCGCGCCGCCGAGCGTGCGCATGACGGTGTTCATGCCGGTCGCCACGCCTGTCTGCGTGCTCGATACGGATTGGATGATCAGGTTGCCGAGCGCGGCGAAGGCGAGCCCAATGCCGACGCCGAGCAGCCCGGCGGCGATCAGGAACTCAATCGGCCGGCTGTGATCGATTGACAGCAGGGCGAACGACGCGGTGGTGAACGCGGTCCCCGACAGCAGGGCCGCACGCGAGCCGAAACGTGCGGAGATCCGCCCGGCGTACATCCCGAGGATGGTCATGCCTACAGTCGACGGCAGCAGGTACAGGCCGGAGACGACGACCGAGGCGCCAAAGCCGAATCCGGTGCTCTTCGGCAGCTGCGCGAACTGCGGGAAGATGATGAACGAGGCGTACATTCCGGCGCCGAGCAGGAAAGCCGCGAGGTTGGTCGTCCACACGCCGCGAATGCGCATCATCGTCATGTCGATCAGCGGGTTGCGGCTGCGAATCTCAACCGCTATCCAGATCGCGGTGAACACGAGGCCGATCGCGATCAGGCCGAGCGCCCTGGCCGAGCCCCAGCCCCACGTGGTCGTCTCGGAGATCGCCAGCAGCACGACCGAGATGCCGATCGTCATCAGGGCGGCGGCCAGCCAGTTGATCTTTCCCGGGACGCGGACCGGCGACTCGGGAATGTATCGCCAGGTCGCCACGGCGGCGAGCACCGTCGCGACGAGCGGAAACCAGAACAGCCAGTGGTAGTTCAGGTGCTCGACGATCAGTCCGGCGGAGACGATGCCGACGCCCGCGCCAACGCCGAGAATCGAGGAGAGCAGGCCGATGCTGCCGGCGACCTTCTCACGCGGGAACTCGTCGCGCACGATGCCAAACGCGAGCGGGAAGATGCCGCCGGCCGCGCCCTGGATGAAGCGCGCGACGATGATCACGCCGAGCGAGCTGGAGACCGCCGCCAGCAGCGTTCCGAAGGCGAGGATCACGAGCGTGATCAGCAGCAGGCGCTCCTTGCCGTACATGTCGCCCAGCCGGCCGAGGATCGCCGTGCCGACCGACGCCGACAGCAGGTAGGCGGTGAGCAGCCAGGTGATCCCGGTCTCGCTCGTGTGCAGCGCGTGCTGCATCGTCGGCAGCGCCGGCACGACCGACGAGCTGAGCATCGCGTAGGCGACGCCCGCGAGCGACAGCACGGCGAGGATCAGCGTGGGGTGGGTGCGTTCGGCACTTGCTGCGTCGGCGCCGTTGGAGCTGCTCGTGGTCATCGCGAGGGGCTGGTCGGGGTTCGGGTTGCACGTCTCCGCCGGGGCCCACTTGCGTGGCCGCGGAGTAGCGCACTACAGTAGCGGAATGAGCATTCCGCTCCAGCTCGCGCCGGACGCCTCCGAGGGCGGCTGGTCGACTCTGGCGGCAGCCGACAAGCGAGCGCGTCTGTTGCAGGCGGCGGGCGAGGTGTTCGCACGCGACGGCTTGCACGCGCCGATGCCCGCCGTCGCCGCCGCGGCGGGCGCGGGCGTCGGCAGTGTCTATCGCCAGTTCCCCTCCAAGCGTGACCTGCTCGCCGCGCTGGTCGCCGAGCGTCTGCAGGACACCGAGCGAGGGGCCGAGGCGGCGCTCTGTGGCGGCGAGGATCGCTGGAGCGCGCTGACCGGCATGCTGTGGATGATCGCCGAGCGTCAGGCCACCGACGACGTGCTCGGCGAGGCCATGGCGACGGTCTCAGAGCACCCGGCCGTGGTCGAGGCGCTGGAGTCGACGGTGCTCTCGCTGGAGCGCCTGCTCGCGGCGGCGCGTGCGCAGGGCGCGCTGCGCGCTGATGCCACGACGCTCGACCTGAGGCTGCTGTTCGCGGCCACGCGCGCCGCCGGTCAGCTGGAAGCAGGCGCCTGGCGGCGCATGCTCGAGCTCGGCATCGACGCCCTGCGCGCGCCCGGCCATCGCTTTGGGTCGACCGCAGATATGTCCACCGACGCGTAGACCGCGTTCATGCCGGGTAGCCTCTCGGCTATGTCGCCACGACGCCTTGGCGCACGGTTGGCGCCATCTGCAGCGGTCGGATTGCTGGCGCTTTCGGCTCTCGGCTGCGGCGGCGGCAGATCGAACTCGAGCAACGCCAGTGCGTCATATCTGGCTGCCGTGACGCGCGCCGCCTACATGACCGACCAGGTGCCCGGCTACAAGTTCGACATCACGATCGCCTCGAAGCTCGCAGAAAAGAGCTTCACGATCAGTGGCAGCGGCTCGATCAGCGAACGCGGCTCGCAGGGCTCGCTGAGCATGAGCGTCGAGGGCAAGACGATCACCGAGATCATCGACAAGCCGTACTTCTATGTGAAGGTCCCTGGCGGCGGCGACCCAGCGCTAAGCAAGCGAAAGCCTTGGGTGCGCGCCAACATCAGCACGTTCAGCGAAGCCTTCGGCGGCGGCGAATCGCTCGGCGGCGGCTCGACCGACCCGACGCAGACGCTCGGCTTCCTCAAGTCGGCCGGCACAGTCACTCGCGTTGGCAGCGAAGACGTGCGCGGCACTACGGCCACGCGCTATCACGCGGTGATCGACCTCGCACGCTACGCCGGCGCCGTTCCCGCCGCCGAGCGGTCCGCCGCAAAGAAATACGCGCAGACGTTCGAGCGCATCAGCGGCAGCAGCTCGCTGCCGATGGACGTGTGGATCGACGGCTCCAGCCACGTCCTGCGGATGGCGTTCACGCTGTCGCTGTGCAGCCCCGATGGCGGCCGGCTGAGCGAGTCTCTGAACATGGAACTGCACGATTACGGACCGCAGCCGGTCGTCGCGCCGCCGCCCTCGTCGCAGGTGACGGATATCAGCGACACGCTGAAATCACAGGTCGCCAAGGGCGTGCGGGAGCTCAGCTGCCACTGAGGCGCGCGGAGCGTCGCGCCTGCTTTCACGCGGTGTGACCGAGGACGCTCAGGCCAGCGCCGAGCACACGGCGAGCGTGTAGATGCCGCGAAGTTCGGCAAAGTGCTTGGCGTCGGTGGTCGGCGAGATCTGCGCGTTGATCGAGACGACGGTCGAGCGTGTGCCGGCGGCGTTTGCGGCGATGAACTGGGTGAAGCCGAGGATGTTGCCGGTGTGCCCGTACACGGTGCCACAGCGCGTGCGGTAGCGGAAGATCGCCAGGCCTGCCGAGTTCTGACCGGGCCCGGTCGGCTCCGAGCCGCCCGGCACGAACGTGAACTGCGCCGCGCGCGCGGCGCTGTCGGTCAGTGTGCCGCGTACGTAGGCGCGCACGAATGCGTTGGCGTCCCTCGGTGTGGAGACGATGCCGCCGGACGCGCCGCTCCAGCCGGCGGCGAAGACTTCGCTCACATCTTCCGGCGCCTTGCGCGGCTCGATCGCATAGCCGTCGACGCGTGGTCTCGCCAGCAGCGCGTCGCTCGGCAGGCTGGTGGCGGTCAGCCCGAGCGGAGCGGTGACGCGCCGGGCAAGCTCCGCCGTGTAGGGGCTGTGCCCAGCCGCCGCCGCGATCAGCGCGACGACGATGTTGTCGGAGTTGGAGTAGTGGTAGCGCGAGCCCGGCGCGAAGTCCAGCACGGGCGCGGAGTAGGACAGCAGCTGTTCGGGCGCCGGAGCGGTGAGCAGCGACTGCTGAAGGGCCTGGCCGAAGGCTTTGGCCTGGCTGAAGTCGGGGATGCCGCTGGTGTGCTGCAGCAGCTGTCGCAGCGTCACCGGCGCCCAAGCGGCGGGCAGCGACGGCAGCCATCTGCCGACGGTGTCCTGCAGCGACAGCTTGCCTTCGGCCACGAGCGAGAGCGCGACGGCGCCGCTGAAGGCCTTGGTGACGCTCGCCAGGCGCATGTGGTCGGACGGCGCGATCGCTCGACGACGACCGACCTTGGCGACGCCGGCGGTGTGCAGCTTCGCCAGCCGGCCGCGCTGCACGACGACGGCGATGCCGGGTGGACCGCCGCGGCGGGCAACCAGTCTGTCGAGCGCGCGCTGCAGCGTCGCGTCGGCGCGTTGACGGCCCACCGCCGCCGGCGCTCGCGAGGACTGCGCGGCGGCAGCCGAGCCGCACGCAGCCGTCGCCGCGGCCAGCGTCGCCGCGAGCAGCGCGATGTGAGCGCGCCGAGCGAGCGGCGCACGCGCACGCGAGCTCAAGCTATGCCGATGGCGAGTTCGTGGTTGGCGCGGATCAGCCCGTCGGGGTCCCAGCGGCGCTTGACCTCCTGCAGACGCTCGTGCGTCTGCGCGGGCAGGATCGCGTCGACCTCGCAGGTGCGCTCGGCGAAGTTGAAGTAGCCGCCCTCGGCCGTCCACGGAGCCATCACGTCGGCGAGGTGGTCGAGCTGTCCGTCGATCGCCTCGCCGAGCTGCGGCGTCATCGGCATGCCAATGCCGAACATCAGATAGTCGGCGTCCAGCTTTGCCAGCGCGCCGGCGTTCTCGCCCTCGCGCGCCAGCGCGCCGCCGATGTGGCGGATCTCGGTCAGCAGCAGCGGCGTGCCGGACTCGGCGCCGGCGGCGCCGACGAACGTGTCGATCGCGTCGTCTGGCAGCTCGCGCAGCAGCGCGTGGTGGCCGAGCCCCGGCACCGGCTGCTCGGGGTCCATGTGGATTTTCGACAGTGCCTCGGCTGGGACCTGGGCGAACGTGTCCATGATCGGTTCGCCGATCTCGCGCAGCGGGGCGAGCAGCCTTTCGCCCTCGGCTTGCTCGCCGATGAAGGCGGCGTCGATCGTGATCAGCGGCCGGTCGCGCAGCGGCTCGGGCACGTCGGGCAGCGGCGGCGGACGCAGGAAGCGGACGACCGAGGTGACCTCCTCGGGAGCCGTGATCGTCCAGTCGCGGTAGGCGCGGATCGCGCCGGCGCCGAGCTCGGCCGGGAAGATCATGATGCCGGCGTACAGCTCGGCGATCGGCAGCAGCGCGACGTGCAGCGCGGTGACGATCGCGTAGCAGCCGCCGCCTCCGCGCAGCGCCCAGAACAGGTCGCCGTCGTTGTCGGCGTCGACGCGGCGGATCTCGCCGTCGGCGGTCACCAGCTCGATCGCCTGCACGCGGTTGCAGGCAAAGCCGTAGCGACGCCCGAGCCAGCTCAGTCCGCCGCCGAGCGAGTAGCCGATCACGCCGACGTCCGGCGCCGAGCCGGGCATCGAGCAGAGCCCCTTCGCGGTGCAGGCAGCGCCGAGCTCGATCGCCAGCACACCCGCCTCCACGCGAGCCGTCTGCGCGTGCTCGTCGATCTCGATGCCGCGCAGGCGCTCGGTCTTGATCAGGATCGTGTCGTCGAGCGAGCCGATCGCGACTGCGCCGTGGCCGGTGCCGCGCGCGGTCACCTTCAGGTCGTGCTTGGCGGCGAAGCGCACGACCGCGGCGACGTCGTCTGCGCTCTCGACGAACGCCACGCCCGCGGGCTGGCGGTCGGAGGCGAGGTTCCAGGCCGCCCGCGCCTGGTCCCAGTCGGCGTCGCCGCGCTGCGCCAGTCGTCCGGCGATCGATAGCTCCCCCAAGCCACTCATGGCCGGCACTCTACAAAATCCCAGGTCTATGCTCGGCGTTGGCGGTTGGCCCCGTTGCTGTGCGGTTCGTCGGCCTGTCCATTTCGCGCGGCTCCGTTCGTCGTAGGAGCGACAGAGGCAAAAAACCCAGCCACAAGGAGAAGCGATGACCTACCTGGTGCAGATCTACAGCTCCGACGCAGCGGCCGAATACGAGGGGCTGTCGGCCGACGAGCAGAAGGCGATCACCGACGAGTACATGGCGATCGCACAGACGCCCGGCGTGCTCGGCGGACATCGGCTGCAGGGCCCGGAGACCGCGACGACCGTGCGCGTTCAGGGCGGCGACACGCTGACGACCGACGGCCCGTTCGCCGAGACCAAGGAGGTCATCGGCGGCTACTACCTGCTTGAGGCTGCCGACCTCGACGCGGCGATCGAGTTCGCCGCGCGGATCCCCGCGGCGCGCATGGGCGGCGCGATCGAGGTGCGTCCGGTGGTGGAGCGTTAGCGATCCTCGAGCGCGTCTTTGCAGACGAGTGGGGTCGCGTCCTGGCGACGCTGATCGGCTTCCTCGGCGACTTCGACCTCGCCGAGGAAGCAGCGCAGGAAGCATTCGCCGTCGCGGCCGAGCGCTGGCCGCGCGAAGGCGTGCCGAGCACGCCGGGGGCGTGGCTGGTCACGACGGCGCGCAATCGCGCGATCGATCGCATTCGCCGCGACCGCACGCTCGCCGCAAAGACGCGCCTGCTCGCGCTTCCCGAGGCTGTTGAGGACGAGACGATGACCACGAGTGCGTTCGCCGACGAACGACTGGAGCTGCTGTTCACGTGCTGTCACCCGGCGCTGGCGACCGACGCGCAGGTCGCGCTGACACTGCGCACGTTGGGCGGTCTGCGCACCGACGAGATCGCGCGCGCGTTCCTCGTGGCCGAGCCCACGCTGGCCAAGCGGCTGGTGCGTGCAAAGCACAAGATCAAGGCCGCCGGCATTCCCTTCCGCGTGCCGCCCGACCACCTGCTGCCCGAGCGGCTGGCGGCGGTGCTCGCGGTGGTCTATCTGATCTTCAACGAGGGCTACGGCGGGCGCAACGAGCTGGCCGCCGAGGCGATCCGCCTGGGGCGCGCATTGGCCGAGCTGATGCCCGACGAGGCCGAGACGCATGCGCTGCTCGCGCTGATGCTGCTGCATGACGCGCGCAGTCGCGCGCGCTTTGTCGACGGCGCGCTCGTGCTGCTGGCCGACCAGGACCGCTCGTTGTGGGATCGCGCGCAGATCACACTGGGGCAGGCGTCGCTGAAGCGCGCGCTGGCGCTTGACCCGGGCGGCGCGTACGCGCTGCAGGCGGCGATCGCCGCGCGTCACGCCGAGCAACCCTGCGACTGGCCGGCGATCGCTGAGCTCTACGCCCGCTTGGCGGTCGTCACGGGGTCGCCCGTGGTGCAGCTCAACCGTGCGGTCGCGCTGGCCGAGTCGGGCGAGGTCGAGCCGGCGCTCGCGCTCGTCGACGGGCTGGATCTCGGCCGCCTACCACTACCTGCACGCCACGCGCGCGGAGCTGCTGCGCCGCCTCGGTCGCATCGACGATGCGCGCGTCGCCTACGAGCGCGCGCTGGCGTTGGTGCACGCCGAGCCCGAGCGCGAGCTGCTGCAGGGGCGCCTGGCCGAGCTCGAACGCGCGCCTGGCTAGTCTCGGGCGATGCGAACGGGCGAGCTCGGCTTTTGGTGGCGATCGCTTGGGGGCCCACCGCCACTGCGCCCATCGCTGGAGGGGTCGCTCGACGTCGATGTGGCGATCGTCGGCGCCGGCTACACCGGCCTGTGGACGGCCTACTACCTCAAGCGCGCGCAGCCGTCTCTGAACGTCGCGATCCTCGAGGCCCAGAGCTGCGGCTACGGCGCATCGGGACGAAACGGCGGATGGGTCACCGCGTCGTTCACGGGGCCGCCGCGCGCCTACGCCCGGGGCGGGCGGCCGGTCGCCGCCTACACGGCGCTGACGCGCGCGATGCACGAGACGGTCGACGAGGTGGCGCGCGTGCTCGCAGAGCAGCGCATCGACGCCGACTTCGTCAAGGGCGGCCACTTGGCCGTCGCGCTCGACGGTGCGCAGGAGGAGCATCTGCGCGCGCACGTGTACGAGCAGCGCGCGCTCGGCTTCGGCGAGGCCGACATCCGCGTGCTGAGCGCCGGCGAGCTGAGCGAACGGCTGCGCATCGGCGGGGCGCAGATGGCGACGTTCTCACCGCACGCCGCGCGCGTGCATCCGGCAAAGCTCGCGGCCGGGCTCGCCGCTGCCGTGGAGCGCCTCGGCGTGACGATCTATGAGCGCACGCCGGTCCGCGAGATCCGCGCGGGCGAAGCATGCACCGCCACCGGCAACGTGCGCGCACGCTGGGTCGTCCGCGCGACCGAGGGCTACACGTCGTCGCTGCGCGGCATGCGCCGCGCGCTCGTGCCCGTGAACAGCTCGCTGATCGTCACCGAGCCGCTGGCGCCGGGCGTGTGGGAGGAGATCGGCTGGCGCGGCGCAGAGGTGCTCGACGACGCCGCGCACGTGTTCGTGTATCTGCAGCGCACGGCCGACGACCGCGTCGCGATCGGCGGGCGCGGCGTGCCGTATCGCTTCGCCTCGCGCACCGACGGCGACGGCAGCACGGCCCGCGCGACCGTCGACAGCCTGCGCGGCAAGCTGGTGGCGATGTTCCCGGTGCTCGGCGACGTGCAGATCGAGCACGCCTGGTCGGGCGTGCTCGGTGTCGCGCGCGACTGGTGCGCGTCGGTCGGCGCCGACGGCGCGAGCGGTCGCGCGTGGGCGGGCGGCTATGCCGGCGAGGGCGTGGCGGCGGCGAACCTCGCCGGGCGCACGCTGTGCGAGCTGCTCACCGATGCTCGGTCGGCCGGCGAGCGCACGGCGCTGAGCGAGCTGGCGTGGGTAGGGCACCGCGCACGCCGCTGGGAGCCCGAGCCGCTTCGCTGGCTCGGCATCCACGGCGTGTACGCGCTGTATCGCCGTGCCGACCGCCGCGAGCGTCGCAGCGGGCGCGTCTCACGCCTGGGCGCCGCCGTCGACGCGCTGTCCGGTCGCAGCTGAAGCCGGGCGCCACGCACCACACACCGCACGCCGCGCCCGCGCTCCGCCGGTCAGGCGCCGTCGGAGCGAATATCGAGCAGCGCACGCGCGACGCGCTCGGGCGCTTCCAGCTGCGGCCAGTGCGCGACGTCGGCGAGCTCCACGCGCGGTACCTCGGGCAGGCGTTCGGCGATGCGCTGGGCCATGTGCGCGCCGGAGACCGGGTCGAGCATGCCCCACACGAAGCCGAGCGGCACGTCGGTCTGCTCCAGCGCATCGACCCAGCGCCGTTCGTGGCGTTCGCGGTCGGTCATGTAGCGGATCAGCAGGTGGGTGTTCAGCTGACCGTCGTCGCGCGCCATCGACCGCCAGATCTCTGCGCTGTCGCCCTCGGCCTCGAACTGCGGTGCAAAGGTGGGGCGCAGGCCCTGCACGAACAGCTCCTCGGTCATCAGCTCGCCGATCTTCGGGCCGTACTCGGGGTCCAACAGCGCCGTCTGCGTCGGCTGCGGGCGGTGCAGGTCGGGATATAGACCGCCGTTGAGCAGCGTGAGCGCGCGCAGATCGACGGCGAGCGCGCCCTCGGCGCGGCGCGCCAGCAGCTCCTGCGCGACCGACACGGCGTAGTCGTGTGCGACGAGGACGGTCGCAGCGACGCCCTCTCTGGCCCACAGCGCTTCGACGAGGTCGGCCTGCTCGTGCAGCGAGTAATCGTGCTTGCGTGGCTTGTCCGACGCGCCGAAGCCGAGGAAGTCGCACATCAGCAGCGCGTGACCCTGAGCGAGCGCCGGGGCGATCTTCGCCCAGTCGTGCGAGGAGCTGGGGAAACCGTGCAGCAGCGTGATCGCCGGCCCTGCGCCGGCACGGCGCACGAAGACCTCGCGTTGCTGGCCGCCGATGGTCAGCGCGATGTGCTCACCGCCGGCCCACCACGCGTCGATGTCGATGCCGGCGAAGTCCACGCTCGCTGCCTCAGCCGCGCGCGCGGCGGCGCACGCGCTGTTTGCCCATGGCCTCGCGCACCTCTGCGGTGACGCTCGCGCCCGCGACCGCGACGGGCTCGGTGCTGCGCAGCGCGCGAGCGAGCACGAAGGCGCCCTCCAGCGACGCGACCATCGAGAAGGCGAGCGCGCGCGAGCGCCTGCGCGGGATGCCACATTCGACAAGCCGCTCGGAGGCGCCGTTGATCCAGCCGTTGAACACGTCGGCGCACGCCTGGCGCATCGGCTCGTTGGTGCTGGAGACCTCCAGCGCGACGGTTGCGATCGGGCAGGCATCGGCGTAGTCGCTTTCGCGCAGCGTGACGGCGGCGGCGTCGAAGAAGTTGCGCGTCGCCGCGACGGGATCCTCGCCGGGCTTGAAGAAGGCGTCGATCAGCTGCCCGTAGATCGCTCCGGACCAGCGGATCACCTCCTCGCCGAGCTGCTCCTTGCCGCCGGGGAAGAAGTGGTAGAGCGAGCCGAACGGCGCGCTGGCCTCGGCGACGATCTGCTTGACACCGGTGCCGGCGAAGCCCTGGCGCCGGAACAGCTCGGCGCTGTGCTGCACGATCCTCTCCTTCGTTCCCGCGGCCATGCCGAGATGATACGTTATGGCCTGACTAGAGCGATCTATCTAGTCATAATATTTTGGAGGTTTCTGATGGCGGACCTGGAGCTGACGGCGGGGACGATCGAGTACGAGGACACGGGCGGCGACGGACCGGTGCTGGTGCTGCTCGGCGGTCTGGTGATGGACGGCTCGGTGTGGGATCCGCTGGTGGCGGAGCTGCGCGCCGACCACCGTTGCGTGGTGCCGACGCTGCCGCTCGGCGCTCACCGCAAAGCGATGCGCGCGGACGCCGATCTCTCACTGCAGGGCTTCGCGGTGATCGTCGCCGAGCTGCTGGAGCGCCTGGACCTGCAGAACGTGACGCTCGTGCAGAACGACCACGCGGCGGCGCTCGTACTCGCCGGCGAGAACCCACCGCGCGTGGCGCGGCTGGTGATCAGCTCGTGCGAGGCCTTTGAGAACTACCCGCCCGGGCTGCCCGGCAAGAACGTGCGCATGACGGCATTCGTCCCGGGCGGCATCTTCGTGGCGATGAACGCGATGCGCCTGCGCGCGCTGCGCCGCTCGCCGATCGGCTTCGGCTGGATGGCCAAGCATCCGCTTGCCGACGAGCTGATCGATCGCTGGTTGGCGCCGTTGCAAGGACAGGCCGCGGTGCGCCGCGACTTTCGCAAGTACGTCACCGGCGGGCGACGCAGGCAGATGATCGAGGTGTGCGAGCGGCTGCGCGCGTTCACCCGACCGGTGCTCGTCGTATGGACGCCCGAGGACAAAGTGCAGCGTCCAGAGCACGGCCGGCGCTTCGCCGAGCTGCTCGCAGACGCGCGCCTGGTTGAAGTCGCCGACAGCTACACGCTGATCATGCGCGACCAGCCGCAGCGCTTTGCGGCGGCGATCCGCGAGTTCGTGCGCGAGACCGCCGCGGCGAGCGCTCCGGCCTAGCGGGCGACACGCACCTCGCGCGCGGGCGCGTGCGAGGATGCGCACGATGAACCGTACGTTCGCCGTCCGCCTGCTGGTCGCCTGGCTGTCGAATTGTGTGGCGTTGCTCGTCGCGGCCGCCGTGATTCCGGCGATCGGCTACGGCAAGGACGCCGGCACGCTGCTGCTGGCCGGGCTGATCCTCGGGGTCGTCAACTTCGTCGTGCGCCCGGCGATCGTCTTTCTCACGCTGCCCGCGGTGGTCCTCTCGCTCGGGCTGTTCCTGCTGGTGATCAACGCCTTGATGCTGTGGCTGACGAGCAAGCTCGTCGACGGCTTCACCGTGGGGCGCTTCTGGTCGACGATCGGCGGCGCGCTGATCGTGTGGATCGTCAATGCCGCGCTGCGCCGCGCCCAGCGCTCGACACAGGCCGACGTCAGGTGGGAGCAGGCCTGACGGCCGTGCGGGCTGCTGCGAGGATGGGCGGATGCTGCTGCTCGTCAAGCTCGTGCTCGCACCGGCGCTCGTCGTCGGCTCGTCGCTGGCAGGCAGGCGCTGGGGCCACGAGGTCTCGGGCCTGCTCGTCGCGCTGCCGCTGGTCGCCGGGCCGATCCTGCTGATCACCGAGCTCGAGCACGGCGCCCACTTTGCCGCGCGCGCGGCGGCGGCGTCGCTGCTGGGGCTCGTCGCGCTCGCTTCGTTTGTCGTCGTGTTCGCACGCGCTGCGCGGCACGCCGGCTGGCCGGTCGCGGTGCTCGCCGGCTGGGCCGCCTTCCTTGCTGTCGCGCTCGCATTCGGGCAGGCGTCGATCCCCGCGGGGATCGGTCTGTTGATCGCTGCGGGCGCCTTCGCGCTGGCGCCGCGGCTGCTGCCCGCCGATCCGCCGCAGCAGGACACGCCGATCGCCCGGCTGCCCGTCTGGGATCTGCCGGCGCGTGCCGTGGCGACGGCACTGCTCGTGCTGGGGCTGACGGGCGCCGCCGCCGGGCTCGGCCCGACGCTGACGGGCGTGCTCACGCCATTCCCCGTCTCGAACACCGTGCTCGCGGCGTTCGTGCTCGTGCTCGAGGGCCCGGCCCAGGCCGACACGTTCCTGCGCGGCTTCTTGCGCGGCGCATTCGGCTTCGTCGCCTTCTGCTTTCTCGTCTCGGTGCTCGTGCTGCCGATGGGCGTGGCGGCGGCGTTTGCGATCGCCCTGTGCGGGGCGTTGGCGGCTCAGCTGCTCGCGCGTCTGCTGCTCGGGGCGCGGCCGCTCGCGCGCGCCGTCTCGCCGCTGCCCGCTACGGGTTCAGCGCGACGGCGTCCATGATGCTGCCCCACGTTTCCACGGCGTTGGCTTCGAAGTCGTAGAGGTCACCTTCGAGTTGCGCGGTGCGCGCCAGCAGCCCGTCGGAGGAGGAGGGCAGCGAGGGCGCGAGCTGGCGCTTGGGCAGCATGCCGATCGCCTGCACCGGGTAGTAGGCGTTGATGAACGGCAGCGTGCCCGCGGGCAGCTTTGTGTAGCCGCTGGACTTCCACGTGCGCAGGTCGGCGCACAGGTCGGGCGCCGGCGTGTTGGCCTCCGCGCTCAGCCTGCGCGCGTAGTCGCGCACGCTGCTGGTCAAGCGCGAGTTGCTCCAGTGCAGCGTGCGTACCGTGCGCATGAACTGGCCGATCGGGCCGGTGAATTTGCGAAACACGACCACGCGCATCGTCGCGGCGATCTCCCACGTGAGCTTTTCCGACGCTTCGTCCTGTGGCGATCCGGCGACGATCAGCGGGCATTCGCCACGCATGCTCTTGAGCAGGCCCTGCAACGCCGCTTCGGCGTTCGCGAGTTTGGCGTGCCCGGCGCTCACGAGCGCATAGTTGGCGCGCACGTAGGCGGCGCTTGCGGAGGCGTCGCCCGACGCGGCCGGCGCGCTCGCGGGAAGCGCCGCGACGACGAGCAGCGAGAGGGCTGGGAGAAGCAGTCGTCTGATGCCTGCAGGCTATCCGCGCGGGGGCTTTGCGCGCGGCGGTAGCGGCGCTGCGCAGGACGTGGCCGGCCCGCCGCGCGCCGGCGCTTCTGACCCAACTCTTACGTTCGCCGGCGGCGGATGTGGCACCCTTCCGCCTCGACACCCGCGGCCGCGAGCGGTCCCGGCACGGGTCGTCGTGCATTCGCACATGCGCCGCAACGCACTGATCATCCTGGGGTTCGCCGCGCTCGCATGGGGCGTGCTGGCACTCGCCCTGGATTCGGCGAGCCTGACGCTGCTCGACGACTCGGGCTCCTCGGCGAAGGTCTCGCCGGCATGTCTGCCGAGCACGCTCGCGCACTCGGCCGTCTTGGCGGGAACGCCCGTGTCGGTGTCGCCGGCGCCAGAGACGAACACGGCGAACCCGGCCACGCAGGTCAGCTTTCGCGGCGTGCCGGTGGCGCAGATCCGCGACGTGTCGGTCGTCGGCTCGCGCAGCGGCGCGCACCGCGGCACACTGCTCAGCTACTCACAGGGCGACGGCGCGAGCTTTTTGCCGCTCACACCTTTTGCCACCGGCGAGCGCGTCTCGGTTCACGCGGTGCTCGGCGCCGCGGCCAAGCGCGTGAGCTTTCAGTTCCGGACCGACACGCCCTACTCGACGGCCGACACGACCGACTTCGCCAACCTGCCGGCGGCGCCCGCCGACTACCAGAGCTTCTACACGCTCCCCGCGATCCATCCGCCGGTGATGACGGTCACCACGCCCGACCGCGATCCGGCGGCCGGCGACATCTTCACGACCAACGGTCCCGGGCCCGGTCAGTACGGGCCGCTGATCTACGACGCTCAGGGCCGGCTGGTGTGGTTTGAGGCGCTGCCGCAGGGCGAAGCGGCCGAGAACCTGTCCATTCAGGACTACGAAGGCCGGCGGGTGCTGACGTGGTGGCGCGGACACGTGCTCTCGCTCGGTTTCGGCGAAGGGGAAGACGTGGTGATGGACAACCGCTACCGCACGCTCGCCAAGGTCGTCGGCGGAAACGGCCTGAAGGCCGACCTGCACGACTTCCAGCTCGGCGGGCACGGCACCGCCTACATCACTGCGTACAACCCGGTCCGCTGCGACCTCACCTCGATCGGCGGAGTGCCGGGCGGTGCGATCGTTGACACGGCAATCCAGCAGATCGACATGAAGACGGGCCTCGTGCGCTGGGAATGGCACAGCCTCGATCACGTCGGTGCCGAAGAGTCCGAAGTCGAAGCGCCGAACGGCCCGACGCCGTGGGACTACTTCCACATCAACTCGATCGACCCGCAGAGCGACGGCAACCTGCTGATCTCCGCGCGCAGCACGTGGGCGGGCTATCTGCTGCGGGGCAGCGACGGCAAGATCATCTGGCGCCTGGGCGGCAACAAGAGCTCCTTTGCGATGGGGCCGGGCACGAAGATGGCCTGGCAGCACGACGGGCGCGTACTGGCCAACGGAGAGCTGACGTTCTTCGATGACGGCTCCAACCCGCCGATCCACAGTCAGTCGCGCGGGCTGCGCATCAAGCTCGACCTCAAGAACCACCGCGCGCAGCTCGTCTCTGCGCTCACCCACCGCAATCCGCCACTGCTGGCGGCCAGCCAGGGCAACATGCAGACGCTGCCCGGCGGCAACACCCTGATCGGCTACGGCGGCGTCCCGGCGATCACCGAGTACGCCCCCGACGGCACGCTGCTGTTCGACGCCCACCAGCCGTATGACATGTCCTTCTACCGGGCCTTTCGCTTTCCGTGGAGCGCTCGCCCGGCAAGCCCGCCGGCGGTGCTTGCCGCACTAAACGACACAGGCGAAGAGACGGTCGTGCACGCGAGCTGGAACGGCGCGACCGGTGTCGCCGCCTGGCGTGTGCTTGCCGGCAAGGACGCCCACTCGCTGACGGCGCAGGCGCAGATCCCGGTGGCAGGATTCGAGACAGCGACGACGCTCACGCGCAAGTACGCGTTCGTCGCGGTCCAGGCACTGGATGGCGCCGGGCATACGATCGGCACGTCGCAGACCGTCGCGCCGCTCGGTTACTACGCGTCGCTGAGCGCAGTGCAAAGCGCCGGATGAGCGCGCCCGTCAGTCGCCCGACATCGCGACCGCGCCCGTTCGCGCGCCGGCCTAGTAGGCCGGTTTGGACTTGTGCTTGTGCGTCGTCGTCGTGCTCGTCGGCGTCGTGCTGGACGTCGACGTCGTGGCCGCGGTCGACGAAGACGAGGATGACGATGAGGACGAGGAGCTGCCGCACGCAGCCACCGCGACGGTGCTCGCCAGCACGGCAACGGCCGTTAGCATGGCGGTCAGTGGCGTTCTTCTCATGGGCCGGGCTCCAATCGTTGCTCGTAGGCTCGGCGGCCCACCCTACCAAGCACTTGCGAGGCCGTCCGCTCTTCGATCGGTCACAGGGTGGGCGCGCGTGAGCGTCGAGGTCAAGGCCACCCCGCCGCCCGAGGCACGCGAGGCTCAAGGCTCGCTGGGCAAAGGCTCGGGGCTGCTGCTGGCCGTCTGCTGCGTGGCGCAGTTCATGGTCATCCTCGACCTGAGCATCGTCAACGTCGCGCTGCCGTCGATTCAGTCGAGCCTCGGCTTCACCTCGCCGGAACTGCAGTGGGTCGTCGACGCATATGCGATCACGTTCGCGGGCTTTCTGATGCTCGGCGGCCGCGCGGCCGACCACTACGGGCAGCGGCGCACCTTCGTGATCGCCCTGGTGCTGTTCGCCGCCACCTCGCTGATCGGCGGCGCCGCCCCCAGCCAGGGCTGGCTGATCGCCGGCCGCGCGACGCAGGGCATCGCTGGCGCGCTGATGGCGGCGTGCTCGCTGGCGATCATCACGGCGTCGTTCCCGCCAGGACCGAAGTTGCACCGGGCGATCGGCATCTGGGCGATGATGAACGGGCTGGGCGGAGCCTGCGGTGTGCTGTTCGGCGGGATCATCGTCGAAGCGCTGAGCTGGCGCTGGGTGTTGCTGATCAACCCGCCGATCGCGATCGGCGTGGCGGTGGTGGCCTGGGCGGTGGTGAGCGAGCGCGTGCGCAACCGCGAGCTGACGTTCGACCTGGCCGGTGCGCTGACGCTGACGATCGGCCAGATCGTCCTCGTCTACGGCGTCGTCGAAGCGGGGCTGAAGGGCTGGAGCACGTTCGACGCGCTCGGCCCGATCGTCCTCGGCATTGCGCTGCTCGGCGTGTTCGGCCTGATCGAGGCGCGCTTTGCCTCGAACCCGCTGATCCCGTTCAAGGCGCTGACCAAGACGTTGCGCGCCGCGAACAACATCGTGCTGCTGTTCAGTGCCGCGCTGTTCCCGATGTGGGTGCTCAGCTCGCTGTACCTGCAGCAGGTGCTCGGGCTCTCGCCGCTGCACACCGGGCTGATCTTCCTGCCGATGACGCTCGTGCTGATGCTCGTCGCCCAGCGCGCCGGCAAACTCGTGAACCACTTCGGCGTGCGACCGGTGCTCGGCGCCGGTCTGGTGATGCTGACGGCCGGCCTGCTACTGCTCAGCTTGATCGGCTCAAGCGGTAGCGGCATCGTCTACGTGATGATCCCCGGCCTGCTCGTTGCGGCCGGGATCGCGATGTCGATCGTGCCCTCGACGATCGCGGCGACGACCGGCGCCAAGGAGGGGCAGGCGGGTCTTGCGTCGGGCCTGGTCAACACCTCGCGCCAGATCGGCGGCGGCCTCGGCCTGGCAGTGCTGATCACGCTGGCCACGCAGCACACGACGCACCAGATCGGGGCCGGCGAGCAGGTGCCCGAGGCGCTGACGCAGGGCTTTGCGCTGGCCTACCGGATCGGCGCCGGATGCGCCGGCGTGGCCGCGCTGCTGACGTTCCTGACACTGCCCGCGCCCGACGCGGCGCTCGCCAGGGCCGTACGGCGCTTCGCGCTCGCGATCGCTCTGGTGCTCGCCCTGTTCGTCGGGCTGACCGCTGCGTTCGCGGGCAGCAAAGCTCCACCGGTCGGCCAGTACACGACCCATGACGCCTACAGCTACGTCACGGCGCCTGCGCTGCACCCGCCCGCGATCCGGATCCTCAAGGACGCCCCGGCCGCGCAGCTCGCGCCCGGCTACATCTTCACAGCCAACTTCCTGGACCTCAACGAACCGCCGATCGTCGGTCAGAGCGGGCCGCTGATCCTCGACCGCCGCCTGCAGCCGGTGTGGTTCCAGCCGGTGCCCGAAAAGGTCGTCGCCGCCAACCTCAGCGCGCAGACCTACCACGGCAAGCCCGCGCTGGCGTGGTGGCAGGGCAAGGTCACGAACACCGGCTCGACCGAAAGCGGCGAATACGTCGTCGTCGACCAGCACTACCGGCCGGTCGCCAGGGTGAAAGCGAAGGACGGCTGGGTGCTGACGCTGCACGAGATCGTGATCGACGGCGACCACGCGTGGGTCACGGCGAACAAGAACGTGCCACGCGATCTGTCGAGGTACGGCGGCGCCTACAACGGCGCGCTGATCGACTCGGCCGTGCAGGAGTACAACCTCAAGACGGGCGCACTGGAACGCAATTGGGACGCGCTCGACCACATCCCACTGGGCCAGTCGCGCGCCTCGCTGCCGACCAACGGCTTTCCCTGGGACGCCTACCACGTCAACTCGGTCCAGCTGACGGGCGACGGCAAGTTCCTCGTCTCGATGCGCGACACGTTCGCCGCCTACCTCGTCGACATCTCCAGCGGCCGGATCCAGTGGACGCTCGGCGGCAGCGACTCGAGCTTCAAGTTCGGCCCGGGCGCCGCCTTCGAATGGCAGCACGACGTGGTGCTGCAGCCGGGCTCGCGGGTCAGCGTGTTCGACGACCACTGCTGCCGCCTGACCGGCGGTGGCACCTCGGTCGATCCGACTGGGCCGTCACGAGGGCTGGTGCTCTCGCTCGACCAGCAGACGCGCAAGGCGACGCTGCTCGCGCAATACGGCAACCGCGGCGGCTTCCGTTCCGAATACATGGGCGACACACAGCCGCTGTCAAACGGCGACGTGTTCGTCGGCTGGGGCTCGGAACCGTACTTCTCCGAGTACGACAGCTCGGGCAAGCTGCTGTTCGAAGGCGAGCTGCCCGGGCCCAATCTCTCCTACCGCGCGACGCTGCAGCCATGGGTTGGCCTGCCGCTGTCGGACCCGGCCGGCGCCGCGCGCAGCGTCAACGGCCGGACGACCGTCTTCGCGAGCTGGAACGGGGCAACTCGCGTCGCCTCCTGGAAGGTGCTGGGCGGATCGAACGCCGGCCGGCTGTCGGTCGTTGGGAGCCACGCCAAGTCCGGGTTTCGAGACGGCGATCGCCGTTCCGCAGGGATCTGCGAGCTTCGAGCTGCAGGCGCTGGACGGCGCGGGTCAGACGATCGGAACCTCCAAGCGGTTCGCCCTTGGCGGCTAGGCGCAAGCGCCGCCTGCCGCCCCCGCGGCGGGTAGCATCGCCGACCGTGCCGAGCGTCATGCAGCAGCCCAAGCGAGCCCGCAACGCCAGCCGGCCGAGGCGTCTCACCGAGGCCCGCCGCGCTGCTCGTCGCGCTCGCGGTGCTCAGCGGTCTGTCGGCCTGCGGCGGCGCCTCGCCGGCCACCTCGGCGACACTCAGCGCGTCGGTCGCGAAAATCGCCTCGGGATCGATTGCCGTGTCGCCGCAGCCGGGCACGCCCGACGCATCGTCCTCGACGCAGATCAGCTTCCTCGGCGCCGCCGGCACGCAGGTCTCGGATGTGCACGTGGTGGGCAGCAGCAGCGGCAGCCACGCCGGTGCGCTGCGCGCCTACTCGACCGGCACCGGCGCGAGCTTCATCCCCAGCCATCCGTTCCGCGCGGGCGAGAAGGTGACCGTGCGCGCGCAGGCCGGCGGCACACCGGTCAGCACGAGCTTCACGATTGCCCATCAGGCGCCGGTCAGCCAGAAGCAGTTCCCGCTCAATCCTGGCGACGCCAAGGCCGATCCAGCGCTACAGCTCGGCGCCGTCGCTGACACCCTCGACCGTGCGCATCACCACGCCCGCGAAGGCCGGCGCGGCGCCCGGCGACCTGTTCCTCGCGCCCTATCAGGGCAAGGGCACGGCGGGGCCGATGATCGCCGAACAGGACGGCGGCCTGGTGTGGTTCAAACCGCTGCCTGCCGGCGAGTCGGCGACGAACATGCAGGTGCAGCAATACCAGGGCAAGCCGGTGCTGACGTGGTGGCAGGGGCGCATTCTCGAGGTCGGCTTCGGGCAGGGCGTCGAGGAGATCTACGACACGTCCTATCGCCACGTCGCGACCGTGCGCGCGGGCAACGGCTACCACGCCGACCTGCACGAGATCCGCGTGACGCCGGAAGGAACCGCGTGGATCGACGAGTTCAACCCGATCGAGATGAACCTCTCCAGCTACGGCGGCAAGTCGGCCGGCGTGCTGACCGACTCGATCGTGCAGGAGATCGACGTGAAGACGGGGCTGGTGATGTGGGAGTGGCACGCGCTCGGTCACGTGCCGATCTCCGAATCGAACAACCCGGCGCCGAAATACAGCTACCCGTGGGACTACGTGCACATCAACAGCATCAGTCCCGGTCCCGCAAACGACGTGCTGCTTTCCTCGCGCAACACGTGGACGCTGTATGACGTGGACATCTCCAGCGGGTCGGTCCGCTGGCGCCTCGGCGGCAGCCACTCCACGCTGCGCCAAGGTCCCGGCGCGCGCTTCTATTGGCAGCACGACGCGGAGTGGCAGCCGGGCGGGCTCATCTCGCTGTTCGACAACGGCTCCGATCCGCCGAAGGAGAAGCAATCGCGCGGGCTGCTGCTCAAGCCCGATGTCGCCGGACGCTCGGTGAGCCTCGTCAAGGCGTTTGTCAACCCCTCAAAGACGCTGCTTGCCGAAAGCCAGGGAAACACGCTGAGCCTGCCCGGCGGGGATTGGCTCATGGGTTATGGCGGCCTGCCCAACTTCACCGAGTACGACTCCTCTGGGCACGTGCTGCTCGACGGCACGCTCGGCAAGAACGTGCAGAACTTCCGCACCTACCTGTCTCCATGGAGCGCCACGGCTCCCGGACGCCCCTCGCTGGTCGTCAAGCCGGCGGGGTCGGGCGCGGCGAGCGTGGCCGTGAGCTGGAACGGGGCGACCCAGGTCGCCTCCTGGCGCACGCTGGCCGGCTCTTCGTCCTCCTCGCTGGCGCCCGTCGCGACGACGGCCAGGTCGGCCTTTCAGGCGACGCTGACCGTGCACAGCGGGGGTCCGTACTTCGCCGTGCAGGCACTCGACGGGTCGGGCGCGGTGCTCGGAACGTCGGCCACGGTCAAGGAGTGAGCGAGCGCAGCACGCGCAGGCGCCTCGCGCTCGCTGCGGCGGCCGCCGCGCTTGTGTGCGCGACGGCGATCGTCGTGCGCTCGGAAAGCGCGGGCGCCGACGCCAACGCGAGGGAGGCGAGGTTCTCCGAACCGCGCGTGTCGCCGAGTTGCGTGCCGCCGCGGCTGGACGTGTCCGCTTCGCTGGCCGGCGGGCGCGTCACCGTCTCTCCCCAGCCCGCTTCGCGCGACGCCTCGGTCTCGACGCAGCTGAGCATGCTCGGGCCGCCCGCGGGCGCGCTCTCGCAGATCACGGTGACGGGCTCGCTCAGCGGTGCGCACGCCGGACGCCTGGTGGCCTATTCCCAAGGCGATGGCGCGAGCTTCGTGCCGTCCAAGCCGTTCACGCAGGGCGAGCGCGTGAGCGTGCACGCACAGCTTCGCGACGGCGACGCGACGATCCCCTTCGCGTGGGGCTTCACGGCGGCCGTGCAGGATCACGGCGGCGTCGCGGGTGGCAGCCCGCGCCCGGCGCCGCAGAAGGCCGCCTACCAAAGCTTTCGCACGCGCCCGGACCTGCAGCCGCCGGCCGTGGCCGTCACCGTGCGGGCGCCCGGAACGGCGCCCGGCGACATCTTCATCGCTCCCTACTCCGGCCCGGGCCAGTACGGCCCGATGATCCTCGCCGAAGACGGCTCGCTGCTGTGGTTCGATCCGCTGTCGCCGGCGGGCGCGCGCGCGGCGGATTTCCGCACGCAATCCTATGAAGGCAAGCCCGTGCTGACGTGGTGGCAGGATCCGCTGATCGCCGACGGCGAAAACAAGGCGGGCGAGGTGATCATGGACTCCTCCTACCGCCGGCTGGCGGTCGTGCGCGCCGGCAACGGCTACCAGCCCGACCTGCACGAATTCCAGATCACGCCGCAGGGGACCGGGCTGATCACCGTCTACGACGGGATCGACTGCGACCTTTCGAGCGTCGGCGGCGCGCGCGACGCGGCGGTCGCAGACACGCTGTTTCAGCAGATCGACCTGAAGACCGGCCTGGTGATGTACGAGTGGCACAGCCTCGATCACGTCGCGCTGTCGGAGTCCTACGCTTCGGCGGCGCACGCCAGCCGTACGACGCCGTTTGACTTCTTTCACATCAACTCCGTCGACGTGCGCAGCGACGGCGACCTGCTGGTTGACGCGCGCAACACGTGGGCCGCGTATGACCTCGACCCGCGCAGCGGGAGCGTGCGCTGGCGCCTGGGCGGCAAGCGCAGCAGCTTCGCGATGGGGCCGGGCACGCGCACGGCCTGGCAGCACGACGCGCGCGAACAGCCCGATCAGACGATCACGTTCTTCGACAACGGCGCTACGCCGACAGTGCACCCCCAGTCGCGCGCGATCGACCTGCGCCTGGATGCGCAGAGCAAGACCGCGACGCTCGCGCGCGAAGACGTCCATCCGGGCAGCCCGCTGGTCGCCGGCAGCCAGGGCAACGTGCAGAGCCTGTCGGGCGGCGGCTGGATGGTCGGCTGGGGCGAGTCGCCGTACATCTCCGAATTCTCCGCCGGCGGTCAGCTGCTGTTCGACGCGCACATGCCGGCGGCCTATGAGTCCTACCGCGCCTACCGCCTGGCGTGGAGCGCCGCGCCCGCGCAGCCGCCGCAGCTCGCGGCCGCCACAGCGGTCAAGGGAAAGGGGACGACCGTCTACGCCAGCTGGAACGGGGCGACCGCGGTGGCGTCGTGGCGGGTTCTGGCCGGGGCGTCGGCGAATGCGCTGGCGCCCGCCGGGCAGTCGCCGCGCAACGGGTTTGAGACGGCGATCGCCGTGCCCGGCGCGGCGCCCGGAAGCTACGTGCAGGCGCAGGCGCTCGACGCTGCGGGCGCCGTCATCGGCGTCTCGGGCGCGAAGCGCGTGTGAGCTGCTTGACGCGGCTTTCGCCGGCCGGCACGCCGCCCTGTTCCTCGAGCCCTTCGAAGTAGCGTTCGGCACGCCGTTCGCGCGCGGCGGCAGCGTTGTTGGCAACGTTCTGTGCGACGTCGAAGTAGTCGGCAAAACCGCGCGCGTGCGCGTCATTCAAACGCCCGGGCAGGGGCCCGCGCAGCTCCTGGGAAACGGCCTCGGCGTGTGTGGCGCGCAGGCCGTCTTCAAGCTCGCTGTTGCCGGCGCTGTTGTGCAGCTCCAGCCGCCCGCTGTCGCCGGCGTAGTCATAGAGCTCGCGTTCCTCGCTTTCGACCAGCGGTTCGATGCCGCCGGGCTGCCAGCTGGTGTAGGTCGCGTACTTGGCGTCCTGCGTGCGCAGCGCGGCGACGTGCAGCGGTGCATCGGCGGCGTAGGGCTGCACGGCGAACTCGGTGACCGTCTCGTCGGTGGCGTGCATCACGTACGGGCGGCCGGGGGCGTTGGGTTCGGCGAGGATCGCGGCGAGGTCGGCGCGCGCCGCGAGATGCTCGTAGTGGGCTTCGCCTCGCCAGGCGTTCGAGCCGCTGGCGAGCGTCAGCAGCAGCGGCGCGATGTCGACGCTGGAGGTCAGCTGGCTGCGCGTCGTTTCCGGCGCCTGCGTGAGTACGCCGCGGTTGTCCTTGACCAGCAGCGGCACGCGGAGCGCCTCCTCGTAGGCGCCGGCGCCCTTGCCGCGCAGCCCGTGCGAGCCGCCGTACTCGCCATGATCGGAGGTGAACACGATCACCGTGTTCGCCGCGACCTGTGGGCGGCTGTCCAGCGCCGCGAGCACTTGGCCGACATGCATGTCCACTTCGCGTTGCAGCTGTCCGTAGAGGTTGAGGAACTGCATCCAGCGCTGCGCGGCTTCGGGGCCTTCGAAGGGCACCCGCCCGAACGACGCGGCGGCGGTGTCCTGCAGCGAGCGCTGCAGTACCGGCTTGTTGCGCTGCGTGAGCAGTTCGGGCGTCTCGAAGTTGCCCGGCAGCGACTGCACGATCGAGCGCGCGCTGGTCTCCGCCCTGACGCGATTGCTCCACAGGTACCACCAGGCGATGTCGTGCGGGTTGACGAACGAGACGGTCGTGCACCACGGCCCAGCGCCGCCCTCCTCGGCATACCACTTGGCGAACTGGCGAGCGATGTGACCGTCCACGCGCCAGCCCTGCCCGGGTGCGCCGTTGGGCGAGGGGTAGGTCCCGCCCTGAAAGCCATAGCGCTGCATCGCGCGCTCACCGTGGCGGCGTCGCCACCTGCCGTCGCCGTGGGTGAGATGCCACTTGCCGTACCAGCGCGTCCGATAGCCGTGGTCGCGCAGCATCGTTCCCCACGTGGGAAAGCCGGGGTCGAGCGTGCTGCCGCCGGTGATCATGCAGCCGGTCTGGTGCGTGTAGAGACCGGTCAGCAGCGTCGAGCGGGCAGGCGTGCAGTCGTTGGCGGCGGTGTAGTGCCCGGAGAAGGAGACCGCATCCTTGCGTAGCGCTGCGATGTTCGGCGGCAGCCCGGACCCGTCGCCCGTCGGTGAGAACCACACGGGGAAGCGCATCTGGTCGACCAGGATGACCAGTATGTTCGGGTGCTGCGGATCGACCGAGAAGGGCCGGTGCGGCGCCTTGGCGGTGGCCGCGCCGGAGTCTTCACTGGCATCGGCCAGGCGCACGGCGCCCAGGCCGGCACCGGCGAGCAGCCCGCCCGCGGCGATACCGCGCTTTACGAATGTGCGCCGATCCACTTTCCTATCCCGCTCGGGGCCCGTGCTCTCCATACGCGTCCTGATCGTAGGGTTGGCGACGGCGGGGCTCGTGCTCGTGCTTGCAGCGGCGTCCGCCGCTGCCCGTGCTCCGACCTGCACGCCACCGGCATTGAACACCTCGGCGATAAAGGCGGGATCAGTGACCGTCTCGCCGCTGTCGGGTAGCCGCGACGCCGACGCACGCACGCAGATCAGCTTCCTCGGCGTGCCCGCCGCGGCGATCACGGGCGTGCGTGTCGTCGGTTCGCAGACCGGAACCCATCTCGGGCGCCTGCTGGCCTACTCCCAGGGCAACGGGGCGAGCTTCGTACCCGCGCAGCCGTTTGCCGAAGGCGAGCGTGTGACGGTGCGCGCGTCGGTGCGTGAAGGCGGGCGCGTGACGCAACTGCTCGACGGCTTCGCGATCGCTGAGCAGGACGTGATCACACGCACACCCGAGACGATCCATCCCGGCGCAGCGAGCGAAGCGCAGAGCTTTGCCTCGCGCCCTGATCTACACCCGCCGCAGCTCACCGTGACCGCGCAGTCGCCGGCCGTGGCGGGCGGATACGTCTTCGCCGCCCCCTACACGGGCCCGGGCCAGGCCGGCCCGATGATCTTCGACTCCAGCGGCGCGCTGGTCTGGTTCAAGCCGATGGCGCCGGAGCGCTTTGCGACGAACTTCCGCGTGCAGGAATACCTCGGCGAGCCGGTGCTCACGTGGTGGCAGGGCGACATCTCCGTGCACGGCTTCGGTCTCGGCGAAGGCGTGATCTTCGACCGCTCCTACAACGAGGTGGCTCATGTGCGCGCGGGCAACGGCCTGGAAACGGACCTGCACGAGCTGCAGCTGACCGCACAGGGCACCGCGCTGATCACCGCGTATGACCCGATCCTCTGCGACCTGTCGAGCGCAGACGGCTCCTCGCAGGACGCCGTGACCGACGGCGTGCTGCAGGAGATCGACGTGAAGACGGGTCTGGTGATGTTCCAGTGGACGAGCCTCGACCACGTGGGCTTCGACGAGTCCTACGTCAAGGCCACGAACGCGTCGGCGCCCGCGCCGTTCGACTACTTCCACATCAACTCGATCAACGTCGACCAGGACGCCAGCCTGCTGATCTCCGCACGCAACACGTGGACGGCCTACGACGTGGATCCTCGCAGCGGGCAGATCCTCTGGCGTCTGGGCGGCAAGCGCTCGAGCTTCCACATGGGGCCCGGCACGAGCACCGCCTACCAACACGATCCGCGCGAGCTTCCCGAAGGCGCGATCAGCATCTTCGACAACGGCGCCTCGCCCGCCGTGCACGGGCAGTCGCGCGGCATCGTCGTCAAGCTCGACACCCAACAGCGCACGGCGACGCTGCAGACGCAGATCGTGCACACGCCGGCGCTGCTGGCCGATAGCCAGGGCAACCTGCAGGCGCTGGCCAACGGCGACTGGTTCGCCGGCTGGGGGCAGGATCCCGACATGTCCGAGTTCGACGCCTCCGGCGCGCTGCTGTTTGACGCGCACTTCCCGGCACACACACAGTCCTATCGCGATTTCCGCTTCGCCTGGACGGGCGTCCCGGCACACGCGCCCGCGTTCGTGGTGCGCCCGGCGGCGGGGGGCGCGGCGACGGTGTACGCGAGCTGGAACGGCGCCACGCAGGTGGCAGCCTGGCGCGTGCTCGCGGGTGCGAGCGCGACCGGCCTGAGCCCGGTTGCGCAGGTGGCGCGCGGCGGATTTGAGACGGCGATCGCCCTCGCGCCAGGTACGCCGCACGCTTTCGTGGACGTGCAGGCGCTCGACGCCGCCGGGCAGGTTCTCGCCACGGCGCCGGTCGGCAAGGCGTAGCGGAGCACCTGCAGCGATGGCCGAACTCGAGCAGGCGACGGTGCGACCGTTCGGGGCCGACGACGAGCACGCCGTGCTGGCGCTGCTGCAGGCCGCATTCGGGCGCTGGCCGCGCGGCAGCGAAGCGATCACGCCGGATGAGTTCTTTGACTGGAAGCACACCCAGAGCCCGTTCGGTCCGTCCACGCTGCTCGTCGCCGAGCTCGACGGGGCGCTGGCCGGGTTCCTGGCGCTGATGCCGTGGCGGCTGCGCTTCGGCGAGCACGTGGACGAGACGTTTCGCGGCGTCGACCTGGCGGTCCACCCCTCGCTGCAACGACGCGGGGTCTCGATGGCACTGATCGGCGCGGCGCGCGAGCAGTACGGCCCGGAGATCGCGCTCAGTTGGAGCAACCCGAACGAGCGCAGTCGCCGTGGCGTGCTGAAGTCGGGGCGCAGGCGCGTCACCGCGCTGCCCCGGTTCGTCGGGCCGGGGGCGCTGAGCTGGAAGATGGTCAAGCGGCTGGCGGTCCACGGCGGACTCGGGCCGTCGCTCATCGATGGAGCCGCCATGGATGCGGGCGCGGTGCTGGCCGACGAGACCCTGCTCGAACGTGCCCTTGCCGGGCCGCGCGCCGGTGTGGACTCGATAGCAACAGCGCGAGACCCGGCGTTCCTGCGCTGGCGATATGCACGGTTGCCGGGCTACCGGGCGGTCGCCCTGCAGGGCCGCGAAGGATCGGCCGGGATCGCGATCTTTCGCTCGCGGCGTCGTGGGCGCTTGGCGGTGGCGCAGATCTGTGAGCTGTTGATCGAGGGCGACCGGACGTCGCTGGCTCGCGCGCTGGTGCGCTCGGTGCGCCGCGCGAGCGAGGCCGATGCGATCGCCTGCGTGCTCTCGTCGCGGCGCGCTGCTGCGGCTTGTGGTCTGTTGCATGCGCCGGGAACCGTCACGATCGCCGCCAACCCGCTGAGGGATGACCTGCGCCCGGACCCGACGCTCGCCGGCTCGTGGGCCCTGTCGCTGGGCGACCTGGAGCTGATCTAGCCTCGGTCGCTCGCCGGCCGGCTGGGGCTGGCCCGCGCGCCCCGCGGGGAGTAGGCTGAGCAGACGAGCCATTGCCACGAGGGGAGGCACTCTTGAGCAGCACAGGCCGGCAGCAGACACCGCTCGATCAGGTTCTCGTCGGCGATCTCGCGAACTTCCAGGACGGCCCGCCACACGAGCTGTTTCGCGAGTTGCGCACGCAGTGCCCGGTCCACTGGACCGAGCGCATCACCGAGTACCCAGACGAGGACGGCTTCTGGTCGGTGACGACCGCGGATGACGTGCACGAGGTCAGCCGCGATTGGCAGACGTTCTCCTCGGCGCTGGGTGGCTTCACAGCGACGAAGAACGCCGGCGTCTCGCTGGAGCTGCAGCAGGCGATGTTCATCGGCATGGACCCGCCCAAGCACGATCGTCTCAAGGCGCTCTTCCAGCGCGGCTTCACACCCAAGCGGATCGCCGAACACGAGGACGCGATCCGCACGATCGTGACCGGCGTGCTCGACCGGCTCGACGGGCGAGAGCACTGCGACCTGGTCGATGACGTCGCGCAGCCGGCCGTGTCGCGCGTGATCGGCAGCTTCATGGGTCTGCCGCCGGAGGACGACGAGGTGTGGGCGCGCCTGATGAACGCGCTCGTCGCGTCGGGCGACCCGGACGCGACGCCCGGAGGCGCCGACGACGTGATGGAGCGCGACGTGCCGGAGGTGTTCGAGCGCTGCGGCAAGCTGATCGCCGAGCGCCGCGCGATGGCAACCGACGATCTGACGAGCGTACTCGTGCACGCCGAGATCGATGGCGAGCGCTTGGAGGACCACGAGATCGTGATGGGCTTCGTGCTGCTCATGGCGGCCGGTAACGACAGCACGAAGGCGACCTACTGCAGCGGCATGCGTGCGCTGATGGAGAACCCCGACCAGCGTCGCCTGGTGCTCGACGATGCGTCGCTCGTGCCGGCCGTCGTGGAGGAGTCGCTGCGAATGTTCCCGGCGTTCGGGCACTTCGCGCGCACGGCGACACGCGACACCGAGCTGCACGGCCAGACGATCCGCGAGGGCGAGAAGCTGGTCATGTGGTACCCGTCGTCCAACCGCGACGAGACGCGCTATGAGGACGCCGATCGCTTCGACGTCACGCGCAACCCCGAGCACCAGGCGTTCGGCGCGGGCGGGCGTCACTTCTGCCTGGGCACCGCCCTGGCACGGCTGGAGCTGCGCATCATGCTCGAGGAGACGCTCGCGCGCTTCCCCGACATGGAGATCGCCGACACGCCCAAGTACGTCGAATCGCCGTTCGCCAACCAGCTCAAGACGCTGCCGGTGCGGCTGCGGGCCTGAGCCGCCGTCACAGCGGAAGGGGGGGGATTCGAACCCCCGAGACGGGGTTCGCCCGTCTAACGGTTTTCAAGACCGCCGCATTCAACCGCTCTGCCACCCTTCCGAGGGTCTGCAGATGCTACGCGTTCGCGACCAGCCTCTAGACTTGGCCCGCGAATCCCCCGGAGAGGTGGCCGAGTGGCTGAAGGCACTCGCCTGCTAAGCGAGTATGGGGGTCAAACTCCATCGCGGGTTCGAATCCCGCCCTCTCCGTTCCGGCCCGAAGCTGAGCCGTTCGCGGCTTCACGGAGCCAAGGCTCTACGACCGCGCAGCTGAATCGAACCCTGGACGGGGACCGCCAATCTCGCGCTAGCGTGTGCTCTGAGAAGCGCGCCGCGCCGGGCAGCGATCATCGAGCTCGCGCGCGCCGGGGTGATGCCCCGAGCGGGCGGCCGACAGCATCCGCGCGATCGTCAGCCCCAGCGTCTGCGGTCGCTCACGCGGCGGGGCGGCGACTCGGCTGATTCGCGCGCGCTGAGCTGCACGTTGAAACTCGTCCCCCCGCGCCTGGATGAGCGCTGTTGCAAGGCTTGGATTGATCATGCAAGCACTCTCGCGCAGGCCGGCCGCTGTGATAAGACATTTAGTGTGATCTAAATGGTCGATATGCGCTTCGACATCGAGTCCATCAGCGGCGTGCGCTTCGGTGTCTCGCCGATGTTCGAGACGATGCTCAGCATCGGGGCACTGCGAGACCCCGCCGCGGCTCCCCTTCACCTTCCGTGGGTCGAGGATGCAAGCCGCCTCGCCGCCGGTCTCGAGCTCGAGCCACTGCTGCTGCTGCTGCGCCCGGGCGCCTACATGCCTGACTTTCTCAACCCTCCGCCCGCCGGCCCGACGGCCGAGCTCGAGGACGAGCTCGAGGTGATGCTTGCGACGCCGGCCGCCCAGATACGCGCAGAAGTGACTCGCTGCTACGAGGACACTGCGCTGCCCCCTGCGCTGGAGAGGTTCCTCCGCCGGCCGCGCGCCGCCGTGCGTGCGCTCGCCGAGCTGCTTCACGCCTACTGGGAGCTCGTGCTCGTCGCGCACTGGCCGCGCATGAAGTCGCTGCTCGAGCACGACATCCTGTATCGCTCGCGGCAGCTCACCGACGGCGGCACCAGAGAGCTGTTCGCGGACCTCGATCCTTCGATCACCTGGCAGGACGATGGCGTCCTGCGGATCGAGAAGCGGGCATGCGCCGATACCGTCGTGCGGCTGGACGAGCGCGGCCTGCTGCTGCTTCCGAGCGTGTTTGCATGGCCGAAAGTAGTGGTCGTCACGGCACCGCCGTGGCAACCGACCGTCGCCTACCCGGCGCGCGGTGTGGGCATGCTGTGGGAGCGCGAGCGACCCGCCGCGCCGGACGCGCTGTCGAGGCTGCTTGGAAGCGGTCGAGCGTCGGTCCTCTCCGCCCTGGACCGGCCGCGCTCAACCACCGACCTCTCCCGCGTGCTCGAGATCTCACCCGGCGGCGTCTCCCAACACCTCTCAGTGCTCTATTCGGCGGGCCTCGTCAGCCGCCGCCGCGACCGCCGCGTGGTCCTCTACCTACGCTCACACAGCGGCGACGCGCTCATGCACGCAAGCACCGCACCGGCTCCCTAGGCCCCCGGCCTGTCGCGCCGGGCTACTGCTGAGGCGGTGGCGCAGCCTGAGGGTCGTCATTGGCCCTCTGGCGCTGCTCGACGAGCGATTGAAGCTGGTCGCTGATCTCTGTGGAGATCCGCTTGAGATCCCATTTGCTGAGGGTGATCAGGTTCATCGGTGAGGTTGCGACGACGTCGGCCATGCGCTTGCTGCCGGACAGCATGCCGATCTCGCCGAAGACGTCGCCGGGACCCAGCGAGCCGATCACCTCGCCGCCCTTGATCACGTCGGCGGTGCCGGCCTCGATGACGATCAGGTCGTAGGAGTAGTCGCCTTCGTGCACGAGCCGCTTGCCGGTGGACACCGACGTCTCGCTGGAGAACACGCTCAGCGTGTTGAGAGCCTTCTCGGACAGCGAGGAGAACAGCGGAATGGTCTTCAGGCGATCGGAATCCATGATCTCTCAGACTTTCGCGATGACTGGGATACGGACCAGCGGAGTATCGGCTGGGACGCAAAGCGTCAGCCAGGTGCACCCTACCGGCACGGCTGGAGTCGTGCCAGGATCGCCGGCGATCGGCCTCGTCGTCACTCCCTGGCGGGGTTCCGGGGGCGCGACCGTCAGTGCCCGGCGCCGACGCCCGGAAGCGTGACCGGCGGCACGGTGACCGGTGGCACGGTAACGCTCGGTACCGTCACGCTCGGCACGCTGCCCGCGGGCGTGCTGATGCTCGGCGTCGTGACGGCAGGCGTGCTCACAGCGGGCGTGCTCACGGCCGGGGTGCTCACGCTCGGGACGCTCACGGTGGGCGGCTTGACTTCCGGTGCGCTCGGCAGCGGCGTCTGCGGCGTGCCGGGCAGCCCCGGCAGTGGCGTCGGTGAGCCTTTGCCGGGCGGTGAACCGTCGCCGGTCTGCGAGCCGGTGCCCGCGCCACTTGCTGCGGTGGGACCGTTGCTTGCCGTCGCCGGTCCGCGGGCGAGCTGGATGCCGGTGCCCGGGACCGTGCGCAACACGTGCTTGGGTCGGTTCACGCGCGCACGCACATTCGGCGTGCCGCCGGGGGAGCTCGAGCGATTGCCCCGTTCGCCGGTGACGCCTTCGCCTTCGCCGGCGGCGGTAGTGCCGCTTGTCAGCGGCTGCAGCAGCGCGAGCGTGCCGCCGGCCGGCTGTGGTGTGTGGGATTCGCGAAACAGGCCCGGGGAGACGGCGAGCACGCCGGCGGCGCCGAGCGCGGGAGCGAGCGTGGCGAGGGAGGCCGCGCCGATGCCGAGCTGCGACGCGAGCGACTGCAGCGCCGCCACGGCGCGCTCGGCGGCGGTCACCGCGAACGCGTACCAGGCGACCGATCGACGGGCCGAGTAGCCCTGTTTGAAGGCGGCGACGGCGCTCGCATCGAGCTGCGCGCCGGCCTCGGCGGCGATGATGTCGAGCGCGATCTTCTGCGGTCGCGCGCGGCGATAGGGGCGCTCGGATGTGATCGCGTCGAAGGTGTCAGCGACGGCGATGATGCGTGCGCCGAGCGGGATCGCCGAGCCGGCCAGACCGTCGGGGTAGCCCGTGCCGTCGATGCGCTCGTGGTGGTGGCGGACCATCGCGGTGATCTCCGGATCGCCGACGACCGAGACCATCTCGGCGCCGCACGCCGAGTGCTGCTTGATCACGTCGAATTCGCCGTCGGTCAGCGGGTCGGGGTTGTTGAGGATCTCGCGCGGCGTGTAGACCTTGCCGACGTCGTGCACCTCGGCTGCGGTGATCAGCTTGGCGACTTCCTGCGCGGAGAGGCCCATCGCGCGCCCGATGCGCGCGGCGTGCCGGGCGACGCGCTGGCTGTGCCCGTGAATGTAGCCGTCGCGCGCTTCCAGCAGCCTGCTGAGGCCGAGCAGCAGCTCGATGTTCACCAGCGGGCCGGCGCGCCTGGCAGCGTCGAACAGCTCGCGAGCCTGCGACAGTCGGTGCTCGGCGCGGTAGCGGCGCAGCCAGCCCCACAGCATCAGCTCGGCGAACACCACGTCGTGTGAGCCGCGCCGGCGCTTCCACAGCGCGGCGGCCGCCGCGGCGATGACCAGCGACAGGGCCACGGCGACGGCCGCCGACAGCACCGTCATGAGCACGCCGCCGGTCGGCAGCAGCTCGGCGACGACGACTGCCGGCAGCACGACCGTCAGGACCGTCGCGACGGTCGCCGCGGGCAGGTAGCCGAGCGGGTGCGCGGACGACGGCGGGGCCGCAGGCACGGAGCGATCGTCAGGCGCGATCTGCGCCGAGGAGCGTACGCGCGTGCTCGTGGCCGCGGCCGGGGCCGGCGAACGCGATCGACGTTTGCGCGACGTGTGCGCGCGGTTTCGGGGCTTGAGCTCCAGCACCACGTTCATATCGAGTCGAACTACCCGCGAGGCCCGCGGCGCAGTGCGCCGCGGACGCATGTTGTAAGCCCCGACCGCTCGGCGCGCGGACCGGCCGAGCGATAGCCTGGCGTTGTTCAGCAATAAAGTCGGGAATTGGGCGCGGTGGGCGCGGAAAGGATCTGATGGCACGCATCCTGCTGGATGAGAGTGAGATCGAGGTGGCCGAGGAGGTCGAGGAGATCCTCGCCGCGGTCGTCAGCGCCAAAGACGGGCTGCGACACCCCAGTGGCGCGATCCTCGCGCCTCCCGGCTGGGTCCGGCTGACGCAGCCGGGCCTCGGCGAGACGATCTACATCCAGGTGTCGCACATCGGCTACGTGCGCGAGGACTGACGCGGGCGAGCGTGCGCGCTAACCCGCCGGCTCGTCCGACGCGGCGACGGCGAAGACGATGTGCCGGCGCGCGAGCGTGAGGTATTTGTGCAGCTCGACCGGACCGCCCTCGAGCGGTGCGACGGTCACGTCGGTCAGCGTGATGAAGTCTCGCTCGGAGGCGTTGAGCACGTCGGACACGCGGCTGCGATAGCCGTCGCGCGCGAGCGTCAGCTCGCCCTCGATGCGATGGCGCTCGGTCTCCACGCGGATGCGTTCGCGGCGGTGGTCCATGCTCGGCTGCTCGTCCTTCCAGCTCTCGGCGGCGCTCATGGATCGCTTATCGGCGGACGGAGTAGATTCGATTAACGATGGTGCGCCGCCCGGTCGGGCCGGCCGCCACGATGCGCACGCGCGCCGTCATGCCCGCCCTGCGCCCGAGCGCCTTGCGCAGGCGGCGCAGGCCGAGTGGCCCGACGCGCAGACCGACGTGACGGGTGACCGCTCGCGGCAGCGTCTGTGCGGCGGCGACGAGTGCGACGGCGCCGTGGCGGCCGCTCGGCGTGAGCGTCGCTGAGACGAGCACCTTGCAGCCACGCTGGCAGGCGATGCTGAGCGTGAGCGCGCGGCGGGCGAGCACGCCGCTGCGCTGCGCCAGCCCGACGTTGAGCACCGGCGCGACGTCCAGCGGCGGCGGCCACGTGCCCGCTGCCTCACAGCCGCTGCCCTTGGGTTCGCTGGGGTTGAAACGCTCGACGCGGTTGTTGTTGGTGTCGGCGACGTACACGCTGCCGGCGCAGTCGACGGCGATCGCGGCCGGCTGGGAGAAGTCGCCGATCCCGGTTCCGCGCAAGCCCCACTTGGCCTGGAAGTGGCCGGCGGTGTCGAACTGCTGCACGCGGTTGTTTTCGCTGTCGAGCGCGAACACGTCTCCGCCTGAGTCGATGGCCACCCCGGAGGGTGCGTGAAAGCGCCCCTCCGCGCCGCCGCGTCCACCCCACATGCGCAGCACTTCGCCGTTCTGGCCGAGCTCGACGATGCGGTCGTTGCCCTTGTCGGCGACGTAGACGTCTTCGCCGAACGGCGCCGGGCTGATGGCGATGCCCGACGGATGGTTGAAGCCGCCGATCGCAGAGCTCGCCGCGCCATTGCCGCCCCCGGCGCCCCAGCGCGAGATGAGCGAGCCTTCGGCGCCGTACACGAGCACGCGGTTGTGCCCGGCGTCGGCGACGTAGGAGCGGCCGGACTGCGGCGCGACGGCGACCGCGGCGGGATCGTTGAGCTGGGCACCGCCGAGGCTGCCGGGGCCGCCGATTTCCGACAGGAAGGTGCCGTCGCCCCACAGCTGCACGACGCGCGCGTTGCCCGCGTCGGCGACGTACAGCGAGCCGCGTGCGTCGATGCCGATGCCCTCCGGTTCGAAGAACCCCGCGTCATGACCGCCGGCGGCGGTCCACTGGCCTTCGTATGTGTCGCTCAGCGGCGCGTAGGTCTCCAGGCGGTTGCCGACGGTGTCGGACACGAGCAGGCGACCGGCCGGATCGATCGCCAGCCCGCGTGGCGCGGTCAGCGCGTTGGGCCCGCGCGCGGAGATGCCGATCGTGCGCAGGAAGTGTCCTTCGGGGTTGTAGACCTCGACGCGGTCGTTGGCCGTGTTGGCGACATACGTATCGCCTGCCGGGTCGCTGGCGATCGCCCGCGGGAACGCCAGCTGGCCCGGTTTGCTGCCGTAGCCGCCCCACGCGCCGGCGAAGGCGAGCGATGGCGTCAGCTTGACGACGCGGTGGCCGAGGTCGTCGGCCACGTAGGCGTTGCCGGCGGCGTCGAGGGCGATGCCGTAGGGAAAGCTGAACTGCCCCGCGCCGGTGCCCTGCGAGCCGGCTTCGCCCTGGTAGGCGCCGTTGGGGTCGAATTTCTCGATGCGGTGATTGTCGTCATCGGCGACGAGCACCTCGCCGGCGTTCGCGGCGACCCCGCGCGGGTAGCGCAACTGGCCCGGGCCGCTGCCCTTGGTGCCCCATTCCATGCCTTCACCGCCCTGCAGGTTGAAGCGCTGGATGCGGTTGTTGCCGGAGTCGGCGACGTACACGTAGTTGCCGGCGACGGCGATGCCGCCGCCGGGCGGCTTGGTGTAGTCCTGCGAGGAGCCGAAGTTGAACTGACCCGGTTCGGATCCCGTGTGCCCCCACTGCAGCACGAAGTTGCCGTTGGAGTCGAACTTCTCGATGCGGTTGTGGCTGGAGTCGACGACGTACACATAGCCCGCGGCGTCCGTCGCGAGGCCGCCGATTGGCCCGAACTGCCCGTGCCCGCCGCCGAAGGAGCCCCACTCGGTCTCGAAGGCGCCCGTCGCGGCGGAGAACTTCTGCACGACGTAGCTGAGCTGGTCGGCCACGTACACGTTGCCGGCGGCGTCGAGCGCGACCGCCTCGGGGAAGCGCAGCACGCCCTCGGCACGCTGCCCGACGATCTGCGCGGAGCCGTAGGGGCACGGCGCGGAGCCGACGCCGGCGCACGCCTCGGCGAGCGCGCTCGAAGCACCCGCCGAAGCACCCGCGAGGACCCCGGCCGCGCACAGCAGCAGCAGCATTGCGAGGCGGCGCGCGCGGCGCTGGCGATGGCGATGGCGCAGGTAGCTCCTCATCGACGCTGACAACACCGCGCACGGCGTGGCGGAGCGGTCGCGCGCAGGGCTATCTGACGCGCTCGGTGACACGCGCGGCCAGGCCGGCGCGCGCGACGGGCGCGGCGACCGGTCCGCCGGGCGGCGCCGGGCGGTTTCGCTCGTCGCGCACGATGTACAGCGGACGGTGCTTGACCTCGTCGTAGATGCGCCCGACGTACTCGCCGATCACGCCGATGGCGATCAGCTGGATGCCGCCGAGCAGCAGGATCGCGATGGTGATCGAGCCGAAGCCCGGCAGGTAGGAGTCAAACGCGCGCAGAGCGATCACGACGGGGATCGCGATGAACGCCAGGCCGGCGGAGAAGATGCCGACGTAGGTGGCCAGCTGCAGCGGCAGGTGCGAGAAGGAGGTGATCGCGTCGAGTGAGAAGCGCAGCATCTTGCGCAGCGTGTACTTGGTCTCGCCGGCGTGGCGCGCGTCGCGCTCGTAGGACACGGCCGTCTGATTGAAGCCGACCCACACGGTCATGCCGCGCAGGAAGCGCGAGCGCTCGGTCATCGCCAGCAGCGCGTCCAGCGCGCGGCGGTCGAGCAGGCGGAAGTCGCCGGAGTTGGGCTCCAGGTCGACCTGCGCGAGCTTGTCGAAGAGCTTGTAGAACCACGACGCGGTGGCCAGCTTGAAGGCCGTCTCTCCTTCGCGCTGCTTGCGCACGGCATACACGACGTCGGCGCCCTGGCTCCACTGGGCGATCATGTCTCCGATCAGCTCGGGCGGATCCTGCAGGTCGGCGTCGATCATCGCGACCACGTCGCCGCTGGCGTGCTCCAGGCCGGCAGTGAGCGCCGCCTGGTGGCCGAAGTTGCGTGACAGGTGGATCACGCGCACGCGTTCATCGCGCGCGGCGATCGCGTCGAGCAGCTCGGGCGTGCGGTCTGACGAGCCGTCGTTGACGAGCACGAGCTCGAACTCGTAGTCGGCCGCGGCGGCGCATGCGCGCGTGACGAAGTCCTCGATCAGCTCCTGCTCGTCATACACGGGAGCGACGATGCTGAGCAGCTTGGGGGTGCGAAGAGCGGTGTCCGGAATGTGCATCTGCCGATCATCTTCAGACGCGGGCCTAAGCCCGCGATGAATTTATCGTTCATCCTGTCTAGCAATGCCCTCCGACACAGACGCGACCGAGGGAGCGCCCATCAGCCTACCGGGACCGCTGGCGCGCCTGAGCGCGCCGATGCTCGTGCAGTTCGTCAAGTTCGGCATCGTCGGCGTGTCGAACACGCTGCTCGCGTTCGCGATCTACACGGTGCTGCTGAAGGTGTTCGGCGTGTGGTACCTCGGTGCGTCGGCGATCGGCTTCGTCGTCGGTGCGGTCAATGGCTTTCTGCTCAACCGCCGCTGGACGTTCGCCGGACACGTCGGCGACTCGCTCACGCCGGTGCGCTGGGGCGTCGTGCAGGGCTGCGGCCTGGCGCTCAACGAGGGACTGCTGTACCTGTTCGTCGACGGCGCCGGCATCGAGAAGCTGCTCAGCCAGGCCTTCGCGACAGGCGTCGTCACGGTGATCACGTTCCTGGTCAACCGCGCGTGGACGTTTCGCATGCACCCGCCGGTGGCCGCCGTCGACGCCGACGGCTGACCCGCGCCAACAAAACCTTCTAATAGGAGTTGTTGTTCGCGTTCAGCGGAACACGGCCAGCAGCGAGAGACCGGCGGGGATGCGCCCGCCGCTGCCGATCATCGCGGCCTCCAGCACGAGCGGGCGCTCGAGCAGCCAGTTGACGGGCGCCGGCGGCACCCACAGGTCGAGGCTGGACTCGGTCGTCTTGCGGCTGAAGCGGTCGAGCACGCGCAACAGGATCGCCGCGGGCAGCAGCAGCGAGTTGAAGTACGTCGTGCGCACCTGATGCCAGCCGGCCTGCTCGCCGATCCGCTGCAGCGAGCGGCGCGTGTAGCGGCGGAAGTGGTGGTTGATCTCGTCGTGGCCGCTCCACAGCCATTGGTAGGCGGGCACGGTGACCAGCAGCGAGCCGCCGGGAGCGACGACGCGACGCAGCTCGCGCAGCGCGTGCAGGTCGTCCTGCAGATGCTCGATCACGTCCAGCGACGCGGCCAGGTCAAAGGCGTCGGCCTCGAACGGCATGTCGAGCACCGAGCCTTCCACGACATCGCCGGCGCCGCGCTCGCGCGCCAGCGCGACGCTCGTGTCCGACAGCTCGATTCCGGTGACTGTGCCGTGGCGCGCGAACTCGACCATGTTGCGCCCGCTGCCGCAGCCGGCGTCGAGGATGCGCGCACGCGCGGGCAGGCGCAGATCGGCGAGCACGCGCTCGAGCACCGTGCGCCGTCCGCGATACCACCAGTGCCTGTCCTCGGCCTGGTGGGTCTGTAGCTCGTAGTCGCGATCCATCCGCCGTGCATCCTTTCCTAAAGCGCAGCGGCAAGGAGGTCCAGCGTCCCCTTGACAAAATCTTTGGCATGCCATAATATTAGTTTCATGTCAGCAAGAGAACACGCGCGCTCGCCGGCCGTGGAGGACTACTGCAAGGCCATCTTCACGCTCGAATCGCGCACCGAGGAGCCGGTCGCCACCAACCCGCTCGCCGAGCGGCTGGGAATCACGCCCGGTTCGGTCTCGGCGATGCTCAAGCGGCTGGGCGAGCTGGCGCTGATCGAGCACCTGCCCTACCGCGGCGTGCGCCTGACGCCCGACGGGCGCAAGGTCGCCCTGGAGGTGATCCGTCATCACCGGCTGATCGAGCTGTTCCTCGCCGAGGCGCTGGAGATGCCGTGGGACCGCGTGCACGACGAGGCCGAGGTGCTCGAGCACGTGCTCTCGGAGGAGCTCGAGCAGCTGATTGCGGCGAAGCTCGGCGACCCCACGTTCGACCCGCACGGCGATCCGATCCCGAGTGCCGCGCTGGAGCTGCACGAGCTCGAGACGCACCCGCTGGAGCTGCTCGGCGAGGGCGAGGAGGGCGTGTTCGTGCGCGTGTCCGACGCCGACCCGGAGATGCTTCGCTACCTGTCCGAGCGCGGCATCTCCCCGGGTGACCGCCTGCTCGTGCGCGAACGCCAGCCGTTCGGTGGCCCGCTGCTCGTGAGCTTCGTCGACGGACCCTCCGAGCAGGCGATCGGCGGACGCCTGGCGCGCGCGATGCGCGTGCAGGTCGACGGCGAGCCCGCCGGCGAGCGTGCGCGCCGCACGCGCATCGTCTCTGAGCCGGCCGCCGAAGCGCGGCCGCCCGGTGCCACCGGTCAGGCCGACCGCGCAGGCGGCTCCGGTCGCGAAGGGGTCTCTGCGTGACGCCGGTCCGCCCGGACCCGCTGCTCGAAGGCGCCGGTGCAGGCGCCGTCCCGGCGAACGCCGCCCCGCGCACCGCCAGCCACCTCGAACTGCTGCTCGCCAAGGGGCGCCTGCGCGCGACGCTGACGATGCTCGGCCCGGCGTTCGTCGCGGCGATCGCCTACGTCGACCCGGGCAACTTCGCCACGAACATCTCCGGCGGCGCGAAGTTCGGCTACCTGCTGCTGTGGGTCGTGCTCGCGGCCAACCTGATGGCGATGCTCATCCAGTACCTGTCGGCGAAGGTCGGCATCGCCACCGACCGCACGTTCCCGGAGCTGTTTCGCGAGCACTATCCGCGCTCGGCGAGCAGGGTCATGTGGTTGCAGGCGGAGGTCATGGCGATGTCCACCGACGTCGCCGAGTTCGTCGGCGCGGCGCTCGGTCTGAACCTGCTGTTCGGCGTGCCGCTGCTGTGGGCGGGTGTGATGACCGGCTTCATCGCCTTCGCGATCCTCGAGCTGCAGACGCACGGCTTTCGCCGCTTCGAGCTGGCGATCACGGCGCTGCTGGGCATCATCTTCCTCGGCTTTCTGTATGAGACGCTGAAGATCGGCCCGTCGGTGCACGGCTCGCTGTCGGGGCTCGTGCCGCACCTCGGCGGCTCGCAGTCGCTGTACGTCGCCGTCGGCATCATCGGCGCGACGGTCATGCCGCATGCGATCTACCTGCACTCGGCGCTGACCAAGAACCGCATGCCGATGCGCGACGATGGCGAGCGCCGGCGCGTGCTGCGCTTCGAGCGACTGGACATCGTCATCGCGCTCGCCTGCGCGGGTCTGGTCAACATGGCGATGCTCGCCGTCGCGGCCAAGCTGTTTCACTCGACCGGGCACACCGGCGTCGATTCGATCCAGGGCGCCTACCACGGCTTCGGCAACCAGGTCGGCGGCCTCGCGGCGCTCGCCTTCGCCGTCGCGCTGTTCGCCTCCGGCGCGTCCTCGTCGAGCGTCGGCACCTACGCCGGCCAGGTCGTCATGAGCGGCTTCATCAACGTCAACATCTCCGTGCTCGCGCGCCGCGCGGTGACGATGGTGCCGGCGCTCGTCGTGCTGGCGATCGGCATCAACCCGACCGACGCGCTGATCCTCAGCCAGGTGGTGCTGTCATTCGGCATCCCGCTCGCGCTGATTCCGCTCGTCATGCTCACGATGCGCAAGGACGTCATGGGCGCGCAGGTCAACGCCCGCCTGACGACGTCCGCCGGCATCGGGCTGGCTGCGCTGATCACCGCGCTGAACCTGTTTCTCATCTACAAGCAGATCTTCTAGAAGCGTCGGCCCTGCGCGAGCCGCCGCTCAGTGCGAAGCCGGCGCGGCGCGGATCGCGTACTGAACGGTCGCGCCCGGTCCGCGCCACAGCGCCAGCGCACGGTCGCTCGACGGGTCGAGGGCGAGCGTCGCGCCGCTGAGCGCGCCGGGCGCGGCGATGACTTCGGGCGCGCCGAAGATCGTGCGGTCGGGGAGGGCGTCGATGCCGCGCGCGGCGAGCAGCGCCTCGTCGGCGGTATCGAGCGCGCCCGACGCGGTGCGCTGCGGTTCGCCCCACAGCGCGAGCGCCTCGCCGTGGGGGCCGGGCTGCAGATCGGCGAGCAGCGAGTCGGCGTGCGGGTCGCTGACGGTGGCGACCTCCCCGAGGCCGTTGAGGTCGATCGCGCCGCTGCGCACGACCCAGTGTCCGTTCACCGCGCCGCTCCACGCGAGCATCACGCTCTCTGAGCTCAGCCGAACCAGCCGCGGCGAGGCGACCGGATAGGGCAGGCCCGCCGGGTTGGCGAAGTGCTCGAGCAGGCGCGGTGCACCGAAGCGCACGCCGCTGCCCGAGGCGTCGAGGTAGATGCTGGTGCTGCCCGCGCGTTCGTCTGCCCACGCGACGATCGCGCGGTTGTCGTCGGAGATCAGCGCGGCGATGCGTGGCGAGGGGCCGACGGAGGCCAGGCGCTGGGTCGGCTGCGTGCGCCCGGAGCCCGGCAGGTCGTGCGCATACAGCGCGCCCTTCTGGCTCCAAGCGACGATCGCGTCGGTGCGGAAGTCCAGGCTGACGGTCAGACCGGCCAGCGCGCCGGGCTGCGCGGGCACGATGCGCGACGGCGACAGCGTGTGCGCGAAGTAGCGCTCGACGTCGATGCGCGCGCCGGCCTTCCCGCTGCCGCCGCCGGTCGGCGAGGCCGCCGCGAGGTCGCCGAGATAGCCGGTCGCAAGCGCGTTCTGCGAGGCGGCGCCGGCGATCGTTCCGAGCGCCGAGAAGGCGCCCGCGGCGCTTCCCTGCACGAGCGCGCCGTCGCCGCCGGAGCCGGGGCCCGAGCCGGCGATCGCCACCTGCCCGTGGGGCGCCGGCGCGAGCGCCAGCGGCGGGCGCAGCGCGAGCTTGGCGCCGGAGGGCGTGTGCGCGAGCGCGGGCCGGCCGGGGAGGTCGCTGCCGGCGATCGCCGAGACGACCGTGCCGCCGCCGCCGGGGCACGAGCGGGCGGCGCTCCACACGACCACGCCTGTGCCCGTCGCGTGCGTGGGCTCGTCGCGCGGGAACGTCGCGTGGGGGGTATCGGCGGCGGCGCATTCGCCGAGCATCGCGGGCGCTGACCAGGCGCCGCCGGCCGGGCCGGGCACGGTTGCGCCGGGCGCCTGCGCGGTCTGCGCAAGCGGTCCCGCACGGGCACCGCCGGCGCTTCCCGCGAGCGGTCCGAGCATCGCGAGAGCCGCGGCCGCGGCGAGCGCCGGGCGTGCCGGGCGCAGCTCGCGCAGGCTCAGGAGCCCGGCGCGAGCGCGTCGCGCAGGAAGCTCACGGTGCGCTCCCACGAGACGGTCGCGGCGGCCGGGTCGTGTGTGCCGAGCCGGTCGGTCTCGTTGAAGAAGGCGTGGCCGGCGTCCTCGTAGTAGTGGAACGTCACGTCCACGCCGGCGTCGCGCAGCTCTGACTCGAGCGCCTTGGCTTCGTCGTGCTTGATGAATTCGTCGGCCGTGCCGAAGTGCCCGAGCACGGGTCCTTTGACGGCCGAGAAGTCGGGCTTGCCGTGCGGCATCACGTAGTAGTAGGTGACCGCGGCGGTGACGTTCGGGCAGGTCGCCGCGGCCCACACCGCCAGCCCCCCGCCGAGGCAGAAGCCGAGCGCGCCGACGCCGCTGCCCTGCAAGCCGTCCTGCGCGGCGAGGTGCTCGGCGGCGCCGCACATCTGCGGCTCGACCTTGTCCATCGACAGCGCCATCATCTTCTGTTCGGCCTCGCTCGGCTGCGTGGTCGTCTCGCCACCGTAGAGGTCGGGGGCGAGCGCGTAGAAGCCCTCTGCGGCCAGGCGATCGCAGACCGAGCGGATGTGCTCTTCGATGCCCCACCACTCCTGCAGCACGATCACGCCGGGCCCCTGCTCGCCGTCTGGCGTCGCCAGATAGCCGGTCGTCGGACCGGCGCTGGTGGGGAACTCGATGTCGGGCATGTATGGCTCCTTCGACGTGGTTCTGGGCAACGAATAGAGGCGCGCGAGGACTGCCGCGGCGGCGCTGTCGGCATCCTCGCACGTCGGCCCTGCGCGGCGTTCCAGCCGAACCCGCTACCCTTTGTAACTATGATCACACAGGCCGAACGCGCCGCTGCGAAGCGCAAGGAAAAGCTCGAGGAAATCGAGCGGCAGGTCAAGGAAGGTTCACTGAAGATCCGCAAACTGACCGCCAAGGAGCGCAAGCGGTTCCCGCCGCGTCCGCGCAAAGAGCCCGCCAAGGGCGCGCGCCGGTGACCCACTTCTTCATCGCCGGCGAAGACGACGGCAGCGACCAAGAGGCGGCCTATCTCGGTCTGCGCGAGCGCTCCTTGCTGGCGATCGGCTGCGAGGCCAAGCCGCGGCGCATCTTCAAGCTCGACTGCCGTTTTGAGGGCAGCGACTGCGAGATCGAGGTCGGCCGGCCGCTGCCGCATGGCGGCGACCTCGTCACGGCGATCCTCGATCACGGTCGCGACGAGCCCTACGCCGTACACACGCGCGACGGCGCGCAGCAGCTGACGCGCGTGGCGCGTCCGGTGTACGACGTGACCGACTTCTCCTGAGCCGACCCGTCCCACATCGCCCGGCGCCCGAGGTGCTGACTGGGTGAGCGGCTGTCGTTTACAAAACGGCGGCATTGGGTAACAACTGCCACGTGAGGGGACGGTACAAGCGGTACATGGGGATGATGCTGCTTCCGTCGCTTGCCGCGGCGATGCTCGCAGTGCCGAGCGTCGCCGCGGCGAAAGCGAAACCGGCAGGTGAACCGGCGCCGTTCGGGCATGCGTGCAAAGCCGAAAACGGCGTGCGCTTCTGCCCGACGGAAACGCTCGCGCAGCGGGTTCCCACCTTCGACGGCGTGCCGCTCGACGCCGACGTGACGCTGCCGGCGAGCGGCACTGGTCCCTTCCCGACGATCGTGATGATCCACGGCTGGGAGGGCAGCAAGGCCTCGTTCGAGTCGACGTCGCCGAGCGGTGATGGCAACGAGACGTTCGACTACAACAACATCTACTACGCACAGCACGGCTACGCGGTCGTCAACTACTCCGCGCGCGGCTGGGGCAACTCGTGCGGCGCGCCGGCCTCGCGCGAAGCCGCCGGCTGCAGCGAAGGCTGGATCCGCCTGGCCGATCAGCGCTACGAGGCGCACGACACGCAGTACCTGCTCGGGTTGCTCGCCGACGAAGGCGTGACCAAGCGAAACGCCATCGGCGTCACCGGCATCTCCTACGGCGGCGGCCAGAGCATCGAGCTGGCCGAGCTGAAGAACCGCATCCGCCTGCCGAACGGAAGCTTTCAACCATGGACAAGCCCGAAGGGCCTGAAGATGGAAATCAAGGCCGCGTTCCCGCGCTGGCCGTGGTCGGACCTGGTCGATGCGCTCGACCCCAACGGACGCTTCATGGACAACGAAGTCGCGCCGCCAAATCAGAGCTACGAACCGTTCGGCGTGGAGATCCAGAGCTACGTGTCCGGCCTGCTGGCAGCCGGCGAGGCCCAAGGCTACGTCGCGCCGACAGGCGCTGACCCCGAAGCCGATCTGACGAAGTGGTACGCCGCGATCAACGCCGGCGAGCCGTACAACCCCGAAGACGAAGCGATCGCCCAGCAGATCTACAACTACCACCAGGGCAACGGCATCCCGCTGTCGGGCAAGCCCGCACCGATGTTGCTGGAGAGCGGCTGGACCGACGCGCTGTTCCCGGTCTCGCAGTCGCTGCGCACATACAACGCGACACGCGCGGCCAAAGGCTACGCGGCGCTGATGTTCGGCGACCTCGGCCACAGTCCCGCGGCGAACAAGGAAAACACCGACCACGCGTTCAACGAAGAGGCCGCGGGGTTCTTCGCGGCCAAGCTGCAGCATTCGGGCAAAGCGCCGCGCAACGGCAGCGTGACGGCATACACCGAGACGTGCCCCACCGCGGCCCCTGGCGGTGGCCCGTTCACGGCGGCCAACTGGGCCAAGCTGCACCCGCACACGGTCGGCTTCGGCTCGCCGGCGGCGCAGACCTTCACCTCCGCGGGCGGCAACCCTGCCGTGGCCGCGGAAATCGACCCGATCGCAAACTCCAACGCCTGCAAAGCCGTGAAAGCCGAAGAAGAGCCCGACACCGCCAACTACACGATGCCCAGCTCGGGGTTCACGCTGCTCGGGCTGCCGAAGGTCACGGCGAACGTCAACGTCACCGGACTGTACGGTGAGATCACGGCGCGGCTGTGGGACGTGCAGCCGAGCGGCGAACAGATTCAGGTCAGCCGCGGTGTCTACCGCCTGCTCGACAACCAGCAGGGCCAGATCGTCTTCCAGCTGCACGGCAACGGCTACGAATTCCCCGCCGGCGACACGGTCAAGCTCGAACTGCTCGGGCGCGACGCGCCGTCCTATCGCGCCAGCAACAGCACGTTCGCCGTGGAAGTCAGCAACCTGACCGTCTCGCTGCCGACTCCCTGACAGCGCGCGCAGCTCGCTCGCGCGCGGGGCTCAGGACGCTGCGCGCGCAGCTTCAGCCGGTTGAGCGCTTTGGCGCCGCGCGCTTTGCCCGGACGGGGCGCTTGCTCGCCACCGGGCGTTTGGCGCTCCCAGCGGACTTGCTGGGCGAACTGCGCTTCGCCGGCGCTGCGGCCTTGGCCGGCGCCGCGGCCTTGACGGGCTCTGCGGCTCTGCCCGCCGTCGCGCGTCTGCGCGTAGCGGGTCGTCGGGCGGCGGGGGGCCTTGAGGCTGCGCGCTCGGCAGCCGCCGAGCGGCGCGACCCGGCGGGCCGCTTGGCCGCGGCGGGCGCAGCTGCGTTGGCGTCCGCGGTGCGCGTCGCGTCGTTGGCCAGCGCCAGCAGATCGCGCATGCCGCGCTCGATGCCGGCCGTCAGCTCCTCGATGTCCGGCGCGCCGTCGTAGTCGCCGGTGACGCCGAAGTACAGGCCGCCGTCATAGGAGAAGATCGCCACGACGATGCGGATCGAGCCGACGACGGGCACGAACGGGTAGGACTGGAGCATCTTGCGCCCGAGCGTCTGTACCGGCTGCTGGGGTCCGGGCACGTTGGTCGTGGCGGTATGCATGTTCAGCCTCGGCGACACGGTCACCAGGCGGCTGCCAAGCGCCAGCAGCAGCGGCGGGGCAAAACCTGACATCGAGCTGAGCACGTCTCCGGCGACGGCCTGCTTTGACTGCTTGACGCCGTCCATCTCGCGACGGATACGCTCCAGTCGCTGCGCTGGGTCGCCGATGCCCACAGGCAGTCCGGCAAAGACGGCCGAGACGCGGTTGTTGTAGACGCCCTTCTCGCCGCGGCGGCGCACCGACACGGGAACCATCGTGCGCACGACGCGGTCACCGCCGATGTCCTCGCCGCGCGCTTCGAGCAGCGCGCGAAAGCCGTTTGTGATGACCGTCAGCACGACGTCGTTGACCGTGCCGCCGAGCGCGCTGCGCACGGTCTTGACGTCAGCCAGGCGCACCTCGGCCCAGCTCCAGCGCCGGTGCGGTCCGATCGGCCCGGTCAACGAGGAGGAGGCGACCGGCCGTAGGCTCGGGCCGGCCGCTGCCGCGGCGCGCGCCACCTCGGCGATAGAGCGCAACGTTTCGCGCGGCGTGCGCAAGGCCTGTTTGACCGTTTCGATCTGTCCAGCCGGGCTGGCGCGGCGGACGAGCGTGCGCACCAGCACCTCTATGCCGGTCGGCTCGGGCTCGGCTGCCCAGGCGTGCGCGCTGGCCGGCGAGTCGGCGTCGCCGGTTGCCGTCTCGTCGGAGAACATGACCGACATCAGGTCAGTCGCGGCGACGCCGTCGACCATGCAGTGGTGCACCTTGGACAGCAGTGCCCAGCGTCCATCGTTCATCCCCTCGACCATCCACAGCTCCCACAGTGGCTTGTGGCGATCCAGCGCTCCGGAGAAAACGCGCGCGGCCATTTGGCGCAGCTCCAGCTCGCCACCCGGGGCCGGGATGGCGGTGTGGCGCAGGTGGTAGTCGAGGCTGAAATGCGGGTCGTCGACCCAGATCGGCGGCCCCACTGCGAGCGGCACGAAGCGCACCTTTTGGCGGTATCGCGGGACGAGTGCGAGCTTGCCCTGCACCATCGCGCGCAGCTGCTCGAAGGGGGGCGGGGTCCTTCGAAGATGCTCACCCCGCCGATGTGCATCGGCGTTGTCGCGTTCTCGATGTGCAGGAACGACGAGTCGATCGGACTCATCCATTCCATACGCGCTACTTCCCCGCGTCCAGCGCTCGGTCCAGCACCCTGTAGACGTCGAGGTGCACGGACATGCCGCAGTGGCTGGACTGCACCTCGACGGCGTCGGCGAGCGGGTCGACACATGCGCGCCAGTCGACGATGCCGTCGCTGCGGGAGTAGATCGCGGTCGCGCGCATGCCGTGGGGCAGCGGCGCCGCCAGCTCGGCACGGAACGCGGCGCAGCACGCGCCGTCCTTGCACGAGCTGGAGAAGACCCCCGGGACGCCGACGTCGCCGAGCGCGGCGACCCAGCGCACGGTGCGCAGCACCTGCGAGGAGACCGCCAGCGAGTCGACGACCGGCGAGCCGAGCGTGACGAAGCCGCCGACGACGTCGGGGTTGCGCACCGCAAGCGAGCGCGCGAGCGCGCCGCCGCGGCTCTGGCCGATCAGGAAAACGGGCTCGCCGGCCTCATCGGCGAGCTTGTGCAGGCGCTTCTCGATGCGCCCGACGAGCACCTCGGCGCAGGCGATGTTCGTGCGGATGCCGCTCATGCGCACGCGATGACCGCGACGCGCGAGCCATCCGCGCAGCACCGCCAGCGAAGGGTCGCCCGCCATGAAGCCGGGAATCAGCAGCGTCGGCGGCGCGTCGGCGCGGCGCTTGACCGAGCGGAACTCGCGGCTGGCGAGCAGCCGCGCCAGCTCCGCGCCATAGCGAAGCTCGCCGAGCAGTCCACCGCCGGGGGCATGCCCCGCGGTTGCCTCGTCCCAGATGACGCCGGCCTCTCCCCCCATGACTACATAGAGTACGCCCCCATGGACATTTCCGGAAGGCATGTGGTTGTCACGGGCGCGGCAGGGGGCATCGGCAGCGCGCTGTGCCGGCGCCTGTCGCTGGAGGGCGCCCGCGCGGTCGTGGTCGCCGATCGCGAGGCAGCCGGCGCCGAGGCGGTGGCGAAGGAGATCGACGGCCTGGCCGTGCAGTACGACGCGGCGAGCGAGAGCAGCGTGCAGTCGCTGATCGCCCGGGCGACCGAGGCCAACGGGCCGATCGACATCTTCATCTCAAACGCCGGCGTGCCCGGCGGCATGGGCGGGCCGGAGACGCCTGACGAGACATGGCAGGAAGCGTGGAACGTCAACGTGATGGCCCACGTGTGGGCCTCGCGCGCGCTGATCCCGCAGATGCTCGAGCGCGGCGAGGGTTATCTGATCAACACCGCGTCGGCTGCGGGGCTGCTGACGCAGGTCTCCTCGCTCGTCTACAGCGTGACCAAGCACGCCGCCGTGTCGCTGGCCGAGTGGCTGGCGATCGAGTACGGCGACGCGGGTATCCGCGTGTCGTGCATCTGCCCGCAGGGGGTGCGCACGCCGATGCTCGAACTGGCGATGGACGAGCCCGCGGGCGCCGCCGCGCTGATCGCCGGCGGGGTGATCGAGCCCGACGACGTGGCCGAGGCGGTCGTGCGCGGGATCGGCGACGAGCGCATGCTGATCCTGCCGCACGAGGAGGTCGCCAACCACATGGCGCTGAAGGGCGCGCAGCCCGACCGCTGGATCGCCGGCATGCGCAAGCTCGTGCGCAATGCGCGTGCCGGTGGCGGCGCCTAGCCGCGCTAGGCCGAGCGCAGCGCGACTCGCAGCAGCGGCGACGTCGTCGGGTGAAGGCTGCCGCCGGCGGGCTCGCTGGTGACCATCACTTCCCTGACGCCGTGCAAGCTGTTGGGCACGTCGACCGAGCCGCTTCCGGTGCCGGTCACGCTGAACAGCGCGTTGGTCGGTTTTACGTCGCCCGAGCCGCGACTGAGCCACACCTCATAGATCCGCCCGACAGCCGGCTGGGGCATGTGCGCGACGACGAGCTCGGCGCGGCCGTCTCGCTGACGCAGCGACACCTGCGCGGTGCGCGCGTGTCCCAGCCCTTTGCCTTCGGTCACCGTCAACTTCGCGTGGCCGCTGGAGCCGACCGCGATCAGCACGGCGACGAGCGCTGCGAGCCCGGCCGCGGCGGCGGCACTGATGCCCAGCGCGAAGTCGCTGCGCGGGCGCCAGCGACGGCGAGCACTCGGCGGACGATCGGCGGAGGGGCCTGCGGCGTGCAGCAGCTCGGCCTCGGCGCGCACGATCGCGAGAACCCGCTCGCGCAAGGCGGCCGGGGCAGCGGCCGCTGCAGCGCTCGCGGGCAGCTCGTCGACGACCGGCTGCAGCGCGTCGACTTCCGAGCGACATCGGCGCAGCCGGTCAGATGCTCGCGGAAGCTGTTCAGCTCGTCGTGTCGAGCGAGCCGAGCACGTAGGCAGCGGCGTCGGCCAGCCCGCGCAGTCGCAATCGGATTCGCGCCGGCTCATGCGCTGACTGTCTCCGAGCCCTTGAGGTGCCCACGCAGCTTGTTCAGTCCCAGGCGCATGCGTCCCTTCACCGTACCGACCGGCGTGTCGAGCATCGAGGCGATCTCCAGGTGGGTGAACCCGCCGAAGTAGGCGAGCTCGATCACCCGCCGTTGCTCGGCCGGTAGCTCGCCGAGCGCGCCGTGGATCTCCTGCGAGATGGCTTTGTCGAGCGCCTGCGCGTCGGTGCGCTGGGCGCCTCGAGCGTCTCCTCGATGCCCTCGTCGCTGGCGCGCCGGCGGTCGTGCACGCCGCT
>CAWFWA010000005.1:0-446628 GCA_963819435.1 uncultured Solirubrobacteraceae bacterium | reverse complement strand
GACGAGCTGAGCGAGGGCGGCCACCTCGGAGCTGCGCTACACGGTGGCCGGCCGCGTGATCTCACGGCGCGAGCACCCGAAGACGTCGTTCATCGACCTGCGCGACCTGTCGGGCTCGCTGCAGCTGGTCGTGCGCCTGGCGGACCTCGGCCAGGAGACCTATGACCGCGTGCTGGGCCTGGACATCGGCGACATCGTCGGCGTGGAGGGTCACATCTACAAGACCAAGCGCGGCGAACTGGTGCTGGCGGTGGAGACGTGCACGCTACTGACCAAGACGCTGCGCCCGCCGCCGGACAAGCACCACGGGCTGGGCGACACGGGCACGCGCTTTCGCTACCGCGAGCTGGACCTGATCGCCAACGAGGACACGCGCGAGCTGTTCGTGGAGCGCGCGCGGATCGTGGCGGCGATCCGCAACTGGCTGGACGAACGCAACTTCGTGGAGGTGGAAACGCCGGCGCTGCAGTCGCTGGCCGGCGGCGCGGGCTCGCGTCCGTTCACGACGCACCACAACGCGCTTGATCGCGACCTGTACCTGCGCATCTCGGTCGAGCTGTTCCTCAACCGCTGCATCGTGGGCGGCCTGGAGAACGTCTACGACATGGGCAAGGTGTTTCGCAACGAGGGCATCTCGCCGAAGCACAGCCCGGAGTTCACGATCATCGAGTTCATGTTCGCCTACGCCGACTACTACGACGTGGCGACGGCGACCGAAGAGATGTTCCGCGACGTGGCCCAGCGCGTGCTCGGGCGCACGACGGTGCAGCGAAACGGCGAGACGATCGACCTGGCAAAGCCGTGGCGGCGCACGACGATGCGCGAGGAGATGCTGGAGAAGGTGGGCATCGACTTCATGGACGACGACCGCGAGGGCGTGACGAAGAAGATGATGGAGGCGCTGGAGGAACGCGTGCACCCGGCGACGACCTGGGCGGAGCTCGTGCTGGCGGTCTACAGCAAGCTGATCGAGCCGACGATCGTGCAGCCGACGCACGTGTTCGACTTCCCGCTGGAGCCGTTTCCGATCACCAAGCCGCACGCCGAGCACCCGGAGCTGGCCGAGCACTTCGACGCGGTGATCGGCGGCATCGAGATGGTCTCGCGGCGACACCGAGCTCAACGACCCGGTCGACCAGTGGCAGCGCTTCGTCGACCAGCGCAAGCGGCGGATGGCCGACGACGAGGACGTGCCGCACCCCAACGACGAGGAGTACGCGCGGGCGATCGAGTACGGCTACTCGCCGACGGCCGGCGGCGGCATGGGCGTGGACCGGCTGATCATGATCCTCACCGAACGCGAGACGTTGCGCGAGGTCATTCCTTTCCCGATCGTGCGGGACATCAAATGAACAAAAAGCAAACTAAATATTGATTTTGGTTTGGTCGCGTCGTGCAGGGCGGCGGCGACGCAGATAGCCGGCCAGGTGTCTGAGGAGATCGCGGGCAAGACGACCGTGTCGGTGGAGCGCACGATCGCGCGCCTGCTGGGCGTCGACGGCGCCAACGACGTCGACGCGCCGCTGCCGAACGTGCTGGTCGACCACGTGCGCGACCGCGGCGAGCTGGCGCGCGGGATCGCCTACTGGGTGGGCAACGCGCTGCTGGCCGACCCGGAGGCGACGCCGCAGTCGCATCGCCGAGGCGGTCGACCGCGGCGAGCTGGACCTGTGCGGGCTGCCGCGCGCGCGCCGACGACGCGATCGGCATGCGCGTGATGCGCGAGTGCGAGCAGCGGATCGTGGCGATGAGCGAGCAGACGGCCGAGCGCCACGAGCTGCGCGAGCGCCTGGGCGAGTCCCAGCCGCCGCTGCGCTACGTGCTGACGGCGACGGGCAACGTGTATGAGGACGTGGTGCACGGCCTGGCGGTGGCGCAGGCCGGCGGCGACATCGTGGCGGTGATCCGCTCGACGGCGCAGAGCCTGCTCGACTACGTGCCGTTCGGGCCGACGACGGAGGGCTACGGCGGCACGTTCGCCACGCAGGCGAACTTCCGCGATCATGCGCGAGGCGCTCGACGAGTGGTCTGACAAGCACGGGCGCTACGTGCGCCTGTCGAGCTTCTGCTCGGGGCTGTGCATGCCGGAGATCGCGGCGATGGGCGCGATCGAGGGCTTCGACAACATGGTCAACGACGCGCTGTACGGGATCCTCTACCGCGACATCAACCCGGTGCGCGGGCTGATCGACCAGCGCGTGTCGCGCATGATCAACGGCTACTTCGGCGTGACGATCAACACGGGCGAGGACAACTACCTGCGCACGGCCGACGCGATCGAGGCGGCGCCGTCGGTGACGGCGTCGCAGTTCATCAACCGCCAGCTGGCGCTCGACTCGGGCGTGCCCGACGCGCAGATCGCGCTGGGCGACGCGTTTGAGATCGACACGCCGGTACCAACAGCCTGCTGCTGGAGTGGGCGCAGGCGCAGCTGACGCGCGAGCTGTTCCCGGACTGCCCGGTCAAGTACATGCCGCCGACGCGCCACATGGACGGCAACCTGTACCGCACGCACGCCACGGACTCGCTGTTCAACCTGGTGACGATCGCGACGGGCCAGGGCATCCAGACGATCGGCGTGCCGACGGAGGGGATCTTCACGCCGCACGTGCACGACCGCGTGATCGGCATGGAAAACGTCAACTACGTGTTCAACGCGGCGCGCGACCTGGGCGAGGAGATCGAGTTCAAGGCGGGCGGGATCATCCAGACGCGCGCGCAGGAGGTGCTGGCCGGCGCGCACGAGCTGCTCGAGCGGATCGCCGAGATCGGCCTGTTCTCGGCGCTCGGCGAAGGCGTGTTCGGCGACGTGCCGCGCCAGATCGACGAGGGCCGCGGCACGGAGGGCATCGTGGAGGTCGCCGACGGCTACCTGAACCCGGCGAGCGAGCTGATGCGCGGAGCGTCGAGCCTTGCCTGAGCAGAGCGACGGCGACGTGGTCGGGCCGGCGCGCAGCGCGGCGACCGGCGATCCGGCGATCGAGCTGCCCGACCAGGCCGGGCCGGCGAGCGCCCGCCGCGAGGTCGACCTCGCGCGCGTGAAGCCGTACGCCGACCACCTGGGCGACGGGATCGTGCAGTTCAGCTTCACGCTGCCGGTGCCCTACGGCCTGGCGGCGCGCAAGGCGGCGCAGGAGCTGGCGGCGAAGATGGGCTTTGAGCACCCGGAGGTGGTGCACTACCAGGAGCTGACGGACGGCTACACGTACTTCGTGATGTTCGGCGAGGCGACGCAGACGGTCGACTACGCGTCGCTGAGCGACGAGGGCTTTGACGTGGAGTACATGTCAGAGGACGAGATCGAGGTGTTCGCCGACCGCCAGATCGGCCGGCCGATCGTGGTGGTGGGCGCGGCGACGGGCACGGACACGCACAGCGTGGGCATCGACGCGATGCTCAACCTGAAGGGCTTTCACGGCCACCACGGGCTGGAGGGCTACAAGGCGTTTGAGACGCACAACCTGGGCAGCCAGGTGCCCAACAGGTGCTGGTGTCGCGCGCGATCGACCTCGACGCGGACGCGATCCTGGTGTCGCAGACGGTGACGCAGCAGAACCTGCACATCGCCAACCTGACCGAGCTGGTGGAGATCGTCGAAGCGGAGGGCCGGCGCAAGCAGATGATCCTCACGTGCGGCGGCCCGCGCGTGTCCAACGAGCTGGCCAAGGAGCTGGGCTTCGACGCGGGCTTCTCCAAGGGCACGTACCCGTACCACGTGGCGAGCTTCATCGTGCGCGAGCTGGCCGCGCGCGCCGGCGACGCCGGCGCCACGGCCGGATCGGGCGCCGATCCCGCGCACCCGGCGGCGGCATCCAACGGCGCCGCCCCGCACGGCGGCGCCGCGCCGGCAAGCACGGATGGCTAGCGACGAGCGCGGCACGGCCGCGCAGGGCGGCGCGCAGGGCGAGGGCGAGCGGCCGCGATCGCGCGTGAGCGAGCTGGTCGCGGGCACGCACACGCTGGCGCTGGTGGGCCTGGCGAAGAACACGGGCAAGACGGAGACGCTGGCGGCGATCCTGCGCGAGCACGCGGCGAGCGATACGACGGTGGGCGTGACGTCGATCGGGCGCGACGGCGAGGAGCACGACGTGATCGACGCGCGCATCGACAAGCCGCGCGTGCAGCTGCAGCGCGGCAGCCTGGTGGCGACGACGGGCGCGCTGCTGCGCTCGAGCGGCGTGGCGCACGAGCGGCTGGTGGCAGACGGGCGTGCGCACGCCGCTGGGCGAAGTGGTGCTGGCGCGGCTGGAGGAGCCGGGCACGGTGGAAGTGGCCGGCCCGAGCGCGGCGGCGGACCTGCGCGCGGTGGGCGAGGCGATGCTCGAGCTGGGCGCCGAGCAGGTGCTGCTGGACGGCGCGATCGACCGCCGCGCGGCGTCGTCGCCGGACGTGGCGGACGGGCTGGTGATGGCGACGGGCGCGATTCTGAGCGAAGACATCGAAGCGGTCGTCAACGCGACGCGCGACGCGGTCGACCTGGTGCGGCTGCCGCTCGCGCCTGCAGCGCGCCGGCGGGAGCGCCGACGCGGCGGCGCGGACGCAGGGGCGGGACTCAGGCGCCGCAAGCGTGGCGCTGGAGCGCCGGCTGGTGCTGAACGCCGACCCGGCGCAGATCGCGGCGCTGCTGCGCGAGCACGCGCATGCGGACACGTTCGTGGTGGAGGGCGCGCTGAGCGAGCGCTTCCTGGAGGGTCTGCTGGCGGCGCGCTCAGAGCGCGCGGGGCGCGAGCTGCGAATCGTGGCGGGCGACCCGACGAAGGTCTTTCTGTCGCGCCGCGGACCGCGCTGGTACGCGCGTCAGGGCGTGGCGATCGAGGTGCGCCGGACGATCGAGCTGAAGGCGATCACGGTCAACCCGGTGGCGCCGCAATCACATCGCTTTGACTCGCAGATGCTGCGCGAGCTGATCGAGTCGGCCGTCGCGGACGTTGCCGTCGTGGACGTGCTCGACGAGTCCTACTTGGCGTTGGCGAAGTAGTCGGCGTTGAGCTGCGTGAACTTCTGCCACTCGTCGGGCAGCTGGTCCTCGGCAAAGCAGGCATCGACGGGACAGGCCTCGACGCAGGCATCGCAGTCGATGCACTCCTCGGGATCGATGTAGAGCATCTCGGCCGCGTCGTACCCGGGCTCGTCGGGCGTCGGGTGGATGCAGTCAACGGGACATACCTCGACACAGGAGTTGTCCTTGGTGCCAATGCATGGCTCGGCGATCACGTAGGCCATTCGCTCTTTCCTGTTGGGGTTGCGGTCGGTGTTGCAGGGTGCTGCTTGCAGTGGGCTGCGGCGAGCGCCGTATTTTAGAGATCGGCGGCCCGGGCGGCCAGCGGCCATCGTAGATGATTGCCCGCTCAACCATCTACCGCGCCGTGCGCTCGCTCAACGCGCGGCGCGCTCCGCTAGGTTCTGGCGATGCTGCTGCTGACGGGCGCAACGGGGCTGGTGGGCTCGGCGCTTCTGCGCCGTCTGGTGGCGGAAGGCACGCAGGTGCGCTGTCTGGTGCGCGACCCGCGCCGCCTGGGCGCACAGCGCGTGCGCGTGCAGATCGCGCTGGGCGACCTGACCGACCCGCCGTCGTTTCGAAACGCGCTGCGCGGCGTGGACACGGTGGTGCACCTCGCCGCGTCGATCCGCGACCAGCCGCAGGGCTCGATCGAGGAGCTCAACGGCATCGCGACGTGGCGCATGGTGCAGGCGGCCGAGAAGGCGGGCGTGGAGCGCTTCGTGTTCTTCTCGGCGCTCGGCGCGTCGATCCACCACCGCGCGCGCTTCTTTCGCGCGAAGGCGCTGGCCGAGCAGGCGGTCGAGGAGGCGGGCCTTGAGTCGATCGTGTTCGCGCCGTCGATCGTGTACGCGCCGGGCGACCCGTGGCTGACGCTGCTCGAACGCCTGGCGCTGCTGCCGGTGGTGCCGGTGTCGGGGCGCGGGCGGGCGCTGTATCAGCCGATCTGGGCGGAGGACGTGGCCGATTGCGTGATGAACGCGCTGCGCACGCCAGAGGACAGGATCGCGGCGACGCCGCGCGGTGAGGCCGACCGGCGCAAGGTTGACCGGCGCACACCGGAGCGCCGCGGGCGCTACGAGCTGGCCGGGCCGGAGACGCTCAGCCACAACGACCTGGTGCGGGTCGTGCTGGGGTCGCTGCGGCGCCGGCGGCCGCTCGTGCATGTGCCGACGCCGGTTGTGTCGCGTTCGCTGCGGCTGCTCGAGCGGTTTGCTGGGCCGAAAGCGTTTGCGACCTGGGACGAGGCGGAGTTGATGGAGGTGCCGATGGTGTCGGCGCGGGGGGCGGCGGATGTGGAGGGGTTGGGGGTTAGGCCGGCGCGGATGGCGGCGGTGCTGGGGGTGGCCTGACGAGGATGATCCAGGGAACACCTGGCGCCGGCGGGGTGCGGATCAGTGCGCAGCGCTCTCCCACCAGATGCTGAAGCTCGCTTTCAGCCCGCGTTCGCTGGGTCTCGAGCTCATCGAGCCGCCGCTCCGCCTCGGTCTTTTGCATCTCGGCTCGCTCATCGTTCGTCAGCTCGACCAACGAGGCCACCGCCGTCAACAGTGTGCTCAAGCCCTCGGGAGCTAGCTCCTTCTTGAGGACGAGAACGAGAGCCCCCGCTCGTCGGTCTCCACCGCACGGCAATACGCCATGATCGTCGGACTCGCTGCGATCGCTGCGAGCAATCGGCTCCATCGGCCGGGTCACTGAGCGGGACGGCCACACAGAGACCCTCTTCCTCGGGATCGGACCGGGCTTCTGGGGGCCCGGCCAGCTTGGAATCCTCATGGTCGCCGACAGGGCCGATCACCGCATCGTGCCGCACGGCATCGTGCATCGCAAGCTGCTGGTGAGGACAGTTGGCGCCTGGCGATCATCCAGCGCGTTCGTCGATCGCCAGCGCCTCGTCGTGTCCGCTGTCCGTGGCGTCGGGCTTGGTTGCGCGGGCCTCATCGTGGTGGGCGCGGGCGGACTCGGACAGGTGCTCCGCCTCGATCGCCGCGCGCTCGGCGTCCGCGCGAGCTTGACGAGCCTGGACGGCACGTTGCTCGGCTTCGGCTTCCGCGCGCTTTGCTTCTGCCGCACGCTCGTCTGCGCTTGCGCGAACGCCCTCAGCTTGGATCGAGCGGCTTCGGGCCTCTTGGCGAAGCTCGCCGGCCTGCTTGCGCGGTGGCGTTCGTCGCGACGCCGACGAGCGGCGCGAGCTGCAAGCGCGACAAGAAGCACAACTACGATGGCGACGATGATTATTGCGACCACGGCAGCGCTACTCATAATGAACCTCCCGCTCGTTTCGCTGCAGGACGCTTACCCTCTTGGGCTCGGTGGAAACGCAGTTTGTGACCGTGCCCGCAAAACCGTCGTCCCCGACGTGACGCACCTTGGAGAGCTTTGCGCGGGAATGGCACGCCTCCGCCGGTCCATCCGTTGATTGCCGCCAATCCGCATTCAGCTCAGTAGCCACGCGCCGATCGCATTCAGCATGGGCTTTAGACAGGCGCACCGACTTGCCGCCTGAGTCGCCGTTGCGCGGACAGCCGCGCGAGACGAGCGGCGTCACGTCGGCGCTGCTGCTCGCCTACCTCGACCGGGAGGGAGGAGCGGATGCCGTCGCCGAGGTTCTCAGCCGCTGTGGGCTCTCTGGCTGCGAGGCCGAACTGCGCGACGAGAATTGCTGGTTCTCCTGGCAGACCAAGATCGAGCTTTTCGAGGCAACCGCCGATGTACTGGACGACCCGGACTTCCTGGTGGAGATGGCGACCCTGGCGCTCGACGTGAAGGTGGGCGGCGGGCTGAAGGTGGCGCTGCGGACACTGGGGTCCCCCCAGCTCGTCTATCGCAGCATCGTTCGGGCCAACGCGCGCTTCAACGGCAGCCACGCGATGGAGCTGATCAGCGTCGGGCGCGGACAAACCCGCACGCGCTTCGTCGACATTTCCGGCGAACGGCGCTTTCATCACCTCGACTGCGAGTACAGCGCCGCGATGCTGAGCATCGTCCCGGAGCTGTTCGGGCTCCCGAGGGCGCAGCTGACCCACGTCGCATGCGTCGGCGGACGGAGCCGACTCGTGCGTGTACGAGCTGCGCTGGCGCGAGCACGTGTCGGTCGGCCGGCGGGTGGTGGCGATGAGCCTCGGCGGCGCAGCCGCGTTGACGACGAGCGCGCTGCTGCTCCCGGCCGCCCTGCCGGCGGCGGCGGCGCTCACGTCGTCGGCGCCGGCGCGGTGTTCCGCGGGGAGATCGGGCGCCGCCAGCACTCCTGGCGCCAGCTCCAGCGCGAGGCCGAGGACAACGCCGACGTAGCCCAGCGTCTGTTCGCCAGCCTGCAGGACCTCGTCTCCGACCTGCAGCTCGAGGAGGTTCTGGGCAAGGTCACGCGCAACGCGCAGGCCGCCGTCGGCGGACGCGAGTTCGCCCTGCTGGTCCGTGAAGGCGAGGGTTTCGTCTGCCAGAGCACCTCCGGCCTGCCGCCCGTCTCGATCGCGGCGCTGGAGGCATGGGCCAACTGCAGCGGCCGCGTCGCAGACAGTGCCTGGTGCTCGACGACGTCACATAGGTTTCGGCGCTGGCGCCGTTGACCGAGTCATCGATGCCGCTCTGTTCGCTCGCCAGCGCCCCGCTTACGTTCTTTGGCGATACGGGTGGCCTACTCGTGGCGCTGGGCACCCAATCGCACACCTTTCTGCCGCGTGATGTCGAAGTGCTGCAGTCCTTCGCCAGCCAGGTCGCGATCGCACTCAACAACGCGCGCCGCTACCACGCCACCAAGACGCAGGCCGACTGTGACCCGCTAACCGGTCTGCTCAACCATCGCAGTTCCACGACGCGGTCGATCGTGCGCTCAACAAGCGGACCGGCCTCGCAAGCGCCTCCGTCGTGCTGATCGATCTCGACAACTTCAAGCGAATCAACGACGAGGACGGCCACGGTGCAGGCGATCGGCTGCTGCGGGCCGCCGCGGCGGCGATCGGTGAGGCTTGCCGGCGCGGCGACCTGGCCTTTCGTGTGGGAGGAGATGAGTTCGCGCTGCTACTCGCGGGCCTCGACGAGGACGCCGCAGGCAAAGTCGCCACGCGCACCTGCGATGCCATCGCCGCGCTCGACTCGCGGCTGGGCGCGTCGGCCGGCCTGGTCGGGCTGGGCGAGGGCGGCACGAAGGACGACCTGCTCGAGCGAGCGGACCAGCGCCTATACGCGGCCAAGCGTGGTGGACGGGAATCGGCGCGGGGAACTTCGGACTGGTCGCCGATTGGCACCCAGACCGCGGTCGACGTACTGGTCGCGGCGCTCGAGTCCCATCACGCCGCCACCGCAGTCATTGCGGGCACGTGGCAGAGCTGAGCGCCCGCGTTGCGGTGCGCTTGGGCGCGAGACCACAGGAGCGCGAGCTCGTGCGCCAGACGGCGCTCCTTCACGACCTCGGCAAGCTGGCCATTCCACCCGAGATCCTCTGCAAGCCGGGTCCGTTGGACGCGCACGAGTGGGACATCACTCGTACCCACCCCGATCGTGGCGCTGAGATCCTGCTCCGAGGATTCGGGCTGGGGGGCGTGGCGGCGGCTGTTCGCGCGTGCCACGAGCGTTGGGACGGCGGCGGCTATCCGAACGGGCTCGCCGGACCGAGATACTGTTCGCCGCGCGAGTCGTGGGTGCGTGCGACGCCTTTGATGCGATGGTGGCCGAGCGGCCGTACAGCTCGGCACTCGCGCCCGAGGCGGCGGTCGCCAGAGCTTCAAGAGTGCGCGGGATCGCAGTTTGACCCGCAAGTCGTCGCGGCGCTGGTTGCGGAGCTCTCCTCCTCGCAGCTTGGGCGACTGGCGGCGTAGCGTCAGCGCGCGGCGCGAGACTGGTTAGACCCTCGCGTACGCGGGTATGCCCGCTCCCATGGAGCCGAGCAGATGTCTGCGTCGAGGATCGGCATAGCTCGCGCGGTGACGATCAAATAGTGGCAAGTCCCGAACCTCCCAGACCGCCCGCGCCTGCGACGCAGCCGACAGAACCGTTGACGCCGCGAGCCGTTCGCGCCAGCCCCCTGGCGCCGTCGCAGTCGAACCGGTCGTCGAACGCCTTCCGCCGGAACTTCCGCCGGAACGCCCGTGGTGGGACAACCCCTGGCCAGCGATCCTGACGGCCTCGTCTGCCTGATTGCCGGAGGCCTCGTGGGGTATGCCTCGGGCACAAAGGGGAAACCGTCACGGCGTCCGATAGCGGCCGCGCGGCGCTCACCCACACGGTCACCAATACGACGACGGTAGTGCGCCCGAAGATCGTGCAGCACACGGACACCGTCACGGCGAGCACGGTCACGCAAACGTCCTCGCCGGCGAGCGCCGAAAACGAAGCGCGCAGGACCGAAGCCGAAGCCGACGTGCGCAGGCTAGAACGGGAAACGAACGGCTGACGCGACAACAGGAAGAAGGCTGAGTTCCTAACCGCTGAGCTCGCGCGATGACGTCAGATCGCGGCTCGTCAGCGCGAGAAGCACGAGCCGTTCGTAGAGCCCGCGAATACTCGGAATGAAGGCCTAAGAACCGGCTCTCTAATCGACTGGCGCCCGCACCGCGCTCCCCATCGTTTGCCTGGCCGCCTTAGGGGGTAAGTCAGCGCGGGGGAGATTGAAGGGAAAGTGATGCTGCGTTTGAAGTGCCTGAAGTGTGGGCTGGACGTGCCCTATAGAGGGTCGGCCGGGATCTGTGCCGAGGTGCCTGGTTCGCGAGAAGCAAGCGGTCGAACTGATGACGATCAGCGACCAGCCATCTGCAGCAGGGCGCCAGACGATCGGTCACCTGCGCATCCACCAGGCGGTCAAAGACCAGCGGCATCTGCTCAGATTGAGCGGTGAGCTGGATATAGGCTCGGCGCAAGTCCTCGAAGACGCCCTGGAGGAGGCATGCGCCGCGGGAGCCCAGGAGCTCGTGCTCGACCTGTGCGGCATCGACTTCATCGATTCGATGGGGCTGAGAGCGCTGCTTCACGGGCGGGAAACCTGCCAGGCCATCGGATGCGACTACCACCTGAACCCCGCGAGCCGGCCCGTCGAGCGCGTGCTCGATGCCGCTGGCCTGCACGGAGATCTCTCCCTGCGTAAAACGGGCTAGGCCTCGGCTGCTCGCCCTAATCGTTCGCGGGCGATCGTGCTCGCGCCGAGCTACGGCGGTCCGGTCGCCCTCAAATTTGCGCTGACCCGTTTCGACAGGCTGAGTCCCGAGACCCCTCGGCGCCTCCCTGCGTGGCCAGGCGCGCAAAGCAGCTTGAGCTCTTGCTGAGAAGACAGGAGGTCAGAGGCACGATGCGGGTTTCCTCATCGCCAGTCTCCGTCGCGCTGTTTGGGCGCGAAAGCCCTTATTTGACGGGCTGCCCCTCGAGCAGGGCGTCGCTGTCTGCATCTCCATCGAGTACGCGGCACCGGAAGCCAGCATCCCACCGCCTAGCTTGCTCTGACCGGAATGGGTCAGGGATCTGCCGATCGCGCTGGAGCGTGACGTCGACTCGCTCCGCAACGCCCTAGAGCGTGACGACCTGCAAGGGCTGTTGGGCCCGCGCCCGTCCGTGCTGTGTGACGACAGGAACCTACGGGCGTAGCTGAGACCGTACGTGTACGGTCGGCCACGCTGGCGTGTGGCGCCGCCTGTAGCGCGATAGCGGTGACCACGGCCAGCGCGAGGGCCAAGCCGCAGAGCTGCTGCCGGCGATAGAAGCGTCGGCGGTGCTCGCTCGGACGCTCGACGGTGATCATCGTGGCGCCAAGGCTCTTCTCGCCAGGTCGGCATAGTCCAAGCATCGGGACAAACCCGCTCTCGCCTTAGGCCCGTGGACGAACATCTCATGGCGGCCCCCTATCCCCGTCTGGTGGGCGGCGCGCGGCGCCCGGGGTTACGAGATCATCTCCACATGAATCGCCGCACGGTGATGGGCGGGCCCAGGGCGTGGATAGTCTGCCTCGTGCTCGTGCCGGTCGCAGCGGCGGGCGCGACGACGATCAAGGCGATCCCCTATTCAACCGCGAGCGGCGGCGTGGTCCAGCGCCAGCCCACCCCCGGCACCTGTCACGCGACCGGGTCCGAGCTCTACGCCATGCCCGACCCGCGTTGCACGCCCGGAGCGCTCAACCCCGCCGTGACGCAGGCCACGCTGGCCACGACCATCTGCCGGAGCGGCTGGACCTCGACCGTGCGTCCTTCATCGTCGGTCACCGAGCGCGAGAAGCTCGCGAGCATGCAGGCGTACGGCGACAGCAAGAGCCCATCGGCTTACGAGTACGACCACCTGGTCTCACTGGAGCTCGGCGGCGCGGTCAACGACGCGCGAAACCTCTGGCCCGAGCCCGACTATCCGCTGCACTCAGGTTTCTATCTGAACCCGAAGGACCACCTGGAGCGCGCGCTCAACCACATGGTCTGCAACGGCACCATGCCACTGAAGACCGCCCAGCGCCTGATCGCGACCGAATGGGTCGCGGCCTTTCACGCCTACGGTTGACACGACCACCGGTCTTCGTTCCAGCCGTCATCTCGTGCTCCGAACGCGCGTCCGACCCCTCTGAGATCGTGGCGCACCCGAGCTGTGGATGGAGACCCAGGACCTCGGGCGCGCCAGGGCGTTTATCGGGTTATGCCCCAACGGCTTGACAGGTGGGCGTCACTACCCGGTGTGTGCCTGCTCCAGCACCGGGCGCCGCTCGCCCCAGGGAAGCGCCCCTTCCAGCTGCGTCGCCAGCGCCAGCAGCTGCGCCTCCCCCGCCGGCCTCCCGACGATCTGCACCCCGAGCGGTAGACCGTCCTCCCCCTGGTAAAGCGGCAGCGAGATCCCCGGCTGCCCGCTCGCGTTGAATACCGGCGTGAACGGCGTAAACAGCCCCGAACGCGAGAACGTCTCCATCGGGTTCCGGCACGTCCGTGTCGAGCGTCCCCAGCGGCAGCGGGCGCTCGGCGAGAGCCGGCGTGAGCAGCGCGTCGTATGGCGCGAGGAACGTGATCAGCCGACGGGCGAACTGCTGCAGCATCGCGTCGGCGGCAAGGCTCTCCACGGCGCCGAGTTTCTGCACCATCGAGTAGATCGCCCAGCTCATCGCCTCCATGTCCTCGGCCGCCGGCTCGCGGCCGGCCACGCGCCCCGAGTAGGCGATCGACAGCGCGATGTGGCTGGAGAACACGGCGCCGAACAGCCCGCCCAGCGAGTCCTCCTGCCACGGCGGATCGACCTCCTCCACCTCGTGACCGAGCGAGCGCAGCAGCTCGGCCGCGTCGCCGACCGCGCGGGCGGCCTGCGGATCGACCTTGGCGTCGGGAATCGGCGGCAGCGTCGTCGTCGCGATGCGCAGCTTGCCCGGGTCGGCGGCCGCGGAGACCGCGAACGGCTCTGACGGCGGCGGCGCCCACGTCGCGTCGCCCAGCTCGTAGCCGGCCAGCACGTCGAGGATCGCCGCCGTGTCGGCGACCGTGCGCGTGAGCACGCCGTCGATGCCCAGCGACGAGTCGCCGAGCTCCGGCGCCGGCGAGATGCGCCCGCGCGCCGGCTTCAGCCCACCAGCCCGCAGCACGCCGCCGGGATGCGGATCGAGCCGCCGCCGTCGTTGCCGTGCGCCACCGGCACGATCCCCGCCGCCACCGCCGCGGCTGCGCCGCCGGACGAGCCGCCGGGCGTGCGTTCGAGATCCCACGGATTGCGCGTCGGGCCGAACATGCGCGCCTCGCTGACCGGCAGGATGCCGTACTCCGGCAGCGTCGTCGTGCCCACGATCACGAAGCCCGCTTCGCGAAAGCGCCGCGTGATGTTGTGGTCATACGGCGCGACGTGCTCGGCCATCAGCGAGCAGCCGTATGTCAGCCGCAGGCCCTTGACCGGCCGGTTGTTCTTGATCGCGATCGGCACGCCCGCGAACGGGCGCTCGTCGCCGGCGCCGATCTGATCGGCCGTCGCCAGCGCGCCCTCCTCGTCGACCTGCACGAACGCGTTGAGCATCGGGTTGAGCTCCTCGATGCGCTCCAGCGACGTCTGCACGAGCTCGCGCGAGGAGATCTCGCCCGAGCGCACCATCGCGGCCAGCTCGCCGGCCTCTCGAAACATCAGATCGCTATCGGTCACGGCCCCTCCTCGGTGGCGGCTCGCACGGACCCGGCGCCCGGCGTCAGCCAGACCTCGCACACTACTTGCACGCGCAATCGTGCGACCATAGGGGCCTGCCCACAAGGCAGCTCCCCCGTCAAGCATCAAGCTCAGAAAGCGAGTGCCATGAGCGCGGTCACAGCACCAGAGGTCCAGTCGGGCCTCGAAGGAGTCGTCGCCTTCGCCACAGAGATTGCCGAGCCCGACAAAGAGGGTGGCGCGCTGCGCTACCGCGGCGTCGACATCGAAGACCTGGTCGGCCAGGTCCCCTACGAGCAGGTCTGGGGCCTACTGGTCGACGGTCACTTCAAACCCGGCCTGCCGCCCGCCGAACCGCACGCGCTGACCGTGCGCTCGGGCGATCACCGTGTCGACGTGCAGTCGGCGCTGGCGATGCTCGCCCCCGAGTGGGGCTTTGGCCAGCTGATCGACATCACCGACGAGGAGGCCCGCGACAACCTCGCGCGCGCCTCGGTCATGGCGCTGTCGTTCGTCGCGCAGTCCGCGCGCGAAGCCGGCCAGCCGCCGGTGCCCCAGGCGGAGATCGACCAGGGCGCGCACGATCCCCGAGCGCTTCCTCATCCGCTGGCGCGGTGAGGCCAACCCCGACCACGTCAAGGCGATCGACGCCTACTGGGTCTCCGCAGCCGAGCACGGCATGAACGCCTCGACGTTCACCGCGCGCGTCATCGCCTCCACGGGGGCCGATGTGGCCGCCGCGCTGTCAGGCGCCGTCGGTGCGCTCTCGGGCCCGCTGCACGGCGGCGCTCCCTCGCGTGTGCTGAAGATGCTCGAGGAAGTCGAAGCCAGCGGCAACGCCGAGAAGTGGGTGTCCGACGCGCTCGATCGCGGCGACCGCCTGATGGGCTTCGGCCACCGCATCTACCGCGCCGAAGATCCTCGCGCGCGCGTGCTGCGCCGTACTGCCAGCGAACTCGGCTCGCCGCGCTTTGAGGCCGCCGAGGCGCTTGAGAAGGCCGCGCTCGCCGAGCTGCACGCCCGGCGTCCTGACCGCGTGCTCGCGACCAACGTCGAGTTCTGGTCTGCCGTCATCCTCGATCTCGCCGAAGTCCCGCCGGATCTGTTCACGCCGATGTTCACGTGCGCGCGCGTGGCCGGCTGGTCGGCGCACATCCTCGAGCAGAAGCGCGAGGCCAAGCTGATCAGGCCGACGGCCAAGTACGTGGGCGAGGGGCCCCGCTCGGTGGCGGCCGTCGAATAGCTCGGGCAGGCGCGGCGGAGCACCGCCTCCGAGTTATCTGCGGCGAAAGCTGAGGCGGATAGTCAGATCGAGTTCGCTGACACGTGGCCGCGCCGCCGCTCGGCCGGTGCCGGCCAGAGCGCCGAGCTCGTGCAGCGCGACGATCGCTCCGGGCGCCGCGAGCACCAGGCCCAGGAGTTCGAGCACCAACAGCGCTACGCCCTTCCGCCGTCAGGTGGCATATCGTTGTTGCAGACAATCGTCAGCATTGCCGCATAGCCTACGCCGTGGGCTGGCTCACCGCAACCCGGGCACGTCTCCCCTGCAAATCAACGCCTTATGCCACCCAAGAAATCCGCCGCGAACGTCGCGCTCGGGCTCGCCGCCCGCTCGCTGCGCGTGGAGCGAGGACTCGCTCAGGAAGCATTTGCCGCACGCGCAGGCATGGATCGCAGCAACTACGGCGCGATCGAGCGAGGTGAGTTCAACGTGAGACTCGACACGATCGTCAAGATCGCCGCTGCGCTTGAGATCTCCGCGGCGACGCTGCTCGAGCGTGCGCTGCTGTAAATAGTCGCGCTGTGCGCCGAGCAGCACGGGGCCGAATGGCATCTCCTGGGGCGTGACGCTCCTAGTTACCGCGGATGTTTCTCATCAAGATTGCCAAAGCGTGCAGTGTCTTCAGCACCCTGAAGCGAAATGCGCGCGTGCCGGCTTCGGCTGGCTTGCGGGTTGCGATCGGCCATACCTATGATCGGGCCGATCGCTAGACCCGAATCGAGCAATCCGGGCACCAGTACCTTAATCGGTGAAAGGGCCGGTCTTAAACACCGGCGATCCGGGTTCGAGCCCCGGCTGGTGCATGCGTCGCGAGGTCATGAGCCGCCGCGACCTGTCGCACCATGACTTTCAACCTTTTCGACTACTTCGAGGATCTACAAACGCAGGAGGAGTCACCTGCGCCGTGGGCAGCGCGGGTCCCGCGTCGGCCGCAAGAGGGTTACGACCTCCAGCTGACGGCGCGCTCGCCGCAGTGGCACGACGACGCTGGCTCGCTCGAGGCACTCCAGCAGATCAGGCAGGAGCCCTGGGTAATCGACGTCATCGAGCATGAGCATGGCGCTCGCTTGCGTCTCGCCGATGACTGGGTCGCCACGGTCGGCGCCGCCCTCGAGGCCGGTGGAAGCTCAGAAGCTTCGTTGTCCGACCTCGCGCAAGGCAGCTCGGTGTCGGTCCAGTTCTGGGACGCGAACGCAACAAAGGCACTGCATATCGGTCATCTGCGCAACCTCGCGATCGGCAATGCACTTTCTGCGGCGCTGGCGCAGGCGGGCGCGCAGGTCGAGCGGCGCAGCCGCATCTCCGACATGGGTCGGGCGATGGGGGAGGCGATGGCGGGAGTGATCGGCAGCGGGCGCGATGCCCAGGGCTGGTCCGACATCGATCGAAAGAGCGACCATTTCGTTGGCGAGTGCTACGCCGAGTACGTCGCCTCCGCGGGACCGATCGCCGTCGAGGATGTGGGCGACAACGAGGATCGCTTGGCCGAGGATTCGCTTGCGCGCGAGGTGCACGTGCGGGACGACGCTGCCGACGAACTGATCAAGCGCGTGCTGCAAGGCGAGCGCGAGGCTCTGGAGCTCTGGTACAAGACGCGCGCCTGGGTGATCGCGGGACAGCGCAAGACGCTTGCGCGCCTGGGAATCGCGTTTGATCGCGTCTTCTTCGAGTCGGATTTCCTGACGGAGACCGCCGAGCTGGCGCAAGCCGGGTTGCGCAGCGGCACGCTCAAACGGCGCGCTGACGGCGTGGTCGTTTACACAACGGGGCTGGAGGAGCTCGAGGAGATGCCGCTCGTACGAGCGGACGGCCTCTCCACCCAGCACATGCGCTCGTTGACCTACGCGCTCACGGCGCCTGAACTCGATGGCATGACCTCGATGCAGGTCACCGGCGCCGAGTGGACCTCGCACCTGGCGAGCATCCGCAAACTCGCGGCCGAGCTGAAGCCAGAGCTCAACGGTGGCTTTCATCCGAGCCGGAGCATCTTTCATGGGATGGTCTCCAGCCACGACCGCGCGCTTACATCGAGCGCCGGCGCACAGCTGATCGACGAGCTCACCGATTGGATCGACGAACAGATCGATGCCGATCCGCTGCGACGAGAGGTCCGCCGGGCGCATCCGTTTCCGGAAAACCTCGCGGCTCAGGTCGCGCTCGGGTACTTCCTTCCGCACCCCGCCACGCCAGACATCGACTTCAACCCGCAGAAGCTGTTGGGCGAGGAGAGCCTCGGCTGGGGGGTTGCGTGTGCACAGGCGCGCCGCGCAACCCGCGCTGTTGCGCACACGGGTCGGCCGACCGAGGATCCTGCGTATCGCTTCGCCGTGTTGCAGTCAGAGCTGTATCGGCGCCACCTGCGAATCGCCGTGGAGCGACTCGACCCGCGACCGCTTGCGCTCTATCTGCGTCACCTCACGCGCTGGTACCTGGAAGCCGACCTCGGCGAACACGTCGAGCGCATCGTGCAGACGCTGCTCGACCGCAGCGCACGCGGGCTTGGCCTTGAGGCGTCGCGATGAGCACACTGCTCGTCGATAACTACGACTCCTACACATACAACGTGTTTCACCTGCTCGCCGCCGTCTCTGGCGAAGAGCCAACCGTCGTGCACAACGACATGGTCTCCTGGAGGGCGCTTTCGCGCTGGGACTTCGACGCAATCGTGCTCTCGCCCGGGCCGGGTCGCCCACAGCGCTGGCACGACTTCGGTGTGTGCGCCGACATCCTGCGCCACTCCGAGATCCCCGTGCTCGGCGTCTGTCTCGGACATCAGGGCATCGGCAACCTGCTGCGAGGCGTCGTCGGCTCGGCGCCGACGGCGATGCACGGGCGTCTCAGTCACGTTCAGCACGACGACTCGGGGCTGTTCGTGGGTATCCCTCAGGGCTTCTCCGTCGTGCGCTACCACTCGCTCGCCGTCTCTGGCTCGCTCGGCCCGGAAGGCCGGGTCACCGCGTGGACCGACGACGGCGTCGTGATGGGCATCGAACACCGTCGCCGTCCGCTGTGGGGAGTGCAGTTTCACCCGGAGTCGATCGCCACCGAGTACGGGCGGCGCATCGTCGAGAACTTCTACGACCGTCTAGGCCATCGCGGGACCCCGCGCTCGCGTCGCGCGCGATCCGCGATGGCGCGATCCGGGCGCCCGGGTGTGCAGATGAGCAGACCGACGAGCACGCACCGCAGGCGCAAGGCCTCGCGCATGCAACTGCGAAGACGCTCGATCGCCGGTGAGCCGTCGCTCGAGCTGCTCTTCGCCAGCATGTTCGGCTCCGCTCAGCACGCCTTCTGGCTCGACAGCGCCGACGCACCGACACGCCTCGCGCAATGCTCGTTCATCGGCACGAGCGCCGGCGCGGACCGTTGCGTGCTCGAATACGACGTGACCCGAAAACTCGTAACGACGCACCTTCACGACGGGGACAAGGTCGAGACCGGCTCGATCTTCGATGCGCTCGACCGTGAGATCGCCTCCCGCGCGATCGACATGCCGAAGATCTCGCCGCGCGGACTGGTCGGGGGCTTCGTGGGCTACCTGGGATATGAGTGCAAGGCCGACTGCGGCTCTCCAAACACGTATCGATCAGACTCGCCTGACGCGGTTTTCATGCTCGCAAATCGCGTGATCGCCGTCGACCACGTCGCCCACCGCACCGACCTGCTGGTTTTCGCACACGGCGACGACGCAGAGGCCGACCGCTGGCTGGAAGAAGCCGCAGCGATCGTCTACGACGTGCTCGGCGCCTCGCCCGGCGCGTCCACCGGCGTCGACGAGGCCCCGGCGGAGGGCGCCATGACGCCCGTGACGTTCACCTGCGGGCGCGGGCGCGAGCAGTACATCGCCGATATCGCCCGCTGCCAGGCGGCGCTAGCCGCGGGTGAGTCCTACGAGGTCTGCCTCACAGACCAGATCACCACGTCGGCCAGCCCGCCGCCATTCGAGCTCTACCGCATCCTTCGTCGCACAAACCCCGCGCCGTTCGGCGCCTACCTCAAGCTCGGCGACCTCTCCGTGCTCAGCTCTTCGCCCGAGCGCTTCCTCTCAGTCGACCGCGACCGCCACGTGCAGGCGCGGCCGATCAAGGGAACGACGCGGCGCTCAGAGGACCCCATCGAGGACGAGGCGCTGCGATCGGAGCTCACGCACGACGAGAAGACCTATGCCGAGCACCTGATGATCGTCGATCTTCTTCGCAACGACATCGGGCGGGTGTGTGAGATAGACAGCGTGCGTGTGCCCGAGCTGATGGTCGTCGAGGACTATCCGACAGTGCACCAGCTCATCTCCACAGTTACCGGCGTACTCGAGCGCGAGCGATCGCCTGTGCAGTGCGTGCGCGCCTGCTTTCCCGGGGGCTCAATGACAGGCGCACCAAAGCTGCGCACGATGAGCATCATCGACGAAACCGAGCGTGAGGCGCGTGGCGTGTATTCCGGCGCGATCGGCTATTTCGGCTTCGACGGCAGTGTCGATCTGAGCATCGTCATCCGCACGATCGTCCTGCGGCCGGGCGCGACGACGATCGGTGCCGGGGGCGCGATCGTCATGCAGTCTGATCCCGCGGATGAGTTCGACGAGATCCTGCTCAAGGCGCGTGCGCCGATGACCGCGATCGCTGCGGCGGTCACCGGCAGCCTTTCCCCAGAGGCGTGGAGCGTGCAGCTCGAGCCGCCAAGCGAAAACGCGCAGGCAGCGTGACCGGTCCGGCGCAGACAGGCGTGCAGCCCGCCACGTCAGGCTGGACCGTACGCCGCGCAACGAGCAAGGACGTTGCAGGAGTCGTTGTCGCCATGCAGGAGTTGCTTCTGGAGCTCGGCGGCACGCCTCCCGATGCCCTTGCCCTGGGAAACGTGGCGCGCGAACTGATCGGCGACCGCGATGCCGGCGCCGTCATCGTCGCGCGAGCAAGCGGTGAGATCGTCGGCCTGCTCGCCGCGAGCTGGCAGCTGGCGATGCACGTCCCGGGCCGCTACGCGTTGATCCAGGATCTGTGGGTGCACTCGGCCTGGCGTAGCCGCGCGGTCGGCGCGGGCTTGATCGCAGACCTGGTCAAGCTCGCGCGCGAGCAGGGAATCGCCCGTGTCGAGGTCGGGCTGCCACGCGAGAGCTTCGCCGGCATCGACGCGACGGCCCGTTTCTACCGCGCCCAGGGCTTCGCCGAGCTCGGCCCACGCATGCGACTGGCTCTCTCATGAACGGGCTGGAGCCATTCCGCCGGCGCCTGGACGAGCTCGACGAGCAGATCGTCCAGCTGCTCGGCGAGCGCTTTGCGACGTGCCGCGAGATCGCGCTGTACAAGCGCGCAAACGAGATTCCGATGATGCAGCCCGACCGCGTGGTTGAGGTGCGTGAGCGCTACCTCTCACGTGGCGCCGCGGCGGACATACCTGGCGGCTTCGTCGCCGGGCTGTTCGACCTGTTGATCGGCGCGACGTGTGAGATGGAGGACGAGTTGATCGACGCTCCCCGGCGCGCCCAGAGAGCGGCCTGATGAGGCCGCCGACGTTCATCACGCTCGGCCCGGAGGGAACGTGTCACGAGAATGCCCTGCAGCGTTACCTGAGCTTCCAGGGCGTCACGCCGCAGGAGGTCGTTCTGGTCGAGGACCTGCTCGAGGCGATCGGGCGCGTGCGCGAGGAGCCAAACACGTTTCTCATGCAGTGCAGCGCGCACGTGCAGGTACACCTCGTGACCGAGCGTTTCCACGAGGACGTGTTCGTCGTCGATACGTTCATCTACCCAACCAAGGAGCTGGGGCTCGTGTTCCGCAAGGACCGCGGCGAGCACAAGAGCCTCGGCATCGTCTCGGCCACGCGCGGCTACCTCGACCTCTCGCGCTTTGAGACGATCGTCGACCAGCCGTCAAAGCCGGTCGTCGCGCGCAACCTGCTCGCCGGCGAGTTCGACGCAGGCTTGACGCACGTCCACTACGCCGAGGAACACCCCGGCGAGCTGCGCCTGGTCGAGTACTACGGCGCAGTGGACACGACCTGGGTGCTGTACGGGAGACGCAAGCGTTTCGCGGGCGCGGTGATCGGGCAGCGTGCGCCGTGGCTGTTCTGCGGCGACCCAAGCTCGCCTGACCAAGTTGCGACGACAGCCAAGGTCGGGTAGCTGCTCGTAGCGATGCGAGCGCCGGGACGTGTCAGGCTGATTGCCGTCGTCGGGGCTCTCCTGTCGGGGGCAACGTTGGCGGCGTGCGGTGAAACCCATCTGGAGCATACGGGCGCCCGGGCACACGAGGTCACGCAACTTGCGCAGCCATCCGACCCGGGCGCAGTAGTAGCGCAGGTTGGGCCATATTCGATCACCGCGGCGACGCTCGACCGTTTTACGAGAGCACGGCTGAGCGGCGAACCGGCGTCGGAAAGGCTCGTGCCGCCTCTGTTCCGCGCCTGTGTTGCTCAACTTGAGAACGAAGCGGCGGCGCGCAGTGAAACCGCGCTGGGCTCGGGACGTCTTCGCAGCGAATGTCAGACGCGATACGAAAAGGTACGCCAGGCTGTGCTCCACAGCTTGATCACAGACGACTGGCTGATCGGCGCAGCGCACGAACTGCGAGTGACGACCACAGGCCAGGACGCCAACGCAGACATTCAACGTCGAGCCCAGCTCGCCAACACGGCAATCAGGCGCCTGGTCACCGACCGGGTCAAACCCGCGACCAGGGCGCAGATCGCAAGCTACTACCAGCAGCACCGGCTTCAATACCTCACGAGCGCCAGCCGTGATGTGCGACTCGCCCGCACGAAGGAAAGTACGTCGGCCGCCAGGGTGCGCGCTGAGATCGCGTCCGGCAAGAGCTTCGCAAGCGTGGTACGCCAGCTGCCGCTACGACAGGCCGACTACAGCCACGAAGGCTTAGTACTCGGGCTGGGGCCGCACACCTACGGCGAGCCAGCTCTGAACAAGGCCATCTTCACAGCGAACCCAGGCGTGCTCACCGGGCCAATCAGCACGTGGTACGGGTACTTCGTGTTCGAAGTGACGAAAGTGCGCTTTGAACATGTGCGCCCGCTGGCGGCGGTTCAGGCCGCGATTGGCCGACGGTTGACGGCCACGCTGCGCGAACGAAGGCTCGCAGCGTTCCTCAAGCAGTGGCGGGCAAGCTGGACTGCGCGGACCGAGTGCCGTCTTGGTAGCGTCGTGCCTGGTTGCCGGCAGTTCAACGTCTCGGCTCCCTCGAATGGTCACGGCCCGCCGTAGCTCTGCGTAGTGCGGCTTTCAGCTCAGCGCTTGATGTGGCGTTTCAGCCAACCCAACCGGAGGGAGCGAACGCATCTGCACCAATATTTTCGGCCTCGCTGTTGGGCCAAACTGTTTCTCTAGTCAGAAACGGACCTTGTCCGCGAGCCACAGTTGTCGGTACGCTCGCCTCGCTGTCTCGACGGGGGTTTTCGGTCGCGACGGCTCCACTGGTTACGACTGAAAGTGAGCAAAACCATGCTGAAAACTCGTCGAGCGCGGTTTGCGGGGACACGCAGACTCACGCTGTCCATGGCGACGATGGCACTGATCGTGCCCGCAATCGCCTTAGCCTCGGCCTCGCCTGCAATGGCGGAACCGAAAGGCATCTTCAAAATCTTCAATCAGTGTCCGACGGAAATCCCAATCGTATCCCTATGCAGTGTCGACACGACCAGCAGTGGGAAATTCAAGCTCGGCACGACTACGGTGCCGATCAACAAAAACATTGTTCAGCAGGGTGGCTTCGCCAAAACGGGGAATCCCGAAAATGAACGGGAATTCTTCGGTCTGCCCGCCAAGAACGGTGAAAGCCTCTCAAAAACCGAACTGAACGTTCCCGGAGGCCTGGCCGGCCTTGTCAACTGCGAAGAAATCACCGGCTCAGGCCCGTTCGAAAAATTCATCCGTGGCGTGTGTAAAGGCATATTTGAAAGCGGCCCCACGGCAGTGACCGCGACCACCGAACTCGTAGCCAACGAAAAAAACCCGGTGCTCTTCAATGAAGCTGCGTTCGCGGAAGAATCGGGTACGGCGATCACGCTGCCGATCAGGGTGCATCTCAAAAACACCTTCCTCGGGAAAGCGTGCTACGTCGGGTCCGAAGCCCACCCACTTGAGCTTCACCTGACGACCGGTGAAACACACCCACCCGCCGGGTTCAAAGCACTTCACGGCACGCAGGGTACCGAGAAAACGCTTGAAGAAAAAGGCCTCGTATCACTGCGGGCGACCGGAACCTCCCTTGTCGATAACACGTTCTCGGCTCCCGGATCTGAAGGCTGTGGTGAAACCGAATTCTTGTTCATCAAATTCAAAGGCTACCTCGACTCCATCCTCAACAGCAAACTCAAAATCCCGAACAAAGCTGGCGAAAACGAAGCCGTCCTCAACGGCGAACTTGCTGCCGCGGCGGCGGAAGAAGTCATTCTGAGCGAAAAATTCTAGGCGAAGCTCAGTAACTACATAGGCGTAGCGACGAGGAGGGCCGGGGCAACCCGGCCCTCCTCGTCTAGTTTCCCGCATGGTCCCGGAGTGACGATGGTTGTCGCCGCTTGTTGGTCGCCAGTCTCGTCGCAGCGAAGGGCCGGGCACGGACGCCTCATAGGCTCAAAGCATCGCCTGATCACCCGACGACGCCGGCATCCGCTCGTGGCCTCGTCGAGCCCCGCCTGACAATACCGACATAGCCGAGATGATCGGCCGGGCGAAAGGAATCTCCGCCCGCGGTCGCCGCGGACGACTGAAGCGACTACGGCGCCTGCTCGCCGACCGCCCACTGGTCCAAGGGCACCACCCCGAGCTGCGCGACCGCCACATCCAGCCCGTTATCGCGGACCTGAGGCACTGTGTGGCTCCGGGCTCGCACGCGACGCTGGTCATGGAGCGCACGGCTTTTCCCGCCTGCACCAGCGCCGCTGACCGCCGGCCCGCTTGGAGCGCCGTGTCGACACCCACGAAGCCCTGTGACGAGCGCATGCAGCCAGATCTGGCCCCAAGACGCTCGTCTGACCGACTACGCCACTAGAGGTCCCTGGGGCGTCCATGCATGGCATCCGAAACGCGGGTTGTGTGGATGCCGGGCGGCGTTCGCGCCGAGACTCGCCTTGCCGCAGAAACACACCGGTGGCGCCTTCTGGCTGCTCGTTGACCATCTCCCAGGCCGCGGTCTTTGCCGGCCCATCGACAGCGCGCCGCGGCCGAGGCGGTCCCATCGTTCACGGCGGCTTCGAGATGCCGATTCGACGGCAGCGAGTCGCACCTCTCCGCCGGAGAGACCACCCAGATCCCCTGAGCGTGATTTACTCGCGGCGGCACACGGCCGCAACTGGCCGCCGCTTGGTGCGCCACCGCCGAGGGATGGGTGCTTCTTCAGCGTGGGGCACTACCCCCGGAAGCCCTTTGGCGTCGTTTGCCCACGTCCTCAGGTTCACCCCGATGGCGCCAGCGCGTAGCACGCTGGATCGTGGGCCTGCCGCTCAACCGGGCGCGCGCCGGGGCGCCCCGGCTCGTCGCAGGCGCCCTCAAGGAGTCGTCGCCACGCCTCCGGCGCCGATCAAGGGCTTGTCGATGTGCACGCTCAGTAAGGACGCTTCTGCTCGAGCTGGCTCGCGAACCCCAATCTCCGGCCGCACCGCACGACCCCCTGTGTCTTGGAGCTTGCCTTGGGATCGCCGACCGGCCGTTACCCCGGTCAACCGCGACATCCCCGCCCAAGCTCGATCCGTCGCGCTTAGGCCGGCAGCCCGGATCAGATCCGCGCCGAGAGCGCAGCCGCCATGTGCCGACCAGTGGTCGGGGCAAAGCTGAGTTTGATCTTCGTCTTGAGCTTGTGGCCGCGCTTGGCGTGCACGGTGAGCGTGACTGTTCCTCTGCCACCGCTCTTTGTGGAGGCTCTCTTGACGCCCTTGCCGGTCGCCGTGAGCTTGCCCGCACCCGGCACGGCAACCCTCAGTGTGAGAGTGCCCTTCTTAAGCCTGTGGGAGAGAATGGTGATCTTGCTGGCGCACCCTTCGGGCTGCACAAGCGTGTTCTGTTCAAGCACCGCGCCATTTTGAGCGACCAGCCTCGTCGGCAGGTGAATCGCGACCTGGCAGAGGTTCGCATTTGCGGCGAAGATACTGAAGGGCCCCTCAGGCGCATGAAATTCGAAGCTCGTGAACGGAGCGTCCGGCACCGATTCAAAGCGGCTGAAGGTGACGCCGTTCTTGATTTGGGTATGGCCGTCCAGGATTAGCTTTACGCCTTCGCCCTGAAGAATGATCTCGGTGTCGGGGAATGCCGCGCCGCCGTGACTGACGAAGTACACCGGTCCTGAGAGCGGACTGTTCAAGAGGGGGGTCTTGACGGTCGCAGTAGCGATGTTCGACGCCGCAGGGCAACCAGCCGGATTGGCGGTGAACTGTGCTTCGCTGCATGCCTTCTGCAGTGTCGTCAGCCTCGAGGGCAGGACGCTGGGGATCGTTAGGTCGACCTTGGCGATGTTGGCCTGCCCGATCCCGCCGCTCGAAATCTTCACGTTCAGGCTGGCGCCGTTGGCTTTGCTCGTCTTCCCATCCGTGGAGGCCGATGAAAACGGGCTTGAACGGTAGGTGCGAGCAGTTTGCTGCCTGGTAGCCGCTCGCGACCGGGACCGATGCGCCCTGAGCCCCTTTGAGCACGCCAGTGAGGCTCATGTGTTCGCAGCTGGAGGCGTTGAACGTGAAGTTGGGGCGATTGATCGTGACGTTGATCGAGCGAACGTCTGCCGGGATTCCAGATTTGAGGCCTTCAACGCTGTTGATCATTACTGGCAGCGGGTCGCTCACGACGGTGATCTGGGAGGTGACCGGATCGATCCGGATCGAGGAACGCACCACGACGTTGCCGAGGTTGAACGGCCCAGCGACCGCTGGGACGACGACCGACATACCGAACGGCCCGCCGTTGTATGGCCCGGTAAGGTACACCCGCCCCCCGCGCACCACATACGGGCTCGGGCCGACTCCAGACGCGACCGTCGTTTCGCCAATCTGGCTCGCCACCGGGCAGGTCCCGGCGTTCGCCTGGGCTTCACTGCACAGGGGGATCCCCTTCAGGGACCCCAGCAACCCCGGCGGCGTCGTGACCGTCAGCCCCGTTAGGTGCTGTTCGCCATCTTGACGCGCAACGGTCAGCGTGAGCGGGCTGAAGCCCGCCGCCTGGTTGGACACGGTCCCCGCCGCGAACGACGGGGCGAAGCCGAGCGCACAGTTCGAGCCGATCGCGAAGCTTGAAGAGGGCGTCGCATCGGGCCCCGATTCCGGCGCAGACCAAGGCATCAAGTCCGATGTCGTCGTGAACGTCCCGCACGCCTGCGGTGTCGCGAGCTCGCCGCGTTCGCCACCGAAGAACCTGAGCTTCAGCTCGCTGAACGGCAGCTGCGGGTTTTCCTTGAACACCCCTGTGATCTGCCCGGTGTCCGGGTTCGTGCTCAGTTCTCCTGGGATCTTCACGAGCGTCCCCGTCTTCGGGTCGTCGATCACGATGTAGCCAGCCAGCAGCGCGCCGAACGGGTTTTCGAACTGCCTCGCCAAATATACCGAGCCGTGCAGTGCACCTTCGAGCAGTGGAGTCGTGACTTCGAGTTCCCCGATCTTCGACGCGTCCGGACAAGAAGTTGCCGCCTCGGTGAAGTTTGTCAGCCCCTGATTTGCGAGCGCTTCGCCTTTTGGGCCATTCTTACCCAGCCACCCGGCCTGCGCCTCACTGCAAGCGTCGAGCCCGGCCGCCGAGGCCGGGTTCACCGTCATGCCGGCGGGCAGCGCAACACGCGCGTCGCGCAAGGGCGGTGTCGCGAGCGTTTCCGGAGCCTCCGACTGCGGGAGCTTCAAGTCGAAGCTCAAGCCGGTGGGGCTATCCGCCGCCGAGGTATCTGGTTTTACGCTGAACGCGCTTGGCTGGAATCGCAACGCGTTGCAGCCCGTGACCGCCGGCGACGTCACTCTTGGTCGAGGCCCACCCTTCGGACCCTGGTTCGGCACCTTCTAGATGGGCTGTTCCATCTGGGTTGAACGTCCCTGGCCGTTCCCAAGAGTCCATGAACACCCGTGAGCTCTGCGCTTCCCCGGAGCAGTTCGACGAGTTCGTGAACATGGCTGTCGGCGTGATCCCCGCCGCCATTTCGTTCGGCCGGATTTCCCCATAGCGTCGTAATCGCATCCCACAAATTGACCTGAGCGACTTCTCGCGCCTCCGCCCGTAGGACGTAGCCTGCCGGCGAGGGCGCGAGATAGGCATTGATCACGTGAGACCCGTGGATAGCATCGAGGAACCCGAGCTCGGCCGCGACTCCGTGTTCCGGGACCAGGTTGTAAAGCGGGCTGTTCACACAAGCACCGAGCGGACAGTTGGGTTCGGAGGTGATGTGGCCGACCATCGAGTCCGCCGGGCATTGGTGCTGTGCGGTCAACTGACCCAGCGAACACTGGGGCGTCGCGGTCGCGCTACCCAGGAATCCCAACGGCAGGTCCACCACCACGTCCCTGACGCCGGCACCGACCCCCACGGGCTCGACGGCCCCCGTTTCAGGGATCTGCCCGAACTTCGTGTTCACATCGAACCTCGTCACGAACTCGTACGGGTGCCCGCCGGCCTGCACATCGGGGGCACCGTCGCGCGCTGTAATCGAGGCCCCCAGAAAGCTAGGGCCGAACAACGGCACGCCTTCTTCGAGATCGTCCTTGGCTTCCGACGTGGCGACAGTCGTCCCCCCTTCCGTAACCGTCACGGCGTTCACGGCGCTTTTCGCCGAAGGTTCGACCGTGACGAGCAGCTGCAGCTCAAGGCGCTGATCCGGTTCCAGTTCGCCCGTGTATTCACAGGTCACCGTTTCCGGGACACCGGAGCCGCTGCAACTGGTAGACGGTGCCGGTTCTCCCGTTGGCGCTTCCGATTCGGAGAGAAGCATCTGATTGCGCGCCAAGAACAGCGTGACGCCGTTGCCGGCGGTCTCCGTCGACACCCCTGCCGGCAGCTGGTCTGATATGACGATCGGGCCGACGGTGTTTCCGGCACCGGAGTTCGTCACGGTCACCTGATAGGTATCACAGGGCAGGGGCACGTCACTGGTTCCATGTTCGATTTCCGTGACGCACGTGGCGTTGTCGTGTGCCGAGAGGCGGGTGGGGGCCGTGTTGACATGAAGCGTCAGTCGCGGAGCGGGAGCCACGGCAAGCGCCGGCGTGGCGCACACCGCCATGCCCAGGACAGCTCCACCTACGGCGGCGAGGTACCAACCTCGGCTCCGACGAACCTGCACGCCCCGCATCAGGCCTTGCCTCGAGCCGAAGTCGCGTGCCGAGCAGAATTTGGGCGGCGACGCGCAGCCCGCGAGGTCTTGCCGGGCGGCCGATAGCGCTTGCGGACCAGCTTTTCGCATGCGCGCCGACGCCTGCGAACCCGCTCACGCCGGCATTTGTGAAGCGCGACCGCGAGCAACTGAGCCCGCGTCGCGGGTTTCGCTTTGCCGGGTTTTGCCGGGGCGGCGGGGGCTGGGTTTCCCGGCCCGGCGAACAGTTCGCTGACCGGCGATGCGCTCCCGGCTGGCACCGGCCCGAGGCCGTGGCAACTGGCTTCACCACACACCGATGCTGGTTCGACATTCGGCGCCGAGCACGGTTGCGCTTCGCTACACACGTGCGCGTCATAGATGTCGCGCGCCGAGTCGGAGTCTTCCGGCACCAGCCTGTCATATGTCTCGAAGAACACATTGCTACCGGTCGAGTCGGTGCCCAGCAGTTCGACCGGCGAGACTTTGCCGTTGAGCGCACCGGGCGTCGGCGTCACATCTTTGCCGTCGGAGATCAGCGAGATATGACCGCCATGCCACTCGTAGATGTTCTGCGCGAACCCTTCATCGAGTGCAACTCCTTCGTTGCTGCCAATCGGCACATCGTTCAAGGCGCCCGCGATCAACGCGATCGGGCTCTGGAAGAACACGTATTCGCCGTCATCGGACATCGATGGGTCCGTGCGTGAGGACGTGGACCCGCCGCTGGGTTCGCGGAAGGGCGCCGCGAGCGTGGCCGCGCCTTCACCCGTGTTCCCGTTGTCGTTATAGCCTTCCTCGCCGATCGATACGCGAACCAGACGTCGGGTGAGCGCGTCATAGCGATATAGCTGTTCGGGGCCTTCTACGCGGGTAACGTCGGGGGTCAAGGCGCGGTGACTTGCAAACAGGAGATAGCGCCCTTCCGGTGTCACGCTGTCACGCGGCGCGAAGACCCCCCATTGGCGCCTGATGCTTTCGAGCGACCCGCCCGCCGATTCATCCAACGCGCCAAAGGTCGCGATGAAGGAACGCCGGCCTTCGGAGTACAGATAGAGGTTTGCTTGACCGTCCTGAGCCGTTTCGCCCGCCGCGTTGGCTTCAGCACCAGTGAGCACGCCGCGAGCGACGAAATAGATGTGCGAGCCGTCCGGTGCGGTCGCGACCACTCCCTGCACCCGCGGGCCTCCAGGCGCTTCACCGCCGCCGTCGGCTTCGGAGACATCGACCAGATGGCGCGCGCCATGTTCCTGCCCTTCGCTTAGCACCTGGCAGTGCGGGCATTCAGACTCATACAAATTGCAGCCGCCAGGGGTCGCTAGTTCCTGGCATTGTCCGCTGGCTGCGCTGCCTTCTGACTCGCTGGCGGCGTTGGTGAGCTGCTGCGTGTCGGTGAAGAACACGTCTGAGCCATCGGTCGAAGCCGATTCGAAATACGCAGCCCGCTGAAGCGTTGCTTCGTTGGCCGCGCTGGTGCTTTCTTGACAGACCGTGGTGGTGCAGACACCAGGTGTCGGGGCCGAAATCAGACTCGTGCGCGCGTTCGGCAGTTCACCATCGACCCTGGCGTAGAGCTGTTGCGCGGCAGGCCCCACTGGACAAGCCGACGATGCTTTCGTCGCGGTGAAGTAAACGACTCGGCCGTCCGCGGAGAGTGACCCGTTTATCCTTGCGAGCGCGCTGCTGCCCCCCCCGATTTCGCTGCAGCTGCTGACCTGGCCGGTGCTCGCGAAGCCGCCGCTGAGGTTGACGAGCAACGGAGCGCTCGACGGGCCGACGTACTCGTACACCGGCGACCTCGAGCTTTTGTCGCCACTGAACATCGGTTCCGTCGTTTCGTAGACGACATGCGACAGATCGGCGGTCGCGGTGACGGGGATCACGCCGACCGAGAGAGCCCGCCAGTTCGGCGGCGTTTTTTCGATCGGTGCCGCGTGTTCTCCGAGCGGACCCAAGGAGACGAGCTTGGACCCGTCTCCACCGACCGCCAACCAGTCATCTACTTCGCTTTCCGGTCCGTTCGGCGCCAGGAACAGCGCCGTGCCGAGGTCAGCATTGAGCGAGAACCAGGAACTCGTTTCATAGCGAGACGCGGGCGGGGCGAGCTCGTGTGTGATCCATCCATCAGAGGTTCGAGCGAAGGACAGCGGCTCTCCCTCAGAAACACGGACGGCCGAGCAGGATCTGGCGCCGCCGAAGCACTGGTTGGTCGCTGCCATCACACGCTGCCCATTCGCCGCGATGATCGCCGGAGGTGAGCTGAGAAACTGTCCGCCAATCGTCGCACCGTTCTTGTTGGGCGGCGTGACAAGTTCGTAGGCGCGACAGTCCGGCAGGGCGATCGAGTTGCGTTCACTGCGGGCCTGTTCGTCCAAGCACGCGGCTGACGCCGGCGCGGACGCAACGGCGCACAGGCACAGACAGATCAGCAGCGCACCCGAGACGCCGAGGTATCTCAGGGTCATGGCGTGGCGACGCCGTGGAGCGTGTCAGCGGAGCGTTGGGAGAGGTGCCTTGCGGACAGCGCTGCGAAGAGCATGCTCCCAAGATCGCAGGCGTTGATCGGGGGGGCAAGCAGCGTTTCCTACTCGCGCAGGTGGCGGCGACTGCTTACGATCAGAGCGGTCGGCAACCTGACGCTCGACGGGGAGGTACGGAGCAAGCCCCCAACGAACCAAGGCCTTCCCCGGCGCCTGCGGGCCGTTAAGCAGCCGATCGCGTGCACAGCATCGGCGCTTCAGGCCGACGCATGGGCTTCAGCGCCAACTGGCCGCGATGCGCCAGGCTGCCTCGAGCGCTTCGACGCGACAGCGCGCGGGACCTAGGTTCGATCCCGCGCACTGTCAGATTCCCAAGGCGCGGATCCGGCGAGCGTAGCGGCCTCGTCGCGGTGCGCCTTACGAGCAACTACCGCGTTAAGATGGTGAACATCTTACCTTCGCCCGCCGTAGCTTTCGGCTTTTCTTCAGTGAATTCCTCAGCACTCTTTACGAACCCTGTACCGAAGTTGCCTAATAGTTCGGCGGTTGTTTCTTTACCTTCGGTGTTGTTGAGATATTTCGTGGCGTTCGGCACACCTTTGCCGTTTCCTAATGATTCGGCAGTGAGAGACGTCAGCTGTGTCGTTTCTTCTCCTGTTCCGCTAAGCGGCGACAGTACCGTGCCCTTTACTTTGATTTTTACTTCTCCACACGTGATTACGACTTCTTTGGGTGTGAACAGCAGAGCCAGCGTCCCGCCGGGTGTTAACACTATATTGGACGTCGTGGCTGCGGCATTTTCCGTCACGACTTCTCCGGCCGTGCCGTTCGTGGAGCACGTCTGAGTCCCTTTCTTCACGTTCAGGAAGATGAGCTGCCAGGTAAAGACGGCGCCTAACGCCCCGACTTTGATTAACGATTAAGCAGCCTTCGCCTTTGAGTTGTGCACCCGCGGCGCTGCTCAGCTGAGTCTTGCATGCCGGAGCCGCGGTCGTGAGGTGGAAGTCCAGCGGGAACGCTCCACCTAACGCCATCGTAACATCCGGTAAGGCAACCGCGGACGAGGCCAATGTGGCACCGAGGGCGCAGATCGCGGCGCACGCGACCACGAGTAGCTTGAGATGCTTCATTCTAGACGCTCCTATCTTTGTGTGAGTAGAGAGCTGCGTTCGTCACTCTGCGCTTTTGGTCAGCCACTGTCAAGCAAATCCGGGGTTTGTTTCTGACAGCCGAAGTCCTGCACCGCTCCCTGTGCAGCGGCGTTCTCGCCTCGTCCAACTCGTAACCCGCCACAACCTGGCGCCCCGCCGGTAGCACCGGATCGGCCTTGCGCCTGTCACCGTGCACGGCGGTGCGCGGACCGTGCCGATCCCCGCCTCCCGCCCCACGCAGGTTGTGCGGACATCGCAACTTAAGGACCTTCACCGATCGTATCTAGCTGAGACGGCGACATTTACGACCAGCGCCAATCACACTCATCCCGGACCCGCGTGAACGTCCAGGCTTAGGCCTGCGCAGCGTTTGGGGGAACGTCGTTCCCACTGACGGGCTCAGGCCGGAGTCTGCCTGGCGCCATGTGCATCATCAGCTCAGGGTGTGGGGGTCTTCGGGCACCCCTCGGGCTCCGGCGCATTTGGGCGCCACATAGCCCGGGTGCAGCGCGTCTTTGCCTTCCAGCGGCGACGCCAGTTGCCGATGTAGACAGCCAGCGCCTGCCTGGAAAGTTCGTACGGGAGATTGCGCCTGATCGCCGCCTGCGCTTGCGAGAGAAGCTGCTGCGTGGGTGCGATCAGCCGCTTACCTCGAAGACGTAGATAGCCGAGGAAGATCTTGACCGGGCCGCTGAGCACATTCGGCCTAGCGGCGAATATCGCGTTGTTCAACGGCGGCTCGGCATATAACCCCGACTGGTAGTGGGAGACAGTCCCATCCTTGCTGAAGATCGGCTGCTGCCAGCGGGCAGGTGCTTGACTACGCTCGCGAAGCTTTGGCCTGAGGCGATTTGACGCTTTACCTTCATCGCTTCTGCCTTGGTGCGGGCGCGCGCGATCTCGATGTCCCGCCGCGCCGGTGTGCCGAACGATCTCTTGTGCTGCTTGTAGTAGGCGGCGATCTGAGCCTGCGTCACGTGAACGGCCTTTGCTCGTAACCGTTGACGCAGACGTTCCGCGAGCATCTGGACCTTCGTTTCGATCGCGAAATTCCGCGAGTGTCTCACCGTACACCGACAAGTTCCTCGCGACCGTCGCCTGAGACTTGCCTTGCTCGATCTTTCTCAGCTGCCGGGCTAGTCCGGCGTCGCTGACGCGCACGCCAGCTTCGCGGCGCCCGCCGATCACCCAGCGCTGAGTGATCAAGGGCTCAGCGCCTGTCCGACAGCGATCTCATGCTTGTGCTGACACTTGCCTTCATGAGCTGCTGACGGCGTCCGATTGGCGCCGGTCTTCGAGCCCGCCGCCAGGTGCTCGACGCAGGCGGTGTAATCAGGCGGCACCGGCGTAGCTGTGCCCAGGTCTTCGAGTGACAGCAAGGCCGCGAGCGAATGATCGAGCGCGGCCTTTGTGATCGCATGGCCGCCGACACTCGCCACGATGGCATTTGGTTCGGTTCCAGGGTCGACGGCGAGCTGGTAGCCTGCAATGCCGCCGAAGCGTTAGAAGCGGCCGAAGCCATCAATTCGGCGGCGACTCTGGCCGGCGACACTTGAGCCACCGGTGCCGTGCCGCGAGCCACCTCCGCACCCTGTCAGTACGAAGACCCACCGCCGTGAGCAGTACGACAATCACGGTACGACAGCGTGCGCAGGGCGCCTACATGCGCCTCTCCGCGTGGGCACGGGCCACTCCCCCATCGGACCTCTGTCCTCGCGAGCACTCGGTATCACTCCCTCGGCATCGACCATCGGCCAAATTCGCGGCTGCACCGCGGCCAGGCATCGTGCCAACGGGCCCCGTCCGCGGTCAATCGGCGACACCTCTCCTGGAGCACACAGACCGAAAACAGCCCGCCAGGCCGCGCTTTGCGCGTCCGCTCAGCCGGCAGCAGACCTCCCGCGATGTTTCCAACCATCGCAGTGGCGGCCGCGCCGCGCGCCCACAGGACGGAGCGCCGGGGGTGATTAACCACCGAGGGCCCGACTTTCGCCGGGCCCTCGCGTCGCTCGTCGCTTGACGAGCACTTCGCTTCTCGACTGGTCGGTTACATCATCCCCGACATGTCAGGCATGCCACCGCCGCCGCGCTGCTGCGCCTTCCTTTTCAGGAAGCTCGGCAACGATCGCCTCGGTGGTGAGGATGTTCTTCGCGATCGACGCCGCGTTCTGCAGCGCAGAGCGCGTGACCATCGCCGGGTCGATCACGCCACCGGCCACGAGATCGACGATCTCGTTGGTCGAGGCGTTCAGGCCGAAGCCTTTCTTGGCCTTGCGCACGTCGTTGACGACAACCGAGCCCTCCAGGCCCGCGTTCTCGGCGAGCTGACGAAGCGGCTCCTCCAGAGCGCGGAGCACAATGCGTGCGCCCGTGCGCTCGTCGTCTGAGCCGTCGACCGACGCGCCGTTGTCGCTGATGCTGATGGCCGATGAGGCCTGCAGCAGTGCCACGCCGCCGCCCGGCACGATGCCCTCCTCGAGGGCCGCGCGAGTTGCCTGCAGCGCGTCCTCGACGCGGTGCTTCTTCTCCTTCATCTCCGTCTCGGTCGCCGCTCCGACCTTCACCACGGCGACGCCGCCGGAGAGCTTTGCCAGGCGCTCCTGCAGCTTCTCGCGGTCGAAGTCCGAGTCGGTGTTCTCGATTTCGGCTTTGATCTGGTTGATGCGGCCTTTGATGCCCTCGGCCTCACCGGCACCGTCGACGATCGTCGTCGTGTCCTTCGAGACGACGACGCGACGCGCGCGTCCGAGCTGGGTGAGCTGAGTGTTCTCCAGCTTCAGGCCCATCTCCTCGGTGATCACCTCGCCGCCGGTGAGGATCGCGATGTCCTCGAGCATCCGCTTGCGGCGGTCGCCGAAGCCCGGAGCCTTGACGGCCACGCCCGTGAACGTTCCACGGAGCTTGTTCACGACGAGTGTCGCGAGCGTCTCGCCCTCGACGTCCTCGGCGATGATCAGGATCGACTTGCCCGACTGGATTACCTGCTCGAGCACCGGCAGCACGTCGCGCACCGAGCCGATCTTCGAGTTGGCGATGAGCACGTAGGGGTCCTCGAGCGTTGCCTCCATGCGGTCCTGGTCGGTGACCATGTAGGGCGAGATGTAGCCCTTGTCGAACTGCATGCCCTCGGTGAACTCGAGGTCCATGCCGAACGTCTGGCCCTCCTCGACGTTTACGACGCCGTCCTTGCCGACCTTCTCGATCGCATCGGCGATGACGTCGCCGATCTCTTCGTCGCCGGCTGAGATCGTCGCCACGCGGGCGATCTGGTCCTTGCCGGAGACCTCCTTGGACTGCGACGCGATGTTCTTGACGACCTCGTCGACGGCTTTCTCGATGCCGCGCTTGAGCGCCAGCGGGTTCGCACCCGCGGCGACGTTCTTCAGACCCTGGCGAACGATCGCCTGGGCGAGCACGGTCGCCGTCGTCGTGCCGTCGCCGGCAACGTCGTTGGTCGCCGTGGCGACCTCGCGCACGAGCTGTGCGCCCTGGTTCTCAAAGACGTCCTCGACCTCGATCTCACGAGCGATCGTGACACCGTCGTTGGTGATCGTCGGGGCGCCGAACTTCTTGTCGAGCACGACGTAGCGACCCTTCGGGCCGAGCGTGACCTTGACCGCGTTAGCGACCGCGTCGACGCCGGCCTCGAGAGCCGCACGCGCCTCTGAGCTGTACTTGATCTCCTTTTGAGCCATGTGTTCTCAGTTCTCCTTATGCCTCGACGAGGGCCAGGACGTCTGACTCGCGCAACACGAGCAGGTCCTCCCCGTCGATCTTGATCTCGGTCCCGCCGTACTTGCTGTAGAGGACCTCGTCGCCCTTCTTCACGTCCAGCGGGATGCGCTTGCCGTCGTCGTCGAGCCTGCCGTCGCCGGCGGCGACGACCTCGCCCTTCTGCGGCTTCTCCTTCGCGGTCTCGGGGAGGACCAGGCCGCTGGCCGTGGTCAGCTCCTCCTCGATCGCCTTGACGATCAGACGATCGCCCAGGGGCTTCAGCTTCATCGGTAATACCTCCATCTAGAGAGTGCTTCGGGCGTTTCGCGTGGTCCTCAGCCCTCTGCCGGGGGACGAAACGCCTCTGGCACTCTCCGCGGAGAGTGCCAACGGTCATCTATATATATAGATTGTTTGGGGGTTCTTCAAGGGAAATCGGCAGTTGGGACGGAAACTGCCAATTTGTCGCGAGGCGGGCAGCGCGACCGGCTGTGCGGTTGCCGCGGCGCGCGAAACGCCTAGTTCTGCGCGCCGCCGAAGCCCTTCATCGCCTCGGTCATGCCGGTCGGCGTGTCGCGGATCTGCGAGAAGCGCACGACCGTCACGACCTCCTCCGGCGAGATGCTGCGGCCGTAGATCTGTTCGAGGAAGCTGATCAGCTCCTCGTGGCGGCGGAACTCCGGGTTGTCGTGCTTGATGTCGCGCGGCGACAGGTCGGCCAGTTTCATCACCTCGACCGTGTCGATCACCGCCTCGAAGATGCGCTCGCGCGGCGAGTGCTGGTAGCCGATCGTCACCAGCACGAGCTGGTTCTTGCGGTACTTGGCCGACTTGTCGCCGAGGCGGATCGTCGCCGTCTTACGGCCCCGCTTGAGCTCGTCGGCGAAGATCGTCGAGTAGAAGTTGAGCACCTGCACGGACGGCAGGCTATCGAGCTTTGCGCTCTTGCTCCAAGAACTCCGCTGCACGCGCGACCATTTCGCGCTCGGCGGCGTGGCTGAGCTCGTTCTCGGCGTCCTGCAGCGCGATCCAGCGCGCCTCCTCGACCTCGTCGTCGTGGTCGGCGGTATCGCCTTCCACGTAGGAGAAGAGGAAGAACGACACCGACTTGGGGATCGTCTGCCCATCGCGGCGATACCAGTAGCGCGCCTCACCGAGCTCGTGCACCGGCTCACCGACGACGCCCGTCTCCTCGCGCACCTCGCGCGTGGCCGCTTGCAGCGCGTTCTCTCCCGGATCGATGTGGCCCTTCGGCAGTGCGAGCACGCGCGAGCCGTCCGACGCACGCCGCGTCGGCACGATCACCACGATCTCCTCGCCGCGCACCACCACGCCGCCGGCCGACAGCTCGCGCTCGGGGCGTTTGCCACCGCGCCTGCGCGAGCGCGGTCGCCTAGAAGACATATTGCTTGAGCGCGTCGGCGTCGTGCACGATCAGCCGCCCCCTCCCCTGTGAGATCACACCCGCGCGCTCGAGCACCGCCAGAAAGCGGCTGGCCGACTCCCGCGAGGAGCCCGCCAGCTGTGCGAGGTCTGCCTGTGTGGCCTTGACGAGCACGTCGCCCGGCTCTCCGTCTGAGGAGCCGTTGTGATCGGTGGCCTGCTGCTCGACCAGCTGGCTGAGCACGACCGCCACGCGGCTCTGCACCGTTTGGAAGGACTGGCGCGCGAGCCGTTCGTTGGTCTCGCGCAAGCGCCTGCCCAGTGCGATCACCAGGCGCGAGGAGATCTCCGCGTGTTCTGCCATCAGCCGGCGCATGTCCGGGCCGAGCACCGCGACCGTGCCGGTCTGCTCGATCGCTTCGACGGTCGCCGAGCGCTTCTCATCCTCGAACAGCGCCAGCTCGCCGAAGATGTCGCCCGGGCCGAACGTCGCCAGCGTCAGCGTGCGCCCGTCGGTGTGCGTGCGCAGCGCCCGCGCCCGGCCGTCGCGCACGACGTAACAGGTGTCGCTGGCGTCGCCCTCACGGAACACCACCTCGCCCGGCTCGAACTCGCGCGGCACGGCGAACTGCGCGATCCGCTGCAGATCCTCGGCCACCAGCGTCGAGAACACCGGCACAGCCCCGAGAAGCTCGACTACCTCCTCTGAACTCATCCCGGCCATCCGGCAGGCATATCACACGCCGCAACTGCGGCTGCCGCGGCGGTATCTTCAGGCATATGGTTCCTTCACGACGAACCGGCCGGGCGATGGTGCTGCTCGCGCTGTGCATGACGGCCGCGCTGGCCGCGCTGCCCGTCTCGCATGCGCTGGCCAGATCCGCGAGCAAGCCCGCCAAGCCGGCCGTCGACGCGCAGCCGCTGTTTCGCTCGCGCCTGCTGTGGTCGACGATCGACGTCTGCAACCCCGCAGACCAGGCCAACACGGTCGGCGTCCGCGGCTCGATGCCCGGCGACCACCAGGCCCACGACACGATGTACATGCGCTTTCGCCTGCAGTACGTAAACCCGACGACCAAGGCCTGGACCGACCTGATGAAGGCGTCTGCGACAAGCTATGTCGACGTCGGCACCGGCGCCGATCCGCGCCAGGCCGGGCGCAGCTTCCAGCTCAGCCCGGTCGCCGGTCAGCCGGCGTTCACGCTGCGCGGCGTCGTCAGCTTCCAGTGGCGACACGACAGCACCGTGCTCGCCCAGGTCTCCCGCCCCACCAGCGCCGGGCGCGAAAGCCTCGCCGGCGCCGATCCGACAGGCTTCTCCGCGGCCAGCTGCCTGATCGGCTGATCCTCAGAACAGGCGCGGGTCGTTCGTGATGATCCCGTCGACGCCCATCGCCGTCAGCTTGGCGATACGCGCGGCATCGTCCACAGTCCACACGTAGAGCTCGCCGCTGCCATCACGCACGGCGCGCACGAGCGCCGGTGTGACCACTCGCCAGTGCGCCATGATCGCGTCGAAGCGGCCCTCGCTCAGCGCCTTGCGCGCGCGGCGCGGGAGCGTCGCGCGGTAGCCGGTGAGCATCGCCAGCGCGGGGATCGCCGTGAGCATGTCCGTCGTGTAGTCGCGACGCACGCGCGGCACCGACCAGCCCAGGCGCAGCGCGGGCTCGGCCGCGCGGATGCGATCGAGCGCGTCGGTGAACATGCCGCTGATCAGCGTGCGCGTGACCAAGCCGTGCTCGCGCAGCGCCTGCACGACGCGAAGCTCATAGCCGGGCAGCTTCACGTCCACGTCCAGTTCCACGCCCGCAAACGCCTCGCCCGCGAGATGCTCGAGCGCCTGCTCAAAACGCAGCGGTTTGCGTGAGTGCATGTCCTCGTAGTCGTGCGCGACCACGAGCCGCCCATCGCCGTTGGCGTGCTCTGAGAGCACGTCGAGCTCGATCATGTCCACGCCGTGGCGCAGCGCCGCGTCAAAGCTCGCCAGCGTGTTGCCCGGCTCGATGTGCGCCGCGCCCTTGTGGCCGACGCGCCGCGGCGCGGCGCGTCGGGAAGTCATCGGCGGAGGCTCGGCCATCGAGCCTCACGATCGCAGACGGCGCTAGTAGTCGCTGGGCAGCGGTTTGCGCGCCGCCTCGATCGTCTCCATCGCCGGCTTCGGGCCGATGTACGGGGCCAGCACGATGAACGTCAGCTGATCGACCAGTCGCGGCAGCTGACGCACGCGGTCGTGCGCGGTGTAGCTGGAGACGATTCCCCAGATTGCACCGGTCACCGCTTCGCGCGCCAGCAGCGGACCGCGGCGCGCCTCCGGACCGAGATCGTCGAGCAGCTTGGTGAAGTCTTCGATCGAGCGCGTCATGCGCCCGATCATCCCCGGTCCCACATCGAAGATGTCGACGAACGCCAGGCGACTCAGGCCCTCGTGCGAGGCGAAGTACTCCACCAGCGTGCGCACCGCCAGGTGTACGGCTTGCGGCCAGTCCTGCGTCTGGCCGATCGCGCCTTTGACCGCGTCCATCGCTTCGGCGACGAATTCGTCGAGCACAGCGAGAAAGCACGCCTCCTTGTTGGCGAACTGCTTGTGGAAGGCCTCCGTGGAGATGCCCGCGAACTGTGCGATCTGCGGATCACTGATCTCCGCATAACGCTCGTCGAGCGTGAGATGCACCATCGCACTGAGCGCACGCGTGCGCTTGTCCTGACCGGCCAGGAAGGCGGCCGGCTGAGGTTCGATGGCGTCGGAGACGACCAGTCCGGATACGTTCAGGCGCTTGGCGACCGGCGAGCGGTAGGACTCGACCCAGTCGAGCACCTCGTCGGCAAGCGTGCGCAGCTCCTTCTCGTGCCCGTCATACATCCGCGTAAAGGCGACATGGCGGATGCCGGCGACGAGCGCCTTGACAGTCAGCGGTGACAGCTCTTCGCCGTCCGGGTCGGCCTGAAAGGCCATCGCGACCACCCGCTCGAACGTCGTCGCCGCGAGCGCCATGCGCGGGCGCACGTTCGGACCGACGCCGAGCGAGTCGACGAGCACCAGACGTGGGCCATTGGGCGAGCCGGCGACGTGGTCGAGCAGCGCGCGGCATGCGCCGTGCACGCGGTTGGCCCAGCCGCGCTCGGCCGACCAGCCGTCGAGCATGACCTTGCGCGCTTGCGCCACGACGATGTCGTACGTCGCGAGGAAGCACGCTTCCTTGTTGGCGAACTGCTCGTAGAAGGCCCGCCGCGACACGCCCGCCAGGCCGATCACGTCGGCAACCGTCGTGCGCGCGTAGCCGCGCTCGGCGACTGCCTCGATCATCCCTCCGTACATGCGCGCGCGCTGGTTGCGCGCTACGTCCTCACGCGACATCCCGTTAGGGCCGTGAGGCAACCGGCGGTAGATCGGTGAAGGCCCCCTGTGAGTTTCACTCATCCCCACGATTCGAGACACTAGATGATCCTCCCTGGAAACGCAACTCTACTTTGTTTTGGCTGTCGATTCTTTATACCGGAATGTCTCGCACCCTGTGGAGGGTGTCTCCTGTTGACCGAAACAGCGAACGCCGGTCCGTTTCAGCGGATCGTCAGAGCGCCGCGCGAAGGCCGCGAGCGAGCTTTGCTCAGGCGCTCAGCGTGAGCCTGCGCGGCCCCGGGCTGAAGCCCAGCTCGAGCAGCATCGCGGCGAGCTCAGAGGCGATCGCCGGCTCGCCGTCGATCCGCTCCAGCGCGAGCTTCGGCACGCGCCCGGCGCGCACCGCTTCGGCGAGCGCCCGCAGCCCGTCGGCGACCGGATCGGCCTCGCCGTCGCGCGTCTCGGCGAGTGTCAGCAGACCGCGCCCGCCGCGCTCCACATACAGCGCCGGCACGTCATTGACCGACACGACGTACGCGCCCGCCACGCGCGAGGGACGGCGGTCGCGGCCCTCGCGTTTGGGCCACGCAAGCGCAGCGCCGTAGGGCTGCGCGGGGTCTGCGGCAGCGAGCACGCGTGCACGCGGGCGGTCGGCTGAGCCCGTGCCCGGGGGCCCTGACGAGGCGGCCGACGGTCCTCGCGCCGAGCGCAGGCGCTCGACGGCTCCGGGTAGCGCGAACTGCGCTCCGCCCATGCCCTCGACGAAGTAGCCGCGGCGGCAGATGCCGAGCGTCTCCAGGTTCGACAGTGTGTCGTAGAGCATCGCGAAGCCGCCCTTGATCCCCTCGGCGAGCACCTGCTCGCGCGTGACGATCCCGTAGCGCTCGAGCAGCAGCTCGGCGAGCACGCGACGGCGCTCGGGGCCCGACGCGGGGTCCGGCGCGGAGGAGCCGTCGGCGGCCGCCGCACCCACGCGGAAGATCGGCTCGGTCAGTCCCCAGCGACCCTGCACCTGCGACTGCGCTCCCGTACGGCGTGAGCCAAAGCGCCGGACAGATGTCCGATGTTGCGCGCGACCGGATGCTCGCGCCAGCGAAAGATGCGGCGCGCGCAGAGGCGCCCACGCGTCGTTGGTCGCCTCACCGGCCCACACGAGGTCCCACAGTGCCTCGCGCAGCGCCTCCGCAGGCACGTCGAGCTCGGCGATCAGGTCGCTGAAGAAGCACGGCGTGCGCAGCCGCTCGCGCAGAAGCTCGTGCTCCGGCGTGTCGGTTGACTTCGCCCCCGCGGCCGCTGTGCGGCGCTCGTTGCTCGGCGGCGGGCCGATCAGCGGCGCGTCCTCGCGGAAGTACAGCGCGACGCGGCCCGAGCGCCCGAGCGGACCGGCGCCGACCCACACCAGCTCACCGCTCGCACACAGCATGTCCAGCCACGACGGCGAGTACGCGCCCGTGCGCCGCGGCAGCACGTCGCGCTCCCAGATCTCCGCCGGCAGCGCCAGGCCCTGCAGCGGCACGAGCACTTCGCGCAGGCGATCGATGCCCGCGCCCGCCGCCGCGTGGCGGTCGACGCCCTGCCACGAGGGCAAAAACGCGGCCAGGCTGCGCTGGTCGGCCGGCTCGATTTCCTTGCGCAGCGCCGCCAGCGAAGCGCGGCGCAACCGGCGCAACACCTCCACGTCACACCACTCGCGCCCGCTGCCGCCCGGGCGCAGCTCGCCGCGCACCACCTCGCCGTCGCGCTCGAGCTCACGCAGCACTGCGCTCGCGTCGACGCCGTAGCGCTCGCGCAGCTCATCGGTCGTGAACGGGCCATGCGTGCGCGCGTAGCGCGCCACCAGCACGCGCAGCGCGTCCGGCACGTCGGCCAGGAACGCTTCCGGCAGCCCGCCGGGGGGCGCCGCCGACAGGGCGTCGCGGTAAAGCCCCGCCTCGTCAGCGGCCACGTAGCGCTGTTCGCCGCCGATACGCAGGCGGATCGCGCGGCGTTCGCGCTCGAGCTCGGCCAGCAACGGTCCCTCCTCGACGCCCTCGAACACGCGCGCAGCTATCTCTTCGCTGTTGAGATCGCCGACGTGGCGGAGCACGTCGTGCAGTCCATCTCGGCCGGTCGCACGTGTGATCTCCGAGCGGTGTTGCAGGTCGTCTTCGACGCGCTGCAGCGCGTCGGGGTCCAGCAGCTCACGCAGCTCCTCCTGGCCGAGCAGCTCACGCAGCAGGTCGCGGTCCAGCGACAGGGCGGCCGCGCGGCGCTCGGCGTTCGGCGTGTCGCCCTCGTACATGTACGTCGCGACGTAGTCGAACAGCAGCGAGGAAGCAAACGGCGAGGCGGTCGGCGTCTCGACCTCCACGAGCGAGATCTCGCGCGAATGCAGCGCGCGCAGCAGTGTTTCCAGACCGGGCACGTCGAGGACGTCGCGCAGGCACTCGCGGTAGGTCTCCAGCACGATCGGGAAGTCGGCATAGCGGCGCGCGACCTCCAGCAGGTTCTGTGCCTTCAGGCGCTGCTGCCACAGCGGCGTGCGTTTGCCCGGATACGCGCGCGGGATCAGCAGCGCACGCGAGGCGTTCTCGCGAAAGCGCGCGCCGAACAGCGCCGAGCCGCCCAGCTCGGCGGTGATCGCCGCCTCGACATCCTCGGGCTCCAGCATGATCAGCTCAGCCGCCGAGGGCAGCGCCTCGGCCTCGTCGGCATCGAGGTCGGGCAGGTGCAGCACGATGCCGTCGTCGGAGGTGATCGCGTCGGCCTCCAGACCCATGCGCTCGCGGATGCGCGAGGAGATCGCAAGGCCCCAAGCGGAGTGCACGCGCCCGCCGAAAGGCGACAGCACGCACAGGCGCCAGTCGCCGATCTCGTCGCGGAAGCGCTCGAGCACGATCGTGCGCTCGCTCGGAAGCACGCGCGTCGCCTCCTGTTGCTCGCGCAGGTATGCCAGCAGGTTGCGCGCCGCACGCTCGTCGAGGTCGTACTCACGCTGCAGCGTGCCGGCCTCCTGCTCGACCGCCCAGCGCGAGAACTCGCCGATCGCCTCACCGAGCTCCTTCGGGCGCCCGACCGAGTCGCCCTTCCAGAACGGCACCGCGCCGGGAGCGCCCGGGGCCGGCGTGACGATCACGCGGTCGCGGCCGATTTCCTCGATGCGCCAACTCGACGCGCCGAGCAGGAAGGCCTGACCGGGGCGCGCCTCGTAGACCATCTCCTCGTCGAGCTCGCCCACGCGCCGGCCGTCTGGAAGCGTCACCGCGTACAGCCCGCGGTCGGGAATCGTGCCGGCGTTCGCCACGGCCAGCTGGCGCGAGCCCTTGCGCGCGCGAATCGTCCCCGCAACGCGGTCCCACACGATGCGCGCGCGCAGCTCGCCGAAGTCTTTTGATGGATAGCGCCCGTCGAGCATGTCGAGCACGTTCTCCAGCAGCTCCAGCGAAAGCTCCGAGTAGGAATGACAGCGGGTGACGAGCGCGTGCAGCTCGTCGACGGCGATGCCGTCCGGCTCGGCCGACACGGCGATTGCGACGACTTGCTGGGCGAGCACGTCCAGCGCGTTGCGCGGTACGACCGTCGGCTCGATCTTGCCTTCGTGCATGCGCCGCGCGACGACCGCGCACTCCAGCAGGTCGCCGCGGAACTTCGGGAAGATGCGTCCGCGACTGACCTCATCGACGCCGTGCCCCGCACGGCCGATGCGCTGCAGGCCGCGGGCGACCGACTTCGGCGACTCGATCTGCAGCACGAGGTCGACCGCGCCCATGTCGATGCCCAGCTCCAGCGAGCTCGTTGCGACCAGGCACGGCAGCTCGCCGGCCTTCAGCAGCTCCTCGACCTTCGTGCGCTCCTCGCGCGCGAGCGATCCGTGGTGTGCCCGCGCGATTTCCAGCGGCGCGATCGGTCCGTCTAGAGAGCCGCTTTCGCCCGCCGCGCGCGAACCCTGGCCGCCGGAGGCGGCCTTCTCATCGTCTTTTTCTGCCTGCTGCTTGCCCGCCAGCTCGTTCAAGCGAAGTGCGACGCGCTCTGCGGAGCGACGGTTGTTGACGAACACGATCGTCGAGTTGTGGCTCTGCACCTGCTTGAGCAGCTCCGGGTAGATCGCCGGCCAGATCGAGCCACGCGTGGACTCGCCACCGGCGACCGGCTCCAGGGGATCGGCGTTTGGATCAGCCGGTCCGTTCGGTTCGGTCATCGACTCGACCGGCACCTCGATGCGCAGGTCCAGCTGCTTGCGATGCCCGGCGTCGACGATCGTCACCTCACGGCGCGGTCCGACGAGATAGCGGCCGATCTCCTCCAGCGGGTTCTGCGTCGCGCTCAGGCCGATGCGCTGGATCGGCCGGCCGGCCTGCTGCTCCAAGCGCTCGAGCGTCAGCGCCAGATGTGAGCCGCGCTTGGTTGCCGCGACGGCGTGGATCTCGTCGACGATCACCGCCTCGGCACCGCGCAACATCTCGCGCGCCTGCGACGTGAGGATCAGATACAGCGACTCCGGCGTCGTGATCAGGATGTCCGGCGGTTTGCGCGCCATCGCCGCGCGCTCCTTCTGGGGCGTGTCGCCGGTGCGGATGCCGACCGTCACATCGTCGGCGCCGATCCCGCGCAGCGGCGTGCGCAGGTTGCGCTCGATGTCGTATGCCAGCGCCTTCAGCGGGCTGATGTAGACGACGCGCACGCCCGGCGCGCGCTCGTCGGTCGCCTCGGAGGATTTGCCCGGCGCTCCCGCCGTCGTCTCAGCGCTCAGACGGTCCAGCGCCCACAGGAACGCCGCGAGCGTCTTGCCCGATCCGGTCGGCGCGGACAGCAGCACATTCTCTCCCGCGGCGATCGCCGGCCAGGCCTTCGTCTGGGCCGGTGTGGGTGCGTCAAAGGCCTTCTCGAACCAGTCGCGGACGCGCGGCGTGAAGCTTGAGAGGGGCACGAGATCAGGCTATCGCGAGCCTGTCTCAATCCGCATGGCCCGCGGGCTTCAGCTGTCGTCGGTCTGCGAGCGGCTCGACGCCGCGCATTGAGCCAAGCCCGGGCCTTCACGGACACCGCGGCTGGGCGAAGCTGCGGCGCCCGCGGAGACCCGGCATCGAGGGGTGACACCTCGATCTCTTCTCGAGCATCGTCGGAGAGGGGTAACGATGCCCAAGCCTGCGCGGCCCTCCCTTTGCGAGATATCCAGCCGCGACCCGTCGGCCCCGTTGCCGCGACATTCCGCTCAGCACGCTACTTCCGCGTATGCGTCCTCGCCAGGGCCGTTTCCCACTTTCGCCCGGCGCGGCAGCCGGGTTCGCGCGCCATAGACTTCGCGCTGATGGACGACACGGCACAGCTTCGATGACCGCATCAGCCGCCAGCGCGCAAGCGCAGCCGGCCGAGCCCGGTGCGAAGCGGACGGGCGTGCTGCCGGCACAGCGCCTGCGCGAGGCGATCGCCAACGGGTGGCTCGTCGCCGGCTCGTGGCGCATCCCCTCCGAGTCGGTCCAGCCGGCGAGCGTCGACCTGCGTCTCGGCGAGCGCGCGTGGGCACTGCGCTGTAGCTTCCTGCCCGACAGCGATTCGACCGTCGAGGACAAGGCGCAGGACCTGGCCTTTGAAGAGATCGACCTGCGCGACGGCGCCACGCTCGAGCGCGACCGGCCGTATCTCGTACCGCTGGTCGAGGAGCTGCGTCTGCCCGGCGGTGTGCGCGCGAAGGCCAACCCAAAGAGCTCCACCGGCCGCCTGGACGTCTTCACGCGCGTGCTCACCGACCGCAACCACCGCTTCGACGAGATCTCGGCCGGCTACCACGGCAAGCTGTACCTGGAGGTCGTCCCGCGCACGTTTGCAATCCGCGTGAAGACGGGCCTTGCGCTCAACCAGGTGCGCCTGATCGACGGTGACGGCCGGCTGGCCGACCGCGAGCTAATCGACCTGCACGGCCAGGTGCCGCTGCTGTTCCGTGACTCTCATGCGCTCTCCGCGGGCTCGCTGTCGCTCGGCGACGGGCTGTTCCTCAGCCTCGACGCCTCCGGCGGGCCCGACAGCACGGTCGGCTACCGCGCCAAGAAGAACAGCCTGCCGATCGACCTGACAAAGGCCGGCGCCCTGCGCTGGCAGGAGTACTGGGAGCCCGTGCACCCCGAGGCCAAGCAGCGCATCGTGCTCGAGCCGGAGGTCTTCTACCTGCTGCTCTCGGCCGAGGGCGTCAGCATCCCGCCGTCCTACGCCGCCGAAATGCTCGCCTATGACCCCACCGCCGGCGAGCTGCGCACGCACTACGCCGGCTTCTTCGACCCCGGTTTCGGCTATTCGCGAAAGCACGACACGCAGGGCAGCAGGGCGGCGCTGGAGGTACGCGCGCGCGACGTGTCGTTCATGGTCGAGCACGGCCAGCCGGTCTGCAAGCTGGCTTTCGAGCGCATGGCCGAGGAGCCCGACGTGCTCTACGGCGAGGATGTCGGCTCCAACTACCAGGGCCAGCAGACAATGCTCAGCAAGCACTTCCTCGGCCGATCGGCCGAGAGCGGCGACTGAGCCGCGCGCAGCACGCGGGCGCACTCGGCGCCCGCGCGGGTCGGGTCGTACGAAATAAGCGACCAGCGTCCGCTCTATCATCCGGCCTGGAAACCAGACTGTTTATCATCGTCTACCTCGCGGCCCCGGGGGCCGCGATTTTTGATCGGCGGCTCCTCCTTGAAGAAGGGACGAGGACGGGATGAGCCACTTGCCCCCAGCAAAGGAACGGGAACGAGCCCACATGCCCAAAACTAGCTCCAAAGCACCGAAAGCCCCTGCATCCACGCTCGAGCCGGCGTGGTCGATTCCGAGCCTGCGCGAACCGCGCTACTCCCAGTCGCTGGAGCGAGGTCTGGCGATCCTCAGCTGCTTCACGCCCAAGCGCCCCGTGCTCGGCATCGCCGACATCGCCGACGAGCTCGGCATGAGCCGCTCCACGACACACCGTTACGTGATCACGCTGCTCGCGCTCGGCTACCTCGAGCAGGGTGCCTCGCGCAAGTACCGCCTCGGCCTGCGCGTGACCGACCTGGGCATGTCGGCGCTCAACTCCACCGGCCTGCGCGAGCACGCCCAGCCCTACCTGGAAGAGCTGCGCCAGCGCACCTCCTACTCGATCGGCCTTGCTGTGCTCGACGGCCCGGAGATCCTCTACGTCGACCGTGCGCGCAGCTTCCGCCGCGGCCAGGGCCAGACCGGCCCCGACGTGCGCATCGGCTCGCGCCTTCCCGCGCACAGCACCGCGATGGGCAAGCTGCTGCTCGCCAACCTGCCCGAGTCAGACCAGCGCGAGCTGATCGCCTCGATGAAGCTGACGAAATCGGGCCCCAACACGATCAACTCCAAGAAGGCGCTGAAGGACGAGCTCGTCGAGGTGCTCGACGCAAACTTCGCCGTCGACGACGAAGAGCTCGCCAAGGATCTCTACTCGATCGCCGCGCCGGTGCGCAACGAGGCGCGCGACGTGGTCGCAGCCGTGGACATCGCCGTGCCCAGCTCGATGATCTCCATCGGCGAGCTCGTCGACGCGCTCGGCCCGCACCTCGTCTCGACCGCCGACCGCATCTCCGCGCGCCTGGGCTATCGCCGCGACGACGAGCAGAGCTGAACGGCGTCGCGAAGCCGAGCGCGAGGTGCGCCCGTCGCCTGGGCGCGTCGCGTACTCTCTGCGGCCGTATGCCCGCCCTCTTCAAGCGCACCTCGCTGCAGTCGTGCGCCGTGCTGCTCGTGATCGGCCTGTCGGCGTGCGCGACGACCGTCTCGACGTCCGGCTACAAGGGTGAATCCAAGGAAGTCGCGCAGACCATCAAGAATCTGCAGGCAGACGTCACGGCCGGCGAAGAGAAGAAGGTCTGCAACAACGACCTCGCCGCCCCGGTCGTCAAGAGCCTCAGCTCCGCCAAAGGCGGCTGCCAGCAGGCGATCAAAGATCAGCTCGCCGAGATCGCCTCCTTCGAAGTCAACGTCCAGTCCATCCAGATTACGGCCGCCGGGCACGCCGCCAGCGCCAAGGTCAAGAGCAAATACTCCGGCAAGAACCGCCTCTCCACGCTCTCGCTCGTCAAGGAAGGCAAGCGCTGGAAGATCGCAACGCTGACCTGAGCTGAGCGCGGTCCCCTAGCGGACGCCGCTCAGCAACTCGCTCGCGGACTTCAGCCCGAGGCCGCGCGCGAGGATGACGATCGTCTCCAGGCGCGGCGAGCGCTTGCTGCGCTCGAGCAGGCTGATCTCCGTGCGGTGCAGGTCACAGGCATCCGCCAGCGCCTCCTGGGAGAGCCCGGCGCGGTCGCGCTGTTCGCGCAGGTTCTCGGCGAACTGTTCACGCGTTGTCGGCATGGCCGCAGTCTCGTGTATGACGGACAACAAGTTCCACAGACAGTTGTCTCACGAGTCCGACGGGTCGTCTTGCGGGCGCCTGCGACTAGGCCAGCGAACGGCCGTACTGGCGCTCGTAGTAGGCGCGATAGTCGCCCGAGCGGATCGGCTCCCACCACCACGAGTTCTCGCGGTACCAGGCGACCGTCGCCTCCAGGCCCTCGGCGAAGCGCACCTGCGGGCTCCAGCCGAGCGCGCGCACCTTCTCTGAGGACAGCGAGTAACGGCGGTCGTGGCCGGGGCGGTCGGTGACGTACTCGATCTGTGATTCCTGCGCGCCCGTCGCCGCGATGATCCGCTTGACCACGTCGATGTTCGCCTCCTCGTCAGGGCCACCGGCGTTGTAGACCTCGCCGGACACGCCGTGCTCGAGCACGTGGCCGATCGCACGCGCGAAGTCCGTCGAGTGGATCCAGTTGCGCACCTGCATACCGTCGCCGTACACCGGCAGCGCATCGCCGTGCAGCGCGTTGAGGATCATCAGCGGGATCAGCTTCTCGGGGTACTGGTTGGGCCCGTAGTTGTTCGAGCCGCGCGCGATCACCACGGGCAGCTCATATGTGTGGAAGTAGCTCTGCACGAGCAGGTCGGCCCCCGTCTTGGTCGCCGAGTAGGGCGAGGACGGCGCCAGCGGCGACTGCTCGGTGAACGAGCCCTGCTCGATCGAGCCGTACACCTCGTCGGTGGAGACCTGCACGTAGCGCAGCTGTGCCGCGCGCGCCGCCTCCAGCAGCACGTAGGTGCCCAGCGCGTGCGTTCTCACAAACGCGTCCGGCTCGGCGATCGAGCGGTCGACGTGCGTCTCGGCGGCGAAGTTCACGATCGCCTCCGGTGCCGCCCTCTCGATCGCGCCCGCGACCGCCGCAGGGTCCTCGATCGCGCCGCGCACGAAGTGAAACGAAGCGTGCTCGGCGAGGTCGCGGAAGTTCTCCTCGCGCCCGGCATACGTCAGCTTGTCCAGCACCGTCACCTCGTCGCCGTGCTCCAGCAGGCGCTCGCGCGCGAACGTCGAGCCGATGAAGCCGGCACCACCGCAAACCAACAGTTTCATGGCCTCATCATCCCAGCCCGGGCAGCGAGATATCCCGCCAGCCCGTCGCGCCAGTCGGGCATCGGCAGCACGTCGTCACGTTCGGAAGCCAGCGCCGACCAAGCCGGCCGTTGGGCCGCAAGCGCCATCCGTTCGCTGCTGGTCTCTTCCACGACACACTGAACCTCGGCTTGGCGAAAGATCTCCTTGGCAAAGCCGTTCCAGGAGACCGCGCCGGCGCCTGTGAGGTGCACGAGCCCGCTGACCTCGCGCTCCAACAGGCCGAGAATCGCTGGCGCCAGATGCCCCGCCCACGTTGGCGAGCCGATCTGGTCAGTGACGACCTGCACCGCCGGTCGTTCGCCGGCGAGACGTAACATCGTCTCGACGAAGTTGCGGCCATCCACGCCGTACAGCCCGGCCGTGCGCACGACCAGATGGCGCGTCGACGCCTCCAGCACCTGGCGCTCGCCGTCGAGCTTGGTCGAGCCATACACCGAGCGCGGGCCCGTCGGGTCGGACTCGACGTACGCGCGCGCGCGGCCGTCGTCATCGAGCGGCGCCTCGCCGTCGAACACGTAGTCGGTGGAGATGTGCAGCAGCGGTATGCGCGATCCGCGCGGCGCTGCGCGCGAGGATGCCCGCGCCGTCGGCGTTGACCGCGTGCGCCTGCTCGGCCTTTGACTCGGCGCCGTCGACGTCCGTCCACGCGGCGCAGTTGACGACCGCGTCCAACCCGCCCGGCTCGCTGCTGAGCCGATCGAGCAGCGCGTCGACCCCCGGCGCGTCGGTGATGTCGATCTCCGGCAGGTCTACGAGCACGAGCTCATGACCCGAGCGCTCGCCCGCACGCTGCACGTCGTGGCCGAGCATCCCGGCGGCCCCTGTGACGAGCAGCCTCACAGGATCGAGATGTCGGAGTTGTCCCCGACCATGAAGCGATACGCGCGCGGCTGGCGGTCGCCGCGGCGCACGCTCACGTTGCGTCCCAGCAGCGAGGACTCCATGCGCCCGTCGAGGTCTGAGACGGTGCAGCCGGCCAGCAGGATCGAGTGCTCGACCTCCGAGGAGGTGATCTCACAGCGCTCGCCGATCGCCGTGTATGGGCCCACGTAGCAGTCGGTCAGGAGCGCACCCGCGCCGACTATCGCCGGGCCGCGCACGGTGGTGCGCTCCAGCCGCGCGCCGGCCTCGATCACCACGCGCCCGTCCACGCGCGAGTCGATCAGCTCGCCGTCGTGGCGCTCGGTGAGGTTGTCGAGGACCAGCCGGTTGGCCTCCAACATGTCCTCCAGGCGCCCCGTGTCCTTCCACCAGCCGCGCACGATGTGCGGCTCTACGCGCATGCCGCCGTCGACGAGGTGCTGGATCGCATCGGTGATCTCCAGCTCGCCGCGCGCGGACGGCTCGATCGCGCGCGCTGCGTCGTGAATCTGCGCGGTGAACATGTACACGCCCACGAGCGCCAGGTCGGTGGCCGGCTGCTGCGGCTTCTCGACCAGGCGCACGACCGACCCTGTCTCGCCCGCCGCTGCCGAGGCGAGCTCGGCCACGCCGTAGTTCTGCGGGTCGGGCACCGGCGTCAGCAGAATCAGTGCGTCGGGCTCGTGCTCTTCAAAGGCCGACACCAGGTCGGCGATGCCGCCCTGCAGCAGGTTGTCGCCGAGGTACATCACAAACGGGCTGGCGGCGAGGAACTCCTCGGCCGTGAGCACGGCGTGCGCCAGGCCCAGCGGCTCGTCCTGCAGGATGTAGGTGATGCGCACGCCGAAGCGCGAGCCGTCGCCCGCGACCTGTTCGATCTCCGGGCCGGTCTCCGGCGCGATGATGATGCCGACGTCCTCGATGCCCGCCGCAGCCATCGCCTCGATGCCGTAGAACAGCACCGGCTTGTTCGCCACCGGCACGAGCTGCTTGGCGCTCGTGTGCGTGATCGGGCGCAGGCGCGTGCCCTTGCCCCCCGAGAGGATCAACCCCTTCAGCGGCTCCATTGCCGGGCAGCCTAGCGGGGCGTGCTCAGTAGACGCCGCCGAGCTTGCGGTGGTCCCAGCTCACGCGCCGCAGCTCGACGAACTCCAGGCCGACGCGTTTGCCTGCCTGCGCGGCGACCGCGTCGCGCGCCTCCGCTGGCAGCTCGCTCGGCGCAGGCACGTCGCGCGGCACCGAGTTGCGCGTCATGATCTCCGCGCCAAGGCGCACGACCTCGGCGATGTCGCGATGCACGACCACGTCGCATTCGAGCATCACACCGCGCAGCACGGCGTATTCCTCGCCGGCCTCGACCTGCAGCGTCGCGCGCGGTTCGCGTTCGAGGTTCTTCACCTTCTGCGAGGAGCCGTACGTCCACGACCAGATGCGCGGTCCCGGTTCGCCTGCCGAGTGCCCACGTAGCACGTACCACAGCGGCATCAGATGCGGCCAGCCGTCCTTACCCATCGTCGCGCACGTCACCGTGCGCTCTTCGGCCAGGAACGTGGCCACCTCGGCAGCCGTCATCTTGATCTGCTCCCGGCGGTTCATCTGCGGCAGATTACTGTCAAGCGGGCTGCAGCTTCGCGCGCCGGTCCTTGGCGCGCGGGCGCGCGGGCTTGCCCTGTGCCTCGCTCAGGCGCCCGACAGCCTCGCGCACCGCTTCGCGCGCATCCTTGGGCTCGAGCACCGCCGCGTCGCCCGCTTCGCGCAGGATCTCGCGCACCAGCCAGTCCACGCCGGCGAAGCTCAGCTCGACCACGACCGCGCCGTCGCTTCGCTCCTCGACCACGCGCCGCGCCTCGCGCGCCCAGCGCGCGCGCTCTGCAGACACCCACACGCGCGCGCTGCGCGAGGTCTCCACCTCGCCCGTGCGCAGCCAGCCGTCGACCTCCGCCGCCGGATCGACCTCCGGGCGCGGCGTGAAAGTCTCCTCGGTCACGGTCGCCTGCTTGATGCGGTCCAGGCGGAAGTGGCGCATGCCATCGCGCTCGGGGTCAAACGAGGCCACATACCAGCCCTCGCGGCCGTTGGTCAGCGCGTAGGGCTCCACGCGGCGCTTGACCACTTCGTCCTCGTTCTCCTTGTAGTAGTCGAGCTCGACCAGCTTGTTCTCGACGATCGCGTCCGAGATCTGACGCGCCACGCCCGAGTCGTCGCCGCCGGCGCGTGCCACCTGCAGGCCCTGCTCCATCGGATCCTCGCCGAGCGCCGCCACGATCTTCTCGCGCGCCGACGTCAGCGAGCCCTCGGGGATGTGCTCGCCGATCAGGTCTATCGCCGCGATCAGCGCCTTGGCCTCGACCGGCAGCAGCCGCGCGGGGCGGTCGAAGTTGTCGCTGTAGGGCTCGGGGTCCACCTCGATCTCGCCCGCCTGCTCGTCGATCTCCGCGTACAGCACGTAGGAGCCGCCGCCGAAGTTCACGACGTTGAGCACGTTTACGTCCTCGATCAGCTCCTCTTCTGACAGCTGCAGGCGCTCGCACACCTCGGCGATCTTCACGCGCTCGCCCGCGCGGCCCGCGCGGATCAGGATGCTCGCCAGCGTCACCAGGCGCGCGAAGCGCTCGGGGCGGATCGCCGTATCCGGGCGCCCGGACTGCGCGTCGTCGGCGTCCGCTTCGGCTGCGCCGCCGCGCCGCCCATTGCGACCGCGAGTCGCCGCGGCCGAGCCGTCTGTCGCGTTGCTCAACGTGGACGTCGCGTCGGCGCCGGGGAGCGAGCGGCCGTGGCGGTCCTTCAGCAGCTTCAGGCGACGCGCCATCTCCTTGCTCAACTCCGGCGGCCCCTGCAGCCTCGCGTTCGCGCCGAGGCCCAGAACCCAGGAGATGACCCCGCGCGGGTTGGAGTAGCCCGTCGAGAACAGCTTGTCGCCTTTGCCGGCCTCGCCGATCTCGCCGTAGCGACCGAAGTGACGCTCGACCTGCCAGGCGATGCGCTCTGAGATCAGCACCTCGGCCACGCCCAGCTCGTCGCCGAGCTGCCAGTCGGCGCGGTTGGCATACGCGCGCGGGTCGAACTCGGCCGGGCGGCGGAAGTCGTGCTCGGCCTTGGTCGCGTAGGAGACCTTGCCGCGGATGCGCGTCAGGCGGAACACGCGGATCGCCTCGCGCTCGTGCGAGTAGCCGAGCAGATAGAACTGCCCGCCCTGGAACAGCAGGTGATACGGATCCACGCGCCGAGGACCGACCTCGTCGCGCTCCATCGTGTAGTAGTCGAACAGGATCGTCTTGTTGCGGAAGATCGCCGTCTCGACCTTCGCCAGGCGCGCCGACAGCTCGTGCCCGCCGGCCGACGCCGTGATGCCCAGCGCGACCGAACGCTGCTCGGGCGCGCGCAGCGGGCTCGGGCGGCCCCACGTGATCTGCTGCAGGGCCAGGCGCAGCGGCTCGGCGTATGCGAATTCGCCGTCGAGCAGGCTGAGCGCCGTCTGCAGCGCCGCCAGCTCCTTGTCGGTGAAGGCGATCGCCGGAAGGTGGAAGTTCTCCGGGCGCAGCGAGTAGTTCTCCTGCTCGGCCGCGCCGTCAGCCGGCCGGTCGACCGTCAGCTGGATGCGCAGCGATTCAAGCTCCGAGCGGTCGGCGTAGAAGCGCCGCGCGAAGGCGTCTTCGTTCATCCCGCTGTAGCCCTCCACGTCGCGGCGGATCTCCAGTGCGGTGACCGGACGGCGCTCGGCCATCAGGTAGGAGATAAGCGACAGCTGGCGGATCAGCTTCTCGGTGTCCTTGGCCATGAACAGGACACCTTAGAACCCGAGGGCGAGACGGTTGACCCGCGGGGCCCTCGCCGAACCGCTATTTGCGGAGTTTCAGGCCGTCAGACGGCAACGACTCTCAACGGGGGGATGCGCATCGGCGTAGCACAAGGCCCAGTTGATTTAGGCCGCTTCCCGCTCCGGCGAGGTGGGCAACGCGATCTGATCGCCGGCTTCCGGCACGCTTGGCTCGAGCAGCTCATCGCCGACCTCGGGCGATGCCAGCTGCGGCTGCTCGTCAAGCTCGCGGTCCGGCGGCACGCGCTCGGCGAAGAACGCACCGCCGCCGATCGCGCGATCGAAACTCGACCAGCGCTTGCCCGGCGCGAGCTCCTTCTCCAGCCGGTCGAAGCTGCCCAGGCGCCCGCCCAGGTTGTCGATCATGTGCACCAGCGTCGCCTCGCGCGTGCACGGTACGACCGGGCTGCCGTGCTCCAGCGTGCCGTGGTGGGAGAGGATGATGTGCAGCACCGCCTGCGCCAGCTCCGCCGGGAAGCCCGCGATGTCCTCGATCGCGCGGCGTACGCGGTAGTAGCCGAGCGGAATCTCCCCCTGCAGGCGCCCCGCGTCGGTCAGGTCGATGTTCTGCGGGTCCTCGGTGTAGGCCTCGAGCTTGCCGATGTCGTGCAGCAGCGCGCCCGTCACCGCCACGTCGCGGTCGATTCCGGGGAACGTCGCGCTGATCGCGCTCACCGCCTGCGCGACGCCGAGGCAGTGCTCCAGCAGCCCGTGGCGGTAGGCCTGGTGGTAGTACTTCGCCGCCGGCGCCTCGCGGTATCCGGCCCACAGCACTGAGTCCTCGCCGAACACCCCGTCGAGCAGCACTCCGAGGTGTGGCTCCTGGACGGTGGCGATCAGCTCTCGCACCTCGCGCTCCATCTGCTCCACGCCACGCACCGGGCCATCCAACAAATCATCAATAGAAAAAGTTCCAGGCTCCGCCGGCTCCAGCCCGCGCAGGTTGATCTGCGGGCCAAAGCGCGGGTGAACCGTGTAGCGGCCGCGCACGCGCACAGGCGACCCCGCGCACGCCAGCTCCTCCACCTCGCTCAGCTCCTCCCAGACCATGCACGCCAGCGCGCCCGTGCGGTCGCCGAGCTGCAGTCGCAGGTAGTCGCCGCCGTCGCGCCGCTGGCGCCGCTCGGCGGTGCGCACGAGCAGAACCTGGTCGATCTCGAGGCCGTCTGTGAGCTCGTTGACGAGCATTGCCTGAAGGTAGATGCGAGTGCGGACGAGACGCTTCGATGCGCGCGCCGCTCAGCGCCGCGACTGTGCGCCGGCGACCGGCTCGAGCTCACGCAGGCGCGCCGACAGCTCGTCCAGGCGCGACATGATCGCCAGCTCGCCGTGGCTGATCCGCTCGGCCTCGGCTGCCGCCTGCGGCTCCTCGCGGCTGGCGACGAAGCGCTGCGCGACCGCCGCCGTCAGCACGGCGAACACGCCGATGCCCGTCAGCATCAGCACGATCGCGATCGTCCGGCCCGCGTCGGTGTGTACGTTCGAGCTTTCGCCGTTCGTCGTCACGAAGCCGATCGCCCACCAGATGCCATCCCAATCGGACACCGGCTGCGAAGCCGTCGTTTCGACCTGCGCGAGCGCCACGCCGCCGCCGAGCACGAGGAACACCGCCAGCGCCGCCACATAGCGAACGCCCTCCAGCGACAGCAGTCCCTTCGACAAAAACTGAAAGCCGCGCACGACACGCAGCAGACGCAACACACGGAATGCGCGCAACGCCTGCAGCGCGGCAGGCGCGAACGGCGGCGTCAGCACGAGCATCGGCAGCGCCAGCGGAAATCGGCGCATCCACGCGCGCCAGTCCTTCGCCAGCAGCAGGATCGCCATGAACTCCGCGAAGAAGGCGAGCCAGATCACCCAGTTGCCGATCACCGCGACGCGGTGCCAGGACTCGCGCAGCGGCTGCTCCTCGAGAATCAGATCGGGAATCACCAGCACCGCGGCGATCGTCAGTGGGATGCGCAGACGCGCATCCACGGCGGCGGCCGTTGTGCGGCGAAGGCTCATCGATATCTGTTCGGCCCGCGCGAAAGGCGCCTTTAGCGTCGGTCGCGCGTCTGCTAGAAGGGCAGGCGGATCATGTCCCCGCCATTCGCGCTATCCGTGCTCGACCAGTCGCCCATCGCCGAGGGTTCCACCGGCGCGCAGGCGCTGCGCAACACGATCGACCTCGCGCGTCTGTGCGACGAGCTCGGCTACCACCGCTACTGGGTCGCCGAGCACCACGGCGGCCCGATGCTCGCCGGTCCCAGCCCCGAGGCGCTGATCGGCCCGATCGCCGCCGCCACATCGCGTATCCGCGTCGGCAGCGGCGGCGTCATGCTGCCCCACTACAGCCCCTTCAAGGTCGCCGAGACGTTCAGCCTGCTGTCCGGCCTGTTCCCCGGGCGCATCGACCTCGCGCTCGGCCGCGCCGCCGGGACCGACCCGATGACCACGTTCGCCCTGCAGCGCGACCGCCGCCAGGCCGCGCCCGACGACTTCCCCCAGCAGCTCGCCGAGTTGCTGGCCTATCTCGACGACCGCATGCCCGAGGACCACCCGTTCGCGCGCCTGGCCAAGACGCTCCCCGGCCGGCCCGAGGGGCCCGAGCGCTGGCTGCTCGGCTCCTCCCAGCAGAGCGCCATCTGGGCCGCCGAGCTGGGCATGCCCTACGCCTTCGCCGACTTCATCAACGCCGCCGGCGCAGAGATCGCCTCGCTGTATCGAGAACGCTTCGCCGAACACGAACACGCCGTCGGACTGAAACCCCGGACCGCCGTCGCCGTGTGGGTGATCGTCGCCGAGTCCGACGACGAGGCGAAACGGCTCGCCGCCAGCGGGCGCATGACCTTCACGCTGCTGCGCCGAGGAGAACTGATCGCCGTCCCGCCGCCCGAGAAGGCGCTCGAGTTCCTCGCCGGCGACCGGCCCGCGCCCGGGCAGTCGCGCGGCCAGCGCCGCGCCGTCGTCGGCACGCCCGACGCCGTGCGCGCCGAGCTGCAGGACGTCGCCGCCAAATACGGCGCCGACGAGCTCATCGCCGTCAACATCCTCTACGACCACCAGGCGCGCCGCCGCTCCTATGAGCTGCTCGCCGAGGTGTTCGAGATGGCCGCCGCGCCTGCTGCGCCCGCCGCGCCTGCCGGTCTCACCGGCGGCTGAGCGCGCCGGCGTCAGCCAAGTCCCCAGCAGTCGTGGTGCTGGTCGGATAGAGCTGCGATGCCTTGCGTTTCGACAGACTCAAGTCTCATCGAGATCATGCCGACCTAGCCGGTGTGGGATCCCGGATGTTGAAACTACGCTGGCCTGCGACATGCAGCTCGTGTAGCTGCGCGCTGCCCGCCGGCACGCGCGCGCAGTGGGACCCCTCGAAGCGTGCCGTCACGTGCGCCGACTGCGTGGGCGCGATGCGCGAGCCGGAGCACACCGCTCCGCCGCAGCCGCTCGACCCGATGCGCATCGCCGACCACGGCAGCCCGGGTGCAAGCGCGCAGCGCGAGTACCTGCGCCGCCGCCGCAACCGCGAAGCGCGCACGCGCCGCGAACGCCCGCTGATCGGCCGTGTGCTGCTGGCGCTGTCACGCGAGCCGCAACACGAGTCCGCGTTTCGTCGCGGCGGGCTCGGCGAGCGATCGGTAGCGAGGACCCTCGAACGACGTACCGCCAAGGGGCCGGCGCAGCTGCTCCACGACCTCCGCATGCCGCGCGGGCGCGGCAACATCGACCATCTCGCGATTGCCCCGACCGGCGTGTACGTGATCGACGCCAAGGCGATCCGCGGATCGGTGCGCATCGCGCGCCCGCTGCTCGGCGCACCCAGGCTGCTCGTCAACGGGCGCAACCGTCGCAAGCTCGTCGACGGGGTCGAGCGTCAGGTTTTCGCCGTCCGACAGGTCCTCGCCGGCGTCGGGCGTGCAGACGTGCCAGTGCATGGCGTGCTGTGCTTCACCGAGGCGCGGTTGCCGCTGTTCGGTTGTGCGATTGGCGGCTACCGGCTGCGTCACCCGCGCGCGACCGCGCGCGCCCTCAACAAGAAGGGCGCGCTCGACGAGCACGCGATCGCCGCGCTGACCGACGCGCTCGCCGGTTCGCTGCGCCACGCCTGAGCGCGGCGCTCGCGCTAGCCCCCGCGCACGCCACCCCAGGGGCCTCAGCGCAGTGAGCGAAACCGATTGCGGACCCGCTGGCGCCACTGCTCGTGACGCGGACCCAGGCCGGCGGCATCGGCGAGCACCACAGCGACGATCGCGCCGAGTCCCATCAGCAGCGCCAAGACGAGGATCACGTCGCTGGCGGTCGGCGAGATGTTCGCTCCGATAATTCCGCCGACCGTCGAAGGGCTCGTCCGGCCGGATTTGGCCGGCGCCGATTCGTAGCGCACGGCCTCGACACCACCGGTGGCCCGCGCCTGCCCGTCGCCGAAGGTCGCAGCGATGAACGAAACGACTCCGGCCACCACCTCGCTGGTCCGGCCGCAGCTGTGCGTGCGCGCCGCTGCGAGCAACTCGCGGACCGCTCGTCTTTCGCGCGCAGCGATGTGCGCTGCGTTGACGTGCAGACGGTGGGCCGCGGCGCGCGGACTCAGCGGCAGGGCGTTTCCGTAACCGGTCCTCAGTTCGAGCAGTTCCCGCTGGCCGGCGGGAAGCGCCGTGAGGCAGCCACCCAGGCGCGCGACCTCCGCTTTGAGCCGCCGTTCACGCCGAGCGATGCGAGCCCGAGCGCGTTTGCCCGGGGAGCCTTCGGTCGCGGGCAGCTTGTTGAGGCCGACGCCCACCCCAACGCCGGGGGATCCACCCGCGCCGGGAGATCCGTAGGTCCCCAGTGCCGGCGCGCCCGCACCGGAGCCGGGGAGACGCGGAGACGACGCGGCCGCGCTCGACGCCGTGCCGGCGCGAGTCGCACCGCCGCGCGGCCCGCCGGCGGGGCCCGATGACCGTCCGCCTGCAGGCACCGACGGCACGTTGACGGTCGCCGAGGGGACGCTGACCGAGCGCGCGGGTGTTTTCGCGCCGACGGCCGGCGTTTTCACGGAGACGGACGGCGTTTTGCTCGGAAGCGTTGGCGCTTTGGGCGGAACGGTGGGCGCTTTCACCGGCGGTGCTGGAGTCTTGACAGGCACCGTCGGCGTTTTGACCGGCGGGAGGGGCGGCGCTTTCACCGGCACGGTCGGCGTTTTGACCGGGGGCAGCGGCGGCGCTTTGACCGGCGGCAGGGGCGGCGTTTTGACCGGGGGCAGCGGCGGCGTTTTGACCGGGGGCAGCGGCGGCGTTTTGACCGGGGGGAGGGGCGGCGCTTTGACGGGCACCGTCGGGGTTTCCAGCGGCAGGCTCAGCGCAGACGCCGGAGCGACCTCGCCGAGGCTCGACGCGAGCAGGACGGCCACGGTTGTCAGGGCGAGCGCCTTGCGGACCTTCGGGACCTGAGCCATCCGTAACTCCTCAAACATTTGTCCAGCTGATTTAGATGATCCTTACCCGGCGTTCGCCCGTTCTATTCACGCCAGCGGAATTGGCTCGGACGCGAGTTCACTACCGCAGCTCTGGGAGGGCCCTACGAAGCGGATCGAGGAAAGGGACTGTCGACCGGTTAGGGCTCGAGCCGATGCGGCCCGCGGTACAGGAACGTCACCTCGCGCACGTTTTCCTGGCCGAGCATCTGCATCAGCAGGCGCGTGAGCCCGAAGCCAAAGCCTCCGTGCGGCGGCGCGCCGAAGCGGAAGAAGTCGAGGTAGTAGCTGATCGCATCCACGTCGACCTTCTTCTCGCCGGCCTGCGCGAGCAGCCGGTCATAGCGGTGCTCGCGCTGGGCGCCGGTGGTCAACTCGATGCCGCGCCACAGCAGGTCAAAGCTCTTGGTCACTGTTGGCCGGTCCTCGTAACGCATGTGGTAGAAGGGGCGCACGGACGTCGGGTAGTCGGTCACGAACGTGAACTCGTTGCCGTGGCGCTCCTTGACGATCGCCGACAGCGCCCGCTCGCTCGGCGGGTCGAGATCGTGGCCCGCCGGCGGCGCGTCGTGGCCGGCCTGGCGAAGCAGCTCCTTGGCGTCCTCCAATGGGATGCGCGGAAACGGCAGCTCGGGCACCACGAGCGCGGTGTCGAACGTCTCGGCGATCTGCTCGCCGAAGGACTCCTTGACCGCCGCGAGCACGTGCGCGAGCCAGCGCTCCTCGAAGTTCATCACGTCCTCGTGGGAGTCGATCCACGAGATCTCCGTGTCGACGCTCGTGAACTCGGTGTCGTGGCGCGAGGTGAACGACGGGTTGGCGCGGAACACGGGGCCGACCTCGAACACCTTGCCGAAGCCCGCTGCCATCGCCATCTGCTTGTAGAACTGCGGCGACTGCGCGAGCGTCGCCATGCGCTCGAAGTACTCGAGCTTGAACAGCTCGGCACCCGACTCGGTCGCCGCGCCGGTGAGCTTCGGTGAGTGCAGCTCGATGAAGTTCTCTTTCGCCCAGAAGTCGCGCATCGCGCGCTCGGTGGCCGTCTGCACTTCGAAGATCAGCTTGCGATCGGGGCGTCGCAGGTCGAGATAGCGCCAGTCGATGCGCTTGTCCAGCGCTGAGTCGGGGGCGATCGGCACCTCCGGCTCGGCCAGCGAGTCGACGTCGAGCTCCTCCAGCTTGAGCTCCAGGCCGCCGAGGTTCACACGCTCGTCTGCCGCCACTGTCCCGACGATCGTCACCGCCGACTCGACTGTCAGCGCCGACAGCGCATCGTTGAGCTCGCTCGGCGGGTCGCCCTTGGCGAGCACGACCTGCGCGAGTCCCGATTCGTCGCGCAGCACGATGAACTGCACGCGCTTCTGGTCTCGCAGGGCGTTGACCCAGCCGCGCAGGCGCACGCGCTCTCCGATCAACTGCGGCAGCTCGGAGATCAACGTGCGTTCCACGCGGCGGACCCTATCCAAGCGAGGCCGACGGCCCCGATCTGGTCTGACTCAGGACGGGCAGCGGAAGAACCACTTGCGAGGTTCGCTCGGCGGCGGCTTCTTGGCGCCGGTGTACGTCAGCGAGAGTTTCGCGTACACGGTCGCTCCTCGGCATTTTTTCAAGCCCGTCGCCTTGACGGTGACGGGGTAGCTGACGTCCTTGCCCTGCGCGCAGTTCGGTTCGCAGGTGTTCGACACGAACGTGCCCTTGCCCGATGTGGCCGCAGCGCCGAAGTTCGACCATTTCATGCCTTTCAGGACGGTGTTGCCGTCACCACACGTCAGCGTCAGCAGCTTCGGGCTGCTCACCGCCCTGTTGCAGTTGGTGATCTTCAGCGGCGAGGCCGCCGAGGCGGACATCGCAAAGGCTGAGATCGAGATCGCAGCGGCAAGCAGTGCGCTTGCGGATAGGTGCTGCCTTCTTGGAGTTGTCATGCGCGGGTATTCCACGTATCCACTGGCCTATCCTGCGCAACTTGGCAGCGATCACGCCGCGCTTCAAGGCGCAGCCGGCCCGCCGCTCAGCCCCTGTACGAGCGTCTCGGCGGCGATCTTGTGCGCGTCGCAGATCGAGCCGAGATGCAGCAGCGAGTCGGTCTCTGCCGCGACCTCGCCGTCGCCCAGGCGAAGCACCAGCGGCGTCCCGGGTGCGAGGTCACTCGCCGCCAACCCGACTGCGACGTTGACCAGGTCGGTGGACGTCACCGCGGCCACGACAGCGCAGTTGCGGATGCCGAGTCGCTCGAGCGTCTCGCGATCATCACCCCGCCCGATCGCGACCGGTATCCCGGCAGCTCGTGCGAGACGCACGCACGGTGCGTCTGGGTCGCGCTCCACACCGAGCACGGCGACATCTCGCCGGCGCAGCTCCTGCGCGAGGCGAAAGCCGACCTGGCCAAAGCCGATCAACAGGACGTGACCGCGGGCCGGCGCCGCTCGTGCCCCCAACAGCGTCGTCAGCCGCGGCCGGCTCAGCCGGCGTACCAGCGCCGCCGTGAAAACGGCCACGAGAAGCAGCGCCGCCAGTGTGTCCAGGGCCGAGAGCGCCTTGAACCATGCCGGCGCGGATCGCGCGCCCGGCGTGTCCGCGACGGTTGCCACCGAGCGCGTGCTGAAGTACAGCGCGTCGATCGCGCCGTCGTGCAGCGCGATCATCGCAATCGCGGCCTCGAACACCAGCGCGATCAGCAGGCCCGCGCCGGCGCGCACGAGCAGCCGCAGGGCGTCGTCGACCAGGCGTATCCCGTTGCGCAGCCGCCCGCTCGCAGGCCGCTCACCGATGACCCCCGCGCATTGCTCGGCCAGGTCGCTGGCGACGAGCTCTGACGGGGAAAGAACGTGGACCGCGGGAACGACGTGGCCCAGCTCGCGCGTGACCGTCCTGTCGAACATCGTCACCCACAGCGGCAGGTCTGGCCGCAGGTGGGCGCTCAACAGCGTCAGCCGCAGCGCCAGCACGTCATCACGCGTGACCACGCAAACCGCGCTCCACAAGCCTCGCGCGAGAATGGCCGCGGTCTCGCTGTCGCTCAGTACTCCCGCCGCCTCCACCGGCACGTCCCTCTGCTGCAACCGCCGGATCAACGCGGCGGCGAGCCCCTCCGCATCGCCCAGGACGAGCACCGCCCGCTCACTGCGCCGGCTCGTCGGGTCGGTCACGACGCGCGCCTAATCCGCGGCCTCCTCGGCCAGCTCGACCTCGACGGCGAACTCCTCGGCCTCGACGCTCTCGATCGCCGCGATGGACCCAGCCTGGCACAGGTCCTCGGACCCGAGCCCCATCGCGGCCAGCCGCTCAGCGCTGTCGTGCACAACCACGCGCGCGACCGGCGCGCGCATCGGCCGCTGCGCCTGTGACTTGGCCTTTCGCACTTCCTTGAGCACATCTGCCGCAACGGCCAGCGCGGCGTCCTCGGCAGCAGGGTCTGTCACCTGCGCGCCGCCCAGCGCGAGTGCCAGCTCCTCGGCGTCGGGCCAGCTCGCGCGGTGCACCGAGCCCTCCTGCCACCACGACCACACCTCCTCGCAGACAAACGGCAGAAACGGAGCGAGCAATCGCTGAAAGACCGCCAGCGAGCGGCGCAGCGCGCGGCTTACCGACGCCTGACCCTCGCGATCGACGGCGCCGCCGGTCTCGCCGTCGCGCGAGTCATAGCGGCGGCCCTTGACGAGCTCCAGGTAGTAGTCGCAGTACCACCAGAAGAAGCTCTCCACGCGCTCCAGCGCGCGCGCGTAGTCATAGGCCTCAAAGCTCTCGGTCGCCTCGGCGACGACGTTGCCCAGGCGCGCGATCATCGCGCGGTCCAGCGGACTAGTCAGCGCGTCGCCGTCACCCGGCAGGTCGGCGAGCGCGAACTTCGACGCGTTCAGCAGCTTCACCGCGAGGCGCCGCCCGACCTTCATCTGCTGCGCGTCGAACGCCGTGTCGGTGCCCGGCCGGCCGTTGGCCGCCCAGTAGCGCACGGCGTCGGCGCCGTACTCCTCCAGCAGGTGCATCGGCGTGACCACGTTGCCCTTGGACTTGGACATCTTCTTGCGGTCGGGGTCGAGCACCCAGCCGGAGATCGCTGCGTTGCGCCAGGGCAGCTCGTCGTGTTCGAGCTGGGAGCGCAGGATCGTCGAGAACAGCCAGGTGCGGATGATGTCGTGCGCCTGCGGGCGCACGTCCATCGGGAACACGCGCGCGAACAGCTCGTCGTCCTCGCCCGCCCCCCCGGCGATCTGCGGTGTCAGCGAGGAGGTCGCCCACGTGTCCATCACGTCCGGGTCGCCGGCGAAGCCGCCGGGGCGGCCGCGCTGGGCCTCGTCATAGCCGTCGGGAACGTCGGTCGACGGATCGACCGGAAGCTGCTCCGCGCGCGCGGAGATCGGCTGGTCATGGAGCACAGCGCCGCCGGCGTCGAGCGGGTACCACAGCGGAAACGGCACGCCGAAGAAGCGCTGGCGGCTGACGCACCAGTCGCCTGTCAGCCCGTTGACCCAATCCTCATAGCGCGCGCGCATGTACGGCGGGTGCCACTGCAGCTCGCGCCCGCGCGCCAGCAGTTCGTCGCGGTGGGCCATCGTGCGGATGAACCACTGGCGGCTGGTGATGATCTCCACGGGGCGCTCGCCCTTCTCGAAGAACTTCACCGCGCGCACGATCTGCGTCGGCTCGCCGACGAGGTCGCCGGACTCGCCGAGCAGCTCGAGGATCCGCTTGCGCGCCTGGTTGACCGTGCGCCCGGCCAGCTCGCCGTACTCGCGCCTGGCGCGCTCGGGGTCCTCAGACTCCCAGCCGGCGCCGCCCCACGGCACGTCGGCGAGGCGCCCATCGGGGCCGAGCACCGAGCGCACCGGCAGGCCCAGCTCGCGCCACCAGACGACATCCGTGAGGTCGCCGAAAGTGCACACCATCACCAGCCCGGTGCCCTTCTCCGGGTCCACGAGCGGGTGCGTCAGCACCGGCACGCGCGTGCCGAACAGCGGCGTCAGCACCTGCGAGCCGACGAGCGCGCGCTGGCGCTCGTCGTCGGGGTGGGCGAGCAGCGCCACGCACGCCGGGATCAGCTCCGGGCGCGTCGTCTCGATCAGCGCCTCGTGCGCCGCCGCGCTCGCGCCGTTGGCGCCCGGGGCAGGCTCGGCGTCGGCGGCCAGTCCGAAGCGCACGCGGTGCATCGCGCCGGGCCGCTCGCGGTCCTCCAGCTCGGCCTGTGCGACTGCGGTCTGGAAGTCGACGTCCCACAGCGTCGGCGCCTCCAGCTGGTAGGCCTCGTCACGTGCGAGCAGCGACAGGAACGAGCGCTGGGAGATGCGCTGGGCGCGCTCGCCGATCGTCGTGTAGTTCATCGACCAGTCGACCGACAGGCCCAGCCCGCGCCAAAGCTCCTCGAAGGCTTGCTCGTCGGTCTCGGTCAGGCGCAGGCACAGCTCGACGAAGTTCGGCCGCGAGATCGACACCGGCTCCTTTTCCGAGGGCTCTTCAGGCGGCGCGAAGTCCGGGTCGTACGGCACCGAAGGGTCGCAGCGCACGCCGAAGTGGTTCTGTACGCGCCGCTCGGTGGGCAGCCCGTTGTCGTCCCAGCCCATCGGGTAGAAGACGGCTTTGCCGCGCATGCGCTGGTAGCGCGCGATCGCGTCGGTGTGCGTGTAGGAGAACACGTGCCCGACGTGCAGCGAGCCGCTGACGGTCGGCGGCGGCGTGTCGATCGAATACACGCTCTCGCGCGCGGCCGAACGATCGAAGCGGTAGCAGCCGTCGCGCTCCCAGACATCGCTCCACTTGGCCTCCAGGCCGTCGAGCGTGGGGCGATCGGGAACCTGCGCGGGCGCGTCAGGCGGCGTGATTGTGCGGTCGGGCGCCAAGCAGCTGATCGTATCCGCACGCCGCGCCGCGGTGGAAGCGGGCGAGTGTTGCCGCGACTACGCCGCGAGCGGAAGCTCGTAGACGACGTCGCCGGCCTGGCACACGGCCGCGCGCGAGCGTGCCGCGCGCCGGCTGTTGTGCGACGGGCAGTACACGCCGCGCACCTGGCCGTCGCCCAGCCCGTAGGCCTGCCACACGCCGCCGTCGTGGATCAGGTGGAAGAAGCGCCCTTCGTGGTCACCGCTGGCCGCGAGCTCACGGCGCCACGCGCGCTCGACGACCGCCCGCGGGATGCGCGACTGACAGCAGCAGCCGTCGTGCATCTCGCTCGACACACAGCGCAGCGGCAGCTCGGCGTATGCGCGGCCAGCCTGCTCGATCGTCTCCGGCCTCGCCTGTCCGTGCCCCATCCCCCCGTCAAGCACCAGCAAGTTCCTACCCACTGCACTCATGACAACCGCCTCCGCTTCGCGTTGTGCACCTAGGGGGCAACTCCGTGTCGTCCCTTGTGCTCCTATCGGGCAACTCATGTCGTCCCTTTCGGGCAGCGCGAGGCGTTGCGTTCGGATCTCCGGCATTTCTGGACACGTGTCCTACGCGGGCCTTCCTAAGAGGATTCTCATATATCAACGGATCGAAATCCACCACAGCGGCGTCGCGCGGATGTAGAGTCGCCGGCGCAAGGGCGGAGTGAAGGGTGAGCGGAGGATCGACGTGAACCTGGTGGCTAAGAAGGCTTTGGGGATTGGCACCGCGACAGTCGTGGTTGCCGTGCTGATCGCGCTGTACGTGGCCAACTGGGCGACCAGCTTTCCGCGGCCGGTGGCGGCCTCGAGCTCCGGGACGACGACCGGCGTGAGCACGCACCTGACGCTGCAGACGGTTGCGGCGATCGGCTCCAAATACAGCCCCGGGCACCCCGACTGGGTCTCCTACCTGGTGCAGAGCCACGGCAAGTGGATCCACAGCACCGACTACACGGTGCCCGCCAACTCGCTCGTGCACATCACCGTGCTGCAGTACGACGGCGACAGTGGACTGCGCAACCCGTTCCTCTCGCAGGTGCAGGGCACGGTGGGCGCCACCGAGACCGTCGACGGCAAGACGGTCCACGGGATCAACCCCGAAGAAGCGTCACATACCTTCGCGGTGCCCGAAATGGGCATTCTCGTGGCACTGCCGGGAGTGGCCGAAGAAGCCAAGAACCAGTGCGAATTCGCGCCGTGCACGATGGCCGAGGCGCACCGCACGATCAGCTTCACAATCCGCACCGGAAAGAAGGGCCGCTACCACTGGCAGTGCTTTGTGCCGTGCGCGGCCGGCTTCCTCACCGGAGGCGGAGGGCCGATGCAGACGGTCGGCTACATGGACGGCTTCCTCGACGTCGTCTGATCATGGCCGAACCGAACCACGCACGACGCTTCACGATTCTGTGGGTCGTCGCGTCGCTGATCGCCACGCCGCTTGTGATCGTGCTGCTCGGTCCGATCCTGCCGCCGGGCAACGGCTCGGCGCAGGCCTCCGGGCACGTGACCGACAACACCGTGCTGCTGGCGATGGCCACGCCCGTGCTGCTGCTCGTGGTGCTGTATCTGATCTACGCGGTGATCGTCTTTCGCCAGCCCCGCGGCGGCATGCTCGAAGGCCCGGCGGTGCGCGGCAACGTGCGCCTGCAGACCTGGTGGATCGTGATCACCTCGACGCTCGTGCTCTCGCTCGCCGTGTATGGCACGGTGCGCCTGGAGGAAGACGGCGCCGGCTCGGGGGGTGGCCCCTCGCCGGTCGTCGTGCCGCACGGCAAGAAGCTGCAGGTACAGGTGATCGCCCAGCAGTGGGAGTTCACCTATCGCTTCCCGGAATATGGCGGCGTCGAGGTTCCGCACCTGGAGCTGCCGGTCAACCAGATGGTCGAACTGCACGTGACCTCGCTCGACGTCATCCACTCCTTCTGGGCCTACCAGCTCGGCGTCAAGGCGGACGCGAACCCGGACGTCGACAACGTGGTCTACGTCAAGCCGACGCACAAGGAGACCTTTGAAGTGCGCTGCGCCGAGCTGTGCGGGGTCTGGCACGGCGCGATGTTCGACCATGGCCACGTCGTCAGTCGGGCGGCCTTCGACACGTGGATCGCCGAACAGCAGACCAGGTATGCAGCGGCCACGAAGCTGCTGCCGCCGTACAAGAAGACCTACCTCCCCGAACCGACGAGGCGCGCCGAATGAGCACGACGATCGAGTCCCACGCCCAGCCCGCACCGGTCAGGCGCCCCCTGCTGCGCCGGCTGATCGGCTTCAACCTGCTGAGCGCGCTGATTCTCGGCGTCGCCGGCTACTACCTCGGCTGGTTCATCGGCCACCGCGTCTCGACGACCAAAAGCTTTGAATTCATCTCGAAAACAGACGAGAACGATGTGGCGCTGCTGCTGGCCTACCTGTTCGGCGTCGCCGGCTTTTTGATCGGTCTCGGGTTCGCCAACTACCCGGTCAGCCGGCTGCTCGGCCGGCCGGCGTCGCTGCGCGAGAAGGAGGACGAGGGGATCGGCCGCTACTTCGGCCTGTGCACCGACCACAAGGTCGTCGGCATCCAGTACCTGTGCGGTATCGGCCTGTTCTTCTTCATCGCCGGGCTCAACGCGATGCTGATCCGCACCGAGCTGCTGCACGACACGCCGACGACGATCGCCCCCAACCAGTACCTCTCGCTGGTCGGCATGCACGGCGCGATGATGATGGGCGTGATGACCTCGGGCGTGCTCGGCCCGTTCGCAAACTACTTCGTGCCGATCATGATCGGCGCGCGGCGGATGGCCTTCCCGCGCATCGAGGCGCTGACCTTCTGGCTGCTGATGGCAGCCGGCTTCATCCTGACCTCGTCGATCTTCTTCGGCGGCTTCCCGACCGGCTGGACGGGCTATGAGCCGCTCAACGACCAGGCCGTGATGGGGATGGACTCCTACATCATCTTCTTCGCCCTCGTCGGCCTGTCGATGTGCCTGCTGGGGCTGAACATGATCGCCACGATCATCACCATGCGCGCCCCCGGGCTGACCTGGTCGCGCCTGCCGATCTTTGTCTGGTCGGTGCTCGCGACGTCGGTGCTGATGGTGCTCTCGGCGCCGATGCTGATTGCCACGCTGGCGATGGCGGCGCTCGACCGCACGATCAACACGTCGTTCTTCGTGCCCGGCGGCGGCGGCAGCCCATACCTGTTCGAGAACCTTTTCTGGTTCTTTGGCCACCCCGAGGTGTACATCCTCGCGCTGCCCGGCTTCGGCATCGTGCTCGAGCTGCTGCCGGTGTTCACGCGCAAGCCGTTGTGGGGCTATCGCCTGGCCGTCTCGGGGATGCTCGGCGTCGCGCTGCTGAGCTTCTTCGTGTGGCAGCACCACCTGTTCGTCAGCGGCATCAACGCCGACTTGCGCCCCTTCTACATGCTCTCCACGGAGATCATCTCGATTCCCACCGGATTCATCTTCCTGTGCGTTATGGGCACGCTGTGGAAGGCGCGAAGTTCGTTCACCGTGCCGATGCTGTTCTGCCTGGGCTGGACGTTCAACTTCCTGATCGGCGGCCTGTCCGGCGTGTTCCTGTCGGACACGCCGAGCGACACCGACACGCACGGCAGCTTCTTCGTGATGGCGCACTTCCACTACACGATCATGGGCGGGCTGATCTTCACGTTCTTCGCGGCGATCTACTACTGGGTGCCGAAGATGACCGGGCTGCGGTTCAACGAGCGCCTGGCCAAAGCACACTTCTGGCTGATGTTCGTCGCGTTCAACTCGACGTTCATGCCGCTGTTCGTGCTCGGCATGAAAGGCATGCCGCGGCGCGTCTCAAGCTACGCGCCAAACCTGCAAGGCCTGAACGTGTGGGTATCGATCTCGGCCTTCGTGCTCGGCTTCTCGATGCTGATCTTCCTGTTCAACGTCGTCTACTCGCTGATCATCGTGCGCCTGCCGGCCGAGGCCAACCCGTGGCGCTCGAAGTCGCTGGAGTGGCAGGTACCCACGCCGGTCCCGGTCAACAACTTCGAGCAGATCCCCGTGATCGACTCCGATCCCTACGACTACGGCACGCCGCTGAACATCGCCGGCGCCGGTGCCGCGCCGGCGCCGGCGGGGGGCTGACATGGAGGCCTCGCGCGAAGAGCGCCCGCTCGGGCTGATGGTGCCGGCGGTGGAGCACGGCGTGGAGATCCCGCCCGAGCCGCCGGACGTCGGCGCGCGCGCGCTGTACATCGCCGGGCGCCTGCTCGCGGGGGCAACGACGTTCTTCTTCCTCGCCTTCGTGTTCGCGTACTTCTATCTGCGCTCGCTCAACCAGAACCACTTGTGGCATCCCGGCCATGTCAAAGCCGAGCAGGGGCTCGGCGCGGCGATCGTCGCCTGCGTGGTGATCAGCGCCCTGCTGGCGATCGTCGCGGGCCGGCAGATGAAGGCCGAGTCGCGCGGCTGGCTGGCCCCGGCGATCGCTTCGCTGGCGCTCGGGCTCGCGGCAATCGCGCTGCAGTGCGTGCAGTACACCGTCCAGCACTTCGGGCCCACCGACGGTGGCTATGCGAGCGTGTTCTGCGCGTGGACGGCGTTCTTCGCGATTGCGACGCTGGCGACGATGTATTGGCTTGAGACACAGATCGCCACCGAGTTGCGCGCGCGACGGGTGCCGGGACGCCTGCTCGACGAGGAGACGGGCGCCGACATCGCCGACCCCGATCGCCTGATCGCGCCCGGGCTCGACGCGTGCGTGTTCTATTGGTCCTACCTCGCGGCGATCGGCGCGATCGCCTACGTCGTGCTGTACCTGGTGTGATGCTCGCCGCGACGACAGTCGCCCCCGGCTTCTGGGACTGGTCGTTCGATCCGCCGCTGGTGCTGGTGCTCGACCTGGCGTTCCTCTACTGGCTCGGCGACCGGCGTACGGTCACGCCCGCGCGCGCGCGCCGCGAGCGCCAGTGGCAGCGCGCGTGCTTCTACGGCGCGCTGGCGGTACTCGCGATCGCGCTCAGCTCGCCGCTGGAGATCCTCTCCGAGCAGCTGTTCTGGGCGCACATGACCCAGCACGTGCTGCTGCTGGTCGTCGCGCCGCCGTTGCTGGTGCTCGCGCGCCCGTGGATCCGCCTGTGGCGCTCGCTGCCGCTACAGCTGCGCCGCTCGCTCGCTCGCTCGCTCGGGCAGAGTCCGCGCACGCGCTGGTTGCGCAGCGTCAACGGCGTGCTCGGCAGCCCGCAGGTGGCGTTCGTCGCGTTCAGCGCCGTGCTGCTGTTGTGGCACGTCCCGGCGCTGTTCGATGCGACGCTGCGCTCGTCGGCGCTGCACGCGCTGGAGCACACGCTGTTCTTCACTACCGCGGTGATGTTCTGGAAGCAGGTGATCGACTCGCCTCCGTTGCACGCGCGCCTGAGCTCGATGGCGCGCGTGGCCTACCTGGTCGGCGCGATGGTCGTCAGCTGGCTGCTGGCGATCGTGCTCGCGCTGGCCACCCACCCGCTGTACTCGGTCTACGCGCACGAGGCCTCGCGCCCCGGCGGCATCTCGGCGCTCAGCGACCAGCGCATCGCCGCGGGGATCATGTGGGTGCCCGGGTCGATCACGTTCGTCGTGGTTATCTTCGTATATGTCCACCGCTGGCTCGCGCCGGCGCCGCCGGCGACCGCCGGGGGCGCGCGACTGGCCAGCGACCACTAGGAGGGTCCATGCCGCCGCTCGCCATCGCACTCGCCGCATCGTTCCTCACGGGCTCGATCCTCACGCTGGCGCTGCCGCTGGGCGTGCTGATCGTGGTGGCCCTGTGGTACGTCTACCTGCTGCGCGGCGGCTCCGGCGAACGCTGACCCCCGCGCCTCGGGCGCGGGGGCTTGGAGCGGTGTTCAGTCGAAGGCGCGCGCGAGCTGCCCGGAGCGACGCTGCTCGTGCGCACTGCGCACGGCGCGCCGGTGAGGACGGTGCAGGCGCCAGGCGTTGCCGGTGATGCCGGGGCGGTGCGGGACGAGTTTGAGCGCGCGCGTCATCGCAAAGCCGACTCCGGCTAGCAGGGCGACGTCGAGCACGACGTTGAGGATGATGATCGATGTGAGGTTCATGCACACAGTCTTCCCGGCGATGCTCAGACCAAACTGACAATCGAATGAGAGTCCTCTGAGGCATTCGTGGCGCATGTTGCTTACTGCGCTGAAAGTGCGCGCGGTAACTCGCTGTGTCGCGCGCCCTCGGCTCTATTCCTAAAAGGATTCTCATACAAGCGCCGGGCAAAAGCGCACACGCTGCCGGCCGCTGGAGGTAGGCTCGACGGACAAGTGGGGTACGACCGCGGTGTGGGGGACTGTGTGTCCAGGAAGTTCGGGGATCGGTGTGGCCTGCGGGCCGCCCCTGCCAGGGCGTGCCCTACAACCCCGCTCGGTCAATGAGCCGCGCCGCCGTCCGCCGACGGCGGTCCTGGGCGGCTCGCTCGACCAGCGCCGCCGCCTCCCCCCTCAGGGGCGGCGGCGCTGTTCAGTCGTTGGCGCTCAGCGCGCCGAGCAGGTGCGCGAAGCGCTCGCGCGACTGCTCGCGGCGCGTCGGCAGATGCTCTGAGGGCACGTCGCCGGGCGGCGGCGAGTAGCCGTTGAGGATGCGCCGCGCGACGGTCTGGCGGTGCACCTCGTCGGGACCGTCGTAGATGCGCGCGGCGCGCGCAAAGCGATACATCTGCTCGAGCGGCAGGTCGGTGGAGTAGCCAAGCGACCCGTGTGTCTGCACCGCGCGGTCGACCACGTCGTGCAGAACCTTCGCGCCGTAGAACTTGATCAGCGCGATGTCGACCATCGCCGCACGCGCTCCCTGCGTGTCCATCACCCAGGCGGCGTGCAGCGTCATCAGGCGCGCCGCCTGCATCTCGGCGGCGCTGTCGGCGACCCAGTTCTGGACGGTCTGCTTGTCGGCCAGCAGCGAGCCGTGCGCGTGACGGTAGGTGGCGCGCTCGCACATCATGTCGAAGGCGCGTCGCGCGACCCCGAGCCAGCGCATGCAGTGATGGATGCGCCCGGGCCCGAGGCGCTGCTGGGCGAGCATGAAGCCGTCGCCGACACCACCGAGCAGCGCATCGCCTGGAAGACGCACGTCCTCGTAGAGGATCTCCGAGTGTCCGCCGTAGGCGCCGAACTGCTCCCACGGATGCTCCATCGTCGGCACGTCGCGCACGACGTCAACGCCCGGCGTGTCGCGCGGCACGACGAACATCGAAGCGCGCTGGCGCCCGCGCGCCTCGGGGTCGGTGACGGCCATGACGATCAGGAAGTCGGCGATCGAGCCGTTGGACGAGAACCACTTGTGGCCATCGAGCACCCACCCGTCGCCGTCGCGCACGGCGCGCGTGCGCAGCTGCGTCGGGTCCGATCCCGGGGTGTCGGGCTCGGTCATGCTGAAGGCGCTGCGCAGGTCACCGGCCAGTAGCGGGTGCAGCCAGCGCTCCTTCTGCTCGTCGGTGCCGGCCATCGCGAGGATCTCGGAGTTGCCGGAGTCCGGCGCGGCGTTGCCGAAGGCCAGCGGCGCGATCGGTGAGCTGCCGAGGATCTCGTGCATCAGCCCGAGTCGAACCTGGCCCATACCCTGGCCGCCGAGCTCGGGCGGCAGGTGCGTGGCCCACAGCCCGCGCCGCTTGACCTGCTCTGCAAGCGGCGCGATTGCCTCTGACAGGCCCTCCAGCCCGAGCTCGTGCCAGATCGCCTCCAGCGGCCATATCTCGCTGCGGACGAACTCGGACATCCAGTCCAACTGCTCCTGGAAGTCGGGGTCGGTGGAGAAGTCCCAGCTCATGCGGCGTCCTTTCGGTAAGGCGCGGGGCGAAGTTCGATAGGTGAATCGGGCTAAGCCTACGCCGTCGCCGCTGCGCGAGCACGAAGGTCGCCGCCGGGCGTCGTGACCGAGCCAGGTCACGACGCCCACCGGCGTTGACGCCCACGCCAGGGAGGGAGCGACGCCGGGCGTCTTTCAAGGTGACCGGACGAGGGAGGTCACTCCTGAATGTTCAACATCGCATAGCTAAAGTTCCCTGTCAAGGGCTAAAGTAGACAGCTGTTTATAAAACATCTGATCGATTAAACATGTATGGCTTCGCCTGGTTGCACACCGCCGGCCGCGACCGCACGCAGCGAACGAGCGCCGGACAAAGCGCCCACTGACTGATGTCTTCAAACGCCAAATCGCGCAGAGGGCCGGTCGCCGAGCCGGAGGGTGCCAAACGGGCCGACCAGCCGCGCGAGCGCTCGCGCCGTCCCTCGGGCCCGGTGGCGCGCGAGCAGACGCGCATCGGCCAGCGCCTGCGCCTGGCGCTGGCGATGATCGATGCCGTCGGCGAGGAGGGCTACCGCGAGACGCGCGTAGCCGACGTGATCGCGCGGGCGGGCGTCTCGCGCAAGACCTTCTACGAGCTGTTCGACAACAAGCAGGACTGCCTGCTGTTCACCTACGACGTGGTCTCCAACGAGGCGATCCGGCGGATCGAGCTGGCCTACCGGCAGAGCACGGGCTGGCCTGGGCGTGTCGAAGCGGGCATCGAGGCGCTGCTGTCGGCGGCGTTGGAGAACCCCGGTGCGTTGCGGCTGAGCCTGCTGGAGATACCGGCCGTCGGGGCGGCGGGCATCGAGCGCCGCGACCGGGTGCTGCTGCGCTTTGAGGCGTTCATTCGCGACGCCCTGGAGCTCGCGCCGGGCGACGGGGAGCTGTCGGAGATCACGCTGAAGGCGATCGTCGGCGGCTTCAGCAGGGTGCTCTACCGGCGCGTGCTGCGCGGCGAGCCGACCGACTTGGCGGCGCTCGTCCCAGACCTGGCGCGCTGGGCGGCTTCCTACTACCCGGCCCCCGCGGCGATGCTCGGCGAGCCCGCGCCTCTGACCGGCGCACGCCGTCGCGCGACAGCGCTGGACGGCGGTCGCGCGCCCGGCACCCTGGCGCCGCACCCGCTGCTCGGCGGGCGGCGCGGCCTGGCGCGCGGCGACCAGAACGTGTCGCGCAGCTACGTCGTGCAGAGCCAGCGCGAACGCATCCTCGACGCGGTCACCAACCTGACCGCCGCCGAGGGCTATGCGTCATTGCGTGTGGAAGCCATCGCCGAGCAGGCGGCGGTGTCGCTGGTCGCCTTCTACGAGCAGTTCGCCGATAAGGAGGACGCTTTTATGGTCGCCTTCGAAGTCGGCAACAACAAGGCCCTGGCGACCGTTGAACGGGCGTACGCCGCACAGAGCGACTGGCGCCAGTCGGTACACGCGGGCATCGCCGCGCTGTTCGACTTCCTCGCCACCGAGCCGGCGTTCGCCCACATCGCGCTGCTCGACGCGCTGGTCGCGACCGAGCACACGGCGCTGCGCTCGAGCATGGGCGTCGAAGGCTTCGCGCAGATGCTCGCGCCCGGCATGGGCGAGGCCGATGGCCTGAGCCCTCCGGCGGTGGCCGTCGAGGCGATCGCCGGCGGCCTGTTCGAGCTGTGCCTGCACTACGCGCTGTCGGGCAGGCTGCGCGAGCTCCCCGAGCTGACACCGTCGGCGACGTACATCGCGCTCGCCCCGTTTCTCGGCGGCGAGGAGGCGGCGCGCATCGCCGGCGCGCGCCCGCGCGCCAGGCGCGCCGCGACGCGCGCCCCCGCCTAGCTGTTTCGCGGGCTCATCAACGCCACCGGCACGGCCAGGCCGGCCGAGCGTTTGAGCGTGACGATGCGCCGGCCCGGCTGCACGGCATCGCGAACCGCGCCGGCGTGCGGCGCGAGCTCGGTGACCGTGGCGTCGAGCTGCGGCGCGATCAGCGCCAGGCCCCACAGCCGAGCCGGGCGATCGGCGCCGCGCTCGGCGACGACCTGCGCGGGTTCCTGCACGACCTCGAGGATTGCCTCGCCGAGGCGGAAGAAGGCCTGGCGCGGTGCCCCCGCGGGCGTCGGCTCCTCGCGGATCCTGCGCAGGTCAAGGCCGGCGCGCTGCAGCGCTCCCACACTGCGGTCGAGATCGGGCGTCATCGCGACAACGTGGTCGATTCCCACGATGCCGTTGCGATGCTCGGGCGCGGGGCCGAGCAGCGGTTCGTGCGAATGCTCGGTCGGCAGGCCGTCCAGCTCGATGCCGGCGAGGCCGTTCAGCGACCAGCCGACGATCCCGCGCCCGGCGCCGGCGCCGGCGAGTCGCACGTTGACAGAGCCGAGCTGCATGGCGCCGTCGTCCACCGTGAAGCCGAGCGCGGCCCAGCGCTCGGGCTCGTCTGCAAGCACCAGCTCGTCGAGCGCCGGCGGGGACGGCTCTGCGGCTGCGGCGGCTTGCGGCTCGGCGCCGGTCATCGACGGGAGCATCGCAGCTCAGCGCTCGAACACGAGCTTGCACCAGTCGCCCTCGGCCAGCGCATCGGCGGCGTCGTCCCACGCGACCGTACGCGTGGTCACGCGCTCGGGATGGATCGCACCGGAAGCGGCGAGCGCGAGCACGTGGGGCATCGCCTCGCGAGCGTTGGCGCGGCCGGTCTTGAACGTGATGCCCTTGGTGTACATCTCCAGCAGCGGCAGCTGCGGCTGCTCGCCGAAGTAGATCGCCGTGCTCGTGCACGTGCCGTCGGGAGCGGTGGAGCGCAGCGCAAGCGCGAGGCCCTCCGGATCGGCGCTGGAGTCGACCGTCACGGGGAACGGGCCGAGTCGCTGCGGCGTCTCGGCGAGCGTGTGCGCGCCAAACGCCTCGGCGATCTCACGTCGCTGCGCGCCGGCGTCGACGTAGGTGACCGACTCCGCGCCGAGTGCCAGCGCCAGCGAGACCGCGTACAGCCCGATCGAACCGGAGCTTGCGCCGCCGACGATCAGCACCGGCGCGCCCGGTTGCTGCTGCAGCGCCGGCGCGACCGCGCGCCATGCGTCGGAGATGTTGTCCGACGCGCTGGCCACCGCCGCCGGCGCGACGCCGGCCGGCAGCGGCACGAGCATGTGCTCGGCGTAGGGCACGCACACCAGGTCGGAGAGAAAGCCGCCCCAGCGCGCAACCGCCGGGCCGAAGCCGTACGTGGACATGAAGTCGACGCTCGCGCAGTTGCTCGACCGCCCCGCCCGGCAGGGGTCGCACTGCCCGCAGGAGATCTGAAAGGGCACGCTGACGAGCTGGCCGGCCTGCAATGAGCCGACCGCATCGCCGGCATCGACGATCTCCGCGACGCACTCGTGGCCGACGGCAAAGGGCGCTGCAAACGGCGATTCGCCGGCGACGATCAGCGCGTCGAGGTCGCAGGTCGCGACGGCCACGGGCCGCACGAGCGCGGCCCCATCGCCGCTCAGCTGCGGCTGCGGTGCCTCGCGCCACTGCAGCTCATGCGGGGCGGTGTAGGTGAGCTGCTGCATCGAAAGCTCCCTCCTCTTGATAGATCGTTCGCTCTAGTCTGGCGCATGCGCCGCGCCCGCGTCGTGCGCCCCGGCGGGCGCCGCTACGGTGTCTGACGGTGTGGGCCCAGCGCGAGATCTCTCTGCCGGCGCTGCCGCGCGGCTTTCACCTGATCACGCGCGAGGTGCTCGCGGCGCTGCCCGAGCTGGCCGGCGTGCGCGTGGGGCTACTGCACCTGTTCCTGCGCCACACGTCGGCGTCGCTGACGCTCAACGAGAACGCCAGCTCCGACGTGCGCCGCGACTTCGCGGCCTTCTTCGACCGCGCGGTGCCCGAGGACGCCTCCTACTGGACGCACACGTTGGAGGGTCCCGACGACATGCCCGCGCACATCAAGGCCTCGCTGCTGGGACCGTCGCTGTCGCTGCCGGTCGCCGGCGGGCGCCTGGCGCTCGGCACCTGGCAGGGCGTCTACCTGTGCGAGCACCGCGATCACGGCGGCGCGCGCTCGCTGCTGGCGACCCTGTGGGGCGAGACGGCCGGTTAGGGCGCGGTCACGATGACGGCACGTACGGTCCCGGCTTGGGGCGTACCTTGCCGCCGGGAAAGGCCAGGCGCAGGATCGTGCGGTGGACCGTGCCGAGCTGCTTGTGCAGCGGACCGGTGTTGTAGGGCAGCCCGTAGCGGCGGCAGATGTCGCGCACGCGCGGCGCGATCTCGGCGTAGCGCGAGGAGGGCATGTCCGGGTACAGGTGGTGCTCGACCTGGAAGCTGAGATTGCCGGCGAGCAGGTGAAACAGCGGGCCGCCGTCGATGTTCGCCGCGCCGAGCAGCTGGCGCACGTAGAAGCCGCCGCGCGTCTCCTCGGCGACCTCCTCCTCGGCGAACGTGTAGGTCTGGTCGGGGAAATGCCCGCAGAAGATGATCGAGTAGGACCACACGTTGCGCACGATGTTCGCCGTGAAGTTCGCGGCGAGCGTCGACTTGAACGAGCGGCGGGCCGAGCTGGCCGAGCCGCGACCGGATACGAACGCGCCGAGCGCCGCGAGCGCCGGGAAGGCGACGTAGTCCTTGACGATCTGATCGCGCGCCTTGGCGCCGATCGCCTTGAGCTCCTGCACGACCTGCTCCTTTGACTTCTCGCCGGAGTGGATCGCGCCGCGGTTGAGGTCGTGCACGGCCACGCCCCACTCGAAGAAGCCCATCAGCAGCAGGTTGTAGAGCGGCTGCGCGAGATACACCGGGTGCCACTTCTGGTGGGGGTCGATGCGCATGATCTCGTAGCCGAGGTCGCGGTCCTTGCCGCGGATGTTGGTGAACGTGTGGTGCTCGTAGTTGTGCGAATGGCGCCATGCGTCGGCGGGCGACGCCGTGTCCCAGTCCCAGTTCTGCGAGTTGATGTCCGGGTCGTTCATCCAGTCCCACTGCCCGTGCATCACGTTGTGGCCGATCTCCATGTTCTCGAGGATCTTCGCCAGCGAAAGGGCGGCCGTCCCGGCGAGCCACAGTGGCTTGCGCTCGGAGCCCATCAGCATCGCGCGGGCGGCGAGCACGAGCTGGCGGTGCAACTTGATCGTGCTGCGGATGTAGCGCGAGTCGCGGTCGCCGAGGTCGGCGTACACCTCGTCGTGGATCGCGTCGAACTCGCGGCCGAGCTGCTCGATCTGCTCACGTGTGAGCCGCGCGAGCGGGCTCTCGGGCTCGTCGACGCCGACGTCGGGGTGGCTTGGGATCTGGGTGGCTGACACGTTGCTCCTTGGGTTGCGGCGTGGACGGTTCTCTACAGGGCGATCTCGACCGCGCCCTCGGGCGCGTTTATGCAGGTCTGCAGCATCTCTCCCGGCTGCCCGTGCACGCGCCCGGTGCGCAGATCGCGCACCTGGCCCGAGCAGAGCTTGCCGACGCACGTGTGGCAGATGCCCATGCGGCAGCCGAACGGCAGCTCTGCGCCGGCGTTTTCGGCGGCGGCCAGGATCGGCAGCTCGCCGTCTGAGACGGCCTCGATGCCGCTCTTGGTCAAGCGGATCGTGCCGCCGGCGCCGCGCTCGCCGTCGCCGACGCGCCCGTCGGGCTGGAAGTGCTCGCGGTGCAGGCGCTGCGGATCGCCGTCGCGCTCAAAGCGCTCGGCGATCGCCTCGAGCAGGCCGGTCGGACCGCAGACGAACGTCTCGCGCTCGCGCCAGTCGGCGCACAGCTCGTCCAGATGCGCCGCCGTCAGGCGGCCCCGCTCGCCCGTGTGCTGCTCGTGCAGGCGATACCCCGAGTGGCTTGCGTGCAGCTCGCGCAGCTCCTCGCCGAAGATCACTCCTTCGCTGGTGCGCGCGCTGTGCACGTGCACGACGTCACCCAGCGCGTTCTCGCCGGCGAGCCAGCGCAGCATGCTCATGACAGGCGTGATGCCGCTGCCGGCGCTGATGAACAGCAGCTGCCGTGGCAGCGGGTCGGGCAGTACGAAGGTGCCTTCCACGCCGCCCAGGCGCACGATCGCGCCGGGGCGCACTCCCCCGAACAGAAACGGCGAGACCTTGCCGCCCTCGACGAGCTTGGGCGTGATCGAGATGCAGCCGTCCTCGCGGCGCGGATCCGAAGTCAGCGAGTAGGCGCGCCAGTGGTGAATGCCGTCCACCTCGATGCCCAGGCGCAGGTATTGCCCGGGGTTGTGACCGGGCCACTCCCAACCGGGCTTGATCGTCACGGTGGCCGCTTCGGGCGTCTCGCGCTCGATGCGTTCGATGCGCCCGCGCAGCTCGCGCGTCGACCACAGCGGGTTGACGAGCTCCAGGTAATCGTCGGGCAACAGCGGCGACGTGAACGAGCGGATCATGCCGAGCGCGCGACGGCGCAGCGGCGAGACCTGCGGCACGGCGCCGCGTTCAGCCATGGCCGTGCGCTCGCGGTGCGATATCGCGCGACGGCGCGACGGCGGGGATGTCCAGCGGTGCGCGATACATGTGCTCTGAGATAACCATTACCTCAAACGAGGTTACATCAAACATGGTAGCCTTGCGTGAGGGATGGCACAGACGGCGCCGGAGAAGACAGAGCGCGGCAACGGGCCCGCAAAGGCCAGGACGGCGCGCAACGCATCGGGCTCAGCCGGCTCGCCCTCGGCCAACCTGACGGTCGAGCAGCTTGCGGCAGCGGTCGGCATGTCGGTGCGCAACATCCGCAATCACCATACGCGGGGTCTGCTTCCTCCGCCAGACGTACGCGCGCGTGTCGGTTACTACAACGCCGAGCACGTGGCGCGGCTGCGGCTGATCCTCGACCTGCAGGCCGACGGCTTCAACCTCGCTGCGATCGAGCGGCTGCTGAGCGGCTCCGACGGTCTCGCCGAGCGCCTGCTCGGCCTACGCAAGGCCGTCACCACGCCGTTTGAGCCTGAGCAGCCCGAGCTGATCACGACCGCGGAACTGGACGAGCGCTTCGGCGAGCTGAGCGCCAAGGACGCCGAGCGCGTGCGCAAGCTCAAGCTGCTGATACCGCTCGGCGACGACCGCTTTGAAGCCCCCAGCCCGGCCCTGCTGCGCGCCGCCGAGCAGGTCGTTGCCCTGGGCATTCCGATGCATTCCGCGCTGGTGCTCGTGGAGCGCATGAGCCGCGACTGCGACTCGATCTCGCGCGACTTCACCAAGCTGTTCCTGCGCGAGCTGTGGCAGCCGTTTGACGAGGCCGGCCAGCCCGACGAGGGCTGGGACGAGCTGATCGAGGGCGTCGACTCGCTGCGCCCGCTCGCCTCAGAGGCGCTGCTGGCGCTGTTCAAGCTGCGCATGACCGCCCAGCTCGAACAGGCCTTCGGCAAGGTCATCGAGCACCAGTCCAAGCGCAAGTAGCGCTCACTCTGCTCGCGCGCGTAGGATGCCTGCGCGATGTCAACTTGGGAACAGCAGCGAAGCGCCGCGTGCCCCGCGTCGCGCGAGCAGATCTGGGCGGTGTGGAGCGATGCCGAGCGCTGGAGTGAGTGGAACTCGGGCGTGCGCTCGGCGACCCTCGATGGCCCGTTCGCGGCGGGCACGAAAGGCCGGCTGCGGCCCGCCAGCGGACCCACGGGGTCGATTGAGATCACCGAGCTCGAGCCCAACTCGCGCTGGGTCACTGTGACCCGCCTCCCCGGCGCGCGCTTTGCGCTCGAGCATCGGCTGGACGATGGCCCCGACGGCCAGCTGCAGGTCACCTACCGCGCGCAGCTCGGCGGGCGACTCGCACCGCTTTACGTGCGGCTCCAAAAACGGGCACTGATCGCCGCCGTGGACGGCGTACACGAGCTCCTTGCCCGCGTCGCCGCACAGACGGCTCACTGAGCTGCTCGCCACCGAGATCCCGGGTTAGCGCCCCGGGGGCACGAGCACGATCTTGCGGTGCGAGCCCGCCTGCAGCCGCTCCCACGCCTGCTGCACCAGCTCAAGCTCGATGCTCTCGCTCTGCACCTTCAGCTCGCCCGAAGCAGCCAGCGCCGACAGGCTCGCATAGGCCGCCCGCTTGACCTCAGGCGGCGCCGCGAAGTTCGTGTGACCCATGATCGCGAGCATCTTGCCGCGGATCGGCGCCGAGGAGACGGTGCTCTCGGCGCCCGCGCCCGCGCCGAGCTGCACGATGCGCGCACCAAAGCTCGCCGCGTCGACGGCTGCTGCGAAGGGCTTGCCGAACAGCGGATCGACGACCACGTCGATGCGGCCGTCGGCCGCCTGCGCGAGCTTCGCGCCAAGATCCTCGGAGTCGTCGAGCTCGACCGCCGCGTCGGCACCCAACTCCTCACAGCGCGCCAGGCCCTCGCGCGAGCGCGCCGCCGCGACGACGCGCGCTGCACCGAGCGACCTGGCCGCCTGCACGGCGATCTGCCCGAGCACGCCGCTGGCCGCCAGCACGAGCACGTGCTCGCCGGCTTTCAGCGACGCCCGCCAGGTCAGCGCCAGCCACGCCGCCAGCCCCGAGATGCCCAGCGCGACCGCAACGCCGTCGTCGACGCCGTCGGGAACGTCGTATGCGGCCTGCGACTCGATCAGCGTGCGCTCGGCCATCGAGCCGTAGGGCAGCACCGGCGCGTCGAAGTAAACGCGCCTGCCGTCCAACAGGCCGACACCCTCGCGCCCGGCGACGAACGGCACCGGCGGCGCACCGGCGTAGAAGCGCCCGGAGCAGATTGCCACGTCGACCGGGTTCAGCCCGGCGGCCAGCACCTCGACGACCGCCTGGCCCTCGCCGGCCTGTGGCTCGGCGAAGTCGCCGGCCCGGGGGACGCCCAGCTCGTGCACCACAGCCGCTCTCATGCACACATCATCGCCGACCGCCGGCGCCGGCGTATCGCGCGATGCCGTGCCGGGCTAGGAGCGCGCGAGCCTGAGGTCGAACTCCATCGTCGCGCTGTTCGTCACGTTGACGAAGCCGCCCACGCTCGGCGCGGTCATCGCGAACCTGCTCCACGGGAACGTGATCGAGCCGGCGGCTTCCAGCTTGTCCGCCGTCAGCCGCATTTCCAGCGGGATCGTCACCTGCTGTGTGCTGCCATGGATCGTCATCGCTCCGGTCGCCGAGACGTCAAAGACCTTGCCGCTGGACGCGCCCGCCGGCAGCGCGACCGGCTTGGCGAGCACGAACGTCGCCTGCGGGTAGCGGTCGCTTTCCAGTCCGATCGAATGGATTTTTTCGTCGCGCATGCTCCTGTCGCTCTTGAGCGTGCTCACGTCGATCACCAACGACGCCCTCGTGACCCTTACGTGCGCGCTCGAGCCCGTCAGCGTGGCCGCGCCCGCGATCGACGAGGTGCGTCCGACGGCCTGGCTCTGCGCAGGCAGGAATGCAAGCTTCTCGCGCACGCGATAGCCGGCGACAGATCCCGAGGCGATCTTCCAGACGCCCGCGATCGGCGTCCCCGAGGTAACCGGCGTGCGCGCCGTTTCGCTGGAGGAGCTTGCCGTGAGACTCAGCTTCGGCGGCGAGGACGTCGGGAAGAGCACGAAGTAGACGAATGCGAAGCCGCCCACGCCTACCACCACGACCGCCACGGCGATCGTCGTCAGCAGCGAGCGTTTGCTCTGCGGGCGTCTGGGCAACCAGCGTCTGGCCGGCATCGGTGAGCTCAACTCCAATCGTCGCAGGCGGTCTGCAGGCTCGGGGAAGCTATGCCGCGAGAATTAAGTGTGCATAAGACGCGTAGAAGCTGCCGCTAAGTGATGCCGGCAGCGCGGGCAATCCGCCGGGACGCAAAGAGGTTGCTATCGCTAGGGCGGTGCGCGAACAGATCCAACGGCTCTCGCGATGGAGCTGGCCGCGAAGCTTTCCGATCATCCAGTTCCCCAACGCGCCGCTCATAGCGGCGATCTTCGCGGGCATCGCGGGCCAGGCGACGCGGGGCAGCGCACACCGGCTGGCGCTCACGATCTTCTACCTGGCCCTCGGCGTCTGGGCCTATGAGGAGGCGATCCGCCCAGACAATTGGTTGCGCCGCCTGCTCGGTCTGGGAGCCGGTGTGTACGTCGTCGTGCGCCTCAATCAGCATCTGCACCTGTAGGGGAACCGACCCGGCTGCGCGCCGTGCCGATGTCAGCCCCCGGCGTCGATCGACCACGCGCGCGCAATGTTTTGTGCCGCCATCTCGGCGAGCACGTCGGCGAAGCCCTCCGGCGCCGGCGGCAGCAGCGGCGTGCCGCCGGCGGTGATCGCGCCGAGCACGCGTTCGGACGCCGCCCGCGCCAGCTCGATCGCCCGCGCGACATCCTGGCCGACGAGCTCACCATCGCGCTTGGCGAAGCGACCGCCGACGAGCACGTGCTGCACGTTGGACGCGTTGGCCTGTGCCACCAGGCAGCCGACCGGATCGGCCATCGGCACCATGTTCAGGCGGTTGCCCCCGACGACGATCACGTCGGCCTGCTTGCCCGGCGTGAGCGAGCCGGTGCGGTCCTCCAGCCCCATCGCGTGCGCGCCGTTGGCGGTCCCCCAGCGCAGCGCGTCGCGCACGCCCAGATCGAGCGTGTCGGGCATCGTGTTGCGCGCGTGGAAGGCGTCGTTGCGCAAGCTGCGTTCGAACTGCAGGCCGAGACGCATCTGGCTGAACATGTCGCCGGAGTTCGACGACGCGACGTCGCAGGACAGACTCGGGCGCATCCCCATCGCCAGCGCGCGTCCGATCACCGGGCGTCCCATGCCCATCTGCAGCTCCGTCTCGGGACTCGCCGACAGCTTGCAGTCGTGCTCGGCCAGGCGGCGCAGGTTGCGCTCGTCGAGCGTGTTGCAGTGCACGTGCACCTGCTCGGCGCCGAGCAGGCCGTGATGTGCCAGCTCGGCGATGCCGCCGGTGAGCGGCGAGCCCCACGCGCACCCCGTGTGCAGGACGCTGGGGATCGCGAGCTCCTGCGCCGAGCGCGCCTCGGCGATCGTCTGCTCGAACGGCAGCAACCCTACCTCGGTCAGCGCGACGCCCATCGTCACCAGCGCGTCGTCGCTGGACAGCTCCTGCCCGCGTAGCCGGCGCGCGTCGGCGAGGCGCTCGGCGTGGTCGGCGAAACCCGGCGGGTCGCTCGGCGCGGGGTAGTAGCCGTAGGCGAAGATCGCGCGAATGCCGGCATCGCGCAGGCCGGCCAGCGCCGCGTCGGCATGCTCGGGCGTGTTGTTGGCGTGCGAGAAGTCGAGGATCGTCGTGACGCCCGCTTCCAGCGCCTCCAACGCTCCGAGCAGGTTGCCCGCGTAGACGTCCTGCGCCGAGCAGTTCGGCGAGATCGACATGCGGATGCCGCGAAAGTAGTCTTCCAGCGTCCAGTCGGCGCAGACGCCGCGAAACGGGCTCTGCCATGTGTGCCGGTGGGTGTCGATGAAACCCGGCATGACGACGTGGCCGGCGACGTCGAGGATCTCCGCGTCCCCGGCATCCAAGCGCTTCCCCACCGCGGCGATCGCCCGATCCTCGATCAGCACGTCGCCGGCCGTCAGCTCGCCGATCTGCTCGTCCATTGACAGCACGTATCCGCCGCGCAGCAAGATTCGTTGGCTCATCGTTGCCTCCCGCTCGTAAGGCGCCACCGTACAACTTCGTTCATACGCTCGTCTAAGGCTGGGGTGCCGATCTGGGGCAGCGGCGCGGGCTGCCGATAGGTGTCGCAGACCAACCATGCGCCGAGCACTCCTCATCCGACAACTCGTGCTCGACTCCCAATACGTGATCGACGAGCACCTCGTCGCGGCCGCGATCCTCGCGCGCGCCGCGGCTCGCCGCGTGCTCGCCGACGCGAGCTTTCGCAACGACCTCCGCGCCGCCAGCGTCGTGCGCTCCTTCAGGCCGAGCACGCACATCCGTTCCTTCAGGCCATACGTGTTGCGCACCGGGCTGGACCGCCGCGGGTCGACCGGCCTGCCGGGACCGGCCTAGGCATGCCTGCGCTCGAGGTCTCCATCCCGATCGCCCACGAGCTGCTCGCCCAGTGCATCAAACAGGGGCAGGCGCTCGTGCAGCGTGCGAGCCTCGTCGGCGACTTCTCTGACTACGAGAGCTGGAAGGCAGCGCGCAACCAGTGGGTCGAGCCGACCGTGCAGGCGCTCGATCACATGTACACCGGGCCTGCCCAGGCCGGCGAGTTCACGCACGCCATAGCGACCTCCGGCGCGCCGCAGCGCTGGCAGCAGCAGTACGCCGGCGACCTCGACGCCGTCAAGGCGGCGATCGAGCTGCTTCAGGTGCTGCAGAGCGAGCTGGCATTCGTCAGGGAGGATCACGGGCCGAAGGAGCTCGCCCATCCGCAGGTCGAGCAGCAGACATCGGCCGTGCAGCCGCAGGCGCCGCGCGACTTTGAGCACCAGGTTGCCGATCACGAGCCGTTCTCCGATGACGCCCTCTCGGTGGCGGCCGAGGGAGCTGCGCAAAGCGCGCCCGATGAGCACGAGCGCCCGCCCGAGCGCCAACACGAGCCAGACCTTCAGCGCGAGCCGATCACCGCACTGCGACTCAACGAGGACGAGCCGCTCGAGCACGGCCAACAGCGCCCGGCCGTCGGCGCGGAGCTCGCACAGGCACCGCCTCGCGCGCCCGAGCGCACCCAGCAGGCCGCCGGCGCCGTTTCGGGCGAGCATGCCGGGACGCCGGGGCCGACACCGGCGGCGGCCAGGCAGGTACTGCTCGCCCACGGGCGCAACGAGCGCTGGATGGAGGCTGTGGCGCAGCTTCTCGAACACGCCGGCCCGCACGAGGTCACGGTGCTCAACGAGCCCTCCGGCGGGCGCGGGGCGCTGTCCGAACAGTTCGGCGAGCCGGGCTCGCGCTACGCGATCGTGCTGCTCACCGCAGACGACATCGGCGCCCCGCGTGTGGAGTCCGAGACCGAGCCCTACTACTCGCCGCGGGCGCACCAGGCGGTCGTGTTCGAGATGGGCTTCCTCGTCGCCGCGCTCGCGCCGGGCAGCGTGTGCGTGCTCTACGAGGAAGGCGTGCAGCTGCCGTGCGATCTACAGGACATCGCGTACGTGCGCCTGGACATGGCCGGCACCTGGCAGCCAAAGCTGCTGTTGCAGTTGCGCAAGGCCGGCTTTGACTACGACCTGAACAAGCTCGCCGCTGCCTGACGCGCCCTTGCCGCGCTTGACACGCGCTGCGCTTGACAGATAATGAACGCGATGCGCCGAGGCAGCCGCCCGATCAGGCCATGTCCGCGCGAATGCCGCGGGTGGCGTCCGGGCCGGGGCTGAGCCGCTTGCGGGTCGACTTCTGCGGCGTGCGGGGATCGCTTCCCGCGGCCGGTCTCGAGTACGTTCGCTACGGCGGTCACACGTCGTGCCTGGCGCTGACCCCCGACGGTGCGAGCTCGCCCTCGCTGATCCTCGATGCCGGCACCGGTGTGCGCCGCGCGATCGAGTTGTTCGCAGGGGAGCCGTTCGACGGCACGATCCTGCTCACGCATCTGCATTGGGACCACACGATGGGGTTGCCGTTCTTCTCGGCCGGCGACCGCCTCGATGCGCGCGTCACGGTGATCCTCCCCGACCAGCAGACCGGCGTCGAGGCTGCGATGGTGCTCGGCGGCCTGATGAAGCCCCCATACTTTCCCGTCGGGCCGACCGACCTTCGCGGGCGCTGGTCGTGCCGGTCGATCGCCCCGGGCGAGTCCGAGCTGGAGGGCTTTGCGGTGCTCGCGCGCGAGATCCCGCACAAGGGCGGGCGTACGTTCGGCTACCGCGTGAGCGATGGCCACAGCACGATCGCCTACATGCCCGACCACAACCCGACCGCGCTGGGCGAGGGCGAGGACGGCCTGGGCGAGTATCACCCGGCCGCGCTGGAGCTCGCGCGCGACGCCGACCTGCTCGTCCACGACGCGCAGCTGCTCCCGCACGAGCTGGAAGCCGAGGGCGACTTCGGCCACGCCGTGGCCGACTACCCGGTCGCGCTCGCCCAGCGCGCCGGCGCGCGCTCGGTGGCGCTCTTCCACCACCGGCTCAATCGCACAGACGACCAGCTCGACGAGCTGGCCGCGCGCCTGGCACGAGACGTTCCGGCGGTCAGCGTGGCGACCGAGGGAGTCGTCGTCCACCTGTAAGGCGGCGAGCCGCTCCCGCGCGCGAGGAAATCCTCGACGCTCACTCCACGGCGTATCGCTCGGGAACGAAGCGTTCGCTGCGCCGCGACGGGCGCTTGTACTTGCGCCGCTGGCGCGCCGGCAGCTTGATCGGCTTGGGCGTGTCCGGATGCTCATAGGGCACGAGCGACAGCAGATGGCTGATCAGGTTCAGGCGCGCGGTGCGCTTGTCGTCGGCCTCGACCACGAACCACGGGCTCTGCTCGGTGTCGGTGCGCGCGAACATGCGGTCCTTGGCCTCCGCGTAGTCGACCCAGCGAGCACGCGCCTGGATGTCGGTCGGGCTGAACTTCCAGCGCTTGCGCGGGTCCGACAGCCGCTTCTCAAAGCGCCGCTCCTGCTCGTCGTCTGAGACCGACAGCCAATACTTGACGAGCATGATCCCGTCGTTCTGAAGCGTCTGCTCGAACTGCGGGCAGAAGCGCAAGAACTCCTCGTACTCCTCCTGCGTGCAGTAGCCCATGACGTGCTCGACGCCGGCGCGGTTGTACCAGCTGCGATCGAAGAGCACGATCTCTCCGGCCGCCGGCAGGTGCGAGACGTAGCGCTGGAAATACCACTGCGAGCGCTCGCGCTCGCCCGGAGTCGGCACGGCGGCGATGCGACACGTGCGCGGGTTCAGATAGGAGGTGATGCGCTTGATCACGCCCCCCTTGCCGGCGGTGTCGCGTCCCTCGAAGAGCACGACCAGCCGGCGCTCGTTGGCGACGAGCCACTCCTGCATGAACACGAGCTCGGTCTGCAGGCGCAGCAGCTCCTTCTCGTAATGCTTGGCGTCGAGCTTGCGCGTCGCGGACATCTGCGCATGATCTCAGCACCCGCGCAGAGCGTGCGCGCGGGTCGCCCGCGTAGGCTGCGCAGCGTGAGCTTCGGAGACCTCCTGGTGATCGTGCTCGCCGGCCTGGCCGGCCCGCTGATCGCGCTGACGCCGCGGTACTTCGTGCCCGTGGTGATCGGCGAGATCGCCGGCGGCGTGCTGCTCGGCAAGACCGGGCTCGGCGCCGTGCACCCCTCCAACGCGACCCTCTCGTTCCTCAGCCAGGTCGGCTTCGCGATGCTGATGCTGACGGCCGGCATGCACCTGCCGTTGAGCGACCGGCGCCTGTTCGCTTCGCTGCGCAAGGGGGCGCTGCTCGCGGCGATCGTCGGGCTGCTCGCCGTGCCCGGCGGCCTCGCCGCTGCGGCCTTGGCGGGTACGGCGCACGCGGCGGTCTACGCGGTCGTGCTCGCGTCGGGCTCGGCCGCGATCCTGCTGCCGGCGCTGCAGGAGACCCATAGCGACGGGCGCGATGCGCTGACGGTGATGGCCCAGGTGACGATTGCCGACGTCGTGACGATCGTCTCGGTGCCGATCGTCCTGCAGCCGGGGCGCACCGGCCATGTGCTGCTCGGCTGCGCGCTCGTCGCCGCCGCTGCCGCGCTGCTGCTCGGCCTGGCCCGCAGCGTCGCCGGCCAGAGCTGGATCGAGCACGTCCGCCACCTTTCCAAGCAGCGCCACTGGGCGCTCGATCTGCGCGTCGCGCTGCTGATGCTGTTCCTGCTCGCGTGGCTGGCCCAGCGCAGCGGCACGAGCGTGCTCATCGCGGGATTCGGGGCCGGCGTGACGGTCGCGCTGGTCGGTGGGCCCAAACGCCTGTCCACGCAGATCCGTGGGGTCGCCGACGGCTTCTTCGTGCCGCTGTACTTTGTCACGCTCGGTGCCCAGCTCGACCTCAGCGGCCTGTTCTCACACCCGGCGATGATCGCTCTGGCCTGTGCGCTGGCCGCGCTCAACGTTGCGATCCACCTCGTCGCGGCACTGGCCACGAGGCTCACGCCGGGCGCCGGCCTGGCGGCGTGCGCGCAGCTCGGCGTGCCCGCGGCGGTGGCCTCGCTGGGGCTCGCCGAGGGCGTCCTCTCGGGCGAAGTCGCGACGGCGATCGTCGCCGCATCGGTCGTCAGCCTGGCGATCTGCACGATCGGCGTCGACCGGCTGGTCGCGCGTGCGGCGGCAGCGGCCCCTACGCTTGCGCAGTGAGCAGCGACGAGCAGCCGGCTGACGTGGGCCGAGCGCAGAACGAGCCGCTGCCGGAGGCCCCGGAAGGCATCGGCGGCCCGACGCTCGACGAGGAGCTGCTGCTGTGGCTCGGCGACGAGCCGGCGAACGTGCGCGCGGCCGACGCTGAGCGCGTGCGCGAGATCGCCGCCGAGTTCGCGCGGGGCTTCGATGCGCTCTCGCAGATCGGTCCGGCGGTCAGCATGTTCGGCTCGGCGCGCACGCCGCGAGAGCACCCCGACTACGCGCTCGTGCGCGAGGTTGCCGCGTGCCTCGGCCGGCGCGGCTACGCGATCATCACGGGCGGCGGGCCCGGCCTGATGGAGGCGGCCAACCGCGGCGCGCGCGACGCCGGCGCGACGTCCGTCGGCTGCAACATCCAGCTGCCGCGCGAGCAGCGTCTGAACGACTACCTGGACATTGGTCTTCGCTTCGGGCACTTCTTCGCGCGCAAGGTGATGTTCGTTCGCTACGCCGGAGCGTTCGTTATCGCGCCCGGCGGCTTCGGCACGCTCGACGAGTGCTTCGAGGCGCTCACGCTGATCCAGACGGGGACGATCCGCCATTTCCCGGTGATCCTGATCGGCGGCGAGTGGGACGGACTGATCGCGTGGCTGCGCGAACGAGCGCTCGCAGACGGGCGCATCTCCGGCGCAGACCTCGGCCTGCTGCACGTCGTCGAGGACCCCGACGAGGTGTGCGAGATCGTCGATGCCGGGCGCGAGCGCCAGCGCGAGCAGGCGCGCAGACAGGCACGTCGACCCGCGCCCTAGGCGAGCGCGGCGGGCGCTCGCTAGGTGCTGGTGCGCGGGGTGAGCAGCGGCTCGGCGTCGGAGCTCGACTGTTCGACGTGCGCCGGAACGCCGGCGGCGGCATAGGCGTCCAGCGCGTCGAGCGTCTCCTCCTTCAGCAGCGTTTGCGCAAGGCCCTCGAGCTGGTCGCGGTGCTCGCTCAGCAGGCTCGTGACGTGCTCGTGCGCGGCGTCGACCAGCCTGCGCACCTCCTCGTCGACGATGCGCTGAGTCTCCTGCGAGGTCTCGCTCGCGCCGGGCAGGAACGGGCCCTGACCGTCGGCGGGCAGCACGGCGATCGGTCCGACGGCGTCGCTCATCCCCCAGCGCCCGACCATCTGGCGCGCGATCGCGGTGAGCTGCTGGATGTCGGACTCGGCGCCCGAGGTGATCGATCCGAACACCACCTCCTCGGCGACGCGACCGCCGAGCGCCACGCGGATCTTCGCGTCGAGATCCTCGCGCGAGTAGGACACGCGATCGGAGTCGGGTGTGGAGAGCGTCACGCCGAGCGCCATACCCCGCGGGATGATCGACACCTTGCGCACGGGGTCGGCGCCCGGTGTGAGCATCCCAACGAGCGCGTGTCCGGACTCGTGGTAGGCGGTTCGCTCGCGGTCGGCCGGCGACAGCAGGATCCCGCGCGGCGAGCCGAGCATGATCTTCTCCAGCGAGTCGGTGAGGTCGCTCATCTCGACCTTGTCGTGGCCGCGGCGGGCGGCGAGCAGCGCGGCCTCGTTGGCGAGGTTGGCAAGGTCGGCGCCGACCATTCCGGGCGTGCTCGCGGCGATCGCGTCGAGGTCGACGCCGGCGGCGAGCGGGATCGAGCGCGTGTGCACTTCGAGGATTTCCTTGCGCCCCTTGCGGTCGGGCGCCTGCACTGCCACGCGCCGGTCAAAGCGCCCCGGCCGCAGCAGCGCCGAGTCGAGCACGTCGGGGCGGTTGGTCGCCGCGAGCACGACGACGGCTTCGGAGCTCTCGAAGCCGTCCATTTCGGTGAGGATCTGGTCGAGCGTCTGCTCGCGCTCGTCGTTGGCGCCGGTCACCGACACGGAGCCCTGGCGCGAGCGTCCGATCGCGTCGAGCTCGTCGATGAAGATGATCGCCGGCTCGGCCTCCTTGGCCTTGGTGAACAGGTCGCGCACGCGCGAGGCACCGACGCCGACGATCGCCTCGATGAACTCCGACGCAGAGATCGAGAAGAAGGCCGCGTGCGCCTCGCCGGCGACGGCGCGCGCGAGCAGCGTCTTGCCGGTTCCCGGGCGCGCCGGACAGCAGAACGCCGTGGGGCATGCGCCCGCCCAGGCGCCCGTACTTCTCCGGATCGCGCAGGAAGTCGACGATCTCCGCGAGCTCAGCCTTGGCCTCGTCAATGCCGGCAACGTCGGCGAACGTCACGCGGATCTTCTCCGGGTCCACGCGGCGCGCCTGCGAGCGCCCGAAGTTGCCCAGCGCCCCCATCCCGCCGCCGGCTTTGGCGGCGCGGCGCGCGAGCAGCACGAACAGCCCGACGATCAACAGCGTCGGGCCGAATCCGAGCAGCAGCTCGGCGAGCAGCGATTTGCTTTCGCCCGTCGGTTTGGCGGTGATGTTGACGTTCTTTTCTTTCAGCAGCGCGGTGAGCTGGCCGCGGTCCCAGTAGGTCGGGATCTCGGTCGCGAACAGCGTCGTCGGCTTCGCGCTCTTTTCGTGCGCGGGGTAGCGGACCTTCGCCTTGAGCGTGCCCTGGATCGTGTCGCCCTTGCTGTTGACCGACTTGACGTTGCCGGCCTGAACCTGCGTCCAGGAAGAACGGTTTGAACTGCACCGAGACGCGCGGCTGGCCGGTGGTCGGATGGATCAGCAGCAGCGACAGCCAGTTGACCGCCAGCAGGATGACCACGAACCAGATGAAGCCGGGGCGGCGGTGCGCCGGCGGTCCGCTCGGCGGCTGCTCGGGCATGCCGCGACCGTCCGGTGCCGGAGCGACCTGCCAGCCGCGCTTGTCACGCGGCATCGGCGGGTGGGCGTCGGTGCGATTGGAGCTAGGCGGCGTGGGGTCGGCTGGCGGCTGGTCGGGCACTGCGTCCATCCTACGCCCGTCCCGCGGCCGGCCCGCCCGTGCCCACACCGCTCTGGTGCGACCGCGTCGCCCTACAGCGGCCAGTGGCGGCGAAGCTGCTCGACCGCGCGCGCGGTGGATTCCAGCTCGGCCGAGACCGACCGCGGCGCGCGCTCGTCGCCGAGCGCCAGCAGCGTCTCGCGCACCGACTCGGCGAGCGCGAGCGGTTCATAGCCGCCCTCGAGCACCACGCCGATCGGTATCTGCAACTCGTGCGCGAAGGCGCGCACGTGTCGCGCGAGCTCGCCGAAGGAGCTCGACTGCAGCTCACAGCCGGCGAGCGGGTCGGCGCTGTGCGCGTCAAAACCCGCGGAGATCAGCAGCAGCTGCGGCGCGAACGCGCGGCCGACCGGCAGCACGACATGCTCGACGAGCGACAGCCACTCGTCCTCGCGCGAGCCGCCCGGCACGGGCAGGTTGAGCGTGTAGCCGGCGCCCTCGCCGGAGCCCGTGTCAGAAAGCGCGCCGCTGCCCGGGTAGATGCCCTGCTGGTGGATGCTCGCGTAGAGCACGTCGGCGCGCTGGGCGAACGCCGCCGCCGTGCCGTTACCGTGATGCACGTCCCAGTCGAGGATCAGCACGCGCTGCACTCCCAGCTCGGCGATCGCCAGCGCGGCGGCCACGGCCGCGCTGTTGAACAGGCAGAAACCCATCGCGCGTGCCGGCTCTGCGTGATGGCCGGGAGGGCGCATCGCCGAGAAGCCGAGCCGCGCCTCGCCGGCGAGCAGCGCGCCGGCCATCGCACAGGCGCCGCCGGCGGCGTGCAGCGCCGCGCGATAGGAGGCCTCGCCGACCATCGTGTCCAGGTCGACCGCGCCGCCGCCGGTTTCGGCCAGGCGTTTGACCTGGGCGATCTGCGCGGGCTGGTGCACGAGTTCCAGCCAGTGCTCGGGCGCAGCCGGCGCCGCGCGGCGCTGCCAGCCGAGCCAGTCCTCGGCGCCGAGCAGTCGCTCGATCGCCAGCAGGCGGTCGGGCGTGTCCGGGTGCCCGGGCATCAACGCGTGCGGGTCGTGCTCCAGCGAGGAGGGGTGTGAGAAGTACAGGCCGGGATCTGAAGCCATGCGCGCTCAGAACACCACGGTCGTCGCGCCCGCGCGCAGCACGCGGTCCTCGCAGTGCCATTGCACGGCGCGTGCGAGCACCGTGCGCTCGATGTCGGCGCCCAGGCGCATCAGCGCGGCCACGTCGTCGCGATGGGTCACGCGCACGGTGTCCTGCTCGATGATCGGCCCCTCGTCGAGGCCCTCTGTGACGTAGTGGGCGGTCGCGCCGATCAGCTTGACGCCGCGCTGCTTGGCCTGTTCGTAGGGACTCGCGCCGGCGAACGCGGGTAGGAAGGAGTGGTGGATGTTGATCGCCGGGGCCTGCATGGCTTCGAGCAGCTCGCTGCTGAGGATCTGCATGTAGCGAGCGAGCACGACCAGGTCGACGCGCTCGGCGACGAGCAGCTCCCGCAGGCGGCGCTCGGCCTCGGGCTTGCTCGCGGCGTCAACCGGGATGTGCACGAAGGGCAGCCCGAAGGACTCGACGTCCTCGCGAAGGTCGAGATGGTTGGACACGACGACGCAGACGTCCATCTCCAGCTGCCCGCGCCGCCAGCGCCACAGCAGGTCCAGCAGGCAATGGTCCTGGCGCGAGACGAGGATCGCCACGCGCTTGGGGATCGCCGCGTCCCACATCCGCCACTGCATGCCCAGCGGCTCTGCAACCTCGCGCGCAAAGCGCGCCTGCAGCTCCGTGCGCGCTGGGCGATCGAGCGCGAGGTCGAACTCCATGCGCATGAAGAAGGTGCCGCCGCGCGGGTCGGTCGTGTGCTGGTCAGAGCGCACGATGTTCGCCCCGACGTCGGTCAGCAGGCGCGAGCTGGCGGCGACGATGCCGGGCCGGTCGGCACAGGAGATCAGCAGGCGCGTGATCGCGCCGCCCGCGGCGCGGCTGTCGCGGCCGCGACCGGGCGGCTGCTCAGACGATGGCTGCGACGGCTCGGGCACGCCCGCAGGATACGGCCGATCTGACCCGTGGTTGCCGGCGCCGTCAGTCGGCCGGCGCGCGGCGCGGGTATTCGTGCACGGCGATCAGCCTCGCTGGGCCCTCGACCGTGCGATAGCTGTGCGGACGGTCGGCGCGGAAGCTGATCAGATCGCCGCGTTCGAGCAGCTCGCTGAACGAGTCGGTGGCGATGCGCACCTTGCCCGTGGCGACCGTGACGTGCTCGAACAGACCCGTCACGTGCGGCTCGGCGTGACGCACCGCGCCGTGGGCCAGCACGAGCGTGTAGATCTCGATCAGCGCGCCGCCGGTGCGCGTGAGCAGGTGGCGGGCGACCAGCCCCTCGCCCTCGATGCCGGCGGCGTCGACGGCGATCACCGGGCTGTCGCTCTCGCGCACCAGCGACATGCTCTCCGCAGGTGCCTCGTCGTGCAGCAGGCTGGCGAACGGCACGCCGAGCGCCTCGGCGAGCGCGCCGACGGTGTCTATCGAGGGGTTGCCACGCCCATGCTCGATCAGCGAGACGGTTGACTTTGCGACACCGGCCTGCTCGGCGAGCGCCGACAGGGTCATCTCGCGCGCGGTGCGCCAGCGGCGCAGGTTTCGCGCAATCGGCCGGGCGGCGCTGCGCGCCGCACTTGCTCCCACGCTGCTTGTCTCCCACCCGTTCATAGTCAAATCGGCCGACTAGATGGAATGTTATCCCTTCGCACCGGTTGACATGAACGGCCACGATTCTGTCGTTGCGAGTTGCTCGTCCGATGTGCGACGATGCGCCCGCTGTGCCAAAGCTTGGGATGGGGCCGATACGACGGGAGCAGATCTGCCGAGCGGCGACGGCGGTGATCGCGCGGGAGGGTTTCTCGGGCACGACGATGCGCACGGTCGCCGAGGAGGCGGGCGTGAGCACCGGCATGCTCAACCACTACTTCGCCAACCGTCAGGACCTGCTGATGCACGCGCTGACGTACGTCTCCGAGCGCGCGCACGCAAGGATGCTGCAGGCGCTCGAGGGCATCCCCCCGGGACGCGAGCGGATCGTCGCGCTGCTGGACAGCATGCTTGCCGACGGCGAGAACGAGGAGACCGGCGAGACGTGGCGTGTATGGATCAACGCCTACGGCGAGGCCGTGCGCCTGCCCGAGCTGCGCCACACGATCGAGTCGCGCCTGAACAGCTGGTACGCGCTGCTCGACCACGCGCTGGAGGGCCTGACCCCGCCCCAGCGCGAGGGCGAGATACCGTGGAGCTGGCGCCTGGACGCGCTGCTCAACGGACTGGCGATCCGCGCGCTCACCTCCGAGACGGCGCTGAGCGGAGAGCAGATCCGCGACGAGGTGCTCGGGATGGTGCTGCGCGAGGTTCCGGCCGGCGCGTGAGCGCAGCCGGGCTCGGCCCGAGCCGCATGGTGTGCCCGCTCAGACCTCGCCGGGGCGCGATCGCGGCGGCAGCGAAGGCTCCACGCGCAGCAGCCGCGCGGGAAGCCGCGGCAGCCACCAGTTCCAGCGGCCAAACAGCGACACGACGGCCGGCACGAGCAGCGCTCGGATCACGGTCGCGTCGAGCAGGATGCCCGCCGCCAGGCCGGTTGCGAGAACTTTGACTTCTGTCTCCGGTCCAGAGGCGAGCGATAGAAACGCCAGGAACAGGATCAGCGCGGCGCTCGTCACCAGCCGCCCGGTGCGCCCGATGCCGCGCACGACGGCCGTATCGGTGGTGCCGGTCGCGTCATATTCTTCGCGCATGCGCGCGAGGATGAACACCTCGTAGTCCATCGACAGCCCGAACAGGAACGCGAACACCATCAACGGGATCCAGGCGGTCACCGAGCCCGTCGCCGAGATGCCCCAGATCAGGTCCGACCCATGGCCGCGCTGCCAGATCAGGTCGAGCACGCCCCACGCCGCGCCGACGCTGATCACGTTGAGGATCACCGCCTTCAGCGGCAGCAGCAGCGACCGGAAGGCGCGCGCGAGCAGGATGAACGTAACGATGCCGATCAGCGCGATCATCAGCGGGAAGTTGCCGTAGACGGCTTCGATGAAGTCGTGGTTCTGCGCGCCCAGGCCGCCCAGGCGCACGCCGTCGCCGAGCTGGTGGGTCACCGCGCGCACGCGAGCGAGCACGTCGCGGCCGGCCGGCGAGGAGCCGTCGGGCGTCTGCAGTGCGTCGACCACGGCCGCGCCGTTGCGACGCCATTGCGGTGAGACGGGCGCGACGGCGCCGTGCACTCCGGGCACCGCGGCCAGCGCGGCGGCGACCTTCTCCGGCTGCGTCGCGCCTTCGACGAGCGCCTCGTTGGGCAGCAGCGCACCCGAGCCGATGCCCGAACGCTCCAGCGCCACGAGGCCCTGCTTGGCGTCGCCCTGCTTGGCGATCGTGTTGAGGTTGGCCAGGCCCAGCTGCAGGTTGCTCGCCGCGACGACGAGCGCGAGAAGCACCAGCCCGGCGCCGATCGCGGCGACCCAGCGCCTGCGCACGACGAGGTTGGCCCAGCCGGTCCACGCGCGGCTGGCCTTATCGTCGTCGCGCACATGGGGCCAGTCCAGGCGCGGGCCGAGCTTTGAGAGGACGACCGGCAGCAGCGTTACGGCGACAAACACGCTGATCAGCGGAATCAGCAGCCCGCCGTAACCGACCGAGCGCAGGAACGGCAGCGGCAGGGCGACGAGCGCGAGTAGGCCGATCGCGACGGTCGTGCCGCTGAACACGACGGCCCGCCCTGCGGTCTCCATCGCGCGCACGATCGCCTCATCGCCCTGCAGGCCGTGGCTGCGCTCCTCGCGCCAGCGCACGACGACGATCAGCGCGTAGTCGATCGACACGCCGAGCCCGATCAGCGCGATCAGGAACTGCACGATCGGCGAGACTTCGGTGATCGTCGTCAAGCCCCATACGACCAGGAAGGTGGTGAGGATCGAGACGATCGCCATCATGATCGGCACCAGCGCGAGGAACGAGGCGAACACGAAGCCGAGCACCAGCAGCGCGCCGACGCCACCCAGCAGCGCCTCCACGAGCACGCCGGGGCCTCCGCCGCCGCCGCTCTGCACCGACAGGGCGTCGAATCCCGTGACGTGCACCGGGGCGCCGGCGACCGTCATGCCCTTCAGGGCACGGGTCGCCGCTTTCGCCGCTTCGGGGTTGTTGTTGAACGATTCTTTGGGATCGGGTCGCGGGTAGGCGAGGATGAACGTCGTGCGGCCGTCCTTGGAGAGGAAGGTGTGGCTCTTGGTCGTTGCGTAGCTGGCGACGCGGCTGTCCGGCAGTGCCTGCTGCAGGCGCGCTTCGACTCCGCGCAGTTCGCCGAGCACACGGGGCGAGTCGGCCGATTGTCCGGCGGGCAGCGTGACGACCGGCAGCAGCGGCGAGTTGTTGCCCCCGGTCCCGTGGAAGTCGCGCGCGATCTGCTCGTTGGTCACCCAGCCTTCCTTGCCGGGAACCGAGAATTTCTGTTTGAGCGCTTTGGTGGCAGAGCCGGCCGAAGCCATACCGACGAGCGTCAGCGCGACCCAGAAGATGACGACGATGCGTTTGTGAGCCAGGACCCAGCGTGTCAACGATGCCATGCGTGCGTCTCCTTCAGTCGCTTGTGCTTCCACCCCTGAGACGAGCCGCCGGCGCAAAACTCATCGACGCTGTCTGCCCACTCTCGTTCGTTCGCCGTCAAATAATTTCTATCACAAATAATGTTGTTCGCGTAGAATGCCCCCGATGTGGGATGGAGGGCCGATACCGGGAGAGCTGGGCCAATTTCCGGGCTACCTGATGGCCCGGCTCGGCGAGGCGTCGCGGCGGCGCTTTCACAAGGCGCTCGAGCCCGAGGGGCTGCACCCACGGCACTTCGGCGTGTTGACGGTGCTCGCGGCACATCCGGGAATCAGCCAGCAGCAGCTGCACGAGAAGACGGCGATCGATCCCAGCTCGATGGTCGCCGTGATCGACGAACTGGAAGAGCGCGGCCTCGCAGAACGCCGCCGCCACCCGGCTGACCGGCGCGCGCGTCAGGTCTTCCTCACCGAGCAGGGCGAGCAGACACTGAAGCGCATCCGCACGCTCGTGAGTGGCCTGCAGCGAGAGTTCTTCGGCGCCCTGACGGCGGAGGAGCGCAAGACGCTGCACGCGCTGCTGCGCAAGCTCGCCGGCTTGGGCGTCTGAGAATCTGCCGGGGCCTAGCCCGCCCGCTCGGCCGAGGCCAGCCCGCGGCGCGCCCACACGGACATGACGGCGGCGCCCGCCGCGAGCAGGCCGAAGGCGAGCAGCACCTTGACGGGCGATCCGGCGAGCAGGCCGCGCGCCGCCTCCAGCGTGACGGTCGCCGGGTTGTAGCGGGCGACCGCGTGGATCCATCCGGTGAGCAGGCTCAGCGGCACGTACACGGGCGCGAGGAACAGCACGACGAACACGGGCATCTGGATCAGCGCGCCGGCCTGTTCTGTGCGCAGGAACATCGCCACGCCGCAGGCCCACAGCGCGGCGACGAGGTTCATGCCGATGCCCAGCCCGACGAGCCCGACGAGTTCGACGCCACCGCCGGTGACGTCCATGCCTGCGATCAGCGCCGCGGTCGTGATGACGACGGCGGTGATCAGCCAGCGCCCGAGCGCGCCGAGCGCGTAGCCGGCGATGATGCCGCTGCGCTGCGGCGCGCACAGCAGCAGCCGCCGGGCAAAGCCCGAATCAAAGTCGCGCGCGACCGCAAAGCCCGTGAACACGCCGCCGAAGGCCGCCGACTGCAGGAACACGAAGGAGTACTGAAAGGCCGTGTAGCCGGGCTTGTAGTCGAAGTTGGGAACGTCGGCGATGCGCGACAGGCCGCCCGCGAACGCGGCGAGGAAGAACAGCGGGAAGATCAGCGAGGGCAGCAGGATCGCGGGGTTGGCGAGCGTGTTGTGCACCGAGCGCCAGGCGACACCGCGCGTGACGTAGTAAAAGCGCCTCATGTGCGCACCAGCCGGTTCTTCATCGCAGCTCCGGCCAGACCCAGGGTGACCACGCTGAGCGCCAGCGCGAAGCCGAAGCCGAGCGCGAGCGCTTTGCCGTCCCAGCCGGTGATGATCAGGCTGCGGATGCCCTCGATCAAATAGGACACGGGGTTGTACGTGGCGACCTCTTTAAACCAGTCGGCCTTGATCAGGTTGCGCGGCAGGCTGGAGGAGCTCAGGAACACCGTCACGAACAGCAGCGGGAAGAAGCCCTGCACGGCTTCGCCGGAGCCGAGCCGCAGGGCCAGCAGCGCGCCCAGGCCGGCAAAGCCGAACGCGATCAGCACCGACAGGGCGAGCAGCACGAGCGCGCCGAAGAAGCCGCTGGCGATGCCGACGCCGGTCGCCAGCCCTACGCCGAGATAGACCAGCGACTGCACGCACGCAACGAGCACCGAGCCGCCGAGCTGTCCGGCGAGCAGCGCCGAGCCGCGCAGCGGCGTCAGCGCAAGGCGGTCGAAGAAGCCCGACTGGATGTCGCGCGCGAGGTCGGTGCCGGTGCTGACGGCGACGAACAGCGCACCCTGGATGAATGGCACGGCGAGCGCGAAGTCGCGATAGCTGACGTCGGGGAAGCCGGGAATCTTGCGCGCGGCGCTCAGCGAGCTGCCGTTGATCGCGAACAGGATCAGCGGAAAGATCAGCGGAAAGGCCAGCAGCGCGCGCTGGCGAAACGTGCGCACGGCCGAGCGGCGCGCGATCGCGCCGACCTGCTCGAACAGGCTCGGTGCGGCAAGCGCGAGTCCGCCGCCGCCGGACCCGCCTGCCGCAACGACAGCCGGGGCGGGCGTGAGGCGGCTACTGCTCATCGTCGGCGTCGCCGGCGCCCTCGAGCTTGCGCCCGGTCTTGGCGAGGAAGACGTCGTCGAGCGACGGCTGGTGCAACTGCAGCGAGGCGATCTTCAGGTGGGCCTGGTCGAGCGTGCGCACGATCTCCGCGAGCTGCGTCTCGCCGCCGGGGATCTGCACCGTTACGGCGCCGCGACCGTCACGCGCGAGCGTGCCGAAGCGCTCCAGCTGCGCCATCAGCGCATCGCACTGGCTCGGGTCGGCCGGCGCGACCTCGACGCTCGGGCTGCCGATTTCCTCCTTGAGTTCGGTCGGCGTGCCCTCTGCGACGATGTGGCCGTGGTCGATGATGCCGACCCGATCGGCCAGCGCGTCGGCCTCCTCGAGGTACTGCGTCGTCAAGAAGACGGTCATGCCCTCGTCGCGTGCCAGGCGTGCGACCTCCTCCCACAGGGCGCTTCGGCTCTGCAGGTCCAGGCCCGTGGTGGGCTCGTCGAGGAACAGGATGCGCGGGCGGTGCACGAGCGCCAGCGCGAGATCCAGGCGGCGCTTCATGCCGCCCGAGTAGCCCCCGACGCGCCGGTCGGCTGCTTCGGTCAGCCCGACGCGCTCGAGCAGCTCCTGCGTGCGCTGTGCGCGCTGTGACTTGGGCATGCCCTGCAGCGTGGCCTGCAACATGAGGTGCTCGCGCGCGGTGAGGATCGCGTCCAACGCCGCCTCCTGCAGCGCCGCGCCGATCGACGCGCGCACGTGGGAGCCCTCGCGCACGATGTCATAGCCGCCGACCGTCGCACGCCCGCTCGTCGGCGGCAGCAGCGTCGTGAGCATCAGCACGGTCGTCGACTTCCCGGCCCCGTTGGGGCCGAGGAAGCCGTAGATCTCGCCCGGCGCGACGGCAAGATCGATGCCGTCGACCGCACGCGGTCCCTTACGGAACTCGCGCACCAGCTGCTCGACCTCGATCGCGGGAGCTTGAGTCTGACTGTTCATCGGTGGCCTAGCGTAGCGATGCCCTTGGAGACGACCAGGGCGCGCCGAACTCATCGGCGATGCTGCTTTGTATTTAGAAGCTACACTCTCTGTGCATCTATTATCGAAGCAGAGAGGACCCCATGTCACAGATCGCCGAGCAGCCGCGAATCGCTCCGCTGCAGCCGCCATACACGCCGGACATCGAGGCTTCGCTGCGCAAGTGGATGCCGCCGAACAGCGACGCCGAGCCGCTGAAGCTGTTTCGCACGCTCAACGTGCACGCCGAGCTCGCCGCGCGCATGCGCCCGCTCGGCGCGGGCATCCTCGGCCACGGGCGCGTGCCGCCGCGCGAGCGCGAGATCGTCATTCACCGCACGTGTGCACGCAGCGGCGCGGAGTACGAGTGGGGTGTGCACGCGCCGGCGTTCGGCAAGCCGCTCGGCCTGAGCGAGCAGCAGCTCGCGGCGACCGTCCACGGCGACGCGAGCGATCCGGCTTGGAGCGAGGGCGACACGCTGCTGATCGCGCTGTGCGACGAGCTGCACGACACCGCGACGGTCTCCGACGAGCTGTGGAGCACGCTCGCCGCCCGCTACGCCGAGGACCAGCTGCTCGAGCTGCTCGTGATCGCCGGCTGGTACCGGCTGATCGCCTACGTGATCAACGGCGCGCGCGTACAGCGCGAGCCATGGGCGGCGCGCTTCCCACCCGCCTGACGCGCGCCGGCGCTAGAGCTCGCGCAGTCCGTCGTCGGCCACCCGCCCACCGAGCTCGATCAGCCCGTCGCCGAGCGGCTGCGCCTCGATTCGGCAGTGCGGCCCCTGGTCGACTTCGATCGCGCGGCCGAGCTCAGCGCACAGCGCGACGGTCGCCGAGCCCGTGGCCGGGTCCTCGGGCACACCGAGATCCGGTGCGAACACGCGCGCGCGAACGCGCCCGCGCGGCTCGTCGGCCCACGCCCAAACGTGCACGCTGCCGCGCGCCGGCGGCGCGAAGGCGTCGACGTCGGCCGGCGTGGCCAGCTCGCGCCGCTCGAACTCCGGGCACCACTCGGCGCGCGCGAGCACCCAGGCACGATCCTCCTGCACGCGCGTGCTCACGTCGCCCGCGGCGACATGCAGCACCGGCTCGCGCAGCAGCCAAGCCGCGCCGACCGCCGGATGCCCGGCGAACGGCAGCTCAGCCGCCGGCGTGAAGATCTGTACGCGCGCTCCGCGCTCGATGAACACGGTCTCTGAGTAGCCGAGCTCGGCGGCGATCGCCTGCCGGCGCACGTACGGGAGCTCGCCCGAGCTGTCGCGCACGACGCCGAGCAGGTTGCCCGAAGCTCCATTCTCGTCGGTGAACACGCGCAGCACGCGCACGGCGGTCATGAGCTGATGCTAGAGGCGATCGTTCGCCTCGCGAGGATCGCTCCGTGTGGAATAGGCTGACCGCAATGGAGCACGTGAGCATCGACGAGCACGATGACGGGGTCGTCGTGCTGGCAATCGACAGGCCGCCGGCGAATGCGATGGACGTGACACTGCTGGGCGAGCTCGTCGATGCGGTCGCGCGAGTCGCGGCCGACGCGCCGCGCGCGCTCGTGCTCGCCGGGCGCCCCGGCTGCTTCTCCGCGGGGGCCGACCTGAAGGCCGTCCCCGGCTACGGGCCCGAGCAGCAGCGCGAGATGGTTGACGGCATCAACGAGATGGCGCTCGGCGTCTACGAGCTGCAGTTCCCGGTCGTCGGCGCGATCACCGGCCACGCGATCGCCGGGGGTCTCGTGCTGGCCCTGTGCACCGACATCCGCGTCGCCTCCAGCGCCGGGCGCTACGGACTGACCGAGGTGAAGGTCGGCGTGCCCTACCCGCAGGCGGCGCTCGGTGTCACGCAGGCCGAGCTGACGCCGCAGGCCGCGCGCGTGCTGGCCCTCGGGTCTGAGCTCACCGACGCCGGAGAATGCGAGCGGCTGGGCGTGTTCGACGAGGTGCTCGCGCCCGATGACGTACTCGACCGCTCGCTGCACGTCGCCACGCGTCTGGCCGCGCTCGCGCCGGAGGTCTACGCGCGCACCAAGCGCGACCTGCGCGCGGCGGCGCTGGAACGGATGCGCGAGGGAGCAGAGGCGGATCCGCTGCTGGACCGCTGGGTGGGCTGAGCGGCTCGTGAGCGACCCAAAGCGCATCCTCGTCGCCGAACTGCACGGCCTCGCCGGACGCGAACAGGAACTGCGCGCGCTGCTGGACGCGCTCGCCGCGGGCGCCCACACCGAGCCCGGCTGCGCGAGCTTTCACGTGCTCACGGCCGAGCAGCCAGGTGAGTTCGTGATGCTCACGGGCTGGGCGGACGAGGATGCGCTGAGCGCGCACTACTCGACACCGCACTATCGTCGCTATCGCGAGCAGGTCGGGCCGTTGCTCGCGCGCCCCAGCGACGTGGTCGTGCACCGCGTCACCGCCACACTGCGCGCGCTGGACCCCAACCCGCCCGACCCTGGAGAGCTCGGCTAGCGCCTCAGCGGCGCGTGAAGACGACGATCGGGATCTCGCGGTCGGTCTTCGTCTGGTATTCGTCGTAGGCGGGCCACACCTCGGTCATCAGCGACCACAGGCGCGCTCGCTCCTCGCCCGAAGCGGTCGACGCGCGCACATCGATGTGCTCGCCCTTGACCTGGATCGTCGCGTCGGGATCGGCCAGCAGATTCTCATACCAGCTGGGGTGCTCAGGAGCACCGCCCTTGGAGGCGACGACGATCCAGTGCTCGCCGTCGGTGCGATGGATCAGCGGCGTCGTGCGCTGCTCGCCGGACTTGCGCCCGACCGTCGTCAGCAGCAGGATCGTCGTGCCGCGCCACTCATAGCCGTGCTCGCCGTCTGACTCGCGATAGACGCGGACGTGCTGCTCGCCGAACAGGTCGTCGTCTGGGCCGGCCATCACCGCGAGTCTATCGCCGGCGCGAGTACGCCGGCGCGATCGACGCGCGCGCTTGCGCGCGCCCGCCAGCAGTCAGCTTTCGGTCGCGCCGTGAGGTGCTGTCGCCCTCGCGCTCAGCGGCACTGCTCCGGAGCTGGAGCGAACGGGCGCGCCTCGATCTCGCGCGGCGTGCGCGCGTGCCGCCCGGCCGGCGGCTGCGCGTGCCGGCACCCGCAAGGAGCCGCCGGAGGGCGGCCGCGGCCCGGGGTAGGACATGCCTGCGTCGACGAGCACGCTCTGGTCGCGTCCCAGCCGCTTGGCCTCATACAGGGCGCGATCCGCCGCGCGGATCAGCTCCTGCGGAGTGGAGCTGGGGAGCGCCACAACGACGACGCCGACGCTGATCGTCAGCCTCACGCCGAGCTCTGCGTGAAGTTCGCCGATCGCGCCTCGCAGGCGCTCGGCGAACTGAAACGCGCCGTCGGCGTCGGTCTCGGGGAGGATCGCGGCGAACTCGTCTCCGCCGATCCGTGACATCGTGTCGCCCGCTCGCGCGATGGCGGTCGCCGTCGCTCCAAACGCCCTCAGCGCCGCATCGCCGGCCGGATGACCGAGCTCGTCGTTGAGACCCTTGAAGTCGTCAACGTCGGCGATGATCAAGGCCAGCGGACGACCGGTCCTGCTCGCCTGCGCCAGCTCCCGCGTCAGCGATTCGTCGAAGCCGAGCCGATTGATCAGCCCGGTCAGCGAGTCCGTTCGCACGGCGGCCGACAGTCTCGCGACGAGCCGATCGTTGTTCAGCTTGAGCACGTGAACGACACCGGCGGCGGTGGAGACCATGCCGACGGTTATCAGCCAGCGCGTGAAGCCAACCTGGCCGGGCGCGATGGCAATGAGCGTTCCCGCGTAGCATCCTGCGAGCACGAGCAGCTGCCAGATCACCTGCGCGCGCGAGAAGAAGTAGCCGGCGTACAAGGCGATCCACAGATACAGCACCTCGTTGTCGGCGGACGGCCCTCCGAGGCGCTCGCCGTTGAAGTACAGCGTGAGCGAGACGATTGCCGTGCCGAGAAACATCGCGGCCTCGTAGCTCCACGCCGGCAGCGGTCGCGGATAGCCGAGCAGCAGTGCCGCGACCGCCGCCATTGCGACCGCGAGCAGCGCGAACGCGGGGACGTCTGCCTGCGGCGAGTGCGGCAGGAGGATTGCGACGACCGTCGTCACAAAGCCGATCAGGTAAAGAAGCCCGGCCACGTGCCTCATGGAGGCGCGCCGGACATCGGATGCTCGCTGCGGAGCCATGTTCGCTTATCGGCTGCGCAGCGGGAGGGTTGAGCTCCGCACGCTCAGCGCAGCGCGCGCTCCATCACGACGTGCGGCCCGATCGCGGCGATCTCGAACACCGGCGAGCAGACGCGAAACCCGGCGCGCTCGTAGAAGCGCTGCGCCGGCGTGCGCGCGTTGCACCACACGCGCGTCGCGCCGTGGGCACGCGCGTGCGCCACGAGCGCATCGAGCACGGCGCGCCCGGCGCCGCGATTGCGCGCACTTGGGGCGGTTGCCATGCCGCGCACGCGCCAGGCATCGCCGCGCCCGGGACTCGGCGCGATCAGACCGACGGCGATCAGCGCGGGGCCGTCGAAGACGCCTGCGGCGTGAGCGCCGTCGGCCTCGCCGGCGGCCATCTCGGCGACGGATTCGTGCGGGCGCAGGATCGACTGGCGCAGCGCGCGCGTCTGCTCCAGGGACACCTCGCGCGCAACCGGAGAGCTGACCGGCGACTCCATGGCGGCACTGTAGCCGTCAACGTAGTGCGGTCGTGCGCCGCGCTAGTCGCACTATTTGCCGGCGCTCGTCTTGGCTTTTATCTCCAGCGGTTCTTCGTTGGTGAGCGTGAACGTGGCGGCGAGCCCGGTCTGTTCGGATGACCCGCCGGTGATCGCCGCGGCCAGCGTGTCTTTCGCGCCGCCTTCGAATGCTTCTGGAAGCTGCTTGCCCGCAGTCGCCGAGAAGGCGACGCTAAAGGTCGAGACCATCGAGTCGAACTTCTTGATCGGCCCGATCACCGAGCCTTCGAGGCTGACGAGTTCTTTTCCTGGCAGTGCGGCGGTCGTGCATTCGAAGCTCGCCAGCGCGCCTTCGCGGCTCAGGTCGACGCCCACCGACAGCGGTCTGGTGTGCGAGATGAACCCGTACGTGCCTTCCAGCGTGTTGGTCGTGAGCTGACCTGAGCCGGCGCCGACGCTCTGGCATGGCTCATGGGTGCTCGTGCGTTCGCAGCCTGACAGCGTGAGCGTGAGCGTGAGCTTCTGCGAGGTCGAGTATTCGCCCGTGCCCGTGCCCGAGCTGCACGCGATCTTCGCTTTGCCAACGGTTTCCAGCGTGATCGCTCCGAGCGAGCCTTTGAGCTTGTTTGCTTGGCCGGGGCCGGGCAGGAAGTTGTATGCCCCTTTGCCGTGCGCGAAACCGACGCAGTGCGCCCCGTGCCATTCGCCGGTTTTCTTCACGGCCGCTTTCACGCAACGCCCGAGTGCGGGCAACGGCGCGCCGGGGTTGTATTCGGCCTGCGCCGGGAGGCCGACGTTGCCCTGGTCGTCGATCGCGCGGATCGCCACGTAGTTCTCGACGCTCGCCGGCAAGGTGTAGGTCTGAGCGATTCCCGCTTCAGCGGGTTCAGGAGCGCCGGACAGCGGCGTCGCTTTGGTGAAGTTCTGGGCTGTGATCGGGCTTTCGGAGGTAGCGACTTCAAAACGCGTGGCTTTGCCACACAGCAGGTCATCGCCTGGCGCCGTGAAGCGCAACACGTTTTCAGAGACACTCGCGTTCAGCGGCTTGCCAGGCGGAACCGCATCGCGCGTGTAGTCGCCGGAGTTGGCGATGTCGTGGTGGAAGTTGGGCCACGAGCTCGGCGAGCAGGCCGACGCGGGCGTGGTGTAGACCGACACGGTTCCTTCGCGCGTGATCGACACGACGTCCTTCTTCGCACTTGACGCGGTGTCGATCGTGCCCAGCGAACCGAGCGCGGGGGTGGCCACGCTCCAGCCGCCGGTGAGCTTCGGCCAAGCGCTGCTCGCGGCCGCGCCGGCGCCGTTGAAGGCCTGCAGATCCTGCGAGGCGGTGCCGGCGAGCACCTCCTGTTTGGGCGCTTCGCCGGTCACGTCGCCGACCGTCTCGCCGGTGATGAAAGAGAGGTCGTTGTCGACTGCGGGGAAGCCGGGGGCGTACTGGCCGGAGTTGGCATTCCAGCCGGCGATGAAGTCCTGGCTGCCCTTCTGGTAGTCCGGCGCGACCACGTCGAGTGCACGCAGCAATCCGGAGGTCGGCGCGAACATGCTCGTCGTAGTGCCGTCGAGCGTGCCGAAGGCGGGCTCGCCCACGGCCGGGAACGTCGGCGTGTCGGTTTTTCCGGCGCTCGCGCTCACGTCGGTCTGCAGCGCCGTGTACTTGCCGCCGGCCGAGCCGTAGCAGGAGGAGCCGTTGGCGTTGAGCACGTAACCGGGCCCGGCGTCGGGCGTCACACCGATCTTGAGACCTTCGCCGCCTTCGGGGCAGAGCACCGGCGCGACGACCGGCGAGCCGTTGATTCCCTCGCCGACGTCGGGGAGCAGGCCCGCGTCGATGATGCCGATCTTCGCCGGCCAGCCTTCGCGGAGGTCCGAGGCGGTGCATTTCGCGCTTTCGCACTTGAGACCGCCGGTCGCACACGAGGACGGATCGGAAGAGCAGCCGCTCGCGTTGATCGCATACACGCGCCCGTTGGCGAAGCTCAGCAGGCCCGATGCGCCCACCGCACCGAGCGAGGCGGTGTTCACGCCGCTGGCATTGAGTTCGCCTTCGTCGCCCTTGCCTGCGAGGTACTCCTCGTTGGTGCCGACGATGATGCTCGGCGGCTTGCCCGGTCCGTCGAGCTGTGCGACAGCCGGCGTGTCGACGATCTTGCCCTGGTCTTCGGCTTTGTTCTGGTCGGCCGGGACGTTGGCGTTGAACGCCGGCTGGTTGCTCACAGGGTCTACCGACGCCAGCTTGTCGGGGTCCTCGACGAGCACGGGAAAGCCGGCGACGGATTTGCCATCGGCGTGCCAGGCATAGACATGGCGGTCCTCGCCCGCGGCGATGATGTCCAGCCCGCTGCCTTCTTCAGGCGCCAGGTCGGCGAGCACCGGCGAGGTGGCGAAGCCGCCCTCGGTGCGCTGGCGTACCCCGGAGCGCTGCGCCGCCCATGCCGGGTCGCCGGGCAGCGGCGCGCCCGAGTAGGCAGGGTTGGAGGTCTCGTGGAAGATCCTTTCGCCTTTGGCGTTCCAGGCGTACACGTTGCCCTGCACGTCGTCGGCGACGACGTCGAGTTCGCCGTCCCCCGATAGGTCGCCGACCGCCGGCGCCTCGATCACGGGGTCGTAGTGCGCGGTTGTCAGCCCGCCGCCGTTGAAGGCGTGCTCGCCGCCGTGCAGCGGCAGCTGGTCGGTGTGCACGGGCCAGCCCGGCAGGTCTTCGGGCCTGCCGGCGGCGGGGCTGTAGCGGTAGGCGTGGATCCAGCCGTCGGAGTTGGCGATGATCAGCTGGTTGGCGTCTTCGCCGGCGAGGTCGGCGAGCACCGGGCTGGCGTCGCCGTCGCCTTTCATCTCCAGCGGAAAGCCCCTGAGCATGTCCGCGTCGCGGTGCAGGAAAAGCTGGCGGCGATCCTGTCCGGTCATCGCCGGTCCCGGCACGCCGGGCGCCGTGGTCACGACCACGCGAACGGTGAATGCGTAGGGCAGCGTGTTGGGGCGGCCGTTTGAGCTCTGCGTGCCGCCGCCGTTCTCGTTGCCGGTGAAGGAGGCCGGCGCGCCTTTGGGGAACATCGCAGCTAGCGTCGCGCTGTTGACGTTTGCGAGCAGCCCGCTGAACGCTCTTGAGTGCACCGTGCTGCCGTCGCAGTAGGTGGATGGCACGCTCGCGAAATCGCCGCTGGAGGAGGTCGAGGCGTTGTTGGGCTGAGCCCCCGGCGCGACTTCCACGCGGCAGGTGTACCTGCTGCGAGCATTGACCGAACCGTCGAGTGCGAAGGCTGCCTGGCCTGGGTCGAGCTGCTGGAACCATTCGGGCGAGGTGATGTCCGCTTCAGGGGGGATCAAGCCTTCGGCCGCGGCGACGACAGCCTTGTAGGCGTCCAGGCGGCCATAGCCGAAGAACTCGTCCCAGCCCTTGCGCGAGGGATAGCGGACGGTGTCTGGCAGCGGCCCGATCACGCCGCCGTTCTCGTCACCGGCGAAAGTCGAGTTGAGGTTGGGGTCGGTGCACGTCGGCGCCATGCCGGCGCTGCAGGCGGTTTCCGGCGAGCTCGCCGTGTCGATGTCGTCAGCCTGGCCGCCTTCGCCCTGGTCGGCCGCCGCCTTGCCGGTGCTGGGGGCGTTGGCGGCAAGCGTCGAGGACCCGTCGATCGTCGAACCTTCGATGTTGCCCGACGCCATCAGCTGACGCACCTCGTCGGCGGTGATCGGACAGGGCGAGCCGTCCACGCGTCTGCAGTTGCTCGCCGGTTTGAGCTTGACCTGCGAGTCGCTCGAGCATTCGCCATACAGGCCCGCCCCGCAGGCGTTCAGCGCGGCGCTGTAAATCAGCCCGACGACGCCCGAGCTCTTGCCGGTGGCCTCCGAGGAGCACGACGTGGCAGGCACCGAGACGTCGATGCGCGTGCCGAAGTTGGTGCAGCCGTCGAGCTGTTGATAGGAGGGCGGCGTGTTCGTCACGGGCACCCCGCCGAGGCTCGCCGGTCCTTCGACGGCGTTGACGACGATCGTGTGCGGCAGCGCGCCCGGCTGGTTGTGGTGCTCGGCTGCCTCGTCGGCCGCCGAGGCGATCACGGCTACGCCGTGGTTGTAGGCGTAGTCGATCGCTTCGCGCGCGAATACGGGGTCGTTGAGCGAGCCGAGCGCCTCCTGCACGACGTCGACGCCGCGGTCGGTCGCGTAGATCGTTGCCTCGCCGAAGCGATTGGCCTCAGCGACGAATGACTCGCCGACGCGCAGCGGGAGTACCTCGCAGTTTGGGCATGTGCCCGTGTCTCCCGCGCTGTTGTTCGCTTCGGCGGTGGAGTCCTCGTCCTCGCCGGTGCCGTGGCCGTACTGCACCTCGTCATATGGGTCGTTGTTGTTGTCGACGAAGTTCCACCCGGCGATGTCGTTGGCGTACCCGTTGTTGTCGTGGTCGGTACCGTCGGAAAAGGCGATGATCAGGTCCTCGGGCGTGAGCATCCCGGGCGGCCCGTTTCGGCAATTGCGCGTCGTCGGTGGGTTCGAGCAGCGCGGGAAGTTCTGCACGACATTGGCGACGCGCGAGTCACACGCGTAGTCGAGCACGTTGAACACTCCCTGTTCGAGCACGTCGTAGGGGATCGCCCCGGTGCCGCCGGGTGCGCCGCCCGGCATCGCGCCACCGGCGTCGTAGTCGCCGCCGGCAGCCGCGCGTGCGGTAGCGCAGTCGGCGTGCGTGGAGGGATCGAACGTCGTGCTCAGGTCGACCTTCGGCGCGGGCAGCTCGCCGACGTTGAGCATTACCTTCGCGCGCAGGCTCGACATGTCGCCGGGGTTGTTCCACTCGATGCCCGAGTCGAGCTCGCCGATGGACACGTCGGGGCGCCCAACACTGACCGTGAACGCAGTGTGCGTCGGGGTGCCGGCCGCGATGCACGACCCGGTGCCCGCCGGCATCGTGGCGTGCGCGTCGACGAGGCTCATACCGGTGACGCCGCACAGCTCGTCGGTCTGCGAGTTGTTTTTCTGGGTGAGCAGCGCTTCGGCGGGGTTGGTCGCCGAGGGAGTCGCCGGCGTGGCGGCGAACTTCCAGCCCAAGCCGTTGAGGTTGCTCGGCACTTCTCCGGGCGCGAGCTTCCAGCTCGCCGGTTCAGCGGGGCTTCCTGTGCCGTAGTAGGGAAAGGCGCCCTGCGCTTGGACCGGCAGCACGGCGAAGACGATCGCCAGCAGCGCTGGGACGAGGTACCGGCCGATGCGGCCGCTCATCAGTGCGCGACCGTAGTCGTCAATTCCACGACCTGCTGGAAGGTCGGGCGGTTCTGGAACGGGAACGGCGGCAGCGAGATGCCGCTCGCGCTGACGAAGCGGTTCATGTCAAAGCAGCTCGCCTGCGGATCTTCCGCACATTCCCCGTGCCCGTAGATCTGCTGCGGGGTGACGCTGAGCGCTTGCAGCAGTGAGCTCTGCAGCGCTTGGCGGCAGGTCTGCAGGGAGCCGGCACCGCAGTACGTCTGTGAATAGGCGCCTTTGGGCTCGGAGCCTTCGCCGTTTGCCGCGAGCAGGTCGCGCAGGTCCTTGCTCACGTACCCGTACCAGCCGTCGGCGAAGTCCGGCGCGGTCGGTTCGCCGCCCGGGTCGGGCAGGCCGAATTCGAGCATGCCGTGGAGCTGTTCGAAGGCCGGGTCGCCGAGCGAGGGCCGAAACTCGGCTTCGAGCAGTTTCGGCCACCAGGCGTCCATGATCGTGATCGCTTCGTTGTGCTGGTAGGTGCCGGGGCTGGAGATGCTCGCGTTGTTCAGATCACGGCGGTGCCCACCGTCGGCGTACCAGGCGTCGAGCTTGGCGATCGCTTCCTGCAGCCGCGGATCAGTCGGGCTGCCGAGCGCCTGCTTGAGGACCGGCCACAGCTGCACGCTGCGGATGTCCTGCGTGGCGGCCTCGTCCATAGCGCTGACAAGCTGCGCCGGCTGCATCTTTTTGCCGCCGGAGAGATCCTGTTCGATGAAGTTGCGGATCAGCTGCATGCGGTAGATCGCGCCGAACGAGTACTTGTCGTCGGCGCTGGAGAAGCGCGGCGCCTGCTTGTTGTTCCAGGAGACCAGGAACGTCGGGTCCAGCGCGTTGGGGTGCGCAGCGAAGGGGATCCGCGTACTCGTGTGCAGCGTCGGGTCATAGCCCTGCCAGTCGTATTCACCGGTGCCGAGCACGGGGAAATCGGGGGAGGTATCTGGTGCCCGTTCCGGGTACCAGCCGGACAGGTAGTAGGCGATGTGATTTGCATCGACGTACGCCCAGTTGAAGCCGAAGTTGACGTCGGACGCGGCCTGCTCGAACTGCTGCGGGCCGGTGACGAAGCCGGGTTCGTTGAACTCGGCGAAGCCAACCGCCGAGTCGGCCTCGTGGAAGTAGGTGCTGCGTGCACTGGCGAATGCCACGCTCTGGCCTTTGACCGTGCCGTGCGCGTAGACGATGCCATGAACGGTGCGGTAGACGGTCAGCGTTTCCGAGCCCGGCGGCGTCTGGTCAGAGCCGTTGGGCGTCCAGGTGTTCGTTCGTTCGAGCTTTTCCATCGGCAGACATTCGCCTTTGTAGAGGTAGTGGAATTCGTCCTGGCAGAGCACCTCGGCGAATGTGTCGACGTTGTCCGCCGTGGCGGTCGTCGCGCTCCACGCGTAGTCGCGCCCATGGCCGAGCTCGACGTAAAGGTTGACCCCCGGGAATGAGGCACCGCGTGCGTCGATGCCCGGCCCGTGCAGGTCCTCCTCCATGAGGATCTGCGGGTTGTAGTAACCGACCTGCGGGCCCATCACGGCGATCGCATGGCCGTTGGTCGAGTGCTTTGCATTGACGAGCTCCCAGTTGGACATCAGCGCCGGGCCGGCGACGGCGTCGTGCAGGAAGCCCGCGCCGATCGAACCGTCGTTGGGAATCGCGACCGGATCGGGTGTGTCGGTAACCGCGGCGCCGCTCGGCGCCGCAGCCGCCGATGAGCCGTCAGCGACATAGCTGACCGACCCCGGGTCGGGCATCGCCAGGCCGCTCTTGGCGAAGGGCGAGCCCGTCTCATAGGGGAACGCCTTGGACACCGTCGTCGGCGCTTCCGGATCGTTCTGCTCGCGAAAGTCCTTCCACGCCTTGCGTCCGGCGGCCTTGCCGAACTTCGCTTCAAAAGACTCCAGCGTGAGAGCCGAGCGTACCTCCGCGCCGCCGCCCTTGCCGAAAATGCCGCCGATCAGCGAGGCCTCGGCGATCACGTCGGTCGGCTTCCATTCTTCGGGCAGCTTGCCGAGCGCCGCGTACTCGGCGGGCATCTTGTTCGGGTCAAGGCGCGCTTCAGCGATATAGGCGTTGATGCCTGCGCAGAATTCGCGCACGTCTTCGACGACCTGGGTGCCTTTGGCCCCATACAGCGTTGGCGCGTTGTTCAGCTGCGACTGAAGGTCGGCTTCGGTGTACGGCGCGATCGTCCACTGCACCTGATCCATCGCGCGGTTGCCGGCCGAGCCACCGACGAAGGACGACAGTTCGGCTTTGGCCGTGTGGCGCAGCACGTCCATGAGAAAGAGCCGGTCCTGCGCGCCGGCGTAGCCGGCACCGAACATCACGCCGGCTCGCGAGCTGCCGTAAACGTGCGGCACGCCGAAGCTCTTGTCGCGCTCGATCGTCACGTCCGAGCGCGGACTGACCGTCGAGGCCACGTCGCCTTCCTTGACACCGAAGGTGGCGTCCTTGAAGTAGTCGCCGATCTGCCCCGCAGTCAGCGTCGGCGAGGCGTGCAGCAGGTTGGCGTACAGCGGCAGCTGATCGTTGAAATGCGGTGGGTAGGTGCCGTTGAGCTGAAATTCGGCGAGCTGCTGGGCGTTGTCCAGCCCGTTCTCTCCGGCCGGAAGGACGTTGCGAAAGCCGCCCGCGTCGTTGGTCGCGTAGGGCTGCGGCGAGACTTCCGCGACGGCATGCGACGCGTTCGCACAGGCGATCGCCAGACAGACGATCGCCAGGCCGAGTACGCGGCGACACCACCCGGAGGCGACCACGCGGCCATGTCGGCTACCCGGCTGTCGGCTTGCCGGCAAGCCACGCTCTGCACTCCCGCCCATATGAGACACCGCATTCCCCTCGCTCGCTCAAACATCCCGCCGTTGCGGGAGATACCCCTCAGTGAGGATTGTCAACCCGTCCAGGCGCACGGACTTTTGCGAAGACATTTGTGCGAATTGCACAGAATGAGATTCATCGCGTGCGGGTAACTAACGCGGTATGTCCGGGGTGCTGAGCCAATGGATGGTGTGAACTCCGCGCGCGGCGCGGCGCTGAACTCTGCCCAGGAAGGCGTGCTGGGGACTCTCGTCGAGCAGCAGCACGAGCTCGTGCGGACCGCGACCGACTCGATCCTCAGCGAGCTACCGGCATACGCCACCAGCCCCGACTCGACGCTCGGCGCGGAAATCGGCGAGCAGGTGTCGGCGCACATCGGCGCGTTCGTGCAGTGCGCGCGCAGCGGCGTCGCACCGGGATCGGAGGGCCTGCCGTTCATCGGCGCCACGGTGGCGCGGCGGATCGACCAGGGCATTCCGGCCGAGCAGGTGCTCGACGCCTACCGCGTCGGCTTCCGCGTGCTGTCGGAGACGATCGAAGCCGCCAGCGACCGTGTCGATGCCGGCGGTGGAGTGGCGGCTTCGATGGCGCTGCCGATGATGCGCTACATCGAGGCGGCCTGGTCGGAGGTGGCAAAGAGCTACATCCGCGCCGAGCGCAGGCTGGCCGCCGATCTCGACCGCGGGCAGAGCCGTCTCGTCGAGGCGATGATCGACGGCCGCGCGATGTCCGAGGGGGTGCGTCTGCAGGCCGGCAGCTTCCCGGTGGACCCGCAGGTCACCTACCTCGTGGTCGTCCTGCACGGATTTCCCGACCATGCGGCGGCGGCACTGCGAACCTCGGCGCGACGATTGAGCGACGGTCGCCACGTGCGCGCCAGCGTTGTGCACGTGCGCGACGACGATCTGATCGCGCTGGTCGCGCTGGCGCACGACGACCCACTGGCGATCAGCGCGCTGGTCGCCCAGGAAATGCGCGTGGCGACCGGCAAGCTCGGCTGCGATCCAGCCATCGGCGTTGGGCTGCCCGCGCGCGGTCCCGAGCAGGTGCGCGAGGGCTACCGCGAGGCTTCGGCGGCGGCGACCGCCGCCGGGCGCGGAAACACGCTGACGCTCGCCAACACGAGCCTCGTCGATCGGCTCACGGTCATGTTGAGCATCGGCGCGACGCCGACGCGGCTGATTCCCGAGCGCGTGCGCGCCTTCATCTCCGACGATCTCGCCAAGCACGGCCAGCTGATCGCGACGTTCCACGAGTACGCCAAGTGCGACCTCAATGCCAGCAGGGCGGCGGCCTCGCTGTTCGTGCACCGCAACACAGTCCTCTACCGCCTGCAACGCGTGTCCGAGCACACCGGGCTGGACCCGCATCTGCTGCCGCAGCTGCTCGACCTGATCACCGCGGCTCGCCTGATGCAGGGACTCGAGCCTCAGGAGACGCAGCCGGCGAGCCCGCCGCCCGGCGCATGAGGCGCGACGGGCTTGGCGCGAGCGATCGCCCTGCTCGCTGGTCGATTCAGGCGGTCGACGCGGCCGGCAAAGGATCCGCGCTCCAGGCGGAAATGTCGGCGCTGCTGATCCCCAACGAGATCCGCGCGCCGCTTCCGCGTCATCTGCGCGCGGCACAGAAGGAAGGGATGGAAGACTTCTACGCCAGAAGCGCCGAACTGGCGCCTTAGCCAATACGTCCGCCGTGCCGAGAGTCCGGGGAGCGGGCACCTATAGTCCGCGCCTGCATGTTGCGAACGCGAACAACGACGCGCATCGGCTTCGCGCTCGCAGTGGCGGCGGTCTTGCTGGCGACGCTGGGCATGACCGGCACGGCCGCCGCTTCGACGTCCTGCTCTCAGGTGCCAACTGTGTACGGGATCCCGCCATGGGGCTTTCACACCGGTCAATACAGCGGCGAAAGCAGCTTTGCCAAGGGCCACGGAAACATCGACCTCGGCGGCAATACCGTCTCGGGGATCATGTGCCAGCAGGATCGGGCCGGCGTGGTCATCATGTCTGTGGAGCACCACCTCGACTACCACTCCCACTACGCGACGATGTGGGGCTACCCGGGGAACATCATGAAGATCAAGTTCCGGGTCACGAGCAGCACCGACGGTAAATGCCCGGTCGGCACGGTGGGTCGCGCGACGCTCTACGCCAGCTACAACGGCGTGCGCAGCGACAGCGTGCAGTTCTTCTTTCCGACTGTCTGCCGGGAGCAGGATCGCCTCTACCACGGGACCCAGGTGAACAACCAGGTTCCGCCGCTGTAGCTCAGTCGCGCCCGAGCCACCGTTCGGCGCGACTGCCGAAGCCAAAGGGCAGGACGACGATCAGAAACAGAACGGCCAGGGGTGGCGTTAGGGCGTACAGGGCCAGCGCGATTGCTGCGAGCGCGGCAAACAAGACGACGCGCGGCCAGATCGACCCGCCGCTTCCCCCGTCGTTCGCTCGCCCTGAGAGCCCGCTCAAGACGAGAACAACACCCAACGCGAGCAGGGCGATACCCGTGTTGTGTCGCCGCCAGATATCGCTGCCGTGGCCCACTTCGTGCAGCAGGTTGGCAGCGCCGATCGCCGCCAGGACGCCACCAAGTAGCGCTAGGAGAACCCACCGCATGTAGCTTTCATCGGCTCGCGGGCGGCGTGCCTTGACCGATCCTGCGGAGGGCCCCCAGCGCACGCAGAGCCCATCCCCGACGCATGCGAGATAGGGCACTGGCGTGACCTATTTGCAGGCACCTCTGTCTATGGCGAGACCCGGACTCGAACCGGGGACACCACGATTTTCAGTCGTGTGCTCTACCAACTGAGCTATCTCGCCGCTGCTGCGCGGGCCCGATGCTACCGGCTCGACGCCCGCGTCAGCGGGACTCCGGTCGCTAGGCCGGGTGTTCCCAGGCTTCGAGATAGGGCAGCGGGTCGATGGTGTGTCCGCCGGGCGCATACCAGCCGCCGACCCACATCTCGAAATGCAGATGAGGGGCCGTCGCGTCGCCCGTTTGACCGGCAAGGCACAGCGTCTGCCCGGCGCTGACGGCCTGCCCGGTGCTGGCGGCCAGCGAGCCGGCCTGGCAGTGGTCGAACACGAGGTCGAAGCCGATGGTCGCGTGCTCGACCAGGTAGTAGCCGGCTCCGCCGGCCTGATAGTTGGTCGTGGAGATCATTCCCGCCAGCGGCGCCACGTCGGGCGTGCCTTCGGCGGTGAGGATGTCCTGGCCTTCGTGGATATGACCGCTGCGCGCGGCGCCGTAGCGGTTTTCCGGGCCGCCGAAGCTGTGTGCGCCGGCGACCGGGAACACCGAGCCGCTGGCGACCGTCTGCGCGGGGGTCGGCACGCCCGCTTCGAGCACCGGCGCAGGCGGCGTGAGCGGAGCAGGCGCCGGCGCCGCAGCGGCGACCGACAGCGTGCTCACGCCGGAGCTGTGAGCGCTGCGCGCGAGACCCTGGTTCTGATGGTCGTGCGCGCTGACGCTCACGTGGTAGGTGCCGGCCTTCAACACGGCGCCGCGGGGCCAGCTGACGGTCACTGTGCGGCCGGTGTGCACCCAGCCCAGCGCGGCGACGACCGCGGGCCTGCGGCTGGCCAGGTCGTTGATCGCGACCGTCACGCTGACCGTGCCGACGTGCAGCTCGTCGATGCGAAAGGTCACGCGCGGCGGACGCCCGGGGACGGCTGTCGCAGGGACGCTCAGGCTCGTTACGACCGGGCGGTGCACGGCTGCGCTGGCCAGGCCGTACTCGCTACCTCCCGAAAGCGGCGCCGAAGGCGCCTGGGCGCCTCCTACGGCGCCCGCCTGGGCGGACGAGACGACAACCAGCGCGGCGATGCTCGTGGCCGCCGCAATCAGCGGCTTGCGGGCAAGGCTCATGCACTTAACGTCGGCAGATGCGTGGGCCAAGCCAGCGCTCGCGCGGCGAATCGCACATCCGGCTATTCGGCCTGAAAGCCCTCCACGAGCGCCTCGTAGGTCTGGCGCAGGCCCTGTGCGATCGGCACCTCCGGGCGCCAGCCGAGCTCCTCTTCGGCTCTGGCGATGTCCAGGCGGCTGTGCTGCAGCTCGCCCGGGCGCAGATCGGCGAGCGCGGGCTCCAGCGATGCGAGGTCCTTCGATGCGCCCTGCGCACCCAGCTCTTCAGCCGCGCGCTTGAGCTCTCGCCAGACCGTCGCCACGTCGGTCTCCACACTCGTGGCGACGTTGTAGGTGCCCGACTTGCCAGACGCGGCCATCAGTGCTTTGACGACGTCGCCGACGTAGACGTAATCGCGCGTGGGCTTGCCATGGCCGTACAGCTTGGGCGCTTTGCCGGTGTACAGGTGGTTGGAGAAGATCGCCACCACGCCGGCCTCGCCGTGCGGGCTCTGGCGAGGGCCGTAGACATTGCCCAGCCGGCACACCGCGTGCGGGATGCCCGACGAAAGCGACCACGTGTTGACGTAGGCCTCGCCGGCCAGCTTGGACGCACCGTAGGGGGACAGCGGCGACGGGATGCGCTGCTCGCTGGTCGGCATCGGCGCGTCGTCGCCATACAGCGCGCCGCCGGTCGAGGTGAACACGACCGGCGCGCCAACACGCCCTGCCGACTCCACGACGTTCAGCGTGCCTTTCACGTTGACCTCGCAGTCGCGTCCAGGGTTCTCCACCGAGGCCACGACGCTGGCCTGCGCGGCGAGGTGGAAGATCGCGTCGGGCTTGACCTCCTCGACCAGCGCCAGCAGGCGGTCGAACTCGACGATGTCCAGCTCGCGCAGCTCGGCGTCGGCGGCCACGCGCCGTGCGTCCCCGGAGGACAGATCGTCGACGACGGTCACCTCGTAATCCTTGGCGAGCAGCGCATCGACGACGTGTGAGCCGATGAAGCCGGCTCCGCCGGTCACGATCGCGCGCGAGGTCACGCCGGGCAATCTACAGAGACGCGGCCTGCGAGCGCGTGGCGAGCTGCTCCTCGACCGCTTCGACCGCCTCGTCGATCCGCTCGAGCACGCGCATCCCGTTGTGCGACGCGGGCGTCGCCCCGCCGACGGCCGTGCCGCCGAACAGGATCGGAATCGCCGGGTGGGCGCTGTGCAGCTCCTGCACGGCGGCCGCGATCGCCTCCGGGTCCTCGCCGTCGGTCGCGCCGAGCACGATCACATCGGGAGTCTTTGCTGCGGCTGCGGCGCCGAGCGTCTCGCTCGAGAGGTCGACCTCCAGCTCGGTGTCGTAGCCGGCGGCGGCAATCTGGTCGTGCATCATCTGCAGCTCCAGTGCGTGCTCGTCGCCTTCCATGCCGAAGAGCAGCACGCGCTCGCGCGTCGGCTCGGCATTGCCGATCATGTAGCGGTAGAGCGTCGCCAGCACCCGCCGTGTGATGCCCTTGGCGAGGCGCTCACGGTCGACGTCGATGTCGCCGGCCGTACGCAGCTCGCGAATCCGCAGCAGCGCCGGGGCGAGTACCTCGCCGTGCAGGGTCGTCGCAGGGATGCCATCCTCGATCGCCTGGGCGATCGCGCCCTCGGCCGTCTCGGCGTCTCCGCGCTCCAGCGCCGTCCCGTAGGTCTGCAGCGTGCTCTCGACGAGTTCGCCGGGGTCCGCGCGCTCCTTCTCGCGTGCGTCTGGGCCAGAGTCCTCGAGGACTTCCATGAAGGCGTCGAGCAGCACCGGATCGAAGTGGCGCCCGCGCTGTTCGCGCATCATCTGCACCGCCTCCTCCACCGGGAATGCCCTGCGGTAGACGCGGTCGCTGGTGAGCGCATCGAACACATCGGCGATCGCCACGATGCGCCCCTCGATCGGGATCGCCTCGCCGGTCAGCCCACGCGGATAGCCGGTGCCATCCCACTTCTCCTGGTGGCTCAGCGCGATCGTCGTCGCGAGCTCGAGGATCGAGGACGACGACCCGCGCAGCAGGCGGTGGCCCTCCTCGGCGTGCGTCTCGACGATCGCCCGCTCCTCGGCGGTCAGCGGTCCGGGCTTGAGCAGGATCGCGTCTGGGATGGCGACCTTGCCCACGTCGTGCAGTGGCGCCGCGTGGCTTAGCTGCTCGCAGAAGTCCTGGTCCATGCCGATCTGTTCGGCCAGCAGGGTCGAGAGGCGGCCGATGCGCTCGATGTGCGCGCCGGTGTCCTCGTCGCGGAACTCGACCGCCATCGACAGGCGGCGCACGGTCTCGGTCTGCGCAATCTCAAGCTCTGACAGTGCGCGGCGCAACTCGTGCGAGCGCCCGTCGATCTCCTGCTCCAGCGCCGTGCGGCGGCTCTCGCCGAAGCGCCAGCCGAGCGCGATCGTGGCCGCGGTGAGCACCGCGATGCAGACGATGCCCAGCGCCGATCCTGCCGTCAGGATCGCCCCCACCAGCGCGGCCAGCGCGAGCAGCGCCAAGGGCGCCCACACGGCTGCCGGACTCGCCCGCCTCATGTTCTGCCCGGACTCCTTGCGCCGGCGCGGCGGCTTGGGAGATTGGCCCACACCAGCGAGCTTACCCCGCCGTTCCCCGGAGGAGCCGGGGGTGTCGGGCGCACGCCGCTTGGCCCCGTTGGGCGATGGCGGAGTCCCGTCGAGGCGTGTTTGCGAGGCCCCGCGGCGAGCGGGTCGTCGAAAGCTGGCTTGGATAACTCCGCTCACGGGCAATACGAGGGGCAGGACGGTCGGGCTTTGCTCTCAAACACGCGTTCGACGAAGCGCTCGCCGCTCTTGAGCGCGCGAAATTGGCCTAGACGGATGTTTGAGCGCTATTTACCGGCGGACTGCAGCTGCGTCACGTCGATCGCGTTCTTCGGCGCAGCGAGCGTGACGCTGCTGTTCCAGTGATCGAACGTGATTTTGCCGCCGCCCGATCCGCCCTTGGAGATCTCGATCGGGTAAGGCTTGCCGGTGGTGGCGATGTACAGCGTGCCGCCTTTGGTCGTGTCGGTGATTCCAACGACCTTTTGGCCGGCGATCGTCGTCGTCCCCGACTTCTTCAGCGATCCGTGACTGGCAAGCGTCTGATCGACCAGCTGGTGCAGGTCGGTGAGCTGGCTCAGCGAGGCGAAGTTCGCGTCGCTCGACGGCGCCTTCAGCCACTTGCCCTGCAGCAGTTGGGCGGCTGCCGTGCCGCCGATGTGCTTGTAGAACGCCGCGCTGCCTTTGATGTAGACGGTACCGGCGACCTGGATCAGTTCGAAGGCCAGACCGCTCTCGGAGAGCTGGCCGCGGCCGCCTCTGCCCGCGAGCAGATTCATGTCGAGCGTGATCGGCGATTTTTCGCTGACGATCGAACCTGCCACGTGGACCGATTTGGCCGATTCCGACGCGGCTTTCGTCGCAGCGAGGATCTCCGTCGGGGACTTGTCGGCCACGCCGTTGCCCGAGGAGGACGAGCCGCCGCAACCGGCAAGGACGACCGCAGCCAGCAGTGCGACGAGCAGCGGCACTGCGGCAAAGGCGTTTCTCATTTTCATTGCCGCGGCACTCTATAGACACGCACGGTCGGCCGATGGCCGCCGGCGCCGCGGCGGCCACCGCCCCCGCGCGCCAAGCATTAGGTCATTCCGGCTAACGCTCGCCGGCGGGCTCAGGTCGTCTTGATCAGCCCGCCGTCGATGACGTAGTTGACGCCGGTGATGTTGCCGGCGCGCTCGCTCGCGAGGAAGGCGATCAGCGTCGCCACCTCCTCAGGCGTCGTGAAGCGCCCCGTTGCGAAGCCGCCGATGCTCGCGATGACCTGCTCACGCGCTGTGTCGGCATCGACGCCGGAGGCCTTGGCCACGGTCTCGGCGACGCCGTGCTCGCCCAGCCACAGGTCGGTGCTCACCGGTCCGGGCGACACGGCATTGACGCGCACGCCACGCTGCCCGAACTCCTGAGCCAGCGACTTGGTCAGGTTGACGACGGCCGCCTTCGCCGCGCCGTAGTCGATCGTCCCCGCGTCCGGCTGGAAGAAGGCGTTGACCGAAGCCACGTTGACGATCGCGCCGCCGCCGTGCTCGAGCATCGCCGTGATCGCCGCGCGCGTGGTGCGCAGGTTGATGAAGAAGTTCATCTGCATCGCCCACTCGAACTCCTCGTCGCTCGTGCCGAGGAAGCCGTCGAGGCGGATGCGCACCGCACCGACGTTGTTCACGAGCACGTCGACGCGTCCGTGCTCGGCCATCGCGCGCTCGATCAGCTCGCGAGGGCCGCCGTCCGTGGCGAGGTCCACGGCGACCGGCGTGACACGCTCGATGTCCGCGAGAGCGCCGGCGCTGCGCGCCCCGGCGACGACGAGTGCGCCCTCGCCGGCGAGCGTCTGCACGACTGCGAGCCCGATGCCCTTGCTTGCCCCCGTCACCACGGCGACCTTGTCGGTGAGCTGGAGGTCCATGCGCTGCTCCTTTTTGGCGGTGTGGCCCGCAGCCTACGCGTGCGGGCGCGTCTGGCGCTCGAGCGCCAGCACGAACGATGCATAGGGCGCGCCGGTCGTCTGCTGCAGGCCGATCTCGCACGTGCGGTTGCTGCACACGTGCTCGTCGATCTGCAGCGTGGCCAGCTCGGCCGCCGCGTCGCGCATCGCCGACGCCGGTAGCTCGGGGTGCAGCAGGCCGCGGTCACCGGCCATGCCACAGCAGCCACTCGCCGCGGGCACGACAACGTCGTCAGCTAGCTCGCCGGCGATCGCCGCCAGCTTGCCCGACAGGCCCAGCTGCGTGGCCGAGCACGTCGGGTGCACAGCGATGCTGCCCAGCTTGGCGGCGACCGTCAGCCCGGCGAGCAGACGGTCGTGCGCCCAGGCAATCGAGTCGAGCACCTCGACCTGCTCAAAGCGCTCGCGCTCGCGCTCGTTCAAGCGCGGCGCGACGTCGGTGAGCAGCCCCTGCGCGCAGCGAGCTCGCGTCGATCACGACGGGCAGTGCGCCGCCGTCGCTCCAGCGCCACAGCGCCGCGGCGGTCTTGGCGGCCATGCGATCCTGGCCGCGCCGGTAGCCCTTGGAGCTCCACGGCGTCGCGCAGCAGTGCCCGGCGACATCGTCGGGGATCCACACGGGCAGGCCGGCGCGCGCCGACACCGCCACGAGCGCCTCGGGCAGCGAAAGCTCGTCGTCGAGCCCGGAGGGATTGCCGAAGATGCGGTTGATGCACGCGGGCAGGTAGACAGCCGCGGCGCCCTCGCGTGAGGTGCGCGCAAGACGCGCCGAGGCCGGCGGAGGCAGATCGTCGGGGAGCGCCGGGATCAGCTCGCTGCTGACGCGCCGGCGCAGCAGCTCGGGCAGCCTGGCGACGTTGCGGTCACCGAGCAGCGCCCCAGCAGCGCCGGCGGCGGACAGGCCTGCGCGCGCGGCACGCTCGACCAGCGCGTAGCGCTCGGCGACGGCTAGCGCCACGGCCTCCTCGCGGTCGCTGTGCTCGCGACGGCGAAACTCCTTGACCAGCGCGCCCGTGTCGATCGCCACGGGGCATACGCTTTGGCAACTGCCGTCGGCGGCACACGTCTGCAGGGCCTCGTACTCGTAGTCCGCCAGCAGCGCCTCATACACAGGTGAGCCCTCCGCCTGGCGTGCCATCTCGCGGCGGATGACGATGCGCTGGCGGGGAGTGGTGGTGACGTTGCGGCTCGGGCACACCGGCTCGCAGAAGCCGCACTCCACGCAGTGCGCCGCCACCTCCTCGATCTGCGGCTGGCTCTTGAGGTGCTTGAGGTGAACATCGGGGTCGCGGTTGAGCACGACACCCGGATTGAGCACGCCGAGCGGGTCGGCGAGCTCCTTGATGCGCCACATCATCTGGGTCGCCTTCGCACCCCACTCGCGCTCGACGTAGGGCGCCATGTTCACGCCCGTGCCGTGCTCGGCCTTCAGCGACCCGTCGTACTTGCCGACGATCAGCTCGACGAGCTCCTCCATGAAGCGCTCGTAGCGCTGCACGTCCTCGGGCTTTGCGAAGTCGGGCGTCAGCTGGAAGTGCAAGTTGCCCGCCGAGGCGTGCCCGGCCACACCGGGCAGGAACCCGTGCTCGCCGAGCAGCTGCTGCAGGTCGCGCGCGCACTCGGCGATTCGCTCCGGGCGCACGCACACGTCCTCGATGATCAGCGCGGAGCCGAGCTCGCGCAGGCGCCCGACGAGCCCGAACAGACCCTCGCGCACCGTCCACGTGAGCTCGATCTCCTCGTGCGCGCGCGTGAATTGCAGCGGGCGAATGAGCTCGCGCCCGCCCAGCGCCCGCTCGGCGGCGGCCTCGCCGGCAGCGAGCTCGCCGGCGTCCTGGCCGCCGAACTCGACGATCAGCGCGGCCGACTCGAATGGCAGCTCGCGCCAGTACTCAGGGCAGCCGGGCATGTTCCACGCCGCAGCGATCAGCGCCGGCGCAACCATCAACTCGGTCGCTCGAGCCCCCGCCGCGACGAGCGCCGGCACGGCGTCGGCGGCGGCGTCGATGTTCTCGAAGTGCACCCATGCGAGCGTCGTGTGGGCCGGCTCGGGCCGCGTGCGCATGATCGCCTCGGCGATGAACGCGAGCGTGCCCTCCGAGCCGACGACCAGGCGGCGGAAGATTTCAAGCGGCGTGTCGGCGTCCAGCAGCGCGCAAAGCCGGTAGCCGGTCACGTTCTTGATCTCGTACTTGCGCCGCACGCGCTGCGCGAGCTCTTCGTCGCCGAGCAGCTGCTCGCGCAGCTCAAGCAGTCCGCGCGCGAGCTCGGGCTCGGCCTCGGCGAAGCGCCGCTCGGCGCCGGCCTCGGCGGTGTCGACGACCGTGCCGGAGGCGAGCACGAGCGTCATCGACTCGACGGTCGAGTAGGAGTCCCACTGCACGCCGCAGCGCATGCCGCCGGAGTTGTTGGCGATCACCCCGCCGATCGTCGCGATGTCTTTGCTGGCGGGGTCGGGGCCGAGCTTGAAGGCGCGGCGCTCGAGCACTCTGTTGGCGACCCCCAGCAGCGTGCCGGCCCGCACCCTCGCGCGCGCTCCCCCGTCCAGCACCTTCACGCCGGAGAACCAGCGGCGCACGTCGATCATGATGCCGTCGGTCTGCGCCTGTCCGTTGAGGCTCGTGCCGCCGCCGCGGAAGTTGACGGGCAGGCCTGCGCCGCGCGCGTAGCCGAGCACCTTGCCGACGTCGGCCGCGTCGTGCGCGATCACGACAACGGCCGGGAAACGGCGATAGGGGCTGGCGTCGGAGGCGTAGGCGATCAGGTCAATCGCGCGGCTGCGCACGCGCTCGGCGCCTAGCAGCGCAACGAGGTCTTCGCGCAGGGGCTGCGGCGTCCCGTGCGCGAGCGAGTCGGGGGCGCGGTCGGGCGCGACCGGCCCGGGAGGGCGGCCGATGCGCCGCGTGGCGGGCTCCAGCAACGCCCGCGCGGTCAAGCCAGCGCCATCCCCGGCGCGACGTCCACCTGCACCAGGCGCGGACCGTCCTGTGCGAGCGCATCGGCGAGCGCGGCGTGCAGCTCGTCGGCCTCGGCGACGGTGCTCGACGGAACGCCGTAGCTCTGCGCCGTGGCGGCGACGTCGAGCGCCGGCAGGTCGAGCGCAGGCGCGTCGCTGACGTTCTCGAGCGTGGCGAACCACTTGAGGATCGAGTACTCGTTGTTGCGCAGCACGAGGAACTTCACCGGGACTTCGTAGGCGGCGGCCGTCCAGAACGCCGTGATCGCGTACTGCGCCGAGCCCTCGCCGAGCACGCAGACGACCTGGCGCTCGGGCTGGGCCAGCTGCACGCCGACCGCCGCCGACAGGCCGAAGCCGAGGCCGCCGCTGGCGCTGAAGTAGTAGGAGCCGGGCTGCGAGAGGCGCAGCTTGTTACGCAGCGCGGCGGTGCTCGACGGCGACTCGAGCACGACGATGCCGTCGGCGGGGAACAGCTCGGCGAGCGTCGCGTGCACTTCTCCGCCTGAGAGCTGCTCGCCCGGCGGCGGCGCGTCGATCTCCACGCGGGCGGGCGGCGCCTCGCGTTTGGAGGGCTCACCCAGCTCCCTGACGAGCGCGCGCAGCGTCAGCGCGACGTCGGCGACGATCGCATCGCCCATCGGCGCCCGCGCGGCCTCGTGCGGGTCGTTCGTAATCGCCACGAGCTCTGCGCCCTCGGGCAGGAAGTCGCCGGGGATGTTCGGGTAGTAGGGAAACACGGCCGAGCCTGCGACGAGCACCAGGTCATAGCCTGCGAGCGCTTCGGCGACGGGCGCAACGGCGGGCGGGAGGACGCCCTGGAAGGCGGGATGGCTCTCGGGAAAGCCGATGCGGTTACCGCCGGTCGGCGGAGACGCCCAGACGGCCATCTGCTGGCCCTCGGCCAGGTCGATCGCCGCCTGCCAGCCGCCTGAGGCGTCGATCTCCGGGCCGGCGACGAGCACCGGACGCTCGGCGGCACGCAGCCGCTCGGCGAGCGCGGCGATCTGCTCGCCGTCTGGCTGGGCGCGGCCACCGACGGTGCGCGCGATCTGGCTGGCGTAGTCGACCGGCTCGATCTCGCGCGTCCAGTCGTCCATTGGGATCGACACGAAGGCAGGACCGGCGGGCGGGAGCGTCGCGTGGTGGATCGCCTGCGCGAGCGCGAACGGCACGTCTGCCGCGCGCGGCGGCTCATAGCTCCACTTGACGAATGGCTTGGGCACCTCGACGGCCTCGGCATTCGTGAGGGTGGCCTGCATGGTCATCAGCGAACGTGCCTGCTGGCCGGCGGTCACGAGCAGCGGCGCCTTGTTGGCGCGCGCGTTGAATATCGCGCCGACGCCGTTGCCGACGCCGGGTGCCGTGTGCAGGTTGACGTGCGTCACGCCGCCGCTGGCCTGCGCGAACCCGTCGGCCATGCCCACGGCGACCGCCTCCTGCAGGCCGAGCACGTAGCGGAAGTCCTCCGGGAGCGGACCGAGCATCGGCAGCTCCGTCGATCCGGGGTTGCCGAAGATCGTCGTCATCCCGTGCCTGCGGAACAACTCGAAGGAGGCATCGCGCACGCTCGTCATGTCAATTCGTCCCCGCGCTCATCGAGCGAGAAGGGTACTCGCGCGTGGCGCGCAGCGCTCGCGCGGCGTGACCCGCGAACCGCTCCCGCCGACCGCCCCGGCACGGGACGAGCGGCGAGAGGATTGCGAGCCGCCGCCGCGGCCGGCATGACCGCGGCGGCAAGAAGGCGGGCGCGTCCCCCCGCGCCCGCCTCCCCCCGTCAACCAACTTCCTAGCCCCTGCGGGCCTGGACTTTGGCTTTGCCGCCGACCGTGTTGGGCTGGTCGACGACCGTGCCGCTGTTGCCCGTGACCGTGAGGCTCTTGGACACGGTGTTGTTCGTGACCGTCGCGCCACCGGAGTTGCCGGTGACCTTGACCGTGCCTTTGAACGTGTTGCCGACGACGGTGACGCCGCCTTTGTTGCCGCTCAGCTTGGCCGAGGAGGCGCTGTTTGCCGCGCATCCTTTGCCGTCACCGATCGTCACCGGACCCGTGGTCCCGGAGATCGTCAGCGAGCCGATTTTGGCGCCGCAGATGCGCATCACGCCGGCACCGTTGGCGTTGATCGATTTGGTCGAGGCACCCTCGACGTCGAGGGAGCCGCCCGGCTGCACTTCGATCGTGCCCGTTGTGGCGGTCGAGGTCAATTCGACCGCTTCGCCTGATTTGACGACGAGCTTGTTGCGGACTTTCCCGCTGATCACCCTCGAGTTGGAGACCTGCGTGGTGCAGGAGGACGTCGTGGAGTGACCCACGTTGTCGGTCGCCGTCGCTTCGGTGGTCTGCGGTCCTGCTTTCGTGGTGTCGATCGGCACTGAACCGCTCGGGTCACTGGCCAGGCCGGACTGCCCGTCAGACGCCGTGATCGTCGCGCTCGCGCTGGAGCCGACTGTCGCGGTGCTCGGGCAGTTGACTTCGACGGTCGGCGCCGACACATCGACCTGCACGGTCAGTGTGCCCGCGGCCGAGACGTTGCCGACGTTGTCGGCCACGGTCCCACTCGCCAGGTGCGAGCCGTCGGTGTTGAACACCTGCGGGCCCGACAGCGTCGATTCGTCGACGCCCGTTCCTGCGCTGCCATCAGACAGCAGCGGGTCGCCGTTGCTGCTGAAGGACACCGTCACCGTGTCCTTGTACCAACCGCCGCCACCGGCGTAATCGGGGCTGCGGTCGGCCGTGGCCGTCGGCGCGTTGGGCCCCGTCTCGTCGACCTTGATCGCTTCAGAAGCCGCCGACGGTTCGCCCGCGGCGCCTTCGTTGCTCTCGGTCACGCGGTAGGTCCATGTGCCTTCCGCCTCGGGGTTGCCCGAGCCGAACGTGTATTCCGGTTTGGGCAGGTTCGATGCCACCACGCTCCAGCCACTGCTCGCGTTCTCGTGTTCGAGCGTGTAGCTCGGAGCCGTTGCCGCCTGCGTGCCTTCCCAGCCGAGGCTGAACTGGCCGTTGGCGTTGGGGTTCGCGCCGCTTGTCAGGTGCGGAGCCGTGGGTGCAGCTGGAACATCGTTGCGCGCCAGCGTGTAGCCCGGCGGCAGGTACTTCGCCAGCGGGCTCTGAACCATGCCTCCCGCGCTTCCGGGCGCATCGGTCGTCGGAATCCGCATTTCCAGGTTCTTCACCTGGATCGAGTGCGGCGAGGACGAGGGACGCGCGTAGCACGGGGGCAGCAACCCGGTGCACGAGGTCGAGTCCGCCACCATCAGCTCGAGCTTGACGGCGTGACCCGGTTCGACCTTCCAGGCCTGCGGGTGCAGCTGGAAGATCTGCTTGCTGAACCCTCCGCCGGGATTGAGCGGCCTGTAGGTCTGGCGGCCGATCAGCTGCTCGGTCCCGCCTGCGATGTTTTCGTCATACAGGCGCGCGATCAGCTGATCGTTGGCCGCCGGCGTCGAGATTTCCGCGATCACCGTCGTGGACCCGGCGAGCGTGTACCCGCCCGTCGGCGCTTCGTTGGATTTGTACTCCGCAGCCGAGGCATTGTTGGCGTCGGGCTGCGTCGTGCACACCGTCCCGCTGACGAACGGGTTAGCGGTGGCGGTGCCGGGCGCCTGGACAGTCTGTTCGGCGGGGCTGTTGAAGCGGATCTCGCCCGGTGCGAGGCTCGCCCAGTTCGGTGCTTTGAATTCGGTGCCCGAGCCCCCAGCGCTCTGCGGGCAGAAGCTCGTGATCGCCGTCACGCCACCATGCGCTTCGGCCGGTTCGCTTCCTTCGCCTTTGACGTAGTACGCGAACCAGGCGTTCTGCGCCGCCTGGAACTTCGTCGCGTCGGATGTCGACAGCGTGGTCGCCGAGCGCGGGTTGTGCCCCAGGTCGAAGTAGAACAGCTGCATCGCCTGGTTCGGATAGGTGGCGCGCACCTTGTTGTAGTACTTGACCGTTTCGTCAACTGGGAACAGGTCGTCGTTCCAGCCGTTCTCCATCAGCGCCGGAGACGGCGGCTCTGACATGTTCGTGTAGTAGGCGCTGTGGATGGGCAGTTGCTGTTCCTGCTGGATCGCCAGCGCCTGTCCGTCATACGGACCGCCGGTGTTGTTGAACGTGTGCCAGTTCTGGATGTTCGCTTCCGGGTCGTTGGCGCTGGTCGGGGCGTAGTAGCCCGATGAGGCGCCCGTGAGGAACAGCCCCGCGTTCCAGCTGTCCTTTTCGATCCCGAAGCGGTGGTCACCGAGGATGCCGTTGTATGGCGCGTCGGCAACGTAGTCGAGCGTGCTGCCGTTCGGCTGCAGCGCCTGTGCGATGTCCGACCACGGGAATTCCGGTGCCGTGGCTGCGATTTTCAGCGGTTTGCCGCCTGGGCTTTCCCACGGGATCAGCGAACCGTTTTCAAGCTCGACGCGGTCCTTCAGCGATCCGAGCTCCAGCGACATGCCGCCGCCGTAGCTGCCGCCCGTGGCGCCGATCTGCTGCGGGTTGATGACGCCTTCGTCGGCGAGTTTGCCCAGCAGGGTCTGCGCGTCTCGAACCTCGTAGCGCCTGCTCAGCAGATGGATGTAGCCGCGTTCACAGGGCGGGGGCTTGAGCGTGTTGGCAGGTGAAGAGGGTTTGCCGCAGGAGGAGCCCCAGCCGCGGTCGGTGATGCTGAAGACCGCGTAGCCTTTGGTCAGCCACCGCTGCGCGGTCGCGCTGGAGGGAGTGATCTTGCTCCCGCCCCAGCCGTGGTAGATCCCGACGACCGGGTAGTTGTTGTCCGGGCCCGATTCAGCGGGAATCCCTACGGCCACGTCGATCGGCGTGCCGTCGAAGCTGGGCACGGTCGTGTTGGCGGCGTTGCCGCACCAGCGCTGGCCGGCAGTGGCGCCCGAAGGCTGTGTGGTGCACGTGACCGTGCCGAATACGGAACTGATCGTCGCGCTGGCGACCGACGGAACAACCAACAGTCCGACGACGACAGCTGACAACGCAAAGAGCTTGCGCAGCTTGGACATCAAAACGCCCTCCCCCTACTTCTCCATGTGTTTGAGGCGGATTGCAAGTACCCGCCCGTACCCCTCCGAGTACGTGTGCGTACCCTATACTCAATCCGTGGACTCTGTCAAGATCGGCGACGAACTTCTGATCCCGGCAGGGCGCCACACGCTTCAGCCCGACGAGGTCAGCGCGCGCCAGCACGAGCGTCTGCTGCGGGCGATGGGGCAGTGCGTCAGCGAGCAGGGCTACGTCGAGACGACGATCGCCGACGTGGTGCGCGTGGCGCGCACCTCGCGCACGGTCTTCTACAAGCACTTCGCCGACAAGGAGCAGTGCTTCCTACAGACCTACGCGCAGATGACCGACGCGCGCATCGCGGCGTCGTTGCGGGCCGCCGCCGAGGTGCCCGAGTGGGACGGCAAGCTCGACGCGGGCATCGCGGCGTACTTCCGCTGGATGGCCGAGCATCCCGAGGTGGCAGTCACGACGGTCGTCGAGGTCCACAGTGCCGGGCGCCGGGCGCTGGCAGCCCGCGCCGACGCCCTGCACAACTGGATGCGCACCGTGCGCGGCGTCGCCTCGCTCGCCCGCCAGGCCGGCGTGGAGATTGAGATCGATGAGGCCGCGGCGTTCGCGATCATTCTCACCGCCGAGGCCTACGTGCACGAGTACGCGCGCGAAGGGCGTTTGGAGCAGGTCGTGGAGAAGGCTGCCGGCGTTCAGGCGTTGGCGCGCGCGCTGTTCGCACGGGCCGGCGCGACTGACCCCGCGGGGGGTTAGCGTGACTCAGGCTGCGCCGGCGGCGGCCGGCGATGGCCTGTCGACGAGCACCGCGAGCAGGTCGCCGATCCGCTCGATGCGCCCGGCACGGTCGGGCAGCTCGGCATCGCTCTGGATCACGTAGCGGTTGCGGCGGCCAACGCGTTCACGCGAGATGTAGCCACTGCTCGCCAACTCGTCGACGATGCGATGGGCGGCCCGTTCGGTGATTCCGACGCGATCGCTGATCTCGCGCAGGCGAACTCCCGGGTCGTGCGCGATGCACACGAGCACCTGCGCGTGGTTGGTCAAGAAGCGCCAGTGCGGAGTCGCATCCTCTGCCATGACCTAAGCTTAGCGTATCTAGACTTATTTATATTGATATTTGTTTCATGCTATGTTGTTCAGGTCCGCGGTGCACTCAGGTCGCTGGCGTCATGCGCTCACAGCGCACACCCACCGAGAAGAGGTCCGCGATGTCCAGCATCACAGCCATCCCCCCAGCACCCGCCGCGGCCAACGGCGCCACGCACGCACTTCCGCCGGTCATGCGTTCAGGCGCGAGCGCGCTGCTGGCGAAGTTGACAAGCCTGACGTCGGTCGCCGCGCTCGCCGCGGCGGGCATCGTCGCGGTGGGCATCATCGCCGTGATCGGCGGCAACTACGCCAAGAACGTCGTGCACGATCAGCTCGTGCCGCAGAAGATCGTCTTCCCGGCCGCCAACAGCCCGGAGCTGCTACCGGGCGTCAAGCAGTACGCCGGCCAGCAGCTCGTCAACGGCTCGCAGGCCAAGGCCTACGCCAACGACTTCATCAACGTGCACCTGTCGAAGGTCGCCGGCGGGCAGACCTATGCGCAGGTCTCGGCCGCCGCGATCGCCGCACCGACCAACGCGAAGCTCGCCGAAGAGAAGGCCACGCTGTTCCAGGGCGAGACGCTGCGCAGCATCCTGCTCAGCGCGTGGGGCTGGTCGCTCGTCGGCACGATCGCCACGCTCGCCGGCTTCATCATGATCGCTCTCGGCGCGATCCTGTTCGTGTTGCCGCTGGCCAACTGGCGCGTGAACCTGCGCGGGCGTCCGGTGGGCACCGTCGGTTAGAGGGCAAGGGAGAGCACTCGCGCCCTACTTCGGCTACGTGGAGCGAGTCTCGGCGTTGCGCCCCAACAGATGTGAGAGTCTGCGGTGCGACTGAGATGGAGCCGACGGACCGAACAATCCAAGGGGCACCGCGGTCGCTTGAGCGGCCGGCGTTCTATGCGCTGCGCCCGGGTGGATGGCGGGACCTGGTGACCCTGCTTCATCCGCCCTACACGGCTTGGAATCTGGCAAACGTGGCGATAGGAGCCGCGCTCGCGCCGCACCTCCACCTCGACCGGCTCGCCGCTGCTCTCGCAGCTTTCCTGCTGGCGGTGGGCGTAGCGGCACACGTCCTGGACGAGCTGCGGGGCAGGCCGTTGGGTACGCACCTCTCGAGCCGCACGCTCGTCGCGCTCGCAGTCGTCTCGCTGACGGGAGCGGCGGCAATCGGGATCGTCGGCGCCGTGACCATCTCGCTGACGCTGATCCCCTTCGTACTCGCGGGCGTGTTCTTCGTGCTCGCCTACAACCTCGAGTGGTTTGGCGGGCGCTTTCACACCACCTGGTGGCTCGCGGTCTCGTGGGGCTTCTTTCCGGTCCTGACCGCCTATTGGGTCAATGCGCTGGAACTCCGCCCCTCGGCCCTGCTGGCGGCGGCTGGATGCGCCATGCTGCTCGTCGCCCAGCGCAGTCTCAGCACACCGGTGCGCGAGCTGCGCCGACGCACTGTCTCGCTCACCGGAGAGCAGCGGCTCGCGGACGGATCGACTGTGCCGCTCGACGCCGCGCGCCTGGCGGCACCAATGGAGCGCGCTCTGCAGTCATGCGCAGTCGCGATGGTGTTGCTTGCTATGGGACTCGTGCTGGCCCGCCTGTAGAGCTCTCGCGCAACCGGCCGGCTCTCCCGGTCAGACCGCGAGCGCCACGTACTTCGTCTCGAGGTACTCGTCGATCCCCTCAAAGCCGCCCTCGCGCCCGAAGCCCGACTGCTTGACACCGCCGAACGGGGCGGCAGGGTTCGAGACAACGCCCTGGTTGAGGCCGACCATGCCCGTCTCGATCGCCTCGCAGACTCTGAAGGCGCGGTCGAGGTCGCGCGTGTAGACGTAGGCAACGAGGCCGTACTCGGTGCGGTTGGCGGCCTCGATCGCCTGCTCGTCGGTCGAGAAGGTGGCGACCGGCGCGACGGGGCCGAAGATCTCCTCGTCGAGCAGCCGCGCGTCCTGCGGCACGCCTGAGAGCACGGTGGGCGCGTAGAAGTAGCCGCGATCGCCGAGCGGTTCGCCCCCGAGCAGCACGCGCGCGCCGCGCTGCCTGGCGTCGTCGACGAGCTCTGCGACCTTGCCTCGCTGGGCGTCGTCGATCAGCGGTCCGACGTCGGTGTCGGGGTCGCTGCCCCGGCCGACCTTCAGCGCGCCCATGCGCTCGGCCATCCTGCGCGCGAACTCCTCGGCCAGCGACTCGTGCACGTGGAAGCGGTTGGCCGCGGTACACGCCTCGCCGACGTTGCGCATCTTCGCGAGCATCGCGCCCTCGACCGCCGCGTCCAGGTCCGCGTCCGCGAACACGACGAACGGCGCGTTGCCGCCCAGCTCCATCGACACGCGCAGCACCTGCTCGGCTGACTGTTCGATCAGCTTGCGCCCCACCTCCGTGGAACCGGTGAACGACAGCTTGCGCGTGCGCGGATCCTTCAGCAGCGGTTCGATCACCTCGCCGGAGTGCGACGCCGTGATCACGTTGAGCACGCCGTCGGGCAGGCCTGCCTCCTGCAGTATCTGCGCCAGCGCGAGCATCGACAGCGGCGTCTGCTTCGCGGGCTTGACGACCATCGTGCAGCCCGCGGCGATCGCCGGAGCGATCTTGCGCGTGCCCATCGCCGTGGGGAAGTTCCACGGCGTGACGAACACGCACGGCCCGACCGGCTGGCGCATCGTGAGGATGCGCCCCTTGCCCGTCGTATTGACCATGTAGCGGCCGTGGATGCGCACCGCCTCCTCTGAGAACCAGCGGAAGAACTCCGCCGCGTAGGAGATCTCCGCGCGCGACTCGGCCAGCGCCTTGCCCATCTCCAGCGTCATCAGCAGCGCCAGCTCCTCCGCGCGCTCGCTGATCGCCTCAAACGCACGCCGCAGGATCTCACCGCGCTCGCGCGGCGGGTACACCGCCCACTCGCCCTGCGCGTCGGCTGCCGCGGCGAGCGCCGCAAGGGCGTCGTCGGGCTGCGCGTCGGCGACCTGCACCAACGTCTCGCCCGTCGCCGGATCCTCCACCCCGAGGGTGCCTGCGCCGGACGCATCGCGCCAGCGCCCGCCGATGAACAGCTGCTTGGGGACGCCCTCGAGCACCGTCGCCGGGTCGTGCGCTCGCGGAGCTTGCGTACTCATCGTCAGACGTCGGTTTCCCGCGCGCGAGGCGCAGCAAACCTTGCAGTAATTGGACGAATAGCCCGCCCGCGGGAGCGATGCTCACGGGCCAATTGCCGGGCTCCGACGCAATGAGGGTGCGCCATCACCTGCCACCGAAACCGATGCTCGACATCGGATCAACCTACCACCGGTCCCGCCGCCGGCTGGCGATGCTCGCCGCGACGCTTGTCGTGTCGCTGCTGGGCGCGAGCTCGGCACGCGCTGCAGACCTGCTGATCTCCGGCGGCGGCTACGGACACGGCGTCGGCATGAGCCAGCAGGGGGCGCTCGGATACGCCGAACACGGCTTCACCTACCAGGCGATCCTCGCCCACTACTACTCCGGCACCGCGCTCGCCACGGCGCCCGCGAACGCACAGGTGCGCGTGCTGATGGCCAACAACACGGTGCGCAACGTGGCGCTTGAGACCTACGTGCGCGGCGTCGTCTCCGCCGAGGTCTCCGCCAGCTGGCCGCTGGCCGCACTGGAGGCGCAGGCCGTCGCCAGCCGTACCTACGCGCTGACGGCGCACGCCGGGGGCTCGCGCTTTGACGTGTACGCCGACACGCGCTCGCAGGTGTATCGCGGTGTCGCCGCGCAGACGCCGCAGACCGACGCTGCCGTCGCCGACACCGCCGGGCAGATCGTCACCTACGAGGGCAAACCGGCTGCGACGTACTTCTTTGCCAGCTCGGGCGGACGTACGGAGAACAACGAGAACTCGTTCACCGGCTCCGAACCAGAGCCGTGGCTGCGTGGCGTGGTCGACCAGTACGAGCGCGGCAACCGCCACACGTGGAAGGTCGCACTCAGCTTCGCGACCGCCGCCAAACGCCTGCATGGCCTCGTCCGGGGCAGCTTCCAGGGCATCGAAGTCGTCAAGCGCGGCTTCTCGCCGCGCGTCGTCTCGGCCTACGTGCTCGGCACGGCAGGGCGCACGGCCATCAGCGGGCCCGAACTGGCGACTCGCCTCGGCCTGTACAGCGCGTGGGCCTATTTCAGTACGCGCGAAGGCCAGAGCGTCAAAGCCGAGCCCGATCGCAGCGGCTCCTCAACGCTTGCCAGCCCCGCGCCGGCAGCCGCGCCCGGCCCTTCGGGAACTCCGCAGGGCGGCGTGCCGCCTGCCGGCCCCGCCGAAGCCGCGACGGTCTCGCGCACCGGCTCCGGCGAATCCAGCAGTCCGCAGTCCAGCGCCGGCGGCGCCCTGGCGCCCGAATAGCCGTCACGCGCACTCGGCGCGGTTCCAGAACAGCCAATCTGTTTGGCGCAGGCCAAGGCGGGGCAAACCCTGCTCAGAAGTAGTCGATGCTCGCCAAAGCTCACCGCCGCTTGCCTGGCTCCGCCGCCCCTCGGTTCGCCAGACTCGGCGCGGCCGTTTTGATGTGCGCGGCATCCATTCTGCTGGCGACCCACGCCGAGGCGAGCGCAGCGACGCCACTCGCGCTAACGCTCGACGCGGCCACCCATACGACCGCGTCAAACGTCTCCTCGACTGTCGGCACAGCCGTCGCGCCAGCCGTCGGCGCGCTGCCGGCTTCGCCGCCGCCGGCCGTCGCGGCCGCCGTTGCGCCGCCGAGCGCGAGCGCAGGCGAGCGGGCGGCTCTCTCCGCGACCCCGCCCTCGCCACCGGTCGCGCCCCTGCGCGCCGTCTCCGCGCCGCTCGACGCCGGCGCTCGCGGAGCGATCGACCATCTCACCGCCGCCGCGCGTCCTCAGCGTCAGGCGCCGGCGGCCTCACCGCCGTCGGCGGGCGAACGAGGACCGGTGGGCGCAGTCCTGCCGGTCCTGCATTCGTTGGTGCGCCACGATGCCCCCGTCCCGCTCGCGGGCGAGCTCGTGCAAGGCGCCACCGGGGCGGTTGCGACGCATGCAGCGGACACCGTCGAGCGCGTGCTCGCCCCGGCGAGCGGCGCCTCGCAGATCGGCGGAGCGTTGGCCCGCGACGGCGCCTCCGTCGTGGGCGGCGTCGCCCACGCCGGCGAGGCGCTCGGCGGCCAGGCGAGCTCGTCGCTCAAACCGGTCGTCTCCAGTCCGCGGTTGCTCGGCCTGGTGGCCGCTACAGCCCCGTCCACGCGCGGTGGGCCGGCACCGGCGCTTGCCTTCGGCGGATCGCGGCGTGACCCGCTCGCCGCCGTGCCCCCGCTCGCCGCCGTGCCCGCAGCGCCGCTCGTCCCCGGCCGCTGGAGCGTCGCGGTCGCGAACCCGGCGCTGACGTCCCCGCCGAGCCCAGGCGGCGCATTGGCGATCACACCGACGGCGATGGCCGCCCAGCTCGCAGCGCTCACTTCACCGGCAGTGGGCGACACACTGCGTCTCGCCGCAGGTCAGAGCGCTATCTCCTCCTCGGCGCGCGGAGCGCTTGGCGCGTCGCCGCCCGCCAGTCCCCCGCCCACGTCGCCCTCGTCGCCCGGCGGTGTCTCGCCGGCGACGGCGGTTGCGGCGGGCGGCGGCGGCATCTCCGTCGCCCTGGCCCTTGCGGCACTGCTGCTGCTCGCCACCCCACCGGCCATGCGCCGCCTGAAACTCGTCGCCGAATCGTGGCGGCGAGCGCCGCTGTCGCTGATCGCAGACCGCCCGGGCTAGCTCCGCTCGTCGCGAGTCATCCGAGCGCGGATCGCCCGATCCGCGCCGACGATCTGCAACGAAGTGCGAAAGGAGCTGTACTCAATGCACACGCTGGTTCTGCTCGGCGAGTTGAACGGCGCGTCTGCGGCCTGCACGCTGGAGGCGGCGCTGGAGGATCTGTGCGAGACGGAGGTCGGCGCGATCACGCTCGACCTGAGCAAGCTCACCCACATCGACGCCACAGGCGTGGCGGTGATCGCCTTTCGCTGCCGCTGGTTCGAGCGCCGGGGCCAAAAGATCGCGCTCGTGCCCGGCGCCCGGCCGGTGCAACGCGCATTCGCGCTGGCAGGGATGACCGATCGGCTCCCGTTCCTGGAGCGCTGCGCCACCACCGATCGCCCGGCGCCTGTGCGGACGCCTGTGCCCGTGCTCGCTCTGAACGCAGGCAGTGCCTGGGAGGCCGAGCGACCCGACGCGCACCGAGATGTCGTGCGCACTCCGCGCTGGCGGTCGATCGCGTTCGCCCGCGCGTCCTCTCGCCGCGGGCAGGCACGGCGTACGCGACTGGCCGAGCGAGCGATGTAGAAGCTCATCTGCGATCCGGACCGCGCTGCGCCGGGCAGCGGACGCGCGCCGTAACCTGCGCGCATGCCCGCCCGCGCGCCGCTACTGCTCGCAGACATCCCCTGGCTGCTCTATCGCTCCTATTTCGCGCTGCCGAAAACGATCGTCGGCAGCGAGCGCCGGCCAGTCAACGCACTGCTCGGCACTGTCAATGCGCTGCTGGGGTACGTCGATGCGGGCGCGACCGCGCGGGCTCGCGCCGTCGTGGCCTGCACGGGCGCCGAGGAGGCCGAGTATCGCGTGCGGCTGTATCCGCCCTACCACGCGCATCGAGACCCGATGCCCGCAGAGCTCGCATGGCAGTGGCCGCGTGCGCCGGAGCTGCTGGCGAGCCTCGGCTGGACGGTCAGCGGCAGCGACACCCTGGAGGCCGACGACGTGATGTTCTCGTTCGCGCGCGCCGAGCAGCAGCAGGGCGGCCGCGCGCTGCTGATGACCGGCGATCGCGACCTCTACGGGGCGGTGAGCGAGCGGGTGTCGGTGCTGGAGCTGCTCAAGGGTGGCAAGACCGCCGAGCTTGCTCCGTCTGACGTGCGCGAACGCTACGGCGTCGAGCCGGCGCTCGTGCCCGACTTCATCGCGCTGCGCGGCGACCCCTCCGACGGTCTGCCGGGCGCACCGGGCATCGGCGCAAAGACGGCGGCGCAATTGCTGCGCCGCTACGGCCCGCTTGAGGATGTGCTCGACGCGGCACACGCGCTCACCGACAAGGTCAGACGCGACGACGAGGAGATGCGCCCGCGCACCGCCGCGGCGCTGCGTGAGAACGCCGAGCTGCTGCGTTCGTTCAAGCAGATCGCGACCCTCCAGCAGATCGACGTCGCGCCCCCGCCGGACGCAACCACCGACTTCGCCGCCGGCGCGCGCCACGCGCGCGGGTTGGGCATGCGCCAGCTGGCCGAGCGCCTGGACAAGCTCGCTACGGAGTGAACTTCACCGTGATCACGTCCCCATCCGCCATCACGTAGTCGCGCCCCTCGACGCGCAGCGTGCCCCGATCTCGCGCACCGGCATAGCCGCCCGCGTCGATCAGCTCGCGCCAACCGATCACCTCCGCGCGCACGAACCCCTTCTGGATGTCGGTGTGGATCTGCCCGGCCGCGTGCCACGCGGTCAGGCCGCGCTGCAGATGCCACGACTGCGCGATCGTCGCCTCGCCGGCGGTGAAGAACGCGAGCAGGTGAAGCAGCTCAAAAGCCTCGCGCACGACGCGCGAGAGGCCCGACTCGCTGACGCCCAGCTCGGCGCGCATCTCGGCAGCTTCGTCGTCGTCGAGCTCTGACAGCTCCGCCTCGATACGCGAGGACACCGCGACGGCGCGCGCGCCGTGGGATGCGGCGTGCTCGGCCACGACGTCCGGTACGACCTCTGAGCCCTCGTCCACGTTCGCCACGAACAGCACCGGCTTGCTCGTCAGCGAGCCGAGGTCGCGCGCGGCGTTTGGCGCCTCCTCGGCAAGCGGCACGCCGCGCGCCGGGCGCCCGGCCTGCAGCTCGGCGATCACGGCGTTCAGCCACGCCTCCTCCGCCAAGGCCGTGCGGTCGCCGCCACGCGCCTGTTTGCCCACCCGCTCGACGCGGCGTTCGGCTTGCTCGAGGTCGGCCAGCACGAGCTCGGTCTCGATCGTCTCGATGTCGCGCAGCGCGTCGACGCTGCCCTCAGGATGAATCACGTTTTCGTCGGAATGCGCGCGCACCACGTGCACGATCGCGTCCGTCTCGCGAATGTTCGCGAGGAAGCGGTTGCCCAGGCCCTCGCCCTCGTGCGCACCGGCGACCAGCCCGGCGATGTCGTGGAAGTCGATCGTGTCCCAGACGATCTCCGAGGCGCCGACCGTCTGCGCAATCTGCTCCAGGCGCTCGTCGCGCACGGGCACGACGGCGACATTCGGCTCGATCGTCGTGAACGGGTAGTTGGCCGCCTCGGCGCCGGCTTTCGTCAGCGCGTTGAACAGCGAGGACTTGCCCGCGTTGGGCATGCCGACGATGCCGATGCGCGTGCTCAAGCCGCGCCGCCGCCGGCGCGTGCGGCAAACGCCTGCGGCGCGTGCCCGTTGCTGTGCGCGACCTCGCTGGGCTGCTGCCCCGCCCGCCCTGCGCCGCGCCGGCCCGCCGGTCGCGTGCCCAGCGCGCCGACGGTCGAGCCGAGCAGCGCGCCGGCGAGCACATCGGACGGGTAGTGCACGCCGAGATACAGCCGTGAGTAGGAGAGCTGTGCGGCGAGCGCATACAGAGGCAGCGCGGGCAGCCCCAGGCGCGAGTACGCGACCGCGCCGGCAAACGCCGTCGACGCGTGCGCGCTGGGGAAACTGAGCGTCGTCGGCGTGCCGATCAGCGGCGGAAGGCGGCGCAGGCGCGGCCGCGAACGGCGCACGACCAGCTTGACGGCCGTGTTCAGCGCGTACATCGCGGCCACCGTCCCCGTCGCGCGCCGCCATCGCGCGCGCTGCGGCGCATCGACCGCCGCTCCGACTACCCCGATCGCCAGCCACACCGCCGCGTGCTCGCCCAGCAGCGTGAACCGAGCGACCGCCCGGTCGAGCTGCGGCGTGTGCCCGCGCGTGCGCGCCAGGCGCAACACGCCGACGTCCACTGCCTCAAGCCGCTTTTCGAGTCTCATGAGAGAACCTGGAGTGTCGCTGGCCAAGCGAGGCAAGGACGCACCGAGCGTAGTGTGCTGGCCGAAACGGGGATGCTGGCCGAAGCGGGGATACGAGCGCCAGCGAGTGTCCCCCGGGTTCGGTAGCGAGTGTCTACCGGGTTTCGGCACATGAGTGACGGAGGACGTAGCCTCGCGCAGCGCCAGCGGCGCTCTAGGCGCCGAAGCCGACGCGGAGATCCGAGCTCTCCGAGCGCACGTAGACGATCTGCGCGAGATCGAGCCGCACGGGCCCCTCCTCGGTCTCCAGCTCGTGCCAGCCGGTGTTGCCGAGCGCCTTGTGCAGCGCGTCGAGCTGTTTGTCGGCGACGCGCAGGGTCAGCACCTGGCCACCCTGAAAGCCGATGCTGATGTGCTGCTTGGCCGTTGCCATCAGTGCCCCTCCGCTGGTTGCACGATCTCGGTCAGCACGCCGGCGGTCGCGCGCGGGTGCATGAAGGCGACACGCGAGCCGCGAATGCCGGTGCGCGGGCTCTCGTCGATCAGCGCCAGGCCCGCCTGCTTGAGCGCGTCGAGCGTCGCGTCGATGTCCTGCACCTGGTAGGCCACGTGGTGCAGCCCCGACCCATTCTTGGCGAGGAACTTGCCGACCGGCGTGTCGGCGCCGAGCGGTGCGAGCAGCTCGACGTGGTTCTCGCCGACGTCCAGCAGCACCGCCTCCACGCCCTGCTCCTCGACCACCTCGCGATGCGCGACGGTCAGCGCGAAGCTGTCGCGATAGAGCGCGAGCGCCGGATCGATCTGCTCGACGGCGACGCCGATGTGGTCGATGCGCGTGAACACGTCACGCAGTGTATTCGGGCGCGCTTGGCCCCGCCGCGCAGGCGCGGCTACTCCTGCGCGATCGCGCCGGTCGCGCTGGCGGCCGCCACGACGCGCAGCCCGACGCCCGGTGCGCGCTCCAGCCGCGGCACGCCGGCCATGATCCGTTCGATCGAGTCGCGCTCGAGCACCTCGCGCTCGAGCAGCTCGTGGGCGAGCGCGTCGAGCAGCGGCCGGTGGGCGAGGATCATCCTCTGCGCCGCGCGGCGCGCCTCCTCGACGAGGTCCTGACGCTCCTCGTCGCGAATGCGCAGGGTCGTCTCCGACAGCTGCACGTTGCCGTCGGGCGAGCGACCCATCCCGGCGGTACCCATGGCAAAGTCGTGCACCATCTGGTGGGCGATCGAGGCGACGCGTTTGAGGTCGTCCGAAGCGCCGGTCGTGATCGCGCCGAACACGATCTGCTCGGCTGCGCGCCCGCCGAGCAGCACGGTCATGTAGTCGAGCAGCTCCTCGCGCGTCTTCAGATAGCGGTCCTCGGCAGGCAGGTTGAGCGTGTAGCCGAGCGCCTGTCCGCGCGGGACGATGGAGATGCGGTGGACGCGGTCGACGGACGGCAGCAGCTCGCCGCACAGCGCGTGGCCGGCCTCGTGGAAGGCGACGACGTGCTTCTCGTGGGAGTTGAGCACACGTCGCGACTGCACGCCTGCGATCACACGCTCGATCGCCGCGTCGAAGTCGCCGAGCGCGATCGTCGCGCTCTTGCGGCGCGTCGCGAAGATCGCCGCCTCGTTGCAGATGTTCGCGAGGTCCGCGCCCGTCAGCCCGCTCGTCTGCTGAGCGATCACGCCGAGGTCGACATCCTTCAGCGGCTTGTCGCGCGTGTGGACCTTCAGAACGCCTTCGCGACCGCGCACGTCGGGCGGCACGACGAACACCTGGCGGTCGAAGCGTCCCGGGCGAAGCAGCGCCGGGTCGAGCTTGTCGAGCAGGTTCGACGCGGCGATCACCACGACGCGCCCGCTGCCGGCGAAGCCGTCCATCTCCACGAGCAGCTGGTTGAGCGTCTGGTCCTTCTCGCCGGAGATGTCCGATCCGCGGCGCCCGCCGACGGCGTCCAGCTCGTCGATGAAGATGATCGCCGGTTCGTGCTTGCGTGCCATCGCGAACAGGCGCCGGATGCGCGCCGCGCCGAGTCCCGCGAACATCTCCACGAACGAAGAGGCCGACTGCGCGAAGAACTGCGCACCGGATTCGTGCGCCACCGCCTTGGCGAGCAGCGTCTTGCCGGTCCCCGGCGGTCCATGCAGCAGGACGCCCTTGGGCACCTTTGCGCCGAGTTTCTGAAACGGCTTGGGATCGCGCAGGAACTCGACGATCTCCTCCAGCTCGGCCTTCGCCTCGTCGACGCCGGCGATGTCGGCGAACGACACCGACTGGTTGGATGCCGGCTTGATCTGCTGCGGCTTGACCCGCGGCATCGACTTGAGCGTGCGCAGCATCAGATAGATCAGCGCCGCGAAGAACAGGATCATCACGACCGGCGACCAGTTCAGCGCGGCCGTCTGGATCTGCGACACGATCGACGGACCCGGTATCGGTGCGGGGAGGATCGCCGGGTGAAAGCTCGCGGCCGGGACGAGCGGGTGTGGCGTGTGTGAGTAGTTGACCAGAGCGTGTGCGAGATGGCGCGGCGGCGCGTCGATCACTGCGCGTACCGCCGATTCCGCTCCGGTTCGTGACGTCTGTAGCAGTTCAGCCATCCCTAGCATCGGTCAAGTATCGCTAACGAAATGTTCGATTGCGAGGGTTGGTCGGACTATTTTTCGCGAGCGCTGCGCAAAGCTACGCAAACGTCCGCGGATCTCGCGCGTGATCGCCTCGGTGAGAGGACTCAGCCAAGCGTGCGCGTCGCCAGGTCGGCGTAGAACTCGGTCGCAAACGCGATGTCACGCACGTCGATGCGCTCGTCGGCCGCGTGCACGAGCGGCGCTGCTTCGAACATCGTCTGATGGCGCTGCGGGAAGAAGCCGTAGGCCACGCAGTCGGGAAACGCCTCGCGGAAGTGGCGCGAGTCGGTGAATCCCGGCAGGATCACCGGCACCACCGCGGCGCCCGGATCGCGCTCTCCTATCCACTTGGTAATCGTGTTCATCAGCTCGGAGTGCATGGGCGATCGATTGCCCACCACGCGCTCGGTGAACTCGACCTCAAAGCCCTCGTCGCCGAGTACTTCGGCGATCCCCCTGCGCACCTCCTGCTCGCCGAGGCCCGGCGGCACGCGGCAGTCGACTTTCAGCTCGGCGCGGCTGGGAATCACGTTGATCTTCTCCGATGCGGAGATGCGCGTCGGCGTGAACGTCACGCCGAGCATCGGCTCGAACATCGTCGCCAGGCGAGCGTCGGCAGCGCGCATGCGCGCGATCGATGCGGGCGCGTCGTCGGGGTCCTCGCCGATGCCGCGCAACATGCCGCGCGGCTCGTCGGTCAGCTCATATGCGGGCTGGCGCGCCGCCAGGCGCGCCAGCACCGGCGCCATCTTCAGCAGCGCGTTGTCGCCCATGCCGGGCATCGACGCGTGGCCGGCCACGCCGTCGGTACTCACCGTGAAACGGAACACGCCCTTCTCCGCACAGCACACGCCGTAGTAGCGCCTGCCTTCGTATTCGAAGACCTCACCGCCGCCCTCGTTGACGAGCACGTCGCAGCGCACCTTCTCCGGGTGCGTCTTGGTGATCCATTCGGCGCCCAGCGAACCGCCCGTCTCCTCGTCGACGACCGACGCGATCAGCAGCTCACCGCCGGAGGGGCGCCAGCCCGAGCGCGCCAGCGACGCCGCCGCGGCGATCTCGGCGGCGACCTGCGACTTCATGTCCAGCGCGCCGCGCCCCCACAGGTAGCCGTCGGCAACGTCACCCGACCACGGGTCGTGCGTCCACTCGTGCGCGTTGGCGAGCACCGTGTCGACATGTCCGAGAAAGCACAACGTCGGTCCCCCGCCCGCGGGCTCGTCGGCGGGAGGCGCACCGTCCGCGCGCAGGCGCGCGATCAGGTTCGGGCGCCCCGGCTCGGCGCCGAGCAGCTCGCAGTGAAAGCCCGCTTGGCGCAGATGGTCGGCAAGGTACTCCTGCGCCTCGCGCTCGTTGCCCGGCGGGTTGACCGTGTTGAAGCGCACCAGACGGCGCAGCAGCTCCTCGGCCTCCGCGCCGGCATCGCTGTGGCTCATCGGCGTGGCGGCTTTGCGCCGGTCATCGGCTGCCGGGCGAGGCGGTGGCGCTCATCGCGCAGATCGTACGCCGATCGCCGCGGTTTCCTCGCGCGTGAGCGGGAAGTGGCAGGCGGCGCGCGTACCGGTGCCCTTGTCCTCCAGCGGCGGGTCGTCGATCGAGCAGCGCTCCTGCGCCTTGGGGCAGCGCGTGTGAAAGCGGCAGGCCTGCGGCGGGTTCGCCGGGCTGGGGACGTCACCGCTGAGCAGCCGGCGCTGGTCGCGGCGCACCGACGGGTCGGCGATCGGCACAGCGGCCAGCAGCGCGCCTGTGTACGGATGGCGCGGGAAGTCGTACAGCGCGTCGCTCGGCCCGATCTCGACGATCCGCCCCAGGTACATCACCGCGACGCGGTCACACATGTGTCTGACCACCGACAGATCGTGCGCGATGAACACGAGCGTCAGCCCGAGCTGGCGCTGCATGTCGCGCAGCAGGTTGAGTACCTGCGCCTGGATCGACACGTCCAGCGCCGACACCGGCTCGTCGGCGATCAGCAGCTTCGGCTTCAGCGCGAGCGCACGAGCGACGCCGATGCGCTGGCGCTGGCCGCCGGAGAACTCGTGCGGGTAGCGGTTGTAGTGCTCGGGGTTCAGCCCCACCATCTCCATCAGCTCCTGCACCGCGCGTTTGCGCTCGTTCTTGCCCTGCTCGAGTCCGTGGATCGCGAACGGCTGGCCGATGATCGAGCCGATCGTTTTGCGCGGGTTCAGCGAGGAGTACGGATCCTGAAAGATCATCTGCACGTCGCGCCGCATCGCCTTCAGCCGCGCGCCCTTCAGGTGCGTGATGTCCTGTCCGTCGAAGCGGATCTCGCCCGACGTGGCATCGAGCAGGCGTGCGATCAGCCGCGCCGTCGTGCTCTTGCCACAACCCGTCTCGCCGACCAGCCCGAGCGTCTCACCGCGCTTGATGTCGAAGCTGACGCCGTCGACCGCTTGCACGGCGCCGACTTTGCGCTGAATGACTATCCCGCGCGTCAGCGGAAAGTGCTTGACGAGATCGCGCACCTGCACAAGCGCGTCGCCGTCCTGCACGCTCATGCCGGCCCCTCGTCGCGCACGCCGACCTCGGCGAGCGCCTCGTCGGGCATGCGCCCTGCGCGCAGCTGCGCCCACAGGCGCCGGCGCACGTCGACCTCCAGCAGGCAGGCGACATGGTGACTGCCGTCGTCGGGCAGCGGCTGCAGCTGCGGGTCGATGCGCGCATGCGACGGCTGGGCGTAGGGGCAGCGCGGATGGAAGTGACAACCGGAGGGACGGTTGATCAGGCTCGGCGGCGTGCCGGGGATCGGCACGAGGTCCTCGTCGCGCGAGCTGGCGAGCGTGGGAATCGACTTCAACAGGCCCCACGTGTACGGGTGCTCGGGCCCATCGAACACAGTCGCCGTGGAGGCCGTCTCGACGATCCGCCCCGCGTACATCACGGCGATGTCGTCGGCCATCTCGGCGACGACGCCGAGGTCGTGGGTGATGATCACGATCGCCATGCCCAGCTCGCGCTGCAGGCGTTCCAGCAGCGCGAGGATCTGCGCCTGCACGGTCACGTCGAGTGCCGTCGTCGGCTCGTCGGCGATCAGCAGCCTGGGCTCGTTGGCGAGCGCCATGGCGATCATCGCGCGCTGGCGCATGCCGCCGGAGAACTCGTGCGGGAAATCGTCCACGCGCCGGCTCGGGTCGGGGATGCCGACGAGACCGAGCAGCTCGATCGCGCGCTCGCGCGCCTTGGCCTTGGAGACGTCCTGGTGGGCTCGCACCGCCTCGATCAGCTGAAAGCCGACCTTGTAGAAGGGGTGCAGCGAGGACAGCGGGTCCTGGAAGACCATCGCGATGTCGTTGCCGCGGATCCTGCGCAGCTCGCTGTCGCCGAGCGAGACCAGGTCGCGGCCCTCGAACAGGATCTGCCCGGAGATGTGCGCGCTTTTGCCGCGCGTGAGCCCGAGCGTGGTCATCGACGCGACGGACTTGCCCGAGCCCGACTCGCCGACGATGCCCAGCGTGCGTCCGGCGTGCACCTGGTAGGTGATGCCGTCGACCGCGTGCACGACGCCGTCTTCGGTGGAGAACTCCACGTGCAGGTCCTCCACGCGCAGCAGCGGCTCGGCGGCGCTCACTCGTATCTCACTCTCGGGTCAAGGTAGGCGTAGGCGATGTCCACGACGATGTTGAAGACGATGATGAACAGCGCCGCGAGCAGCACCGTGCCCTGCACGATCGGGAAGTCCGAATGCGTGATCGCGTCGTAGTTGAGGCGACCGACGCCGGGGATGTTGAAGACCGTTTCGACGAGCACCGAGCCGCCGAGGAACACGCCGATGTCGATGCCGAGGATCGTCACCACGGGGTTGATCGCCGAGCGAACGCCGTGGCGCAGGACGACACGTTTCTCAGATAGGCCCTTGGCGCGCGCGGTGCGGATGTAGTCCTCGCTCATCGTCTCGATCAGGCTGCCGCGGATCAGCCGCGCATAGATCGCCGCCGTGCCCGCAGCGACGACCAGCCACGGCAGGATCAGCGACTCGAACCATTTGACCGGTTCGCTCGACAGCGCCACGTAGCTGCCCGAGCCGGGGAATACGTGCACCTGGCCGATGTCCGTGGCGAACAGGTACAGGGCGATCAGGCCGAGCCAGTATTCCGGTGCGGACACGAGCACCAGCGCCGTGCCCATCGCGCCGCGGTCAAGGCGCGAGCGCGGGCGCAGCGCCGAGGCGATTCCCACCGACAGACCCGTAACCAGCCAGACGATCGCGCCGCCGACCACCAGCGAGACGGTCGCCGGGACGCGTTCGAAGATGAGCGTCTTGACGGGCGCGTTGGAGTAGTAGCTGAAGCCGAGGTCGAAGTGCAGGAAGATGCCCTTCATGTAGAGCCAGAACTGCGTCAGCAACGGCTTGTTCAGACCCAGGTTCTGGCGGATCTCGGCGATGATCTTGGGGTTCTGCAGGCGCCCGGCGCGCAGCTTCGCCGGATCGGCCGTCGGCAGGATGCGGAAGATCACGAACGTCAGCGCGGACACCAGCACGAGCAGCACGACGCCCCACAGCAGGCGGCGGATTATGTAACGCGTCATTCGGCTTGGCTCGCTCGCATCTTGTGGTCTCCGGTCGGCCCGCGAAGGCGACGTGGGGCCCGCTGCGACGAGCGGGCCCCACGCACCTCATCGCCCTACTTCAACGACGTGTAGTCGAAGTCCCACGAACCGATGTTCCACAGGTCGCCGATTCCGGCGACGTCCTTGGACTCGATCACGGGCTCCTTGTCCCAGTCGTACGGGACGGCGACGGCTTCGGCGACGAGTTCTTCGTCGATCTTCGCCCACGCTTTCGCGCGTGCGTCGGTGCCGACGACCTTTGTGGCCGCTTCCATTGCCGCGTTGATTTTCGGGTGGTTGACGAGACCCCAGTTGGAGTTCGTCCCGTTCTTGACGATCAGGTTGCCGTTGAACGGCACGTCGAGCGTCGCCTGCGGATCACCGAAGTCCGAGATCCAGCCGACGTTCGGGCAGACGTCGATCTTTTCGGTCACGACCCCGCAGAATTTCGAGTACATGACCGACTGGTCGACGAGGTTCAGCTTCGTTTTGAAGCCGAGCTTCTTCAGCGCTTCGTTGGCGATCTGCGCGTCTTCCGGCGCCGGGTTGCCCGTCGAGCCGACCACCTGCACCGTTTCCGAGCCGGTGTATTTGCCGCTCGGGTAGCCCGCCAGCTTCATGTACTTTTCGGCCACCGCCAGGTTGCCCTGCGGGTGTTCGTTGTAGTCGACCTTCGGCCCGGTCAGCCCACCGGCCTCTTCGAAGCCCGGGATTTCCGGATAGATGAAGTGCGTCTGCACGTTCGTGACGAGGCTCCCGCCACGCGCCTTGTCCATCGCTTCGCGATCGAGCGCCGCCCAGTAGGCCTTGCGCAGGTTCACGTTCTTAAACGGCCCGTAGCTGTTGTTGATCGCCACGTAGTGGTCGCCCGCTCCGGGAGAGATCAGCAGCTGGCTGCGGAATTTTTCATACGCGAGCTTGACGATCGACTGCGCCGGCGTGTCGTTCTGGATCGTGTGCGAGCCTTCGAGCACCTGGCGCCCGATGACCGTCGTGTCGCCGCCGATGCTGATGTTGATCTGGTTCAGGTACGCCGGGCGGAAGTCCGTGGCGGCGCTCCAGTTGGGGTTGCGCACGAGCGTGGCCGACTTGCCCGGCTGATAGCCGACGCCGAGCACCTTGCCCGACGAGTCGGCCTTGAACATGTAGGGCCCGGTGGCAACCTGGTAGTTGCCGTATTCGCTCGGTTTCATGGCGTCGTACTTTTTCGCGTATTCCTCGGGCACCGGAGCGCTCATCGGCAGCACCAGCGCGGCAGCGACGATCGCCGCCTGCGGTTCGGTCAGATGGAAGGTGATCGTGTACTTGTCCGGCGTCTGCACGCCCTTGACCGGGCCGCCGCTGGCGGTCTTCATGCCTTCGACCGAGCTGAAGTAGCCCAGGTAGTAGGGGTTGGCGACGCTCGGGTTGGCCGCTCGGTCGATCGCGTAGGCGACGTCCGCGGAGGTCACTTCGCGGTTGACCGGCGGGCTGAAGTGGATGCCGTGACGGATTTTGACCGTCACGAGCTTGCCGCCTTCGGAGATCGCCGGCGGGCCTTCGGCCGTGTCGGGCGTGACTTCAGAGAAGGTGTTCGGCTTGTAGCTGTACAGCGGGCGCTGCGTCGCGTACACGGCCTCGTAGTCGATCGAGAAGTACGACTGCCCTGGATCGATGTGTTCGAAGTCCTCGTGGTTGAGCACGCTGAGCGTGCCGCCGCGCTTGCCGCCTGTCAGGGTGGCGGTCTTCGGGGTGTTGATCCCCGGAGCGATGCCCGCCCCCCCGCCGCCGGCGCTCGCACTCGTACTGCTGCTGCTCGAACCGCATGCGGCGAGTGCAAGCGCGAGCAGCCCCGCGAGTGCCGCCATCGTGATCATTCTCAGCGACCTCATGGGCGCCTCCTCTGCTTTGTTTTTGTCATACCCGGTGTCACCGGGCACTCCTTGGGTTCAGGGCGTCCTGCAGACCGTCGCCGAGCAGGTTGAACGCGAGCACGGTCAACAGCAGGGCCAGCCCCGGGAACGTCATGTACCACCAAGCGGTGTTGAAGATCGGCGTCGCCGCGGCGATCATCTGGCCCCAGCTGGCCGTGGGCGGCCGGATACCCACGCCGAGGAACGACAGCGCGGCCTCCAGCAGGATGTTCAGCGGGATCAGCAGCGTCGAGTAGACGATGATCGGCGCGACGAGGTTGGGCAGGATCTCGCGGAACATGATCCGCGCGTCGGAGGCGCCGAGCGAGCGTGAAGCCTCGACGAACTCGCGCTCGCGCAGCGACAGCACGAGCCCGCGCACGATGCGGTAGATGTAGGTCCAATTGGCGAAGGCGATCAGAAACAGGATCTCGCCGAGGCCCGGCTGGATCGTCCCGCCGAAGCAGCCGCGCACGGCGCAGGCCGCGCCGAGACCGAGGCCGAGCAGCAGCAGCGGAATCGACAGCATCACGTCGACCAGGCGCGACAGCACCGTGTCGACCCAGCCGCGGTAGAAGCCCGCGACCACGCCTGTCACGACGCCGATGATCGTCGCGATGCCCGTGCCGATGATGCCGATCTCCAGCGACACCCTCGTGCCGTAGATCACGCGCGACATGACGTCCTCGCCGAGCTGGTCGACGCCGAACGGATGCGCCCAGCTCGGCCCGATCGGGCTGCCGAAGGAGTCGGTGAGGTTCGGGTTCTCCACCGCCGGGCCGGGCAGCCCGAGCAGTTTGACCACCAGCGGCGCGGCGATCGCCAGGATGATCAGGAAAACGATGAAGCCCAGCGAGGCCATCGCCACGCGATCCTGGCGCAGACGCCGCCAGAACAGCTGCAGCGGCGAGCGTGCGGCGATCTCGGCGCTCACGTCGAGGACGTCGAACCCTCCGCCCGCACCAGGGACGATCTCGGCGGCGCCGACACTCATGTCAGTTAGATCCCCAGCTCACAAAGCTCTCTCGTCCACACACATATACCCGCGGCCTACCAGTTCGACGTCCACACCTGGCCAACCTGCTGACGATCGCACATCCACAGCTGGCCAACCTGCTCCCGACCCTGTTGAGCCATTGCCCCGATTTCACGGTAGTTATTCGGCCGACCGCGACAACCACGCGATACTGCGGGGGGTGGACACGCTGTTCGAGGCCGACCCGGACCCGCGCAGCACGCAAGCTCGCGTGGACCCTGACGACTCACCCCCCGCCCAGCACGCGGATCGCGGAGGCGCGCAGGCGCGGCCGCTGGCCGTGCGCATGCGCCCGCGCAGCCTTGACGAATTCGTCGGCCAGAGCCATCTGCTGGGCGACGGATCGGCGTTGCGCAGTGCGATCGAGCACGGGCGGCCGCACTCGATGGTGCTGTATGGCCCGCCCGGCTCGGGCAAGACGACGCTCGCGCGGCTGATCGCCGAGCACTCGCAGGCGGCGTTTGAGGAGCTGAGCGCCGTGCAGGCGGGGCGCGCGGAGGTGCGCGCGGTGATCGAGCGCGCACAGCACCGTCGCTCGCTCGGCGCCGGCGGCGAGCCGGGAGCCCAGACGATCCTTTTCCTGGATGAGATCCATCGCTTCAACAAGGCCCAGCAGGACGCGCTGCTGCCGGCCGTCGAGGAGGGCCTGCTGACGCTGATCGGCGCGACCACCGAGAACCCGGCCTTCGAGGTCAACGGGGCGTTGCTGTCGCGCACGCGCGTGTACGCGCTGCAGGCGCTCAGCGCAGAGGAGGTGGCGGGGCTGCTGCGCCGCGCGGACGCGGAGACGCGCATCGACGACGAGGCGATCGACTTCCTCGCCGCGCGCAGCGAAGGCGACGCGCGCACGGCACTCAACGCACTGGAGCTCGCGAGCGCGACCGCGCTGGCCGACGGCGACGGCCGCGTCACGCTGGCGGCCGTCGAGGACGCCCTGCAGCGCCGCGCAGTGCTGTACGACAAAGGCGGCGATCGCCACTACGACTACGCGTCGGCGTGGATCAAGGCCACACGTGGCTCAGACCCGGACGCGTCGCTGTACTACCTGGCGGTGATGCTCGAGGGTGGCGAGGACCCGCGTTTCATCGTGCGGCGAATGGTGATCCTCGCCAGCGAGGACATCGGCAACGCCGACCCGCAGGCACTGACCGTTGCCACGGCCGCAGCCGCAGCCGTTGAGCACGTCGGCTTGCCGGAGGCGCGCTACGCGCTCGCGCAGGCGGCGATCTACCTGGCGCTCGCGCCCAAGTCCGACGCCGCCGGGCGAGCGCTCGGCGCGGCCCAGCGTCACGTGCGCGAGCACGGCGCGCAAGCCGCGCCGCCGTGGCTTCGCTCGGGGCCGAGGCCCGGTCAGGACAAGGCCGACTACGACAACCCGCACCGCCGCGCTGGCCACTTCTCACCGCAGCCGCTGCTGCCCGAAGAGGTCGCCGGCTCACGCTTCTACGAGCCCGACGACGCCGAGGCCGAGCTGGGCCGGCGCCTGCGCGAGATTCGCAAGGCGCGCGGCTCCGAGCAGCGATAATCGCGATGGCATGAACACGATCTCCAGCGAGCCGGCCGGATGAGCGCTTCGACAAGCGAGCGAGCCGGCGCGACGACGCTGCAGGCACGCGATCCAGCGACCGGAGCGCCGCTGGGCAGCGTGCAGGCGACCGTGCCGCTGGCGATCGCCGACGTAGTGGCGGAGGTCGCGAAGGTGCAGCCGTTGTGGGCGCTGCTGCGCGTGCAGGATCGCGCGCGCTACATGCGCCGCATGGCGCAGGCGGTGATCGACGACTTCGACGAGCTGGCCACGGCGCTGGCGCGCGAGCAGGGCCGCCCCGCGGCGGAGATCGCGGCGCTGGAGCTGCTGCCGGCGATCGACGCGCTGATCTGGATCGCCGACGACGGCGCCGACCTGCTGGGCGGGCGGCGCGTGGGCATCAGCCGCGGCATGTCGCTGGCCAAGCGCGCGCGTGTGGCCTTCGAGCCCTATGGCGTGGTCGGCGTGATCGGCGCCGGCTCCGCACCGTTCGCGCAGCCGCTCGGACAGATCGCCGGCGCGCTGCTGGCGGGCAACGGCGTCGCCTTCAAGCCGGCCGCGCGCGCGGCGCTGGCGGGCGAGCGGATCGCGCGCGTGCTGGCGCGCGCCGGGCTTCCCGAGGGCCTTGTGCGAATCGCGCACGGCGGCGCCGATGTGGGCATCGCGCTGGCCAAATCGCCGGTCGACAAGATCCTCTTCACCGGATCGCCGGCTGTCGGTCGCGTGGTCGCCGGCGAGGGCGTGTCGCGCGAGAAGGAGGTGACGGTGGAGCTGGGCGGCAAGGACGCGATGCTCGTGCTCGCCGACGCGCGCCTGGGACGTGCCGTCGAAGGCGCGCTGTGGGCCGGCTGCGCCGGAGCAGGGCAGGCGCGCGGGTCGGTCGAGCGCGTGTACGTGGCGCGCGAGGTGCACCAGCGCTTCGTCGACGGGCTCGTTGCCCAAGCGCAGGCCCTGCGCGTCGGCGATCCGGCGGACCGGCGAACGGACGTCGGGCCGCTGGCGTCGCCGCGGCGCCTGGAGCACGTGCGCGCGCTGGTCGACGACGCGGTCGCGCAGGGTGCGACGCTGCTGTGCGGCGGCCCCGTCAGCCCACCCGGCTGTCAGGCAGGGTCCTTCTATGCGCCGGCGGTGATCGTCAACGTGACGCACGAGATGGCGCTCATGCGCGAGCCGCTGGAGGGCCCGGTGCTTGCGGTGATGGCCGTCGACTCGGTCGGCGAGGCGATCGCGCTGGCCAACGACTCCGACTACGCACTCGGGGCGTCGGTGTGGACGGCCGACCGCTACCAGGCGCTGCGCATCGCGCGCGAGCTGCACGCGGGCATGGTGTGGTGCAACGACCATCTGCCCTGCCCGACCGTCTCGCGCGGACCGTGGGGAGCGGCGGCCGGCGGCGGGCTCGGGCGCACACTCGGCGCGGCCGGTCTGCGCGCGTGCGCACAGGAGAAGCTGATCACGTGGGATCCGGCGGCCGCGCGCGGGCTGTGGTGGGGCCCGTACGACGAGCTGACCACGCGCGCCGCGCGAGCGGTCGCGAAGATGCGCTCCAGCCGTGAAGCAGACCGCGAGCACGCGTGGCGCAACGGCGCGCTGGCGCTCACGCGCATCGGCGCGCGCGCGTTCGGTCGCGGGCTGCCGCGCTAGCCGGCACTGGTTCATTTTGCGCTTGCGGTAGCCAAGGTATATACAGGCAATGCGCCCCCTGTAGATACCATGGCTATCGCGCGCGTCATTCCGACACGAGGCACGCACGCCCACAGGCGGGGCGCCATGCAGACGCAGGCGCTGCACTACCCTTGAACGCATGCCCGCCCAGGCCTATGCCGGTAAGGAGTGCGTGTGCCAGCTGCGCAGAGGGATCTGCGATCAGAGCTGCGTGCAGGGGATGCTCGACACGCCGTTCTACATCGCCTGCCTGAAGCTCACAGGGCGCCGCTGCGTGGTCGTCGGGGGCGGCTCGATCGGGCTGGAGAAGGTCGAGGGGCTGCTCGCGTGCGACGGTCAGGTCACGCTGATCGCGCCTGAGGCCGAGCCGCGGCTGCGCGAGTACGCGGACGAGGGGTCGATCGAGTGGCTGGCGCGCCGATACGCCGGGCCGGCGGATCTCGAGCGCGCGTTCATGGTGATCGCGGCGACCGACGACACGGACGTGAACATCGCCGTGTTCGAGGACGCCGAGCACCGCGCGATGCTTGCGAACGTCGTCGACGTGCCGCCGCTGTGCAACTTCATCCTGCCGGCGATCGTGCGCACCGGCCCGCTGGCGATCGCGATCTCCACGGCGGGCGCCTCGCCGGCGCTTGCAAAGCGCATGAAGCGTGAGATCGAAGCGCAGTACGGCGAGCCGTACGCGCGCCTGGCCGTACTGCTCAACGAGGTGCGCGGCTGGGCCAAGGGCACGCTGCCGACCTACCAGGATCGCAAGCAGTTCTTCGAGGGCATCGTCAACGGGGACCCCGACCCGATCGCGCTGCTGCGCGACGAGCGCGCCCACGGCAGCGGCGAGCAGTCGGTGCGCGAGCTGATCGCCGAGGCCCAGGCGCAGCACACGCCGCAGGTGTCGAGAGCCTGAGCGACGTGCGGGCGCCGCCATCCGGCGCGCCCGCCTGGTGCTACGTTCCGGACGACCCCGATCGACTGCGAGCCGAGCCATGGCGAGAACCGGCGACCGATTCGAGATGCCAGACGGAAGCGTCTACGCCGTGACCTCTGCGGCGGCGGACAACGGCGGTGATTTTGTCGGAATGGAGTTCACGCTGCCGCCGAGCTCGGTTCCTCCGCCTCCGCACGTGCACCCCGGTCCTGTCGAGGAGTACGAGGTGATCGAGGGCGCCCTCGACGTGATGGTCGCAGGCACTTGGAAAACGCTGAAGGCGGGCGAGTCCGCCTCGGTTCCCGCGGGGGCTCTGCACACCTTCAAGAATCGCTCCGGAGAGACAGTTCGTGTGCGCAACGTGCACCGGCCGGCGGCGCGCTTTGAGGACTACATCGAACACATCTGCAAGTTGATGCTCGCGCGCGGGATCACTGACACGAAAAGCCTTCGCGTGCCCGTCTACCTCTCGATGGTCATGCTCGAGTACCCCGAGACGCTCGCGCCGGGACGCAGGCGCGAGCGCGTCGTTCTCAACGCGCTCGCCGGCGTCGGTCGCCTGCTCGGGCTGCGGACAACCGCGTAGGCAGTTGCCGACGATCGCACCAGCGAAGCAGCCGCACCCCGGCCCGAGCGTCACCGCGGTTGAGGTCGACGGGCTGGCTCGCCACTACGGCGAGCGCGAGGCGCTGAGCGGCGTCTCGCTGTCGTTGCGCGAGGGCCAGACGCTCGTCGTGTTCGGCCCCAACGGCGCGGGCAAGACGACGTTGCTGCGCGTGCTGGCGACGCTGTTGCGCCCCCACGCCGGCGACGTGCGCGTGTTCGGATCGAGCATTCCCGAGCAGGCCTGGGCGGTGCGTGGGCGCATCGGTCTGCTCGCCCACGAGCCGCTGCTCTACCGCGAGCTGACGGTGCGCGAGAACCTGCGCTTTCACGCGCGCCTGCATGACATCGCGGCGGAGCGTGTCGAGGAGCTGATCGAGCTCGTGCAGCTGCAGGACCGCGCCGACGAGCCGCTGCGCCTGCTCTCGCGCGGGATGGTCCAGCGCGCGGCGGTCGCACGTGCGGTGCTGCACGACCCGGAGCTGCTGCTGCTCGACGAGCCGCGCTCGAACCTTGACCCCGCGGCGATCGAGCTGGTCGAGCCGCTGATCGGTGCCGCGTCGGGCCGGACGCGTGTGATCTGCAGTCACGACCCGGGCGGTGGGTTGGTTGAGGCCGACATCGTGCTCGGTCTGCGCGACGGACGCCCGGCGCTGCTGCGCGCGGCAGGCGAAGTCGGCGCCGGCGAGGTCGGCGGGCTGTACCGATGAGCGCGACGGCACCTGAGACGCGGCCCGCGGTCGCCTCCGAGCCCGGCGCGAGCGCTCCGCGCGCGGCACCGCCGCGACGGCGCACCGGGGCGGTCGTGCGCGCGCTGCTGCGCAAGGAGCTGCTCGTCGAGCTGCGCACGCTGGAGTCCGTTCCGGCGATGTCGCTGTTCGCGGTCACGACGTTCGTGGTCTTCCACTTCGCTCTGAACCGCAACACGGTCGACGGCGACCTCGCCGCAGGGATCCTCTGGGTGACGCTGCTGTTCTCCGCGATCCTCGCGATCAACCGCCTGTTCGTCGCCGATGCCGATCAGGGCGGCTTTGACGCCTTCCTGCTGGCTCCGGTCGACCGCAGCGCGATGCTGTTCGCCAAGGCGCTGGCGCTGCTCGGCTACCTGATCGTGCTGGAGATCGTCGCCGTGCCGGCCTTCGCGCTGCTGCTGCTCGGCGCGTCGCTGGGGCACGCGCTGCCGGGGCTGATCGCTGTGCTCGCGCTCGGCGACCTGGGCGTCGCGGCGATCGGCACGCTCGTCGCCGCGCTGGCCGTGCGTACGCGCGCCCGCGATCTACTCGGCCCGCTGCTCGCGCTGCCGCTGCTCGTGCCGATCGTGATCGGCGGCGCGCGCGCGACGTCTCCGCTGCTGGCGGCGAGCCACGCGGGCCAGCCAGCAGCGCGCTGGCTGCTGACGCTCGGCCTCTATGATCTGGTGTTCGGGCTGATCGCCTACGCCCTGTTCGATTTCCTCCTGGAGGATTAACAAAAGATGTATGGCAAAGGCCTGCGCGCGCTGAGCATCTCCACGGTCGCCGTGATGGCGCTTGCGCTGGTGCTCGTGTTCTTCTGGGCGCCGCTGGAAGCCGACCAGGGCTTTCTGCAGAAGATCTTCTACGTGCATGTGCCGCTGGCGATCGTCTCGCTGTGCGGGTTCGTCGCCGGCGGGATCTTCGCGATCCAGCACCTGCGTACGCGCGACGCGCGCTGGGACATGCGCTCCTATGTAGCCATCCACATGAGCCTGATCTTCGGCGTCGCGACGCTGATCACCGGGTCGATCTGGGCGAAGGGCTCGTGGGGTCACTGGTGGGAGTGGAGCGAGCCGACGCTCGTGTCGTTCTTGATCGTGTTCCTGCTGTATGCGACATACCAGCCGCTGCGCTTCGCGATCGAGGATCCTGAGCGCCAGTCGCGCTACGCGTCGGTGTTCGCGGTCACGGCCGGCGCGTTCGTGCCGCTGAACTTCATCGCCGTACGACTGTCGAGCGCGTACCTGCACCCGCGTGTGCTGGGGGCCACGTCGAACCTGCCGTGGCAGATGTCGCTGACCTTCCTGGTGTCGCTGATCGGCATGACGCTGTTGTACGTGACGCTGTGCAAATACGAGCTGACGGCCAAGCACACACGCGCGCAGCTGCGCGCGTTGCGGCGCCTCGCCGAGCGCCGTGGCGGAACGGCCTCCGCCGCGCCGGCGCGTCGCGCGCGCAGCGCTGCACCGAGCCTGCAGGCGACCGCCATGACCGCGCATGCGCGCGACGGCCGGGGACTGCGATGAGCGCGGCGCTGCTCGGCGAGCTGCCGGCGCTACCGCTGCACGAGGCCGGCAAGTACGTCGCCGCCGCCTACATCGTGCTGTTCGCGCTCGTGCTTGTGTACGTGGCGATCATGGCGATCCGCCTGAGCCACCTGGAGCGCGACCTCGGCGAGTTGCTCGCGCGCGAGCAGGCGGGCGCCGACGACGAAGCCGGCGCACAGCGGGAGTCGACGCTGGTATGAGCGGCGAGCTGCTCGCGCTCGGCATCTCGCACAAGACGGCGCCCGTCGCGCTGCGCGAGCGCGTGGCCTTCACAGAGCGCGAGGCGATCGACTTCGCCGAGCAGGCGACAGCCACACCGGAGGTGCGCGAGGCGGTCGTGATCTCCACGTGCAACCGCACCGAGGTGTACCTCGTCGTCGGCGACCCCGTGCGCGCCGAGTCAGACGTGCTCGGACTGCTCGCGCGGCGCGCGTCGATCCGCCCGACCGAGCTGGCCGAGGCGATCTACTCGCCGCGCAACTGCGACGCCGCTCGCCAGCTCTACCGGGTGACGGCGGGGCTGGAGTCGATGATCGTCGGCGAGGCCGAGATCCAGGGACAGGTCAAGCGCGCGCACGAGGCTGCGATGCGCGCCGGCTGCACGGGGCCGCTGTCCAACCGCCTGTTTGCGGCCGCGCTGAGCACCGGCAAGCGCGTGCGCACGGAGACGAGCATCGGCTCGAGCCGCGTGAGCATCCCGTCGGTCGCCGTCGACCTGGCGCTGAGCGTGCTCGGAGGGCTGCAGGAGCGCCACGTGGTCGTGCTCGGTGCCGGCGAGACCAGCGAACTGACCGCGCGCGCGCTGGCCGACCAGGGGGCGGGCACGTTCTTCGTCGCCAACCGCCACGCCGACCGTGCGCTGAGCCTGGCGCAGCGCTTCGGCGGGACCGTCGTCGGGCTGGACGGGCTGCCCGATCAGCTGCTGGCGGCGGACATCGTGCTGTCCTCGACGTCCTCGCCGCACCCGATCGTCGGACGCGAAGAGCTCGAGCAGGTGATGCGCGAGCGTGGCGGCCGTGCGCTGCTGCTGATCGACATCGCCGTGCCGCGCGACATCGAGGCCGCCTGCGCGGAACTGGAGGGCGTCAGCCTGTACGACATCGACGACCTGCAGGCGGTCGTCGCGCGCAATCTCAGCACGCGCGCAAGCGAGGCGCCGCGCGCGGAGGAGATCGTCGAGGAGGAGATCCACCGCTTCGCCCGCTGGCTGGGCCAGCTGGACACGCTACCGACGGTCAGCGCGCTGCGCGAGCACGGCAACGACATCGTCGAGCAGGTGCTCGCAGAGAACTCCGGGCGCTGGGAGTCGGCCTCGTCCCGCGATCTCGCGCGCATCGAGGCGGTCGCGCGCGCGGTCATGAGCCGCCTGCTGCACGAGCCGACGATCCGCCTGCGCAGCCTCTCCGAGGAGCGTGGACACGCAAGCCTGGAGCTCGTGCGCGAGCTGTTCGCGCCTGCGCGAGGACGCACCGTCGCAGGAGCCCGCGGCGACGGAGCTGGCGGAGGTCCACGACCTGCGCCGCCGCCGCGAGCGCTGATGCGCGCGCGTCTTCGCTGATGCGCCTCGGGACCCGTGCGAGCGCGCTGGCGCTGGCACAGGCGCAGCTCGTCGCCGAAGCGTTGCAGCGCACCGGGCGCAGCGACGTCGAGATCGTTCCGCTCGTCACACGCGGTGACCGCGAGTCCGCCGCCGCCGAGCCGACTCCCGCCGACGAGGACAAGTCGCGCTGGGTGTCAGAGCTCGAGAGCGCGCTGCTGACGGGCGAGATAGACGCCGCCGTGCACTCGGCCAAGGACGTGCCCGGCGAACCCGTTGAGGGGCTGGCGCTCGTGGCGGCTCCCGCTCGCGCCGCGGCCGAGGACGTGCTGTGCGGCGCCGGCGAGCTCGCTGCGCTCGCGCCGGGCGCACGCGTCGGCACGAGCAGCCTGCGGCGTGCCGCGCAACTGCTGGCCGCGCGCGAGGACCTGCAGCTGGTGGCACTGCGCGGCAACGTCGACACGCGCCTGGCCAAGCTGGGCGGCGAGGCACTCGACGCGATCGTGATCGCGCGCGCCGGCCTGCAGCGGCTCGGACGCGACGAGGAGTCGGGCGGCGTGCTCGACCCGGCGCACTTCGTCCCGGCGCCCGGGCAGGGCACGCTGGCGCTGCAGGCGCGCAGCGACGACGGCGACACCGGCGCAGCGCTTGCGGCGATCGGCAGCTCTGAGACGCTGGCCTGCCTGACCGCCGAGCGTGCACTGGCGCGCTCGCTGCATGCCGACTGCGACACGCCGCTGGGTGCGCACGCGGTCGCACGTGATGGCGCGCTCACGCTGCGCGCGTGGGTAGGGCTGCCGGACGGCTCGCAGTGGGCCGTCGACGAGCTCGACGGCACCGCCGCAGGCGCAGAGGCGCTCGGACGCGAGGTCGCGGCACGCCTGCACAGCGCGGGTGCCGGTGAGATCCTGCGCCGCGCGAGCGAGCTGGCATCTGCATTGCCGGAGCGCACGTCGTGACCCCCCGGCACGGCGCCGCGCTCGGCGGGTACGTCTACCTGGTCGGCGCCGGGCCCGGCGACCCGGGGCTGCTGACCGCTCGTGCGCTCGCGCTGATCGCCGCGGCGGACGTGATCTTGTACGACCGGCTGATCCCAGAGTCGGCGCTGGACGGCGCGCGTGAGGACGCCGAGCTGCTGTTCGCGGGCAAGCAGGGCGGCGGCGACTCGGTGCCCCAACAACACACCGAAGAGCTGATGATCGCGCGAGCGCGCGAGGGCAAGTCTGTGGTGCGCCTGAAGGGCGGCGACCCGTTCGTGTTCGGGCGCGGCGGCGAGGAGGCGCTCACGCTGCGCCACGCCGCGATCCCCTTCGAGGTCGTCTCGGGGGTGACGGCCGGGGTGGCCGCGCTGGCCTACGCGGGCATCCCCGTGACCCACCGCGGCCTCGCCACCGCGGTGGCGTTCGTCACCGGGCGCACGGGCGACGACTCAGAGCTCGACTGGGCGGCGCTGGCAGCATTTCCCGGCACGCTGGTCTTCTACATGGGCGTGCAGCGCCTGGCGCAGATCGCTACGTCGCTGATCGACGCCGGACGCGATCCGGCCGAGCCGGCGGCGGTCGTCGAGGCGGGCACGCTGCCCACGCAGCGGACCGTCACGGCTACGCTGCAGACCCTCGCCGAGCGCGTCGCGCACGAGCAGATCGGCTCGCCGTCGATCACCGTCGTCGGCGCCGTGTCCGGCCTGGCTGAGCAGCTGTCGTGGGCGGCACGCGGCCCGCTCGCCGGGCTCACGGTCGACCGTCACACGCGCGCGCGCGCAGGCCAGCGGTCTCGCGCAGCGTCTGCGCGAGCTGGGCGCGCGCGTGGTGCAGGCACCGGTCGTGCGTACGCACGTGCTGGACGGACCTGCGCTTGACCCGGCGCCTTATGACCTCGTGTGCGTGACGAGCCCCAACGCGGTCGGCGAGCTGTTTGCGCGATTGCACGCGGGCGGGCGCGACGCGCGCGCACTCGCCGGGGCACGCGTCGCGGCGATCGGACCGGGCACCGCGGCGGCGCTGGCCGGGCGAGGGATCTCTGCCGACATCCTCCCCGAGCGCTTTGTCGCCGAGGGCCTCGTGGAAGCACTCGCCGGCGTCGAGGTGGCGCGGGCGCTGGTCGCCCGCGCGCGCGGCGGGCGCGACGTGCTGCCCGACGCGCTGCGCGAGCGCGGTGCAGAGGTCGATGTGCTCGATCTGTACGAGACGGTCGTCGAGCCGCTCACCGAGCAGACGCTCGCGCTGGCGCGCGAGGCGGACTACGTGACGTTCACATCGGCCTCGACCGTGCGCAACTTCCTGCAGGCCGCCGACGCCGGCGCCGGGGCGGACGACAAGGGCGAGGCGGCGCTTTCACCGAACACGCGCGTTGTGTCGATCGGACCGGTCACGAGCGACGCTCTGCGCGAGCGCGGGCTGACCGTCGACGTGCAGGCCGCCCAGCACGACATCGACGGCCTGCTGCAAGCGCTGTTGGCCGACGCCGCAGCGCGATGAAGGCAGTGCCGGCGAGCGTACGGGACACGCGATGAGGGCCGCGGGAGAGGCCGCGAGCGCAGCGCCGCTGGGGCGTCCGCGGGTGCACCTGCGTACTGTCGATTCGACGAGCGACCTGGCGCGTGAGCTGGCACTTGCGGGGGCTGTCCACGGAACGCTCGTGACGGCGCGCGAGCAGACCGCCGGTCGCGGACGCCAGGGGCGGCGCTGGTCGGCGCCGCCGGGCAGCGCGCTGCTGATGTCGCTCGTGCTGCGACCGAGCCCCTCGGGCCGCGTGCCCCCGCCGCCGCTGCTGCCGCTGATCGCCGCGCTCGCGGTGTGCGACGTCGTTGGCGAGCAGGCGCAGATCAAGTGGCCCAACGACATCGTGTTCGTGCGCGGCGAGCGCTTGGCAAAGCTCGCGGGCATTCTCGCGGAGGGGCGCCCGCAGGAGGGCTGGGCGGTACTCGGCATCGGCGTGAACGTAGCCGTACGCGTCGAGGAGCTTCCGGCCGAGCTGCACGACACGGCCGCAACGCTTGGGCTGGCGCGGGCGGATGTCGAGCCGATGCTGCAACGCCTGCTCGGCGCGCTGTCGCATCGCCTGGCGCAGGACGAGGCGGCGACGCTGTCCGCCTGGCGCGAGCGCGACGCGCTGAACGGCCGCGAGGTCGCTTGGAGCGCCGGGCGCGGTCGCGCGGAAGGCATCGACGGTGCCGGTCGTCTGGTGGTGTCGCTGAGCGACGGCGGGCGCGCCTCGCTGGAAGCCGGCGAGGTTCACCTGCTGGGCGCGACGCCTAGCTAGCGGGGGCGCCGCCGCTAGAGCTCGGCTCGCCGGCGGGCGCACGCCTCGACGCGTTCCCGTTCTCGGACCTGGCGCGGCTCTGTGAGGCGCTGCCGTTCTCGCTCGGTGAGGTCTTGGCCGACTTGGGGCCCGTGCCGTTCGGCGCGTTCTGCTGTGCGCCGTTGGCGCGGCCGCCCGAGCGATTGCCATTGCCGCCCTTGCGCCGCCGGCGCGAGTTGCGTGCGCGACGCTTGGGGAAGTTGCGCAGCAGCTCGCGCGCGAGCGCCGGCGGCTTGCGCGCCATGCGCGTGCGTGCGCCGCGCAGCGCCTCCTCGGCCTCGGGCGAGTGCGCCAGCGCTGCGGCGAGCAGCGCGGCGGCCAGGCGTCGGTCCTGCTTTCGCGCGGCGTGGATCAGGCGACGCGCGTTGCGGGCGTGCGCGCCGCCGGCGGAGTTGACGAGCAGCCCGAGCAGGCGCTTGGTCTCCGGCCAGCGCTGCACGGCGTACTCCTCGTGCACGTCGCGCGTGTACTCGGCCAGACGCCAGATCCATGCGTTGGCCTGGTCGCGTCGCCCGATGCGCCGCTCGACCAGCGCGCGCAGCATGAGCTTCGTCGCCTCGCGGCGCTCGTCACGAGGCCAGCCGCCGATGATGTCGATCGCCTCGTCGAACGCGTCGGGGTCGCGCAGCGCCGGAATGTCGGCGAGCGCGCGCAGGCGCAGCTGCGCGTTGTTGTTGCGCTTGACGGCCTCGATCAGGAAGCGGCTCTTCAGCTCGCCGCCGCGGTCGAAGTGCAGCATGGCGCGCGCGCGGCGCCAGCCGTTCGGCGCCACACGCGCCCCCGCCAGCGCCGCCCACAGGTGCTGCTCGCCGTAGTCGAGGTGCTCGACGGCGATCCGCCACAGCTCGCGCTCGAAGACGGCGAAGCGCCGCTCCTCCTCGGCGCACACGGGAAGCACGCGGCGCTCGACGCGCATGCGCCGGCCTCGTCCGCGGCGCACGGGCCCGACGACGATCGCGCCGCCACGGTAGACGTCGCGGTCGAGCAACGAGTGCAGCGTGACGACGGGGTCGTCGTGCTTGGTCGCGGGATGGACGAAGTCGACGACGAGGCCTGCCTCCTTGCCGGGATGCCGGCGCGTGACGCGGCCCACACGCTGCTGGTAGATGCGCTTGGAGGCGGTCGGCGCGAGGTGTACGCAGACGGTCGCGCGCGGGCTGTTCCAGCCCTCGGCGAGTAGCTGCGCGTTGATCAGCACGTCGATCTCGCCACGCTCGTAGCGCGCGAGGATCTCGGCAAGCTCGCGCTTGGGCGTCTCGCCGGAGACTCCCTGCGCCTTGATCCCCTCGGCGCGGAACGCTTCAGCGAGGTTGTAGGCGTGTTTGACGCCGGCCGCATAGACGACGCCTGGCACCCCGTTGAAGCGCGTCTTGTAGAGGTTTGCGACGGCCATGTTAAACGGCTGCTGGTCGAGCAGTTTCGCGAGCTCGTCCTGGTCGAACTCGGTGTCGATCTCGCCTCGTCGCAGCGGCACGTTGGCGATCGTGCGCACGCCGACGCCAGGCGAGATGCGTATGCAGCGCAGCGGTGCGATCACACCGCGCCGCGCGGCCTGCGCAAGGTCAAAGCGCGACGTCTGCGTGGGGAACAGGTCGGTGACGTGACGCGCGATCAGCGCGCCCGTGGCCGTCATGCCAATGAAGATCGGCCCCGTCCACTCGCGGATCGCCGCGCTCGTCTTCTCGCCGAGCGCCGTGTGCGCCTCGTCGCAGATGACGATCGTGTAGGCGCTGGAGATCTTGCCGGCGTTGCGCACGAACCACTGGTAGGTCTCGACGGTGACCGGCCCTTTGGAGGAGTCTTCGCCCTTGAGCAACGGTTTGCAGATGCGCTTGGCATAGCCGCGGTCGCGCAGCTCGCCGTTGAACTGGTCGACGAGGTTGCGCCGATGGGTGAGGATCAGCACGCCGCCCGTCTGCGATGCCTCCACGAAGCCAAGCGCCGCGACCGTCTTGCCGGCGCCGGTCGCGTGCTCGAACCAGAAGCGCTTGGCAGCGTTGGGATCCTCTGGCTGGTCGGCCAGCGACTCCTCCTCGTCGCCCTCGTCAGCCCAGTCGCGGGGCTCCTCCTCGGAATCGGCCTCCGGCGCCTCCTCGGCCTCGTCGTCGGCCTCCTCGTCGTCGGCCTCCAGGTCATCGTCGTCCAGGTCGTCGTCGTCATCGTCCTCGTCGGGCGCGGCGCGCTGAACGGGACCGAGCTCGTCGTCGTCATCGTCGTCGTCGAGCTCGTCGTCGTCGTCGACGTCGTCCTCGTCGTCATCCTCATCGGAGGTGACCTCATCGTCGGCGCGGGCGGGGACGTCGGGGGAGGGGATCTCCTCGGGACCGAAGATCTCGGCGGAGGCAAGCAGCTCCGGCGAGGCGGACGCGGCGGCGCGGCCGTTGCCGTTGCTGGCGGCGACCTGCGCGGCGGTGAGCAGCGCGGCGAGCGTTCCCGAGAGCGCATCGACCTGGTGGGCGGAGAGCACCGTGCCGTCGGCGAGCTTGGGCTCGTCCTCGGACAGCACGCGCTCCAGGCCGAGCAGCAGCGAGTACTCGCGACGCCAGGCCGTCGAGGGATTCTTGGCCTTGGGGTCGGCAGCCAGCTCGGCGAGCGCGGCATCGAGCGCCATGCGCCGCGGCGAGCCTGCGGCGAGCGCGACGGCGGCATCCTCGCCGCCATGCAGAAAGCGCTCGCGGACGAGTTTCTCCGCCCGCGCGATTTCGGCGGAACTTGGGATCGGCGCGACCGCGAGGGCCGCTGAGCTGGACTCGGCCATTGAGGCTGTGGACTTCGAGACGGAGCCGACGCAGAAAGGCTTCGGCGTCGCTCGGAAAGACTGGCGTCCCACTGACACCGTTGCCGGACGCTCTGGACGATCCGGCCTTACGTGCCTTGAAGATATAGCACGTCGTGTGGAGGTCGAGGAAGGCGCTGGCCGGGATGCCGACGGCACCGCCGGGCGACGACCGAGAGCGACCCGCGCAGGGTGCGCGATCTGACACCCTTACGCGCGATGGCGCCGAAGCGGTTGTGGATCGCAGCAGGTGCAGTCGCGGTCCTCGCGCTGCTCGTGGTCGGGCTGGTACAGCTCGCCGGCTCCTCGACGTCTGCCACCCGGCCATCGAAGCTCTCCCTCGCGCAGATGCGCGCGAGGCTCACCGGTGCGCCGGCGCCGCTGGCGCAACTGCACGCACAGGCGAGCGAGCTGCTGCCCGGCGGACTGGATGCTCTGCGCGCGCGCCTGGCCTCGCTGCGCGGACGCCCCGTGGTGATCAACAAGTGGGCGTCATGGTGCGTGCCGTGCCGTTCGGAGTTCGGCGCCTTTCAGGGCGCGTCTGTCGTGTTCGGGCGCCGAGTTGCGTTCATCGGGATCGACTCAGGCGATAGCAGCCGCACCGCGGGAGCATCATTCCTGCGCAGCTTTCCGGTGAGCTATCCCAGCTACTACGACCAAAGCGGCGCCGCCGGCGAGGCGCTCACAGACTCGACGTTCACCCCTGTGACGGTGTTCTACGACAGCTCCGGCGGCGAGTACATCCGCCAAGGGCCCTACCCGAGCCAGGCGCGCCTGGAAGCGGACGTCAGGCGCTACGCGCTGCGAACGGCGGCGCATGCCTGAAATCCGCATCGACGCGCTGAGCGGCCACCGCACGATCGTCGCCGGCGAGCGCTCGCGCCGGCCCGGGGGGGCGCCGACGCTGAGCGAGAGCGAGCGCGTCGTCGAGCAGATCGATCCAGAGCGCGATCCGTTCGCCGAAGGCCACGAGGACCGCACGCCGCCGGAGTCCTACGCCGTGCGCCCCGGCGGAGGGCCTGCCAACTCGCCCGGCTGGACGGTGCGCGTGGTGCCCAACCTCTACCCGGCGCTCGCCCCGCCGGGCGAGCAGCCTCAGGAACACGCAGTGACGCCGGCGGGGGAGCTGTTTCAGTCGCTGCCGGCGACGGGTGCACACGAGGTCATCATCAACGGTCCGCAGCCGGTGCTGTCGCTGGCCGAGCTGCCGGTCGAGCAGGCGATCGCTGCGGTCGATGTGTGGCGAGAGCGCATGCGCGTGCACGAGCAATGCGCGTACGTGCAGCTGATCGTCAACGAGCGCCGCCAGGCGGGAGCCTCGCTGCCGCACACGCACGCGCAGCTCTACGGCCTGGACTTCGTGCCCGCTGCGGTCGCGCGCGAGCGTGAGCGCGCCGGTGCATATGCGGCCCGCACGATGGGGCAGAACCTGCTGGGCGATCTGGTCGCCGAGGAGGTGCGCCTGCGCGAGCGGATCGTCGCGATCGACGACGAGGCGGTGCTGATGGCGCCGTATGCGTCGCGCCTGCCCTTCCAGCTGATGCTCGCCCCGCGGCGCCCGGTCGCGCGCTTTGAGCAGGACGGGCCGACCGGCGCGTCGCTGCTGCACGACGGGCTGCGCCGGCTGGCTCGCCATCTCGGCGCCAGCCCGCCGCTGAACCTGTGGGTGCGCACGGCGCCGCGCGGAGCCGAGCATTTCTGCTGGCGCATCGATGTGGTTCCGCGCCTGACGCACCTGGCGGGGCTGGAGCTGTCGACCGATCTGAACCTCAACATCGTCGCTCCCGAGCACGCGGCGGCGCTGCTGCGCGAGGCGTGACCGCGCGTTCGCGCGGCGCGGAAGGTTAGGCTGGCGCGATGGCACCCGAGCCCCGCTTCCTGCCACGTTTCGCCGCCGAGCCGCCGCAGGAGGAGCTTCCCTACGGACGCTGGGCCGAGCGCCTGGGCGAGGAGTTCCTCGCGTCGGTCGCACAGCTGGACGAGGGCGAGGGCGATTTCGGAGAGCCCGGTGAGATCCTCTGGTATCCGGATCGCACGTGGCACGGTCGGACCTACGTGCCCGGCACGTCACTGACGAGCAACGGCTACGAACTGTTCGGTTACGTGCGTTTCATCCCCGCGGCCGACGAGGGTGGCGAGCCGAGCGACTTCTCGGCGTTCGTCGACTTCACCGAGGAAACGGCCGAGCACAACCCCGACTGGCAGCTCGATCTGTGCGACGAGGTGATCGGCGCGTGGCGCGGAGAGTCGGGCGCGGTAGCGGCGATGACGCTCGTGTGGGGGCATCCGCTGGTATCGGGCGGGCGCGTGGCGACGGCCGAGCTGGCCAACCTCGCGGTCGACCAGTGCGACGTCGTCAGCGAGCGCTTTACGCTGATCGCGCCCGACGACTACCGCCACGATCTGCTCGAGATCAAGCTGTTCGGCGTCAAAGGCCAGCAGCTGGCGAGCGAGTCGCTGTACGACGACGAGGACGAAGAGTCCGAGCAGGCGCCCGCCCAGAGCTGAGCCGGACGCCGCTCGGCTACTTCAGTGCTTTGCCGGCAGACTTGCACCCCGCCAGCGCGTGATCGCGGGCCGCGCCCGCAAACAGTGACGAGGATTTGACGATTTCTTCGCACGCTTCGCGCGAAGCGGCACGCGCCGCTTTGGCGTCTCCGCTGGCGGCCTTGTCGCAGATCGATTCGAAGCGATGCTTGGTGGCCGCCGAGAGGGTCGGCAGCACGTCGACACCGTGCTTACACCGCGCGACGGCTGCCGCCACGCGGGCGGCCTTCGCCGACCCGCTCGTCGCCGTCGCGGTCGAGCCCGTCGATCCGCTCGTCGCGGCGGAGCCGCTGGAGCTGGAGCCGCCGGAGCCGCAACCGGCGATCAGCGCCATCGCGGTGAGCAGCGCGAGCGCGGAAGGGAAAAGCCTTCGGATCATCGGTTGCCCCTGGGTAGGTGGATGCTCGACGCGGCGCCGGCGGGCCGGGCCTGAGTGCTGACGCTATCCGCGGCGGCGGACCACGCGCAGGTCCCCCTCAGGCGGCTAGGGCCCGGCTTCCTGTTTGGCGCGTCGCTTGAAGGCGGCGGCTTCGCGCGCTTCTTCTTCGGCGAACTTCTGACGAGCGGCTTTTTCGGCAGCGCTTTCGCTGGAGCCCTTGCTCTTGCTCGTCGGCTTCTTTTCCTTGCTGCTCGCGGTGTGTTTACGGGCGGACTTCGTGTGCGCCGCGTGGGTGCGCGTTTTGCTGGTCTTCGTCGTCGCGGAGGACTGTGCCGCCGCGATCGCCGCCTCCTGCTTGTGGCGTTTGGCGATGACGGCAGCTTCTTCGCGCTTGGCGGCGGCCGCTTCGCTGGCGCGCTGCTTGGCCCGTTCGGCGTTTTCGGCAGCTTCTTCGGACCCGATGCTCGTCGCTTCGCGCGCTTCGCCGGCTGAGGACTTCGAACCCGCGCCCGAGCTTTCGCCGCAGCCGGCGATCGCGGCGGCTATGAGCAGCACGAGGCCGAGCGCCGCCAGGCGGCGACTGAGCGGCGAGCGCGGTTGAAGGTCAGGCTGGCACGTCATCGTCGTCATTGTCCACCTTCGCCGGCCGATGGGGCTTCGGTTGTCGTGGTCGTGGTGGTGCTCGTCCGTTGCCGGGCGGCTCGTTCGGCTTCGCGCTGTTTCTTCACTTCGGCTTCCTTCTTCTTGGCCGCTTCCTTGCCCTGCTTTGCTGCGGCCGTCAGTTCTTCTTCTTGTTTCTTGGCCTTCGCGGCGGCCGCGGCTTCTCGCTTCTTGGCTTCCTTTTCGGCCTTCTGTTCGCGCTTCTTGGCCTTGGTTGCAGCCTGGCGTTCGGTCAGCTTCGCCGCCGTGTCGGCAGCTTCTTCTCGCTTTTTGGCTTCCAGCAGCGAGAGCAGTTCGCGGCTTTTGGTTACTTCTGCGGCTTCTTCCTGCTTTTCGGCCGTCGATTCTTCGCTACCGCCTTCTTCCTGTCCGCCCGCCTGCGCCGGAGCGTTGCTGCCCGCCGATTCGCCACAGCCTGCAAGCGGTCCGGCGACAGCTGCGAGCAGCAGGCACAGGATGACCGCTCGCAGAACCCAGCTGTCCCTCACCGGTGATCGGCTGGGCGCCCAGGCGCCTGCCGTGCCCTCGCTCTGAACATCTCGTTTTCAAGCTACCAGTCGTGCGTTTTCCGCTCAACTAGCCGTTGGTCGAGTTGCGCGGTGCAGATGCCGCGCGTAGTCTCACAGCGCTATGGACCGCCCAATGAGCACCGTGCCCCCCGGGACGACCGGACACCTCGACTACGTGCGCGACCAGCGCATCGAGTGGGCCACCGGGCTGATGACGCCCGCGGTGATGCTGCGCGAACAGCCGCTTCCGGCGGCGGCCGAAGACGTCGTGCTGCAGGGGCGCTCGGCGGTCACCGACATCCTCGACCGCGAGGACGACAGGCTGATCGTGATCGTGGGGCCGTGCAGCGTGCACGATGCCGACGCGGCGATGGGCTACGCGCAGCGGTTGAGCGCCAGGGCGCAGGAGCTGCATGAAGATCTGCTGATCGTGATGCGCGTGTACTTCGAGAAGCCGCGCACGACGACAGGCTGGAAGGGGATGATCAACGACCCCCATCTGGACGACTCCGGCGATGTCAACGAGGGCCTGCAACTGGCGCGCAAGCTGCTGCTGGAGGTGATCGACCTGGGCCTGCACGTGGGCTGCGAGTTCCTCGACCCGATCACACCCCAGTACATCGCCGACGCGGTCTCCTGGGGGGCGATCGGTGCGCGCACGACCGAGAGCCAGATCCATCGCCAGCTTGCCTCGGGGCTGTCGATGCCCGTCGGCTTTAAGAACCGCACCGACGGCAACGTTGCGGTCGCCGTCGACGCAGTGCGCGCCGCCGCGGTCTCACACACCTTCGCCGGGATCGACTTCATCGGAACGCCGGCGGTGCTGCACACGCGCGGCAACCCGGACTGCCACGTGATCCTGCGAGGCGGGCGCGATGCGCCGAACTACGGCGCAGCGGCCGTGGCAGAGACGCTCGAGAAACTGCACGCCGTCGGGCTGCCCGAACGCGTGATCGTCGACGCCTCGCACGACAACAGCGCCAAGGACCACACCCGCCAGTCGGCGGTCGTGCAGGACATCTGCACGCAGCTCGCGGGCGGCAGCAAGGGCCTCGTCGGCGTGATGCTCGAGTCGTTCATCGTCGCCGGGCGCCAGGATCTCGTCGACGGCGAGGCGCTGACCTACGGCCAGTCGATCACCGACGCGTGCATGTCCTGGGAGACGACGGCCGATGTGCTCGACGAGCTGGCAGCGGCCGTGCGCGCGCGCCGCGGCTGAGCGACGACAGATAAGGGTTCGCGGCAGCAATCGAACCCGGATCTACCGCCTAGAGGGCCAATCACCTATCTAGCGACAGGTGATCTGGATTTTGCCCATAGGATGCGGGCATGCCGCCGATTCCCGACCGCCCCTTCGAAGGAGTCCCCGCTTCAGGGTGGTTGCCTCTGTGGCAGCGTTCGCTACGAGATCACGGCCGCGTTCTCCGCCGCACGCTACTGCCACTGCACGCATTGTCAGCGGCGGACGGGCACAGCGTCATCCGCAAACGGCGTTGTGCCGCGTCAGGGCTTTCGCCTGCTCAGCGGCCGCGAGCTCATTCGCTCTTACAAGCCGCCGACCGGGGTACCGAAGCATTTCTGCTCGACCTGCGGCTCGGCGCTGTTCAGCGCCGATCCGTTCACCGACGAGCAGGTCGTGCTGCGGCTCGGCACGCTCGACGGCGACCCGGGCATTCGTCCGTCCTATCGACAGTTCGTGGACTCGGCGGTCTCCTGGGAGCCGATTCCCGACGACGGGCTGGTCCGGTATCCCGGATCGGCGAGTCGCTGAGCGAGCTGCCAGTCGTGAGGACGACGGCCCCTCAGGTCCTTACCGACCGAAGGGCTCGCCGGCGAGGCGCAGCGGGCACAAAACGAGGGCCTCGGCGTCAACGTTTCCGGCGCTAAGGCCCGTGCACCGAGAAGTGGCCGACGGGCACGCTGCGCGCTCCTGGGCCTTCCAGCCCGCCGGCGCCGATTGCTTGCTGTAGGACGACGGTGCCGCTCGTCACGCCGGGCCGCGGCCGCACCTCGAATGTCCGGGTGACGATCGTGCCCGGGGATAGACGGTCTGTGATGCTCACACCACCGTAGGCACCAGGCGCCATACCAGGTTCACGCCAGCGGATCGAGTACGCGCGCCGGGCGTTGGTGATGGCGACCGGCGCACGGAAGCTGATCGCGATCTGGTGGCGACCGTGACGCCCGGGGCGCAGGCGTGCGTGGATCGTTGTGGCGACGTCGGCCGAGCTTGGCGCTTTGCCGACCGCGGCATAGCCGTAGGGCTCAGGCAGCGACGGCGTGCAGGCGTAGGAACCGCCGATCCAGCTCTTTGAGGTGAGGTGGCAGGTCGAGCCGTCGCGGTAGTGGATTTCCTTGATCGGGCCGTCGACGGGCACCACGTCGGCCGTTCCCGCATTGGCAAAGTTCAGTAGCTGGTGCGCCGAAGCTCTGGTCACAAACATGTAGGCACCCTGGCTTCCCACCGTGTCGAGGGTGTGCCGGTGGCCGTCGAGCGCGTAGGTGATGCTCTTGGCCTGCGGCCCGAGCAGCCCGTAGTAGATGTTCCTCAGATCCTCCTGCGGACAGATCGTCGCGGGACGCGCGCCCCTGGCGCGTTCGGCGGGTGTCAGCCGCAGCCCCTTTTCGTACGGTCCTGCCGTCGACGGCACACAGCCGTCGGTCAGGGTGGCGCTCCAGGCACTGGCAGGACGGCTTGCCGCGGTGACATTGGCAAAGAGCCGTCCCTTTGCGTCGAGCAGTTCGCAGCCGGTGACATCGGCGCCGACGGGCAAGAGGTGAAAGCGTCCGTCGTCGTGGAAGGCGTTGTCTGAGCCGATCGCGCCGAGTTTGCCGTCGAGCAACCGTCCGATCTGCAGACAGCCCCGTTCGCGGGTTGTGCTCAACTCGCGCATGCCCCAAGGCAAACCGCCGGCCGGGTCCGGAGCCGCGATCGGCAGCGTGTGCACGGAGCCCGGCCTTGGTGCACCGTAGTCGCCGGGGAGATTGTCAACGGCTGAGAACGGCAGTTTCGCCGGAGAGCCGAGTTCGATGACTCCGCCGATCGCGAGCCCGGCTGCGACGAGCAACAGGAGGACAGGTGCGAGCACGAGCGGCGCGCGCAGCCGCCGACCACGCGAGCGTGGCCGCAGCGGGGACTGGTCGCCCTCACCGGCCAAGATCCTCAGCCAAAGCGCCTCCCGGGCCTCTGGGTCGTCAGAGAGGCGGCGCGCTGGGTCGGCCGCGCGCAGTCTGGCGATGGCGTCGCTTGCGTTGCTCATCGTGCCGGCCTCGCTTCCTCGCGCACCTCGACGGATTGCGCTTGTGTCGTGGAGAGCAGTCGCGCGAGATGGCGCCGCGCTCGGTGCAGACGCACGGTCAACGCGCCGGTGGAGCAGCCCATCACCGACGCGGCCGTACGGTGATCAAGCTCGTCCCAGACGACGAGTACGAGTGCTTCACGGTCTCGCTCGGGCAGACTCAACAGGGCGGACTCGAGCTGGGGATCTACGCTTCGGTCGGCCTCCCCCTCGGTCGCCCTTGTGGCCTCCGCATGAAGGCGCTCGCGCAGGGCCACGCGTCGGGTGTTGCTTCGTTGTTGTGTCGCTGCGACACGACGTGCGATGCCGAACAGCCATGGCAGTGCATCGCCTTTGCGCTCCTCGCGACGACGCCAGGCAATCAGGAAGGTGTCGGCGACAACGTCCTGAACGGCGTCCGGCGCGACACGGCGCGCCGCAAAACGCCGAACCCGCTCGTAGCACGAGCTGAAGATCTGCTCGAAGTCTTCCTCGTCGACGCTCACATCGGTTGAGTGGCCGGCAGCGGGCTTGACATTACATACGAAGGGTCTCGAGGCCGATCTCCGCGTAGCGCCGGCATCCGCGGGCTGAGTGATCGACGAGCTTGCCGATAAGGCCCGATTAGGCCCGACTCTGCCTGGTTCGGGCAGCAGATTCGCGTCGCCGCCCAATCAGGTTAAGGCGTGAGCAGGCTCAAGCCCGCGCTCATTTCGTCAGCTGTCGGAGCGGGTGGGCGCAGAGAGGCACGATGGCGTAGTTTTCCGCCGGCGCTCGTTTGTTCAGACTACGTGCGAGATACACCCTCTGGTGGATCGCGTTGTTTTGAACTTCAAGATTTCCGAGAGTGTCCGTCGGGCGAGAACATCGAAGCCTACGACGCGTCTTCAGCCAGGCCAGACTGGCCTTGACACGGAATCGATGCGCCAAGCGCCGTCACGGGTGCGCCCTCGCGAGCTCGGAAAGCGCTCCGGTCGGGCGCAGTCCCCGCGCGAGAAATCATCTCATTGGCCGATCTTCCTTTCCCCGGGCAACGTCGAAACAGGTTAAGGACCGAGCGCGAGCCCGCAATCCAGTCACGCGAAGCGATCCGATGCCAGATCGACGACTGCCGATATCAACCAGGAGGGCGTTGCCACGCGTGACGCCACGCAGTACTGCGTCGACCCGGGTCGTCGCTGCCGCGCTCGTCGCCGCGTGGCTGATCGGGGATGAGGTCAACATCCTCTTCGGTCCCGGGCAGAGCGGGAGTGTCCTCTTTGGTCCTGTCGCCTATGAGTCGATCATGTGGGCGGGAGCGGCGCTCTGCCTGATCCGCGCGGCACGTGTTGCGCAGCAGCGATTGGTTTGGCTTCTCGTGGGGCTCGGCTGCGTCTTGTGGGTCGCTGCGGACACCTACTACCAGGTGGTCGCTACACAGATGCGACCGGTCCCCATCCCCTCCATAGCCGACGTCGGCTATCTCGGCTTCTACCCGCTGATGTTCGCGGGCATAGTCCTGCTCGCGCGAGAGCGCTCGGGGCACAGAAGCGCGAATCAGTGGCTCGACGGTCTCGCGGCGGCCCTCGCGGCCGCCGGCGCCGGTGCCGCCGTCGGTCTCAACGCGGTGCTCAGCTCCCTCGGTGGCAATGCGCCTGAAGTTGCGACCAACCTCGCGTATCCGATCGCCGATCTGTTGTTGCTCGGCACAATCGCAGGCGCCCTCGCGATCAACGGCCCGCGGCGCGGCACGCCGCTTCTGCCACTGGCGCTGGGGATCGGCCTGTTCTGCTTTGGCGACATCCTGTATCTCATTCATTCGGCTCAAGGTACGTACCACGTGGGGGGGTGGTTCGATGTCTGTTGGCCCGGCGGGATCTCGCTCATCGCATTGGCGGCGGGCTCCAGCGATGCGTCGACCTTGAGATCGTCCAGCTCCCCGCCCACGTCGACTGTGCGGCCGATCGCCCTGCCAATTGCGTTTGCCCTGCTCAGCGTCGGACTGCTGGTGTACGGCGGCAGCAGCCACCTCGACGACTCGGCCCGTGTTCTCGCAGCGGCATCGCTCGTAGCCGTGCTCGTCAGGCTCGCCGGCACCTTTCGCGACCTCGCGCTGGTGAGCGCTGCACGTGCGCACGATGCGGTCACAGACGCGCTGACGGGTCTACCGAATCGGCGCGCGCTGATGGGGGATCTCCGATTGCTCGAGCGAGCGGTCGAGGCCGGGGGTTCCAGGGATGTCGTGATGTTCGATCTGGACGGCTTCAAGCAATACAACGACACCTTCGGCCATCACGCCGGCGATGCGCTGCTGATACGCCTTGGTGCAGCATTTCGCGAGATCGTCGATGGATCGGGACGGGTCTACCGAATCGGTGGCGACGAGTTCTGCTTGCTCGTCGACGATTCTAGGAACGGCAAAGACCCGCGTGCCCTGCTCACAGAGCTGACGGCGAACCTCGCCGTTTCGGCCTCCTATGGCCACGCGCGGTTTCCCCTGGAGGCGCCCGGTCCGGAGTCGGCGTTGCGGATGGCCGATCAGCGAATGCACACGCAGAAGCGAGCTGCGCGCGACGTGGTCGCCCACCCGGTCGCGCGGATCCTCAATGTGACGCAACGCATCCCCAATCTCTCGGCATGGACCTGGGACTTGGACACCGACGCTCTGTTCATCCCAGAGGGACTGCGACGCACGGTCGGGATAGATGCTTCGGCGGGCTTGTCGATGAGATCGATGCTCGAGGCAATACCGAGCCAAGACAGGCCGGCCATGGACGGCGCAATCGAGAAGCTGCGGTCGGAGGGTGCCGAGTCTGTCGAGGTGGAGTACCGGCTGCGGGCGGCCGACGGAGCCGTTTACTGGCGACACAACTACTGCGAGGCGGTGCGCGACCGAGAGGGTAGGCTGACGCAGATCGTCGGGGTCGCGATAGATGTCACTGCGTCGAAAGAGACCGAGCGCGAGCTCAAGCGAGCCAGCAACTATCTGCGCGCGGTCACCGACAGCATCGAGGAGGCGATGTTCACGCTCGATGTGGACGGGTGCGCTCGATATCTCAACCCATCCGCCGAACGCCTGCTTGGATGGAGTACGCCTGAGCTGGCCGGCAGGTCGATGCACGAGCTCACGCATTTTCGAAGGAGGGACGGTTCACCGCTTCCAGTCGAGGAGTGCCCGATCCTTTCCGCCCGCCATCGGGGAGAGGTCGTCCGCGTGGATGACGACCGATTCATCCGCTCTGACGGCCGCGAGCTGCCGGTCGCGTACACGGCCACCCCGTTTGCGACGGACGATGGCATCGAGGGGTGCGTGGTCGTCTTCACCGACATCACCGAGCGCAAGCTCGAGGAAAAACGCGTCGCGGAGGATCTCGACAGGCTGATGTGGGCTCGAAGAATCCGAGACGCGCTCGCCGACGAGCGCTTCGTCCTCTACGCGCAGCCGATCATCGATCTCCAGAGCAACGAGGTCGTCCAGCACGAGCTGCTCATACGCATGCGAGAGCCCGGCAGCACGGATGTCATAGCTCCGGCGGCGTTTCTGCCCGTGGCGGAGGAGCTGGGTCTCATCCGCGAGATCGACCGCTGGGTCGTCGACCGGGCGGCCGAGATCGCCGCGACCGGCCTCCCCGTCGAGCTCAACGTGTCGGCGCGTTCGATCTGCGACACCGATCTCCTCGCTCACATCGAGCGGGCGATCCTGCGCAACGGCGCAGACCCCAAGACGCTCGTGTTCGAGATCACAGAGACCGCGCTCGTCAGCGACCGGGTCGCTGCCGAAGCATTCGTCGGGAGAGTGCACCAGCTTGGGTGCCGCGTGGCGCTCGACGACTTCGGCACCGGCTTCGGAAGCTTCACCTATCTCAAGCAGCTCAGCGTCGACTACCTGAAGATCGACCGTGAGTTCGTCCGTGACATCGCGCGCAACGCAGCCAGTCGTAGGGTTGTCGAAGCCGTCGTCGGCCTGGCAAGCGGCTTCGGGCTGAAGACGGTCGCGGAGGGCGTCGAGGACGAGCGTACGCTAGCGCTGTTGCGCGAACTCGGCGTCGATTACGGACAGGGCTTTCTGATCGGCCGCCCGGCGCCGCTCGCGACCGAAAGCGGGCGCCCGAACGGCGCGAGGGCCGCGCGGTCGCTGCGCGGTGCACGCACGGGCACGGCGCGCCGCACCAGTGCGCCGCCGCGTGGACCGGCGTCCTCGACGTCGGGCGGCCCGCGCTAGTGGATCAGCCCCTGGCGCAGAGCGCAGGCGACCGCGGCGGCCTTGTCGCTCGTCCCCAACTTCGCATAGGCATTGTGGTGATGGGTCTTGACCGTCGCGACGCTCAGCGACAAGTGCTGTGCGGACTCCTTCAGCGTCATGCCGTGCGATGCCAGCTGGAGCACCTCCCGCTCGCGCTCGGTCAAGGCGGGCTTGGTCTTGTTGGTGGCGCCGTCGGACGTCCGGAGATCATGGGCGTTCATCGACATGCGTGCGGCCGCCTCGCGGGCCTTGATCGCCGCTCGACGCTCTCGATCCTCGTCCACCGGTCGACCCGCCAGCCGATGCGCCTCGGCGCGGTCTTCGGCAAAATTGGCCGTCTGCTCCAGGCGCGCCGCCGTTCGTTCGTAGCCTTCACGGGCCAGAACGTGCGTTGGCGTTGGCGTCGCAACCGCCAAGACAGCGTCATAGGAGCCGCCGTCGGAGCGAACAGGCACGGCGTCGACTGAGAACGAGTGGCCATAGCTGGTGAAGCGGAAGCGGCCTCGCTCGCCCTCGAGCGCCTTCGAGTAGGTCTCGACGGCGAGATCGCGAATTCGAGTGGGCATCTCGGAAATGTCCGGAAGCTGGCGGCCTACGAACAGCTCGTCCTCGAACCACGGCAGGCGCAGCACGGACTCACCCTCGGCGTCCTCGACGACCAGGTCGCTGTTCATGAAGAATGCCGTGGGATCGCGCGGACGCTCCATGCGAGGCACACGCGCGACGCGTCCAGCGAGGAACCCGAGTGCGAGTGCCTCCTGCTGCATGTCCTCGCCGTCTCGGCCGGCGAGCAGACCGCGGAGGTCCTCGACGACCACCTCGAAGCCTCCGGACTCGCTGAGCTCGACCCCGTAGGCACGGATCGCGTCATCGGCGCCCTCGTGTTCGCGTGCGAACGCGAGGGCCGATAGAAGCGCGGCGGCGGTTTTCTTGGCTTGATTCATTGGCAGAGATCCGGAGGTTGGATTGCGCCTCCATGATGACAAGCTTCCGGCGCGCGACCGGACGGGTCCACGCCTATCGACCGTTTGGTTGATGCTCCAAGCTGGCGGACTGCGCGAGCATCGCGCGAAGGGGATGCGTTCATCCGGACTGAAGCGCTAACGCAATCACAAGCGACGCGGCTCCGCGCATTCAGCTCCGTGCCGCCAGGAGCCGTCCCCGCGTAGAGGCGAGCGCGTCATGACGCTCGCCCGTGGTGCATTCGCACGGGGTGGACCGGCGCGGACGGCCGAGGTGAGCTCAATCGACCGGCGAGAGCCGCTCATTCGGCCATCGTTCTCGTCCAACCTTCGCCACTGCCCGACCGTCGACTTGCACGATGTCGGCCGTGAAGTCGTGTGTACCACCGAGCAACGAAGAGCCAACGCCGTAGGCGTCGACCGGCAATCCCTCACGCTCGAAGCGCGCGATGCGCTCAGCGTCGAAGCCGCCCGAGACGACGATCTTCACCTGCTCGAAGCCGGCGCTGTCAGACCGCTCGCGGACTTGGCGTACAAGCGCCGGGCTGACGCCCTGAAGATCGCGCCTGCGCCCGCGCTCGCTCGCGAGACGTAACTACCCGGCTGGACGAGGCGCCACACCGGGCCGGGCTGCGATCCGGCGGCGGCGCAGACGGGGCCCCCTCGCCAATGGCGAGCGGACAGGCCGCTAGCCGGCTTTACGCCAGGAGACGCCTGCTTGCAGGCCGGTGGCGTCGAGCACGCGCTGGACCGGGCGGCTTGCGGGAGTCAGGCGGTAGGCACAGCCCGACGCCTCACACGTCCTGCGTCCGTTCAGCAATGCCCTCAACCCCATCGAATCCATGAAGTCGATGCCGCACAGGTCCAGCACCAGCTCCTTGGCGCCCGCTGCGCATGCCTCGTCGATTGCGGCTTCGAGCACCTGCGCCGAACCTATGTCGAGCTCGCCGCTCAACGTGAGGACATGGCTCTGGTCCTTGGCCGCGGTGTAGATGCGCAGGTGGCCGGTGGTGCTTCGCACCGCTGAGGGCTGATCGCTGATGGTCATCAGCTCGACGGCTCGCTGCTCGCGGACGAGACAGCGAGGGCAAAGGTCACCTGCCGACCCCTCGTAAGGCACGTCCAGTCCACAACTCAGACACTTCAGCCGCAGCATTCGTTCCTCTTGCTCGCCTCGCGTGATGAGCTACCCGCCGGCGCTGGCCCACAAACGCGACGGCCGGTCGCCGCAGAGGAAGTCTCGCGTTCAACGGGGGGCGTGAACCTCCCAGAAAGCGCTCACCACCCGCCGCGCGGTCGGGAGATCGAGAACGCTGCGGGCCGGCTCCATCTCTAAAGTGGTCAACGTCGCTTCCGATGCCGGTTTCGCGCCAGCCGTAGAGCCGAACACGCGGACATTGCGCGCACCTGTGGCTCGCCGCTTATCCAGGGCGAAATCCCCCGTCTGGCCGATGTAGGCCGGTCATCTCTCGTTCGATGAAGAGGGCGATGATGCAAATAATCTTTGCTATGGGTGGGTGGCCGTCGAGGTTTCGGCTCACCCTGCTAGTCCCTACGCTCAGCTGGCTGCCCAACCGCGATCGCGCGGGGCACGCGGGCTCGGCGTTTGCCTTCGGCATCCGCTTGCTCGCGACTGTGGTCGCCGCCTTCGCCGTGGTTAGCACGGTGACCCCGGGCATCGCAGCAGCGCAGTCGGCATCTACTCGGCGCTGTAACAAGTCAGCATTCACCGGGCGTGTTGGCCCTGCACGCCCAGCGGTCTGTCCAACGAACGCACGAGGGATCCCCGGACCGCGAGGGCAACACGGCAGCAGAGGGCCGAGGGGCTTTGCCGGCTTGCCAGGCCTGGCGGGTCCCCAGGGCCTGCAAGGTCTACTTGGACTGACCGGCCCGACCGGACCCCCAGGGCTATCGGGCACGCCAGGCACCGAAGGGTCCAGAGGGCCCACCGGACTGACCGGGTTGACGGGCGCGCCGGGCGCGCCGGGCGCCGAAGGACCTGGTGGGCCGACAGGACTGACCGGGTTGACGGGCGCGCCTGGCGCCGAAGGTCCCCAAGGGCCCGCAGGGCCTCCCGGCCCGCAAGGGGCACCCGGATTGCCGGCATACGCCGAGTTCTTTGCTCTCATGCCTCCCGACAACTCGGCAACAGTCGCAGTAGGGAGCGCGGTCAAATTTCCTAACAATGGCCCGAACAACGGCGGGATCGTCAGAAGCGATCCCAGCACGTTCTTGCTGCCGAACATCGGCACCTATCGCGTAGCGTTCTCGGTGTCGGTCGATGAGGCGGCCCAGCTGGTGCTCGCTCTCGATTCCGGGAGTGGCGTGGTCGAACTGCCCTACACCGTGTACGGGCGCGCGACCGGGACCAGCCAGATCTCCGGCGAGGCGCTCGTCACGACCACCGTGGTGAACTCGGCGCTGCAGGTTGTCAATCCAAAAGGGAACACAACTGCGCTTACGATCACGCCAGACGCGGGAGGGGCGCAGGCTACTGTCGCATCCATCGTTGTCCAACAGCTCGGCTAAGGCGGAGCGGCCACTCGTCGTTTCTCGGGGATCTCGACACAGGGTACGAGCCCGCCGAAAGTCTCTAGGCGTGGACAGCGTCTAGCCCGACGCCGATCTCGTTGTCGGATTGCCACCCGGCCGGACCGCTGGCAGATCATGACCGTCTTACGGCATGGCGGCTACTCGGATTCTTGGCTTTCATCGCCCGTGAGATCACCGCGAAGTCTTCTTGTGGGATCTCGAATAGGCCGAACCGGAACATGCTTCCCCAGCGGCGCTTGTCCTCGATGAAGCTGAGCTGGTCGATCAGCGGTCTAATCGGTGCCTCAATGCTCTTGACGAACTCGATGTTGCGGCGCCACGGTGTGAACCCCGGCGCCTGTTCCACCTGGTAGAGCTCGTCGTCGGCGACCCGACCTAGTCCCGTGAAGGCCTGCACCGGCTCGCCGTCTCGCAGGCCCGTCTTGGGCGAGTAGTAGACCAGCCAGTCATCGGTCTTCAGCCGCTTGAGTGCGGAGGACTTGCCGTGGCCTGCCTGGGTGAATCCGCCCTCTACGCTCAGTAGCACGTGGTCTCGGCTGATCGTGCTCACCCAGTACGTTGGTGCGGGCGGGCCGAGCGCGGTCGTGCAGATGCTTAGTTGGCGGTGTAGCTGCTCGCGCTCGGCGCGACTTAGCGTCGCGATCATGCGTTGCTCGATTGCTGCGACGGTTGAGGAGGCCTTGCGTAGGCGGGTGCGTCCCTCGGCCGTGAGGGCGTAGCGTTGGCTGCGGCCCTCGCCGACGGCGCTCACGAGTCCGGTCGCTTGCAGGCCGGTGAGGAGCTGGTGCATCGCCTGTCGGGTGACGAACGCGTCGCGCGCCAGGTCTGCGTTTGAGATGCGCGGACGCGCGGCGAGGATCTCCAGACAGGCGTACTGCGACACGCTGAGTCCGTGATCCCGTAGCTCCGCGTCCATCGCTGAGTGCAGGGCGTGCTGGGCGCGCTTGAGGGCGTAGCCCACGGACAGATCGACATCGACTTGGCTCACGTCAACATCTTGACATAATGTGTACTGTACGTCAAGACCTTGACAACACCAACGAAAGGATCCCTGTGTCTACCGTTGCAGGCCCCGATTTCATTGCCCTCCAGGTCCGCGACATCGAGCGAGCCACCGAGTTCTACGAACGTGAGCTAGGGCTCACGCGCGCATCCGGACCCCCGCACGCCGTCGTGTTCGCCACCCAGCCGATCGCGTTTGCGCTAAGAGACCCGCTGCCAGGAACCGATCTCGACAGTGGACAGCCCGGCCTCGGCGTCGCGCTGTGGCTACGGGCCGACGACGCCCAAGCCCTTCATGACCGACTCGTCCAGCACGACGTGACGATCCTGACTGAGCCGGTCGATGGTCCCTTCGGCCGGACGTTCACGCTCAGAGACCCGGACGGCTACGCCGTCACGATCCACGATGCAGGGTGACGAGGCTCGTCGAGCCGAGAACAGTCGACCCAGAACCCAGCGTTATCGCGGCTTTCGCGGCGAGCGTCAAGGGTTCTGAACCTGTGATCGAAAATCGGCGTAGCCGGAAGACGGTCGAACCGCCCCTTTTTGGGGGGCCGTCGGGGCATGGGCCGCGACCGCCGGGCGCCCAAGCTCCGGCTGCCAAGCGGCGATCGCCTCGTAAGGCGGCGTCAGTGAGCTCTTCATGACGTCGCCGTCGTCGCCGATCTCGATGTGCTTGAAGATCGCGCGGTTCATCATGCGACGCTCAAGCGGCGTGGCCTCGATGTAGGCCTGGTGGATGTTCTCAAGGCGCTCGAGCGTAAGCGCGAGCGCCTCCTCGACCCGTTTCCCCTGCACGGCGGCGATCCGTCGCAGTCGCTGCGCGGCTTTGCTCTCTGCCTTCAGCTTGTGCTGCTCGCGCTGAAAGACGTCTACCGTGACGAGGTCCTGGTAGTACAGCTGGACGAGCTTTTCCTGCTTGGCCTCGATGCGTTTGAGTGTCCGTTCGTGCCTTACCGCGTCGTGCTCGATGAGCGCCGCCCTGTTGGACATCTCCTGGCTTAGTTCGGCGCGGATCTGCTCCTTGACTCCAGGTTCGATTTTGAGGCTCGTGTATAGCTGCTCGACTTCAGCTTCGACCTCTGCAACCGAGTAGTGGCCGCTGCTCTGGCATTGCACCCGCCGCCGGCGCGCGCTGCGGTTGGCACAGGAGAAGTACTCGTAATACTGCCCTGAGCGGCTTCTGTGTCGGCCGTAGAGGAGCCGGCCATGGCAGTACTCGCACACGACCGTTGATCGAAGGTAGTGCTCGTGAATCTGGGGCCGCTCCCCTCCCACGCGGGCCGCGGCAAGCAGCTCCTGCACGCGATCGAAGATCTCCTGGTCGACGAGCGGCTCGTGCCGGCCAGGAAGGCTACGTCCGTCGTACTTGACGATCCCGATGTAGTAGGGATTTCCCAGCATGTCGTGGATTCGATTGGCTCCAAGGGCCTGTTCGGGATAGCGCTTGGTCCCCTTGCTGCGCAGGCCCTCCGCTGCTAGATGCTCACCGAGATCGCGAAGCGACCAGTGGCCGCTGACGTAAAGGTCGAATGCGAGCTTGACCAGTGGTGCGCGAACAGGGTCGAGCTCCACGCCGCGAATGCCCTGGCCGCCGGCCTCGCGCTGGGATGAGAGGTAGCCGATCGGTGGCCGGAACGGAGTGCCACCCTTCTCGTGCTTCTGGCGCAGCCCCTTCTTGACCTCTGCTGAGAGGTTGTTGCTGTAGTACTCGGCGAAAGTCGCGAGCATCCCGTGCATCAGCTGCCCCGGTGCCGTGTCGTCGATGTTCTCGCTTGCGCTGACAAGCGTGATGCCCATGCCGACGAGGCTCTGGTAGAGCGTCGCGTCATCGAGCCGGTTGCGCGCGAAGCGGTCGACCTTGTGCACGACTAGGTAGCGCACGCCGAGCGCCGGAAGCTCACGCATCATCTCTTTGAGCACCGGCCGGTTGTCGCTGCGAGCCGACTCGGCGCGCTCCAGATAGACCTTCGCCACCTCGGCCCCGCGGCCGATCGCCACCTTCTTGCACGCCTCGACCTGGGCGGGCAGCGAGTAGCCGTCCTCATCGCCGTCGCGTTCTAGCTGCCCAGCGCTTGAGACGCGGGCGTATACCGCCGCCAAGGGCGCGGGGGCGGCCTCCTCGCTTTCGCCCCCCGGTTGATTTGTTGTTGTCGGATCCTGCATGAATCACTCCTTCCGTTTCTCACTATTCCTATGGCCTATTTTCCCCCGTGAGGCCCTGTGCTGGCAAGCAGTTCGCTTGCTGCGCAGGCCGATCCGGGAGTGACCCCAGATCGGCCCGCTGGCTCACCGCAGCGCCTCTAGGCGTGCGGTGATGGCTTGCTTTCGCTCCTCGGCGCTGTCGCGGATCTCCTCGTATTCGCTCGCCGACACCTCGGCTCGCTCCTGGGCTATCCGGACCTCCCGGTCTATCGATTCCACAGCCCGTTCGAGAGCCGCTCTTGCGTCGGCGAGAGCGTCTTCGGGAGAGGTCTGGCGGCGACGGGTCCTGGGCGATCGCCCAGGGTTCTCGCCGCCGTCGAGCTTGCGCTTCCAGCCGTAGAAGGAACCGCGCAAGGAGTCGGCGCTACGGCCGGTCTCCTTTGCGAGCTCCTTGAACGCCTCGGCGCGCTCGGTGCCCGATGCGATCCGTCGCTGGATCTCCTCGTAGACCTCTTGTGCCTTGCTTGCCATGCGTTGCTGCCTCCTTCGGTTAGGGATGGACGGCCTTGACGGCGCGCAGAAGGACGAGTGCCCTTCCGCGCGCCGGGTGGCCGTCCACGCCCTCACCTCGACGCCTCGCTGGCTTGCTTTGCCCAATGGGTGAGTCGAGCGCAGGCGATGTCTACGTATTCGCCTTCGCGCTCGATCCCGAGGAACCGTCTGCCTTCAAGCACCGCCGCGGCGCCGGTGCTGCCGCTGCCTGCAAACGGGTCGAGCACGAGGCCGCCCGGCGGAGTCATCAGCCGCACGAGCCAGCGCATCAGCTGCAGCGGCTTGACGGTCGGATGAACGTTGCGCACGAGTTGGCGTCGGTGGTGCTTGCCCGTGTAGACCTGTAGTGGGCGCGGTGGCAGGCCCTCACAGCCGGCCTCGCGCTCGGCCCGAGTGGCCTTCGCGCAGTAGAACAATCTGCTGAGCGGCTTGCCCTCGTTCTGGTGATCGAGGAGCTCGACCGGGCATGTCGGAGCGCAGGCCTCGCCCGTGCAATTCGAAGCGTGGGAGGCTGCGATCGTCGCCGGCCAGTAGCCGCGCTCGCTGCCCGCGCGCGCGATGCGCGCGGCGTCGATGTTCAATGCACCCGAGCCGTGCTGGCTGAGATTCTGCGCGAGCGTCCCCGTGAACGGTCGGCGGGCGAGCAAAATCGGCTCGAACGTCGGCTTCAGCGTGCTCCCGAGCCCGCCGTCAAGCAAGCGCGATTTCGGCATCCCCTGCGAGAACAACCACAGGAGCTGGTCGCGAATCTCAAATCCGGCGTCCTCCACGCCCGCGACGAGGCGATGGAAGGTCCGCGGCGAGCCGAACGCAGCCAAGTGGGCCCCGGGCTTCATCACCCTGAGACATTCGCGTGCCCACATCGCGTTCCAGCGCTCGAACGCTTCACCGGGCGGCACTGCACCAGTCTGAGCGCGACCGGCGGCGAGAATGTCGGCCCCATCCCAGGTTTCGCCGTGGAAGTTGATCCCGTAGGGCGGGTCGACGACCAGAGCGTCGACGCACCGGTCCGGCAGCCGACGAAGGAGCTCAAGCGCCTCGCCTTCGAGGATGCCCCATGAGTCGCTGGCGTCCCGGTAGAAGGGCGGCGCGGTCGCGCTCATGCCGGTGCTCCTGCGATCAACGCGGCCGCCGCCTCCCCGGTAATCGCAAGCGCGAACAGCTCCTTCGCGCCTGCGGGCAGCCGCGCGAGCGCGAAGGCGATCGCATCAAGGCGCTCGTGGTTCGGCACTGTCCACAGGACGCGTGGCGCGATTCCGCGCGCGCGTCGCTCGACGCCGGAGCGATGGAAGTCGAGGTGCCGCTGTGCCTTGCGCTCGATCGTGGTCAACGACTCCGTTGCGAGATCGACCTCCACCAGCCAGGAGAGTTCGAACTCGCCCACAGCCAGCCGCACCGCCGCGTCGGGCTTGTGCACGACGACCGCTCCGAACTGACCGGAATACTCGCGCCAACATTCGGGCTCTGCTTCGAACGCGAGTAGCTCGCACTCTCCGGCCGAAGTCAGCTGCATCAGCGTCACGTAGAGATCCGCCACCGCGAGGGTGTGTGCGAGGTAGCGCGAGCCGGGGGTGTGCGGGCTTCGCCGACGACGTGGCGGCGAGGAGCCGGCGAGCAGCCGCTGACCTGCGACCCCGAGTGCGAACACCATGCCATTGCTTCCGGCGCGTACACCACCGACGCGTCGCGGGAGCCTCGTCAGCAGCGTGAGCTCACACAGCCGCGCGAGGCGACGGTTGGCCGCTCGGGCCATGGCCTGAGAAGATCCGCCGATGAAGAAGAGTGTCTTGAGCTGCCTGCTGCTCATGACCCTGAACCGAGCGACGGTCTGCACAAGCTCTCGATCGCGCTGGTCCAGGCAGGCTTCGATCTCGGCGAGCCTGCGGGTAGAGATGTAAGGGGAAGACCGCAGGTCTTTCGTTGGAGAACCCTGCGCGGAAGCGCCGTCGGCGTGGGGTTTCTGCCCGGCCTCCATCGACGCGACAGGTCGAGCGACAGGACAGCTCACGACGGCCTCCTGCGGTAGCCGACCGCAGCGTCGTCGTCGTCGTCTTGAAGCTGGTCCGGTGCCTCAGTAGGAGCAGGACTCTCACTGCCATAGCGAGCAGCGGAGAGATCGCGGATCCGCTGTGACTGCCCAGTCGGGGGCGGCAAGGGCTCGGTTCGACCTGTCACGACCGAGACGCCGCCGCCGGAGCCCGTCCCGACGCGCGCGGCGACCTCGAACGGACCGAGCGCCATCACATCAGCAGCGGTGAGCCCGGGCAGCTGCCGTGCCACGAGGGCAGCCTCGCGCGCGGCCGCTCGAAACGTCATGAACGTCGCAGCGTTCCCGACAAGGGACGACTGAGTTGGCTCGGGCACGCGCTCGAGCGTCTGCAGTGCGACGGTCAGCCCGGCACCCAGGCCGCGAGCTCGCTCGGCGAGCACCTCAAAGCCGAACGGCAGTCCGTTGGTGAGGGTCGCGAGCTCGTCGGCGAAGATGAAGACCGGGTGGCGCTGCTCGGTGGGCACGCTCGCCCTGGCCTCGATGCTGCTCCAGACCACGTGCATGACGGCCGCACCGACAAGTGCTGCGCCTGCTTCGCTCAGTATGCCCGGGGCGAGCGACACGAGCAGCCACTTACGTTCATCGAGCAGCTTTGCGACGTCGAGCTTGGGCTCGGAACTAGCGAGCACTGCGCGGACCTGTGGTCTTGAGAGAAGCGTCATGAATCTCGCCATAGGCGCCTGCACGTGTTCTGCTTTCGCGCCGGGGCTCAGCAGTTCGTATTCCTGCCAAGCGGAGATCAGGAATAGATCACGCAACCCCCCGACAGCTCGCCGCCTGTAGGCGTCGTCGCTGAAGAGCCGACCCATATCCGCAAGCGATGCGCCGGGAACCTCGGCGAGCGTTCTGATGCCGAGCCGCCCGTAGGTCTCTGAGCGCACACCCCAGGCGCCCTGGAAGATCCGTCGGAGTGCATCGGTCAGTACGTCTGCACGCGCGTCCGGGTCGCCGCCGGAGAGGATCGCGAGCCCAGGCACAGGACGCGAGCGATCACCCACGTCGAGCACCACGATCCTCTCTGCGTGCTCGGGTGGAACGCGGTCGACCACGCGCTCAAGCAGATCCCCTTGGGGGTCGACGGCGACTCCGCCGCGCCCAGCACTGATCTCATCGAGGATGCCCCGCACCATGACGGCGCTCTTGCCGCTGCCCGTGGCGCCACAGATCAGCATGTGCTGAAGCGCCGCCTTGGCGCCCAAGGCGACTTTCCTCTCACCCCGGCCGTCGCGGGCGAGAAATAGGCCACGCCCGTCGCGCGCGATATCTATCGGCGCCTTTCGTTGCCGCGAGCCGTACTCGACGTTCTCAATCGCGTCGGCCCCAAGTGGGAGGCCGAGGATTGCCTGCAACTCGCTCGTGGACAGCCAGCCGACCCCCGCGCCCGCTCGCGGGAGCAAGCCCATGTCGCCGCGCCGACGGCGCGTGCGAATGCGGACTCCCGGGCCGATCGTGCGACGCGCACGAAGCACGCTCGCCACATGCCCGGCCAATCCGCGGGCCCGATTCGGAGAAGCACTCACCAGCAGCAGCCCGCTGACCGCGAAGCCGCGCTGTGAGGCCTTTCGCCGCCACGCGCGCTGAACTTCCTGCGCGTGAGGGTCACCGCTCGCCTCGGGAGCCCGCGGCGCCGGTCGTGGGGCCAGAGCCCAACGAAGGACGACGCTTTCGCCGGTCCGCAGATCGGAGAAACCGGCGAGCAGCGCTCGCGATGCAGGTCCGGCGTTCTCGCCTGAGAGGATCACGTGCTTCTTTACGCCGAGGCTCATCCTCAGTGCCGAGGGCTCGCGCGTGCCCGGGGCGTCGCGCTCGACGATCCTCACGCTGCCGATCACCCCTTCAAGCAGCGCCACGACCGAACTCCGTATGGCCGATGGAACCCAAATCGAATGCGTGATCGCGCCCTCGCGTGCCGTCATCTCGAAGATCAGCTCGTTGTTCGAGGACAGTCCCGAGAGAGCATCGAGCGCCGCAGTCGCGACAGCCGGGTCCATCCCTGCGGGGAAGCGCAAGCTCAGCCTCACGCGGCTCGCGCGCATCCGCTCGCGGGCCGCGTGCTCGCTCCAGGCGATGCCGGCCACCATCGCGCCGCCCGCGCCGGCGGTCACGGCAGCGGGCACCAGCGCAGCGTTCACCTGGATCGCTCCTGGCGTTTGGCCTTCTCGCTCTTCTTTCGCTCGTAGGCCTGCTCGGCCTTCCGCTTGCCGCCGAGGTACATGGAGAGCCCGAGCATCTCCGGGTCTTCATCCTTGCGCACGCCTTTGACTTTCATACGTCGCCGTTTCGCCATTTCTGTCCTCCTCGCTGCCGCCCTACATCACACCCTCCTTGATTGTTTTCAGTTATTTCTCGTTCTCTAGAGAACGTCCCGAGTATGCGACCATGATTTCTCTCCTGTCAATAGTTTTTTTGCGCGAACAGATACGCACGGGTTCACCACGGTGCGAGCACGGAGACCTGACTAGGGACCGACGCTCGCCTTCCGCCTCATCGGTCCTTCGACTCGCGAGCCAGCGACAGCATCCTGCGCTCGCCTTCGATTGCGACGCCTTCGGCGTCGGCGATGTCCTCGAGGTGCGCAACCGTCTCTTGGGTCTCGTACTCGATTTCCGCGAGGCGCCGACGATGCGCCCTCGCCGCCTCGCCCCGCTCCCAGTCAGCCATGACGCGACCCGTCTCGCGATCCAGGCCGGCATAGTGGGACTCCTCAGCGATGCGGATCAGAACCGGTGCGACTAGCAGGAGGATCAGCAGCAGATCGCCACGGTTCATAGCCCCGCCTCAAAGATGCGTCCGAGGATCACGCCGGTTCCGGCGTCAGCCGCGGCCCGCAGTCGAGCCTCGGCATGCGGCACCGCGCGGATCAGCGCCGCCTCGCGCATCGAGATCGTCGCGATGCCCACCATGCCGTACTCGGTGAGATGCACTGCGCGCTCGATATCCAACGCTTCGCCTCGCTGGCGCACGAGCGCTGCAGCCTCCTGCTGCTCCAGGGCTCTGTCTAGGCGATCGCCGAGGCGGTCGGGCAGGAACCGGGGGCGACGCATAGGGAGATCCGACATGAAGATGCTCCTTTCTTCAGAGCTAGAGACCGCGGCCAAGTGACGGCGGCATAGGGTCTGTTTGAGGTTGCTCAAGGCGCTTTCGCGCTGGAGTGTCGGCTAGCCTTGAAGGAACGTCGAGGCTCAAAATTTCGCCGAAATCCGTGGGGGAGGCGGGGCACAGTGACCACTCAAACGCCAGACCCACCGTCCTGGCCAAGCATCGCCTCACACCTCGAGTTGCTGGCGAGGATCCTCGACCAACCGTTTACGCCGGCCGACGTCGAGCGCGCGTATGCGTTCCTCTTCCTTCCGTTTCTCGACTACGAGCCCCCGACGGTTCGCGGGCGATTGTTTCGACAGGGGCTCAGCCTGGCCATTGAAAGGCTTTCGAGCAGCGAGGAGCGTCTGCTTTGCCGGCACCTCCTCCTGCATGAAGAACGCGCATCACAGGCTGCTCGCCGTCGTCTTGCCGTGGCGGAGTTGTCCCGCCCACCTTTTGAACTCGGGGGAGTGGTGGACGGGGCGGGGTTGGCCCGCCTCGAACCGCGCGCATTCGAGAACCTCGCCCGCATCCTGGTCTCGAGAACATTCGCCGATGAATTCCGCGAGCACTTCGCAGGCGAGCTGAACCCAATCCCGCCGCCGCCGCCTCCGCGCCGGGGAATGGACACTCTCAGCTACACGATGATCGCCAGCCTCCGAGACGCGCCCGATCCGTTTCTGCGTAAGGTGATCGCGATCCGTGCTCGATCCGTGCTAGACGGGCTCCGCGTGGTGGCGCTGCCGTTTTACTGGCTCCGTCCGGAGCCGCCCGAACCCGAGCGGTTTCCTGCCATCGAGGTCATCACCCAGGCCCGCCAGCACTCGTTCGTCGGCTTCCGTCCCGACCCGCGGCCCAAGAGCAAGGGCTGGTTCGTCGCCATCTTCCACCTCGGCCCGGCACGTGCTGCCGGCCAGGAGTTCAAGCTCGTCTACCGCGAGACGTGGTCGGATTTCGCCCCGAATGCCGAGGAGAACAACTTGGCCTACAGCGTTCACGGTCAAACGCTGCGCTACGTTCACTTGTCAGCCCGGCTGCCCCCAGAGCTTCGGCCCAGACGGTTTCGCGGCACTCGCTTCGACACCGTTTCAACACGTGAGCCTGAGGATGTCCCGGTGCGCGTATACCACGCCGCATCTACCCTGCGGGTTACGGCACCGCCGATTCACGGCCGCTACGCGCTTGATTGGGTCGATGACGTTGCCCGCCCAATGCTGGACTGACTTCAGTGCGTATGCCCACAGGTGGGCACGACCCGGGAATGACGGCGGGTGGGGCCGCACCGGCGGCGTGGGGGTTCCGTTCTGCGATCTCGATGGGTTCGACTTGGTTAATGACCGGCAGGGACACCACGCAGGACACCGGATCCCGCGCCAGGTGATCCACTAGAGCGCGCGTCGGACGCGGCAGAGTTAGGCAGGCGGGATCGCGATCAGGCTGCTGTAGTTCGCCGACCCATTGGCCACCGCCACACTGCACTGCACGCTCAACACCGCTCATGATGACTCTCGGCGATGAGTGCTGCGACCTGCAGCACCTTCGAGCAGCTGCCGGTCAGCTGGCGGGCTCCAAGCTGATCGCGCCGTCGACTTCGACCACTCGAGCCTGCACGACTACGCGGGGATTCCTACTCGCCAAGCGAAAGTTGAAGCCACGTATCACGGCCTGTGGATCTTCGCCCGAGCAGACATCGAGCAAGCCATGGCGGACTGCATCATGCTGATCGACACTTCAGCGGACTGCGTTCCCGCGAGGAGTCCGTACTTCGGCTTACCGGGTCTTAGCACTGAGAGCTACAGCGCTTCGTCGCTTCGCTCAAGGGCGATGAATTCGGACGCAGCGCCTTGCGTCGCTTGCTCGGACGCCACTACCGATGATCGTGTCGATCGCGCGGCCTGCGAAGGAGTAGGAGCGATCTCGAGGGTGTGCGTGCCTCTGGCATACGATGGCACCGTCGTCGGCGTGCTGAAGGCCTATGACCCACGTCCCAATGCGTTTGCGGAGGATGATCTCGTCGCGCTGAAGCTGCTTTCGGGCGTGATCGCCTCGCACGTGGCGCACTCCACGGACTACCAAGAACAGCGCCCTGCGAGCACCCACGACGCGCTGACCGGACTTCCCAACCGCTGCGCGTTTGGTCGTCGTATCGCCGCGGAGGGCGCGCGTGCACGGCGAAACGGCGACACGAGTGCGATCTGCTCGGTGGACCTCGACGGCTTGAAGAGGTCGAGGACACGTTTGGACACGCGGTGAGCGAAGCGGTATTGCGCGCGGTCGCTCGACGCTCGGAGGTTCTGCGTGGAGAGGATGGGGCATACCGCATTGGCAGGGATGAGTTCGCACTAATCCTGGTGGGGGCGACGATCGATGGGGCGGAACTAGTGGCGCGGCGCATTCCGGCCGCTGTCGCCGCCGATCCCGACTGTCGCGGCGTGACGCTCTCGTTCGGAACAGCGATGCTCGATGGGATCGATCTACTCACCTCGGTAGAGATTGCAGACACAAAGCTCTATGAGGCGAAGGCGCTACGTACTATCAACAGCACCCATTCGGCAAGTGGCAGGCGGACCCATGACGAGCTAGATCGTTGTCATCTGCTTAGACGGGATGAGCACTTCGCCAAGCGACCAGTCACACTCTCGTGAGAGCTTAGGCACGAGCTCGATAAACGCCGAAACGAGCTGCGGATCAAAGTGCGTCCCGCTGCCTTGCTGGATCTCGGCGAGCGCCTGCTCGGCAGTCCACGAATCCTTGTAGGAGCGTTTGGCGAGCAGCGCGTCATAGACATCCACAACTGCGCAGATGCGCGCCGCGATCGGGATCTGCTCCCCCTTCAGGCCCGCTGGGTAGCCGCTTCCGTCCCAGCGCTCGTGATGGGACATGGCGATATCGCGGGCCATCTGAACCAGCGGGTTGGACGAATCGGCGAGAATCTGAGCACCGGCCGTCGTATGCGCCTTGATGACGTCCCACTCCTCCGGATCGAGCTTTCCGGGCTTCAGCAGGATGTGATCGGGAATGCCGATCTTGCCGATGTCGTGCATCGCGCTTGCGTGGCGGAGAACCTCGGCGTCCTCCTCGCTCCAGCCGATCTGTAGGGCCAACTGCTGAGAGAGTCTGCCAATGCGCTGAACGTGCTCGCCGGTCTCGGTGTCGCGCGTGTCGACTGCTTGCGCGAGACGCTGGATCAGCTCGAGCTGGCTTTCGCGCAACTGCCGTGCGAAGGCATTTCGTTCGATGAAGGCCCCGACGTAGTTCGCCGCGACGGTGCCGATGGCCGCCAGCGCCCACGCGGCCAACGGATAGGTGAGCACGAGCACGGTGCCGGCGCCAAACGCGGCTTGAGCGATGAGGACATAACCGATGCCGGCGGCACCGGCGAGCAGCAGTGAGGCGAGGACCCGAAACCTCAGCGAGGCCAGCGGCGCAATCAGGGCGCCCAGGATGATCGCGATCAGCGCAAACCATCCGGGCGCAGGCTGCAGCGGATTGTCGTGCAACGCCGTCCAGATCGCGTTGGCCTGGATCTCGGGTCCAGCCATCGGGCTGGCGGAAGTTGTGGAGGTCTGATGGACGTCCTGCAGCGTGGCTGATGTCGCGCCGACGACGACGATCTTTCCGCGGAAGACCTGTGGCTTGACGCGCCCTTCGAGCACGTCGGCGTAGGAGACGGTCCTGATCGTTCCGGGCGGGCCTCGAAAGTCGATCAGCGCGCGGTCGTCGGAGAAGCGTGAGCGCGTGACAGTGGCTCCGGCGGCCTGCGTGGTCGCGACGGCAAAGCCCTTCAGGCCGAGCAGCGAAAAGGGGTAGCGACGAATCACCCCGCCTGCTTCAGCCGGCAGATTGGCTGCGGCCGCCACCGTGCGCGCCCGTCTGAGGGCCTCTTCTCCGCCGAGCACACCGGTTTGACCAGACGTGTTCACTTCCGTCGTCGCGAGCACCACCGGCGTCTTGGACTGCGCGATCGATTCGTAGAGCGCCAGGTCGTCGCGTCTGTCGGTCGGCTCGGTGAACTGGACGTCATAGGCGATCGCGCGGGCTCCGTCGCTGGCCAGGCGGTCGATGACCGCGGCGTGCAGCCTGCGTGGGAAGGGCCATTGCCGGCGTAGCTCGGAGAACGTCTTGTCATCGATCGCCACGACGACCATGCCCGGCGCCTTTGACGCGCCACGCGCACTGAAGCGCATGTCGAGCGTGTCGTTCTCCAGGCGAGGCCAAGCGTCCGCCAGATAAGCCGTGAGGCCACCGGCCATCGCGACGAGCGCCGCTACTGCAACGGCCAGTGTCTTCGGGGTCAGGCTCAGACGCCTCACGCGTCAGGACTCGCCTTGCTAGCGCTTTGCCAAGTAGCTGTGGCCCGCATGCACGAGCACCGAGCGGTGGCGATGCAGATCTCGCACACTGACGAGGCCCTGCTTGACCGTCGTGAGCGTTCCGTCACAGCGGTTGGTCGTCTCCCAGTAGGTCCCACGCACGGTTGCAACGCTGTTCTGACCGCGCGTGCTGTACTGGCCGTGGTTGTCCTTGGCCCAAAGTGCCGGCGGCTTCATGGCTCGGGCCGCGCTTGCCACCGAGGCGTGTGCGCGCTGGGCTGCGGAACAGCCCGTCGGTCGGGGAAGCGTGAACGTGGTCATGCCGTGCCCGGGGCTCTGAGCAACAGCGAATGACCCGTTCCACAGCGTTGCACTCTGCAGCTTTCCCGCTGTATTCAGCGCGGTCGTCAGGCGGACGACGCCGTGCAGTGCATCGATCACCGATCCGATCGGGATGTTCTGCGACGGCCCGAGCGCCACGAGCCCCGCAGCGCCCGGTACGCGGACGAGCACGACACCCGAGATCGCGCCGGCAACTGCGGTCTTTCCCACCGTCGGCGGCGCGACTGTCGCGGGTACCAATACGCGCAGATTTGGCGAGGTCGTGCCAGCCGGCGCGGATGGACCCTGCTGGGCCAGTGTGGCGAACGTTACGTCGGCGCCGTAAGTCGTCCCCGACACGCAGCCTCCGCAGTCGCTGGCGACTATGCGGTAGTGGTAGGTCACGCCCGGCGTCAACCCGGCTAGCGCCTGAGAAAGCGAGTGCTCAGTGCTATCAGAGCCGACGACGCCATCGACTATGGGCGCCCGGCTGCCGTACGCGGTCGTCGTGCCCCAATCGAAGCGGTAGGTCGTCGTCGCCCCCTGCGGGTTCACCATCCCGGCAAGCGTCGCCATGCCTTGCTGCACGGCCTGTGCCGGCTTGGTTACTGCAAGTGGCGCCGGTGCGGTCGTGAACGTCTCATCCGACCCGTACGTCGTCCCTTCCGCGCATCCGCCGCAGTTGCTCGCGACGACGCGGAAGTGGTAGGAGGTGTCCGGCGTGAGTTCGCCGAGGGTCTGTTCGACCGCGTGTTCGCTGCTGTCAGAGCCAACGGTCGCGTCGGCGAGCGGCGTCTGGCTCCCGTAGGCGGTGGTGGATCCCCAGTCGAAGTGATAGGTCGTCGCCTGCCCCTGCGGATCGATCGATCCGTGCAAGGTTCCCCCGGTGATTATCACGCCGGTCGCCGCCAGCGTGGTCGCGCTGGGCGCTGAGCCCGTCGTGAAGGTTTGATCCGGCCCGTAGGTCGTCCCGCTCGCGTTGATCGCAACCGCACGGAAGTGGTAGCTCCTCGTCGGGAAAAGTCCGACCGCGTTTGCCGAAACGACGGCCGGCGTGGCGCCGCTGCCGGCCGAGGCCGTCGAAGTCTGCGAGCCGTATTCGCTGCTCGGCCCGTACTGAAAGAAGTATTCGGTCGCTTGAGAGTTTGCTCCGACGGGGGCCGCGAGTGTTGCGGTCTGCTCGGCCACGTTTGAGGCGCTGGCCGCCCCAACGCTGGGCGCGACAGTCAGCGTCCCGATCTTGCCACCGTTGGCGACCTCAGTGAACCAGAGGTTGCCGTTGGGCCCAGTGGTGATGCCCAGCGGTTGGCTGTTGCTCGTCGGCGTAGCTGTCTGCGTAATCGCCCCCCCGGTCGTGACCTTGCCGATCTCGCCGGGATTATTGAACTCCGTGAAGTAGAGGTTGCCGTCGTTGGCGGCGGTGATCCCTTCTGGTCTGATGTTCGTCGGCAGGCCCGTTTCGTACTGGGTGATCGTGCCCGTTGTGGTGATCCGCCCTATCCGTCCCGGATTGGCTTCCTCGGTAAACCACAGGTTGCCGTTGGGGCCCGCCGTGATGCTCTGAGGTTTGCTGTTGGCGGTCAGTCCGGCTGAAAACTCAGTGATCGTCCCTTCGGGCGTGATCCGGCCGATTCGAGCCGGATTTGCCGTCTCGGTGAACCACAGATTGCCGTCGGGACCTGCGGTGATTGCCTGAGGCTTGCTGCTCGACGTGAGGCCGCTCGTGAACTCCGTGATCGTTCCCGTTGGCGTGATCCGCCCGATGGCGCCCTGGCCGGTGGAGATCGTGAACCAGAGGTTCCCGTCGTGCCCCGCCGCGATCCCGGCAGGCTTACCCGGACCGCCGGGGATTGAGAACTCGGTGATCGTGCCAGACGGCGTGATACGGCCGATCTTTTCCTGCGATGGCTCGGTGAACCAAAGGTTCCCGTCGGGACCGAGCGTGATGCCTTCGGCCTGCCCGCTGATACCTGCGGTGAATTCGGTGATCGAGCCAGCCGGCGTGATTCGGCCGATGCCTCCGGAGCCCGCGCTCTCGGCAAACCACACGTTGCCGTCAGGTCCCGCGGTGATGCCGGCCGGACTGCGCCCGCCGGTTAGCAACGAGAACTCCGTCATCGTCGGCGCAGCCGTCGCCGAGGCCACGCAGAGCAGGCTGATCGCAAGCAGCGCTGCGACGAGCGCTAGTCGCCGAAAAAGTCTCATGCGTCTTCATCGGCCGAGTCGCTGAGTTGCTTGAAGCCCGGCGATCCTTCGGCCGAACTTGACTCGCTCGCGGCTCGTCCGCCGAAGTCGATCCACTAAGCAGCGTCGACTTGGCTCGCAGCTCTGGAGGCGCGAGTTCAGCTGCGCGTTGGGAGTGTTTGTGCGGCGAGCCCTTGCGCCGGTCGACGCGCAACCGGCGCAGCCCACCCGAGGGCATCACCGCCTTCGCGCGGACCTCGACGCTCACCACGCTTGTTGGCATAGAGGTCTGCGTCTGCCACTTGGTGCAGGATCGATTCTTCGGTTCCCTGACCAGGGAATGTTGCTATGCCGATGCTCGCGCCCGTCCGCTCAGCGAGCGCAGTCAGCAGACGCTCGCGGATCAGCGACGGCTCGGCTTCCCTCTCCGGGAGCAGCACCCCGAACTCGTCGCCTCCCAGGCGGCCAATCGCGTCGCGAGGGCGTACCGTCTCATGCAACGTGGTGGCGACCCAGCACAGCAGCTCATCTCCGACGGCGTGCCCGTGGGTGTCATTGATGACCTTGAAGTTGTCCAAGTCGATGAGCACGAGTCCGAGTTGTCCGCCGTGGCGACCGCAGTCGTCAAGCTCGGCCGCAAAACGCTCCTGAAAGCCTCGACGGTTCAAGCACCCTGTGAGCGGATCTGACCGCGAGACCTCAGTGAGCGCTTTGTGTTGCTCGGCGTGGCTGAGCGCCTGCCACGCGCAGACCCAGGTCGCTGTGATCAGCATGCAGCCGAACAGCCCCGCTGCGACCGTAGAGACGCCTCCGACTACCAGGCCCACAGACGCGTAGGCGCTAAGCGTCATCGCACCTACCGCGAGCATCGACTTCAGCGGATAGGACAGGGCTGCGTAGACGAGTGGCAGGAACAAAAGTGGCGCGAGGGGGCTACTCACACCGCCGTCGAGGACCAACGTCCACCCGATCGCCGCGATCGCCGAGGCGCTCCAACCGAGAAAGAACAGCTCGCAGCTACGGCCTGAGACGACGCGCTCGATCGGTAGCCGCGCCATCCCCATCGAAGCCATGGCGGCGAGGACCGCCAGCACGAGAAGAACCTCTCGATGGGGACGGTTCCACGTCAGGCCTGCGTAGACGATGCAATAGCCAGCCGTGAACACGCTCGGCCACAGCCCGATCCGGAGCATCCGTACACGGAAGGCCAGGGCGTGAACATCGTCAGGTCGGTGGCGAGAGTCGATGGGTTGTCCTCGGCGGTTGAAGGCCATGCTCGACTCGCCCTCTCCACGGTGGACGAATGGCCCGGGTTGCGAACGTAGCTTCGCTCGACCGCCGGGCGCGGGGCACAACCGATCGCGAGTAGTATGTGTGTGAGACCGCCGGCAAGGGAAAGTGGCCGTCTCAGCGCTTGTTTGACCGCGCAGTGAGCGATCTGGGAGACCCCGTGGCCTCCCCGCCGGCATTCTCGTTGCCCGCGTCTACGTCACCGAGCGCCATCGGCTCCGCGTTGCTCGAACGAACGACAGCAGCACCGGTCGGACCCCAGTGTAGTCTTGCAACCGTTAGGTGAGCTAGGTGTGGTAGGGGGCGCCATGGCCGATACCGAGAACGATGAGGGACAAGAGCAAGACCAGGCAATGAGCGAGCTGCGAGAGGCGATCGGCGAGCACCGCGCCTCGAGCACTGATAGTGACGATGAGCAGCCGACCCCGACGGATTGACGCGTAGGGCTTCCCGGTTGCGCACCGCCCGAGCGAGGAGGCTTCGGGATCAAGACGTGCCCAGCCACCGCCTCGGCCTAGACCGTGTCCATGGCCGGCCGTGTCTGGCGCACCCAGGTCAGCTGGAGCCTCAAGGTCTCTAATGCCTCCTCGTGACAGCGCAACTTGAGGAGGGTCGCCTCCTGAGAAATGAGTCGGAGGGATATTTGCCCTCCCCCTGCCTGAGCTCGCAGGTGACGTAGATCATGTGCGGATTTGGAATCGATGGGACTCAAGTCTCGCTGCGAGGTTCCGATGCTCAGAATGCACGCGGGTAGTGACGCCGTCGTCCGCGCCTGCGCCCCAAAAATGCTTCCGACTTCGCTCAACTACCAAGGCCGCGTCGATTCGGAAAGCCGCTTCGAGAATTCGGTGGTCAGCCCCCGCCCCGGTGCGCGTTCGTCACGGGACGTGGGCTCGCGATCGGCGAGGACGCGGTCCCCACTAGGACCTTCCGGGAGATCGAGGCGAGGTCCGCGTTCGTCTCGGTGCTGCCAGCCCCACACCCAGGGTCAGCAAGGTTGCCGCTTACCTCTTGATTGATCGACCGACGCGTTCTGCTGGACATTCGTATGAAGCTCACGTACTGGGCTTGACACCGGGAACAGTTACCTCATGAATGCAAATACTCCAGATGCCAGGGTGCGCCGGCCCAGAATGGCCGGCGCCGAGCAGCTGCCTCGGCTGAGGTCAACCACGAAGGGCGGGCCAGCTGAGCATGACCTTCGCCTTGCGCAGATCGCGCTGACGCAGCGGATCCCCGACTGGGGCTCATGGACATGGAATCCTGCGACAGACCGCGCTGAATGCATCTGAGCGGTTCACAGCCCTCCTAGGGGTAGATCCCACTTCGCCGCTGACGATGACCGATGCACTGACTGCGATGCACCTGGACGACCGCTCCGGTGTCGAATCCGCGATCAAAGAGATGCAGTCCGGGGGCGCAGACTCCTTCGGCGTCGAGTATCGAGTCAGAGCTGCCGACGGAACGATCCGGTGGTTGAAGGCGTATTGCGATGCGGTGCGCAGACCCGACGGCGTGCTCACGCAGGTGCTGGGCGTGACGACCGACGTGACGGAGCGCGTTCTGGCGACCGCGCAGCTCGAGCACGTGTCCGAGTTCTGGCAGGCGACGCTCGATTCGCTCACGGCCCATGTTGCGATTCTCGACGAACACGGCGATATCGCTGCGGTCAACCGGTCCTGGTCGCTGTTCGCCGCTCAGGAAGGCGACGGCAACGACTTCATTGGGAGCAACTATGTCGAGATCTGCAGGGCAGCTGCAGAACCGATGGCCGAGAAGGTCGCCGACGGCCTGGCGGCGATTTTGGATGGCGAAAGCGATCAGGGGGAGTGGGAATACCCGTGCCACAGCCCCGAGCAGAGACGCTGGTTTGTCCTGCGCGCGACCCGCTTTGATGGGTCTGCGCCTGTAAAGGTGGTGCTCGCGCATGAGGATGTGACAGATCGTCATCTCGCCCAGGAGCATGTTGCGCTCCAGGCCTCGCTACTCGACGAGATCGACGCTGCGGTGATCGTCACGGACCTCGAGCGTCGCGTGCTCGAGTGGAGCGATGGTGCCCAGCGGCTCTACGGCTGGACGCGGGACGAAGCCCGCGGCCACACGGTCACAGAACTGATGGTCGCCGACGCGCCGGTAAACGCGATCGTTTCAGAGCTTCTAGAGCAGGAGACTTGGCAGGGGGAGCTCGAGGTGCGTCGTAAGGACGGCTCGGTGTTCCCGGCCTATTTTCGTACACGGGTGCTTCGAGATGACGAGGATCAGCCGCGCGCGCTAGCCGGCATATCCGTCGATGTCTCGCAGTCAAAGGAGGCGGCCACCGAACTCGCAAGCGCGCGGGACTATTTGCGTGCGGTCGCCGATAGCATGGGCCAGGCACTCTTCACGCTCGACCACGAGGGCCGGGCGCAGTATCTCAATCCTGTCGCTGAAGCCCTGCTCGGTTGGACCACCGCTGACCTATACGGGCAGGTGCTACACCCGATCATGCATCATCGTAATTCGGACGGCTCCGAGCATCCTGCAGAGGAGTGCCCGATCCTCGGAGCGAGGATTGACGGCAAAGTCGTGCGGATCGAGGACGATGTGTTCGTTTGCTCGAATGACACGGATCTCCCCGTCGCATATACGGCCTCACCGTTCACGACCCCAGACGGTACCGAAGGAGCCGTGGTCGTCTTCGAGGACATCTCCGAGCGCAAGGCAGAGGCGGCACGGGTCGCGGCCGATCTCGAGAAACTCGACTGGCTGAAGCGGGTCAGGGACGCTCTGCGCGAGGATCGCTTTGTTCTGTTTGCCCAGCCGATCATCGATCTGCGCACCGGCCGCGCCACCCAGCAGGAGCTGCTGATCCGCATGGTGGATCCCGACTGCTCGACCGTGATCGCCCCGGGCGCATTCCTGCCGGCTGCCGAGGAGCTCGGCCTGATCGGGGAGATCGATCGATGGGTGATTGACCAGGCGGCGCAAGTCGCTGCCGGCGGCCACTGCGTCGAGCTGAACGTTTCGGCCCGCTCAATTACCGATCGTCGCCTGATCGACTACATCGGGCGCGCGATCGAGAGCAACGAGGCCGACCCTCAGTTGCTGATATTCGAGATCACCGAGACCGCGATCGTCAGCGACGAGGTCGCTGCTTTGATGTTCGTCGAGCAACTCCACGCCCTCGGCTGCAGGATCGCCCTGGACGATTTCGGCACCGGATTTGGCACATTCACGTATCTAAAGAAGCTACCAATCGACTACTTGAAGATTGATATCGAGTTTGTCCGCGACCTGCGAGCTAACCTCAAGAGCCGCGGCGTCGTGGAAGCTGTGGTGAGCCTGGCTGAGAAGTTCGGGCTGAAGACCGTCGCGGAGGGGGTCGAGGACGCCGAGTCTCTTGACCTGCTCAAGCGGCTGGGAGTTGACTACGCCCAGGGTTACCACATCGGGCGGCCCGAAAAGCTGGAGATGAGTAGGACTACTGAGCGGGTATAGCTCTCGTAGACGGCCTGTCAACCACCGGGAGGTATGGCTATGGGCCTCGTTGAGCTGCTCCTGATCGTTCTTGTGATCGCCGCAATCGCTGGCGGCATAGGTGTTAGTCCATTTCTCTGGCTACTGCTTCTCGTCGCGCTTGTCGTCCTGCTTACAAGCGGCGGATTCGGGTACCGACGCGGCGGCAGGGTGTAGCTATGCCGCTCGGAACCTCGATTTTCCTGATCGCCGCTGGCGCGATCCTGCGCTCTGCCGTGACTGTGCATATCTCAGGAGTGTCGCGGCAACCGTGGGCCTGATCCTCATGCTCGCTGGCGCAGCTGGCGCCGTAGTGTCGCTGTTCTACATGGTGTCTAATCGAAGCCACGGGGTTGGTCGCGAACGAGTTGGCGGCCGCGATCCTTATCGAGAGCCGCGCGTCTAGAGGCCCATTGCCTGGCGTGCCGCCGATGGTCGGCCGCCGCGTAGAAGGCGGGCGCGGATCAACAAACGATCGGCTACGGTCGTCCGTCGGGCGCCCGGCGACGAGGAACTGCCCGTCGCTATTTCGATCCCGATGGCCTGGCAGTCCTTGTGGCCGACGACGTGCTGAAGGTGAAAATAGCGGCCACGCGGTGCTCCCGCGACACATCGATCACAGCACCCCAAGGCCAGCGCGTGACCGAACGATGAACGATCGCAGAAGCTAAGCGGGCTTCAACGGAATGGCAGAGTCCGCTGGCTGTCGATCGGATTTAGCCCGACGACGAGGCCGGCTGCGCGCGAGCGGTAGGCGTAACATCGGAGCGTTGATGATCGGGTCGGGAAACGAGAGTTCACGACCAACGCGTGGACGAGTTCGGCTCGCCCGAGGGTGCTCGGGTCCTTCGCGTCGTAACTGAACTGGCTTAGGGTGATGATCTCGCCATTGAGACTGGGAAACGTAACGTCAGCTAGGCGCGACCACGACACGGTTGCGGCCCTCCTCCTTCGCAGCATAGAGGGCGTGATCAACGGCTAGCGCCGTGCTCAGAGTGCTCCCGAGCGCCCGTGCGGCGCCGACGCTTACGGTGACCGGCGGCTCGCGCATATCGCGCTCGACCGCCGCCCGGATGCGCTCCCCCATAGCCACCGCTTCTGCGGGACTAGCTCCAGGGAGCAAGATCGCGAACTCGTCGCCACCGTAGCGAGCAACGAGATCCCCTGGCCGAACGTTGCGCATCATGGTTACTCCAACGTCGACTAGTGCTGCATCGCCGGCCTCGTGGCCATGAGTGTCATTGATGCCCTTGAACCCGTCGATGTCGATCATCAGAACCATTGCGTCAGGGCTCGTGCTTTCCATGACCTCGTAGTAGCGGTCGTCGTATCCCCGACGGTTACAGAGGCCCGTCAACGGATCTCGGTAAGCGAGCTGTTCCATCGCGAAGGCGTGGCGTGCGGAGTCACGCGCGGACTCTGCGCCCGACTGCGCCGTCAGTGCGAATCGGTCCTCGTAGGTAGGTGAGTTAGTCGGCTCGATCGGGCGTATCGCATTCGGCGCGCACGCCTGGGCAGCGAGAGTCGCCGACAGCACTTGTCCCAGGAGGGGCTTGGCAAGCAAGCCCTCGACGGCTTCAACGACCTGCTCTGTGCTCTCGATGATCGGAACGGCGAGGCCGTGCTCGATAGCAGGCCCCACAGCGCGTCCGGCGGCAAGAATGGCGGGAGGCTTCTCAAGTGCGCAGACGGCTTGGATCTCCCAGATGAGCGTGGGCAGGTTTAGCGGCATCGACACGCTGAAGCCAAGCACTGCTGGAGCGTGCGCGCGACAGGTTTCGAGGAGGCCCTCCAGGGGCACATCCCCGCCGAGATACAGAACGTCGAAGCCGGCGCCCTCCAGGACGTCCGCGGCCATCCTTAGGCCGAGTACGTGATGCTCTCCTTGCACTCCGGCGAGCATCACCCGCTCACGTGATCGCGGCTGGGTCTGAAGCGCTCGTGGGAACAGTCGACCAAGGACCTCCTGCGTGATCGCTGTAGCCAGATGCTCGTCCCCCACGTTGGCCTCTTCGTGTTGCCAGAGGTCACCGATCCATCGCATGGCTGGGGCGATCACGTTGGACTGCACGCGAGCCACATCGAACCCGGCATCAAGCGAGGCAACGGCCACCGCGTTGGCGCCTTTCGGATCGCCGGCGCGGAGCGCCTCGCCGAAGCGTCGCGCGAGCTCGCGCTCGCCGATGTCAGCGGCCCGGCGATCCGCGTCCGTGCGCACGTCAGAGTGCCTGCCCGCTTGCGCAGGCTGGCCTCTCTGGCGCGATCTGATACTTCCACCCGACGCATAGCGGATCAAAACGCTTCAGCCGCTGTCTGCGCATATGCGGGAGGTAGCACCCAGCTTGGAGGTCGGGTCCGCGAACTATGGTGGTGACGGCCATCGGGACGTATCGGCGGGAATCGCGCCGATACTGAGCGACGAGCGGGCGAGCGCCCCGTGACGGTGACCCCGAGGCGAGGCAGACGCGATCATCCTGGACACGGTGGAATTATCGCGCGCCAGGTCGCTCGGCTGTCCCCACTGCTCACGATGGATTGGGCACCGACAGGTCAGCCATCCAGCCAGTTCGTGACATGAGCAAATGCTCTTCGTTGCCACGTCTTATTCCGAAACTGACGATCATTTGCCCGGAAGGCCTTAACCAACCTGGCCTCAGAGGGTGAAACCGGGATGGCCGGACCCACCACCCCACGTGGGCGTCCTGAGCTCTGTCACGCGGCGCTCGGACGTGGCATAACCCGGCCGGTGCAGCAGTGTGGGGGGGGCGAAGCAGCCGTCGGCGGGGGATCTCGTTTTGACCATGCGAGTCGGTAGATCTCAAGCTTGGCTGGCAGGCTGACGATCAACGGTTGTGATGTCTTGGAGCGTGGCGCGTGACGCAGTGGGCGACCGCGCCGATCTGACGAATGCTCTCGGCGTGAGGCAAGCGAGTGAGCGTTTCGCGGGCAAGGCGAGGACACCGTCTCCGAGATGTTCGAGTCGGCTTTCGAGCTCGCGCCAACCCGGAGTCGCCCTAATCGAAATGGATGGTCGCTTCCTGCGCGTCAACCGCGCGCTTTGCCAGATGCTCGGGCGCCCTGCCCCTGCGTTGATCGGCTTGACCTCTGCGCCCTTCACACACCCCGACGATCTCTCGGCCACCGAGAACGCATACACTCATCTACGAGACGCGGGCGACACGCTCGCGGTCGAAAAGCGCTACCTACGGCCCGACGGCCGGGGTGGTATGGGCCTCCACCCATGGTCAGACCGTAAGGGGCGAGGACGACGAGGCTCGGTACATCGTCTCCCACTTCCTCGACGTCACCGCCGTCAAGCTCGCAGAGCAGCGCCATCGGGAAGCCAGCACACTCTTTGAGACGGCCTTTGCCGACGCTACAGCGTTCACGGTCAAACGCTGCGCTACGTTCACTTGTCAGCCCGGCTGCCCCCAGAGCTTCGGCCCAGACGGTTTCGCGGCACTCGCTTCGACACCGTTTCGACACGTGAGCCCGAGGATGTCCCGGTGCGCGTATACCACGCCGCATCTACCCTGCGGGTTACGGCACCGCCGATTCACGGCCGCTACGCGCTTGATTGGGTCGATGACGTTGCCCGCCCAATGCTGGACTGACTTCATTGAGCATGCCCAGAGGTGGGCACGACCCGGGATCTGCATGGTCGCTGGTCGATAGTCGTGACCTGAGTTCAGCAAGCACTCGACGGTGTCATCGGCCCTCGTCGTCGAGAGCTCGTCCTCGTCCAGGGGAGACGCATTTGCCGTAGGACCGGCGCGGGAAACCCTCGGCAGACCGCTACACCCGCTGACGTCGAGCCAACAGGTCCTGGTCAGCGCGGTTGATCAGATCCATTGCGCTGTCACGCTCAGCCATCTCTGCGAAGCCGGCCGTGATCGAGCCGTGGCAGGGAGATCTGCCGAGCTCGGCAGAGACGTCCTTCAATCGCCGGCGAACCTGCTCCAGTTTCGCTTCAGGCAGCACGCACACGAACTCATCGCCGCCGTAGCGCATGACGAGGTCGTGGGGGCGCATCGAACGCTGCAGCGCGTCGGCGACCGAGCTGAGCAGCGCATCACCTGCAGCGTGGCCGTCGGTGTCGTTGATCCGCTTCAGGCCATCGACGTCGACGAAGGCGACGACCAGCGCATCGGCTCCGCGATGGGCCCGGGCGATCTCGTATTCCAATCGCTTTATGCCGGGGCCGCGGCGTCTCACATGGGTCAGGTCGTCTATGTCGGCCTTAACGAGCTTCGCTTGATCACCCGCGGCCAGCAATCGATCGCCGACAGCTTCGGTGCGTTCCATGGCTGCTCCCACGCGATCGCTCGCAGCTCTCTTGCGATCCCGTGCCGCATTGGCACGATCGCTCGCCGCGCGCTCGCGATCCTGCACACGCCGGGCTCTTTGTTGGGAAGGGTAGGCGTCGTCCTCGGCCGCTGCGGCGGCGTCGCGCGCCTCGGCCGTTCGATCGCGTTCGAATGCAACTCGATCGCGATCCTCGGCGCGGGCTTCGCGCGCGTGGGCTGAGCGCAGCCGGGCCTGAACCTGCTCCTCGCGCTGACGGGTCGCGTAGTCGCGTTCTCTTGTCGACCTGTCGCGGTCGGCCTGATCGGCGCCACCTTCTGACTCTCGGTCGCTTGCGATCTGGTCCTGGTCTGAAGCCTTCTGGTCGGTCTCCGACGCCGCCTGGTCCCCGTCAGAGCTCGTCTGGTCGCCATCGGACAAGGTCTGGTCGCTGTCGGCCGCCGTCTGGTCGCTGTCGGCCAGAGTCTGCTCGGCTTCGAGGTCCAGATCGATGCTCCGACCCTTGTGGAGCGAAAGCTTGCCGTTGTTCGGATTGCCGTCCGGCTCAGGCTTGTGGACTGCTCCGTCGCGCGAGGTGCTCATACGCAGCCGAACCAGCGCGTTACGCGGCGGGCGCTTCGCACTTCGAAACCGAATGATGATCTTTGAGACATCCGCGACCTCCCTATCGATTGCAATAGCTTGCAAACGTCGGAAGTCATTTTGTAGCGGCCTGTCCGGAGACCAACCGCAGGAATGCCTTCTACGCCCAGATTACCCATTTAGCCTGACAACTACGCATTTGGTACGGGATCTTGCAGCGCCGCTCCGCGAGATACGTTATTTCAGGGGCCGAATGACCTCGACCGCGCCGAAGCCGTCCAGCGGCCGGTCGACGAAGAAGATCTCCATCGTGATGTCGGGCTCGACGTGGGCCTGGCTGAGGAACGCCAACACATTGCGGCCGGTCAGCTCTTCGATCGACTCCTTGTAGCGCGCGGCCATCATGCCCTGGAAGTCCTCGCGCATGGCGATCACGCGATCGGGCTCGCCGCTGTCCATGATCGTCTGCTCGAGCGCCGTGAAGCCGCTGCCGCGCATGACCACCACGATGATGTCGTCCAGGGCGTAGGTCTTGGCCTTCATCGGGCCGCGACCGTAGTGCTCGTGCAGCATGCCGACGATGCTCGTCGAGATCGCTGCAAGTAGGTGACCTCCGGTCAGCGAGCCCCCGCTCGGTGCTTCCGGATCCACATCTGCTCCTGTTGGGTCCCGGCCGCGACGACCCCGATCGGTCTCGGACGCTGACCCGTTTGCGGGTTTCGCGCGCCGCCGTCCGGGTTCGTCCGCCGGCACGCGCTCTCCCGAACCGTAGCGCGCGCTCGAACGGCGGTCAACTGGCCGGCTGCACATTGTGCTACTTTCCACATACAGCGACCGTACGAGTGTGGACACGTTTTCACGCCTGGGTTGCGCCAAGGAGAGCGGAGCGAGACGCGGTCACACGATGGCCGCCCGATCAGATCCGTGTAAGCACTCGCAGGGAGGGCGCGGGATGCTGGACACGGACGTTGGCAGTACCAACCGGATCCGTCGGCCATGCTGGCTTTGATTGCGATCGCCGCGGCCTGGGCCGTCCTTGTGGCGTTTGCCATATCGATCTGCCGGGCGGCCGCACGAGGTGAAGCGCACGACCGCCAAGCGCCGAGGCGCGCGCGAGGTGGACGCCTGCAGACCCCGACCAGGAGCTCAACGCGCGAGCGGCGCCCTGGCGCTCGGCGCACCCCTGTGGGGAGGTTCTGATCTTGCACAACTTGAGCGGCGGGCGTGCTCCACAGGTCGCCGTTCATCCCAGCGCGGAGGTTTGCCTCCTCTCCATCGCGCTGTAAGGCGCGGGGGCATCCCCCCGGCCCCCGCGCCTGCCCTTCCTATGCCGATGACCGGAACGCGAGACGTGCCCCAAAGGCCGCGTTCCCAAAGTGGTCCGCGATGAGCGATATCCGTTCAGGCTGCCAGCGCCTCGGCGACGGGCACCGGCTTGCCCAGGTGAAAGCCCTGCCCGTAGTCCACGCCGTGGTCCTTGAGCACGCGCACCGTCTCGAGATCGCCGACGAACTCCGCGATCGTGTGCTTTCCCAGCCCGCGTGACATTTGCACGATCGAGTCGAGGATCAGCTGATCGGTGCTGCTCACGGGTAGGTTGCGGATGAACTCGCCATCGATCTTCACGTAGTCGAATGGGATGTGCTTGAGGTAGTAGAAGGAGCCGAACCCGGCGCCGAAGTCGTCGAGCGCGAAACGACACCCGAGCGACTGCAGTTGCGTGGCAAATCCGCGCGCGCGATCCATGTTTGCGATGGCAGCAGTCTCGGTGACCTCGAGCACGAGGCTCGCCGGGTCGATCGCGGTCTCCCGTAGTCCGTCGTGCACGACTGACAGCAGGTCGGCGTCCCCGACTGACCGGCCCGAGATATTGACGGCGAGGCGCACCTCGCGACCCGCGTCACGCTGCCCGGCGATCAACCCGACGGCCTCACCCAGGACCCAGCGATCAATCTCCAGGATCAGGCCCGAGCGCTCGGCCGTGTAAAGAAATTGCGACGGCAGGATCAGCTCCCCTTCGTTGCCGGGCAACCGCAGCAGCAACTCCCACTGCGAGACGCTGTCGTCGGTGAAGTCGATGATCGGCTGGCAGTAGAGCTCGAATAGGTCTTCTTGCAGCGCGCGACGCACGCGCTCGACCCACGTGATCCTGGTCTGGGTTCGATCGTGCGTGGCGGCAGTCGCTACGGCGACGCGATTCTTGCCGGCATCCTTGGCCGCGTACATGGCGCTGTCGGCATCGGCCAGCACGTCGTCGGCCGTGGTGTCATCTCCCGGCCGGTCGAAACCGTTCACGCCGACGCTCAGCGTCACGGGTCGGCTACCGAGGTGCGGGAAGCCGTGGCCGGTGCTGACCGACTCAATGAGGTTCGTGGAGAGCATCTGAGCCTCCGCAGCGAGGGTGTGCGGCAACAGCACAGCGAACTCGTCGCCCCCGAGTCGCGCCACGGCGTCGGTCTCGCGCATGCGTTCCCTCAGCAGACGGGCCACCTCGCAGATCACCTCGTCACCCACGCCATGGCCGAGGGTGTCGTTGACCGACTTGAAATCGTCGAGATCGAGGAACAGCACGGTGCCGGCGCCTCCGTAGCGGCGTGAGTAGGCCATCTCGTGTGTCAGCTCGCGGATGAAGCCGCGACGGTTCAGCGGGCCCGTCAGAGGATCGTGCTCTACCAGATAGCCGAGTTCGCCCTCATAACGCTTGCGCTCCTCGATGTTCTGCACCTGGCGGATGCAATAGAGCGGAGCCCCGTCGGAGTCCCGGACCAGCGACGCGTTGACGGTCACCCAGATCGCGTGGCGCTCGGAGTGCAGCAGTCGCTGCTCGAGTTGGAAGCCGTCGAGCTCACCGGCTGAAAGCTGGTGCATGGCCGCCAGATCGGTGGCCACGTCGTCCGGGTGCAGGAGGTCCTCGATGCCCGTCGCTTCCAGCTTGTCGGCCGGGTACCCGGTGAGCACGCAGAATGCGCTGTTGACACGCATCAGACGGCCCGGCGGATCGTCGGCGACCCCAACGAGAGCCATGCCAATCGGTGCGTCCTCAAATGCGCTCGCGAAGTAGCTGGGTCCCGCGTCGGCCGCAGCCTCGGCACCGTCTCCCTCGGCGGTCGTCTCCTGCTCGATCGTCGACACACCGACGATCGCGTCGGCGGACCCGATGATCGGCGAGATCTGCACGCTGACCTCCCGTGTGACGCCGTCCTTGGTCATGCGCTTTGAGCGGTAGGTGTCGCTGAGCCCGGCGAGCAGGGCGGCTTTGAAGGCCTGCAGCTCCCATGCACGGCTTTCACTCGGCACGACCGCCTTGAGCATGCGGCCGGCCATGTCCTTTGCCGAATACCCGTAGAGGCGTTCGGCGCCGGAGTTCCAAGCTGTCACGACACCGGCGGCGTCCCGTGCGACAACCGCCGGATCCAGCGATTGTAGAATTGCAGCGGCGTCTACGGCGCTGCAGGGGCGGCGCATTCGGGGCGAACGTGACGACCGGGACCAAAGGCTACGGATGTACCCACCGGCCGATACGTCTGTACGGCGTCGAGCTGGCACTGTGACCCTCCTTGGACGAACGCCCATACCCATAAGCGCGGTCCGCGATCTGTAGTCACAGTGTGTCTACCGCCACGTCCTCCAGCGAATCACGAACCGGCGTTCACCCAGTGGGCGAGCACATCGGCCCGTCAAAGCCCATGAATCCTATCACGCCTTTTCAATCGATAATCGGGATTTGCCCGCTCTTCGCAGTTCGGGCGCTTCAAGACGGCGGGTGGGACGGCACACGACAGACGCCAGCGCCTGCGGAGAGCTTGTAACGGGCGCAAAGGCCTGCCGGGTCTCAGGTCAGCTCAGCCGGGCGAGCGACAGAACCCCGATGGCGCGGCCGTGGATGCGGCACTCATCCGCGCCCGCTAACTCGCACGGCGTCCCTGAGTCCGTCCACTAGACACGCTGACGCCGAGCCGCGCACCCCGTCCAGCCATCATTTCCGCCCGAGCTAATGCCTAGCGGCCAGGGCGTCGAGGTTCAGATGAATGGAAACTTTCTCGAGATTCGGCGGCTATCGGTACCTCAGGTGCCGTCTCGGTTACCACACGACGCTCGCGTGCCTGTTCGCTCTTCTGGCAGTCACGGCGAGCGCGCCGGCTGCGTTCGCGGCTCCTTCGCGAAGCTGTAATCGGGCAGCATTCACCGGGAGGGTGGGCCCGGCGCGGCCAGTCCAATGTCGCAACATAGCCGTGAGAAGTCCCACGCCTGGAGGACGGGGGCGCACGGGGAGTAGAGGCCCTCGAGGGTTTGCGGGCCTTCCAGGGCCGGTCGGGCCTCCAGGGCTGCAAGCACTACTTGGGCCTGCTGGCGCCCCTGGTGCGACGGGTAGCTCAGGCCTCCCAGGAACCAGTGGCGCACCTGGAGCACGAGGAGTCCCCGGCACGGACGGCGCACAAGGAGTCCCCGGCACGCCTGGCGTGGAAGGAGCCTCCGGAGCACAAGGGGCCTCCGGCACGCCTGGCGCGGAAGGAGTACAAGGTACCCCCGGAGCGGAAGGACCTGCGGGAGCGCAAGGCCTCCGCGGGTTCGGTGGTCTGCTCGGCCCAGAAGGCCCCGAAGGACCGAGAGGCTTCACCGGCTTGCCAGGGCCCGAAGGTCCCAGCGGTCCCCAAGGATCAACAGGAGAAGCAGGGCCGCAGGGCTCTGCAGGTCCCGAAGGCTCCACCGGCGAAGCAGGGCCGCAGGGCTCTGCAGGTCCCCAAGGATCCCCCGGCGAAACAGGGCCGGCAGGACCTCAAGGCGCTCGCGGGCAGATGGGCCCGGAAGGGTCGCTCGCGACTCCCGTTTATGCCGAGTTCTACGCTCTGATGCCGCCTGACAACCCGGCGACGGTAGGGGCGGGTATACCCGTCGAATTCCCTCGATCAGGGCCAAGCGCCGGTGCGATAGCGAGACGAAACACGACTGAATTCGTGCTTCCGAGCGTGGGAACCTATCGCGTAGCCTTCTCGATCTCAGCTGATGAGCCGGGTCAGTTGGTGCTCGCTCTCGATTCCGGAGGTGGCATGGTCGAACTCCCATACACGGTCTTCGGACGCGCGGTGGGAACGAGCCTGATCGCCGGGGAAGGGCTCGTCACGACGACCGTGGCCAACTCCGCACTCGAGGTCCGAAACCCATCCGGAAATACACCCGCGCTGACTATCACACCGAAAGCCGGAGGAACCCACGCCGCAGCGGCTTCACTCGTCATCCAGCAGCTCGGATGAGCTCAAGCCCTACTCACCATGAACGGCTCCGACATAATCGCAATCCGGCTGGAGCGCCCTGATGCCAGCGCGAGTGTGGACGCGTGATGGCTGTCAACGACACCCATGCTGCTCAGGTCGGGCGCGATGACGGTGCGCTGATGGAGCAGATCGAGTCGGGCAACTCCCACGCGTTTGAGCAGCTCTATGACCGCTATAGCGCGCGTGCCTATCGGGTGGCAAGGTCGGTCTGTCGCGACGACGGCCGCGCTGAGGAGGCCGTTCAGGACGCCTTCTTGTCGATCTGGCACAACCGGTCGGCGTACCGGCCCGAGCGCGGAACCGTCCGATCCTGGCTGCTGTGCGTCGTGCACTACCGGGCGATCGATGTCGCCCGCCACAATGCCAAGCACGCGCGGCGCCGGGCCGGAGACGACGGGATTGACTCTTATCGCATCCCGGGCGACCTGAACGACTGGGCCATCGCCCGCGATGGGTCGGCAAGGCTGCAGTCACAGCTCAGCCGGCTCCCAGAGGCCCAGCGCGAGGTGATCGCGCTGGCCTACTACGGCGAGCTGACCCACGCCGAGATCGCAACCCAGCTCGGGCTGCCGACTGGCACGGTCAAGGGTCGCATGCGTCTGGGACTGCGGAAGCTGCGCGCAGAGATCGACCGGGCCGCCTAGCGAGCAAGGCCTGCCTCAGACCTTCCGATACAGCTCCAAAGCTTCGTTCCGCGCGCACGAGCTTAACGTAAGCCAGAGCGCGAATAAGTCGTCGGACGCGGACGCCGGGATCGCGAGGCCGTCCCCCGCGGTTCCGGGATAGCTTGTGCGAATGCGAGAAGCCATCAGCACACCAGGCGCCCCCAGTTCGCCGCTCTACAGCCAGGCGGTCAAAGCCGGGCAACACATCTACGTGTCGGGCTTGGTAGGCATCAACACCAGTACCGGAAAGCTCGCCGGCTCGACGATTCAGGAGCAGACACGGCAGGCGTTGCTCAACTGCGAAACGATCCTCCGCGCGGCGGGCGCTACGTTGGAAGACGTCGTAGAGGTGGGCATACTCCTGACCAGCCCCGCGGACTTCGCAGACATGAATGATGAGTACGCGACCTGGTTCCCGGCCGAGCCACCAACTCGCTACGTCGCCAAGCTCGGCGTCGAGATCCCTGAGGTCCTCGTCTCGATTCGTATGACCGCGTTCGTCGGCTAGTCACCCATCGAGCGATAGCGTGAAGTGCTGGCTACCACCGCCTGGCTCGACGGTCGCAGTCTGCGCGTGGGGGTAGGCCAGCGTAGGGCTGCCTCCGAGCGAGACCGCTTCGTGCGAGCCTCGTTCGGTTGTGCGCTGCGGTTGCGATCCAGGTGATGCGGACGCGTCCAAGCGACTCACGCCGAGACCTCGATCCACACCGCCCGGGCAACGGCGTGAAGCTCGCCCTCCCCGGAAAACAGCGCGGAGCCAGTCGACATCTTGCGTCCACTCTGATCGATCGGCCACGAGGCCAGCGCATACTCCCCGTCTCCCGGGACTGGCCGCAGAAGATCGACGGCGAGCCTGCCAAGCAAGATCCGCCCTGCCGGATTGAACGTGTTGGTGACCAGCCCACTCGGGCAATCCAGCGCTGCCCAGACAAACTCAGGGCGCACCTGCCGTTGCGGGTCAAGGAGCGAGTCATCGGGGGTCCACGGGGCGCCGTAAAGTTCGCGGCCTGAAACTGGGCCAGGAAATATGCGCATGCCATCGCGTTCTCGACGTGAAGGCCCGCAGACGAAGCAGTTCGGGTACGGATGATCGCTCGGCTGCGCCCACTCATACTCCTCTGCTCCCAAATGAGCTTCGCCTAGCGTCAGCCCCGCGGGAACGTCTTTATCGACGGCAGCCGCAACGCCCTCGGCGATGAGTCCATCCACGTCCCGCAGGCTGACCGTAGCGTCCGAACCAACTTCAATGGTCAACGGCCGGTCAAGCGGCGGGGGCTTGCGCAACGTGACCTGGGCAGGCCCCTCGATGAACCGCGCGACCAGCCCGCACGTGTAGCCCCCGTTTCCGCTGTCGGACGGTCCGCAAAAACGCTCCGCGATGGTGACCTCCGGCACCCCCCAAGTTTACTCGCAGCACTCGGTCGACGCGCGGCGAGGCGGGGTGCCGCTGACCCTCGCTTTGAGCATCCAGGCACGCGCCGAAAAACACCCGCGCATTGGTCATATCTTTACAGGGGCGTGGCGCCGTCTCGCGATGGCGCCGCGGGGACACCTCCTGTGACGCGCGCTCCGGCGGGTAAGCGGCAGCGGGATCACCGGATGCTGAGACGCTCGCTAATCGTCCGTTCGCGATTGGAGTTCGACCCCGGGCCGCCCTGCGGTTCCCTTTGGGCGGGTGGACTCAATTCGCCGACAGGGCCTCTAGCAAACGCCGTACTCGCGCCCCGTCAGACCGAGCTCTCCCAGCCCCGTCATCTGCGGCCGGGAGGGTTCGACCTTCGGGCAAATGGTCGACGTAGACGAACGGACGAGCGGACAGCTGAGGTCGCCGTCCCGCGGAGAGCGCACCCGACAGGATCGCCGGAGACCGCCTATTGGTCCGCACGCAGCGAGAGACGTAACAACCGAGGATCACGCCGACGATGCTCCATTAGCGGGAGCGATCGCTCCCGCTGCCCATCACCGCTCCAGTCAGGCGGTTAGCCGAAGGAGTGCTGAATGATCAAGCGTGCAACCAGAGCCCCCGGGAGCCGAGCACGGCGACGTTGGCCGACTCCCTCAATCGTCCTCGCAAGCGCTGCGCTGTTCATCGTGCTCGGCGGATCCGCGGTTGCCGCAACCGGTCTGATCCGTGCCCGCGACATCGCCCCAGGGGCGGTAACCAGCAGGGCGATCAAGGATGGCGCGGTCGAACCAAAGGACCTGAGCAACACCACACGAGCCTTGATCACCGAGGGCGCGGGTGCAACCGGCGCCAAGGGCGACGCTGGCTCGGGCGGAACGATAGGCGCGACCGGTGCGGGCGGGACAAACGGCGCAAGCGGTGCTGAAGGGGCCAGAGGAAGCAATGGCGCCAACGGCGCGAATGGGCCTAATGGCGCCAACGGGCTCGACGGAACCGACGGGATCGATGGCACCAATGGCACGAATGGGACCAACGGCACCAACGGAACGATCAAACCGCTGTCCGCCCGGCAGGGTGTGACCGCCCTCCCGACGGGCACGCCGTCCACGACCGTGGTCGAACTGGCGGTTCCGGCAGGCAACTACGTCGTGCTGGCGAAGACGCAACTGTCGCAGACCGGCGCCGGCGACACTGTCGAATGTCTATTGAAGTCAGGCGCGACCACGCTCGATCAAGCCGCGATGAAGACGCTGCCCGCGCTGGCCGCCGTACCAGCCTCTCTGCAGGCTGTGACGACGACTGTGACGTCATCTACCGTGTTGAGCGTCCAGTGCAGCGTTGCGGTCGCCAACGGATCGGCCAACTTCAGCGGCTTGATCGCGATCCCGACCGCCTGATCATCGCGCACCCGGAACTTCGCATTAACTAAGGCTACACACCGACACTCCGGGGACCGCATTCACGCCTGGACGGACGCGATGGACGGTACCGGAAGCCGGGCAGGGAGGCAGGAAGGAGCGGACGGACGCCCCGCACCTGCCTCCACTCGCGTCCGCCTGCACGCCGGCCGCGCGTGTCGCTGGCCAATCAAAGGGAGACTCCTCGGACACGCGAACCTGGGGCGCGATGGCCGCACATCATCCGTCCGGCCTGCGCTAAGCCTTTCAGTAGCGGCACAGGCCGTCGATGGCCTACATATCCGAATCTCTTCTAGATACTCAATCCTGGTGCGTCCGCTTCTCGTCGTGCTTCTGACGGCAGGAGCGATGGCCAGGCTGAGGTTGCTAGTCGAGCGAGTGGACGCAAGCAGTACAGCGCAGCTCGCTGTGGTTACGCCAGCCTGATGGTCGACCGCTCCCTCGAGTCCTCATATCCACGCTCCTTCCGGCGCCCGCGTGGCTGGCAGGTTTATCTGGCGTTCGGCGTCGTGGGCACCTTCCTCTACATGGTGGTCCCCCCGCTGAGGGGGGACCCGCTGTTCTTCAACGCGCTCGGGCTGACGAGCTGCATCGCCGTGGTCGTTGGAATTCGGCGAAATCGGCCGTCTTACGCGCTCCCCTGGTGGCTGTTCGCCGTCGGGCTGTGCCTGCATTGGATCGGCGACGTCTACACGTACAGCGTCCCCAAGTACATCCTTCATCACCAAGTCGAATTCCCAAATCTCGGCGTATGGGTCTACCTGACGGTGTATGGGACACAGACGCTCGGATTGCTGCTGCTTGTGCGCCACCGCAGCCGAGAGCGCGATCGCAACACGCTGATCGATGCCTCGATCCTCATCCTCGGGGCGTCGGTGCTGTCTTGGATGTTGCTGATAGCGCCGCAGATCCACGACGGCTCGTTGGTCCTGCTGCCAAAGCTTGTGTCAGTCGCCTTCCCGCTCTGCGACATCATTGTGCTCGGGGCGGCCATCCGCCTCGCTCTCGACGGTGGTCGTCGCCCGCCGTCCTTCTACCTTTTGAACGCGAGCATCGTGACCGTGCTCGTGACCGATTTCGTCTACGGAATCATGACCCTGGAAGGCGCCTACCACGGTCAGCTTCTGCTAGACGCCGGCTGGTTCTCCTTTGCGTTGCTTTGGGCCGCGGCGGCCCTGCATCCGTCGATGGCCGCTCTCGCCGAGCCGGGCGGGAACCAAGGATCGAAGCTGACGCCTCTGCGTCTAAGCATCCTCGCTGGCGTGGCGTTGATCGCGCCTGTGTGTGTTCTCTTGTTGGAGTTCCATCGCGCCGGCCTCAAGCTAGTCGCAATCATGTGCGCCTCGCTCGTGCTGTTCGGTCTGGTCGTTATTCGGATGGCCGGTCTCATGCGTCAGCAAGAGCGGTCGGCCGGCCGAGAGCGGACGCTTGGACTCGAAACTGCACGGCTGAGCGGGGAAAACCAGCTACAGCGCAGCGAGGCGCGCTTTGCTTCACTGGTGCAGAACTCGAGCGAGCTGATCACGGTTGTGGGGGGAGATGCGACGATCAGCTACCAGAGTCCCTCCTGCGAGCATCTGCTCGGCTACACGCGTGAGGAGCTCCTCGGAACCCGTTTTGACCGCCTCGTCGTCCGAGACGGCGCCGAGCGGCTGCTCCGGCTGCTGGCCGATGGATATGCCGGTGCCGAGGGAGAGGCGATCGAGTGCACGCTAGTGCGCCGCGACGGCGAGTCGCGGCAGTTCGAGATCCAGCCCACGAACTTGCTCAGCGATGAGCAGGTGGGAGGGATCGTCCTGAATGGGCGCGACATCAGCGAGCGCAAGGCGTTTGAGACGCAGCTCGCCCACCAGGCGTTTCACGACCCCGTCACCAAACTCGCTAACAGGGGTGCTGTTCGCGGAGCGCGCACAACACGCAATTGTCCGCGCAAGGCGCGAGCAGCGCGAGCTCGGGGTGCTCTTCCTAGACGTCGATGACTTCAAGGCGATCAACGATAGCCTCGGCCATGACGCTGGCGACGCGGCGCTCGTCGAGGTGGCCAAGTGCGTCTCCAATAGCCTGCGCTCGAGCGACACGGCCGCGCGCTTGGGAGGGGATGAGTTCGTCGTTCTGTTGGAGGACCTCGACGGCCGCAACGCGATCGAGGTTGCCGAGCGAATCCTGGGGGACCTACGTGGGCCGCTGATGGTTGGGGGCCAGGAGCTGACGGTGCGCGCCAGTATCGGCATCTCTATCTTCGCCGGAGCCTCGACGGCGGACGCGGAGGAACTGATCCGTGACGCGGATGCCGCGATGTACGTGGCCAAGCGCGATGACAAGGGCAGCATTCGGCTGTTCGAGCCGGAGATGCATGCCAGCGTGCTCGCCCGCATTGAGCTCCGCGCGGACCTTGAGCGCGCTCTCGAGAACGACCAGTTTGAGCTGCACTACCAGCCAGTCGTGTCGCTCTCCACCGGACAGACGACAGGGGTAGAGGCGCTGCTGCGCTGGCACCATCCTGTGCGCGGGCTGGTCGCTCCGCTGGATTTCATCCCGCTCGCCGAGGAGTCCGGACAGATTGTCCCGATCGGTCGCTGGGTCTTGCGCGAGGCGTGTCGGCAAGCTGTCGCGCTTCGGCATTTCTCAAGCGACGCGGGCCCGCTGTACATGTGCGTGAACCTCTCCGTTCGACAGCTCCAGCACAGCGACATCGTCTCCCACGTCAAGGGTGCGCTCATCGACTCGGGCCTTGAGCCGGGACTGCTGACGCTCGAGATCACCGAGTCGATACTGATTGAGGACCCGGAGTCTACGATCGTCAAGCTGTCGGAATTTCGGGCGCTCGGCGTGCGCGTCGCGATGGACGATTTCGGCACCGGCTACTCCTCGCTCAGCTACCTCAGCCGCTTCCCGCTCGATGTCATCAAGATGGACCGCGCATTCCTGTCGCCCGCCGCCATGAAGGATGGCGCTGCGCTCTCCGGTGCGATCGTCGGGCTCGGCGACTCGCTCGGCCTACAGGTTATCGCCGAGGGAATCGAGCTCGAGGAGCAGATGGAACGTCTACGCGATCTGGGTTGCGGCTTTGGCCAGGGCTTCTATTTCGCCCGTCCAATGAAGCTGGACAAGCTGGTCGCCCATCTGGAGACCGGCTCAGTGCGGGCACGTGCCCCCCACAGCGCCGCAGCTGTCTCCTGACGATCCGTGCGAGTGGCGCTTCCAAGCTCCTGCTCATGGGGAATGCAGGAATGTTGGTGGACGCCGTTTTCGCTGATTTCCGGACGATAAGCTGGCGTGGGGATGAGTTCGTTGCGTTTCTGCTCGGGACCGATCTAGATGGCGCACAGGCAGCCGGCGAACGCCTCCGGCGCGACTCCTGCGTTGTGCTGTGGGAGCGCGCGGGTTCGCGGAGTTGACGCTGGCGCTTCCGACGAAAAGGTGGCGTCGGCTGGATCCGCGTCGCGCGAACGCTTTCGCTCGAAGGCCCATCGTTCAGGCTGGGGGCCGGGCTCTCGCGGCGGAGCGAGCGTCTGAACTGAGCCCTCGCCGCGCTCGCTCCCGACGAAGAGAGCAAGCGTGTCGGCGGAAGATCGACGTGCTCCGCAACGCGCGACGAGCGGCGTCAGCCAAAATGCCATCTCGCTCAATGCCGGACTACCGTCAGAGCTTCGATCAGACGAAAAACCCGCGCACCGGTGTCGCAGGGCCGCGCCACCCCGGCTCCTGAACCAGGAGCGGGAGTGGTTCGACCTTCGGACAAATGGTCGGGGAGACAGGATTTGAACCTACGATCTACCGCCACCACAGCAGTAGACCGGATCGAGAGGCTCGACGGCGCAGCGATGCAACTGCCATTGGGCAGCAAGACGGCCCGGTGTGGTGTCCGCCGGCGCCTGAAACCCACACTGTGCATGCGCGGTTCACGGCCATTTCCAGGCACTCTGTTCGAGTGCCCCCGCCAGGAGTCGAACCTGGATCTACCGCTTAGGAGGCGGTCGTCTTATCCATTGGACTACGAGGGCGCAGTTTTGCTTCTGGCCCGCAAATCCGGGCTTTTTCGTCAATGAGCCGCCTGGGCCAAGCCTCCGCTGTGGGAGCCTATTGCTAGGGGCAAAGCGCCGCCTCACGGGCGAGTGACGGTGTCAATCTCGAACTTCCCGTTGCTCAGGTGGTGGTAGTACAGCGTCCTGCCGTCGGCCGTCAGAGACGGCGCCTCGGAGAAGCCGGTGATAGCCGAAATCTGCTGCACGTGCCCGAACGGCTTACCGAGCTTTTTCCGGTAGGCCCGGTAAATCGTCGGCTGGCCCGTGGGCGCCTTGGCCGTGGGCGCCTTGGCCCGCGTGAAGAACAGCTCGAGCCCGTCTGCCGAGACGCACGCGGCGTAGTCGAGGGCTCGTGGGTTGTTGACCGCTTTCAGTAGCGAGGCGCTCATCGGGTCGAGGGTGAAGCCGTTTGCGGAGCGGTCGAACAAGGCAATGCTGGCGCTGGTGGGGCCGGTGCCGCTACTGAAGTCGCCGACGCTCACGTACAGCGCCGTACCGTCGGGGCTGACGGAAGCGTCGAAGTCGACGAGCCCCCGCCGGGGCGCTGAGACCCCAGCCACGAGGTGCACGCCGGTCACGACGCCGGCCGGGAGCGCTCCGGAGTAGACGGTCGAGAGCGTCTGGTCATAGCTGCGGTTGGAGATGAAGAAAACTTCCCGCGCAACGTCCAGCGACGGCGTCCCTGACAGCTCGCCCGGTTCGTTGACGAATTCTCCCGGGAGCTCCCCCTGGTATTCGAAGGTCTGCCCGGCCGCGCGTGAGGCGAGCTGAAGCGACGGCACACCGGGCGGAACGTTGGAGGTGTTGAACAGCAGCTGCTGTCCGTCGGGGGAGATGAATGGCTCCATCGCGCTTTCCGCGTAGCCCTCGATGAGCACAGGCTGCGCGTTGCCGAACTCGTCGTAGGTCGTGGCTGAAGCTACGGAGCAGGCGAGAAGGATCGCGATCGCCTGCGCCGCCAGGATCGTCGCGAGCCAAATGGATGTCCTTGCGGAGAAGGACGCCGTCATCGGCGAAGTGTAGTCCCGGAATCTGTGCGAAGTGCGGTCGTATGAAAGCTGCATTCCAAGGCGATGATCCACGAGCCAGCCGCGCTGCGCTGCGTGCGCATTTCGTCAAGCACCGACGAGCTGCGGGTCGCGCGTCGGGCCGGCCTCCGTTTCGGTCAGGTCCTCGGCGACGCGACGCGCGCTTTCGTTCGCCCGGTCGGTCGTGCTCGCCAGCCCGAGAGCGACGACGGCGACGCCGCAGCCGGTGACGATCCACCAGCCGGTGTGGCTGGCCGCGACGAAGCCAGGGCCGACCGACACAGCGCCGGCGGCGGTGATGGCGCCGACGACCGCCACGCCGAGCGTCTGTCCGAGCTGTCGTGACGTAGACGCGACGGCCGCAGCGACGCCGGCTTGAGCCGGCGGCATGCCGAGCACGGCGGTGTTGGTGATCGGCGGGTTGACCATGCCGAACCCAATACCGAAGATCAGGTAGGCCGGTACGAGAGACGGGATCGACGTGTGTGCGCCGAGGCTCGTGAGCAGCGCCGAGCCGAGCGCGATTCCACAGCCGCCGGCCAGCAGGCCGATGCGCGGGCCACGAGTGCCCACCAGCCGCCCGGAGACCGGCGCGAAGATCAGCGTCATCACGGCAATCGGCAGCGTGCACAGCCCCGCCTGAAGCGCCGACAGCCCACGGACCTCCTGCAGGTAGAGCGTGTTGAGAAAGAGGAACCCGCCGAGCGCGGCGAACGCGCACACCGCGATCACGCTCGCGCTGGAGAACGGCACGCTGCGAAAGAAGCGCAGTTCCAGCAGCGGCTCGCGGCGGCGAGACTCGTAGACGACCAGCGTGCAGAGCGCGGCGAGGGCAAAGCCGAACAGCGCGAGGCTCTGGGCCGACAGCCAGCCCGCGGACGGCGCCTCGATGATTGCGTAGGTCAGCGAGCCGAACAGGGCGATCACCAGACCCTGGCCGACCGGGTCCAGGCGGCGCGGGTGCGGCGCGCGCGACTCGGGAACGAAGCGCAGCGTCAACGCGAGCGCGGTCAAGCCGACCGGAATGTTGATCCAGAAGATCGCCGGCCAGCCGACCGACTCCGTCAGCGCGCCGCCCGACGACCGGCCCCAGCGCCAGGCTGATCCCGACCGTAGCGCCCCACACGCCGATCGCCTGCGCGCGCTCGCGCGCGTCGGTGAAGACGTTGCGGATGATCGACATGGCGACCGGATTGAGCATCGATCCGCCCACTGCCTGCAGCATGCGAAAGGCGATCAGCAAACCGAGGTTCGGTGCGACGCTGCACAGCAGCGATCCGAGCGTGAAGAGAATCAGGCCCAGCGAGAACACACGCTTGCGGCCCAGACGGTCGCCCATCGAGCCCGACAACATCAGCAGGCTCGCCAGCACGAGCGTATAGGCGTCGACCGTCCACTGCAGGCCCGACACCGTCGTGTGCAGCTCACGCCCGATCGACGGCAGCGCGACGTTGACGATCGTGTTGTCCAGCCCGACGATCAGCAGGCTCATGCAGCAGATCGCGAGGATCAGCCGCCGGCGCGAGCGCGGGACGGTCGCGCTATCGGCGATCAGGCGACTCCGCCACGAGACCGGCCACGGTTCAGCCGTCGGCGCGGTCGGGGCGATCCGGGTACAGATCGTCGATCGTCGTCAGTGCCACGTACGGCGCGCCCGCCGCGCGCTCGATCGCCGCGCCGCCGCCGGCCAGCCGGTCGAGCACGCTGATCACGCCGCAGATCTCATGTCCGGCGTCATGCAGCGCCGCGATCGCCGTGAGCGTCGAACCGCCTGTCGTGACGACGTCCTCGACGACCACGCAGCGATCGTCTCCCGTCAGCGGCGGTCCCTCGATACGCCGCTGCAGGCCGTGCTGCTTGGCCTCCTTGCGCACGAAGAAGGCCTTCGCGCGCGCGCCGCCGGCCAGCGCGGCGCAGGCGACCGGGTCCGCGCCCATCGTCAGACCGCCGACCGCCGTGCCCTGCCAGTCGGCGACCTGGGCCGCGAGCAGCGCGGCGAGCGCCGAGAAGCCCGCCGGGCGAAGGATCGCCCGCTTGGCATCTACGTAGTACTGCGCCGTCGCGCCGCTGGTCAACGTCACCTCTCCGATCACCAAAGCGTGCTCGCGCAGCTCTTCGATCAGTCGTTCCCGCGCCTTCGCGCCCTCGACGGAACATTCGGCCAGAGCGTCCATGTGGGGATCTAATCTAGCGAGGTGCTCTCCCCGCTGGCCAGCGTGCTGCGTCTGGCGTCGGTCGTTCTCTGCCTTATCGTGATCGCGTCATTCGCACTGTTCGTCGTCGATCAGACGGGCAGCGCTTCGGCACACCAGCAGGCGATCGTAAACGCCGCGGCACCCGGGTCGACTGTGCCCGCCGCGCAGGCACCCGCGGCTTCGAGCAAGCGGGACGAGAGCTCGGCGCGCAAGACGATCGACGAAGCCTCTGAAGCAATCACCTCGCCGTTTTCGTTCGCCACCGAAGCAACGAGCAGCGAATGGCTCAGCCGCGCCATCGGGCTACTGCTGGCGCTGTTCTTCTACGGCTTCGTGCTGGGCTTTGTCACGCGGATGATCCGCGTGCGTCTATAGAGAGCTTGCTTCAGGGCCCGGCATTGTTCTTGACGCTGTGGCTCCCGCCGCCGCTCTCGTTGTAGACGTCTACCGGCGTCCCCTGCTGCACCCAGTCGTAGATCGACGCGGCGTTGGGGATCGGCACGCGCAGACAGCCGTGGCTGGCCGCGTACGTTGGCACTTCGTGGTAACCGTGGATCGCGTAGCCGCGGATGAAGTAGTTGGAGTCGACCATCCCCTCGGAGTTCGTCCCGAAGGTCTTGGAGTAGACGCGAAAGCGACCGATCACCGTCGGCGTGGACGGCTTGCCCGAGCTCATCGTGTACAGCGCGCGCACGTGCCCACCGGGTTCGATCTCCGCGAGCACCTGTTTGGTCAGGTCGCCCTCGACGTGGCGCCCGTCGCCCGGATAGCGCACGTGAAACACGCCGCCGCCCTCCTGCAGGCGTTTGAAGACGCTCATGTCGGTGTACGAGACCCGGGGCAGGCCGGTCAACTTGCGAAAAGCGATCACCGCCCGGCCCGTCGCTTCGTCGAACACACCGTTCAGCGGCGTGACGATGTGCAGAGCGTTCAGCTCCGACTGCAGCAGGCGCACCGACGGCCCGCTCGCTCCCGGCGACAGATTCGGAGAGGCCACGTGCACCTTTTCGGAGCTGCCCGCGAAGGCTGCCTGCTGCGGCGTCGCGTAGTGCACCGCGCGCGCCTGCACCAGGCCCGCGCTGCCGCTGGAGTAGCCGATGTGAAACTGCCCGGCGCCGTTGCCGAGCGCCAGAACGCTGACGTTCTTGACTTCCACCTTGCGTCCTTCGCGGTAGAAACTGACCTTGACCGTCTGGCCACCGACGTATGGAACGACTATCCCGCGCACGACCAGGCGGCTGCCCGCGAACACGAACGGCGGCTTGCCGAAGGCGCGCTGTACGACGAGTTTGATCTGACCGCCGGCCGACGCGGTCGGAGCCGGCGCAGGGGCCGGCGCGGGTGTGCTCGGCGTCGTCGGCGCCGGCGCGGTTGCCGCGGCAGCCGAGGACACGCAGCCGAGTGAGATCGCGGCGACCGTCGGGCACAGGAGTGCGCGGAGCTTGCTCATGGCGCGAAATCCTATCCGTCGCGAGCGACAGTCAACGCCGCTCAGCTTGCCGGCGAGTGCTCGGAGGTGATCACACCGAGGCGGGTGAGCGCGAACGCGAGCAACGCGATCGACGCCAGCGCGCCGACCGCCAGCAGTGGAATCTGCCACTGCCAGTTCCACTTGGCGAGCTGGCCGAAGGCAACCGAGTTGTTCAGCGAGTGAAGCACGATGCACGGGTACAGCGAGCCCGTGCGGCGGTAGAGCAGGCACAGCCCGAAGCCGAGTGCCGCCAGCGGAACGAGGTCGAGCAGCGGGGCCGAGCCGACGTGCACCAGCCCGAACAGCAGCCCGGTGATCACCGCCGCCGTCCACGGTCCACGCCAGTTGCGCAGCGCCGTGAAGATGTAGCCGCGAAACAAGAACTCCTCGCCGATCGGCGCGACCACGCAGGTCAGCGCGGCACTCAGCACGCCCGTGCCGATCTGTTCGAGGACCTTCTCTTCGGGGGGGTTGACGGCGACTTTCCACAGCAGCGAGAACACCAGGAACCCGACGCCGACGAACACGACCCAGCCCAGGGCGCGCCACAGCGGCGCGGGCCGTAGGCCGAACTGCCACGCACGCGCGCCGCGCCCGCCCATCTGCGCAAAGAACACCGCGACGAAGATGAAGCCGGCGTCCTGCACCGCGGTGTCGGCGACCTGCAATCCGTCGGGCAGGTGCTGCGCCGACACGTTGACGCCCAGCGCGAGCGCCGGGACGTCGACCAGCAGCGCGCCGACCACCGCCACCACCAACCCGCTGATCAGCGCGACCGGGGCGGTCCACGGCGGCCAGTCGGTGAGCGGCGAATCCAAGCGACGGGGGGCTGCCGGCTCGTTGAGGAGGTACGCGGGGCGCTCTGAGCCCGGCGCCGAGGTCAGATCGTCCACGGCGCTAGGCGACCCAGTGCCACGTGGCGAACTGCGCGGCGAAGAACGCCATCAGCAGAGCCGAGACGACGAGCGCGGGACGCTGCGCGCGCGGATGCACAGCCAGCCAAGCGGCCAGCCACATGCTCAGCGGGAACAGCACGACGAGAAAGCGCGGCAGCGACATCAGCGGCTGCGCCGTGACGGGATAGGAGAGCGGCAGTGCCAGTGCCGCGATCACGTAGGCGCCGTAGGCCGCCGGCAGCCTGCGCAACACGCCGGCGATCGCAGCGATCGCCGCGATGAGGAATGCCAGCAGCAGCAGGTTGTGCTCGGAGTTGATGAACGCGCTGTTGCCGTCGATCGGGTAGTAGAGGTGGCTCTGCTGCGCCGACAGCAACTGGCGGGCACCGCCGAATGCAGCGCGTACGCCGTCCCACACACCGATGTAGGGCCCGGCGAAGTGACGGCCCCAGACGTCCTGCGCATGAAACGGCGCGAGCGCGTCGCCGCCTGCGAGCCCCAGGTATGCCATGTAGAGCATGAGCCCCGCCGGGACGAGCGCGAGCCACAGCGCGTCGGCGCGCAGCCGGTAGCGCGGCGCAAGGCCGCGTGCGTGCGGGAAGTCGGGCGGGCGGTCCTCGCGCGGTCCGTACAGGTACAGAATCGCGGCCGGCAACAGCAGCACGATGCCCGCGCTGCGCGTCGCGCCGGCCAGCGCTCCGAACAAGCCGACCAGCGCGAAACGTCCGCGCCGCGCCGCGTAGAAGAGGCCCACCGACAGCGCCAGGAAGAGCGCCTCGGAGTACACGGCCGAGAAGAAGAACGCCATCGGCGAGAACGCCGTGACCATCACCGCCAGGCGGGCGACGCCGGCGCGCCGCTTGCTGCTCGCCCCCGGCAGCCCCTCCGGCAATCCAGCTCCGAACAGCGTCCGGCCGTTCGTGCGCGCGGAGCTCGACAGCTCGAGCGTCGTGAGGCGATGGATGCCGTACAGGGCGAGCGCGAACGCCACGACCGAGAACAAGACGCCGCCGATCACAAGCGGCACGCCAAACCAGGCGAAAGCGCGCAGGCCAAGCGGATACAGCGGGAAGAACGCGTCGCGCGAGGACGTGAACGAGCCGAGGTCGGGCCGGTATCCGTAGTGGGCGATCACCTCATACCAGGCGGCGTCCCAGCGCGCCGCGGGAGCGGCGAGCGCGTCGCCCAGCCAGCCGAACCCCCTGGTCAGGCCCGGTGGGTTGAAGGCATGGCGCACCGGTCCGAACCCGTACGTCGCAAGCGCGCCCACGACGGTCACCCACACGAGCAGGCGCGAACTCCACAGCGCGCGCCAGCAGTCGCGCACAGCCGCGGCGCGCGCAGGGTCAAGCGCGGCCGGGGTCGCGCGGCGCAGGACCAGCCCGCGCTTGCGACCCGCCGCCGGCGGCGCTGACGGGGCCGCCGCAATCGCGCGGGCGCCCACCGGCTCGCCCGCGCCGCTGTCGGCGGCGGCGAGCTCGACTGTCTCGGGGGTCATGGTCGGCGGCACACGGCTTGGGGGGCGAGAGCGCCCAACTGGCAGGAAATCACAATCGGAACGGTAATCTCGGAGGTTCGGAGATGTCTCGACAGGCACGACAGCGCCGGCGCAGGCACAACCGCGCGGGACCCACACGAATTCTCCTGATCGGCGGCGGCGTGCTCGTCACCGCGTTGATTGTCGGCGCGATCGCGGCGATCGGGTACGTACTCAACGTGTCGCAGTCGGCCCCGGCGATCGCCAGCCTGCACCCGATCATCGGCGGGGGTTCCTCCCAGGTTTACGCGGCGGATGGCACACGGCTGGGCTTCATCCAGTCAGATCAGCTGCGCACTCCGGTCACGTGGAGTCAGATCCCGGCCGACCTGAAGAACGCCACGGTCGCGATCGAGGACCAGCGGTTCTACAAGAACAACGGCATCGATCTGACGGGAATCTTCCGCGCGGCCGTGAAGGACATCACGCACGGAAAAGCGCTGCAGGGCGGCTCGACGATCACGATGCAGCTCGTGCGCAACCTCTACCTCGGAGGCGATCAGCACACGATCCGTCAGAAGATCATCGAGGCCAAGCTTGCGATTGAGTACGAGGAACGCCACGACAAGCACTCGATCCTCACCAGCTATCTCAACAGCGTCCCCTACGGCACGCTCGGCGGGCAGACGGCTATCGGCGTGCAGGCCGCATCGCGGATCTTCTTCGACAAACCCGCCTCGCAGTTGAACCTGCAGCAGTCGGCGCTGTTGGCCGGGCTGCCGCAGGCGCCCTCGCAGTACAACCCCTTCCGTGACGCCACGGTCGCCAAGCAGCGACGTAACGAGGTGCTCGCGAAGATGGCCGAACTTCACTACGTATCTGCGTCCGCCGCATCCGCCGCCGAGGCAGCGCCGCTGGAAGTCAAGCGCGGCTACTTCTACTCACAGCGCAAGGAGGACTTCTTCTTCGAATACGTCCACCAGCAACTGGTCAAACGCTACGGCGCGGCGACCGTCGCGCAGGGCGGGTTGAAGGTGCACACGACGATCGACCTGAACATGCAGGGCAAGGCGCGCGACGCGATCGCCAACGTGCTCAACCAGCCCGAAGACCCGGCGTCGGCGATCGTCACGATCAACCCGGCCAACGGCGACATCGAGGCGATGGCCGAGTCCCAGAGCTATGAGGAATCGCAATACAACCTCGCGTCTCAGGGCCACCGTCAGCCGGGCTCCACGTTCAAGGCGATCGTGCTCGCCGACGCTCTCTCGCGCGGAGTTGACCCCAACAGCACCGTTTACAACTCGCACACGCTCTCTCCGGGATGGCTCACCGGCTATCCGACCTATGAAGTCAAAACGTTCGGCGGAGAGCAGAACGGCACGATCAACCTGGTACAGGCGACGCTCAAATCCGACAACACCGTCTATGCCCAGCTCGCCGCCGATCTCGGCGAGTCGACGGTCACGGAAATGGCCCGCAAGATGGGCGTGACGAGCCCGCTTCACAGCTATGCAGCAGAGGCGCTTGGAGGGCTCACACTCGGCGTCACCCCGCTGGAGATGGCCAACGTCTACGCGACGCTCGCCGACGGCGGCTGGCGCAACAGCCCGATCGCGATCACCAAAGTCGTCTTCCCCGACGGTCACGTGGACAACAACTGGGGCCAGCCCCACCGCGTGAAAGTGCTCTCAGAAGCTGTCACCGCGGAGGAGACGCAGATCCTCAAAGAGAACGTCGAAAGCGGCACTGCGACGCGCTCGGCGATCAGCTGCCCGACCGCCGCCAAGACCGGCACGACCAGCGAACTGGTCGACGCCTGGCTCGACGGCTACACCCCCAACTACGCGACCGCGGTGTGGATGGGCTATCCGACCAAACGCGTGTCGATGACGGATGTTCACGGCGAGCCTCAGCAGGGCGGCTACCTACCCGCGGAAATCTGGCACGCGTACATGAGCGCGGTCGTGGAAGGCAAACCCTGCGAGCAGTTCCAGCCGGCCAAAGAATCGATCTCCTACCAGCCGTTCTACGGAAAATTCGCCACCACCGGCCAGTCGCGCTCACCGAGCGAATCAGAAGGTGAAGAAACGTCCTCCGGCAAAACCGAATCGACGCACAGCAAAACGCCGAAACGCGGAGGTGCAGGTACACCCGTCGCGCCACCGAGCCATCCGGCGGAACCGCGCAACGGCCCCACCATCCGTGGCACCGGTGGAGCCGGCGTGCCCTGAGCAGAGTCCGACGACCGCCTCGGCCGGCGGACGCTGGTAGTTTGACCGGACCTACTTCCAGACGACGGACGCAGCGCGACGCGCTTGCGAGAACGGGGATGCGCACAGGTGGCAAAGGAGGACAAGGTCGAATTCGAGGGCGAGGTGATCGAGGCCCTGCCGAACGCGATGTTCCGTGTGAAGCTGGACAACGACCACGTCGTGCTCGGACACGTGGCAGGCAAGATGCGTCGTTTTCGCATCCGCATCCTGCCCGGCGATCGCGTGCGCTGCGAGCTGTCTCCCTACGATCTCGACCGCGCGCGCATCGTCTACCGGCACCGCTGACGTACCCATCGCCGAGCGCTCGCTGATCGAATCCATCGAGGCCGAGCTGGCCGGCCCGCCGCACGCGGCGCGCATCCTGCGCGGACCCGGAGACGACGCGGCCGTCGTAGTCGGACGGCCCGTCAGCGTGGTGTCCGTCGACACGATGGTCGAGGGCACGCACTTCCGGCTGGGCGCCGGCTGGTCAAGCGCCGAGGAGGTCGGCCATCGCGCACTCGCCTCGGCGCTCTCCGATCTCGCCGCGATGGGTGCTCGGCCGGGCGAGGCCTACGTGGCCCTCGGCCTGCCCGAGGGCTTCTCCGAGGACCGGGCGCTCGCACTCGTGCACAGCGCTCGCGAACTCGCGCAGGCGACCGACACGGTCATCGCCGGCGGCGACGTCGTCGTCGCTCCGGCCCTGACGGTGTCAGTCACAGTCGTCGGCTGGTCCCAGCACGAGGACGAGCTCGTCGGGCGGGCGGGCGCGCGGGTGGGTGACCTCGTCGGCGTGACAGGCCGGCTCGGCGCCGCCGGGGCGGCCCTCGCGGTGCTCGAGGGGCAGCTCGCTCGCTCGGCGGCCGGCGAGCAGGTACTGGCGCGGGCGCGTGCGCCACGGCCGCGACTGGATGAGGGCCGCGCGCTCGCCGAGGCCGGAGTGCACGCGATGATCGACCTGTCCGACGGGCTTGCCGCCGACGCCGCGCACATCGCACGCGCCGGCGGGGTGCGCCTGCGCGTTGAGCTGGATCGACTCCCGCTGCAGCCTGGGGTAGAGGAGGTGTGCGCCGAGCTCTCGCTGGATCCCCGCGAGCTCGCCGCCGACGCGGGCGAAGACTACGAGCTGTGCTTCTGCGCCGCGCCGCAGAGCCGCGCGCGAATCGAGGCGGCGGTACCGGCGAGCGCGGGCGTCGGGATCACGTGGATCGGCGAGGTCGTCGACGGCCCGCCCGGCCTGTCGCTACTGCGAGAGCGGGGGGATGAGGCGCGGCTTGGCGGATTCGAGCACCGTTGGTAGGGCCGGGCGCGCCGCCGCCCTCGCCGACGCCGGCTGTTCGAGCTGAGCGCCCACCAGCGCTTCGCGAGCTCCGGCCGGGCGCTGCGCCGACGGTACGCGCCCTGCCCCGACTGGCACGGTGCGCGTCAGGCGTGCGTACACGAGCAGCCGTTTGGCCGCACTGAACAGCGGCGTGCAGGCCGACAGCACGAGCCTCGAGTAGCCGACGTTGCTGACCGCCGCACGGACGTTCGTTGGGTCGACGACCCGCTTGGCGACCACCGTGTAGGTGAAGTGCGCGTAGGGCATGTTCATCATGATGCGGCTGCCGGGTCGCAGCTGGTCGATGTGACGGAACGGCGCAAGGTAGGTCGTGCGGTGACCGGCGATGGCCGTGGTGCCGGCCATTCCCGGGAAGACGGTTTCGCCATATATCCCAGGCCCGCTCTCCAGGTCGGAGGTGCTCGTGCCCTTGACGACCACGAAGCTCGCGCCGATGCGCGGAATCAGGATCCGGCCGACCGCGCTTCCGTCCTTGGAGCGCCCCTCCAGGCCGCCGGCGAGGAACGCGACACGGCGGCGCACGTTGGCCAGGTCCACGAGCGTGCGCTCTTCGACGGCCGTCGGTGCTGCGTGTTCGACCTTCGCCAGCGCACCGCTGAGGTGATCCTGGCGCAGTTTCGCGTACAGCGCGGAGAACGGCTCCTGCCACACGAGCGTGATCCCGGCATCGACGATCGCGAGCACGCCGGCGAAGATCAGCACGACCGCGAGCGCACGCACGGCGCGCTGCGACCACGGCGAGCGCCTGCGCCGCGAGAAGCTCGGGCCGCGCCGCGAGACCGGTGTGAAGGGGAACTCAGACATCGTCGGGCTGGTTTATGGAGACCTATCGTCGCAGAGCCGAGCGCGTTCCACCGAGCGAGCCCGGCCCGGCATATGACAACGGTCCGCGAATCGTGATCTCATCGACATCTTCGTTCCCGTCCCCAAGCGCCGGCGATCCGGCCGTCACGCAAAGCATGGCGGTTGCGGCGGCGCAACCGAGCGCGACGATCCACAGCAGCACCGCCGGGAAGCCGATGTGCCCGCCGGCGACCAGCAGCACCGCCATCCACGCCACGCGGCCTGGACCGAGACCGAGCTGATCTGCGTAGAAGGCGACGAGCAGCGCCAGCGGAAGAAAGCCGGCAGCCATAAGCGCCAGCGAGGCGAGCGGGCGCGGGCGCAACTCGGGCGAGACGATCAGCAGCCACAGGTGCACCGCCGGCACCAGCAACAGCGCTGTGATCGGATTGGCGACCCACACCACCACCGCGAGCGGCAACAGCACAAGCAGCATCCCCACACCGGCCCCGTCAGAGAGCGGACGCGCGCGCAAGCCCAGTCTGCGCATCGCCATCGGCCACAGCAGCCAGGCGAGCACGAGGGCGAGCAGCACGGCGGCGACGGTGGTTGCCGCCGAGGCACCAAACGACAGCGCCTGCGGGGGGACGGGCTCGCCCGGTGCGGCGCCGATGATCCCGACCGCGCCCAGCAGCAACGCGAACAGCGCGGCGGTCAGGAACGGGACCGCGCATAGCAATGTCCACAGCGACCACCGCGCCACGGGCAGGCGGCGCCTGCGCGCGCGCGCGAGCCCGTCGGCCGCCACGATCAGGGGCGGCAGCAGCAACATCCCGACGAGCAGCCGCAAGGCCCACGCTGGAACCGTCTTGCGCCCGGCCGGCAGGCCCGTCTGCATCGCCGGCTGGATGTCGGCGCCGACGTCCAGCGAGTCGACCGCGCTGAGCACCGAGCGCCCCAGACCCTGCAGACGCGATTCGCTGACCGGGTCCGACGCCGCGGGTCCGCGTTCGCCGCTGACCTGCACGAGCGTGGCGGGGATGCCCGCAGCGTCAAGCGGGCCCTGTTCGCCCACCGTGGCTCCGAAGGCCAGATGCGCGAGCTGGCCGATCGCGCTCGGCGCGGCGGGATCCGATCCGGCCTCCTGCTTGATCGCGTCGTCGACGGTTCGCTGCAGTTCAGTCGGCGCGGCGCCGGCGGCATCGGAGTAGGGCACGACGAAGGGCTTGCGCTGCCGGCTGCCGGCGAGATCGCCGAGCACGATCGCCGCGTCGAACGGCCCGGCGACGTTTGCCGCGAACTCGGCCGCGCCGGCATCGCCGCCGGTCCCGCCGCTGGTCGAGACCAGAACGATCGTCCGCTGCGTCTCGCGCGCCGCGAACACGCGTGCGAGCTCCAACAGCGCCGCCGTCGCCGAGAGCTCGGCGCGGGCCCCTCTGCCCGCCGCGTCGCGGTGGGCGAAGATGGCGATCGGCTTGGCGCCCGTCGAACCGGGCCGCTGGGCGACCACCGTCGTCAGCGACTGCTCGCCGTCGATCGTCTGCGCGGTGAAGTTGCGCGAGTGCACCTGAAAGCCGCCGCCCGCCGTGCCGCCGAGGCCGCGCAGCGTGCGCGCAACGTAGGCGCCAAGCGCCCGGTCGCCCCTGCTGCCAGGGCGACGGTCGGGATAGGCGGCAGCGAGGCTCGTCAGTTCCGAGAATGCGCGCGAGCCTTCGAAAGCATCCGGCGCGAGCGTCGAATGCAGGGGATTTGGCCGTCCCGTGAGTGAGAAGGCGGCCACCGCGAGGGCGAGGAAAAAGGGCAGAAACGCCGCTCTGTACAGGCGACCGCTGAGCATCTTCTAGACCATAGTTCGGCGGGCGGGCGGCGGGGCGCAGCAAAGACGCGCTCACCGTTAGGTATCGTGCGGCCGCGTGCTCCAGCCCGTAGCCGTTGGCAACAAGACACTCGCCGATTACACGCATATCTGCGGTCGCGAGCTGATCGCGGAAATCCGCGAGCTCGCCGAGCCCCTGCAGGGCGATCGTGTCGTGCACATCTCGGCAACCGCCTTCGGCGGCGGTGTCTCGGAGATCCTCTACACGCTCGTGCCGCTGATGCGCGACGTCGGCCTTGACTGCGAGTGGCAGGTGATCTACGGGCGCGAGGAGTTCTTCAACGCGACCAAGCTGATGCACAACGCGTTGCAGGGGGCGCCGCAGGATCTCGACGAGGAGCAGTGGGCCACCTGGCGCCAGTACAACGAGATGAACGCGCGCGAGCTCTCCGGCGGATGGGACGTCTGCCTCGTGCACGACCCGCAGCCGGCGGCGCTGTTCGGGCTCGTGCCCGAGAAGGCAAAGGGCTGGGTGTGGCGCTGCCACATCGACCTGTCGACTCCCAACGAGCAGACGATCGCCCAGCTGCTGCCGTACATCAAGGACTATCCGCAGTCGCTGTTTCACATGCGTGAGTACGTGCCGCAGGGCATGGGCGGGCACGTCAACGTCGTGCCGCCGGCGATCGACCCGCTGACGCCCAAGAACATGGCTCTGTCGCCCGAGGACGGAGCCTTCGTGTGCGGTCAGTTCGGCATCGATGTCGACCGGCCGCTGATGTGTCAGGTCTCGCGCTTTGATCCGTGGAAGGACCCGCTCGGCGTGATCGATGCCTACCGCATAGTGCGCGAGTCGCTGCCCGAGCTGCAGCTCGCGCTCGTCGGCTCGATGGCCAGCGACGACCCTGAGGGCTGGGACTTCTTCAACGCGACGATCGCGCACGCCGACGGCGACCCGGACATACACATCCTCAACAACTTCAACAACGTCGGGGCGATCGAGGTCAACGCCTTCCAATCGCACTCCGACGTGCTCGTGCAGAAGTCCACGCGCGAGGGCTTCGGGCTGACGGTGTCCGAGGCGATCTGGAAGGCGCGCCCGTTCATCGGCGGCAACGTCGGCGGCATCCCGCTGCAGATCGAGGACGGCGTCACCGGCTTTCTCGTCTCCAGCGCCGAGGAATGCGCCGATCGCGCCCTGGAGGTGCTCAAGGATCCCGCGCTGGGCAAGTTCCTCGGCAGGCGTGGCAAGGAGCACGTGCGCACGCACTTCCTCACGCCGCGTTACCTTCGCGACTACCTGAAGATCTTTACCGAGCTGAAGAAGTAGTCGCGAGCACGGATGTCGAGCGTTCCCGTCAAAGCGCCGACTCGATGGAGGCAGGACCATGACTAAGGAGGTTCCGCTGGTGCTCGTGAGCAACCGCGGACCGGTCACGTTCGACGCGCAGGGCGATACCCAGCGCGGCTCCGGGGGCGTGGTCACGGCACTGACCGGGCTGGCCTCCCATCGCGAAGCCATCTGGATCGCCTCGGCGATGAGCGAGTACGACGCGCGCGCCTCGCGCGAGCACGACGAGAAGTCCTTCCCGGTGCGCTCGCCCTCCGGCGACGTCGACTTCCGCGTGCGCCTGGTGATCTCAGATCCCGACGCCTACGACCGCTTCTACAACGTCGTCGCCAACCCGATGCTGTGGTTCATCCAGCATTACCTGTGGGATCTGTCCAACGCGCCGGACATCCGTCGCGAGGAGATCGAGGCCTTCGAGTTCGGTTACAACGCCGTCAACGAAGATCTCGCCGAGGCGGTCATCGAGGAACTGGAGGGCGCCGAGGAGCCTGTCGTGATGATCCACGACTACCACCTCTACACGCTGCCCGGGCTGATCCGCCGGGCACGCCCGGACGCCTTCCTGCACCACTTCGTGCACATCCCGTGGACGCAGTCCGACGCCTGGCGCGTGCTGCCGACGCGGATTCGCGAGGAGATCTTCACGGGCCTGCTGGCCAACGACATCATCGGCTTTCACACGCGTTCCTACCGGCGCAACTTCCTGCAGTGCTGCCGCGATCTGATGGGCCTGGAGATCGACTTCGAGCGCGGCCTCGTCGTCGCGCCGGGCGGCCGCGAGGTGTGGGTGCGCGCGTATCCCCTGCCGATCGATCACGAGGCAACTCGCCGCGTGGCGCGGCGGGCGCGCGTGGAGGAGTTCGAGCAGGAGCTGCTGCGCCGCCGGCGCGATTACCTGATCCTGCGCGTCGACCGTGCCGACCTGAGCAAGAACGTTCTGCGTGGCTTCTCTGCGTTTGACCTGTTCCTCGATCAGCACCCCGAGTTCTCCGAGCGCGTCACATTCGTCGCCCAGCTGATGCCCTCGCGAACGGACGTGCCGCAGTACGCCGAGTACCTCGAGGCGATCGAGGCGCTCGTGGCGGTCGTCAACCATCGCCACGGCACACCCGATTGGATGCCGATCCAGCTGAAGCTGCGTGACGACCTGGAGGAGGCGGTTGCGGCCTACAAGCACTACGACGTGCTCCTGGTCAACGCGATGTTCGACGGCATGAACCTCGTCGCCAAGGAGGGGCCGATCGTCAACGCTCGCGAGGGAGTGTCGATCCTCTCGGAGAACACCGGCGCGCACGAGGAGCTCGGCGAGTACGCACTATCGGTCAACCCATTCGATATTCAGGAGACGGCGGACTCGATCCACACTGCGCTGACGATGGCGCCCGCGGAGAAGCGCCGTCGCGCCGAAGGCCTCGTCGAGATCGTCACTTCGCGCGACCCGGGAGACTGGATCGACGAGCAACTCGCGGACATCCGCGCGAAGGGCCGGACCCGCTAACCTTGCAGCGCAGCGCCTCCGGGCGCCTTAATATGACGCTGCCCGCACCGACATATGACCTGGTCGTTCTGCTTGACCCGCAGGCCGACGACGCGACGCGCGCCAAGCTCGTCGACGACACCCGCACCTCGATCGGCCAACAGGGCGAGCTGCTGCGCCACGACGACTGGGGCGAACGTGCGCTGGCCTACCCGATCGACCGCAAGTCCAGCGCGCAGTACCACCTGATGCAGTTCCACGTGGCGGACAAGCAGCTGCTGAGCGGTCTGGACCGCACACTGCGCCTGGCCGACGAGGTGCTGCGCTTTCGCATCATCAAGCTTGCTCCCGGCGTTCCGTCGGCCCCGGACATGAGCGGCGGCGCGGCCGCCGCTCCCCGCCCGGCTGACGCGCCGGAGGCGCCCGCCACGCAGACCGACGAGTCGAGCACTGAGGCGACGGCCGAGCCCGAGCCGGTCGCCGCCGAGGCACCCGAGACCGCTGCAGCGGCACCCGAGGTGGTCGACGCTCCGGCCGATGCCGCCGAGACGGACCCCGAAGTGCCCGTCGGCGAGCCGTCGTAGCGCTCGGAAGCCATCACCCGCAAGACGCCCGTCAGGCGCTTCTGCCTGATGTGCAAGCGTAATAAGATCGTCGCGTGGGCTGGGCAGAAGACATGAACGAGGGGGCGAGCAGCCGCACGGACGTCCTTCGCGCATCGCCGCCGATGTTCGAGTCGCGCGTGCTGGACGCGTTGTCGCGGGTGCACCCGCTCGTGCCGGTGCTGATTTTCGTCCCGGGCATCGCCGTGCTGGGCGGCTGGAGCGTGTCGAAAGTGAGCGTGCTCGTCACGTTCGCCCTGGCGATCGGCGGATACGCGCTGTGGACGCTGTTTGAGTACTGGCTGCACCGCATCGTCTTTCACTTCGAGCCTGAGCATGGAATCGGTGCGCGCTTGCACTGGATCATCCACGGCGTGCACCACGACCACCCGAACGACCCCATGCGCCTGGTGATGCCGCCGGCGGTGAGCGTGCCGCTGGGCGCGGGCGTGTTCGGCCTGCTCTATCTGATTTTCGGCGGAAGCTATGCGCCGGGCCTGGGTGCCGGGTTCTTCGTGGGCTACCTGGTCTACGACATGATGCACTACTACCTGCATCACTTCCGCCCGCACGGCAGGGTTGGGCGGATGCTTCGCGAGCGCCACATGCGCCACCACTTCCAGGACGACACGCGCGGCTTCGGCATCAGCGCTCCATACTGGGACGAGGTGTTCGGCACCTCCACCAGGATCCGCCGCAGCGAGCGCGCCGACCGCAATTAGCGGCTTTCCGGCCGTTCGCGCCCGCAGGCCGCTCTAGACTCGGCGGCGGACCGCACGAGATGACACGCGCCCGAGAAGCGGGCTAAGCGAAGCCGAAAGGAAGAGGAGCCGTGGCCGCCACCAACATAAACAGGGTCGTGATGACCGGAAACCTGACCGCCGATCCGGAGCTGCGCTCGCTGCCGAGCGGCAACTCGGTGTGCAGCCTGCGCATCGCCTGCAACACGCGCCGCAAGGACGGCGCGACCGGCGAATGGGTCGACAAGCCGAATTACTTCAACGTCACCGTGTGGGGTGCGCAGGGCGAGAACGCCGCGCGCTATCTCTCAAAGGGCCGCCCCGTGGCGATCGACGGGCGCCTGGAGTGGCGCGAGTGGGAAGCACAGGACGGCACAAAGCGCCAGGCAACCGATATCATTGCCGACTCGGTGCAGTTCCTCGGCTCGCGCGATGATGCCTCCGGCGGAGGCGGGTTCGGGGACCGTCAGGGCAATGGAGCCTCCAAAGGCGGTGACGTTCCCGTCGACGAAGGCGACTTCCAGCCCGCACCGGCTGCCGGCGGAGCCGGCGACGACGACATCCCGTTCTGAGATTTAGAGAGGTACCTGTGCATTCAGCCGTTTCCGAGTCCGACAGTCGCAAGCGCAGCCACGCGGAGGTCCGCTGATGGCCAAGGCACGCGGTCGCGGCAAGCCGGTACGCCGGCGCGACAAGAAGGGCGGGATCGGCAGCGGGCGGCGCAAGTCCTGCCAGCACTGCCGCGACAAGGTCGACCAGGTCGACTACAAGGACGTAGTGTCGCTGCGCAAGTTCATCTCTGAGAAGGGCAAGATCCGCTCACGGCGGATCACCGGCTCCTGCAGACGCCACCAGGTGCAGATCGCCACAGCGGTCAAGCGCGCGCGTGAGCTGGCGCTGCTGCCGTACGTCAACGAGGGCGGCCGCGAGGACAGCCCGCGTCGCGAACGCGGCGACCGCGACAGGGACCGTTAGGCACCCGTGCCCGAGGCGATCCTCCTCAAGGACGTGGACACGCTCGGCGAGCAGGGCAACGTCGTCGACGTCTCCAAGGGCTACCTGCGCAACTACCTGATGCCGCGCAAGCTCGCCCAGCCCGCGACGCGCGGCGCCGTGGAGGCGATCCGCCAGCGCCAGGACGCGGCCGAGCGCGCCGCGCGCAACGCGATCGAGAAAGCCGAGGAGAACGTAAACCTGCTCAACCGCACGGTGCTGACGATCCCTCAGCAGGCCGGCGCAGACGGCCGCCTGTTTGGTTCGGTCACGGCGCAGGACATCGCCTCGGCGATCAAGGAAGCACGCGGGCTGAAGCTCGACAAACGCAACGTGCACCTCCCCGAGCCGATCAAGAACGTCGGCACCTACATGGTCGTGGTCGATGTCGTCGACGGTGTGACGGCAACGATCAAGACGATGGTCGTCGCCAAGAAATAGACGGCGACACCGCCGCTCCCGCTGCGAACATGTGTTCGTGGTGAGGACACGAGCTTTTACTCTCGCGATTTGCGGGTTCGGTACCTGGGCCGACGCGACGGCGAGCCTAGACTCGCCCAACCCATGAGTGCCGTCTCGACAGTCAACGGCGCGAACGGCGCCTCCGCGGCGCTCGCCCCGCCGCACAACCTCGATGCCGAGCAGTCTGTGCTCGGGGCGATCCTGCTGTCCGACCGCTCGCTCTATGCGCTGGTGATCGAAGAGGGACTGCGCGCGGACGACTTCTACCGCGAGCGCCACGGGGCGATCTACGAGGCGATGCTGGCGCTGTACAACGAAAGCGAGCCGGTCGACACGCTGACGGTGATCGACCGCCTGCGCCAGATGGGCAAGCTGGAGGAAATCGGCGGGGCGGTCGCCGTGGACGAGCTGGCGGGCGTGGTCCCGGCTGCCGGGCACGCCAGGCGCTACGCGCAGATCGTGCGCGAGAACGCGCTGCTACGACGCCTGCTGAAGGCGTCCTATGAAATTCAGGAGAGCGTCGTCGGACACCAGGCGGCGCCGCGCGAGCTGGTCGAGCAGGCCGAGAAGGCGATGCTCGAGGTCGCACGCGACGACCGCCAGCAGGACTTCCGCGCTATCGAGGAGGTACTGCACGAGGAGCTGGACAAGCTGCATCGCCTATCGATCGAGGGCACCTCGCTGACCGGCACGCCGTCGGGTTTCAAAGACCTCGACGAGATCACCGGTGGCTTTCAGCCGGGCAACCTGATCATCATCGCGGCGCGCCCGGCGATGGGCAAGAGCGCGCTCGTGTGCAACATCGCCGAGAACGCGGCGGTGGAATTCAAAAAGCCCGTCGCGCTGTTCTCGCTGGAGATGGCCGAGGCGGAGCTCGCCCAGCGTTTTGTCGCTTCGCAAGCGCGCATCAAGGGCGAGGAGCTGCGCAAGGGGCGCGTTGCCGAGCAGCGCTGGCCGAAGATCCTCAAGGCGTCCCAGGTGCTGGCGGCTGCGCCGCTGTGGGTGGACGACTCCAGCGACGTCGGCATGCTCGAGATCCGCGCCAAGGCGCGGCGCCTGCACAGCCAGTGCGAGGGAGGCCTCGGGCTGATCATCATCGACTACCTGCAGCTGATGCGTACCGACAGTCGTTATGACAGCCGCGTGACGGCCGTGGGCGAGCTCAGCCGCGGGTTGAAGATCCTCGCCCGCGAGCTCGGCGTACCGGTGATCGCGCTGTCGCAGCTCAGCCGCGCGGTGGAGACGCGCCCGGACAAGAAACCGCAGCTGTCGGACCTGCGCGAGAGCGGGAACCTGGAGCAGGACTCCGACCTGGTGATGTTCATCTACCGCGACGAGTACTACGACGAGGACTCCGAGCGCCCGGGCGAGGCCGACCTGATCATCGCCAAGCACCGCAACGGCGCCGTGGGCAAAGTCACGCTCACGTTCCAGAAGGAGTACCCGAAGTTCATGAACTACGCCGGCGAGCGCTACGCGCCGTGAGCGCTCGCCAGCGCATCACCCCGCCGCCGAGCGATCCGCCGCCTTGCCCGCTCGGGCTGTGCGATGGCAGCGGCTTCATCGTCGACGAGGCGAGCAACACGGCCTCTGACTGCGCGTGTCGCGCGGGACGGATCTCCAAGCTGCGCACGGCGGGGATGGAGGGCCGCGTGCCCAAGCGCTACCGCGGCGTGTCCTTCGACCGACCGCCGGTGCCGGAAATCGGGCGCGTTGCGCCGGAGCAGGTGCAGGCGGTCAGGCGCTACGTGCGCGACATCGACGCCAACCTCGACGCCGGCCACGGGCTTTGGCTGATGGGCGATGTCGGCACCGGTAAGACGACGCTCGCGATGATCGTCTCCAAGGCAGCGCTCGACGCGGGCCGCTCGGTGGCGATCTACTCGCTGCCGCGGCTGCTCAACCTGATCCGCGGAGCGATCGATACTGAGGGCGGGATGGTCGGCTTCCTCGAGCAGCTCGCCGCGGTCGACCTGCTGCACATCGACGATCTCGGCGTGGAGAACACGACCGAGTGGGTGCTCGAGCAGCTCTACTCGATCGTCAACACGCGCTATGAGGACGAGCGGGCGATGATCGTCACGACGAACCTCCGCTATGAGGAGCTGATCGAGCAGCTCGGCGAGCGGACGGTGTCGCGGCTGGTTGCGATCTGCGGCAACGGCCTGCCGTTGTATGGCGACGATGATCGCCGCTCGCTGCGCGACGCGCGCGAGGATTCAGCCGGCGAGCACGCCGGCCTCTCGATCACCTAGGGCTCAGGCCGGGCCGCCCCCTCGTAGACTGACCCTCACATGCCTGGAATCGTGATCGTGGGCGCCCAGTGGGGCGACGAGGGAAAGGGAAAGATCACCGACCTGCTTGCCGAGCAGGTCGACGCTGTCGTGCGCTTTCAGGGCGGCAACAACGCCGGCCACACGATCGTGCGCGACGGCGAGGAGTGGAAGCTTCATCTGATCCCCTCGGGCATCCTCTATCCGGGCAAGCGCTGCGTGATCGGCAACGGCGTGGTGATCGACCCGAAGGTCCTGATCGGCGAGCTCGACGCGCTGCGCGCGCGGCGAGTCGACGTCGGTGGCCTGCGCATCTCGGCCAACGCCCACCTGATCATGCCCTACCACCTGCTGCTGGACTCGGCGGGCGAGGCGAAACTCGGCAGTCTGCAGATCGGCACCACACGGCGCGGGATCGGGCCGTGCTATGCCGACAAGGCCGCGCGACTGGGCATTCGCCTGCAGGATCTGCTCGACGAGAAGATCCTCAAGAAGAAGATCGTTGCTGCGATGGAGCCCAAGCGCCTGTCGCTGCGTCCGTTTGAGAAGGACCCGTCGCTTGATCTGCACACGATGACCGAGGAATACCTGACCTTCGGCCATCGCCTTGAGCAGCACATCGCCGACACGGCGAAACTGATGTGGGACCTGCTCGACGACGGCAAGACGGTGATCTTCGAGGGGGCACAAGGGGCGATGCTCGACATCGACCACGGCACCTATCCGTTCGTCACATCGTCGAACCCGCTGTCAGGCGCAGCGTGCGTAGGCACCGGCGTGGGCCCGAAGAGCATCGACGAGGTGTGGGGCATCGCCAAGGCCTACACCACGCGCGTTGGCGCAGGGCCCTTCCCGAGCGAGCTACACGAAGAGATGGGCGAGCGCATCCGCGCGCACGGTCACGAGTTCGGCACGACGACCGGGCGACCGCGGCGCACGGGCTGGCTTGACCTCGTCGCGCTGCGCTACGCCGCTCGTCTGAACAGCCTCACCGCGCTCGTCGTGACCAAGCTCGACGTGCTCTCCGGCCTGGATCGCATCCAGGCGTGCACGAGCTATCGCGGCGCCGAAGACGCGGTATTCGACGACTTTCCCTACCACCAGACCGTGCTGCACCACAGCTCCGCCGAGCTGACCGAGCTGCGCGGCTGGAGTGAGGATCTCGGCGAGTGCCGCACGATGTCCGATCTGCCCGACGCGGCGCGCGAGTACCTGCAGTTCATCGCCGAGCACGTGCGCGCGCCGGTCGCGCTCGTCGGCGTCGGTCCCGGCCGTGAGCAGACCGTGTGGACCGACGAGGGGCTGCAGACGCTGCTCGGACACGGCGTCCAGGGCGCCGAGCAAATCAGCGCGTAGGCCATCGCCGGGCGCGAGCTCGCGGGCGTCTAGCCTGAGGGCATGTCCACGAGCCAGGAGCAGGCCCCTTACCTGCAAGCACTCATCGACTACGCCTCGCGCGAGCCGGCGCGGCTGCACGTCCCCGGGCACAAGGGGGGGCCTGGCGCCGACCGGCAGTTGCTCGATGCCCTCGGCGAGCGCGCGCTGAGCCTGGACATACCCGCGCTCACCTATGGCATCGACATCGGGCCCGAGCCGACGCCCTTTGAGGAAGCACAGCGGCTGGCTGCCGCGGCGTGGGGTGCAGAGCGCGCATGGTTTCTCGTCAACGGCGCATCGCAGGGCAACCTGTCGGCCGGCCTCGCGCTCGCGCATCACGGGGACGAGGTGGTCGTGCAGCGCAACGCGCACTCCAGCGCAGTCGACGCGCTCATCCTGTCGGGCCTACGCCCGACGTTCGTCGCGCCGGAGGTCGATCCCGAGCTCGGAATCGCCCACTGCCTGCTGCCCGAGACGCTCGACGAGGCGCTGGCCAGGACGCCCGGCGCCGCCGGAGCGTGGGTGGTCTCGCCGACCTACTTCGGCGCGGTCGCCGACGTCCGCGCCTTGGCCGAGGTCGCGCACGCGCGCGGCGTTCCGCTGATCGTGGACGAGGCATGGGGGGCGCACATGGCCTTCCACGAGGATCTTCCCGCGCACGCGCTCTCACTCGGTGCCGACCTGGTGATCTCCAGCACGCACAAGATCGTCGGCAGCCTGACGCAGTCGGCGATGCTCCACCTGGGCTCAGGCGGTGTGCAAATGATCGGCGCGGACGCCGTCGACCGCGCAGTCACGCTGACCGAATCGACGAGCCCCAGCGCGCTGCTTACGGCGTCGCTTGATGCCGCGCGGCGTCTGGCCGCGCTACATGGACACGAGCTGCTGTCGAATACGATGCGCACGCTCGCCGATACGCGCGCGCAGATCCGCGCGATCGACGGCCTGGACGTGCTCGACGAGCAGATGGTCGGTCGCTCGGGCGTGTTCGCGTATGACCCGCTGCGCCTCGCCGTCGATGTCCGCGGCATCGCGGCCACGGGCTATGAGCTGGCGCCGATGCTGCGGGAGATCGGCGATATCAACCTCGAGCTGTACGGGCAGAACGTGGTCGTCGCCGTGTTCGGCATGGGCGAGCGTGCGTTGCCCGAGGCGGCGCGCTTGGTCGGCGCGCTCGGCGAGGCCGCGGCGCGGGTGGGACTGGACCCCTCGGGCGCGACCGCGAGCTTCGCCGCCGCGCCACCCTGGGGCGAGCTTGCGATGACGCCGCGCGAAGCGTTCCTCGGTTCGCAGGAGGCCGTGCCGGCGGCTCAAGCCGCCGGGCGGATCGCCGCCGAGTCTCTGGCCACCTATCCGCCGGGCATACCCAACGTGCTTCCCGGCGAGCGGTTGACCGCCGAGACGCTCGCCTACGTTCAGCGCACGCTCGAGCTCGGCGGCAGCGTGCGCGGAGCCAGCGACCGGCTGCTGCATACCGTGCGCGTGGTTATCGAGGGCCGGTCCCAAGCGCAGCGCTGAACGACCGGATCGTGCGCAGCCGTAACAGCGACGATCGCGAGGCCTCGCCGGCCAGACCGTCCAGTGCCGTCGCGATCACTCAGCGCATTTGCGGGCGAATAGACGATGGGCCGTCCGGGAATCGAACCCGGAACCTTGGGCTTAAGAGGCCCCTGCTCTGCCGGTTGAGCTAACGGCCCGGGAGGGCGCCGGCGAACGTCACCGGCTCAGGCAGCGATTCTAGCCGAGGCGTGCCAGACAGCGCCTGCGGCGCGCTATTTGGTCTTCGTCGTCGTCGTTTTCGCCGGCTGGGGCGTCGTCTTCACGGCCGTGCCCTGGAAGCCGCCGGAGCCGTTGGCCTTGCCGGTGTAAACGGTGCCGTTGGTCGTCGTCGTCAGGATTTCGCCGCCTTCGGGGTTTTTCTTGACGGCTTCGAGTTCAGTCTTTACGCGCGCGCGTGAAGCACTCGGCGCCAGCGCCACCGCCTTGGTCGACGCGAGATCGCCGACGCGTGCGTTCTTGGCTTTGTAGGCATACTCGGCCAGCGCCGCGTAGTAGGAGGCGTTCTTCGGTTCCGCGGCCACAACGAGCTGCAGAACCTGCACGGCCGAGGCGGGCTGGTCGAGCCCTTCGGCGCCATACACGCGCACCATCAGCTTGGCCAGTTCCGGGCTGGGCTTCGGCGGGTTGAGTGCCAGGTAGCTTTCCCACGAGCGCGACGCCTGGGAGAACAGTTCCTTGCCCTTCGCCGTGGGCAGGCCGCTGCTGGCGTTGACGTACGCTTCGCCGCCCGCTTCGTGCAGCTGCGCCTTCGTCAGCTTTTCCCAAGCGACGACGTTGCTCGGCTGTTTCTTGAGCACCTTTTCGTATTTCTTGATTTCGCTGGCGAAGCTCGCGCCACCGGAGCCTTCGTTTTCGCCGGCGACATTCAGCAGGCCACCGCCACCGCCACCGCCGGTGCCGACCCCGAACAGGACGAGGCCGCCCCCGATCAGCAGCGCCAGGCCGATGTAGATCACCTTGACCGCACGGCGCCTGTGGCGCCCTCTCAGATCGAACAGCATCAGTCGGTGTGGTCCGGGTCGACGTGATCGATTATCTGCTGCACGCTCGGCTCCGCTGGGTCGTCATGGGTGTTTGGCGCCGGACTCCCCTGAGATTCCCCGGCGCTCCGCTCTCTCGCCTCAGCCCTTCGGGCGACGAGCGCGGCAACCAGGATACTCGCCTCATACAGCACATACAGCGGCACCGTCTCCAGCACGAGCGTGATCGCGTCGCCCGGCAGGAACGCGGCGACGGCGGCGCACGCCACGATCGCGTAGCGACGACTCTTGCGCAGCTGCTCTACGGTCACAAGCCCGACGCGCGTCGTCGCGAGGATCACGACGGGCACCTGGAAGACCAAACCCATCGCCAGCAGAACCGTCGCAGCGAATTTGTAGAACTGGCTGGCCTGCACGAGCACGTTGAACTCGCTCGAGTTGAAGTTGACAAAGAAGCGAACGGCCGCCGGCAGCACGACGAAGTAGCCGAACGCCACGCCCACCGCGAACAGGAACGGCACGGCCGCCAGCAACGGCCGCGCGATGCGTTTCTCGTCCGGGCTGAGCGCCGGCAGGATGAAGCCGTAGACCTCGAACAGGATGAACGGCAGCGAGATCACCAGCGCGAACAGCAGCGATACCGTGATCGTCGTCGTGAACGGCTCGCCAACGCCGAGCGTCACAGGGTTGTCGCCCGTGGGCTTGCGCGGAATCTTCGCGACGTCGGCCTTCATCGCGGCGATCAGCGCGGGCAGTTCGGCGCGCGAGCGCGCCGACACGCCGCTGTCGGGCTTCTGCAGCGCCTGCAGCGCTGCCTGCGTGTCGCCCGAGAGTTTGAGCAGGCTCTGCTGTGCGAGCACCGCTTGACCAACCGTGCCCTCGCCCTTGGCGACCTGCTTCTTGGTCTGCGTCTGCAACGGCTTGTTGAGGATGTGCAGCAGCTCGTGGTTCTGCCACAGACAGAAACCGAACACGACCGCGAGCACCACCGCGCTGATGATCAGCCGGGTGCGCAGCTCTTCGAGATGCTCCACGAGACTGAGGCGGTCCTCGTGGGAAATCGGGCGAATGGCGGTTGCCATGGGCCAACTGAACCTACCACCGAGCGATTGACACAAGACCCCCCTACCGCCAGGCCGCGGCGGCGGGCGTGCACGTTCAGACGCCCAGCGAGCGCAGGGCTAAAGCACCCGCGGCGAGGCGTCGATGTAGCGCGTGAGCAGCATATGAACGAGAGCCCGGACATACACCCCCGCTCGCCCAAGCCCCCTGCCGCGGGCGCGAAGGCCACGCAGGGCACAGAGCGCAAGGCCAGTTCCTGCACGCCCGACCAGCTGCACGTCTGCTTCAACTGCGCCGGGGAGCTCGTCTACCCGCTGGATTGGTGTGAGGAAGGGGTGCGCCATTGGCGCATCGTCCTGCGCTGTCCCGAGTGCGAGTCAAGGCGCGAGGGCGTGTTCGAGCAAGCGGCGGTCGAACTGCTCGACGACGAGCTGGACCGCGCCGCCGGAGCGCTGCTCGGCGATCTGCGGCGCATGACGCACGCGAACATGTCCGAGGAAGTCGACTTCTTCGTGCGCGCGCTCGATGCCGATCTGATCACGCCTTACGACTTTTAGCGGTAGCGCTCCACCACGGCGTCGGCGACGAGGTCGAGTAGCGCCGCGCGACCGTCCGGGAGGATCGCGGGGAGTGCCGCCTTCGCCTCGGCGACGACCGCCAGTGCGCGCTCGCGCGCCTCGTGCAGCGCGCCGGTTGCAGCGATCCGTTCGCACAGCTCCTCCGCCTGCTCGGTCCCGGACAGCGACGCGAGGTCGAAGCGTGCCAGCCGCGGGTCGCGCTCGCGCGCGAGGATCAGCGGCAGCGTGACCGTCCCGTCGAGGAGGTCTGTCCCGCGCGACTTGCCCGTGCGCTCTACCGGACCGGACACGTCGAGCACATCGTCGAGCATCTGAAAGGCCAGCCCGATGCGACGCGCAAACGCGCCCAGCGCGTCGGCCAGCTCGTCTGACCCCGCGGCCGCCGTGAGCGCTCCCAGCCGACACGCCGCCTCGAACAGCGCGGCGGTCTTCAGCTCGCAACGACGCAGGTAGCGCTCGACTGCGACGTGCGGGGCGTAGGCGTCCTCGCGCTGCAGCAGCTCGCCGGCGGCGAGTGCCGAGCTCGCATCCGAGAGCGCGCGCAGCTGCGTCGCGCTCTCGTTGCGCGCAAGCTCGGCGAAGGCGAGTGAGAACAGCAGATCGCCCGTCGCCACCGCCACCGCCCGCCCCGCCACGGCGGCGACGGTCGGATGCCCGCGGCGCAGTTGCGCCCCGTCGATCAGGTCGTCGTGCACGAGCGTGGCCGAGTGCACCAGCTCGACCGCCACGGCCGCGCGCAGCAGCCTTTCCTCGCCGTCCTGCGTCCCGGGCGGACCCCCCGCCGACTGCGACGCGAGCACGACCAGCAGCGGTCGCAGACGCTTGCCGCCCGCGCGGATCGTCGCGCTCGCAGGCGACGCCAGCGGCGCACCGGCTAAGGCGGTCACGTTCTCCAGATGGCGCTCCGCGCGCTCCATGCGTCCGCGCAGGGCCTCCCCGCCGCGGCGCATGATCGCGTCGACGCCCTCGATGCCGTCCAGCGACCCGTCGGCGCGCGTGCTTCCGACTGCGCTCATCCGCCTGCTCCGCCCACTGTGCCCGAGTGGATCGCCACAATCCCCCCCGCGAGCAGTACGTAGGAGATCTCCTGAAGCCCGGCGTGCTGCAGTTCGGCGGCCAACTCGGTGGGCGCCGGGAAACGTTTGACCGAGTTGGGGAGGTAGCTGTAAGCGTCGGCGATCGATGCGCCCGTCTCCGGGCCGCCGCCGCGACGTGAGCGCCGCAGCGGCGACAACGCGCGGCCGACGAGCTGCGTCACCCGCCCCAGCACGGGCACCACGCGATCGAACCACACGGCGTAGAACACCGACAGCGGCGGCCTCGTGGGCGTCGTGATCTCCAGCACCACCACACGCCCTCCGGGGCGCACCACGCGCGCCATCTCCGCGAGTCCGCGAAGCAGATCGGAGAAGTTGCGCGCACCAAAGCCGACAGTCGCCGCGTCGAAGGAGTCGTCGTCGTAGGGCAGCGCCAGCGCGTCTGCCCACTCAAAGCGCGGCCGCAGCGCCCCCGCGGGAGCTGCCTTGCGGCGCGCCAGTGCCAGCATGCCCTCGGAGAAGTCGCTGCCGACCACCTCGCCCCCCGGCGCCACGCGGCCGGCCAGCTCGATCGCCAGGTCGCCCGTGCCGGTCGCCACGTCGAGCACGCGCGAGCCCGGGCCGACGCGCGCCAGATCCGCCGCCCGTGTGCGCCAGCGATGATGCAGCCCCGCCGTCATAGCCGTGTTCAGCAGGTCGTACACGCCGGCGATACCGTCGAACATCGCGCGTACCTGTGCCGCCTCCAGGCGCCCGGCCTGCGATCCCGTCGCCGGCTCCCGGCCGCCGGAGTGCGGCGCTCCGTTCTCGCCGCTCGGTCCGGTTGCAGCGCCGGCGCCTTGCTGAGCGGGCATGACGCGACGCTACTTCAGCTGCGCGAGGAAGGCGACAACCGCGTTGAACTTCTTCGGCGGCAGGTTCTTGAACGACGGCATCGGGGCCGTCGGGTTCACCAGCGTGCGCGCGATGCCCTGGCGTGGCAGGCGCCCGCCGATCTTCGTCAGCTGCGGGCCGGGGCCGTCGTTGCCGTTGTCGCCGATCTTGTGACAGGCAAGACAGCCCGACTGCGCGACCACCTTCTTGCCCGCTTCGTATTCGGCGAGTGTCTTGCCGCCGGCGTTCAGCACCGGCTGCGGAGTCTTCAGTTCGATCGCCGTCGGTGACCCCGCGTTCGCGCCCGAGTAGGTCAGAAACGCCATCGCGCCGATCACCGCGATCCCCGTGAGCGTGGCGATCGGGCGGCGCTCGGGGCGGCGCTCGGGCTTGCGGTCATAGAACGGCAGCAAGAACAGCAGGATCATTCCCAGCGTGGGGACGCCGATCGTCGCCAGCGGCACGAGGCTCGGTGGCTTGACCACGCGCAGCACCTCGAAGAGGAAGAAGAAGTACCACTCCGGACGCGGCACGTATGTCGTCGTCGTCGGGTTCGCCTTGGACCCCAGCTCGGCGCCGAGCACGAGCGACATCGTGATGATCACGGCCATCACCACGCACGCCATCGCCCCGTCCTTGGCAACCGCATACGGGAAGAACGGCTTGCCCTGGGCCTTCAGGATCGAGTAATCGCGGAGGTACTCCTCCTTCTCGCGCTGGTTCATCGCGGGCTAGACCTCCGCCTCGAGCAGCTCAGGACGCTCTTTGGCTTTCGACCACGGCGGCGCGGTCGTGCCCAGCTTGGCCACCAGGTACAGGTGAAAACCGATCAGCGCAGCGAGCAGGCCGGGAATCAGCAGCATGTGAATGGCATAGAAGCGCGACAGGGTCGTCGCGCCGAATTCGCCCCCACCGCGCAGGAAGTCGCTCAGGTAGGGGCCGATCAGCGGACCCGTGCCGTTGATGTTCACGCCGACGATCGTCGCCCAGTAGGCGCGCTGGTCGAACGGCAGCAGATAGCCGGTGAACGACATCACCATCGTCAGGATCAGCAGCACGACGCCGATCACCCAGTTCAGCTCGCGCGGGTACTTGTACGCCCCGAAGAAGAACGTGCGGCCCATGTGCAGGAAGACCAGGATGACCATCACGCTCGAGCCCCACTTGTGCATCCCGCGCACGAACTGCCCGAGGAACACTTCGTTGGTCACGTGACGGATCGATTCGTACGCACCGCCCGCCGGGTCGGGGCGGTAGTACATCGCCAGGAAGACGCCCGTGACGGCCTGCGAGAGGAATGCGAACATCGTCGCCGAGCCCAGCGTGTAGAACCAGTTGGTGCCCTTGGGCACCTTGCGGAACAGCAGCCAGCGGCCCGCGCTGCTCAGCGACGTGCGCTCGTCGACCCAGTCGACGACCGTGATCCCGGCCTCCTTGCCGAGATCGAGCGGGCCGGCCTTGCCGTTGCCCTCGCCGGGGCGTGGCGGCGGTGCCTGCAGCGCGGCCGGCAGCGGCGGAGCGGGAAGCTTTGGCATCTTCGGCACGCGTCGTCCTCGGGGCTACAGTTTGCGCTCGCTCGGGCGCGAGGGGTAGAGGTACTGGCCGATGCCGTCCAGCGGCTCGCCCGGGTCACGAGGGGAGAAGCGGTGAAGCTCCGAGTTGACGCTGAAGCGCGGGCCGATCTGCACGCTTTCGCCCTCTACGCGCGTGTAGAAGCGGTCCAGAGGACGCACGGGCGGTCCGCCGACGCGCTTGCCGAGCAGGTCGTACACGCCGCCGTGGCAAGGGCAGATGAAGCGCTCGGCGGCATCCACCCAGCGCACCGGGCAACCGAGGTGCGCACAGCGGCTGGAGATCGCGATGTACGTGGAGTCGCGGTCGGCCGCATCGGTGTCGATCTTCGGGTTGAACTTGCGCACGTAGGCCGTCGACTTGCCGGCCTCGCCGATGCCCGGCGTGAGCGTCACGGCCACCGGCACGTAGTTGTCTTCACTGAACTGGTCGGGCGTGCCGACGGTTTGCCAGCTGTGCGGCGTTTTCTTGAAGATCGGCCCCACGGCGAAGCCGAGCGCCGGAAGCGCGAAGGCAGCCGCGGCGATTCCGCCGGCCGTGTGCGCCGTGCCCGTCATGAAACGCCGGCGCGTCACCGTCTCGCCCTCGAAGGCGCCCGGGATCATACGGTCGGCGGTGTATTTGGACTTGTGCTGGGAGTGCTTGTCGGACACCGACCGCGAACAATATCGAGGCGCGATTCAGGGCGTGCCCGGCGTGGCAGGCACGCTTGTGCGCATCGCCTCGATCGCAGCGGGCGCGCCCGCTGCCACCAGCTCCTTTGCGCGGCGGTGCTGCTCGCTGGAGCCCCAACCCACGGCGCGTGCTCCGGCCGTCCAGATCGCTTCCGCCAGCGCGCCGTCGCAAGCCCCCTGCGCGAGTGCGCTCAGCGTGATCGTGTCGGCCAGCTCTGCCACCGCCACCGTGTCGCCGAGCGCGACCAGCCGCGCCAGGCCGATCGCGTACAGCCTGTCGCCGGCCAGCACGCGCAGGTCCGCCTCGGCCGTGCGCACCACGCGCGGTGCGCCGTAGTGCAGCAGATACCCCTCGTAGATCGCCTCGACGAGCAGCTCGTACTCCTCCGGGCAGGCCTGCGCGCGCGGCCCGCTCGCCGCGAGCTTCGCGGGGCTCTCGCCACTCTCCTTCGGTTCCGGGCCGTCCCCATTGGCGCCGTCGAGCAGCGAGGCGATCAACCCGCCCTCCTCGCGCAGCAGCGTGCTCAGGCGTGCGAGCGCCGGCGTCGAGCCGTTTCCGCGGGCGTCTGAGAGGCCGTCGCGTTGCGAGGCGCTCACGCGCCCACCCTGGCGCCGCGCAGGCTGGCAAAAGCCGCCGAAGCTGCTTCCACGGTCCTGTCGACGTGCTCGGGCGAGTGCGCCAGCGAGGGAAACCACGCCTCGAACTGTGCCGGTGGCGGGTACACGCCCCGCGACAGCAGCTCGCGACACCAGCGGCCATAAGCCTCCAGATCGCATTCCTGCGCACGGGCGAAGTCGGTTGGCGCCTGCTCGCTGAAGAACACCGTCAAGAGGCCCGGAGCGGAGACGACCTGCACCGGGTAGTCACCTGCCGCGTCGCGCAGCCCCGCGGCCAGGCGCTCTGTCGTGGCAGCGAGGCGCGCGTACGCCGCTTCGTCGAGCAGCTCGAGCGTCGCCAGGCCGGCCGCCACCGCGAGTGGGTTGCCCGACAGCGTGCCCGCCTGGTAGACATCGCCCGCCGGGGCGAGCATGCGCATCAGCTCCGATCTGCCGCCCAGCGCCGCGGCCGGCAGCCCGCCGCCGATCACCTTGCCCATGATCGTCAGATCGGCGCCAACGCCCGTCAGCTCCTGCGCGCCGCCGCGCGCGACGCGAAAACCGCTGATCACCTCGTCGAGCACGAGCAGCGCGCCGGTCGCGTCAGCGCGCTCGCGCAGCAGCTCCAGGAATCCTGCGCCGGCGGGGACCAGTCCCATGTTCGCCGGCAGCGGCTCGGCGAGGATCGCCGCAAGCTCATAGCGCTCGGTCGCGGCGATCAGCGCCTCGGCGTCGTTCCAGGGCACGACCACCGTGGCCGCCGCGGCGCTCTGCGGCACGCCCGGGCTCCCGGGCAGCCCCTGCGTCGCCAGACCCGAGCCGGCCTGCGCGAGCAGACCGTCGACGTGCCCGTGATAGGCGCCCGCGAACTTCAGCACCTGCTCGCGCCCGGTCGCCGCACGCGCCAGACGGATCGCCGTCATCGATGCCTCGGTGCCCGAGGAGGTCATGCGCAGCATCTCCACGCGCTCCATCCGGGCGACAACCGCCGACGCGAGCTCGACCTCGCCCGGCGTCGCCGCACCGAAGCTCGTGCCCATGGCGGCTGCACGCTCGATTGCCGCGACCAGGAGCGGATGCGCGTGCCCGTGGATCAACGGGCCCCACGAGCACACGTAGTCGATGAAGCGGTTGCCGTCGACATCGATCAGCTCGGCGCCCTCGCCGCGCGCGACGAACAGCGGGTCGCGCCCGATCGCGCGCATTGCGCGGACGGGCGAGTTCACCCCGCCCGGCAGCAGCTCCAAAGCGCGGCGGTACAGCTCGGCCGAGCGATTGTCACGCAACGATGCCATCAGCCTCTAGGCACGCTGCGGTCGCTCGAGAGGAGTGCTCAAAGGCACTCCTCATCCATATTTCCTCTCCCAGTCCTTGAACTCGTCCGTGAAGTACAGCAGCCTGATCTTCTTGAACTCGGTCGACGAGTACAGCGTGGCGCGCTCGGAGATGCCCGTTTTCTCGGCGATTGCGTCCAGCACGGCGTCGCACTCCTCCTTGGAGCGCCCGTGCGCCATCGTGAACACCGAGTACGGCCAGTCGGCGTAGGTGGGGCGCTGATAGCAGTGCGAGATTCCGCGCACCGCCGCCATGCTCCGGCCGATGTCGGCGATCTGCTCGTCGGGCACCTGCCAAACGCCCATTCCGTTGGCCGAGAAGCCCGCGCGCCGGTGAAACAGGATCGCCGCGACGCGGCGCAGCAGGCCGCGCTCCTGCATCGCCGAGAGATGGTCCAGCAGCTTCTGCTGGGGCATGTCCAGCGCTACTGCCGCGGGTGCGTACGGTTCTGAGACGACCGGCATATCTCCCTGCAGGGCGCGGATCACCGCGATATCGCGCTCGTCGTAGGGCTGGGGGTCGAGCTCGATCGGCTCTTTCGCCTCGACGGCGCTGGCCAGCTCCTGCGTGCCGCCCTCCATTTCAAGGTCCATGCGGATCTTGAACAGCTTCAGCGTCGGCAGCTGGCGGACCGACTCCGCGCCCGCCTCGCGTGCGAGCACCTCGAGGGTGCCCTGCAGGCCGAGCTGCGAGTCCGGCTCGGTGGCGATCGTGAACCACAGGTTGAAGTCGTGGTTGCGCAGGTAGTTGTGGGATACGCCCGGGTGTTCGTTGATCACCGCGGCGGCGCGGTGCGGGTTCTCCGGGTCGACCTTGGCCGCGACGAGCATCGAGGAGTAGCCGAGCGCGCGCGTGTCGAAGATCGGCGTGACCTGGCGGATGATGCGCTTGTCCAGCAGACGCTGCACGCGGCTCATCACCTCCGCCTCCGGCACCTCGGCCAGCGAGGCCACGTGCTCGTATGGGCGCGCGGCAATCGGGAAGCTTCCCTGCATCAGGTTCAGCAGCTTGCGGTCGAGATCGTCCAGCGGGATCGCCGCACCGTCCTTGCGGGTGCGCAGCTTCGGCGTCGCCAGCGTCGCTCGCGAGCTGTCGGCAACGTCGGCAAGCGGCGCCGCGCCGAGCGGCGCGCGTGCAGTCGTCGGCTCGGGCTCGCTCATGCCTGCTCCGCCAGCCAGCTCGCAGCATCCTTGGCGTGGTAGCTGACGATCGTGTCCGCACCTGCGCGACGCAACGACGTGAGTATCTCGAGCACCGCCGGCGTTCATCCATGTAGCCCGCCGCGGCGGCCGCCTTGACCATCGCGTACTCGCCGCTGACGTTGTATGCCGCGACCGGCAGGCGTGTCTCGCGCTTGACCGCCGCGATCACGTCGCCGTAGGCCAGCGCCGGCTTGACCATCACCATGTCCGCGCCCTCCTGCACGTCGAGCAGCGCCTCGCGAACGGCCTCCTCGCCGTTGGCCGGGTCCATCTGGTAGCCGCGGCGGTCGCCGAACGACGGCGTCGAGCCGGCAGCGTCGCGAAACGGGCCGTAGAAGGCCGAGGCGAACTTCGCCGAGTAGGCGAGGATCGGGGTGTCGGTGAAGCCCTCGCCGTCGAGCTCTGAGCGAATCTCGCGCACGCGCCCGTCCATCATGTCCGACGGCGCCACCAGGTCGGCACCGGCGCGCGCCTGGCTGACGGCCGTCCGTGCGAGCAGCTCCACGCTCGCGTCGTTGTCCACGGCTCCGTCGTCGCGCAGCACGCCGCAGTGTCCGTGGTCGGTGTACTCACACAGGCACACGTCGGTGATCACCAGCGTCTGTGGCTGCGCCCGCTTGATCGCCGCCGTAGCCAGCTGCACGACGCCCTCGTCGTCCCACGCGCCCGAGCCCTGCTCGTCCTTCTCGGCGGGAACGCCGAACAGCATCACCGCGGAGACTCCGAGCGCTGCCGCGTCGCCTGCCTCCTGCACGGCGGCAGCGACGGAAAGGCGCTCGACGCCGGGCATCGTCGCGATCGGCTCGCGCTCGGCAATGCCCTCGGCAACGAACATCGGCAGCACCAGCCGCGCCGGCGAGAGCTCCGTCTCGCGAACAAGCCCGCGCAGCGAAGCCGATGCCCGCAGCCTGCGCATCCGCGTCTGTGGAAAGGCCATAGGGACCTCAGGTTAGAGCGTTCTCGCCTCGCGGTGTGCGTCTGAGGCGCTCGGCGGGCATGCCCGCCTAACGATCTGTCTGGCGCAGCCCAAGCCGCGCGAGCGCACCGAACGCGCAGGCAAGCACCGCGAGATGGACGAGTGGCAGCCCGATCGACGGCGATGCGCCGTTGACGGCAGCATCGAGCGCCTGCAGCGCGGCCTTGAAGGGAAACACAAACGACACCACCGAGATCGCGTCGTCAAGACCCGGACCGACCGCTCCGCTCGGCACGAGCGCCAGGAACGCGAGCGGCAGCGACAGCAGGAACGCCAGCAGCGACGCCGCGCGCACCTCGTGCGCGAGCGCGCCGATCGCCACACCCAGCGCGGCGAATCCGGCGGCGCCGGCGACCAGCGCCGCCAGCCACAGCCCGACACGGCTCCAGTCCAGCGAGACGAACGCGCCGATGCCCGCGAGCATCGCGAAGGCCAGCGCAAACGAGCACGCCGCTGCCAGCAGCGCCTTCTCGGCGAGCAGCCAACTGCGCGACGTCAGCCCGCGCACGAGACGCTGCAGCGTGTGCTCTTCGCGCTCCAACGCAACGCCGCCCGAGGCGAGCAGCACACACACGAACATCAGCGACACGCTGACCGCCACGACCACCGCGAAAGTATTCAGCGGTGTGCGCCTGCCGCTGATCAGGGTCGTCTTCACCTGGATCGGCTGGCCGATCGTCGACAGAACGTTCTTCGCCAGGCCCAGGTTCTGCGATGCGAAGCGCGCGAAGGAGGCGATCTGTTCCAGCGCCGCGCGGTCGGGCCCCGGCGGCGTGCGCGCGATCACGCCCGCCAGCTTGCCCGGAATCTGCCCCAGGCCGATCAGGTCCGGCGCGCCGAGCAGCCCCAGATTGCGCCCGCTCAGCAGCGCCCCGATCGCCTGCGACGCAGCGAGCTGGATCTGTTCGGAGAAGGCGATGTTGGCATGCGCCAGCGCGGCGTCGATCTGCGACTTCACCAGCGACTGCTCGAGCGCGTTGCCGTTGTAGAGCACTTCCAGCTGGGCCTGTTTCAGCCCCGTGCCCAGCCGTGCCGCGATGTTCGGCGGAATGATCACCGCCGCCAGCACGCTGCCCGACTTGACCTCCGCCACAGCCTGCGATCGCGACGCCGTCTTTACCGACTGCACCTGGTCGAACAGCTCTTCGGCGTAGCGGCTCACCGGCACGCGCTCTGACCCCACCTGCACCGTCTGGCCTGGCGGCGTCTCGTCGACGATCGCCACCTTCGCCTTCCCCGGCGAGCGCGAGATCGCCAGCCCGATCAGCAACGCGATCGCGATCGGATAGATCACCAGCACGCCCACCAGAAGCCGCGAGCGGCGAAGGATCAGCAGGTCCTTGACGAGCAGAGCTCTCACGAGTGGCCCCGCTCGCTCAAGAGCCGGAGAAAGGCCCCTTCCATATCGCCGCCGTCCTCCCCCGCGCCCAACAGCCCACCAGGCGCCCCGTCGAACAGCACCTCGCCGTCGGCCAGCACGATCGCGCGCCCGGCGTACCGGCGCACCTCGCCGAGGTGATGCGTGGAGAAGAGCACGCTCGTCCCGCGAGCGGCGAGCGCTGCGACGAACTCCCACAGACGAGCGCGCTGTCCCGGATCCAGCGCCGAGGTGGGCTCGTCGAGTGCGAGCGCCGGCGGATCGGCGAGCAGTGCGAGCGCGACGTTCACGCGCTGGCGGTTGCCGCCGGAGAGGCGCTGCACACGCTCGTCGGCGCGCTCGAGCAGACCGGTCTGCTCGAGCATCCGCGCGACCGCGGCCTCCGCGTCAACAACGCGCTCCAGGCGCGCGAACAGACGCAGGTTCTCGCGCACCGTGAGCTTGGAGTAGACGGCTGCCTGCTGTGGCGCCCAGCCGATCCGAGCGGTCCCCGCGCGGGCGGCCGACCCGCCCACCGATCCGCCACTCGCCCGCTGCGCGCCGGCGAGGATCGACAGCAGCGTCGTCTTGCCGGCGCCGTTTGGCCCGACGACCGCGACCAGCTCGCCTGCGTGAACGTCGAAGCTCACGTCGTGCAGCGCCTCGCGCTCTCCGTAGCGCTTGGCGAGCGAGCGCACGCTCAAGACCGGCTCGCCGACTCCCTCTACGCGCGCTTGCTCCACGCCGCTACATCAAGCTCTCGCGCGAGCGATCCCATGATTCGAGCGACAGATGCCTGCTCAGATACACGACGGTCTCGCGCACGACCGAGAGAACCGGGAGCGCGATCAGTGCGCCGATGATGCCGTCGACGTGCAGGCCCAGCAGCAGCGCGAAGATCACGAGGATCGGGTTGATGCGCAACGTGTGGCCGAACACCTGGGGTGCCACGACGTGGCCCTCCAGCTGCTGCAGGCCGATGAACAGGATGATCAGCCAGACCGCGGAGATCGGTTTGGTGAACAGCGCGACGAGCACCGGCGGCGCGGCGCCGAGGATCGGGCCGATGTATGGGACGAGCTCCATCGCGGCATAGAACACCGCGAATGCGATGGCGTACTTCTCGCCGTCGGGGAACAGCCCGACGAGGCCGAAGATGTAGAGACTGAACCCAGCGGAGGCGCCCATGATGATGCTGAACAGCAGCTGTCCGCCGACGTAGCGCGAGACGGCGCGCTGAACCAGGTGCGGGTAGTCGTCGGCCGAGGTGCCGTCGCCGTCGGGCAGGAGTCTTCGCGCCAGCTCGCCGATGCGCTCGCCGTACAGCAGCATGTACACCGAGAGGACGAAGATCAGCACGAGGTCAAAAGCCGCGCTGACCACTTCGGTCAGCAGCCCGCCTCCGAAGGAGGCCAGTTTGCTGGCGCTTTTTGAGACTTTGTCCTGCACGGTCTGCAGCGCCGTTTTGCCCTGCTTGACCAGGTGCACGTGAATGCCGCGTTTGTTCAGTTCCTTCTGGAAGGAGGCGATCTGTTCGTTGGCTTCGTCGACCAGATGCGGCAGGTTGTTGGAGAACGTTTTCACCTGGTTGGAGATAGGGTTGGCGACGAGAAAGCCGATCCCGGCGAGCCCTACGAAGAAACCGAGGAACACCGCGAGCACCGCCAGGCCCCGGGGAAGGTGGCGGCGCTGCAGAAACGCCACCGCCGGATTGAGGATCAGCGCGATGAGCCCCGCCACGACGAACAGCACCAGCACCGGACTCGCCACGTTCGCCAGTGCCCACAGCGCCAGCAGCGCGATCGGCAGCACGGCGAGCTGGACCCAGCGCGGCACAACCGAGCGCGGGGGCTCGTCGTGGGCCTGCGCCGAGCGCTCCACGGGCTCGGTGGAGAGCTCTTTCTCCTGCTCCGTCGGAGGGGTCGCTTCGGGGCCTTTCCCGGCGCCCTCTGTCACTCGCCTCCCACCATCGCCAGAGTATGGCTGAGGGTCAGGCGGCGTTTTCGGTGGCGCCCGGCGACACAACCGCGCAAACGGCGCAGACGAGCAGCGAGGCTCCTGCGAGCATCCTCTTCGTGGGCGACGTCGTCGGCGGCATCGGCCGGCGTACGTTGCTGGAGTGCCTACCGCTGCTGCGCGAGCGCCATGCGCCGACGTTCGTCATCGTCAACGCCGAGAACATCGCCGGCGGCCTCGGCATAACCCCGAAGATCGCCGACGAGCTGCTCGCATCCGGGGTCGACGCGATCACGCTGGGGAACCACACCTACCACCGCCGCGAGATCTACCCCTACCTCGACTCCCAGCCACGCATCCTGCGCCCGGCCAACTTTCTGCGCAGCCAGCCCGGCCATGGAACGTGCGTAGTCGAGCGCGATGGCATCCGCCTGGGAGTGGTCAATCTCAGCGGAAACCTCTACCTGCGGGCCGGCCGCTCGGCTTTCACGGAGATCGAGCCGGCTCTGAAAGAGGTGGCACAAGCCGACCACGTGCTCGTCGACATGCACGCCGAGGCGACCTCTGAGAAGGTCGCCATGGGCTGGCACCTGGACGGTCGCGTGAGCGCCGTCGTCGGCACGCACACGCATGTGCCAACGGCGGACGCGCGCGTCCTGACGCAGGGGACCGCCTACATCACAGACGTCGGCATGACCGGCCCGCGTGGAGGCGTCATCGGCGTCAAGCGCGAGCAGGCGATCCAGTCGCTGCTGACGCAGATGCCGGTGCGCTTTGAGACCTCCGACGAGGACCCGTGGCTGATGGGGGTGCTGATCAGCTGCTCACAGCGACGGCGGGCTGATGCGATCGAGCAGGTTCTGATGCCCCGCCCGCCCGCCGGCTGACGGGCGCGGCGAAGCGCCCCAGCAGCGCGACCATCACGAGTGGGAAGAACCACGGGATGTACAGGTAGAACCAGTGTTCGATGCCCAGCTGAACGGCAATGATCGTCGCGCCGCATGCGGCCGCCAGCGCGGCGACGTCGGCGCGGCGCGGGATCACCGCCAGCCCGAGCGCGAGCACCACCGTGCCGACCTGCACAACCCCCTCCCACGTGCCCAACCCGCCGTACAGCCCCCATACCGAGAACGGCGAGGCTCGGTCGGCCTGGTAGGCAAACGTTCGCTCGTAGATCGTGTGCAGCGAATCGTGGGTCAGCGCGGGGATACTCGCGACCGCAGCGACGAGCGCGAAGGCCAGCGCGAAGGTCGCCAGGTCGCGCGCGCGTGTGCGCAGTCGGCCGCGCTCGCGGGGGTCCCACAGCCCGTACGTCGCCAGCAACGGCGCGATCGCCAGCGGCGCGAACTTCGTCAGCCCGGCGAGCGCGGCGAACGCGCCCCGCGCGGGCGGGGCGAGCTTTGCGCGATAGGTCGCGGCAAGCACGGCGGCGAGCACGAGCACCGCCACGAGCGTGTCGTTGGAGTTGCTCTCCAGTGAGTACAGCGTGAACGGGAAAGCGGCCCACGAGTAGCTGAGCGCGACCCCCAGACTCGGCCCGCGCACGCGGCGGCCGATCAAGAAGAGCAGCGCCATGGCGAGTAGGTCGAAGGCGATCGCCGCGGCATGCGCAGCGGGTAGGTCGTCCCATCTGCCGCTCCAGCCGAACGCCTGCTGGAAGGGCACATATGCCTCGTAGTTGACCGGGCCGTAGGTGTCGCCGTGTTCGTTGTCGCTGGGCCAGTGCCCGTAAAGCGGCTTGCCGTCCACGACGCGCTCCGCGCCGATCACGCCCGCGTAGCCGACGTCGATCACGTTGCCGTCGGTGACGTTCAGCGCGACGCGAAAACCGATCAGGAAGACCACGCCGAGCGCCAGCCAGGGCGCCGGCACGAGCAGGTGCAGCGGCCCGGCATCGCGGCGGCGGCTGCCGCGCCCCGCGCGAGAGAGCGCGAGCATGCGCGCGAGCAGGTACAGCAGCGGCGGGTAGACCAGTGGCACCGACTGATAGATGCGGCCATGGTTGAAGAAGGCCAGCGACGCGGAGAACGACAGCAGCACCAGCAGGTCCAGATGCAGCAGCCTCAGCGGTCTGCGGAAGTTCAGGAACGGGAGCAGGAACAGCACGCACATCGGCAACCAGATGTAGAGCGCGTTTACGTGGCGCCCGAACGCTCCCGGGTAGCCGCGAGCCATCGTCCAGGCGACCTGGAAGCCGGTCCACTGTTCGAGCACGCGGCCGGTGAGGTCGTCGATGATGACCTGGCCGATCTCCTTCTTTCCGTTCTTGGAGAAGTAGCTGACCTGCCAGTGAAACGGCATCTTCAGGTACGCCCCGCCGTAGGAGCCCGGGTACTTCGCGCGGATCGCCTTCATCGTCGCCAGGCGTTCGGCTTTGGAGAGCACCTCGTTCGGCGACAGCCTCCGGCCCGCGGGCGGCGTGTCGCCCGGCGCCACGGGGATCGCAGCGTTGGCACTCGCAGGCTGTGTCTTGGTCGCCGCGACGCCTTTCGCGGTCGCCGCCACCGAGGCGTTGGATGAGCTCGCTGCGGCCGAGTAGCCGCTGTCGCCGCCGGCCGGCTTTGTCGGCTGCGGCGCGTTGCCGAGCGCCGGCGCCGAAGCGGGCACGGCCAGCGCGCCGCAGCAGGCGACGGCGCAGGCGAGGGCGCTCGGCAGGCGTGGCATCACGCGAGCGTAACGACAGCGCTGGCATGTTCGAGCCACCGGTCACGGCGCCGGCGTGAGGCGCCGCCGTTCTGCTTAAGCGACCGCGGCGTGCGCGACACCGTCGCCACCGGCCACGCCGAAGTGGCCGAGCACGAGCTGCGCGATGTCGCGAATCGCCCACTGCGCCGGTCCCGGCGAGGGCAGCTCGACGCCACAGGCGATCAGCGCACCGAGCGAGTCCGAGGCGTGCAGCGAGCCGTGGCTGCCGCCGCCGACATGCGCTTGGCGCCCCCAGTCGACGAACTCGTACCCCGTCGCCGCCGATAGCAGCACCTCGCCCGAGGAAGGGCACGCGAGCGCCGCCCACACGCGGGCCAGCACGTCGGGGTACTCGGGCGTCAGCAATTTGCCGTCGAGAACCGAACCGCCGATCGCATCCAGCGAACCTTCGACGGTCCAGGCCACGCCGCGGGGATCGCACAGCGTGTCGCCCTGCAGCGGCGCGCCGCTGCTCGGTCCTCCCGGCCTGAAGCGGAGCTCGCCCCGCTCGGCGCTGGCGACGATCCCCTCGCGCGGAGCGTCGTGCGCGTCGCGCGCGAGCCACATCACCTGGTCGACCCCCTCGATCGACAGCACGCGCGTGACCACCGACGCGCGCATCGCGTCGCGCTCGGACGCGTGCAGCGCATACACCATCGCCGCGCGCTGAGAAGGGCACACGGCGATCCGCGGTTCATCCTCGGCGGAGGACCGCGCAGGCGCCAGCACGCCGAGGTCGGCGAGCTCGTCCTGCAGGACGATCGTGTCCGTCACCGGAGCCTGGGAATGATCGGCCATCGCGATGACCGCGTGCTCGGCGAGGAACTCGTCGACGCCGCCCGCCGCCTCGCATACGCGCGCGAGCTGCAGGTCGGCCTGCGCGAGCGACTGCAGCTGTGCCTCGGGACCGCGCTTGTGCGAGTACCAGTCGTTGTCGGGCAGCGACAGCAGCAGGAAGTCGAACAGGTCGTGCTCGACCATGTAGCTGGAGACGCATCCGGAGTGGCGATCGCGCACGCCCGGCATCCCCAGCCCGGAACGGCAGCCGGTGCGGCGCGACGCGAAGATGTCCGCGTAGAACAGCTCCCGCGGACCCATCACCGCGTGGCGCATGAGCGTCGAGGCGACGCGCGTGAGCGCCGTGTCGCGCTGAGGCTCGTGGCGGTAGCGCCCGCGATACATCAGATACGTCGTCCCAGCCGTGCGCACGTCGGCATCGTCGAGCGTCTCGAACACCGTCGGGGTATCCGCCGAGAGGTGCGCGCGGTTCATGTTGTAGACCGTGTCGGTCAGCTGCCGTGCGATGCCGAAGCGCTGCGCCGAGCGAAAACTCGAGCCGTATTCGACATAGCGATCTTCGCCGCGGTGATACCAGTTCATCGCCGGCACGAGATGCTCGTCCTGAGCCACGCCGGTGACGATCGAGGCAGCGCAGACGGGCGTCACCGATGGAAACGCGGCGACGCAGTCCGGCACGTAGCGACCGCGCTCCATCAGCGTCTGCAGGACCGGCGCGGCGCCGGAGGCGACCGCGCGCTCGAGCATCTCCGGCGCCATCGCGTCGATCACGCACAGCACCAGCTTCGGCGGTCGCGGCCCCTCCCGCGACATCAGCGGCGCAGGACGCGCAGCCCGGCGTACTTCTCCGCGCCGCGCGCGCGGCCGCGCAGCAAGAACCAGACGAACAGCGCGAGAACCACGTAGCCGAGCGGATGAAGCAACGCGACCAGCGCGCCGAGCAGCAGCGAGGCGGCGTCGAGGTAGAGCGTCAGCGCCTGTTTGGCCGTGCCGTCGGCCAGGCGCGCGCGTGCGCGCGCGAACAGCGGCAGGACCGAGCGTTGCGCCAGCGCGACGGCGGCCAGCCCGCCGATCAGGCCCGGCCACCACGCGTCGCCGTGCGCCGCGAGCGTGCCCGCGAACAGCACCGCGCCGGCGCCGTAGCTGAGACCGGCGATCGCTGCGGCCAGCGGTTGCGGAGCAGCTCGCTCCTCCTGCGTGTCGGCCAGCGCGGGCATCCTGGCGAGCAACTGCAACGCGTAGGCGACTGCCAGGGCCAGCACGACCACCAACAGCCACCAGTCCGCCCGCAGGAAGCGAAACGGATCGTGCGCGAAGCTGACGCCGAGCACCTTCGCGGAGGCGAGCGCGCCCGCCAGCAGCACCGGAAGGAAGGGACGAAGCCCGCAGGCCGCCGCCAGACCGGCGCCGAGACCTATGTAGAAGAAGATGCCGTTCATGCGATCAGCGTTGCTGGTGTGCGCTACCGTGCTCGCAGCAGCGAGCGGCAGGGACGATAGACGACGCGAACGGCAATTCGTCCTCGGCTGCGCGAGGTTCGCGCAGCGACGCGGCGAATAGAGACGACAGCGGATGAACCGACCGATCAGCGGAGCTGGCGGCGGGCGTAAGGCTCGTCCCACGGCACACGAGCTCGCACGCTACGAGGCGTTGTTCGCCGCGCGCACGCGCGGCATGAAAAGCTCGGCGATGCGCGAGATGATGGCACTCACCGAGCGCCCCGACGTGATCTCGCTCGCCGGTGGTCTGCCCGATACGAGCACCTTTGCTCCGGAGCTGTTCGCGAAGCTGATGTCGCAGGTCGCGGCCGAGCAGACCGCGCGCGCGCTGCAGTACGGGCCGACCGAAGGCATGGCGGCGGCGGCGGCCTGCATAGTCGAGGTGATGGCTGCGGAGGGCACGCTCGTCGATGCCTCGGAGGTGATCGTCACGACGGGCGGTCAGCAGGTGATCGACCTCGTGTGCAAGACGTTGATCGACCCGGGCGACGTGATCGTCGCGGAGGCGCCCACCTACCCGGGCGCGGTGCCCACGTTCAGCGCCTACCAGGCCGAGGTCGAGCAGATCGAGATGGACGCCGACGGTATGCCGATCGACCAGCTGGAGCGCACGCTCGACCGCCTGCAGGCCGAGGGCCGCCGGCCCAAGTTCATCTACACGATCCCCAACTTCCAGAACCCGGGCGGGGTCACCATGTCGCTCGCTCGCCGCCGGCGCCTGGTCGAGGTGGCACACGAGCGCGAGCTGCTGATCCTCGAGGACAACCCGTACGGCCTGCTGCGCTACGAGGGCGAGGCACTGCCAACGCTGTACTCGCTCGACGCCGAAGTTGGCGGCACACGCGCCGCGGCCGATCTCGTGATCTACCTGGGCACGTTCTCCAAGATCCTCTCCCCCGGGCTGCGTCTCGGCTGGGCGGTCGCGCCGCGACCGGTGCTGGAGAAGCTGAACCTCGGCAAGCAGGGCGCCGACCTCTGCTCGTCGTCGGTCACGCAGCTGTTCGTGGCCGAGTACTTCAAGCAACAGCAGGGCCGCGGCGAGCCGCGCTGGCTGAGCTATCTGGAGCAGCTCAAGGTGCTCTACAAGCGCAGGCGCGACGTGATGCTGGCGGCGCTGCAGGAGCACTTCGGCGAGCACGCCCGCTGGACCAAGCCGCAGGGCGGCCTGTTCGTGTGGGCGACGCTGGACGAGCGCATCGATACGACCGACCTACTCGCGCAGGCGCGCGAGAGCGAGGGCGTGGCGTTCGTTCCCGGCCGCGCCGCGTATATGGACGGGCGCCGCGGCGCGTCGTCGATGCGCCTGAACTTCGCCGGCGTGCCCGACGACGAGATCCGCGAGGGCATCCGCCGAATCGGCAAGGTCGTGCACGAACAGCTCGGCTTGTACGGAACGCTGAGCGGATCCTCCGCTGCGCTACAGCCCGCCGCCGAGACGGCCGCGCCACAGACACCCGAGCAGCCGGCGCTCGCCGACGTCGTCGAGCTGCCCCGTCGCGAGCGCGACGAGCCGGCGCGCCGGCAGAAGGATCGATGAGCGCGGCCCGCAAGGTCGCGGTGCTCAAGGGCGGGCACGCGCTGGAGCGAAACGTCTCGCTGCGCTCCGGCGCGCACGCGCAGGAGGCGCTGACGCGCCTCGGCCATGAGGTCGTCGCGATCGACGTCGACGGGCAGCTGGTGGCACGGCTGCGCGAGACCGAAGCAGACGCCGCGCTGATCGCCCTGCACGGGCCCGACGGCGAGGACGGCACGATGCAGGCACTGCTGGAGGCGGTCGGCCTCCCGTACACGGGCTCGGGCCCTGCTGCGTGCATGTGCGCCACCGACAAGGCGCTCGCCAAGCACCTGATGCGCAGCGCCGGCATCCCCACCCCTGACTTTCACTCGCTGCGCGAGAGCTCGATCAAGGAGCTCGGGGCCGCCGACGCGCTGCCCGCCGTCGAGCGATCGCTCGGCTTCCCGCTGGTCGTCAAGCCGGCCAGCCAGGGGTCGGCGCTGGGGGTCAAGTTCGCGCGCAACGGCGACGAGCTTCCTGGCGCGCTCGTCGGCGCGTTCTCCTACGACCGCAAGGTGCTGATCGAGCGTTACGTCAAGGGCCGTGATCTGGCCGTGTCGGTGCTTGACGGGCCGGGCGGGCCCGTGCCGCTGCCGGTCGTCGAGGCCGTGCCGCGCGAGGAGGACTTCTATGACTACGAATCGCGCTATGAGATCGGCATGACGACGTTCGTATGCCCGGCCGATCTGTCAGACGACACGACCGCGCGCGCCCAGGAGCTGGCGCTCGACGTCTACCGGCTGCTCGGCTGTCGCGGCGTCGCGCGCGTCGATCTGATGCTCGACGAGGCGGACGAGCTATGGGTGCTGGAGACGAACGTGATCCCCGGCATGACCGAGACCAGCCTGCTGCCGCAGGCCGCCGACGCCGCGGGCATCAGCTTCGACGAGCTGATCGCACGTCTGCTGGACAGCGCATTTACGCGCTAACCGGGCGACTCCTGACCAAGCGAGACAGGACGCACCGAGCGTGGCGTGCTGGCCGATCAGTCGATCGCATCTGATCGACGATCGGCACGCGAGCGAGGGAGGACGCCGTATCGCGCCGTCAGGAGTCGCCCGCGGCGAAGTCCTCGGGGCTGACCTCGTCGAGGAACTCCTTGAACTTCTCGACGACATCCTCTGACTCCTCGACGTCGTGCTCGAACTCGATCGCCGACTCGGCGATCACCTCCTCGGCCGCGTAGATCGGCGCGCCGCTGCGTACGGCGAGGGCTATCGCGTCGCTCGGTCGCGAGTCGATCTCCAGCTCGCGCCCGCCGACGCTCAGCGTGATCGACGCGAAGAACGTGTTCTCGCGCAGCTCGGTCACCGACACCTGCGTGCACTTGACCTCGAGCTCGCCGAGGATGTCGCAGAGCAGGTCGTGAGTCATCGGCCGCGGGGTGCCGGCGCCCTGCAGCTTCATCAGGATCGAAGCGGCCTCCGGATGGCCGATCCAGATCGGCAGGAACTTGTTGCCCTCAACCGTCTTGAGAAGCACGATCGGCTGCTTGCCAACCATGTCGAAGCTGACGCCGTAGATGACCATCTCCTGCACGAAAAGTCCTCCGAGAGGGGGAAAGGCCAGAGTATAGGTACGGTCAGGGCCGGCCAAGCGGCCTGACGGGTGCGCTCAGAGCCCCTGCTCCACGCCGGTGGCGGCCTCCGAGCGGAAGCTCCACAACTTGTTGCCGATGAAGTTGAACGGCATCGACGCCGCCACGGCGAGCGCCTGCGCCGGCACCTTCGCCAGCCCGGCGTCCTCGACGAACAATGTGAGCAGCAGCAGGCTGACGCCGAACGCCGCGAGGCTGACGACGATGAAGCGCATTGCCTGAGCGTGAGCCTGCCCGCCGCGCGCATCGAAGGTCCAGTGGCGGTTGAGCACGAAGTTGTTGAGCACGGCCACGAGCCACGCCGCGACGGCGGCAGCGTGGTAGTCCACGCCGAGCGGGTGGACGAACAGGGCGTACACGGCGAGGTTGACGATGAAGCCGACGCCGCCGACCACGCCGAAGCGTACGAGCTGCAGCCAGTTGGCCGGCCTGCGCAGGCCGTGCACGAGCCGCATGTGCGGCTGCACCGGCGCGGCTGGGGGACGCATGTTGCGGGCGTGTATGTCCACGGCTGTTGACTCGTCGTGCATCGGTGCAGGTTAGCTGAGCGCACTCGCGCCCCCACCGGTCTTGGCGGGCCATCGTACGGGCCTCGTCCTCGGCCGTCGAGCCCTGCAAGGGTAGCGGGCGCGTGGCGGGCGAACGCTCGCTAGCCTTGCACGATGCCCGACCCAAGCCAAGCCGAGGCGGCTCGCCTGCCGCGCGGCAAGCTTGCGCGCCCATGGCTGTTCGCCGGCGCCGCGCTGCTGACCGTGGTTGCTGCGCTGGCCGTGGTGCTGCTCGTCAAAGCCGGCGGCTCCGCAGCGCACGGCGCGGGTGCCGCGTCAAGGCACGCGACCCGCTCCAGCCAGACGACGAGGTTGGCGGCGGGTTCTTCCTCCGCCGCAGCGACGCACAGCGGCACCGGCGCCACGAGCGCCGACGGCGGGACGGGCGCCAAGCGCGTGAACGTCTCGGAGGTCGCCGACCCCGAAGAAGCCAGCAGCTTCCCATCGCCCGCCTCGGTCCACCACAAGGCCGCCGCCACGCCGTCGAAGGCCTCAGAACAGGTCGTCGCCGCCGGCGCGCCGTCTGACGCGGAAGTCAAGCACGAGCTCGCGCAGATGCAGGCTGTCGAACGCAGCGCCAAGCAGCAACAGAAGCAGCAGCTGACGCCTGTCGCGGGCGGTAACTCGGTCGGTGGCAATGGGACGATCCCGATACCGGCAAACGTGCCCGAAGTGGTCCAGCGGGTGATCGCCGGCGCCAACGCGATCACCAACTTCCCATACGTGTTCGGCGGCGGACACGGATCGTTCGTGGACAACGCGTATGACTGCTCGGGCTCGGTCAGCTACGCACTCGCCGCCGGCGGTCTGCTCAGCGCGCCGCAGACGTCCGGCGAACTTGAGAGCTGGGGTGTCGCCGGTCCCGGGCGCTACATCACTGTCTACGCGGCGGCCGGGCATACCTACATGTACGTCGACGGGGTGCTCTACGACACCGCCGGGCGCAGCGGCCCATACGCGTCGCGCTGGCAGGTCAGCCCGACCGACAACAGCGGCTACGTCGTCCGCCACTGGCCCGGGCTCTGATGGGCCTCACGGGGCAGTCGCGCGCGGACCGGCGCGACTGCCGGCGCAAAGCGTCCCGCCCGCGATGATCGCCGCGCTCGGGGTGCTCGCGGCGAGCCTCGCCCCGCTGGCACTGGACGGCGAAAGCGCCGCCGACGGCGGCGGAAACGGCACGGCGATCGCGGTGGTCTCAGCCGTATCGCTGGTGTTCGGCTACCTGGTGCTGTTCGCGCTGTGGCGCTACGTCTTCAGCAGCAAGGCGAAAGCCAAGCGCGGCGAACCGCCCGAACACTGATCAGCGAGTCAGGTTGACGGTGTTGAGCACCGTCGTCACGGCCGGGCTGGTCGCGTTGTGCACGACCAGGCGGATCATCAGCGAGACCTTCGCGAGCTTGCGCAGCCGAGCGGCCGTCGCCTTGGAGAGCTTGATCCTGTAGGTGCTCTGTCCGCCCTTGGTCGTCACGAGGATCGCTTTGGCGATGACCGTCTGTGGCGCCGTGCCGCCGGCAAGACCGGTCGCAGCCGAGCCGTGGATGCCCAGTTTGCGCGCGGTCGTGCTCGCCAGCAGCACCTCAAAGCGCCCGGCGACCTGCTCGTTGACCGAGTAGCGGACCACGAGGCCGCCCTTCAACGCGCTGGAGAGGCTGCGTGAGACGACGGCCTGTGTGGCGACGACCTTGGGCGCGGAGCCCTGCCCACTCGTTTTGCCGGCCGACGACGCGCCCGGCGCGGGTGAGGCGGCCGGCGTGGACGCAGGCGTCGAGGACGGTGTGGGGGGCGGCGCGGGCGGCGCGGGTCCGGAGACGGTGATTTCGTGTGAGACGGTGGCCGTGTTGCCGGCGTAGTCCTGGATCGTCAGGCTGACCGTGTAGTTGCCGCCGTAGGTGTAGGTGTGCGCTGTGCTCGCGACCGGGTTGGGGCTGCCGGTGCCGGACGCGCCGGTGCATTCCTGCGGAGCGAAGCCGTTGGTGGGCACGCGGTTTTCGCAGTTGACTTCGGTGCCGGTGCCGTCGCCGAAGTTCCAGTTGTATTTCTGGATGCCGAGCGTGAAGTCCGACTGCGTCGAGTTGAACGACGCCACGTCGCCGGAGCGGATCTGGGTCTGCGCCGTGAATTCAGGGTCCACGCTCACATCGCTGAGGCAGGGAACGCCGGGGAATGGCGCGTACCAGGCGGCCTGGCTGAAAACGTTGTTGATGTAGTACGGGACTCCGTCGATCGTCTGGTTGTGGGACTTGCCCGCTTCGGTTTTCGGTTCGACGCTGGTGCCGGGCGGTTCGAGCAGTTCGTTGCCGAGGTAGAAGTTGCGGCACTTGTCGACGACTTCCTTCGCGTCGCCCGAATCGTGCCACCCGGTGAACAGCGGATTGGTGATCGTCGAGAGCGTCTGCGTGGCAACGTTGTTGATGATCAGGTCGGCGAGACCCGCGCCGTAGTTTCCTTCGCGTCCGAGCCCAACCTGGTTGGGCTCCTGGAGTACGCCGGTCCCGTCCTGGCAGTTGCTGCCGGAGACTGGCGTGAGGGCACCCGTGCCAATGTTTCCTGCGCTCCACGGCTCGGCCGCGTAGAGCACAGTGGCGGAGAGCTGTCCTCCGGCGGGAATGAACGAGTGGTAGCCGCAGAGCGGGCTTGCCGAGGTCTGCGAGGCGCAGTGACCATGAAGGCCGCTTCCCTCGAGGCAGACGTTGACACCGGGCGGGGTGAACACGTAGTAGATCGGTGTCGGTCCCGACGACGGATTCAGACCGGTGGGCAGGCCGAGGGCGGAGATGACTTTGACGAGCTCCGCGCGGATCTGCGCGTCGGTCAGGCATGGCGTGCCTTCGTTGCAGTTGCCGGTGACGGGAAAGGCGTCGCTGTCGGTGTAGGCGCCGCGGAAGGTTTGGTCATAGGCCGCCTTAGCGCCCGTCGTGTCGTGGTACTGCGTCATCACCGCGAAGTCGTTGTTGAGTGAGCCGCTGGCCGCGGCACTCCCCATCAAGAAGCCCGAGATCAATCGCTCCCATTCGCCGGTCATCCGGCCGGTGTGCGGATCCCAGTAAATCGCGTACGAGGCACTGTTGTGGACGACCGGGCCACTGCCATAGGAGAGCGGTTCTGAGATTGCGCCGGTGAATTGCACTTCGCTTTCCGGCTGCACGCCGAACTGCGTTCCCCCGACCGATACGGTGACCGCGCCGGCGGGCTGGGCCATGAACAAGGACGCGAGCGCCAGCAACAGAAGCGACGCCGCCAGCGCAAGCGCCGGCGGTCGACCCCAGATGCCTTGGTGCTCGCGCGGCGCACGGCCGGCAGCTGCGAAAAGTGCGGACACGACCCCTTCATCGGCAGCCGGGCGGAAATCCTTAGCGCGCATGGACGTGGGTGCTAGATCGGCGCGCGCGCGATCCCGGCGCGCAACTAGAGTCTGCTCGCATGCCGGCTGCCGTGCACTTCGAAATCTCCCAGCACTTCCTCGACGACCGCGGCCAACGCTCGGGCTTCATCCTGCTGGCCGCGTTCCTCGGCGCGTTCCTGTTCATCCGTACCAGCGCGCGCATGATCCGTAGCCCGAAATTCTCGTGGTGGCCGGGCAGCGTGAAGACCAAGAGCGGCCTGCATCTGCACCACCTCGTGTGGGGGATCTGCCTGATGATGAGCAGCGGCTTTCTCAACTTCGTGCTCAAGCCGGGCAGCCCCGGGGCGGAGTTGCTCGCTGCGGCGTTCGGCATCGGCGCCGGGCTGACGCTCGACGAGTTCGCCCTGTGGGTGCGCCTGGAAGACGTGTACTGGTCGCAGGAGGGACGCATCTCACTCGACGCGGTCGTGGTCGCGGCGCTGCTCGGCGGGATGGTCGTGCTCGGCCTCGCGCCGTTTGACCTGGCCAACCAGAAAGGCTCGATCGGCTCGCTCGTCGTGGCGATCCTGATCGACATCACGCTGGCGGCCCTGGCGATCATCAAGGGCAAGCCGCTGCTGGGGCTGATCGGCATCTTCGTGCCCTTCGCGTCGCTGGTCGGCGCCGTGCGCCTGGCCACCCCGAACTCGCCGTGGGCGCGGCGTCGGTATCCGCCTGACGGGCACAAAATGCTCGAGGCGCACAAGCGCTTTGAGCGCGTGCAGAAGCGCCGCCGGTGGCTCAGCGACGCGATCGGCGGGACGCCTTCGGCCCAGTAGATTGCGGGTGATGCAGCGGACCGCACAGCTCGGCACGACTCTGCTCGCAGGCGCGCAGGCGCTGCTCACTGCACACGCGCAGGCGCTGCCGCAGCGCGATGACCAGTGCGGCGCTTTCTGTGGCGCGCTCGCGCTTGCGGCTACGGGCTTTGAGCGGTGGCGAGGAGAACCGATCGACCAGGACGCCGTGGCGCGGGCCGCCGGCACCGTCGTCTCGCGCGAGCCCGACGTCGCGGCGCTGCCGCGCGGCGAACAGGGCCGGCGCGACTACCGCATCGCGCCCCCGTTCATCGACGACGCGTCCGTGTCGGGGACCAACTGCGCGGGCGTCGTCGCGGCGCTCGGCGAGCTGTCAGACGGCGCCCTCACGGCGATCCCCTGCGCCGGGCCGTGGACCGCGCAGGCGCTCGACGGAGTCTTTGACGTGCTCGGCGCTCTGGACGAGCCGGCGGCGCTGATCGCGAACGTCGCCACGCGGCATCTGTGGGGCGGCGCGCCACGCGTCGAGCAGCTGCTCTGCTACCTGCTGGACGGCATCGATTCGGGCCCGCAACCCGACTGGGACGTCGGGCACTTCGTGTGCGTGGTCGCGCGAACAAGCGGCCCGCGCGGCAACCTGTACGTGATCGCCGACACATATCCGTCGCTCGGGCGCGGCGGCGTGCATGTCCAGCCGCGCGAGCGCCTGGCGCGGGCGCTGCAGCGCCCGGACATGGCGCCCGGGGGGATGATCGCCGTCGTCGAGACCACGCTCGCGGTCGCCGTGCGCGCTGCGCTGCAGGACCTCGGGCTGAGAGAGGGTGTGTGGGACAACGGCTCGGTGACGGCCGGGGCCGCGACGTGAGCTCCAGTGAGCTCGTCGCGCTCGTCTGCTGCGACCTCGGCGCGATCGTCCGCGGGCGCTCGCTTCCCGCCGGCGAGCTCTCCGAGCAGGCGGCGTGCGGGGTCGGCTGGGTGCCGGCGAACCACGCACTGACCCCCATCGGCACGCTGGCCGAGCCCAATCCGTTCGGCTCGACCGGCGACCTGCGCCTGCTGGCGGATCTCGACACATTCGTGCACGTGGACGCCGCGCCGGACACGCGCGCGGACGCGCTTGAGTTCGTGCTGTGCGACATCACCACAACCGAGGGAGAGCCGTGGGAGTGCTGTCCGCGCGGCTTTCTGCGCGCAGCACTGCAGGAGCTGCACGCGCAGACCGGCCTGCGCGTGCTGGCCAGCTTCGAGCACGAGTTCCAGTTGCTCAGCGATGCACCGCCCGCGCCGGCGTTCTCGCTGGAGGCTCAGCGCCGTGCCGAGCCGTTCCCCTCCCAGGTGTTCGCAGCGCTGCGCCAGGCGGGAACAGCGCCGGAGCGCTTCATGGCCGAGTACGCCGCGCATCAGTTCGAGATCCCGGTCACACCGGCCGGCGGCGTCGGCGCAGCCGACCGCGCGGTCGTCCTGCGCGAGGTGGTACGCGAGGTCGCCCGTAACAACGGCGTGCGCGCGACCTTCTCGGCGCTGCTCGATCCTGCACACGCGGGCAACGGGGTGCACATCCACCTCAGCCTGCTCGACGACGACGCCGGCGCCGCACTGTACGACGCCTCACGGCCGGGCTGTTTGAGCGAGCTAGGCGCGAGCTTTGCCGCGGGCGTGCTCGAGCACGCCGACGCGCTCAGCGCGATCTGCGCGCCCAGCCCCGTATCGGCCGAGCGCCTGGCCCCGCATCGCTGGAGCGCAGGCACGAAGTGCCTCGGGCTGCGCAATCGCGAGACGCTGCTGCGCATTCCGCCGTTCGTCGCGTCGCTCGGGGACCAGGCCTCGCAGATGCGCCTGGAGTACCGCGGCGCGGACGGCGCCGCCAACCCCTACCTCGCCCTCGGCGCGATCGTGCGCGCCGGGCTGGAGGGCATCCGCGCAGGGCTCGCAGCGCCGCCGCTGCTCGACCGCGATCCCGCGCAGCTGGGCGGCGCCGAGGCCGCCGGCTATGGCGTGGGCGGGTTGCCGGGCTCGCTGCAGGACGCAATGCTGGCGCTCGCGCGCGACGACACAGCGCGTGCGTGGATGACGCCGTTGATGTACGAGGCCTACGTGGCGGTCAAGCGCGCGGAGATGCAAGCCGCCGAGGGCATGGAGCTGCACGAGCTGTGCAGGCGCTATGGCGACATCTACTGACGCCGTGCTCGCCGCGCTGCTCGCGCTGATCGACGGTGAGCTGCCCGACGCGGTGCGCCTGCGCCGGCTGCTGCACGAACAGCCCGAGCTGGCACACGAGGAGCTGCGCACCGCGGCGATCGTCGCCGACGCGCTCCCCGTGGCATCGACAACAGTCGCCGGCACCGGGCGCCTCGCGCGCGTCGGCCCGCCGCACGGCGCGGCGCTGGGGATACGCGCCGAGCTCGACGGGCTGCCGATTCGCGAGCAGACGAAGGCGTCGTTCAGCGCTGCGGGCGAGACGATGCACGCGTGCGGCCACGACGTGCACATGGCCGCGCTCGTGGCGCTTGCGCGGGCTGCACACAAACTCGGCTCCGAGCTGCCGGTCGCGCTGCTGGCGATCTTCCAGCCCAGCGAGGAGGCCTTCCCGTCGGGCGCCGAGCAGCTGGCGCGCGAGGGAGCGCTCGCCGCGCACGAGCCGGTCGCCCTGCTGGCGGCGCACGTGCACCCGGAACTCCCGTGGGGAGCGGCCGGGCTGGACGCCGGAGCGGTCAATGCGTCGAGCGACTCCGTGGAGATCGTCGTCGAGGGCCGGCCGTCGCACGGTGCCTATCCGCACCGTGGGCGCGACCCCGTGCTGGCGATCGCGCAGATCGTCGTCGCGCTGCATGCGCAGGCCGGGCGGAGAATCGACCCGCTCGGACCGACGGCGCTGAACGTGGGCGTGCTCGAAGGCGGCGGCGCAGAGAACGTGATCCCCGCGAGGGCGAGGGCGAGGGCGACGATTCGCGCGTTGCACGCCGCGGATCGCCAGGCGCTGCGCGAGATGGTCGTCGACGTGGTCGAGGGGATCGCAGCCGCCCATGGCTGCCGCGGGTACGCGGAGCTGATCGTCGGCGAGCCGGCGCTGGAGAACGACGCGCAGATCGTCGCCGCGGCGCGACCGCTGCTGGCGCAAGGCGGGTTCGCGACGGCCCCCGAGTGGCGCTCGTGCGGTTCAGACGACTTCTCCTTCTACGGCGAGATCGCGCCCGTGGCGATGGCGTTCGTCGGGCTTGACGGCGCGCCGGATTTCGAGACCCGGCCGTTGCACCACCCGCAGTTGCTCGTGCCCGACGCGGCCGTCGGGGCGGTCGCGCGCGCGCAGGCCGTGCTTTACGCGGGCGCGGCGGCGGCGCGGCGCTAGACGCCGGGCGCCCACACCTCCGACGCGCCAGCCGAGTGTTCTGACGGGTTGACCACCGGTCCGTACTCGCGTCGTGCGGTCAAGCGCCGCCGCTCCGCTGTCGACTGCGCATGCATGGTGCCGATTGAGAGCGATGGCCACGTCCGCCGCGCACGGCGGACGGCGGCGTGGGCGCGCGTGGTCATCGGGCTCGCCGGCATCTCGCTGATCCTCGCCGGACCGCACCTGACCGAGCGCCCCGCGCTCGCGCTCGCGGGCTTTGCGACGATCATCGCGACGGCCGCAGTGCACCTGTTCGGCCGGCGCCCCTCGTGGCTGAAGGCGGAGGAGTCGCTCGCGGGTGCCGCCGCGATCCTGATCGTTGGTCTGGGAGACCAGCACGTCACGGTTCTGAGCCTGCTCTGGCTGGCCGCCGTCGCCAGTGGCGTGATGGCGCGCGGCGGCAGGGTGCACTGGATCGGGCGGGCTGTAGTGCTGGCAGCGCTGGTTCTGCCGGTCATCCGCGAAGGTCGCCTAAGCATGGAACAGGCCGGCCTGATGATCGCGTCGCTCGGCCTGCTGTTGACGATCGGGCGCCTGACGCTCGAGCTCAACCACCTGCTGTGGCAGGCACGCTGGGACGCCGACCACGACGATCTGACCGGACTGCTCTCGCGTGCGGCGTTTCGCACGCAGCTCGAAAGCGCCGCGGCCCGCGCCGGTGAGCGCGATCCGCTGTCGCTGCTGCTGTTCGACCTCGACGGCTTCGGTGCGATCAACAAGACCTCCGGGCACGCGGCGGGCGATGCGCTGCTGGCGCGGTTCGGAGAGCAATTGAGCGCCCGGACGGCTGACGGCGGGATCGCCGGGCGCCTGGGTGGCGACGAGTTCGGGATCGTCGTGGCAAGCGGCGATGCAATTGCCGTCGCCGACGAGCTGCTGTCCTCGCTTCCGCAGGGCGAGGAGGAGCTTCGCCGGCTGTCGGCGTCGGTCGGCATCGCGCAGGCGCCGCGCGACGGGCGCGACGCAGAGGCGCTGCTGCGCGCCGCCGATATCGCGCTGCGCGTCGCCAAGCACGCGACCGGCGCCGGGCAGGTATCGGAATACTCGGGCGGCTCGTTGAGCGGGCACGGCAGACAGAGTGCACGGGGAGAGCTGCGCCGTGCGATCGACGGCGACGGGCTGACGATGGTCGTGCAGCCGATCGTCGACCTGCGCAGCGGGGCGATCCACGCCTTCGAGGCGCTAGCCCGCTTTGGTGCAGACGGCTCGGGCAGCCCGCTGCACTGGTTCTCGCTGGCCGACGAGCTCGGCGAGCGCGAGGCGCTGGAACGCGCCTGTCTGCGCGAAGCGCTGGGGCTGTTCTGCCGGCGTCCGGCGCGCACGAGCTTGTCGGTCAACCTTGCCGCGCCGGCGCTGCTTGACCGCCGCACGCTGCACATGCTCGATCAGCTGCCCGACCTGAGCGGTCTGATCATCGAGGTGACCGAGGAGGCGCTCGTGCAGAACGATGCGCCGCTGCATGCCGCGATGGAGCCGTTGCGCCGCCGCGGAGCACGCCTGGCGGTCGATGACATCGGCGCGGGCTATTCGGGCCTCAGCCAGATCGCGGCCGTGCAGCCGAGCTACCTCAAGCTCGACCGATCGCTGGTCAAGGGGATCGACGCTGGCGATGGACGCGCCGCGCTGGTCAGCGCACTGGCGGGTTACGCCGAGCGCGCCGGCATCCAGCTCGTCGCCGAGGGCATGGAGCACGCCTCGGAGCTGCGAACGCTGATCGAGCTCGGCGTGCGACTTGGCCAGGGCTTCTACCTCGCGCGTCCGGGCGCGCCTTGGCCGACCGTGCCCCCGGGGGTACTTGCCGCGGCCGGGCGACTCGGGCGCGGCGAGCGCTCGGGCGCGGGTAGGCAAGCGGTCAAGCAGACCGAGGCCGTGGCGCGCCTGCCGCGCATCTAGTCGCTTGACATAGGCACACCGCGGCGAGGGCTCGGGGCGCGCGGTCAGGCGTGCTCAGACAGCCGCGACGCGGGTCATCATCGCGCGTGCGGCGGAGATCGCGAGGTCGCGATCGTAAGTCACTGCGAAGTCGAAGCGGCGCTGCATGTCCGGACCGCCGTCACCGAGCTCGCGCGCGACGAAGGCCATGGCGAAGTGCGGTGCGACGACGGTCACGTCCCACTCCCCGCGCAGCGGGTCGGCGCGGTCGAGCGCCACGCCGCGCACACCGGGTGCGGGGTGCTCTGAGAGCCCGACGCCGAGCGCGCCGGCGAGCGCCGCGTGCTGCGCGAGCGCCGAGTAGCGTGCCGCCGAGCGGGCCGTGAAGAAGCGCGACTCCTGGAAGGTGCTGAGCACGACGGCCGAGGACCCGAGGTTGGCCGTCTGCGCCTCGATCTGAAGGCTCAGCGCAAGCAGCAGGCGCTTGTCGCCGCGCCGCGTCTGGCGATGCGCGATGACGGCCTCGAAGGGGCTCGCGTGGGGCGCTTCGATCGTACGCACCGGCGGGGAGATCGGCATGTCGGGTTCCGGGCCTGTCGGGCGCAGCTCGCCCGGGCGGCCGAACATCCAGCCCTGGCCATAGCGCGCACCAAGCGCCAGCGCGGTCTGCAGGTGCTGCTCGGTCTCGATCCCCTCCGCGAGCACGAGCGCGCCGGTGCGCTCGGCCTGGGCGCTGACGGCGTGGACGATCTCGGCGATCTGGCGCGAGGGGTTCTCCTGTACGAGCCGCAGGTCGAGCTTGATCACCTCAGGCGCCAGAAAGGGCATGAGTGCAAGCGAGCGAGGGTCCGCGCCGACGTCGTCGAGGGCTATTCCGACGCCGCGCCGGCGCAGGCGATCGACCGCCGCGAGAACCTCCGCGGGCCGGTCGGTCAGCGAGCGCTCGGTGAACTCGGCGAACACGGCAAAGCGTTCCAGCGCGCGCTCGAGCAACGCGCTGAGGTGCTCCGGTGGGTCCCCTTTGAGCATTCGCGGCTCGAAGTTGATGAACAGCGCGCGGCCGCCGGGCATGCGCGCATCGAGCGCCCCCTGAAGAGCGGCGCGCTGGCACTCCCACTCGACCTCGCGCTCCAGGCCGGCGATGCGCGCCGCCTCAAACAGCGCGTCGGGACGCGCCAGTCGCGAGCCGCGCGGACCACGGGCGAGCGCCTCATAGCCGACGGTCTGGCCCGTGTGCAGGTCGACGAGCGGCTGATAGGCCGAGCGCACGCCCTCGCGATCGACCAGATCGGCGACGGCCGTGGGGGGCGCACAGTGAAGCGTGGCGGTGGAAGAGGACACCATCCTTGTGATCGCCGGTGTGGGCCGTCGCCAACCGCAAAGCGCCGGCGGTTGGACCAATGTTCGCTAGCCGCCCAGCGGCGAGGGCGGGATCTGCGGTTCCCCGTGAACCTCGGGGATGCGCATCATCAGCTCGTCGACGAAGCACCATGACCAGTCTTCGCGCGGCTCGATCGAGCGGATGATGGGGTGCCCGCTGGAACCGCTGTGCGCGCTGGCGTGACGGTTGGGCGAATCGTCACAGCAGCCGACGTGCCCGCACTCCAGGCAGATGCGCAGGTGCAGCCAGGGGTCGCCGGTGCGTAGGCAGTCCTCACAGCCGGGCACCGCGTCGGGGAGCTCAGTGACGAGGACGTGGTCGAGATGCGTGCAGCCGGGCATGTGCTTCCTTTCTGTCAGGTCTGGGCAAAGGGCAGGCGCACGCGGAACGTCGTGCGCCCGGGCGCGGAGTCAAGCGTGAGCGAGCCGTCGTGGCGATCGACGACGATCCGCCGCGCGGTGGCGAGGCCGATGCCGGTGCCCTGTCCCACGTCCTTGGTGGTGAAGAAGGGGTCGAAGATGCGCGCGGCGACGTCCTCTGTGACGCCCGGCCCGTCGTCGGAGATCTCGATGACCGCGCATTCGCCGTCGGCGTGCGTGGCGATCGTGATCGTGCCTCGCTGGCCGAGCGCGTCGATCGCGTTGTCGAGCAGGTTCGTCCACACCTGATTGAGCTCCGAGCCGCGCACGGTCAGCTTGGGCAGTGCGCGGTCGTACTCGCGCACGACGGCGATCTCGGTGTGCTTGAGCTTGTAGCCGAGCACCGCGAGCGTCGTCTCCAAGCCCTCGTGCAGATCGACCTCGACGAGCTCGCCGCGGTCCATGTAGGCGTAGGACTTGACGGACTTGACGAGGCTGGACATACGCTCGGTCGACTCCTCCAGCTCGGCGGCGAGGCGAATGCCGGTGAGCGAGGCGGCCACCCAGGCGAGCGCCGCGCCGGTGGCCGGTCCGGCCGCCTCGGCGAGGTGGTCCAGCCACGCCTGATCGACGCCCGCGACGGCGAGCGGCTCGGCCAGGCGCCAGGCTTCCGGCACGCCGAGCGCCTCCAGGCGGCTCAGCAGCTCGTCTTCGGCGTCGGAGGCATCCAGGGCGTCGAGTGCGCTGCACGCGGCGGCGTGTGACAGCGCCTGCTGCTGCAGCGCGACCAGGCGCTCGGCGTCCTCGCGTTCGACGCCCGCCTCGACGAACCGGGCCAGCGCAGAGCTGATCGTGTCCAGCGTCTCGGTCATCTGCGCGGCGGCGCGGCGGGCCGCCGCGGCGGGGTTGTTCAGCTCGTGCGCGAGGCCCGCCGCCATCGTGCCGAGCGAGGTCAGCCGCTCGCGACTCTGCTCGCGGCTGGTGATGCGGCTCATCACCGGCGCGACCTGCTGCATAACGCGGCGATGGATAACCGGCTGGGCGAAAGCCAGCCGGCGGAAGTCGTCGGGCGCGATCAGCGCGACGCGGCAGTCCGTCTCGGCGCGCATGCGCACTCCCAGCGAGCCGCCGGTGAGCGTGGCGATCGCGCCCATCCACGTCGGCGCCTTGTGCCTGCTGACCGGCTCGGAGGTTCCTCCCTCGTCGAGGATCGTCGCCTGCGCATCTCCCGCCAGCAGCAGCTGAAGCCCGCGCGTCTCCTCACCCTGCTCGGCGATGATCTCGCCGGCGGGCACGCGGTAGGCGCGCGCGACGGGCACCCACTCGGCGAGCTGTGCGTCGTCGAGTTCTTCGAACAGGTCGACGGTGCGTAGCTCCGCGACCGTCACGGGCGGCTCTGGGGTGACGGCGTCGCTCACGCCTCGACCAGATATTCGTGGATCAGCGAAACCGCCATCGAGCCCTCGCCGACGGCGCTGGCAACACGCTTGATCGAACGCGCGCGCACGTCACCGGCGACGAACACGCCCGGCACGGTCGTCTCCAGCACGTACGGTTCGCGCTCGAGCTGCCAGCCGGCGGCCTGCGCGTCTCGGCCGGCGAGGATGAACCCGCGCTCGTCGCGCGCGATCACACCCTCCAGCCAATCGGTGCGAGGTGAGGCGCCGATGAACACGAAGCAGGCGTCGGCGGCGAGCGTCTGCTCTCCCTCGGGACCGTCGATGCGGACGTGCGTGAGCTTTCCGTCCTGCGCCTCGGCGGCCGTCGCGCGCGTGCCGGTGCGCACTTCGACGTTCTCCAGGGAGCCGATCTGCTCGATCAGGTAGTGAGACATCGACGCCTCCAGCGACTGGCCACGCACGAGCATCGTCACGGATGCGGCGTAGCCGCTGAAGTAGACGGCCGCCTGTCCGGCCGAGTTGGCTCCGCCGATCACGACGATGTGCTGGTCGGCGCAGGCGCGCGCCTCGGTCATGGCCGCGCCGTAGTACACGCCGGCGCCGGTCAGCTCAGGGAAGCCGGGGGTGTCGAGCTGGCGGTAGGAGACGCCGGATGCGACGAGCACGCAACTGGCGCTCAGCAGCTCGCCGCCGCTGAGCTGCACCAGACGCGCCGAGCCCTCCACGCGCAACGCGACCGCCTCCTGGACGGCGAGCAGCTCTGCGCCCAGGCGCCGCGCCTGATCGGTGGCCCGCCGCGCGAGGTCCGAGCCGCTGAGGCCGGCGGGGAACCCGAGGTAGTTCTCGATGCGGCTTGACTGACCCGCCTGCCCGCCTGGCGCCTCGCGCTCGACCATGATCGTCTTCAGTCCCTCCGATGCTCCGTAGACGGCGGCGGCGAGTCCCGCAGGGCCGCCGCCGACGACGACCAGGTCGTAGTGGTCCTCGGCGGGCGCGACGGCTACGCCGAGCCGCTCGGCGAGCTCCAGCACGGTGGGCCGCTCCAGCACCGAGCCGTCCTCCAGCAGGACCACGGGCAGGCGGTCGGCGTCGACGCTCGCGACCTGCAGCAGCTCGCGCGCCTCGGCGTCGCGCTCGACATCCAGCCAGCGCGCGGGCACGCGGTTGCGCACGAGGAAGTCGCGCAGGTCGTGTGACTCCTTGGAGAAGCGGTGACCGACGATGCGCACCCCGCCGGCCTCGAGCGCGGCGCCCGACTCCCACGTCGTCAGCAGGTCCTCGACAACCGGGAACAGCTGTTCCTCGGGCGGGTCCCAGGGCTTGAGCAGGTAGTAGTCCAGCGCGACCTCGTTGATCGCCGAGATCGCCGCCTCGGTGTCGGCATAGGCGGTGAGCAGCACGCGCTTGGCATCGGGGACGATCTTGCGCGCCTGCACCAGGTACTCGGTGCCGGGCATGCCGGGCATGCGCTGATCGGCGATCAGCATCGCTATCTGATCGCCACGCGCGCGCAGTTCGCCGAGCAGCTTCAGCGCTTCGGCGCCGGAGCCCGCGCGCAGGACGCGAAAGCGCTCGCCGAAGCCGCGGCGCAGGTCGCGCGCGACCGCTGCGAGCACGGCCGGCTCGTCGTCGACGGCGACGATCGCGGGGCGCCGTGCGGGTGTCTTGGGCTGCTCTGCCTGCACGGCTGGTGCGAGGTCGGCTGCTGCGCTCATCGCCCACTGACAGTAGTCGCTTGCCCGCGGCGAGTGTCGGCAACCGCCAACGGCACGTATCGTTGCCGCCATGAGCGAGCGCGCGATCGCCGTCAACGGCATCGAGCTGAACGTCGTGGACGAGGGCGACGGGCCGCTGGTCGTGCTCTGTCACGGCTTTCCCGAGCTGGCGTTCTCCTGGCGCCATCAGATTCCCGCGCTCGTGCGCGCCGGCTACAGGGTGCTGGCACCCGACATGCGCGGATTCGGCGCGAGCTCGGCGCCGCCGCAGATCGAGGCGTACGACGTGGCGACGCTGTGTGGCGACATTTGTGGACTGCTCGACGCAGTCGGCGAGCAGTCGGCGATCCTCGTGGGGCACGACTGGGGCGCCAACGTCACGTGGCAGCTGGCGGTGCTGCATCCCGAGCGCGTGCGTGCTGTCGCCGGGCTGAGCGTGCCGTTCGTTGCGCGTGCGCCGGCGGCGCCGATCCCGATCATGCGTCGGCACCTCGGCGAGGACTTCTACATCGTCTGGTTTCAGCAGCCGGGTGTGGCCGACGCGGCGCTGGCGAGCGACGTGCGGCGTACGCTCACGACGAGCCGGCAGTGGACCGCCGAGTGGGCGAGCGAGGATGGCGCCCGTCGTGAGCCGCCGCCGTGGATGTCAGAGCAGGAGCTCGACGTGTACGTGCAGGCCTTCGAGCGCACGGGCTTCACGGGCGGCTTGAACTGGTATCGCAACATCGACCGCAACTGGGAGCTGACCGAGCAGGTCGCCGACCGTCGCATAGATCAGCCGGCGCTGTTTCTGACGGGCGAGCTCGATCCGGTTCGGCGCTTCATGCCGGCCGAGGCGATGCACGGCTGGGTGACCGACCTGCGCGCGGAGATCGTCGTGCCCGGCGCGGGGCATTGGGTGCAGCAGCAGGCGCCAGAGGCCGTCAACGCGGCGCTGCTGGAGTTTCTTTCGACGATCTGAGCGGCGATCAAGCGCAGCGGGCCGGCGCGTGCGCGGGTGCAAGCGCAGCCGGAACGATTCGCAAGAGTCGAGTTGGTGTACGCTTGCGCAGGACGCTTCTGCAGCACCAAAGCCGGGGGGCTTTCAGTGAGCAGCGCACCGGGGGACAGTCCGCATCGCGACGTCGTCGAGCCTGCGCCCGACCGCGCCGACGACGCCCGCGAAGGAAAGCTCTACGACGTCGTTCCGGCGCGGGAGCGATGGATCGAGGACCGGCCGAACTTCACCGACCGGCTCAAGCGCCTGTTCCTCGGTCTGGACCGCGCGCCGGTGCCGTCACATGTCGGCTTGCTCGAAAAGCCCGAGCCCCGGCGCGTGGGAATCTGCTGCTCGGGCGGCGGCGTTCGCTCGGCAGCATTCAACCTGGGGGCGCTGCAGGACCTGCAGTCCGACGGGGTGCTCGCGAGCGCGAAGTACGTGGCCGCCGTGTCGGGCGGTTCCTATATCGCCGCCGCGCTGGCGATGGTCGCGAAGACGTCCGCCGTCGCCGGCGATGACGACTCCGACCCGCAGCTCGTCAACGACGAGCGGCCGCCCTTCTATCGCGGCTCGCCCGAGGAGCAGTACCTGCGCAACCGAGCCAGCTACATGGCGCCCGGTGGAATCGGTCTTTGGCGGTTGGTGCAGCGGGTCGCGCTCGGGTTGATCGTGAACCTCGCGTTCCTGGCGAGCGCGCTGCTGCTGCTGGCGTGGGCGCTCGCGCTGCTCTACCGCCAGACGGCGCCCCGGCTGCAGGCCTGGGGCGGTGCGGCGAACGCCACCAGCTCCGGCGGCTGGTGGATCGCTGCCGGCGTCCTCGGCGCAGGCGCCCTGTTGCTTGGCCTCTTCGCGCTGTTCGTCAGCTCCAAGCACGACGACCTGCGCCAAGCTTGCGAAACGCTGTGCATGTGGCTGTTGGGGGCGGCCATCACGGTCGTCGTCGTAAGCAAGGGCCTGCCCGAGCTGCTCGCCTACCTGCGCAACCACAACATCCTGCGTCACCAGCATCAGGTGGCGAAATCGCAGGGTACGGTCGGCGCGACGGTCGGCGGCGGTGCGAGCGCGCTGCTGCTGGCCGTGCTGGTCGAACTGCGCTCGCGGCTGACCTTCAAGGAGCTGGAGGCGGATGCCGGGCGGTGGGCGAAGCTCAGCGCCGGGGTGCGCAACCTCATCACCCAGCTCGCGGCGTGGGTGATCGGGCCGGCGATACTCGCGGTGATCTTTCTGGTCGGTGCGCTCACGTTCGTCGGCACTCACCACATCTTGTGGGAGCCGATCGTGGGGCTCGCGCTCGCCTTTCTCGGCTTCCTGATCTTCGCCGACGTGACCAGCTGGTCGCTTCACCCTTACTACCGTCGGCGCCTGTGCACGGCGTTTGCGCTGAAGCGTGTCGCCCGCCATGAGGACGACCACTTCGGCAAGGCGGTCGAACGCGCGTATCCGCGGCTGACGCGGCTGTCGGAGACTCACATCGAGACCGGGGAAGGGCTGCCGCTCGCGTCGTGGCCGATCCTGCTCGTCTGCGCCGCTGCGAACGTGTCCGACGAGGGCGCCACGCCGCCCGGGCGCAAAGTGACCAGCTTCACCTTCAGTGCCGTCGATATGGGCGGGCCGTTGGTCGGCGGCATCGCCACGAGCTCGTTCGAGGCGCGTGCACAGACGCGCCTGCGCGACTTCACACTGCCCGCGGCCGTTGCCATGTCCGGCGCGGCGATCTCTCCATCGATGGGCAAGGAGACGCGCGGAGCGTTTCGCTTCCTGCTGGGGCTCGCCAACGTACGGCTCGGCGTGTGGGTTCCCAACCCACGGCGCGTCGACCGCTGGGTCGAGGGCAGCGCGGGAGTGCGCAAGTACCTCGACCGCACCAAGCGCCTCGGCGGGATCATCGAGCGCGCAACGCCCTTGGACCTGGAGCAGGCTCGTGTCGACACCGCCGACGAGCCTGCGAGCGAAACGCCCCAGCCCGAGCCGAACCAGGCCAGCGAACCGGTGTTCAGCAAGCGCCTGTGGGTGCCACGACCCGGTGCGAAGTACCTGATCAAAGAGATGATGGGCTGGAACTCGGTCAACGATCCGTATCTGTATGTGACCGACGGCGGCCACTATGAGAACCTCGGGCTCGTCGAGCTGTTGCGGCGCGGCTGCACGGAGATCTTCTGCTTCGACGCCAGCGGCGGCAGATCGATGTCAAACCTCGGCGACGCGATCGCACTGGCGCGCAGCGAGCTGGACATCGAGATCGACGACCTCGACCTGGCGCCGCTCGCCGAGAACGACGAACGGCTGGCGCCCGGCTCGTGCGCGCTGGCGACGATTCACTACCCCGGCGGCGAGCCTGGCGTGCTCGTCTACGTGCGAACCGTTGTCACGCCAGGCGCGCCGTATGACATCCAGGCGTTCCGCCTGCGCGACCCGACATTTCCGCATACCTCGACCGTCGACCAGCTGTACACCGACCAACGCTTTGAGTCCTACCGCGCGCTTGGTTCGCACGCGTCGGGCGAAGCGAGAAAGCTACTCGGCGCAGAGGGAGCCAAGCGCATCGCCGATGCCCGGGCGGCGAGCAATGAAAGGCTGCCGAGCGATTCAGCCGCAACAAAAGCGGCGGTCGATCCGACGGACAACGGCCGCGAGGCGAACGGCCTGTTGCGGCGCGTCGCGCGCGCACTGTACGGGTGACGCGGCGAATGGGCGATCCAGGACTCGAACCTGGGACCTCTTCCTTATCAGAGAAGCGCTCTAACCATCTGAGCTAATCGCCCATGCGCACGGGGCCGGCAACCGCCCCGGGCGCGCCCATCTTATCGACGCCGCGCGGTCTGGGCAGGACGGCTGCCGGCTCGGACACGGCTGTTTCGTGCCGTAAGCCAACTACCGACTAATAAGAAAATATGATTATCTGGAATGCTCTAGTAGACCGGGTATCGCGCGCGGTCGCAGGCGCCGGGCGAGCTCGACCGCTTCGCGGGGAGTCTGAAACGACAGCTCGGCGGTGTAGCCGCCGCCGGGCGCAGCCGTCACGCTGACGTCGGCGCCCAGGGCCGCACCAAGCGCATCGGCGATCTCGCGCACCGCCTGCTCTTGGTCGGGGTGAAGCCCGGCCTTGGCGCGCGGGGCACGTGGGGGGCGCGCAGGGTCCGTGCCTCCCGCCTCGTTGTCCTTGCGCGCCCGCGCTTCGACCGTGCGCACCGACCAGCCCTCCTGCGCGGCCGAGCGCGCCAGGCTCGTGCGCGCCGCGTGGTCTTCGGCGAGCAGCAGCGCGCGGCCGTGGCCCTCGCTGAGCGCGCCCTGCTCGAGCAGCTCAATCACCTCGTCGGGCAGGTCGAGCACGCGCATCAGATTGCTCACCGCGACGCGGCTGCGCCCCACGCGGCGGCCGACCTCCTCGCGCGTGAGCCCCAGCTCCTCGACCAGCGCGGCGCAGGCACGCGCCTCCTCGACCGGGTTGAGGTCCTCGCGCGCCATGTTCTCGATCAGCGCCAGCTCGATCGCTTCGGCGTCGTCGCGCGGGCGTACGAGCGCGGGGATGCTGTGCATACCGGCCAGCTGCGCTGCGCGCCAGCGCCGCTCGCCGGCCACCAGCTCATAGCTGCCGTCCGCCTTCGGTCGCACGAGCACCGGCTGTAGTACTCCACGCTCGCCCAGCGAGCCCGCCAGCGCCTGCAGCGACTCCTCGTCAAAGCGCCTGCGTGGCTGCTTTGGACTGGGCGAGATCAGCTCGAGCGGCAGCTCGCGCAGTTCGTCGTCCTTGGTTGTGTCCGCATCTGTGGACACCGACAGAATCGCCTCCAGCCCTCTGCCCATCCCTGGTTTTGGCCTAGCCACGTGCGGCCACCTCCTTTGCCAACTCGAAATACGCCTCGGCACCTGCACTGTGCGGGTCGTGATGTGTGACCGGCAGCCCGTAGCTGGGCGCCTCACCCACGCGAACATTGCGCGGGATCACCGTCGAGAAGACGAGATCGGGGAAGTGCTCGCGCACCTCGCGCTCGACGTCGCGCCCCAGGCGCGTGCGGTTGTCGTGCATGGTCAGCAGCATCCCGGCGATCGTCAGGCGAGGGTTGAGCTCGCGGCGGATCAGCGCAAGCGTGTCCAGCAGCCCCGCCAGGCCCTCCAGCGCGAAATACTCGGTCTGCACGGGCACGATCACGCGGTCGGCAGCCACCAGGGCGCCGACCGTCAGCGGGCCCAGCGAGGGCGGGCAGTCGAGCAGGATGTACTGAAAGCTCTCGCGCAGCGGCGCCAGGCGCTCGCGCAGGCGCTGCTCAAAGCCCTCCACGCGCGGCAACTCGACGTTCGCGCCCGCCAGCCCGGCTCCGGCGGGAATCACCTGCAGTCCCTCCACGCTGGACCCCGTAACCGCCTCTGCCGCGGTCGCCTCACCCGTCAGCACCTCATACAGGCCCGGCGACTGCGTACGCGCGATCCCCAGACCGACGGTTGCGTTGGCCTGCGGGTCCACGTCGACGAGCAGCGTCCGATAGCCGGCCTCCGCGATGCACGCGCTCACGTTCAGCGCCGTCGTCGTCTTGCCGACACCGCCCTTCTGGTTGGCGATCGCGTAAATCGTTGCCATGCCTGCAAGCTAGCGACGCCTGCGGTCAGAGGCACCGGCAATACGCCCAATCAGCGGGCTAAATGCGGGCTCACGCAGAATCCCGGCGCCGCGCCCGCCAGGCGTTCATCCTCCGAGCGGCCGCTTGCGCGCGATTCCCGCGCGGCGCGGAAAGCGCGCCGGTGTCTCCTCGTGCTTGACGAACACGTGCACGTGGCGATCGCGCGCCTGCGCGAATGGCTGCACGTGGCGGATCTCGCGCAGGCGCAGGCCCAGCGTTCGTGCGGCGAGAGCCGCCGCGGCCTCCTCCGCCTCGTTACGCCTGCCGCGCCAATCGACCAGGGCTCCGCCGACCTTCAGCAGCGGCGCGGCGTACTCCAACACCACCGGCTGAGCCGCCAGCGCGCGGGCGACCACCACATCGCTCGCCTCAGCGCCCTGCCGCCAGTCCTCAACGCGCGCGCATACAACCCGCGCGTTGGCGATGCGCGCGCTGGCGCAGAGCATCTGCACGAACTCGCACTTGCGTCGCTGGCTCTCCACCAGGCTGACGTGTGCCTCTGGCAGCGCGACCGCCAGCACCGTGCCCGGAAACCCGGCCCCCGAGCCCAGGTCGGCGATCGCCTGCGCCGCTCGAATCTCCTCGAACTCCAAGCCAACCAGCGAATCAGCCAGGTGTGCATCGACTGCGTCCAGCGGCTCGCGCACCGTCGTCGGCGCGCGCTCATCGCCCTCCAGCTCGCGCAGGATCCTCGCCAATTGATCCATCTGGCCGTCAGCCAGCCGATAGCGGGTGAGTGCTCCGAGCAGGTCCCGGCCGCCGCTCATCGCATCCCTCGCCACGCAGAGTGTTTCCCGTGAAACACTCCTTACGCCTCTTGCGTGGTCAGTTCTCGGCGGGAGAGACGACGAGGTAACGCTTCGGCTCGTCGCCCTCGCTGTGTGTCTCCACGCCGCCGCGGTCGCGCAGGTACTCGTGCACAATGCGCCGCTCAGACGGCGGCATCGGCTCGAGCTCCACCGGGCGCCCCTCACGGAGCGCCTCCTCAGCTGCGTCGTCGGCGTCCTCGCGCAAGAGCTCCGCCCGTCGCTCGCGATATCCGTCAGCGTCGATTTCCACGCGCGTGGACGATGGACCCTCGGGGAACACGATCCGCTGCGCCAGGTGCTGTACGGCGTCGATCGTCTGCCCGCGGCGGCCGATGAACAGACCGACCTCCTCACCGACGATGCGCCCGCGAAGCACACCCTGCGCTTCCTCAACCTCTACCTCAGCGTCAAGGCCCATCCCTGCGGTGATTTCCTCGAGCAGCTCTTCCAGCAGCTCGGCCGGCTCGAGCTCTTCTTCGTCAGGACCCGTCACGGCCGCATTCGCCTCGTCGCTCATCTGCGCCTCCCCGAGCGTTTCTTCTTCTTGCGCGGCGGGCGCGGCGGCGGCGCTGCGGGTTTGCCGTTGCCCGCTCCGTCGCCGTCGGACTTGCCGGCCGACGCTTTGCGGCCCAGGCGTTTGGTGGGCGCGGCCTGCGCCTGCGCCGGCGGCGCGCCCGATCCGGCGACTCCCGCGCCCGCCAGCGCGGGCTTCAGAGCGCGTGCGGGCTTGCCGTTCGTCGCACCCTTCGTCTCCGCCGGCGCCGGCGGCGGTCCGATTCGGCGTTTGATCAGATACTGCTGGCCGATCGTCCACAGGTTCGTCGTGATCCAGTAGACCAGCAGGCCGGCCGGGTAGCGGTAGAGAATCACCACGAACACCAGCGGCAGCAGCAGCATCAGCCTGCGCTGGTTGGGATCGGCGGTCGCGGTCGCCACCAGCGTCGAGGCGATCTGCGAGCCGACATAAAGCAGGATCAGCACGATCAGCGCAGCGCCGGTTGCCTTTTCGGTGATGTCGGGGAGGAACAGGAACTTCGCCGAATGCGGAGCGACCGCGTTGCAGCTGATTTCTGACAGGCCTTTTACGTGGTGGCCGGCGATCGTCACGGCGTTTGACGGGATTTCGCTGTTGTGCGTGATCGTCTTGCCGAGCGCCGTGGAGAAGTGCTCGCGCAGCTGTGGGCCGCAGATGTCGAGCTTCAGGTCGGTGCGCAGCATGTAGAACAGCGAGATGAACACCGGCAGCTGCAGCAGCAGCGGCAGGCACGACGCCAGCGGGTTGATTTTGTTCTCCCGGTAGAACGCCATGATCTCCTGCTGCTGGCGCTGTTTGTCGTCCTTGTACTTCTCTTTCAGCGCGGCGATCTGCGGCGACAGGCGTTGCATCTCCTGCATCGACTTCAGCTGGCGGTAGGTCAACGGCACGAGCACGGCGCGGATCAGCACCGTCAGCCCGATGATCGCCACACCCCAGCTGCCGCCCACGACGTTGTCGTGGATGAACACCATGATCGACTCGAACGCGCTGATCAGCGGCGAGAACGCATCCTCGATGACGTTGGCGATGATTGGCATGCTCTAGGTGCTCTCGGCAGTCTCTTTACGCGGGTGGCTCAAGTGCAACGGGGATGATCGCCGCTCGGCGGCAACTGGCCGCCGGTCGCCCGTTCAGACGCCCGTGCGGTGACCGGCCGTGAACACTTGCTGGGCCTCCACGGGATCGTATCCCCCGTAGCTCCATGGATTGCACCTGAGCAACCGCCACGCCGCCAGCACCGCGCCCCTAAGTATGCCGTACTCCCGAATCGCCTCGACCGCATAGCGCGAGCATGTCGGCTCGTACTTGCAGCGCCGCGGGATCGCCGGCGAAATCACACGTTGATACACGGTGATCGGCGCAACAGCGACCGCCCGCGCGACGCCCACCAGGCGGCGTGTCCTCGGTGCACCTGAATCCGGCGCGTCCACCAGGCGGCGTGTCCTCGGTGCAGCTGAATCCGGCGTGTGCTTGCGCGAGCCGTGAGCGCTCACTGCCGCGCCTCCGCGGCGGACTGCGGGTCCGTAGCCGCTTGCGCGTCCGCAGCTTGCGGGTTGCGCATCCCCGCCTTGACGATCAGCTCGGCCAGCGCGGCGTCCACACCGGCCAGTCCCTCGCGCTCCACGAGCTCGGCGGCCGACGGGCGCGCAACGACGACCACGTCCTGGTCACTGCGCAGCTCCGCCTCCACGCGCGCGAATGACTCGCGCAGCATCCGCTTGACGCGGTTGCGCTCAACTGCGCCGCCGACCTTGCGCGATACCGACAACCCCAGGCGTGGCCGCTCGGCCGACGGGTTGGGGAACGTGTACAGCACGAGGTGACGGTTCGCCGTCGAGCGGCCCTGCCGATAGACGCGCTCGAACTCCGCGCTGCGCGACAGACGACCGCGATTGGGCGACCGCGAGTTCATCGCCCAACCATCACCCTCAGGTAGAGAGTCGCTTGCGTCCCTTGTCGCGGCGGCGCTTGAGCGTCAACCGCCCGGCGCGCGTCTGCATGCGGGCGCGGAACCCGTGTGCACGAGCTCGCTTTCGCTTCTTTGGCTGGTAGGTGCGCTTCATCTCGTATCTTCGGCGTAGCTCGCCCGCTTCCTTCCCCGGCAGCCGTCTGCTGCGCGCCGCAGGGCGGACGTCGGCGCTGAAGTATAGGGACCAAATCGCCGGCCGCGTGTTTTTCCCGGCAGTTGCGACCAGGCGATCGAGCGCTCGCAGGTCCTCGGTTATAGTCGCCCCACCGGAGCCCACGGGCTCCTCTATTGAATACGTCGTCAATCCTTTCGGAGAGGACCGATTCACGCTGCCGTGAGCACCGAGCTCGAGCACATATGGTCGCGCGTGCAGGCCGAGCTTGCCCTGTCCGTCGATGAGGCGACCTACCGAATATGGCTCGCACCGCTGCGCCCGATCGAGCTCAGCGACGGCTGTCTGACCTTGCAGGCGCCACCACACGGACTCGGTTGGATCAACGATCGCTTCGGGCGCGTGCTGGAGTCCTGCACCGCCAAGATCGTCGGCGACGGAGCCGCCGTACAGCTCGTCGAGCAGCAGCCTCACCCGCCGGCGGGCGGCGAGGGCGCCGGCCGGCGACCCAGCGCGCACAGCGCAGCCGTCACCACACGCCGCTCGGGCTCTCGCGGTCCGGCGCACGACGCAGCGGCACAACCCGTGCGCGGGCTGCACGGACCGCTCGGCAATCCCAAGCTGACCTTCGAGCAGTTCGTCATCGGCGACAGCAACCGCCTGGCGCATGCGGCCGCGCTCACGGTCGCCGAGATGCCTGCGCAGGCCTACAACCCACTGTTCATCTGCGGTCCCCCGGGAGTCGGCAAGACCCACCTGCTGAGCTCGATCGCCACGCTGTTGCTGGCCCACAGCCCCGGTATGACCGTGCGCTGCACAACCGGCGAGGCGTTCACCAACGACTTCCTGGACTCGCTCTCCGGCGGGCGCACCGACGCCTTCAAGGCTCGCTTTCGCGATGTCGACGTGCTGTTGCTCGACGACGTGCAGTTCCTCGAGCGCAAGACGAAGACCGAGGAGGAGTTCTTCCACACCTTCAACGCCCTGCACGATGGCGGCCGTCAGATCGTCGTCACGTCAGATCGTCCGCCACACGACCTGCAAGCCTTGGAGGATCGCCTGCGCGAGCGTTTTGAGGCCGGACTCGTCGCCGACGTCAGGCCACCGGACCTCGCCACGCGGCTGGCGATTCTGCGCAAGCGCGCAGATCACGACGGAGTGCAGCTCGCCGACGATCTCGCACTGCAGGTGATCGCCGAGCGCATCGAGAACAACGTTCGCGCGCTCGAGGGAGCGCTCATCCGCGTGGTTGCCTTCAGCTCGCTCACCGGGCGGCCACTCACCGCCGAGCTGGCGCAGGAGGTCCTCAAAACGCTCTATCCACGCGCGGGCAGCTCATCCGCCGCGAAACCGAGCTCGGTCGCCGAGATTCAAGCCGCGGTGATCGAGCATTTCGGGTTGTCGGCGGGCGAGCTTCTCTCCAGCGCTCGCACCGCGCGCATCTCCTGGCCACGCCAACTCGCCATGTATCTCGCTCGCGAGCTCACAGGCGAATCGCTGCCGGCGATCGGGCGGCAGTTCGGTGGACGCGACCACACGACCGTCCTGCATGCCTGGCGCCGTACCGCCGCGCGCATCTCCGACGATGCTCCCGCGCGGGAGCTTGTGGACAAGCTGTGTCGCAACCTCACCGCGCACAGCCCCACGCCGCCCAGCATCACCGGCGACCGCATAGCCTGAGAGACTGCTCGCATCTATGCACAGCTCCGTACACCCTCGTGACGCCCCTAACGCCCGTGCACACGAGCTATCCACATATGCACAGCACCTACTGACTACTCCTTCCTCTCTCGACACCGTATGAAGCTTTCCCTTTCCACTTCGGAGTTGCTGAACCAGCTGCAGACCGTCACGCGTGTGGCTTCGACGCGCAGCGCCGTGCAGGCGCTGTCCGGTGTGATGATCTCCGCGGCCGAGGGGAGCAACCCAGAGCTGCGTGCGACCGACATGGAGATCGGCCTGCGCGTTCCGCTCGCCGCTGAGATGAGTCGCCCCGGTAACGCTGTACTGCCTGCGCGCCTTCTGCTCGACGTAGCGCGCTCACTCCCGGCCGCCGACGTTTCGCTCGAGCTGCGCAGCTCCGAGCAGGACGTCGAGCTGATCTCGGGGCCGGCCACATTCCACCTGCGTACGCTGCGCGCGGAGGACTTTCCAACATTGCCCGAGCCCTCTCCCGAGACGCGCGTCGCCGTACCGGTCGATGCCTTCGTCGCGACCATCTCGCGTGTGGCGCGGTCGGCCTCGCGCGATGAGACGCGGCCGGTGCTCACCGGCATCCTGATGTCCGCCTCCGGGCAGGAGCTGCGCATGGTCGCCACCGACTCCTACCGCCTGAGCGTCAAGGAGACGGCGCTCGACGCGCCGCTGCAGGGCAGCCTGGAGGCCAACGTGCCGGCGCGCGCGCTGCAGGAGCTCGCCCGCATCGCCCAGGCGGCGCCCGCCGAGTCGGTCGCCGTCAGCGTCGGGCAGAACCAGGTCGTCTTCGAGCTCGGCGACATCGTGCTCTCCTCGCGCCTGATCGACGGACAGTTCCCCAACTACCGCCAGCTGCTTCCCGAGTCCGTCGAGCACGAGTTGCGGCTCGCCAGCGGCGAGCTGACCGATGTCGTGCGGCGCATCAGCCTGCTCGCGCAGAAGAACGCTCCGCTGCGCCTCAGCTTCAGCGAGGGCACGCTGACGGTGTCCGCGCAGACACCCGATGTCGGCGAGGCCAGCGAGTCGGTGCCCGTGCCGTTCCACGGCGAGCCCTTCGAGATCGGCTTTAACCCGGACTTCCTGCGCGACGGGCTGGAGAGCATCGAGTCTGACGAGCTCGTGCTCAAGCTGATCAGCCCGCTGCGCCCCGGTCTGATCGAATCGCCGGATTCAGGAGATTTCGTATACCTGATCATGCCGATACGACTCAACGTCTAGGGGCATGACGTGCGTGTGCTCAGCGTGCAGCTGCGCGACTTCCGCACGTATGCGCGTGCAGAGGCTGCGCTCGGCCCGGGCCTGACCGTCGTCCACGGTCCCAACGGCGCGGGCAAGTCCAATCTGCTCGAGGCTCTGTACTTCGGCTGCACGGCCCGTTCGCCGCGCACGCGCAACGAGCGCGAGCTCGTCCGCTTCGACGCACAGGCCGCCAGGGTGGTCGTGCGCGGCGAGCAGGACGGACAGGAGCACGAGCTGAGCGTCGCCTACGGGGCAGGCCCGGACGGCGAGCGCGGTGTCAAGCGCATGACCGCCGACGGCGCCCCCGTGGAGCGCCTGCTCGAGGTCGACTTCCGGCCGTTGCTCAGCGTGTTCGAGCCCGATCGCCTGGAGCTGCTCAAGGGCCCTCCGTCGGTACGCCGCGCGCACCTCGATCAGGTCGTCTCGGCAATCTGGCCGCTGCGCGCGAACGATCGCCGCGAGTACTCGCGCGTGCTCGCCCAGCGCAACGCGCTGCTCGCGCGAATTCGCTCGGGGCGCGCCTCCGACGCCACGTTGGCCGCGTGGGATCGCGAGCTGGCAGTAGCCGCGCTGGCCGTGCGCGAACACCGCGCGAGCGCCGTCGAGCTGCTCGCCGAGCCGTTTGCCCGGCGCGCCGCCCTGTTGGGGCTGAGCGGCGACGCGCTGCTCGAGTACCGTCCTCGCTCCCGCGCGGCTGACGCCGACGAGTTCGTGGCCGAGCTGCGGGCACGGCTGCCCTCCGATCTGGAACGCGGATTCACCGGTCACGGTCCGCACCGCGACGAGTTGACGATCCTGCGCGACCGCAGGGAGCTGCGCCTGTACGGCTCCCAGGGCGAGCAGCGCTTGGCGCTGCTGGCGCTGCTGCTGGCCGAGCGCACCGTGCTCGCCCGCGAACGCCGACGCATCCCACTGATGCTGCTCGACGACGTGATGAGCGAGCTCGATGCCGAGCGCCGCGAGCTGCTCGCCGGCGAGCTGTCGGCCGACGGGCAGAGCGTGATCGCAACCACCGACCTGGCCCACGTCCCGGGAGCGAGCGAGGCGGGCGTCACACGGCTGCGTGTCTCTTGCGGGGCGATCCTGCAGGAGGCGCTGGCGGCGTGAGCAGGCGCGCTCCCCGCCCGCTGACGACGGCGCTGGACGGCCTCACCGCGACGCTCGCGCCGGTCACCACGCTCGCCCGCGTGCAGCAGGTCTGGGAGCTCGCCGCCGGGCCCGCGATAGCCGCCGCGGCGCGTCCCACCGGGGAGCGCGACGGCGTGCTCACGGTCACCTGTGACGCCGCCGTGTGGGCGCAGGAGCTGCACATGATGGCCGGCGATCTCGTGCCTGCACTGAACCGCGCGATCGGCGCCGAGACGATCCGTGAGCTGCGCTGCCGCACCGCCTGAGAGCCAATCGGCAGAGCGCTTTCGTGCAGCACCGGCGCAACGTATCGCTTCAGGCCGGTTTAACCTGCAATTTGCAGGGCTTTCTGGTGTCTGTGAGAGGTCGCCGCGACCTCGCGCCATGCTATAGTTATGTACACAGTTACCCCGCCCCGGTCCGCATGCTGAGTGCCGCGGATTCCGGGGCGTTCTGACGTAATCGGAGGCCGATTGGCTACAGGCAGCAGCAGCTCTGACCAGAGCTCCACAAAAGCGAAGAAGGGCGGCGTCAACGACCCGTCCATGACCGACGGGTCTGGCACCTACGACGCCCAGGACATCACCGTCCTCGAAGGCTTGGAGGCGGTGCGCAAGCGCCCCGGGATGTACATCGGCTCGACCGGTGTGATGGGCCTGCATCATCTCGTCTATGAGCTCGTCGACAACTCCGTCGACGAGGCGCTCGCCGGGTACTGCTCGAAGGTGTCGGTGACCGTGCACCCGGACAACTCCGTGACCGAGGAGGACGACGGCCGCGGGATCCCCGTGGCGATCATGGAGAAAGAGGGCCTGCCCGCCGTGCAGGTCGTGCTGACAGTTCTGCACTCCGGCGGGAAGTTCGGCGACGGCGGCGGCTACAAGGTGTCCGGCGGTCTGCACGGCGTCGGCGTGTCGGTGGTCAACGCGCTGTCTGAGCAGCTGCACGTTGAGATCCGCCGCGACGGCCACACCTACACGCAGGACTATGCGCGTGGCGTGCCGCAGAACGAGCTGACCGAGGGCGACAAGCTGGCCTCCGGCGCGCCGACGGGCACAACGGTCACATTCCTCCCCGACGCCGACGTGTTCGAGACGCTCGACTTCGACTTCCTCACGCTCGAGGAGCGCCTGCGCGAGACGGCCTTCCTCACGCGCGGCCTGGAGATCTCGATAGTCGACGAGCGCGGCGAGGGACACTCGGCGAGCTTCCGCTATGAGGGCGGCATCGAGGACTTCGTCTCCTATCTCAACGAGAACAAGGAAACGGTGCACCGCAAGGTCATCTTCTTCGCCGGCGAGTCCGAGGAGGGCGCCGCGGAGATCGCGATGCAGTGGAACTCCTCCTACCAGGACTCGATCCACTCCTTCGCCAACAACATCAACACGCGCGAGGGCGGCTCGCACATGAGCGGCTTTCGCTCGGCGCTGACGCGCACGCTGAACAAGTACGCGCGCGACCACGGCCTGCTCAAGGAGAAAGAGGACAACCTCACCGGCGAGGATGTGCGCGAGGGGCTCACCGCGGTGATCTCGGTCAAGCTGCGCGACCCGCAGTTCGAGGGCCAGACCAAGACCAAGCTGGGCAACCCCGGCATGGCCGGCTTTGTCGAGTCGATCGTCAACGCGGGGCTCGGTGAGTTCCTCGAGGAGAACCCCAGCGAGGCCAAAGCCGTGATCATGAAGTCGGTGCAGGCCCAGCGCGCCCGCGAGGCCGCGCGCAAGGCCCGCGACCTGACGCGGCGCAAGTCGGCGCTTGAGAACTCGACGCTGCCGGGCAAGCTCGCCGACTGCTCGGTCAAGGATCCGTCGCTGGCCGAGCTGTTCGTGGTCGAGGGCGACTCCGCCGGCGGCTCGGCCAAGCAGGGACGCGACCGCAATACGCAGGCCGTGCTGCCGCTGCGCGGCAAGATCCTCAACGTCGAGAAGTCACGCATCGACAAGGTTCTGCAGAACACCGAGATCCAGGCGCTGATCACGGCGATCGGCACCGGCGTGCGCGACGAGTTCAACATCGAGAACGCGCGCTACCACAAGGTCGTGCTGATGACCGACGCCGACGTCGACGGCGCGCACATCCGCACGCTCGTCCTGACGCTGCTGTTTCGCGAGATGAAAGAGCTGATCGAAGCCGGCTACGTGTACATCGCCAAGCCGCCGCTGTACAAGCTCAAGCAGGGCGCGCGCGAGCGCTACATCGAGAAGGACTCAGAGCTGGAGGAGCTGTTGCTCGCCGACAAATGGGAGAAGATCGAGGTCTTCGATCGTCACGGCACGCAGTTCAAGATGACCGAGACGCGCTGGCAGCGCTTCACGCGCCTGCTCAAGCAGTACGAAGGATGGTCGCTGTCGCTGCGCGGACACCACGGGCACGGCGTCGTGCAGTTCCTCGAAGAGTCTTCGCTGCTCGGCGAGCAGGTGATGACCGCAGGGGCGGCAATCGAGCTGCTCGGCCGCGCAGACCTGGTCGGCGAGACACACGCCACCGAGCTGCTCGACCACGACGACGTCGAGATCCGCGTCAAGGCCGTCGAAGCGAGAACCGGCTTCGCGCTCACCCACCGGATCAAGCGCGCGCTGTTCGACTCCGAGGAGTACCGCCAGCTCGCCCGCGTGCACGCCCAGCTGATCGAGCTCGCCGGGACGCCCCCGTTCGAGGTCCGCCTCAACGACGTGACTGACGCGGCGGCCTCGTTTGAGACGCTGCGCGCAGCCGTGATGACGGTCGCCCAGAAGGGCGTCAAACTGCAGCGTTTCAAGGGTCTGGGTGAGATGAACGCCGAGCAGCTCGGCGAAACGACGATGGCTCCGGCGACGCGCACGCTCGCGCAGGTCACGCTCGAGGACGCCTTCGCCGCCGACCGCATCTTCTCGATGCTGATGGGCGACCAGGTGGAGCCGCGCAGGGCGTTCATCGAGGACAACGCACGGGCCGTCGCCAATTTGGACGTATAGGAGGTGAGCAATGGCAGCCACTGATGTGATTGGCGGGGGCAATGTAGAACCGCGCGGCCTCGAGGAGGAGATGCGCACGGCGTATCTCGACTACGCCATGTCGGTGATCGTCGGGCGCGCACTGCCGGACGTGCGCGACGGGCTGAAGCCGGTGCACCGCCGCGTGCTCTACGCGATGAATGAGCTGGGCCTAGGGCCGACTCGCTCGTATGCCAAGTGCGCGAAGATCGTCGGCGAGGTGATGGGCAACTATCACCCGCACGGCGACTCGGCGATCTACGACGCGCTGGTGCGCATGGCGCAGGACTTCTCGATGCGTAACGAACTGGTCGACGGCCAGGGCAACTTCGGCTCGGTCGACGACGACCCCGCCGCTGCGATGCGCTACACCGAGGCGCGGCTGGCGCGCATCGCCACGGAGATGCTGCGCGATCTCGACATGGACACGGTCGACTTCGCGCCCAACTACGACGGCTCGCGTCGTGAACCGCTGGTGCTGCCCGCGCGCTTTCCCAACCTGCTCGTCAACGGCTCGTCGGGCATCGCGGTCGGCATGGCGACGAACATCCCGCCGCACAACCTGCGTGAGGTGATCGCCGCGACGATCGCCTACATCGATGATCCGGACATCGACACTGCGGGGTTGATGCGCCACATCAAGGGGCCCGACTTCCCCACGGGCGGGATCATCCTCGGGCACGCCGGCATCAAAGACGCCTACGAGACGGGCCGTGGTCGTGTGCGTGTGCAGGCGCGCGCCCATATCGAGCCGCTCAAGCAGGGCAAGGAGGCGATCGTCGTCACCGAGCTGCCGTTCCAGGTCAAGAAGGGTGGCGACGGAGGGCTGATCTCCAAGATCGCCGATCTGGTGCACGAGAAACGCATCTCCGAGGTCTCAGACCTGCGCGACGAGTCCGATAAGCGCGGCATGCGCCTGGTGATCGAGCTCAAGCGCGACGTGATTCCGAAGGTCGCGCTGAACAAGCTCTACAAGCACACCTCGATGCAGACGACGTTCGGCGTGAACATGGTCGCGCTCGTCGACAACGTCCCGCGCACGCTCCCGTTGCAGGCGGTCATCCACAACTACGTCGCCCACCAGCGCGAGGTGATCGTCCGCCGCACCAAGCACGAGCTCTCCGAAAAGGAGGCGCGCGCACACATCCTGCAGGGCCTGCTGATCGCGCTCGACCACCTCGACGCGATCATCGAACTGATCCGCGCGTCGCGCGACCGCGACGCAGCCCGCGAGCAGTTGGTCGAGCGCTTCGAGCTCAGCCACGTCCAGGCGACGGCGATCCTCGACCTGCGCCTGTCGCAGCTGACGGCGCTGGAGGCCGACTCGATCAAACAGGAGCACGCCGATGTGACCGAGCGGATCGCCGAGCTGCGCGCGATCCTCGGCGACGAGACGCGCGTGCTCGCGGTCATCAAGGAGGAGCTGTCGGAGATCTCCGAGCGCTTCGGCGACGAGCGCCGCACGGAGATCAGCCACTCCGAGGACGAGATCGACATCGAGGACCTGATCGCCGACCAGCAGATGGTCATCACGATCACGCAGACGGGCTACATCAAGTCGCTGCCGCTCGCCACCTACCGCCAGCAGCAACGCGGCGGGCGCGGCGTGACCGGCATGGACATGAAGGACGGCGACTTCATCGAGCACCTGTTCGTGTGCTCCTCGCACGACTACCTGCTGTTCTTCTCCAACCGCGGCAAGGTCTACCGCTCGAAGGTCTACGAGCTGCCGGAGGCCTCGCGCACCGCCAAGGGCCGCGCGCTGGTCAACATCCTTCCGCTGCGCGAAGGCGAGCGCATCCAGGCGGTCGTGTCGACGCGCGACTTCTCCGAGACCAAGTACCTCGTGTTCGCGACGAAGTCGGGAACGGTGAAGAAGACGGAGTTCCTCGCCTACAACACGCCGATCAAAGCCGACGGGATCATCGCGATAAACATCCGCGACGACGACGAGCTGCTGGCAGTGCGCGCCGTCGACCCCAACGACGAGATCATCATGGTCTCCAAGGCCGGCCTGACGGTCCGCTTCGCCGAGTCCGACGCCCGCTCGATGGGCCGCGACACGACCGGCGTGCGCGGCATGGACGTCGGCAAGGGCGGCGAGGTGATCGCGATGGACGTCGCGCGCGATGACATGGACCTACTGGTCGTCACCGAACACGGCTACGGCAAGCGGACGCAGATCGCCCAGTACCGCAAGACCAACCGCGGCGCCAAAGGCGTCAAGACGATCAAGCTGACCGAGCGTAAGGGCGGCCTCGCCGGTGCGCTGGTCGTGCGCGAGCACCAGGAACTCGTGTTCATCAGTGTGGGCGGCATGGTCCAGCGGACCTCTGCGGGCGGAATCTCCCAGCAGGGGCGCTCGGCGACAGGCGTGCGCGCGATGAACCTCAAGGAAGAAGACCTCGTCAGTGCGGTCGCGCTGGTGGTGGACGCCGGGGAGGACGCCGGCGTGGACGGCGACGCGGCTGTCGCTCGGGCCGACGCCGACGGGCCGGCTCCGAGCCGCCCGTCGTGGACGCCTGAGGCTCCGGCCTCCACCTGTCCAGATTCGCGCCTAAAGCCTCAGTGAGGCGCGCCGCACGCCGACAGGCAGAGGGTGACCCGCAGGGGAATCCTCATCGCGATGGCCGCCGCGATCGCCGCGTGCGTGACCATCGGAGCCTCCGCGAGCGCCGCAGTTGCCCCGCAAACGCCCGTTTCATCGGGCTCCGGGCAGTACGCGGTCGCCGCTTCGCTCTCCACGCCGCGTGCACGCGCGGCGTCGACGCACCCACGGCGAAAGTCCAGCAATTGCTCCCCGACGCAGAAGCGGTCACACCGGCGCAGCGCCAACTGCAGGTCGACGGGCCGCCGCGGCACCGTCAGGGCACCGCACGCAACGCGCCCGCGTCCGACGACCACGAAGGTCACAACGCCCGCGGCAGAAACTGCACCGAGCGCGGCCGGCATCATCGCGAAGGTTCTCGCGACGCCCTGCCAGAACACGCAGCTGATCCCCGAAGCGGGCAACCTCGCTGTGGTGCGGGCTGCGGTGCTGTGCCTGATCAACACCGAGCGCGCGCAGAACGGCCAGCGAGCCGCTCACCCCGGACCCGCGACTGGAACAGGCCGCCGAAGGTCACGGCAAGGAAATGCTCTCGCTCGACTACTTCGACCACATCTCGCCGTCGGGACTGACGCCTGTGCAGCGCATTCGCACGACGGGCTACATCCCCAGCTCGGAAGTCGGCTACGTGATCGGTGAGAACCTCGCGTGGGGGACGCTCACGCTCGCCACGCCGCAGGCGATCGTCAACGCGTGGATCGCCTCGCCCGAGCACCTCGCGAACATCCTCGAAGGCAAGTACCGCGACACGGGCATCGACGTCGAGCCCGAAGTTCCGCAGGCCCTCGCCGAAGGAGTCGCCGGCGCGCTGTACACGCAGGAGTTCGGCGTCATCGTGCGCTGAGCGCCGCGAGCCGCGTACCTCCCGCGCTCGTCAGGCCGGTTCGCTACTCTGAGCGGACCAGAGAAAGGAGGTGGTCCGTACGTTGTCTGACAGTTTTTGCGGGACCCTGGAGGTGACCGGCCGCTAGGTCGGAAAGGCTGGACCGCTTAGCGGAATCCAACCCGGGACACCCCGAGACGACTGCCGGTTCTGGTCCCTCCGGCCGCCTTTTTTCGTCGCCTCGGTTTTCCAGTCAGAGCAGCAAGCAGAGGGGCGCCCGTCGAGGCGCCCTCTGTCGTTTCTCAGGCGGCTTGGGGCAGGTATGCCAGCCAGGCCGCCGGAATGGTCGGGCTGGCGACGTGGATGAAGATCTCCGCGCGCGGCGTGCGCGGCGCGTGGCGCGGGTGCATGCCTGCCTGGCGCGGCAGCCGGTCGCCCTTGCGACGGTTGCACGGCGCGCAGGAGGCGACGATGTTCTCCCAGCTGGACGAGCCGCCCTTGGAGCGCGGGATCACGTGGTCGACGGTGAGGTTCGAGCGTGAGCCGCAGTACTGGCAGGTCCAGCTGTCGCGTGCGAACACTGCGCGCCGCGTGATCTTGCGCCGATGGGCGTCGCGCGGCACGTTGACGTAGCTGACCAGGCGGATCACGACCGGGCGCGCGAGCGTTGCGCTCTCGGAGTGAAGCTCCCAGCGGCTGCGCTCGAGCAGCTCGGCCTTCTCCTTCAGCAGAAGCACGACCGCGCGCCGCACGGTGCAGACGTTGATCGGCTCATACGTCGCGTTCAGCACGAGCACCCGACCACCCATCGCCGGTGAAGGCGATGCCTCAGGTCCGTGCCGCTGGTGCTCGGAAGGCGACACGGACCCCACCGGCTCTGGTGGGACTGTGCTCTGCATCGTCAACGCGGCAGTCTAGCGGGGGTCTGCCGCGGGTGGGAGCCTTCATCGGAGCTCCCCGGCGGCTACGCGCCCGCCGCCGCGCCCGCGCGATAGGAGCCGAGCACGCCGACGTGCTCGGCCACGGCACGTACGCCGTCGATCGCCTCGGCGACATCGGCATCGCCGGCGCGTCCGTTGAGGTCGGCGAAGAACATGTACCGCCCGAGCCGCTCACGCCGCGGGCGCGACTCGATCTTCGTCAGGTTGATGTCGCGGCGCGCGAACTCGTCCAGGCAGCGCACCAGCCAGCCCGGGCTCTCGGCGCCGCTGCCCCAGAACACCAGCGATGTCTTCCACTCGTCGCCCGCGAAGGCGGCCGCCGTGAGCGGCGCGGCCTCGTCCTCGCCGCAGCGCGCCAGCCAGACGAAGCGCGTTTCGTTGTCCGCGCGGTCCTGCACGTCCTCGCGGATCACGGTCGCGCCGTAGATGCCTCGCCGCGAGTACGGTGCCGATCGCCGCGCTGCCGTGGCGCGCCTCTTCGGCTCACCGCGCGAACCGCCTCGGCGGTTGAGCTGGCGGGCAGCACGCGCGCATGCGCGAGCTCACCGCGCAGGAAGCGCACACACTGACCGGGTACCTGCGGGTGGGTGAGCACGGTGTCGATCTCCGCCGGCGAGATCGGCGCCGGCGGCGATCAGCGAGTGGCGAACGCGCAGGTGCGCCTCGCCGACCACCTCCACGCCTCCGTCCTGCTCGGCGAGCAGGTCGAGTGTGACGCTCACCGAGCCGTCGAGCGAGTTCTCGATCGGCACGATCGCCCAGCGCACATCGCCGCGGCGCAGCGCAGCGACGGTGTCGAAGATGCTCGCCTGTGCCACCGGCTCGACGGTGTCGCTGGAGCTACTGCGAAGCAGCGCCTGCTCGGTGAACGTTCCCGCCGGTCCGAGGAAGCCGACCGCGCGCCCGCGGCCGGGATGACATCTCAGGCCGACTGCTCGGCCGCGCCCTCGGCCGCGGCAGGTGCGGCTGGCGGCGACAGTGCCACGCGCACGGCCTCGGCCTCCTCCGGCGACAGCTCGAGTTCGCCGCGCCCCGCCGTGACCTGCTTGGCGTACACGCGCGCCTGGTCGCGGTGGTGGATGCACGAGAGCACGATGCCCGACTGCTCCTCGTCGAGCAGTGCGATCGACAGCGACTGGTGCCCCGACAGCTCGTTGTAGGCGTCGTAGCGCACGAGCGCCCGGTGGGCGATCGTCCCGCGCATCGCCGCTTCGACTCCCGCCAGGCGCCCGTCCAGGCGCAGCGCCACGTCGTCGACGTACATGCGCAACGCCTCGAACGCCTCCTGGATGCGCGCGGCATGCGCCACGACGTCCTGTCGCCCGGCGTCGCCGAGCACCATCTGCTGAGCACGGCGTATGCGCCGCAGGCTCAGCAGCAGCGCCGCGCAGCACAGCAGCGCGATCACCGCCACGCCAGCGGCCGCCAGGGCGACGATCCCCTGGGTGTCGGTGAGCTTCGCGGCGAGAAGCGGCATCGGCACAAGTTAGCCGTTGCGCCCGGCGGCTTGTTCAGGCTCCGCGCGCTCTGCGGCGCGAGCGCCTATTTTGCGAAGACGGCGAGGAAGACGCCCTTGTTGTTTTCGACGTTGCTCTCGCCGGGGACCTTTTCGACGTTGACTTCGACCTTCGCGGCCTCGCCGAGCGGGACTCCGTTGACGGGTATGTCCACGCTGACGGTCTTGCTCGGTTCGATCTTTTCGATCGCGTGTGAGGCCTTGAACTGCTTGCCGCCGGCAGTCACGACGACGTTCACCTTGACGTTCGTCTCGGCGCTTTCGCCACCGTTTTCGACGTTCGCGGTGAACGTCGGGTTGCTGCCGCCGCTTACGTGGTTGAGCGTGGGTTCGGGCGCGAGCGTGTTGGCGCCCACGCTCACGCCGGTCAATGCGCTGCCATGCGTCCCGGACGTCGCTTCTTCACTCTGCTTCGCCGCGGATTTGCCGGTGATGCGCGCTTCGGCGGTCGTCGGTTCCAGCCAGCCGATGTTCGGCAGCGAGCGCGAGGGCGCTGTCGTCAGCCCCTGCACTCCGCCGTCGCTCAGCGCCTGCTGAATCAGCGGTGCGGAGCGCTGGGAGTAGACCACGTCGGAGGCGAGGAAGATCTCCATGTCGCCTGCGATCTGCGCGACCGCCTGCTTACCCTGCCCGCCAAGCGCTGTGGGCACGAGCGCCGCGACCTTGTCGACGCCTTCCGAACGCAGGTTGAAGGTGAGTTCCAGATCGTGCTGGGCGCCGGACATGGCGCCGGGCGCACTGAGTTTCTGGACTCGCTTGGCAAGGGCCTGAGCCTGCAGGCGCAGCTGGTTGATCTGCACCTCGACGTTGAGCGCCGACTTCGTCCCCGCTGCAGTGAGCGCGGAGAACAGCGGGCGCGAGACGTGTTCGTCGAATTCCTGTGCGACCGTCGAGACTTCGTGGTTGTAGTCCTTCAGTTCCTGTGTTTTCTGGCCTTTCAGGCAGCCATTTACCAGCAGGATGACGACGATCAGCAGCACCACGCCGACGCCCACGGCGACGCGCCGGCGGACCATCAGCGTGTGCTGGTCCAGGGGCAACGAGCCACTCGACTGCTGCGGGCGACGCGGTGTTGGGCGCTGCGGTTGGCGAGGCGAGCGAGCGGACGGCTGGGCCTCGGTCTCGTCGCCGTCGTCGAAGAACGACAAAAGCTGCTCCTTGCAGGGGTTCCGGAGGGAGCCCAGTATGACTGCCGGCCACCTCCCTGACCATCCTGCAACTTCTCGCTCAGTGCCGCTTCTCCTGCCGCGCGCAGCAGGGACGGGGACTCTCGACGGCGAACGCAGGAGCCGGTGGAGTCGCAGACCTTCGTCGATCGCACGCTCGTCGTGCCCCGTCGCCCGCGAGCGCGCGAGCGCGCAGCATGGCCGGACGGCCCCGGCGAGCGGGCGCTCGTGCTCGGGCGCTACCGACTGCGCGACCGCCTGGGGGCGGGTGGCTTCGGCGTGGTGTGGAGCGCACACGACGAGCAGCTGCACCGCGACGTCGCAGTCAAGCGAGTGGCGCTTGCGCCGGGCGAGGATCCGGAGCGGGTAACGCGCGAGGCGCTCGCCAGCGCGCGGCTGGCGCACCCGGCGATCGTCGCGCTGTACGAGGCCTGCCCGGTTGCCGACGCCTTCTACCTGATCTCCGAGCTGGTCGACGGCGACACGCTCGCCCGGCTGATCGCCGAGGACGCGCTGAGCGACGAGGAGATCCTGCGCATTGGCGCGGCGCTGTGCAGCGCGCTGGCCCACGCGCACGCGCGCGGGGTCGTGCACCGCGACGTCAAGCCGCAGAACGTGCTCATCCCGCACGCCGCGACGACGGCCGATGCGCACCAGCCGCCGCCGGACGGACACGCGGGAGTGGCCAAGCTGACCGACTTCGGTGGTGCGCGGCTCAGCGGCGAGGACGTGCTCACGCGCACGGGCGACGTGACGGGCACGCTCGCGTACATGGCGCCAGAGCAGAGCGAGGGCCGCGAGGCCGGCGAGCCGGTGGACGTGTACTCGCTGGCGCTCGTGCTCTATGAGGCGCTGTGCGGCTTCAACCCCGTGCGCGGCTCGACGCCGGCCGAGACCGCACGGCGCATCGGACGGCCGATTCGCACGCTTGCGCGCGAGCGCCGCGACCTGCCGCGTGCCCTCACGCAGACGATCGACCACTGCCTGCACCGAGCGCCACACTCGCGCGCGACCCTCCAGGAGCTGGCCGAGGCGCTCGACGACGCGCTAGCGCAGGACCGGCCCGACGCGAGTCCGGGGATCGTCCCGCGCAGGCGCAGGCGCGATGCTCGAGCGATCGAGCCGACACGGCTGCAGGGCGATCCCTACGCGCCACCGCCGCCGTGGCAGGCGGACGTTGATCCGCGCCACGCACACGCTGCCCAGCTGCGACGCGCAGGGGCACCGTGCGCAACCGGCTGCGGGGCCGCTCGAGCAGGCGCTTGCTGCGCAGCCCCGCGCACAGCCGGTCGTGCAAGCGGAAAGCTGGGGTCTGCCGCGCCTGGTGTGGTTGGCCGGGGCGCTCGCGCTGGCGGTGTGGCAGACGGTGGCCGGACGGCCCGGCGTGGGCCTGCTGGTGCTCGCGGCAATGCTGCCGATCGTGCTGTTGCCGGTCGGGCGCAGATCGCAGGGCGGATCGTCAGCCTGGGTGTTGTGCGCGCTCGCCCCGGCACTTGGCGCGGTTGGGCTCGCCGGCGCATTTCCGGCGATCGCCGGACAGCCACGGCGCTGGCGCATGCGCGCGGCCTATGCCGCGGTGGGCTACTGGTGGCTGGAGCTCGCCGAGCCGCTGCTCGCGCGCCGGCTGTGGCTTGGCCCCGCGGCGGGCACTCCCGCGCGCGCAAACTGGGAGGCCTCGCTGAATGCCACGACCGTGCACGTGATCGCGCCCTTGCTGAGCGTCGGAGTGCTGCTGGGTGCGGCGCTGTGGGCTGCAGGAGCGCTGTTGCTGCCGCTGGTCGTGCGCGGTCGCAGCGCCGCCCTGGACGTCGTCGCTGCGACAGTGTGGTCGGCTGCGCTGGCGCTCGCCGCACCGCTGGCCGCCGCCGGTGCGCAGGGGCATGCCGTGCAGGCGAGCCCGCGCGGAGCGGTCGCCGGCGCGGTGCTTGGAGGAGCGCTCGCCGTGGGCGCCCGCGCTCTGCGCGGCCCTGTCTGACGTAGCATGGCCCCACGGCCGCACCAAGCCCCGCGAGTTGGGCGCGAGCGATCCCTCGCTTGGCCCCGCTTGGCGGGTGGCCGCGGCAACCGAGTCAGCCTATGAACGTCCTCAAGAGCGTCGAGACCACGATCGCCAACCTCGTCGAGGGCACCTTCGGGCGCCTGTTTCGCTCGGAGGTGCGCCCGATGGAACTCGCGCGCAAGCTCGCGCGCGAGATGGACGAGCACCGAACGACGTCCGTGTCGCGCGTGTATGCGCCCAACGAATACTCGGTGTGGTTGTCGCCGCAGGACCGTGCCCGCTATGAGGGAGTAGAGCACGAGGTGATCGGCGAGCTGTCTGCGTATCTGCTCGAGCACGCCCGCCGCGAGGAGCTGATCCTGACGGCCAGCCCGGTGATCGTCTTCCACACCGACGAGCGTCTGGCGCTGGGCGAATTCGGTATCCAGGCGCAGTTGGTCCGCCCCGGCGGTCACAGTGAGGAGTCTCATGGCGCGCAGGAGCGCCAGCCCGTCTCAGAGCACGGAGAAACGATGATCTACAGCACCTCCGCGCGCGTGCGCGGCGAGGTCGCAGAGGCCCAGGAGCGCCCCGCGCGCGCGCTGATCGTCGTGTCGGGACGGCGCCTGCCCGTCGCTGCGAACGGCGCGACGATCGGCCGCAGCCGCGACTGCGACATCGTGCTCGACGACGCCGGCATCTCGCGCCGTCACGCTGAGATCAGACCCGCCGCAGGCGGCTGGACCGTCGCCGATCTCGGCTCGACCAACGGCGTGCGTCTCAACGGGCGCGCGCTGCGCGGGGCCCACGCTCTGCAGGCGGGGGACCGTGTGGAGCTGGGCTCGACGGAGATCGTCTTCGAGCTTGGATGACGACGCTGGCGCCCGTTTCCGTCGCGCTGAAGTTCGGCTTCTTGGCCGTGCTCTACCTGTTCGTGCTGTGGGTCGCGCGCAGCTCGCGGCGCGACCTGAACCGCGGCGATGCGACGCTCGCAGCGGAGCGTGGCTCGCCGGCTGTAGTGCCGGCCGACGCCACAGGCCTGCACTCCGCCTCCGCCGGGTCCGCTGCGGATCTGGCCGACCGTTCGCCGCAGCTGGTCGTCGCCCGTGCGCCAGGGCATGAGTCGGGGATGATCTATGACATCGACGGCGACCTCGTGCTCGGACGTGGCGATCGCGCGGAGATTCGCCTCGAGGACCCGTTCGCCTCCTCGCAGCATGCGCGCGTCTATGAACAGGGCAATGTTGTGGTGATCGAGGATCTCGGCTCGACCAACGGCACGTATCTCAACGAGGAGGTGCTGCAGTCGCCACGACCGCTGCACCCGGGCGATCGTGTACGCATCGGCGACAGCGAATTCACCTTCGAGGTCGACTGACGTGCTGCGGGTGGCCGAGCAGTACGCCGGTACTGACACGGGACGCCAGCGGCGTGCCAACGAGGACTCGCTGCTCGCGCGCGCGCCGCTGTTCGTGGTCGCCGACGGGATGGGCGGCGCGCAGGCCGGAGAGGTCGCCTCGCGGATCGCCGTGGAGGCCTTCCAGGACGGCCTGCAGGACGCCTCCGCGCCCGAGACGGCGCTCGCTGAGCTGACGCGCCAGGCCAACTCGCGCATCCACGAGCTGTCGCACAGCCATGCCGAGCAGGCGGGCATGGGCACCACGCTGACCGCGGTGTACGTCGGCGACCGCGACGTCTCGATCGCGCATGTCGGCGACAGCCGCGCCTACCGCTTCCGCGACGGCGAGCTGACGCGCCTGACCGATGACCACTCGCTGGTCGACGAGCTGCTGCGCCAGGGGCGCCTGACGCCCGAGGAAGCGGTCGAGCATCCGCAGCGTTCGGTGATCACCAGAGCGCTCGGTCCGGAGGGAGCGGTCGAGGTCGACACACGCTCCTATTCCGCGCGCGACGGCGACGTCTATCTGCTGTGCAGCGACGGCCTCACGACGATGCTCCCAGAGGATCGCCTGGCCGAGCTGCTGGCCGAGCACGAGGCGCTGCGCGACCGCGGCGAGGCGCTGATCGCCGCCGCCAACGAGGCAGGCGGGCGCGACAACATCACGGTCGTGCTGATGCGCCTGGAGGAGCTCGATGCGAGCGTCTCGCCGCTGACCGAAGAAGCGCCCGTCGTGCAGGGCGCCGCCGCCTCGAGCACTGCGCCGGCAGCCGAGCGGTCTGCCGAGGGCGGCGTGGCGATCGCGAGCGAGCCGGCTCAGGACTCCGGGCCGGTCGTGCAACGCCGCCCGCGTCGTCCTGCGCCGGTCGGCACGGGCTCCTCGCGCCGGCGTGCGCGCCTGCGCCGCGCCGGCGTGGCGGGAGTGGTCTTGGCGATCCTCGCGGTGATCGGCGCCGGCGCCTACCTGGCTACGCAGTCGGTGTACTTCATCGGCACGAATGACCGCGGGCTCGTGACGGTGTTCCGCGGCCTCCCTTTCAGGCTCCCGGGTGATCTGGCGCTCTACAGCAGCGACTACGTGTCGGGCGTCAGTGCTTCGACGCTGACGCCGTCGCGCAGGCGCACACTGCTCGACCACTCGCTGCGCTCGGAAGCAAACGCTGCGACGCTGATCCACAGCCTGGAATTGGGGCAAGTTGAATGAACCAACCGATCGTGCGGCTGTTCGGGCTCGTGATCTTGATGTTCGCGGTCCTGCTGGCCTTTACCTCGCGCTGGACGATCTTCGAAGCGTCGTCGTTGCGCAACAACCCGCTCAACGCGCGCGCGCTGCTCGAGCAGGAACGGATCGACCGCGGGCGCATCCTCGCGGCGGACGGCACGGTGCTCGCACGCAGCGTGCGCTCGACGGGGTCGAGCCGCTCGGAAAGCGTGTTCGAACGGCGCTACCCGACGGGGGAAGAGTTCGCGCATGCGATCGGCTACTACTTCACCAACCTCGGCCGCACGGGCTTGGAGCGCTTTCGCAACAAGACCCTGAACGGCCAGTCGGGCACGAACCTGCAGACGATCCTCGACCAGCTGCAGGGCAAGAAACGACAGGGCGACGAGGTCACGACGACGCTCGATCCGGGCGCGCAGCAGGTCGCGAACAAGGCGCTGGCGGGCCACGAAGGCGCGGTGGTGGCGCTGGAACCGCGCAGCGGTGCGGTCCGCGTGATGGCGTCCTCGCCGGCATACAACCCGAACGACCTCCGCTCGACCAAAACCTACGAACACCTCGCCTCCGACTCGCACGGCAGACCGCTGGTCAACCGCGCGACGCAGTTCGGCTACGCGCCCGGCTCGACGTTCAAGGTGGTGACGGCGACGGCGGCAATCGACTCGGGGGCGTACTCCAAGGAATCGCTGGTCGACGGGCGCAACGAACTGCCGATCTCCGGCGTACCGCTGCACAACGACTACAACGAGAGCTTCGGCCCGATCACCCTGACGCAGGGGCTGGCGAAATCGGTCAACACGGTGTGGGCGCAGGTGGCCGAGCGGCTGGGCAAGGGCACGATGTCGCGCTACATGCGCCGCTTTGGCTTCGACAAGAAGCCGCAGCTGGACTACCCGGCCGAAGAGATGTCCTCCAGCGGCGAGTACAGCGCCACGCGGCTGGTCTCGCCGACGAGCTCGCAGGTGGACGTCGGTCGCATGGGCATCGGCCAGGACAAACTGGAGGCGACGCCGCTGCAGATGGCCGAGGTGGCCGCGGCGGTCGCCAACGGCGGGAAGCTGATGACCCCGCACATGACCGATCGCATCGTCGACCCGGACGGGCGCACGAGCGAACGTATCTCGCCGCACGTGCAATCGGTCGTGATGAAACCGTCGACGGCGGCCGCCGTCACGGCGATGATGGAAGCTGTGGTCAACGAAGGCACGGGCACGCCGGCGCAGATCGCGGGAGTGCGTGTGGCCGGCAAGACGGGCACCGCCGAGACGCAGATCGGCACGGCGATCAACAACGTGTGGTTCATCGCCTTCGCGCCGGCGTCCTCGCCGAAGGTCGCGATCGCGGTGACGCTGAAGGGGGTGCCGGGACAAGGCGCCGCCTTTGCCGCGCCGATCGCCCGGGAAGTCATGGAAAGGCTGCTGCATGACTGAGCGCACGGGAGCGACGCATGGTTGAGCCTGACACGATCATCGACGGCCGCTACAAAGTGATCTCGCGCGTGGGGTCGGGCGGGATGGCCGACGTGTACCTCGCCGAAGACCAGCTGCTCGGGCGCCAGGTGGCTGTGAAGCTGCTGCACCACCACTTCGCCGAGGACCAGGAGTTCGTCGAGCGCTTTCGCCGCGAGGCATCGAGTGCCGCGGGGCTGTCGCACCAGAACATCGTCGGCATCTTCGACCGCGGCGAGTGGGAAGGCACGTACTACATCGCAATGGAGTACGTGGCCGGGCGCTCGCTGAAGTCCGTCGTGCGTGAGGACGGCCCGCTGGATCCGGCGAACGCGATCGACATCGTCATTCAGATCCTGCGCGGAGCGCGCTTCGCGCACCGGCGCGGCGTGGTGCACCGCGACCTGAAGCCGCACAACGTGATCATCGACGAGGAGGGCCGCGCTCGCGTCACGGACTTTGGGATCGCGCGCGCCGGTGCCTCGGACATGACGCTCACGGGCTCGATCATGGGCACCGCGCAGTACCTGTCGCCCGAGCAGGCTCAGGGCTACATGGTCAGCGGGACATCGGACCTCTATTCGATCGGGGTGATCCTCTACGAGCTGCTGACGGGTGTGGTCCCGTTCGATGGCGAGACGGCCGTGGCAATCGCCTTCAAGCAGGTCTCCGCGCAGGCGCGCCCGCCGAGCGAGGTCAATCCCGCAGTGCCGCGCGCGCTGGACGCGGTCGTGCTGCGGGCGCTGGCCAAGGACCCGGCGCAGCGCTACGCCGATGCGGACGAGTTCATCGCGGCGCTGGTACGTGAGCGCCAGGCTCTGCCGGCGGCATCGAGCGCGGTGCTGGCTGGCGGCTCGACCGGCGAGCACCAGGGCTATGGCGCGGCAGTCATTCCGGCGGGGGCCGGCGCGTCGAGGCCGCCCGATCGTGCGCAGCCGGTCACGGGCGCGATGCTGCTGGCCGACGACGGCTATGACCAGGACGCGGGCGACGGCGACGGCCCGGGGGTCGGGCGGGTCGCGTTGTGGGGGCTGTTGGCTGCGCTCGTCGTCGGCGCGATCGTCGCCGCCGTGCTGCTGCTTTCCTCATCGCCTCGCCAGGTGACTGTGCCGAACGTGACAGGCGAAACAGAACAGGCGGCCGAGGCGAAGCTGCGCGCGAACGGCCTGAACGCGGAGCCGTCACTGGGGGCGAGCCTGACGGTCGCGAGCGGTCGTGTTATCAGCCAGTCGCCCAGCGGCGGCCGGCGGGCATCGAGCGGGTCGCATGTGAGGATCGTCGTCTCGAGCGGCCCGGGCAGCGCGGCGCTGCCTGGCGTCGAAGGGCTGACGGCCGCGCAGGCGGTCGGCCGCCTGCGCGGGGCCGGCTTCAAGCCGACGACAAAGCAGCAGCCGAGCGCGAAGGTAGCCCAGGGCAAGACGATCGGTACAGAACCGCCGGCAGGCACGGAGCTGCAGGAGGGCAGTCCGGTGACGGTGCTCCTGTCCAGCGGCCCGGCGCAGGTGCGCGTGCCGGACGTGTCGGGCGATTCGCAGAGCGGTGCCGAAGCGGCGCTGGCGGCGGTGGGACTGGCGGCGGGAACGGTCACCCAGCAGGTTTCCACGGCGCAGGCCGCGGGCAACGTCATCGCGCAGTCGCCCGCTGCGGGCTCGTCGGTGCGCACGGGGGCCAAGGTCAATCTGACGCTCGCCAAGGCGTCTGACGAAGTGGTCGTGCCGGGGGTCGTCGGCCAGTCCGAGACCCAGGCGGCGGCTGCGCTCGGTGGCGCCGGCTTCGCGCCGACCGTGGTGACCGCGCCGACGGGCGACGAAAGCAAGGTCGGGCTGGTGCTCAAGCAGAGTCCGAGTGCGGGTCACAACGCTCACAAGGGCTCGACGGTCACGCTTACGGTCGGCGTGAAGAGCAGCGAAACACCCCCGACGACGCCGACTACCACGCCGACGACCACGCCGACCACGACCACGACGCCCGCGGTCACCCCTCCGGCGGCAGCCGCGGGATGACCGCGCTGAGCGTGGCGGTGCTCGCGGGCGGGCGCTCGTCCGAGCACGAGGTGTCGCTGTCCTCCGGCGCGGCGGTTCGCGATGGCCTGCGCGCACGCGGCCACGAGGTCGTGTGGGTCGAGATCGGGCGCGACGGCGCGTGGCGGCGCGACGGTGCCGGGGAGCCCCTGAGCACGACGCCGGGCGGCGGCCTGCTGGGCGTGGACGTGGCGTTCCCGGCACTGCATGGGCGCTTCGGCGAGGACGGGACGGTGCAGGGGATGCTGGAGATGCTCGACGTGGCGTACGTGGGCTCGGGCGTCGCGGCGTCGGCGCTGTGCATGGACAAGGTGCTGTTCAAGGAGCTGATGGCTGCGCGCGGGTCGATTCCGCAGGTCGAGTACGTGGACGCCGGCGAGGGGCGCTTTGCCGGCGGCGGGCGCCGGCAACTGCTCGAGCAGGTCATGCGCCTGGGTCTGCCGGTGTTCGTCAAGCCCGCGCATCTCGGATCCTCGGTGGGCATCGTCAAGGTGGCCTCGGAGGACGAGCTGCTTGGCGCAATCGAATCGGCTTTCTCCTTCGACGCCCGCGTGATCGTCGAGGCGGCGGCGAGCGGCGCGGAGGTCGAGTGCGCGGTGCTCGGGTCCTCGACGACCGGAGACATGCAGGCCTCGCTGCCGGGCGAGATCGTCTTCGACGCCGAGTTCTACGACTTCGAGGCGAAGTACCAGCCGGGCGGGATGGAGCTGCTGACCCCCGCGCGCATCTCCGAGCCTGCCGGCGAACAGGTGCGCGAGCTGGCGCTGGAGGCGTTCTCGCGTGCCGGTTGCGAGGGCCTGGCGAGGGTCGACTTCTTCGTCGACGGCGACCGGGTGCTGCTCAACGAGCTGAACACGATGCCTGGCTTCACACCGACGAGCGTGTATGCGAAGTTGATGGCGGCGTCCGACGTGGCCTACCCGCAGCTGGTCGACCGGCTGTGCCGGCTGGGGCTCGAGCGACACGCGCGGCTCGCGGCACACGCGTTCTGAGCGGCCGCGCTACCTGAACAGCGTTAGTTCTGAGATCGACGCGGATTCCTGGCCGGGCGGGAGCGTGGTGATCCAGAGCAGGTAGTAACGGTAGGGGGTGGCGGCGCTCGACAGCTTGATGCGCTGGCGGCTGCGAACGCTGGTGGCGGAGGCGAGCGGGCCGTGCCAGCCGCGGGCGGTGAGCGGGGTGGCGTCGCCGTAGGGGTAGGAGAGGTTGACGCGGAGCGCACCGTATACCTGCACGTCGAAGCCGGGCGTGGGCGTCTGCAGTTCGACGGCGCGCGCGACGACGCCGGGAGAGGCATCGAGGTAAACGCCGAGCCCGGTGCCGCCGGCCTTGGCGAGCGTCTTTTCGTAGTAGTGGGCGGTGCTCCAGAGGGTGTTGGGGTCGCTGTCGACGACGTTCTGCACGCGGTTGTGGTTTTCGGGGCCGGTGCCGAACGGGTTGTAGTCGTGGGCGGCGGTCTGACTCAGCCCGACGGCCTGCAGGCCGGCGCTGGCCTGCACGTCAGGGGGCACGCCGGTGCCTTTGTGAGCCTGCTGGGCGGCGGCGACGATGGCGATGGCGATGATCGCCGCGAGCAGCGCCAGCGAGGCGGCCCAGCGTGCCGGATGGCGCATGCGCCAGGGCAGGCGCCGGCGCGTGTCGCCGGAGAGCGTGCGCAGGACGCTGGTGACCTCGCCGGTGGCCTGCCCGGCGCGCGCGGCCTCGATCGCGAGCACCTCCTCGAGATCGGCGACCATCGCGGCGGCATCGTGATAGCGGTAGTCGAGGTCCTTTGCGACGGCGCGATCGACGACGGAAGCGGTGGCTGCGGAGACATCGCCGCGCAGCTGCTGGACGTCGGGCACCTGCTCGCGCACGTGGCGCATGGCGACGGCGACGGGGGACTCGCCGGTGAAGGGCACCTGCCCGGTGAGCATCTCGTAGAGCACGACGCCGAGCGAGTAGAGGTCAGACTGACCGGTGACAGGCTGTCCGAGCGCCTGCTCGGGCGAGACGTAGTCGGTCGTGCCGAGCACGCGCCCGGCGACCGTCAGGCCTTCCTCGGTGAGCGTGCGCGCGATGCCGAAGTCGGTGATCTTGGCACCGCCTTCCTCGCCGATGAGCACGTTCTGGGGCTTGACGTCGCGGTGCACGATCATCCGCTCGTGCGCAGCGCCGAGCGCGCGCGCGAGCTCGATCGCATAGGCGATCGCCTCGGTGATGGGAAGCGGTCCCTCGCGGCGGATGAGTTCCTTGAGCGTCTCGCCCTGCACGTACTCGAGCACGATGTACGGCGCGCCCACACCCGGCTCGAAGCCGTCCTCGGAGGGCTCCTCGCCGGCGTCGATGACGGTGACGATGTGCGGATGGTTCAGGCGTGCGACGGAGCGGGCCTCACGGCGGAAGCGCTCGAGCTGATCGGAGTCCGAGGCGATCTCGCGATGCATGAGCTTGATCGCGACGGACCGCTCGAGCACCGTGTCAAAGGCGCGGTAGACGGTCGACATGCCGCCGCGGCCGATCTGCGCATCGAGCCGGTAGCGGCCGCCGAGCAGTGTGCCGATGGCGGGCATGGCGACCTATTGTGCGCGCAAAGCGCTCCCCGCGCGCACGGCGGTGCCGCCACGCAGGCGCTTGAAGACGAGGGCGGCGAGCAGCACGCGGTAGATGCCGTAGGGCAGCAGCGGCCCACGCGAGGCGTCCGATCTGCGCAGGACGCGCGCGCTGAGCAGCGTGGAGGCAAAGGCTGCGCCGGCGCCCGCGGCGAGCGGGAGGACGGCGCCCGCGGCCGGCGGCCTGCGCATCAGGTGCAGGGCCTTCAGCGCGCTGGCTCCGAGCATCACGGGCAGCGCGGCGTGCCAGGAGAGGCGCTGCGCGTCGGCGCGCGCGAAGCCGCGCACGCGCGCTGCGGTGAGTGTGGCGCCGTGGCGCGACACGCCGGGGATCAGCGCGAAGGCCTGTGCGGCGCCGAGCGCGAGACCGTCGGCCGGCCGGGCGTCGTCGTGACTGCGCCCGCCGCGACCGGCGCGCCCGTCGGCAAGCGTCATCGCCACGCCGCCCGCCGCCAGCCCGGCGGCGATCGAGCGCGGGCTGCCCAGGCGACGCTCGATCGCCGGCCCGAGCGCAAGCCCCGCCAGCGCAGACGGAGCGAGCGCCAGCGCAGCGGTGATCAGCCGGCGCGCGTCGAGCAGGCGGAGGTCGTCGATCAGTTCGTGGCGCATGTGCAGTGCGAGTGCGGCGCCGGCGCCGGCGTGCAGTGCGACCTCGAAGGACTTGCGCTGCTCGCCGTCGAGCTGCGCGTAGGGCCAGCCGAGCAGGAAGGGGATCAGCGTGGTGTGCGCGGAGGAGGAGACGGGCAGAAGCTCGGTCGGTCCCTGCGCGAGGCCGAGCGCGAGCGAGTGGCGCAGCGACGGCCGCGCGGGCGTCGTGGCGCCGGTCAAGGTGCGCCGGCGGCCGGGCCGGCGCCGCCGGGACCGTCGAGCGGCTCTGCCGGCACTCGCTTGCCGCGCCGGCGACGCACGATCAGGTAGCCCCCGCCGAGCACGATCAGCGCGAGCAGGGCGTAGTCGACGTACTCCAGTGCGTGGCGGACGGTCTTCCAATCGCCGCCCAGCGCGTGGCCGGCCAGCGCGAAGCCGAGCACCCAGGGGATCGAGCCGATCAGCGTGAGAACGCTGAAGCGTGTGAGCGGCATGCGCGCGACTCCGGCCGGCAGCGAGACGAACGCGCGGATGACCGGGACCAGCCGGCCGTAGAGCACGATCTGCTCGCCGTGTCGTTGAAACCACCGATCGGCTCGGTCGATCTGTGCCGGACCCATGTGGACCTTGTCGCCGTGGCGTTCGAGCAGCTCCAGGCGTCCCCCGCGCCCGACTGCGTAGGCGATCCACGATCCGACCATCGTGCCGATCAGCCCGGCGAGCACGATGCCGACCATCGTCAGGTGATGCTGGGAGCCGCTGGCCGAGTGGTCTGCGACGACGAAGCCCGCGAACAGCATGACGACCTCCGAGGGCACGGGAATGCAGGCAGAGCTGACGGCCATCAGCAGGAAGATGCCCGGCAGCCCTGCGGTGCGTACGAAGTGCGACGTTTCGTTGACGACCGATTCGGAGATCGAGGCAAGCACGAGCAGCGCGGGAGACATGGGCGGGGACGATACCGGGGGGCTGGGCCGTGACGCACCCGGCGGCGGCATGCCCCCGCGTGCGCGCCGTTCGCGTTTCCCGCGGGCCGCGCACTACCGTCTGGCGCGTGCGCGTTTGGATCGACCTGACAAACAGCCCGCACGTGCTGGTGATGCGGCCGGTGATCGAGCTGCTGCGCGAGGATGGGCACGACGTGCGCGTGACGGCGCGCGACTTTGCGCAGACGATCGCGCTGTGCGAGCGCTTCGGCATCGAACACACGCAGATCGGCCATCATCGCGGTGAGCGGCTGCGGGCGAAGGCGGTGGGGCTGGTTTCGCGATCGGCGCAGCTGCTGCGCTGGGCTTACGCACAGCAGCACGCGAGCGGGGGCGGGCGCTTTGACATCGCACTCGGACATGGCTCCAACGACGTGACGGTGGCGGCGGCGCTGCTGCGTGTGCCGAGCTCGACGATGTTCGACTACGAGTGGGCGACGGTGCAGCACAACGTGAACTGCCGTCTGGCGTCGGCGGTCGTGGTGCCGGAGGCGATCCCGCCGCAGCGCCTGTACCGCTACGGCGCGAAGGGCAAGCTGCACGCTTATGCCGGCCTGAAGGAGGAGTACTACCTGTCGGACTTCACACCGGACGCGGCGGTGCTGGACGAGCTCGGTCTGGACCCCGGGCGCCCGATCGTGGTCGTGCGCACGCCGCCGGAGGTGTCGCTGTATCACCGTTTTGAGAACGACCTGTTCGCGCAGGTGCTCGAGCGCCTGCGCGAGGCTGCGGCGCAAGGCGTGCAGCCGGTGGTGCTCCCGCGCATCGACTCCCAGCGCGCGGAGCTGGCGAAGATCGACGAGTTCGTACTGCCCGAGCGGGCGATCGACGCACAGTCGCTGATCGCCTACTCGGAGCTGGTGATCTCGGCGGGCGGGACGATGAATCGCGAGGCGGTGGCGCTGGGCGTGCCGGTGTACACGACGTTCGAGGGGCGCGCGGGGGCCGTCGACGAGCGGCTGATCGCCGAAGGACGGCTGCGCCGCCTGCACTCGGCCGGCGACCTGAACCTGGCCGAGCGGCGCTCTGGAGCGCCGCCCGCGCGCGTGCGGCGCGATCCGCGCGCGCTGGTGGAGTTGCTGCTCTCTCCGCTGCACGCAGGCGCCCAAGGCGCCTGAGCGCCTGCAGGCGCTTACAATCTCGACAATGCGCCGACGGATCAGCTCGGCGGCCTTTCCCCAGCATCGTCACGCGCTGCCGCAGCTCGCGGTGGATGGGGCGCTGGTCGCGCTCGCGTACTACCTCGCCTTCCAGCTGCGCTTCGAGCACGGCCCGACGGGCTACTACGCGCACCTGCGCGAACGTACGATCTGGTGGGTGCTGGCGGGCAGCCTGCCGGTGCTGGTTCTGGCACGCGTCTATCAGCGCCGTTGGCGCTACGCGGGCCAGCGCGACTACGAGGCGGTCGCGCGAGCGGTGGCGGCGATCGTGCTGCTGGCGGTGGTCGGCGTGGAGGTCTTTCGCCCGGTACACCACTACCGCAGCACGGTCGCGGTGGCACTGCCCAACGGCGTGATCATCCTGTTCGCACTGCTCGCGCTGGTGTTGCTGGTGGGCGTGCGCGCGCTCGCGCGAAGCATCTATGAGCGACGACCGCTGGCGGCGTTTCGCGGCGGGCGCAAGGACCAGCGCAGCGTGCTGATCGCCGGCGCGGGAGATGGCGGGCGCCTGGTGCTGCGCGAGATCGTGCGCAATCGCGGGCTCGGTCTCACGCCGGTGGGCTTCGTGGACGACGACGCCGGCAAGCGCGGCCTGCGCATCGACGGCGTGCGCGTGCGCGGGAACACCGAAGGCGACCTGCCGCGGATCCTCGACGACTCAGAGCCCGACGAAGTGATCATCGCGATCCCTTCGGCACCGGGATCGACGCGCGCGCGCATCGTGCGCGAGTGCCGAACGCGCGGCATCCCCGTGCGCACGCTGCCGACGGTGTTCGAGCTGCTGCAGACGCGCGGAGCGCTGGCGCGTCAGATGCGCGAGGTTCGCGTGGAGGATGTGCTGGGGCGCGAGCCGGTGCAGATGGAGCTGGAGAGGGTGGGCGCCTACCTGGCCGGCGAGACGGTGCTGGTGACCGGCGCGGGGGGCTCGATCGGCGGCGAGCTGTGCCGCCAGATCGCCCGCGTGGAGCCCCACCGCATCGTGCTGCTCGACCACGCCGAGGACAACCTCTTCTCGATCCAGCGCGAGCTCGAGGACGAGCGCCACGTGTCGGCATCGATGCTTTCTGCGGTGCTGGCCGACTGCAAGGAGGAGGAGCGCATGCGCGAGGTCTTCTCAGAGCACCGACCGACGGTCGTGTTTCACGCTGCGGCGTACAAGCACGTCGGGCTGATGGAGGCCAACCCGGTGGAGGCGGTGCGCAACAACGCGATCGCCACGCGCGTGGTCGCGCACGTGGCGGGCGAGGTGGGGGTCGAGCGCTTTGTGCTCGTGTCGACCGACAAGGCGGTCGCGCCGGCGACGGTGATGGGCGCGTCGAAGGCGCTGGCGGAGTTCGCACTGGAGGCGGCAACGGCGCGCTTCGCCGGCACGCGCTACGCGGCGGTGCGCTTCGGCAACGTGCTCGGATCGTCGGGCAGCGTGGTGCCGATCTTCCGCCGCCAGATCGAGCGCGGCGGTCCGGTGACGGTGACCGACGAGCGCATGACGCGCTACTTCATGACGATCCCGGAGGCCGTGCAGCTGATCATCCGCAGCGGCTCGCTGGCGACCGAGCGCGATGCGGAGGTGTTCGTGCTGGACATGGGCGAGCCGGTGCGCATCATCGAGCTGGCGCGAGCGATGATCGAGCTGTCGGGGCTGGACCCCGACCGCGACATCGAGGTCGAGGTGGTCGGGCGCCGTCCGGGCGAGAAGCTGCACGAGGAGCTGTTCAACAGCTACGAGCGTGCACAGCCGACGAGCGCGGAGAAGATCCTGCTGGCCGATCGCGAGCCGCTTGGGGCGGAGGCCGTGGAGTCGATGTTCTCGGAGATCGGCCTGCTCGTGCTGGAGGGCGATGCGGCGGGATTGGCGGCGAAGGTGACCGAGCTGTCGGAGCTGCACGTCGAGTCGCGCTCGCAACGACCCGCGCGGCGAGCGCCCGCGAGCGAGCAGGCACCGGGCGCCGACGGGCACGAGGCGCCTGCTGCCCTCATACACTCTCCGGATTCATGACTGTCACGCCGCTCGCGCTCTCGCTCTCGAGCGACTTCACCAAGGTTGGCGCGATCGTGGCGTTCGCGGCGCTGCTGGGAATCGCGATCCTGTCGCTGCTCGTGTTCTCCCAGGCGCGCGAGCTCAAGCGCCTGCGCGAGTGGGCCGGCCGCGCCCCCGAGCGCGACGCGGAAGCCGAGCAGCGGGTGAGCGCACAGGCGGCGGCACGGCTGCAGCAGCCGGCCACGACGGCCCAGCCACAGGGGGCGGTTGCGCCCCGTACCGCGTACGGTGCCGCTGAACGCACGACCGGTCTCCGCCGCAGGCCCGCAGACGGCGGTGAGCGCCGCCCGGCGCGCCGACGGGTGCGTCTGGGGCGACGGCACAGACTCCGGGGCATACGCCCGCCGCGCAGCCGGTGTCCGCTCAGCCCGGGACGCCGGGCGCCACGCCCGCGCCGAGCGCCTCGCCCGGGGCGATCCCGGCAACGGCGGCGGCAACGGCGGCGGGCGCCGCCGCGGCGGCCGGCAGCGCAGCGACACGGCAGGGCGCGACGCCGCAGGGTGGCGCCCAGGGACAGACAGCGCCGGCGGCGCCGGCGTCGGCCTCGCCGGTGCCGGCGGCAAGTCGGCCGCCCGCGCAGCAGGGTGCCACGCCTGCAGCCGCGGCGAGCGGGCAACCGGCCGCGCCGCCGGCATCCGCGGCGCCGGACCGGTCGCCGAGCGCAGGTGAGCCGAGCACGCCGGCGCCGGCGACGGCTGCGGCGACGGCGGCGAAAGAAGCGACGGCGCGCGCGCCCAGCCCGCCGGCACGCCCGCCGGCACCGCCGGCACCGGCCATACCCGCGTCCGCGCGCCCGGTGGCAGATGCTCCGCGCGCCGCGCAGGCGGCGGCGGGAGGAGCTGGTCGCCAGCAGGGCCGCCGCGCCGGTGCAGGCCGGCGGCCCCGCGCGCGCCGGCGATGAGGCCGGCTCGCAGCGCTCGCGTGCGACGCGACGTGCGGCGGCGCGCACAGGGTTCCGAGCCGGCAGTGCGGCGTTATCGCACCGAGCGACGCTCACCGGCGCGCGCGACGTTGCTGATCGTCGGCGGGCTGATCGTCGGCGTGGCGGTGCTGGTAGCGGTGCTCGTGTCGCTGGGCGGTGGCTCGAAGGGAGGCAGCTCCTCGGCGAGCACGAGCGCCACACAGGCTTCCAGCGGCGGTGAAGCGTCAGCCACGAAGACGTCGAGCAGCAAGCCCTCCAGCGGCGCGCGGCGCGACGGTCAACCGGGCGCAGACGAACGTGGTGGTGCTCAACGGCACGAGCACGAACGGGCTTGCGCACCACGTGTCGGGCGAACTGAGCGAACACGGCTTTACGAAAGCGACGGCGCTGACGGGACACCCGCCGGGGGCCAACCAGGCAACGGTGGTGGAGTACGCGAGCGGGCACAAGGCGCAGGCGCAAAGCGTGGCGAGCACGCTGGGCGTTTCTCAGGCGCAGCCGATGGAAGGTACGGTCGCCTCGCTGGCGGGCTCGGCGACGGTGGTGGTGATCGTCGGCCTCGACAAGGCTGCGACCTCGCCATAGCGGGTTTCCTGGACATTCCCGAGCGCTCGGCCAAGCCGCGCGAGCGGGGGTTGACGCACGTGATCGACCGCGGGCTGTCGGTGGCGGAGGTGGACGGCCTGCTGGAGGTTGCGGGCGCGTGCGTGGACATCGTCAAGCTGGGCTGGGGTACTGCGCTGGTGACGGCCAACCTGCAGCCGAAGCTCGAGCGTTACGCGGCGCATGACATCCCGGTGGTGCTGGGCGGCACGCTGACGGAGATCGCGATCCGCCAGGGGCGCATCGACGGGCTGATCGCGTGGCTGCGCGAGCTGGGGCTGGGCCACGTGGAGATCTCCGATGGGACGATCGCGCTGGACGCCGACTACAAGCACGCGCTGATCGAACGGCTGTCGGGTGAGTTCGTGGTGCTCGCGGAGGTCGGCAACAAGGACGCGGACTTCATCATGGCGCCGTACGTGTGGGTGGAACAGATCGAGCGCGACCTCGAGGCGGGGGCATGGAAGGTGATCACCGAGGCGCGTGAGTCGGGCAATGCGGGCATCTATCGCGCCGACGGCGAGCCGCGCACGGGGCTGATCGACGAGATCGCCCATGCGGTGGACCCCGAGCGGCTGGTCTTCGAGGCGCCGCTGCGCCCGCAGCAGGTGTGGCTGCTGAAGCGCTTCGGCACGGAGTGCAACCTCGGCAACATCGCGCCGGACGACGTGCTGTCGCTGGAGACGCTGCGCCTGGGGCTGCGCTCGGACACGGTCGAGCGCTTCGCGCTCGGCGATGCGGGATCGGCCGGGGGCGATTGACCAGTCAGAGCGGACGGGCAACAGATGCTCCCGCCCGCGTGGTGTTCGCGCTGCTGGTGGTCGCGTGCTTCGTCGCGTTCTTCTTGACGCAGCACCTCAAGCACACGCCGACGGCAGTGCAGGTGTTCAAGTTGACGACGCGCTTCTCGCCGACGCCGGCGGGCCACCTCAAACAGGAGCGGATCTCCTTCCGCCTGGCGCGCGCCGATGAGGTGACGGTGTCGATCGTCGACTCGGCAGGGGCTGAGGTCGCGAGGCTGTTGCACGACCACCCGGTGGAACGCTACAAACAGCTGTCGCTGCGCTGGACGGGCCGTCTGGGCACGGCGAACGGCTACGCGCTCCTACCCGGCCCGAACGGCCGCCCTGCGCTGGCGCCGAGGATCTCCGGGCCGCCTGCGCCGGCGGGCGAATACCGCGTGCGCGTGACGCTGCGCGAACAGCGCCGCTCGGTGCTGTCGCCGCGCAGCTTCACGCTGGTGCGGCCGTGATCGCGGCGGCGCTGGAGCTCCCGCGCGTGACGGCGACGTCGCTGAGCGCGGGCGCGCTCGTCGCGGGCGCGCTCGGCGCGGCGATCGTGATCGCCGGTCTGGTCGCGCTGATGCGCGCAAACGCCGACGCGTTCCCGCTGCTGGCGGTGCTGGCACTGCCGTTTCGCCTGCCGATCTCCGCGGAAGGGCGCACGGTCAACCTGCTGATCCCGCTGTATGTGGTCGTCGCGGCGGGGGTGCTCGCGCATCTGCTGCCGCGCCTGCTCAGACGCGAGGAGCGCGGCCCGAACACGCTGGAATGGCTGCTGGCGGCGTCGCTGGCGCTGTATGCGCTGCAGACGCTGTACTCGTCCGATCGCGGCAAGGCAGCGGAGAACCTGGCGTTCTTCTACGTGCCGTTCGCGTTGCTGTTCGTGCTGCTGCGCGACGTGCGCTGGCGGCGCGAGCTGCTGCTGCGCTGCCTGGGCATCGCGGTGGCGCTGGCGGTGATCTTCGCGGGCATCGGCTTCGTGGAGTACGCGCGCAAGGAACTGTTTTTGAACCCGAAGGTGGTGGCGGCGAACCAGTTCGACAACTACTTCCGTGTGAACTCGCTGTTCTTTGACCCGAACATCTACGGGCGCTTTCTCGCGCTGGTGATGATCGCGGTGACGGCGGTGGTGCTGTGGTGGCGCAACAGGCGCGGCGTGCTCGCGGCGGCGGCGGTGCTGGTGTGGCTGCTGGCGGGCCTGGTGACGAGCTTCTCGCAGTCGAGCATCGCCGCGCTGTTGCTCGGCCTGGCGGTGCTCGCGGCGTACCGCTGGTCGTTGCGCTGGACGCTCTACGTCACCGGTGGACTGATCGTGCTGGCGCTGGCCGTCGCGCTGGCTGGCGCCGGCGAGTTGGCACCTCGGCCTGAAGGGCAACGGCGGCTCGGCGAACAACGCGACGACAGGGCGAGCAAAGCTGGTCGAAGGCGGCCTGGAACTGTTCGCCGACCGGCCGTTGCAGGGTTACGGCTCGGGCTCGTTTCAGAGGGAGTACGAACGCCGTCACAAGGCGAGCGTGCAGAACGCCACGTCGGCATCGCACACGATTCCGATCACGGTTGCCGCCGAGCAGGGCATCGTCGGGCTGGCGCTGTACGTGGTGCTGCTGGTCGTTTCCTTCGTCGTGCTGTTCCGCGGCGCCGGGCGCTCGCCGCCGCGCATCGCGATCGCAGCGTGCTTCGCGGCGCTGGTGCTGCACACGTTCGCCTACGCGGACTTCCTCGAGGACCCGCTGACGTGGACGCTGCTGGGTATCGGCGTAGCGCTTGCGCAGGCCGGCAAGCCGGGTGAGCGCGATCCGGCCGGCGGCGCACCCGCCGGCGGCGAGCGCGCGACCGCGGCGTAAGCGGCGAGTAGGTTCTCAGCCGTGCGCGGCTATCTGAAGCGGCTGGTGGCGACCGGCGCGGCCTACCAGTTCGGCGACATCGTCGCCAAGGGGATCGCGTTGGTCACGATCCCGCTGTACACGCGTCACATCTCGCCGGCGGGCTATGGCGCGGCCAACTCGCTGCTGACCGCGGTGATCCTCGCGAGCATCTTGTTGCGGGTGGGCGTCGGCGAGGCGTTCATCCGTTTTTATTTTGATGACGACGACGTTTCGCGTCGTGAGCGGATAGCGCGCACGGCTACGGCGACGGTCGCGTGGACGACGACCGTGGCGGCACTGTTGGCGGTCGTCTTCGCGGGGCCGCTGTCGCGTCTGATCCTCGGCTACGACGACCCACTGCTGCTCGACTGCGCGACGGTCGGGCTGTGGGCGTTCACGAACCTGGAGATGGCCTACGCGCAGCTGCGCGTGGACGAACGCGCGCGCGCATACGTGTTCGCATCCGGCGCGAACGTCGCACTGACGGTGACCTTCACGGTGGCGCTGGTGGTGGTCGCCGGCGAGGGCGCGCGCGGCCTGCTGCTGGGCAACTTCGGCGCATCGGCGTTCGTCGTGCTCGGCCTGTGGTGGGTGCTGCGCCGGCGCTTCAGCCTGCGCGTGCACTGGGCGGACCTGCGCGCGATGCTGCGCTTCGGGCTTCCGACGGTGCCGGCCGACGCGAGCGTGTACGCGCTGCAGGTGGCCGACCGCTTCTACTTGTTTCGCGGCTACTCGCACGCTTCCGCGGGCAATTACTCGGTGGCGCTGCAGTTCGCGACGGTCGTCTTCGTGATGGTGCGCGGCTTTCAGTACGCGTGGCCGCCGCTGGCGTACTCGATCGAGTCTGACGCGACAGCCTCGCGCCTGTACTCGCTGGTCACCACGTACTTCCTGCTGGCAACGGGCGTGGTCGTCACGGCGGTCGCGCTGACCGGGCGCTGGATCGTGCGCCTGCTCGCTGCGCCGCAGTACTTTGGCGCGCACGCGGCGCTGCCCTGGCTGGCGCTGGCGTGGACCTTGTACGGGCTCTACCAGGTGATGATCGTGATCACCGGCCGCGCGAAGGTCACCGTGCGCAACCTGCCGGCGGCGGCGGCGGGCCTGGCGGTGAACATCGTGCTGCTGCTCGTGCTCGTGCCGCGCGGCGGGCTGAACCTGGGCATCGCCGGCGCGGGCATCGCGCTGTGCGGCGCGTACGTGGCGATGCTGATCGTGATGCACCTGCTCACACGAAAGCTGTTCGTCGTGGGCTTTCAGTGGCGGCGCCTGGCGCTGCTGACGGCGATCCTCGCCGGCGTGGCGGTGTCGGGCGAGCTGCTGCTGCCGACGAGCGGCTTCGCGGGCATCGCCCTGCGCATCCTCTGGCTGGCGCTCGTGCCCGTGTTGTTGGTGCTCACACGCTTCTTCGCCGCCGACGAGCGCGCCCAGGCGAGAGCGCTGATCGCAGACGGCCGCCGTCGCGTCGCGGCGTTTCGCGCCGGGCACGGCGAGGTCGAGGAATACGCCGAGGACCCCCTCAAAGACATCTGACAGGTGCGACGGCCGGCGTGTCTCTTCGGAATGCGTCCAGGGCATCTAGGAGAGCCGTCTAAACGCGTCCAGCGGCCGTCAAGTCGAACGCTGGTGCGGTCGATACGCGCGCAATGGTTGAGCTGGCGGTTACGCGCAAGCGGGCAGACGTGCGCGAGCGACGGCGTAGGGCGGAGGCTCTGCGGCGTTATCGCGAGGACGGGCAGGCGGATCGCATGGCGCAGGCCGGCGAGCTGGCGTACCTGCGCGTGCAGCTGCGCCTCGCCGCGCGGCTGACGGCGCAGCTGGCGGTGACGAACGACGTTCAGCAGATGGTGCAGCTGCTCGTCGTCGAGATGCACCGCACGTTCGGCTTCTACCTTGTTGCCATCCAGCGCGTGGACAGCGCGGCAGAGAAGCTGCGGCTCTTGGCCGGTCGCGGCGCGCTGGCCGAGGTGATGACCGAGTTCCTGCTCGTCGAGCAATCGCTCAACGAGGGCGTCAACGGCCGCGTCGCGCGTACTGGGATCAGCGCGCTGGTGGCCGACACGCGCGACGACCCCGATTACATCGAGCGCGACTCCAAGACAGACCCTCGCTCGGAGCTGAGCGTGCCAATCGTCGTCGACGGCGCCGTTTGGGGCGTGCTCAACCTGGAGGCGCCCGAGCCGGACGCGTTCAGCGAGGCCGATGCGGTGCTCGTCGAGGCGATCGCCGCGAGCCTTGGCTCGTCGGTGCACCGGGCGATGCTCGTGGCCGACCTGGAGCAGACGTTCACGACGACGCTCACGGCGCTGATGAGCACCGTCGAGGCCAAGGACGACTACACCGCTTCGCACGAGCAGGACGTGGCCGACCTGAGCCGCCGCGTGGCGACGCGTCTGGGCATGGACGCCACGCGCTCCGGCGACGTGCGCTATGCGGCGCTGCTGCATGACGTCGGCAAGGTCGCCGTGCCCAGCGAGATCCTGCTCAAGCCGGGGCCGCTGACCGATCAGGAGTGGGTGACGATGCGTGGCCACGCCGCCGCCGGCGGCTCGCTCGTGCAAAGCATTCCGGCCTTCGCGCATCTTGCTTCTGCGGTGCGCGCCAGCCACGAGCGCTGGGACGGCGCCGGCTACCCGGACGGGCTTGCCGGCGAGCGCATACCACTGGCTGCGCGCATCATCGCCGCGTGCGACACCTACGAGGCGATCGTCACCGACCGCCCGTACCGCCCCGCGCGCACGCCCGGCGAGGCGGCCGAGGAGCTGCGCCGCGTCGCCGGTTCGCAGCTCGACGCGCGCGTCGTGGGCGCGCTGCTCGACGAGCTCGGCGTCTAGCCCGCTTCGCGGTTGTAACGCTCGGCTGCCTCGCGCAGCCCTTCGCCGCGCGCCGGCCACAGCGTCGCGGTGACGTGACGCCAGTAGCGCTGCGGCGAGTGCCCGGGAAGCGCCGCAGCCGCGAGCGCGCGCAGCGCGTACGTCCAGGCTGTCAGCCAGCGCATCGCGCGTGCTGCGGCCGGGGAGTGGTGCTTGCGCATGTACAGGTCGCGGTTGCGCGCCATTTCGACGATGCGCCGCTCGGGCACGGCCGCCGTGGACAGCTGCTCGTGATGGATCGCGCAGGCGCCCGGCACGTACACGCTGCGCCAGCCAGCGTCGCGCAGGCGCCGCGCAAAGTCGACCTCGTCGGAGTACACGAAGAACGCCGCGTCGAGGTAACCGACCTGCTCGGCCGCCGCGCGACGCACGAGCAGCGCGGCCGACTGACACCAGTCGACCTCGCGCGTCCGCGTGCCGCCGCTCTGCACGGTGAACCGGCGGTGCAGCAGTAGCGCGCCGGCGAGCGCCGTGAGGGGTGTGGGAAAGCGCCACGCCGAGGCCTGTTCGACGCCGTCAGGACGTAGCAGCCGCGCTCCCGCGCAGGCCGCCTGCGGGCGCTCCTGCAGCGCCTGCCACAGCGCGACCGTGGCACCCGGCTGCAGCTCTGAGTCCTCGTTGAGCAGCAGCGCGTAGCGCCCGCGCGCGCGGCGCAGCAGCTCGGAGTCGTTCAGGCCCTTGCCGCGCCGGCGGTCGAGCACGATCGTCTCGTCGACCGTCGCGTGCGCCTGCGCGGCCGCTGCCGAGCCGTCGCGCGAGCCGTTGTCGAGCACGAGCACCTCCGTTGCGAACGGCAGCCCGTCGCGCTCGCGCGCGATCGCGTCGAGCCCGCGCAACAGCAGCTCGCGCTGCGAGGTGTTCACGACGCAGTAGGAGAGCTCCACGTCCGCCACGCGGCGGACTCTAGTGCGCGCCTTGACTGCCACTGCCGAAGGCGCGATCGGGCAGGCCCCGCCTATTGTCTGGCGCCATGCGTGTCCACCTGATCGACCCGTCTGCCTTTACGCCGCCGTATGACCATGCGCTGAGCGCGGCGCTCGCGGCCGCCGGCGCGGACGTCGAGCTGTTCACCAGTCGCTTCGCCTACGGCGCGTTGGCGCCGCCGCAGGGATACGTCAGGCACGATTTCTTCTATCGCGCAGCACAGAGCCTGTCCGGCGCGTCGCGCCCGGCGCAGCGTGCGCGGCGGGCGCTGAAGCTCGCCGAGCACGTTCCCGACATGCTGCGCTACCGAGGCGTGGCGGCCGCGGCCGACGTCGTGCACTTCCAGTGGCTGAGCGTGCAGCAGCTCGACGGCCTGCTGCTGCCGCGCGGCGGCGCGCCGCTCGTGCTCACCGCGCACGACGTGCTTCCGCGCGAAGCCGGCGCGCGGCGGCGCGCAGCGCAGCGCCGTCTGTATGACCGCTTCGACGCGGTTGTCGCGCATACCGAGCACAGCCGCGTGCGCCTCACCCAACAGCTCGGCGTCGACGCCGAGCGTGTGCACGTGATCCCGCACGGTGCCTTCGCGCACCTGGCCGAACTGCCGGTCGCACCGCCGCCCTTTCACACCGACAAGCGCGTCGTGCTGTTCTTCGGTCTGCTGCGCCCGTACAAGGGGCTCGACGTGCTGCTTGAGGCGTGGCGCGGCATCGACGACGCGGAGCTGTGGATCGTCGGCATGCCGCGCATGGACGTCGCCGCGCTGCTGGCCGACGCGCCGCCAAACGTCCGGCTTGTGCCACGTTTCGTCGCTGAAGATGAGCTGCCTGCGTATTTCGCGCGCGCCGACCTCGTCGTGCTGCCCTACCGCGAGATCGAGCAGTCGGGCGTGCTGTTCACGGCGCTTGCCTTCGGCAAGCCGCTGCTCGTCTCTGACGTCGGCGGCTTCGCCGAGATCGCCGAGCTCGGCGCCGCGCACGCCGTCGTGCCGGGCGACGCAGGTGCGCTGCACGATGCGCTCGCCGGTTTGCTCGCCAACCCCGCCGCGCTCAGCGCGCTTGGCGAGCGCGCGCTTGCGGCGGCCGAGCGCGACTACGGCTGGCAGGCGATCGCCGAGCGCACGCTCGCGCTGTACGCGAGCCTGCTCGGCCGCTAATCCCGCTCAGTCCTTCCAGAAGTCGTGGTCGAGCGCGCCGTCTTTCTCGTGGTGCGGCCCGAATGCGACGTATGCCAGACCGTCGTCGCCGGCCTCGAATGCACGCGTCACGCTCGGTGCCACGCGGATCGCGTCCAGGTGCGAGATGTCGATGATCTCGTCGTCCAGGCGCACGCGTCCGCTGCCCTGCAGCACCACGTAGACCTCCTCGGCCTTGTCGTGGCGGTGACCGAACGCCTGGCGCTTGCCGGGGTTGAGCACCTGGTAGGAGACGCCCGTCTTCTGCGCGTCGAGCTCGTCGGTCGCGAAGTGCGCCTCGCCCATCTCGGAGAAGCCGAACTTGACCGCGCTGTCGGCGGTCTCGGTGAGGTTCTTGATCGTGTAGTCCATCGCGCGAGCCTACCGCGCACCGCATCGTCTCGCACAAACGCGAGAATCCACGCGTGCTCGCCCTACAGATCGTCTTCTGGCTGTGCGCCGCGCTGATCGTGTGGACGCAGCTCGGCTACGCGCTCGCGCTGTTCGCCGCCGCCCGGTTGTTCGCGCCGGGCGCCGCTTCACCACGCGCGACCAAACCGCGGAACCCCGATAGGGGTGCAGCTCTCAAAGACATCTCCCGCGACGTAGACGCTGCGCCGACCGTCTCACTGATCATCGCCGCGCACGACGAGCAGCAGGTGATCGCCGCGAAGGTCGCCAACGCGCTGGCGCTCGACTACCCGCGCGAGCGCCTGCAGGTGGTCGTCGCATGCGACGGCTGCACCGACGCGACCGCCGAGCGAGCTCGAACTGCTGGCGCCGATCTCGTGCTCGAGCTGCCGCGCGCTGGAAAGATCCGCGCCCAGGACATCGCCGTCGAGCAGGCCGCCGGTGAGATCGTCGCCTTCTCCGACGCCAACTCGCAATGGCAGCCCGACGCGCTCGCCGAGCTCGTGCGCGCGTTTCACTCGCCACACGTCGGCTATGCCTGCGGGCAGGTGCGCTTCGTGCAGGACGCCGTCGGCGCCGACGCCTCCAACCAGGAGGGCGTGTACTGGCGCTACGAGCTCGCCGTGCGCGCAGTCGAGTCGCGGCTGTCGTCGATCACCGCCGGCAATGGCGCCATCTACGCCACGCGCCGTGACGCCTACATCGTCGTCGACCCGATCATGGGCCACGACCTGTCGCTGCCGTTCAACATGGTCAAGCACGGCCTGCGCGCCGTGTACGTGCCGAGCGCGCGCGCCAGCGAGAAGATGGTTCCCTCGCTGCTCGGCGAGTTCGCACGCAAGCGGCGCATGATGAGCCACACCTGGCCGATCGTCCTGCGCGGTGGCATGCTCTCGCCGCGCGGCTATCCACCGCTGTACGCGCTGATGATCTTCTCCCACCGACTGCTCCGCTACTGCACGCCCGCGCTGCACGCGTTTGCGCTCGCCGCCAACATCGCGCTTGTAGCCGCCGGCGCGGGCTTGCTGTACGTCGTCACGCTCTCCCTGCAGCTCGCCCTGCTGCTCGCCGCGCTGCTCGCCGGCGCGCTGCGTGTGCGCCCGCTGCTCATTGCCCGCTACTACGTGCTCACCACTGCCTCGCCGGCCGCCGGCCTGTGGGACTGGCTGCGCCACGGGACGACCGCCTGGTGGGACGCCGCCGAGGGAACGCGATGACGGGCCGGGGCCCGGCGCATATCTGCGTCCTCAGTCGCTCGCGTGCTGGTCAGCACGCCACGCTCCCTGCGTCCTTGATCTGCTTGACCCCCAACCGTCATCGGGGCGTGTCTTGATCCGTCGGGCGATCGACATCGCCGGCTCGCTGCTGCTGCTCGCGCTCACTTCTCCCGTGCTGCTCGCCGCGGTCGTCGCGATCCGGCTGACGTCGCGCGGCCCCGCCCTCTACCGTCAGCGGCGCTCGGGGCTGCGCGGCGAGCAGTTCGACATGCTCAAGCTACGAACGATGGTCGACGGCGCTGAGCACATCGGCGCCGGTCTCGCCGTCAACGCCAACGATTCGCGCATCACGACCGTCGGCGCGTTCCTGCGCCGCACGTCGCTCGACGAGCTGCCAAACCTGGTCAACGTGCTGCGCGGCGAGATGACGTTCGTCGGTCCGCGCCCCACGCTCCCCGCCCAGGTCGCGCAGTACACCTCTCGCCAGCACGGGCGCCTGGCGGTCAAGCCGGGCATCACCGGCTGGGCGCAGATCAACGGCCGCGCCTCGCTGCCCTGGTCGGAGCGCATCGAGCTCGACCTGTACTACGTGGAGCACCGCTCGTTGCTGCTCGACCTGCGGATCCTGCTGCGCACGCCCGCGCTCGTGCTGGGCGGCGGCGGCCTGTACAAGGGCCAGTCCGGCGGCTGGCAGGGCGAGCTGTGAGCCCTCCCGCCGTTCTGCTCACCGGCGCGGGCAAGCGCTATGACATCGTCTCCTGCTTCGCGCGCCTGACCAAGACGGTCGTCGCCGACCCCGCGCCGCTCGCCCCCGCGCAGTACGCCGCGCACGTGCGCGCCTCCGTGCCGATGATCGACGACCCGCGCTACATCACCGCCTTGCGCGAGCTGTGCGAACAGCACGAAGTCGGCGCCGTGCTCCCGCTCACCGACCTCGACATCGAGCTGCTCGCGCAGGCCCGCGCCGACCGCCGTCTGCCCGCGCTCGTCCCTTCGCCCGACGTCGCCCGAGCGACCTACGACAAGTACGAGACGCACCTGCTGCTGGCGAGCCTCGACCTGCCCTCGCCGCCGACGGTGCTGCCCGGAGATGACCTCGACTCGCTGCACTACCCCGTGATGATCAAGCCGCGCCGGGGGTCCGGCGCGCGCTCGATCCACCGCGCCGCCGATCCCGCCCAGGCGCGCTTCTTCATCGACTACGTCGACGAGCCGGTCATGGTGCAGCGCGCGATGGACGGTCCCGAGCTGTCGATCGACTGCCTCGGCGACCTGCAGGGACGCTGTTTGAACGCGATCCCGCGCACGATGCTCGAGTCGCGCGGCGGCGAGTCGATCAAGGGCGCCGTCGTGCGTGACGAGCAGCTCATCGAGCTCGGCAGGCGCGCGATGGAGGCGCTGTGCGTGGTCGGGCCGGCGACCATCCAGGTCTTTCGCGATCCCGACATTGGCATCGCGATCACCGACGTCAACACGCGCTTCGGCGGCGCCTTCCCCGCGCCCGTCTACGCCGCGCTGCCAGGGCGCAGCTACCCCGAGCTGATCGTCGCGATGGCCGGGGGCGAGGACGTCACCCCGCACGTCGGCGAGTTCCGCGACGGCACCACGTTCACGCGCTATTACTGGCAGCTGGAGCTCAACGAGCAGATGGAGCCGACCGGGCGTGACATCGTCGAGGGCGGCCCACCCGCGCCGAGTCGCTAGTCCGGCCGGTAGAATTGGCAGCGTGCCCACGGCGCTCGCAGACCCCCCGGCTGCGCCCTCCGAGCAGCAGCCCGCAGATGCCGCCTCCGCCGGCGGTCCGCCCACGCCCGCGCCTGGCTCCGCCCAGGCGCCCGGTCGTCACTGCACCAACTGCGCAGCGGCACTCACCGGCGGCCAGGACTGGTGCCTGCAGTGCGGCACCGGCGCCCCCGAAAGCCTGCGCTCACGCGTACCCAGCTGGCGCTCGGCGGCCGTCATCATCGCCGCGCTCGTGCTGCTCGTTGCCGGCGCGGCAGGCGCCGCTTATGCAGCACTGAGCAAAGGCAACGGTGCGCCGCGCACCGCGACCGTCGCCGTCGCCCAGGCCGCCCCCCCGGCGGCCACGCCCGTGCAGCCCGCGTCCGGCGCGGTCCCGCCGGCCAAAATCGGCACACCCACGACGATCAAACCGGCAACTCCGTTTGGCACGGCCAAACCGCCGAAAATCCCTCTATCGGCGCCCACGCCGACGACGCCGGCTCCCGTGACGCCCACGCCCGCGGCCAAACTGCCCGTCACCGAAACCCACCCGTCCGGCGGCAAACAGGCGCCCGTCCCGGCCGGCGAAGCGCATCCGCAAGCGCTGCTGCTCGACACCAACGCGGCCGCCACGTACAACCCGTACAACTACGCCGCAACCAACTTCGGCGACCCCAGCCTGGCGATCGACGGCGACGCCTCGACGGGCTGGACCGCGCTCGTCGAACCGGCCAACGCGCCGAAGCTCGCCGAGGGCCTGATCATCGATCTGAACACCGCCCGCAAGCTGTCCGGATCGGCGCTCACCACCACCACGCCCGGCATGACCATCCAGATATACGGCGCCAACGGCGCCACGCCGCCGGCCTCGATCACCGACCCCGCTTGGATCGCGCTCACCCCGTCACTGACCGAGGGCAAGCGTCACGTGCGCATCAAGTTCGGCGCCGGCGACGTAGCCGCCCAGCAGAACGCGGCCAAGGCCTACCGCTTCATCGTCCTGTGGATCAGCCAGGCGCCGGCCTCGGCCGTTGGCACTCCCACGGCGCCCGGGCGCGTCAGCGTCAACGAACTCGAACTCTTCGCCCGCAAAGCAAAGTAGGCCCAGACGGGCGCCGGCCGGCGTCTCGCGGTGTCCTCAGTCGCTCGCGGGCGAAGCCCGCCAAGCTCCCTGCGTCCTTGCGAGGCTTGGCCGGCGCCCGTCTGGTCGCTGCTGTGTGTCCGCTCTCAACGCGAGCCGGCGGCTGCGCGTTTGACCGGGCGTTTGGCGGCAGGCGCTTTCGCTGCGGGTGATTTGGCGGCCTTGCTCGCGCGTTTGCGCGACTGCGCGGCGGTTCGTTTCGCGCGCCGCGCCGGGCGTGCGCCGGTCCACACTTCATCGAGGAAGCCCGCGATCTCCTCGGTCAGTCGCTCTGGCTGCATGCGCAGCTCCATCAGCGAGTTGGCTTCGATCAGGCGGCCGTTCGGCAGCTCCTCGGCGAGCATCCCCGCGTCGGAGAAAGGATGCACCGGATCGCGTCTGTGACCGAGCACGAGCGTGGGCGTCTGAAACGTGCGGCGGTCGTTACGGTGCGGCGCGATGCGCCCGAAGAACAGCCCCTGCAGGACCGCGCCGCTCGGCCCCGGTTCCTGGCGCACGAGGTCGAGCATCACGTTGCCGTAGTGCGGCAGCAGGCGGCGCGGCACCGCACGCGTGCCGCGCGCGAGGACCTTCATCGCCGACTCGCCGAACGTCAGCGCGACAAGCAGCGGCGTGAACGCCAGCGCGCTCCACATCAGCGCGTTGTCGAGCACCGGCATCTCGATCACCATTCCGCGCAGGCGCTCGGGGGCGGTCAGCGCGATGTTCAGCGCCGTGTTCGCGCCCAGCGATGTGCCCATCACGACCGCTTCGTCGATCTGCAGGTGATCCAGCAGCGCGACGATCTGGTCTCCGAAGAAGCGCATCGAGTAGCGCCACATGTCGCGCGGGCGGTCGGACTGACCGTGGCCGAGCAGGTCAACCGTGATCACGCGATTGCCGCGCGCGGCAAGGTCTTCGGCCAGCCGCCGGTGCATCTCCTGCGAGAGCAGCAGGCCGTGCACGAGGATCAGCGGGCGCTGTGAGGCGCGCGAGCTGCGCGCCGTGCGCCCGCGCGCGCCCGCCTCGGTGACGGCCGCCGGCCCGCCGCCGTACTCGGTGTACGCGATGCGCTGACCCTCGAACTTAAAGCTGGCCACCGCACAACCCTACTTATTCAACGGGCGTAAGCAAACTGGCTGGTCGGCCAACATCTGCGGCGAGGTCGCGCTAGCTTTGGGTCTCAACAGCTTCGCCGGGCCTCTGGCCGGCACGATCAGGAGGAAGAGAATGGCCAAGCAGCCCCGCATCCTCGCCGGACAGACCGCCGCGATCACCGGTGCCGCGCGGGGGATCGGCCGCGCGACCGCCCAGGCGCTGCTCGCGCGGGGAATGAAGGTGGCGATCGGCGACGTCGACATCGACGCCGCGCGCAAGACCGCCGAAGAGCTCGGCCCCAGCGCCGTCGCGCTGGCACTCGACGTGACCGACCGTGAGTCCTTCGCGGCCTTCCTCGACGAGGCCGAGCGCCAGCTCGGACCGCTCGATGTGCTCGTCAACAACGCCGGCATCATGCAGATCGGCCGCTTCCTCGACGAGGACGACCTCACGGCGCAGCGGATGATCGACATCAACCTGCACGGCGTGATCCTCGGCATGAAGCTGGCGCTTGCACGCATGATCCCGCGCGACCGCGGCCACGTCATCAACATCGCCTCCCAAGCGGGCAAGTTCGGCGCCCCCGGCGGCGCGACCTACTCGGCGACCAAGCACGCCGTCGTCGGTCTCACCGAGGCCGTCCGCGGCGAGCTGCGCCTGATGGACGCGCACATCGACCTCAGCTACGTCATGCCCTACGTCGTCAACACCGAGCTCGGCTCCGGGCTAGGCGAGGCGCGCGGGCTGAGCAACCTGGAGCCGGCCGATGTTGCCGAGGCGATCGTCGAGGCGCTGCAGTTCGGCATCGTCGAAGTCTGGGTACCCAAGTCGGCCAAGCGCACCAACGTGCTCGGCGTCGTGCTGCCGCGCCGCCTGTCGGAGGGCATGGCGCGCGCGATGAAGGCCGACCGCGTGCTCGCAGACGCCGACTCGCTCACGCGCCGCAACTACGAGCTGCGCGCTGCGCGCTCGGAGCCCGGGCTGGACAGCGGCTCGGCCACGCCGCAGATCCCCAGCTCGGTCGGCGGGGCAGGCGGTGGCTCCAGCAGCTAACCGGCGGTCAGCCAGTCGGCGATCAGGCTGCCGATCAGCGGGCCCTGATCCTCCTGCAGGAAGTGGCTCGCATCGGGGATCGGCCGCGGTGCCGGCCCGCCGATCGCCGCAGCGAAGCGCTCGCCGACGTGCGGCGGCAGGATCGGGTCGGAGTCGGCCCACAGGATCAGCATCGGGCGCTCGTCCTGAGCCAGCGCATCCTGCACCCGCTGACCGGCGCCCGCGCCGGTCTCCTCGGGAGCGCGCGGGATCATCAGCGGGAACGCGCGCGCGCCGGCCTTCGACGCGGCATCAGGGAACGGGGCGTCGTAGGCGGCGATCACCTCATCGCCGGGATCGTTCTTGCACGCTCCGCGCACGAGGAAGCCCACCGGCAGGTCCTCCGTGCGCTCCACGAAGTCGCGAAACGCAGTCCACGCGTCGGTCATCCGCTGATGCCCGGTGAACAGCCCGGTGTCGAGGATCGCGATCCTCGCGATCCGCTCAGGATGCTCCACGGCCAGGCGCAGGCCGATCGGGCCGCCCCAGTCGTGCACGACGATCGTCGCGTCGCGCAGGTCCAGATCCTCCAGCAGCGTCGCCGTCAGCTCGGTGTGACGGTCATAGGAGTACCAGCCGATGTCCGTCGGCTTGTCCGAGCGGCCGAAGCCGGCGAGGTCGGGTGCGATGCAGCGAAAGCCGGCGTCGCGCACCGGTCCGATCGTCTTGCGCCACAAGAAACGACCACGTCGGCTCGCCGTGCACGAAGATCACCGGCGCTCCGTCTCCCTCGTCGATGTGCGCCAGGCGCAGACCGTCGACTTCGCGGTAGTGGGCCGCGAAAGGAAAATCGGGCAGATCCTCCAGCCTTTGCTCGGCTGTGCGTACGGCGTCGACCATCCTGCCGGGCAGCATATCCGGGGCTCCATCGGCTAGGCTCGCGGCCGTGCACCTGCTCGCCGTACACCTCGTGCCCGTGCTTGCGGCAGAGAAGAGCAAAACCGCCTACTACATCGCCGGCGGACTGCTCGTCGCCTGGGCGCTGATCGTCTCCGTCCTGTTCGGCCTGCGCAAACCGGACTTCCCGGGCAGCCTCGGCGGCCAGCGCATCGTCATGGCGATCAGTGCCGTGCTCGTGATCGCCGCGGCTTCGACCGCGGTCATCACCTCCGGCGGAGGCACTGCGGCGGCGCGGCGCATCGAGCGCCTCGGCCACGCCGACGACCGCTGCGCCGGGAGGCACCAGCGCGCCGAGCGCCACGTCTGAACCCGCGACGACGACCGCATCAAAGCCCGCCGCGACGTCGCCGGCCAAATCGCCCAAGGCGACGACCGGCACGCCGCCACCGGCCTCCTCGCCGGCCGCCGCGACGACGGTCAAGCTCGCCGCCAACCCGGCCGGCCAGCTCGCCTTCGAACCCAAGCAGCTCACCGCGAAGGCCGGCAAGGTGACGATCGACATGTCCAACGCGTCGCCCATCGAACACGACGTCGCCGTCGCGCAGGGCACGACCGTGCTCGGCCAGACACCCGTCTTCAGCGGAGGCAGCAAGTCGGTCACGCTCACGCTCAAGCCTGGCAAGTACACGTTCTACTGCACCGTTCCCGGCCACCGTCAGGCCGGCATGGAAGGAACGCTGACCGTCTCGTGAAGCTCTACGTCTGCTGGGGCACCTTCCCGACGCCGCGTCCCGGCGGGCACCCGTGCGCGAACGCCTACCACGCGCTCAAGGACGCCGGGCACGACCCCGAGGTGATCAAGTCCTATGGCTTCGCGCCGCTGCCCGCCGCGCTCAACGCGACCGCCGGCCGCCGCCGTGCGCAGGAGCTGACGGGCAAACGCTGGGTCCCTGTGCTCGAGCTCAACGACGGCACGGCCGTCTACGACTCGCCAAGATCGTCGAGTGGGCAGCCGCCCACCCGGCCTGAGGCCACCTCGGTTCTCAGCGCCGCGACGCCGGCGCAGCGCCGGCAGGCGACAGGCGCCAGGCGAACAGCACCGCCGCGACCGACGTGGCCAGGTTCAGGCTCGAAACTCCGGCGCGCATCGGGATGCTGATGCGCGCGTCGGCGCGCGCCAGCAGCTCGTCGCTGAGGCCGTAGCGCTCGGTGCCGAAGGCCAGCACCGCCCGCGGCGGCAGCCGCGCCACGTCCAGCGGCTCGCCGTCCGGGTCCAGCGCCAGCAGCGGCCGCTCGCCGGCCCGCAACTCGTCGAGCTCGTGCACGCGCGCGACCGGCAGCGCGAAATGCAGGCCCGCGGCGCCGCGCAGCGCGTCAGGAGCCCACGGGTCGTGGCTGCCCGTGCTCAGCACGCCCGCGATGTGCGCGGCGGCAGCTACGCGCACGCACGCGCCCATGTTGCCGAGGTCGCGCGGATCCTCGAGCAGCACCACCGGGTCGGCGTGCGCGGCGGCGAGCACCACTGCCGGGTCGACCTGCGGGCGCTCGGCCAGCGCGATCACGCCGGTCGTCGGCGCCAGCGGAGCGAGCCGCTCGAAGATGTCCGCTTTGACCTCGCTGGCGAGCTCGCGCAGGCGTTCGGCCACGTCGGGGGCGAGCAACGCCGCGAGCCGGTCGAGCTCGGCCGGGTCGCTGCACACGACCTCGAGCACGTTCGCGCCGAAGCGCAGCGCGTGCTTGAGCGGGTGCAGGCCTTCCAGCACAGCCAGCGAGCGATCGCGCCGCGCGCGCCCGTAGCGCGGAATGAGCGATCCTTCTTGCACTCGGCGATAATGGCAGTTGGCGCATGAAGCTGGATGGCATCCACCACATAACCGCGATCACCGCCGACGCTCCCGGCAATGTCGAGTTCTACACCGGTGTGCTCGGTCTGCGCATGGTCAAGCAGACGGTCAATCAGGACGACCCGACCGTCTATCACCTGTTCTACGGCGACGATGACGGTTCGCCGGGGATGGACCTGACGTTCTTCGAGTACCCCGGCGCGGCCGTTGGCAGGCCGGGCGCCGGGATGGTCCATCGGATCGTCTGGCGCGTCGGCTCGGCGGCCGCGCTGCAGTTCTGGCACGAGCGCCTGCAGCAGCACGGCGCGGCCGTCGAGCTCTCGGCAGAGAGCCTCGTGTTTGCCGACCCGGAGGGTCTCGAGCACGAGCTCGTAGCAGCGACGGTCACCGACGCGCCGCTGCTCGCCAGCTCGCCGGAAGTCCCTGCCGAGTACGCGCTGCAGGGCTTTGACGGAGTGCGCGCCTACAGCGCCGACCCCAGCGCGAGCGCCGGGCTGCTGCTCGACGGGTTGGGCTTTGAGACCTCCGACGGCGCGAGCTGGGAGGTGCGCGGCGACCATCGCGGCAGCCACTACGTCTACGACCCCGCGCCGCCCGAGGCCGTCGCCAGCCAGGGCGCCGGCACGGTGCACCATGTCGCGTTCGCGTCGACGATCGAGGATCACGAGGATTGGCGCACGCGCGCCGCCGAAGCCGGCGCGCACCCGACCCCCGTGATCGATCGCTTCTACTTCCGCTCGGTGTACTTCCGCGAGCCCAGCGGCGTGCTGTTCGAGATCGCCACGATCGGCCCCGGCTTCGCCGTCGACGAGGACGCCGCGCACCTCGGCGAGCGGCTGTCGCTGCCGCCGCGCTTCGAGCCGCTGCGCGCGCACCTCGAGCAGACGCTCACGCCGCTGCCGTACCCGCGCCCCGCCGCCGCCTAGAGCCCGCTCCGGCGTGGCGGATCGGCCACGCCCGATCCGTGCAAACCTGCTCGCATCTGCTTTCCCTCTCCACTCCCTCCCTCCATTTCCATCCCTTTCCTATCTCCCTAACTCCACTTCACCTCCCACATCATGTCCACTCTCCCCTCCCCCCCCCACGCCGGCGGTGCGCCTGCGCGGTCGTTCGCAAGACCTTCGGCGCCGTCGTCGCCGTCGAGGCCTCGACCTCGACGTGCGCGCGCGGCGAGTTCTTCACGATGCTCGGGCCGTCCGGCTCCGGCAAGACCACCGACGCTGCGCATGATCGCCGGCTTCGAGCTGCCCGACGCGGGCATGATCGAGCTCGGACGGCGTCGACGTCGACCGGCCTGCCGCCGTCGAGCGCGACGTCAACACCGTCTTCCAGGACTACGCGCTCTTCCCGCACATGAGCGTCGCGCGAGAACGTCGCCTACGGCCTGCGGGTGCAAGCGGCGTCGCGCAAGCGCGAGCGTCGCCAAGCGCGTGGCGCGAGGCGCTCGGCGATGGTGCGCCTCGCCGGATGTCGGCGCGCGCCGGCCCGCGCCAGCTCTCCGGCGGCCAGCGCCAGCGGGTCGCGCTCGCCCGGGCGCTCGTCAACCGCCCGCGCGTGCTGCTGCTCGACGAGCCGCTCGGCGCGCTCGACCTGAAGCTGCGCGAGCAGATGCAGGTCGAGCTGAAGGCGATCCAGCGCGAGCGTCGGCATCACCTTCATCTTCGTCACCCACGACCAGGACGAGGCGCTCACGCATGTGCGACCGCGTCGCGGTGTTCAACGACGGGCCGCATCGAGCAGGTCGGCACGCCCGGCGAGATCTACGAGCACCCGGCCAACGCGTTCGTCGCCGGCTTCGTCGGCACCTCCAACCTGCTCGCTGCGCGCGCGGTCGGCCAGGACGGCTGCATGCGTCCGCCCGGAAAAGATCGCGGCTGCGCCTCCGGCCGACGCGAGGCGCCGCCCGGCGAGCGTCGCCGAGGCACCGTCGCGCGAAGTCGTCTATCTCGGGCTCGGCGACGCGCGTCACCGTCGATCGCGACCGACGGCGGCCAGACGCTCGTCGCGCTGCAGCAGAACCTCACGACACGATCCACCGCGCAGGCGCCGCGAGCCGCGGTCAGCGGCGTGCGGCGGTCGCCTGGCGGCCGCAGGACGCCGTCATGCCTGACGCAGCAAACCGAGACGATCTCGAACAAACAGTCATGCGTGCTTGCAAAGATCGGACTGCGGCCGCTGACGGGCAGTCCTCGCAACTGGTGCTCGCTCGGTGCGGCACTGTGCGGCAGCCGTATCGGCGAGCACAGCCGCCCAAGGACCTGCCGAGCCAAGATCGGGCCAGGGCGAGGGCGCGCTTAACTCATCGCTGGGCGGTACGCTGGGAAGGCTACGACGACAAGACCGTCGACTGGGTCAAGCCGTTCGAGCAGCAAACCGGCTGCAAGGTGCAACGTCAAGTACGCCGGCACCTCCGACGAGATGGTGCACGCTGATGCGCCAGGCGGCGGCGGCCAGTACGACGTGGTCTCCGCCTCGGGCGACGCGACGCCTGCGCCTGATCTACGGCGGCGACGTCGCGCCGATCAACATCTCGCTGGTCCCCGAACTGCGAACGATCTTCGATTCCCGAAGCTGCAATCGCCGTGGTAACACCGTCAACGGCCAGCATGTACGGCATCTCGCTACGGCTGGGGCGCCGAACATCGCTTCTCTAGAACACCGACAGTCGGTCAAGCCCGCACCCGACACGCTGGGCGCGCGATCTTCAACCCGAGCAGTACAAGGGCCAGGTCACGCGTCCCGACTCAACCCGATCTAGATCGCCGACGCCGCGCTGTACCTCTCGAAGACGCAAGCCCGACCTCGGCATCAACGACCCGTACGAGCTGACCGAAGACGCAGCTCGACGCCGCGGTCGACCTGCTCAAGCAGCAGAAGCCGCTCATCAAGAAGTACTGGGCGCTGGCCTCGGACGAGATCGAACTGTTCAAGAACGGCGATGCGGTGATCGGCGCCGCGTGGCCCTACCAGTACAACACGCTCATCGCCGACAACGACGCCACGTCAAGCACGATCATCCCGACGCGAGGGCGCGACCGGCTGGGCGGACACCTGGATGCTCTCGGCGCACGGCCAAGCACCCGAACTGCGCCTACAAATGGATGAACTGGGTCGTCCACGCCGAAGTGCAGGCCCAGGCAGGCGATCTCCTTCGGCGAGACCCCGGCCAACACCAAGGCCTGCCCGGACATGGACAAGATCCAGAAGGGCTCCTGCGCCAATCTACCACGCCGACGCGCCGCGGCGTACTTCGACGCAGATCAAGTTCTGGAAGACGCCGGTCGACGGCATGCGGCAACGGCAGCAACGACTGCATGGACTACACCGACTGGCAACAGAAGTGGACAGCAGATCAAGGGGTGAGCGCTCGGTGTGAGCCGGCGGCAGCGCCGCTTCGCCGAGCGGCGACGCGCGCGTCCGCGTGTCGGCGGCCTGTTCCGCCGGCCGTGGCTGCGTGGCCGGGCTGCTGCTGTCCGCGCCGCTGCGCCTGGTTCGTCGCTGATCTACCTGGCGGCGCTGGCGTCGTGCTGTTCGTCTCGGCGTTCTGGACGGTCGACTCGTTCACCGGCGAGCTCGTCCACACGTGGACGCTGCGATAATTTCGACACGCTGCGTCAACGACCCGATCTACCGCACCGATCGCGCTGCGCACGATCGGCATGGCCGCCGCGGTGACGCGTGACCGACGCGCTCCTGGCGCTGCCCGTTCGCGTTCTTCGCCGTGGCCGCGTCGCCTCGCGCGGCTGCAGGCGTCGCTGTTCGTCGCTGGTCCTGATGCCGCTGTGGTCGAGCTATCTGGTCGCGGTCTACGCGTGGCGGCTGATCCTCGCCAACGACGGCGTGCTCAACTGGGCGCTGAGCCGATCGGCCTCGGCCCGCTCGAGCATCGGCTACTCCAACTGGGCGATGTGGATCGTGTTCACCTACATCTGGCTGCCGTTCATGATCCTGCCGGTCTGGTCGGCGTTCGAGCGGGTGCCCGACTCGCTGCTCGAGGCCTCGCGCCGACCTCGGCGCGCGCGGCTGGCGCACGTTCCGCTCGGTGGTCCTGCCGCTGGTCTTGCCGGGCATCGTCGCCGGCTCGATCTTCACCTTCTCGCTGACGCTCGGCGACTACATCACGCCGATGCTCGTCGGCGGCGCCGGCTCAGACTTCATCGGCAACGTCGTCTACGGCAACGTCGGCGTCGCCAACAACGTGCCGTTCGCCGCCGCCTTCGCGATCGTGCCGCTGGTCGTCGATGGTCGTCTACCTGCTGCGATCGCGCAGCGCGCGCTCGGAGCGTTCGAGGCGCTGTGATCGGCACGCGCGCGTGCAGCCGCGTCGTGCTCAGCGTGTGGACGGCGCTGGTGCTGGTGTTCCTGTTCGTGCCGCTCGCTGCTCGATCGTGCTCTACGCGTTCAACCCGTCCGAACGTTCAGAGCTGGCCGCTCGACGGGCTTCACCCTGCGCTGGTTCGGTCGCCGACGTGGAACAACGACGAAATGCGTGACGGCGCTCTGGCTCTCGGTGCGTCGTCGGGCCTGGTCGCCACGGCGATCGCGCTGGTGCTCGGCACGATGGCGGCGTTCGCGGTGCAGCGCTTCCGGTTCTTCGGCCGCGACGCGGTCTGCGTTCCTGGTCGTGCTGCCGATCGCGCTGCCGGGCATCATCACCGGCATGGCGCTGAACTGCGTTCATCAGCTTCAGCGGCGTCGACGTTCTGGTTGGCTGACGATCATCGTCGGGCACGCGACGTTCTGCATCGTGATCGTCTACAACAACGTGCTGGCCCGGTTGCGGCGCACGCGGACCTCGCTCGACGAGGCGTCGATGGACCTCGGCGCCGACGGCTGGCAGACGTTCCGCTGCGTGACGTTCCCGATGATCGCGTCGGCGCTCGTGGCCGGCGGCGCTCCTGGCCTTCGCGCTGTCGTTCGACGAGATCGTCGTGACGACGTTCACCGCCGGGGCGCAGAACGCTGCCGATCTGGATCTTCGGCAACATCCGCCTCGGCCAGCAGCTGCCAGAGGTCAACGTCGTCGTGCTGTTCGTGATCCTGCGTCAGCCTGATCCCCGTCGCGCTCGCGCGGCGCCTGACGCGCGACACCGGGATCCTGCGCCCGACGGCGGCGGCCGGTGGCGCCGCGGCGTGAGTCGCGCCAAGCGCTAGCTTTGTCCGGATGACGCTCGACGCGAACAAGGAAGCCGTGTCCAGCTTCTACGCCGAGGCGATCAACGGCCGCGACACCTACGCGTGCGAGCGCTGGCTGTCCAAGGGCTTCGTGCACAACGGCGTCAAGCGCGGGCGCGAGGGCCAGCGCGAGGTCGTCGCCTACTTCCTCGCCGCCTTCGAGCCGCTGCACCACGAGATCCTGTTGCTGCTCGCGCGAGGGCGACCTCGTCGCCGCGCACCAGCGCTGGAGCGGTCGTCAGGTGGGCGAGTTCCTCGGCGTGCGCGCCGAGCCGACGCGACATCGCCTTCACCTCGACCGCCGTGCTCAAGCTCGCCGGCGGCGAGATCGTGCAGGCGTGGGATGAGATGGACACCGGCGCGATCGCCGCGCAGCTCGCAGCCGCCTGACCCGTCGCGGCGCGCGAGGGCGATGTAGAGAAAGCACGCGCGGCTCCGACATACCGATGAACGCGCCAAACCGGGCGCGCCAGACAAGGAGATAGACGATGAAGTTCATGCTGATCCAGGCTTACGGCGGCGTCGAGGGTGTGGAGCCGATGACCGAGTGGTCGCCGCAGGAGATCGACGCGCACATCGCCTACCAGCGCGCGCTCAACGATGAGCTGCGCGAGCACGGCGAGCTCGTCGACGCGCAAGGTCTGGCGGCGCCCGAGCTGGCGAAGTTCGTCAAGTACGACGGCGTCGGCGCGCCGGTCGTCACCGACGGCCCGTTCCCCGAGTCGAAGGAGCTGCTCGCCGGCTACCGCATCGTCGACGTCGAGACGCCCGAGCGCGCGCCATCGAGATCGCGGCCAAAGGGTCCGGCGGCGCCCGGGCCCGAAGGCGTCGCCGATCGAGCAGACGATCGAGGTGCGCCAGGTGATGGACGCGCCCGAGCCCGGGAGTGTGATCGACGCGCACCGGGCATCGAGGACCTGCTGCGCGACTTGGCGCCGCAGGTCCTCGGCGCGCTGGTGCGGCGCTACGGGCACTTCGCCGACGCCGAGGACGCGGTGCAGGAGGCTCTCGCTCGCCGCGGCGGCGCAGTGGCCGGCGCGACGGGCATGCCCGAGAGCCCGGTCGGCTGGCTGATCGCCGGTCGCGCGCCCGGCGGCCTGGCCGACAGTGCCGCGCAGCGACGAGGCGCGACGGCGGCGCGAGGATCTAGGCCGCGAACGGCTCGCACGCCCGAGCCGTAGCCGCGGCCTCGGCGCACCGACGACACGCTGACGCTGATGTTCATGTGCTGTCATCCGCGGTGCTCACCCGGCGTCGGCGATCGCCGCTGACGCTGCGGGCCGTCGGCGGGCTGACGACGGCCAGATCGCCGCCGCCTTCCTCGTGCCCGAGGCGACGATGGCACAGCGCATCAGCCGCGCCAAGCAGCGCATCGAGTCCTCCGGCGTGGGCGTTCGCGATGCCCGGCGCCGGCGAATGGCCGCGCGGCGGCGCGTCGGTGCTGCACGTGCTCTACCTGATCTTCAACGAGGGCTACCCGGCGAGCAGCGGCGCCGCAGCTCGCGCGCGCCGAGCTCTCGGGCGAGGCGATCCGCCTGGCGCGGATCGCTGCACCCGGCGCTGCCCGGCGACGCCGAGGTGGCCGGCCTGCTCGCGCTGATGCTGCTCACCGACGCGCGCCGTCCCGCGCGAACCGACGCCCATGGCGCGATGGTCGCGCTCGACGAGCAGGACAGGTCGCTGTGGCGACCGCGAGCTGATCGCCGAGGGCAGCGAACTGCTCGCGCAGGCGCTGAGCGCGGGCGCCGTCGGCCCCTACCAGCTGCAGGCGGCCGTCGCCGCCGCCGCACGACCGCGCCGAGCGTGCGCAGGACACCGATTGGCGCGAGATCGCCGGGCTGTACGAGTTGCTGCAGCGAATCTCAGATAATCCGATGGTCGCGCTCAATCGCGCGATCGCCGTGTCGATGGCCGACGGGCCGCAAGCCGGGCTGGCGCTGCTGGCAGAGCTCGAGCAGCCGCTCTCACAGAGCCACCGCCTGCATGCTGCGCGCGCTCATCTGCTCGAGCGCACGGGCGATACGCATGCGGCGCTCGCGGACTACCGCCTGGCTGCGGCACGCACGACGAGCATGCCTGAGCGCGAGTACCTGCTCAAGCGCGCAGCGCGGCTCGCGCAGGCCGCCAAGCCCTAGGCGCGCGCTCAGGAACGATCCGGGTGCAGCGGGCGCGTGGCGCTGATCAGGCGTGCGCCGCGACCGTGCGTGAGGAAGCTGAACGCCCAGCGCGTGAACACGAGCAGGCGGTTCTGAAAGCCGACGAGGTACCACAGGTGCACGGCCAGCCACGTCAGCCAGGCAAGCGCGCCGCTGAGATGCAGGCCCTTGATGTCGGCCACGGCGCGCGCGCGGCCGATCGTCGCGAGGTTGCCCTTGTCGGTGTAGTGAAACGGGCGGTGCGGCTTGCCCGCGCAGCGCGCGAGCACCGCGCGCGGCCGCATGGCGGCCCTGCTGCATCGCGACCGGCGCCAGCCCGGGCAGCGTCTGCACTTCGCCGCCGCGGCGCACGGCGACCATGTCGCCGAGCGCGAACACCTCGGGGTGCCCGCGCAGCGTGAGGTCCTCCTCGACGATCAGCCGCCCGGCGCGGTCGAGCTCGGCGCCGGCCGCGTCGGCCAGCGCGCGGCGAGCGTCGGAGGCGCGTCACGCCGGCGGCCCACACGACGGTGCGCGCGGGGTAGCTGGTCTGCTCGCCGCCGGGGCTGCTCGTCGTCACGGCGTCGCGCGTCGATGTCCGTGACCGTGTGCTCGACCAGCGGCGTCACGCCCAGCTTCTCCAGCGCGCGCGCGGCGCTCGCCGAGAGCGATGGCGGAAAGCCGGTGAGCACGCGGTCGGCCGCCTCGACGAGCAGCACGCGCGCCGCGGCGGTGTCGACGCGGCGGAACTCGCGCACGCTGTCGTGGGCGATCTCGGCGATCTGGCCGGCCATCTCCACGCCGGTGGGCCCGGCGCCGACGACGACGAACGTCAGCCATGCCTGCCGGCGCTGCTCGTCGGGCTCCCACTCGGCGGCCTCGAGCGCCGTGAGGATGCGGCTGCGGATGTCCAGCGCGCCCTCCAGCGACTTCAGCTCGGGCGCGTGCGCCTGCCACCCGTCGTGGCCGAAGTAGGAGTAGGCCGATCCGCCGGCGACGATCAGGCTGTCGTACTCGCAGCGACGCCGGCGCCGGGACGCCGTCGGCGACGGGCGCAGCTCGACGCGTCGCGCCTGCAGGTCGAAGCCGGTGGCCTCGGCGAGCACCACCTCGACGTTCTCGCGGCGGCGGAAGATCGTGCGCAGCGGGTAGCAGATCTCGCTGGCGAGAGCGCGCCTGTGGCGACCTGGTAGGCGAGCGGCTGGAACAGGTGGAAGTTGCGCCGGTCGACGAGCGTCACCTCGACCGGGCCCCTGGCGAGCTTCAGCGCGGCCTGCAGCCCGGCGAAGCCGCCGCCGACGAGGACCACGCGGTGCCGTGCGCTCGGGCATGACAGCAGGCTACGACGACGCGAGCCCGGTCTGCGCTCTCGCGGGCGTGCCCGGCCTGTTCGCGCCGCGCCGGCGACTGCAGACGGCGGCCAGACACTGCCGGCCTGCGATCGGGCAGGATCTGACGATGGCGGGGCTCTCGGCAAAGGATGTGCGCCTGGTCTCGACTTCGTCGGCGAGGCGCATGGCGCGGACGATCTGGACGAGCTGCGGGCGTTCCTTCCGGTCGCGCTGCGGCGCGTCGTTCCGGCCGACTACGCCTCCTACAACGAGGTGGGCAACGACGGTCGCGTCTACGCGACGCTCGTCGATCCGCAGTTGCCGGCGGCGATGTTCGAGCAGTGGGGCGCGCTACGCCGGGCAGAACCCGCTGGTGATCCGCTTCGCGCGCACGCGCGATGGGCGCGCGTATCGCTTCTCCGACGTGGTGCGTACCGAGCTCGTGCGACGAGCTCGAGCTGTTCCGCGAGCTCTACGGCCCGCTGGGCGTGCGCTTCCAGATCGCCTTCACGCTGCCCTCGCCGCCGGACATGACGTTCGGCATCGCGCTGTCGCGCGGCAGCCGCGACTTCAGCGAACGCGACCGCGAGATGCTCAACCTCGCGCGCCCGCACCTGATCCAGGCCTATCGCAACGTCCAGGCACGCGAGCGTGCGGCGACGGTCATCGAGCTCGCTGCGCCGAGGCATCGACCAGGCGCGCGAGGCGGTCGCGATCGTCGAACGCGGCGCAGGTCGTCGTTCTCCTCGCACGCGCGCGCGCGAGTGCCTGCGCGAGCTGGGCTGGAGCGAGGGCGCGCCCGTGCCCAGGCGCCGTGCTGGCGCCCGGTCCGACCGGGCAGCGTGGGACCCGGTGCGCCTGGCGAGCACCGGCGTCGTCGTGCGACGCCTGCCGACGGGCCGGCGCGGGGGCTTGGTGCTGTTCTTCGAACGTGCCGCCGCGGGCACTCTCGCCGGTCGCCCTGCGAGGCCTCGGCCTCAGCGCGCGCGAGGCCGAGGTGCTGCGGCTGTTCGCGCTCGGCGCGGGCACGCGCGAGATCGCCGCGACCCTGCAGATCAGTCCGCGCACCGTCTACAAGCACACCCAGCACATCCACTCAAAGCTCGGCACGAGCGATCGCGCGCAGGCGATCGCGACGGCGCTGGCGGCCGAGCACGAGCCGCGCCTGGCGGCCGCCTGATCGGCGCACGCGGCGTGGGCCGGCGTGCGAGGATGGCCGGCGTGAGAGGGCGAGCGCTGCTCGCGGTGGTGACGCTCACCGCGTTGTCCCTGGCGGCCTGCGGTCCGGGTCGAGGCGGCACGACGCTCGGCGCGCCCCGAGCCGCATGCAGCGGTCGCCCACGGCCGAAGCGGCGTCTGCGCCTGGTGCGGGTGGCGCAGCTTCGACGAACCGACGTACGTGACCGGGCGCTCCGGGCGACCGCCGGCAGGGTGTTCGTGCTGCAGCGCTCCGGCCAGGTGATGCTCGTGCTCAACGGCCACAAGCAGGCGCGGCCGTTCCTGGACATCTCCGGCTCGGTCTACGCGCAGCGGCAGCGACGAGCAGGGTCTGCTGGGCATCGCCTTCCCGCCCGACTACGCCAAGAGCGGGCCTCTTCTACGTCGACTACACGGTCGCCGACAACGACATCGAGATCGCTGCAGTACCGCCGCTCGCCGGGCAACCCCGAACGTCGCGGACCCGGCGAGCGCGCGCACGTGCTGACGATCGACCACCACGCGTACACCAACCACAACGGCGGCCAGCTCGCGTTCGGCCCCGAAGGCGACCTGTACATCGGCGTCGGCGACGGCGGCAGCGAGGACGACCCGGACAACAACGGGCAGAACACCGACACGCTGCTCGGCAAGATCCTGCGCATCGCGCCCGACGGCGGGCGGCGGCTACACGATCCCGGCGCGGCAACCCGTTCGCCGGCCAGGCGCGGCAAGCGCGCCGAGATCTGGGCCTACGGCCTGCGCAACCCCTGGCGCTTCTCCTTCGACCGCACGACCGGCGACCTGATCATCGGCGACGTCGGCCAGGACCAGCGAGGAGGAGATCGACTTCGCCGCGCCGGGCACCGGCGCGGGCGCCAACTACGGCTGGAGCGTCTGGGAGGGCGACCGCCGCAACAAGCCGGGCAGCGCGCCGCAGCGCCGTCTCCCGGCGCTGACGCGCCTCGCACAGCGACGGCTACTGCGCGATCATCGGCGGCTACGTCGTGCGCGACCGCTCGCTGCCGAGCCTCGTACGGCCGCTACCTGTTCGGCGACTACTGCCGGCCGCAGATCGAGTCGGTCAAGCTCGCGCGCGGGCACGCGACCGGCCTGCGCGCGACGGGCCTGGACGTCCCCGTCCTGTCCTCGTTCGGCCAGGACGCCAGCGGGCACATCTACGTGGCCTCGCTGAACGGCGCCGTCTACCGCCTCGCCGAGCGCTGAGCGCGGGCGGCGAGGAGCTAGCCGCGTGCAGGATCGCGCCGCTTTCGACCGCTTCGAATTCCGAGCCCGGGCACCTGCTTGATCTGTTCGAGGTCTTCGTCGTTCCAGCCCGCGCTTGGAGCGCGCCCGTGATGAACCACGGCGAGCCGTTGTCGGCCACGATCAGCCCGTAGCGCTTGAGCGCTTGGAGCACGATGAGCGACTGGCCGTGGAAGGGGTGAGGTCGTAGCTCGCCTTCAGGCGCAGGCGCAGGCCCATCGGCGGCAGGCTCGGCGTCGAGCTGCTCGAGGCGAAGTGCGTCGCCGGATGGATGTAGCCGCGCTGCGTCTGCGGCGACCGTCACACGCAGCGCATGATCGATCTGCCCGTCTGCGACCTCCGGGTAGCGGGCCAGCAGCGGGAAGATCGGCAGGCCGGCGGCGTCCGCCGAGGTCCAGCCTTCCGGTCGCAGGGCTTCGCTGCGCAGGTCGAAGACGGCGCCCGCGGCCGCCTTCCATTCCTTGCCGTTGAGGTGTGCCTTGTACAGCTCGTAGAGCTTGCACGTGCCTTCCTGGAGCACCAGGACGTGCTTGTCGCCGTGGCCGTTCTTGCCGCCCCCCTCGATCGGCGCGCCAGGCGGCACCGGGTATGGGCCCGGGTCCGATTCCGTGCGGTATTTGGTGAGCTTGATCGGCACGTTCGGCTGTTCTGAGCCGACGACCGAGTAGGGGATGCCGTACTTCGGGTTGGTGGAGAAGTCCGGGTGCAGGTGCGCGCTGAGCGCCGATGCTCGCCACGTATGCGGCGGAGCTGGGGCTGACGGGCGCATCGGCGACTTCCTGGTTGAGCGCGTTGTCCGCCGGCAGGATCGGGCAGCCGTATTCCGACGGCGCGGCGGCCGCCCGGTCAAGCGCCGGCGATGCGGCCGCGAGGGCCAGTGCGAGCGCCGGCTGCGGCGAGCGCGGCAAACGAACGCCGTGCGTAGAGCCCCTCTCTCACGCATCACAAGCTAGCGCGACCGCGCCGGGCTCGTCGCTCAGCGGCGGCGGGCAGCGGTCATCGGGCACAGCGACCTGCCCGCCCGATGACCGCCGGTGCGACGCCCCGCGGCTCACCTCTCGCCGCCCCCGCCCACGCCGTGGCTCAACGCCAGCGCAGGCATGAGCGCCGGATCCGGCGAGATCCTTCTGCAAGCGCGCCGGCGCGATCGCCTGCGGCTCGCAGCGCCGGCCCGACGGCCCGTCCTTCCTCCAGATGCGCCGAGGCCAGCTCCGCCTCCGGCGCGCACGGTGCAACGGCGCCTCGCTGGAACGGGAGCAGACCGGCGACGCCGGCCTGCTCGAACGCGCGATGGATCATCCGGCCGCCGGGAATCAGCGCGAACTCGTATCCGCGCCTCTACACAGACGGCAGCGGAATGCGATCACCGCGACGCCGACCGGGTCTATGTATGCCAGCTCGCGCAGGTCGAGCGTGATCGCTGGTGACCTCTTCCTCGCACAGGCGCTCGATCTCTGCTTCCAGCGCGTTCGCCGAGCTGCTGTCCAGCTCGCCGGTGAGGATCAGCGTGTGCTCGCGCGCGACGCACGCTGGCCGGCACGAAGCCGGCTTCGCCGGATGCGGTCTTGCGATTCGTCCTTGTTGGGTGCGAGCTTTGCGGGTCTGGGCTTGCGACGGCGGCCGTGCCGTCCTCGTGTTCGACTCGACACTTGCGGCCATCGCCATTTCATGGCGTTTCATCCGAATACAGCTCCTTCCAAAGGCCTCGTATTGACTTCCAAGGCGCGGATCGGACGATCCACGCCGGGTGAAGCGGGCCGGGAGGAGCTAGCCGGGGCGCTCAGGAATCAGTACGAAGCAGGCCGTGAGCCACGGCCGGAGGAAAGACGCAGGCGGCGCATCGCGCGCGGCCCCGCCAGCAGCAGCAGCCCGGCGAGCGAGAGAAACGCCGAGGGCGCGACGCCGCGCAGCCGCCGCCCACGGCCGCTCCGGAGGCGCCGCTGGGCGCGGGGCCCGGGCGCCGGGCTGACCGGCGCATTGCCGACGGCGGAGCCGCCGATGACCGCCGCCTGGAGGCAGCCCGCCGTCGATCGCCGCCGCCATGCGAGCCGGCGCCGGGTGCGAAGCCGACGCTGGATGTGTCGAGGAAGCGCTTTTCGCCCAGCCAGCCGCGGTGCAGTTGTCGGTCGTGCGGCCGCCGAGCGCCGACAGCTCGCAACTCAGCGAGCCGGCTCGCTGGGCCGCGGTCATCCCGCCACGCGGTCCGCCGTCTCCGCCGATCGCCGGCGTCGCGGGCGTCTGCGCTCTCGCCGCTGCCGGCCGTCGGGCCGTCGGCGGAGGTGACAGCGGTCCGGCGATCAGCGCTTGCGATTCGCGGCGATTTCGCTGGAGACTCGCTGCGGGCGACGGAGTCCTGGGCCGGCCCCCGAGGCGGCGGAGTCGCCATGCAACAGCGTGCCGGCGCCCCCTTCCAGCCCTTCAAGCCCTTCCTGACCGGCTTTGACGACGACGACTTCTTTGACGGGTTCCTGCGCGGTCTGTCCGGCCATGGGCGGCACTTCGACCGAGGCCGGTTCGCTCGTTTCGACCGTGCCGGGGAGGTCGGCGTGCTTTCGCCGGTTTCCCCGGTCGTTGCGCCTTGACCGGTTTCTTCAGCGACGATCCCGCCGCCCGTGAGGCTTCTTCGCCGCTCACCGGGGTTTCCTGTCCTGTTTCCTGTGACTGACCACCCGCGCCGGCCCGCGTTTCTTCGCCCTGCCCGCCCGTCCCCGCGGGCTGACCTTCGCCCGCGCCCTGCGTTTCGGCTGGTTCGGGGGTCGCCTGCGCTCCGAGCGGTTCGTCGGCATACGCGCCGGCGGCGAAGGCGAGCGTGCACAGGATCGCCAGAATCGCTGCTGTTTGCAAGGCAAGCCACGCTCAGCGATCCGCATTGGAGGATTGTGACCTATCAAGGACATCTTTTCTCGCAGCATGCGTATCTCTTACGCAAACAATAAGAATTGCAGCACCGATCGGCCATCGGATTGCTCGCACAATGCGCGAATTACCCGACCAGCGATCGCCCGGTGGATGAACGCTACTCGACGGGCAGGCCGGATCGACTGCGTCGCCTGCGCGCCACTAAGCGAATTCGGCTGGCCGGCGATCCCGGCGGCTGGGCGGCGCGACCTTGCCGCCACGGTCGGCGTTCGCGGCGTCGGTGCGGGCCGCAACGCGGCACATCGTCAGCACGAAGGCCACGAGAACCAGCCAGATGGCCGCGAGCGCGATCAGCAGCATGCGGGCGGGCGGCGCCGGCGGGTGGACAGCATGTCGCCGACCGTAACGCGCTGCTTTGAGCGCGCACAGCGTTGTTTCTAGGGCGCGTGCGCTGCGCCCGCGCCTCGTCTCACGATCACGGGCGATGTGAGCCCGCGTAGAGGATCACGGTGAGGTTGCGAAAGCGCGTCTGCTGCACGCCCGGGCGATAACGGGCGGCCATGCTGCGCTCGACGGCGTCACGCCGACCGGGCGGCACGTCTGAGTTGCGGATCACCAGCCACACACGCGGCGACGGCGATGCCAATGCCGAGGCGAGCCGCAGGCGTGCCGGCCGCGGCGTCTGCGCGCCCGCGCGAGTCTCGTAGTAGGCGACTCCGGCCGCCGGACCGCCGAGCGGCAGTTCCGGGTAATAGACGATGCGGTCGCCACCGTGGGTGGCGCCGAGGATGTACTGCGTCGCGCCGCGGTAGCCCTCGATGCCCGGTTCTCTGTACCAAGCGCCCGTGTAGAGCAGCATGAGCGCGACGAGCAGCACACACGCGGCGGCACCAAGCGCCTTGCGCGGAAGCGCAGCAACGCCCGCCGCGGCGAGCAGCAGCAACGCCGGCAGCACGATGATCAGATAATGCGCGACGAAGAACGAGCGTCCGAGCCTCGAGGCGGCGAAATCGAGCGCCACCGGAACGAACAGCCACGCTGCCGCGAAGCCGGCCTGCCAGCGCCGGCCCGCGGCGTAGGATCGCACGAAGCCGTAACAAGCCAGGGCGCTCAGGAGAACCGCGAGCGCGGTCCCGCCGACCAGGCCCGAGGGCAGACGGACCAGATCGCTGAACGTCGGCGTGCCGATCCATTCGACGCCCTGTGAACCGGCGCGCGCGGCGAACACCAGCTCTGGCAGGCACAGCACGATGATGGCCGCGATGGCGACCGCCCAGCGTTTGCGCCGGCCCGGCGCCGGCCTCAGCGCGAGCAGTGTGGCGAATTGGACGAGCAGGACGAGCGACGCGAAGTAGTGCATGTACAGCGACAGCGCGCTCGCGAGGACATATGCGAGCAGCGTCTTGCGCGACGGGTTCTCCAGCGCGGTCACGAATGCCAGGCACGAGGCGAGGATCAGCAGAACGAGCAGCGCGTAGGAGCGGGCGATCTGCTTGTACTGCACGAAGAAGGGATTGAGCGCGAGCAGCAGCCCGCGAGCAGGCCGGCGGTGCGCCCGAACAGTCGCGTCCCGAGCATCACTGCGAGGGGGATCGCGAGGCACCCGGCGACCGCGCTCAGACTGCGCACGGCGGCTCCGCCGTGCCCGAAGACGCCGGTCCACAGATGCAGGACGGCGTAGTAGCCGCCCATGTTCGGATCGCTCTTGCTGACGACGTGCCATAGACCCGTGATCCCGAGCTGTGCATATTTGGCGCTGAAGGCTTCGTCCAGCCACAGGCCCTTCGTGCCGATCCCAAACAATGCCGCGACGAGCCCGACGACCATCAAAGCGACGATCGCCGGATCGACGCGCGTGAGTGCCACGCGCAGTAGGTCGGACCTCGGCGCGCGGGACCGTCTGGACGCCGGCGCCGCGCCGCTGGATCCGCGAGCCGGCGGCGGGAAATGGCCGACGGAAGGCTGCGGCATCCCTCTATGTAGCAGCGTCACGCGGGTCGAACGAGCGGGCGAGGACGGCGCGGAGTGCGCGACGAACCTGCGCGCCGCGACAGCGATCAGCCCGTCCAGCGAGAACCGGCTTGGCGTGAGCCCGGCGAATCGATCGCGCCCGGAGGTCTTTCCCATTGCCCGACGCATCGACGCCTGCGGTGCTTGGCTTGAGGGTCTGTCGATACTGCTGCGCGGACGACGTACGCGCTACAGCCGCACAGCGCCGGGAGACTGTGCCGGTCGCGTTTAGAAGGCGCGCACTGGGGTAAATACGCCAGCATTCCAGGCTCGTGCCGGGGCGAAGGGATCGGCATCGAAGCGAGGGTCAAGAGCTTCTGCGCGTAGGCGCGGGGATAGGGGAGAAATGCTGCGTGCCAATCCAACGAGTGGCGGTCGTCGGGTCGTGAGCTGTGCCGGTGAGGCTTGCCGGTTGACCGCAGGATCTACGCGCCGGCGCCGCGCGCGGATCGGTCTGACCTCGGCGCTCGCAGTGCTTGTTCTCGGGCTGATGGCGGCGGCGGGCGCGTCCGCGTTCACCGCGCAGGGCAGCGCCGAACAGGTGTACGTGACGGGCTTGCCGCCGAACGCCCAGGTGTCGCTGCTGAAAAAGAAGCGCGACCGTGGCCACGCAGAACGCCGACTCGCTCGGGGGGCTGCTGTTCCGCGAAGTGAAGCCGGGCAAGAACTACCGGGTCAGCATCGACGTCCGACGGGCGAAACCTCGGAACCGGTCACGGTCCACTCCGACGCGGCCGCGCCGTGGGACCCGGGCATCTACAACCAGTCGATCCCCGACAACGGCTACACGTACCTGAAGACGCGCGACGGCACGGAACTGTCGATCGACGTGCACCCGCCGACCAGCCCGGCGGGCGAGCCGGGCGTGCCGTCGAGCTTTCACTTTCCGACGCTTCCGATACCGGGCGTGCCGACGCCGAGCTACACGCCGCCGTATCCGACGATCATCGAGTACTCGGGCTACGGCTACGCGAACCCGGCGGGCCCGGAAAACGGCATCGCGTGCTCGCCAACCTGATGGGCTTCGCGGTCGTCGACGTGAACATGCGCGGCACCGGCTGCTCGGGCGGCGCCTATGACTTCTTCGAACACATGCAGAACCTCGACGGCTATGACGTGATCGAGACGATCGCCCACCAGCCGTGGGTGCTCGGCAACAAGGTCGGCATGCTCGGCATCTCCTACGGCGGGATCAGCCAGCTGTTCACGGCGCAGCTGCAGCCCGCCGGACCTCGAGGCGATCGCGCCGCTGTCGATGATCGACGCGACGGCGACGACGCTCTACCCGGGCGGCATCCGCAACGACGGCTTCGCGGTGGCGTGGGCGGAAGAGCGCCAGCAGAACGCCGAACCGGCCAGCCCCGGGCACGGCCAGGCATGGGCGTACACGCGGATCGAAGAAGGCGATCAGACCTGCGCGGCCAACCAGGCGCTGCACGGCGAGGCGGCGAACCTGATGGCAGAAGATCGAAGCAAACTCGACGTACAACCCGGCGGTCGCCGACGCGCTCGACCCGGTCACGTTCGTGCACAAGATCGACGTGCCGACGTTCATGGCCTGCCAGTGGGAGGACGAGCAGACCGGCGGGCATTGCGCCGATCTCGCGCAGCACTTCACCGGCACGGAGCCGCAAGTGGTTCACGTTCACCAACGGCGCGCACATCGACTCGCTCGATCCGTATACGTATAACCGGCTGTACGACTTCTTGGAGTTGTACGTCGCGCACCAAGCGCCGATCGTCAACTCAGGCGGTCGTGCACGCGGCGGCGCCGGTCATCTACCAGGAAGCGATGGGGCTTGCCGAAAACCGACGTCGTGACGCTTCCGTCCGACCCGATCCAGACGCAGCCGACCTACGAATCGGCGCTGGCGGCCTTCGAAGCGCTGCCGTCGATCCGGGTGCTGTTCGACAACGGCGCAGGGACCTCGCCGCTCGGGCACGACGACGGCCGGTGACCCGTACCCGGGCTTCGAACAGTCGTTCTCCAAATTCCCGGTCCCCGGCACGAAGGCGCGCGTCGTGGTACTTCGGGCCGGGCGGCACGCTCAACGAAAAACAGCCGAGCGCGGAAGGGGTCGACTCCTACACCTCCGACGCGAACGCCGTGCCGCTGACGGACTACGGGGCCAACACCGGCGGCGGCGGGCTGTGGGGCAACGCGTCGCAGTGGGAATGGAACTGGGCGCAGCCGCCGGCGGGCTCGGCGGTGTCCTACGTCTCGGCGCCGCTCGACGAGCGACACGACCGCCGTCGGCGGAGGCGCCGTGCATCTCTGGGTCAAGTCCTCGACGCCGACGTCGATCTCCAGGCGACCGTCAGCGAGGTGCGCCCGACGGCAACGAGACGTTCGTCCAGAACGGCTGGCTGCGGGCGAGCGAGCGCAAGCTCGCCACGACTCGGAGAACATGCTCAAGCAGAAGCCGACGGTGCTGCAGCCGATCCCGACGATGCTCGCCTCCGACGTGGAACCGATGCCCGCGGACCAGTTCGTCCCGGTCGTCGATCCCGCTGTACTTCGAGGGCCACGCGTACCGCGCGGGCTCGCGCATCAGGGTCACGATCTCCGCGCCGAACGGGACGCAGCCGATCTGGTCGTTCAGCCACACCGCAGCCGGAAGGCGGCGACTGCGAACGAGTCGATCGCCTTCTCGCCGAGCATGCCCTCGAGCCTGATCCTGCCGATCGTGCCCGGTGTCGAGCGTGCCGACGGCGCTGCCCGCGTGCCCGAGCCTGCGCAACGAGCCCTGCCGCGCCTACCAGGCGTACGTGAACAACGGCTCCTGATGGTGGATGGTGGCCCGCGCCCCGGCCGGCAGGCGGTCGGGGCGCGGTGTCGCCTACCTGGCCGGGTCGCGCATGGCGCGTAAACCGGCGAATCGGCTGAGCTGCGCCGGCTGACAGCTCGCCCGCTGCCGATGCCCGAGCGTCACCGCCGCGGGCAGGGAACGCGAATCACGTTGGTCACCGTTTTGGCCGGGATCCCGAATTCGCGTTCGCCGCCGAACGATCCGCCGAACGTGATTTCGGTCTGGCCGAAGAAGCCGCCCTTGGGGCATTCGCCCTTTTTTCGGCACGGTGCCGTAGGAGATCACCTTTCCGTGTGACCTGTACGCGGCTCCCGCCTTGATGTGGATCCTGCTGACCGACGCCAGCGCGCCCCGGGCACGGTGGCGACTGGCGGCACGAGCGTCTTCAGCTCCCAGGAGTATTTTCCGGAGCTGCGCACGAACCGGCCGCTCGAGACGACTTCCAGGCTGACCGGGCTCGAGCCCTGCGTGTAGAACAGGATGCTGCCGCCGGGCCCGAAGAAACCTTGCAGGGTCGCGTTCTCGGGCACGCGTTCGCTACCGAACGTCACTTCGCCGAGGACGCTGCCGATCGGGCTCGCCTGGGATTTCTTCGGACAGCCGCCGGGACCGATGTTCTTGAGCGTCGGTTCGGTGCAGGTGGCAAAGCCCGACGGGTGCAGCTTGACTCCCTTGGGCAGGTAGACGTTGACGGCCGAGATCGGCGGCACGCTCCCTTTCGGGTTCTGCGGGGTGGCGCCGTAGCCCGAGCCGGTGATTTCGAGGCTGGCTTCCACATTGGCGCCCTTGCCGTAGAAGTTGCCTGCGCCCGGGAAGCCGGGGATCGGGACCGCCGCAGCGCTGACTTTCAGCGTCGGCAGCGGGATTTCTTCGGCCGACGCCTGTACCGGCGTCGCGAGTACGACGAGGCTGAGCAGGGGCAGGGCGATCGCGCGTGCAAGTCTCATGTCGAGACCATTAACACCGCACGGCTCCGATGAACACGGGCGTCTCCTACCCCATCGCCTTCATCATGTGGGGTGAGGCGGGCGAGCCGGGAACGACGAACCCCGGGATCTCGTGCGGCACGGCGAGGATCGCGACCGCGAGCACGAGCGAGGACGCCCGCGGTCGCCAGCCGTGCGCCGCGCCCGCCAGGGCCCGACCTTCTCGAGCGCCACGAGCACGGCGATCAACGCCCATCCACGTGAGGCTCATCACGCCGAGCGCGAACAGCGCGGCCATCAGCGCCCACGAGCATCCGAGACACCATCCGCCGTTGCGCAGACCCATCGCGAGCGCTCCTGGCCGCGTGCTCTGCCGCGAGGTGTCCAGGAATCGCAGGGGGCTGCGGCACCTCGAAGAGGAACGCGCGCTTGAGCGGCGTCAGCTGGTAGAGCGCGGCGACGGCGAGAACGCCCGCCGCGAGCCAACGGCCGCCGCTGTGCCAGGCCAGCGAGCCGGCGAACAGGCTCCTTCCGAGCTCGAACAGGCCGTAGGCGCCGATGCCGGCGACGCTCCAGACGAGCAGATAGCCGCCGGCGAACAGCAGAACCCGGCTGAGCTCGCGGCGGACCGCCGCCGCAAAGACGGCTGCCGCTCGGCGCGAGCGACGGCAGCATCATCGCCGCCATCATCGTCGCCCACACGCCCGTGAACCAGCCGACCGAACCGAGCGCGGTTCCCGGTCCCGCGTCCATCCCCGCCATGCGCTCGGCCGTGGACCACCACGCCAACCCCGCCGCGGCGAGCAGCGCCGCGACGATCCCGAGCTCCGTGCGCATCGCCCTCGCGGCGAGAGGTGGCCGACTCACCCCGCGCCGCGGCCTGCCGCTCGCACCCACCACCGCTCCGACTGCGCCGGAGGGGTTGGCAATCGTCCTTCCGCCTGATGACACGGCCACGGCTCAACTCCTTCGTATTCGTCGTGGCGGCGCCACCAGATGCCGCTCTCGTTGCGTCCGAGCGGGGCGCGGTCGAGCCACGAGTACATGCCCCAGAGCGCCGTCGACGCCTCGTCCGTAAGCCGAGTAGGTGTGAAACACGACGCCGTCCTCGAGCGCGAACGCGCTCATGCCCGGCCCCTCTTTCCTGAAGGTCACGGGATCCGTGCCGGCGCCCCTGGCGATCTCGATCAGCCCGGGGCTCTGCTCGGAGGGCCGGAAGTCGGCGGTGCGAAAGTTGTACTCGACGGCGCCCGACTGCCATTCCTGCTCGGTGTGCGTGACGTGAAAGTCGTAGTTGAAGTCGCTCTCGAACGAAGACGCCCACGGAAAGCTCCAGCCCATCCGCCGCTTGTAGTCCTGCAGCTTCGCCAGCGGGGCGCGCGAGACCGCAGTGAACGCGACGTCGTGATTGGCCAGGTGCACGACCGAACCGGAGAAGCCGTCGGCGATCGCCGAGCAGGACGGGCACCCGGCCGTGAAGTCGGGCCCGAACATGAAGTGGTAGACGAGCAGCTGCGAGCGCCCTTCGAAGAGGTCGACGAGCGAGGCGGCTCCCTCGTCGGTCTCGAAGCGGTACTCCTTCTCGATCGGAACCCACGGCAAGCTCCTGTCGCAGCCGGGCCAGCTCGTCGCCGCGCCGCGTCAGCTCCTTCTCGGCGTCGAGCAGCTCGAGCCGCGCCGAGAGCCACTCCTCGCGAGTTCCGGTTCTGTGATCGGTCATTGCAGTTCTCCTTGTCGGTGTTAGGAATCGATTCTCGGTTTCGGCCTGGCACGGACTCGGCGAGCCGCTTGATCCGTGCCAGGCGCCTGTCCCACTGCGCGGCCACGCGAGCCATCGCTTCGGCGGCATCGTCCAGCCGCTCGGGCCGGACCGCGTAGCGCACCTCGCGGCCGTGCCGCCGGCCCGCGACCAGGCCGACGCGGTCGAGCACGACCAGGTGCTTGGCGACGGCCTGTCGGGTGACCGGGCAGCCCCGCCGGCGAGCGTCGTGGTGGTCGCCTCGCCCTGCTCGAGCAGGGCGTCGAGCACGCGCCGGCGCGTCGGGTCGGCCACCGCCGCCCACAGGGCGTCGTCCTCGGCGACCGCGGTGGCCATCAGCGCGTCGCCGCCGCCGTGGCTTCGAGGCGACGTAGTCGAGCAGTTCGCCGAGATGCCGTCTCCCAGCCGTCGTTCGTGGCTCTTCGGCGGTAGCGGGCCTTGCCCTGCTCGTCATGCGTCACGGCGTCGATGCCGCTCTCGAGGACCCGCAACCGCGTCCCGCCGGCCTCCTCGATCAGGCTGAACTCGACCAGCGCCGAGTTGCTCTCGATCCGGCTCCGCGCCCTGCGGATGGTTCCAGCGAAAGGAGAAGCGGTGAAACGGCTCGGCCTCGACGACCCGAATCGGCACGACCAGGTCGGACTCCTTGTCTCCGCCGCGGCCCCCGGGCTTCCACGTGAGCGTGCCGTCCGCACCGGCGCGTCGCCTCGACCTCGGCCTCGTCGCTGAACCAGCGGCTGATCTGCTCGGGCTCGGTGATCACGCCCCAGACGACCTCCGGGCTCGCCTCGATCAGGATCTCTCGTTCGACGCTGTCAGCGGCCACGCCGACTCCTTCCGTTGATGTGCAACCGATGGTTGCGGGACGTTGACGCAGGTTAGCAGCGCTGCGGCGCGTGGCGCGGCGGCGCTGAGTGATCCGGCTGTGCGGGCGGGCCGGCCGGCGGATTGCCCTGTCTCTCAGACAGCCGAGCGAAGGGTGCGGGCACCAGCAAGGGCGCGGTCTCGCGCCACCCGGCGCTCGCACCTAGGATTGGGAGTCCACGCCGTGTAAGACGACTGTTTCTGAGGAGAGCCTATGCCTGGACCGGTGCTGTTCTGCTACGACGGGTCGGAGGGATCGCGCGCGGCGATGGCGGCCGCGGCGGAGCTCGTCACCCATCCGGCGCCTGCGGTCGTGCTGACGATCTGGCAGTCGGCGGCGGTGCTGCTGGCTCGCGGCGGCGGCTTTGGCGGCGGCTACCTCAGCGACGCGGACGAAAGTCGACGGGGAGCAGGCGAAGTTGGCCGCGGGACGCCGCCGAGGAGGGGGTTGCGCGCGCGGGAGACCATGGCTTCGAGGCCAGCTCTCGGGTCGAGCCGGCCACCGAAGGCGCGGGACGCCGGATCATCGAGATCGCCGACGAGCTCGACGCGCGGCTGATCGTTTGTGGGCGGCGCGGACTCGGTGCGGTCGCCTCTGCGCTTTCTCGGCAGCGTGTCGCACCTCGGTGCTCGTCCACGCCGGTCGTCCTGTTTTGATTGCGCCGGAGGGCTGAAAGGCGGGCTCGCCGGAACGCGCTGAACGGCTGAGGAAGGTTGAGGGCCGAACGCACTCGGCATAGCCAAACAAGGACTTAACGCTGAGTGCGTGGCTCCGATGAGATGGGCAATGCCCACCCCGTGCCCGGTTCAACGTTGTGATATTCGCGGCCCTCCTTTGTTGTACAAGCGGCTGCGGCGGGGGCAGCACCACGCATGCGTCTCTGCGGCCCATGGATTTGGCACAGGCGCGCGCTGCGTCCGGGCACGTGCAAAGGCCCGGCACCTGCGAGGTCTCGCCGCCTCATGTCCATGTTCCGACCGGTGAATGGACAGCGACGGGGACGAATCCTCGAGACCGAATCGGTAGACGCTTGCGCGGGTGAACGGCTAGTGCGTCCCTGGGATTTCCGTCGCCTTTGCAAGGCCGGCAAGTGCAAGACATACCTCTACACCATGAGCTACTACGGGGTGGAGGCTGCGGAAGTAGTCGCCAATGGCCGGGGAGGCTATGTCGCGAAATTTCCGCCCAGTACCGTGCCGTGCCCACACCGACGAGGAGAAGATGCCGGGACCAACGAGAGCCGCGGCACGATCACCATTCGGTGGTCGGACGCCGGACGAACCCTCCGCGGAATCGGTCGGAAATACCAGGAGGGTGCTTGCGGTGGCGGGCCGCCAGACACCTCCCGTTATGTTGCGACGCGCACGGACCCGACTGCAAATCCGCCCGCGGCGGGCCCGTAGATCACTCGGCCGTGGCCGGGGTGGCGCGTGTGAACCGCCAGCGAGCCGAGGCGCTGCGCGATGCGCTGTTCGTCGAGCTTCGCGCCGAACAGGTAAGTGGGCGAAACTGTTCGGCGCGCAAACCACACACGGATCGCTGTTCAGATCCTCGACCGCTAGCCGGGCGCCGGGGTGAGTCGAGGATGCCGCTTATGCCACGAGTGATGCGTGCCACGAGCGCGGCGTCGGCGACGGGGCCTGCGACCTCCACGCCCTCGAACGCGAGGAAGCGAAACGCGCCGGGGTGCTCGAGGTGGAAGCGCAGGTAGGCGTCGCCGCAGGCCATCACGCGCTCGAGCGGCGTCTCGCCGGCCGCGTAGGCGGCGTCGATATAGCGGCCGAAGAGCTCGGCCGAGCGGTCGGCCAGCGAGTGGTAGAGGCCGTCCTTGTCGCCGAAGTGGTTGTAGATGGAGCCGATCGAGACGTCGGCGGCCTCGGCGACGTCCTCGATCCGGGTGCCGCGGTACCCGCCAACGCGAAACGCCGCCTCGGCGGCGTCGAGGATCGCGGCGCGCGTCCGCGCGGCGCGGCGTGCGCCACGTGGCATCGCCACATCAGTTATAGGTACGTTCATATCTGAATCTACTTGCAACTGTAGCCTGGTCCCGTTATGGTGATCGCCGATATGTCCTCACATGATGTCGTGATCATCGGGGCTCGTTGTGCGGGGAGCACGGCGGGCGCGGAGCTCGCGCGTCGCGGGCTGGATGTTGTGGTGCTGGATCGCGCGCGGTTCCCGGCCGACACGTTGTCGACGCACGTGCTGTTCGGGGGCGGGATCGATGAGCTCAAGCACATGGGAGCGTTCGACAAGGTCGCCGCGCAGGACCCGAGCTACATGCGCCGGCTGGAGTTGCATTTCGACAACGAGGTGACGGTGCGGGAGCAGTGGGGCACATCGGCGCACGGCACGAGCGACTACGTGTGGTGCATCCCGCGCCCGCTGCAGGACGCGGTGCTCGTCGAGACCGCGCGCGAGCACGGCGCCGACGTCCGCGAGGACTGGGAGTTCGTCGACGTCCTCTGGCGCGGGGGACGCGTGTGCGGCGTCCGCGCAAAGGACCCCGACGGGGTGCTCTGCGAGCTGCGCGCGCGGCTCGTGATCGGCGCAGACGGCCGGCGGTCGAGCGTGGCCGCACGCGTCGGCGCGTGGCGACCCTACCGCGCGTCGCAGAATGGCCGCGGGCTCGTCTTCCGCTACTTCGACGACGCGCTGGTCGGCACGCCGCTCAACGAGACGCTGTCGCAGTGGCGCGACGGCACCTCGCTCTGCATGGTCTTTCCTAGCGCTCCGCGGCCGCGAGCGATCGCACTCGTGATGGGCCCGGCGGCCGACGTATCGCGCGCCCGCAAGGACCCCGACGGCGTCTGGGCCGAGTTCCTGCGCCGCCACTCGGGCCTCGCCGCGCGGATCGCCGGCGGGACGAACTGGAGCAAGCTGCGCTCGACCGCAGACGTGCCCGCGTACTTCCGGCCCGCCAGCGGACCGGGATGGGCACTCGCCGGCGACGCCGGACACTTCAAGGACCCAGTGATAGGCAACGGCCAGCGCGACGCGATGTGGATGGGGCGCTCGCTCGGTGCCACCGTCGGGCCGCACGTCCATGACCCGGCCGCGCTCGACGCCGCGCTGCGCCGCTGGGAGCAGGCGCGCGACGTCGAGTGCCTGTCGGCCTATCACTTCGCCAACGGCGAGACGCGGATCCAGCCGCAGTCGCCGGTGCTCATCCACCTCGCTCGCCGCCTCGCGGGCGGCGGCCAAACGAGGCCGAACGACCTCAGCGACATCTTCCAGCGCGTGCGCAGCCAGCAGCAGGTGCTATCGCTGCGCCGCCTTGCCTCTGCCTTCGCGGGTGCCCTGGCCTACGACCTGCGTCACCAGCCGCGCCGGGTCGCTGCGACGTTCTCCAGCGGCATCCACGACCTCAAGGTCGACCTGAAGGTCCGCGAGGAGGCGCGCGCGAAGCGCTTTCGCTCGACGCGGCAGGTCGCGGGCTCCGAGCATCCTGGATGGAGTTGGCCGCAGGCGCCTCGTCGTCCGGCGGCTCCCACGCCCGAGCCTGCTGCCGACAACGCCGTCGCCGAGGAGGCACCCGTATGAAGCCGATCAAGATCGCCGCCGTCCAGCCCGCCTTGCGGCGCGCGGAGGTCGAGCGCAATCTCAAGCGGATCGAGGACCTCATCCGCGACGCCCACCGCGAGCACGACCCGGGCGTGATCGTCGTCCCCGAGGCGATGACCTCGCCCAACGTCTTTCACCCGTCGCTGCGCAGCGTGACACGACCGGTCGACGGCGCGCCCTTCCAGCTGCTCACGCGCCTGGCCCGGGAGCTCGACGTGATCGTTTGCGGCGGCTTTCTCGCGCGGCGCGGCGACGACGCCTACGGCACCTACGTCTGCGCGGAGCCCGACGGCAGCGCCCATCTGCACGACAAGGACATCCCGTCGGCGTGGGAGAACCACTACTACCGCGGCGGAGACGACGACGGTTGCGCGCATTGCGCGACGCTCGGACTTGACGTCGGCCTCGCCTCGGGCTGGGAGTGGGCGCGCCATCGGACGTCCAAGCGGCTGCGCGGCGTCGACCTCGTGCTCGGCGGGATGTGCTGGCCGTCGTTTCCGTCCAACTGGACCGTGCCGCCGCTCAACCGCTGGGCCGAGCGCGAGCACGACCTCTGGGTCCGCCAGAACCGTGAGCTGCCCGCGCAGGTGGCGCGGCTCGTCGGCGCGCCGGTCGTCTACGCCGCGCACGTCGGGCCCGTGGAGGCGGCCTTCCCGGCTGCGCCGATGGTGCCGTGGAAGACGGTGATGCTCGGCGACACCCAGATCTGCGCTGCCGACGGAACCGTGCTCGCGCGACTGACGCTCGCTGAGGGTGAGGGTCACATCGCCGCAGACGTGATGCCCGGCTCGGTCGCGCCCGCCGACGAGCTCGCCGACCGCTTCTGGATTCCCGCGATGTCGATCTCGACGCACGTTGCCGCCTGGCACGCGATGAACAACCACGGGCGGCTCGACTACCGCCTAAAGAAGCTGCGCGGCAAGCACGCCTGGCAGGCCGAGCCCGGCGGCGATCTCTCCGACGAGCTCGGCGCCGTCGAGGACGACGAGCAGCATTTCGCGACGACGAGCTAGCCGTCGTCGTCCTGTCGCGGACACGACCGATCGCCCCGCAGGAATATCGCCACATACCGGAACTCATTGCCGAGCATCGCTGAGACACACGCGGCGGCCGCTGAGCGCACCGCCGTTTGGAAGGATGTCGATCTGGGACGCCAACGCCGCCACAGCCGCCGAGGTTGCCGTGTCGACGACCGTCCCTACCCGCGCGCGCGAAATTAACGCGAATATTCTCTCTTAAGTGATAAAGCGGTGGATGGCCTCGTTGGCGTTGTCCTGAAAGGACGGGTTGGCCAGATCGGGGAAGATGTCCGTTTGGTCGACCGCGGGACCCTTGAGCGTGTTGGCCGCGCTGGCGTAGAACACGCCGCTGGACAGGGTCGGGTCGGTAACGCCGTCGACCAGTCGCCTCGCGCCCACGTCAAGCTTGTGGGCGAGACCCGGAAGGCGGGGCATGACGTACTTGGCCGCTATGCGCAGCGGCAATGCCAGGTCATTGGGTGCTTGGGTGCCGGTGGTGTTGCCGGGGCTCACGCAGATGAATCGGCGGTCGGGGTATTGGCGGGCCAGGTAGGCCATCCACAGGATGCCGATGCAACTTGGCCTGCCCATAGGCCAAATTGACGTCAGGTTTGCCGCCGGCGAAATAGCTGCCGTCGATGACAGTGGCGAGCTCGTCGGCGGAGTTTGAGTCAAACGACGGCCGCTTGAACCCCATTTTCGGGATTCCCCTGGCTGCCTCGCTTCCGGCGAAGACCGCCACCTCGCCAAGTCGGTCCTCGGCCAGGAGCGCCTCGAGGAGGACAACGTGGCCAAGAACGTTCTGCGCGAACATGTAAGTGGCCCCGTCGGCGGTCAAGGCCATGGGCGTCTTGCCGCCCATTCCACCGGCGTTCATGACCAGCGCGTCGAGCGATCCGTCTATGCCCGCCAGGCCGGCGCGGACCGAGCCCGGATCGGCAACGTCCATGAGAACGATGTCGAAGATGCCCCGGCCGGTCTCCGCTTCGAGCTCGGCCTTTGCCGTTGCCGCCCGGTCTTGGTTGCGGCACGCCAGGTAGATGCGGGCGATCTCGGGGCGCGTTGCCAGTTGCCGGGCGATCTCTTTGCCGATCCCGACGTTGGCGCCGGTGATCAACACGGTCTTTTCTGCGGTGGTTTGCATTTCGTGCTTGGCTCCTTAGATACAGACATGGTCATTGTTGATCCGGTGTACGGCTGTGCAGACTTCTGCGTCTCGTCGACGTCATGCCGCGGGTGTTTGGCGGACCTCTCACGGTTCCCTGTTACCGCTCAGGGGCTGCTCCGAGGGGGATAACGACAGCCCCCGTCTCCTCCTCGGTCTGGCGTCGGGGGGTGAGGCCGAGGGACGTCAGGGCGGCAGCGGCGCAGGTGGCGGTCGCTACCCACCAGAACTGGCAGTACTGCGTTCGCCGGGAGTAGTGACCAGCCTCATCTCCTCCCCGCTCAGATCGCGAGGCGGCCGCCGTCGACCGGGACGATCGCACCGTTGATGTAGCCGGCAGCCGGGGTCGCGAGGAACGTGATGACGTCGGACAGCTCGTGCACCTCAGCGACGCGGCGGAGCGGAATCTGCTTGGCGAACTCCTTGGCCATCTCCAACCTCGGCGCCAATGCCGGGGTCAACGTCGGACCGGGGGCGACCGCGTTGACCCGGATGTTCTGCGGCCCGTATTCGGCGGCCCACGCCTTGGTGAGCAGCTCGATCGCGGCGCGCGAGGCGCCGTAGGCAGCCATCCCTGGCTGGCCGTAGCTGGCGACCATCGTTGAGACGTTGATGATCGATCCGCCGCCGCGGGCGGCGATCTTCGGGGCGAGCGCGGCTACCAGGAAGAACGGCGCCTTGACGTTGATCTGGAACAGCCCGTCGAACGCCGCCTCGTCGGTGTCAGCCGTCGGTGCGAGGGCGGCAAAGCCGGCACAGTTGACCAGAACATCGATCTCGCCTGCCGCGTCGGCAACGCGCCCCACCTCGGACATCTCCGAGAAATCAGCGGCGATGAACTGCGCATCGTGCCCACCCGCCCGGATCTCCTCCACGGTGCTCGCGCCGCGGGTCTCATCGCGGCCGGTGATGAGCACTGTCGCGCCCTTCTCGGCCATCGCAAGTGCGGTGGCGGAACCCATCCCGGATGTGCCGCCGGTGATGAGGGCGGTCTTGCCTTGAAGTGACATGTATCGCGTTCTCCCGTTTGAGTGGTTGTCGCGACCCTCGAAATGGATCGTGCGTTCCACTCTAACACAGAATGGATAGTGCGTTCCATTCTGTTGCTAGAATCTGCGGTATGACCACGACTAGCTCGCCCCCTCGCCAACTGACGCGCAAGGGCCAGGAGACCCGGCAGCGCATAGTTGATGCGGCAGCCGACTTGATCTTCCGACAGGGCGTCGCCCACACGACGATCGAGGACGTACGCGCGGCCGCGGACGTCTCGAGCTCGCAGCTCTACCACTACTTCGACGACAAGCCGGCCCTGGTCCGGGCAGTCGTTGACCACCAAGCCGACACAATGGTCGGCGGGCAGGAGAACTTCGATTTCAGCACCCTGGAGGGCCTCCGAGCCTGGCGCGACTTCGTGATCGCGGCCCAGCGCGAGCACCACTGCAGCGGCGGCTGCCCAATCGGCTCTCTCGGAGGCCAGCTAGCCGAGACCGACCCAGACGCAAGAGCCCACGTCTCCGAGGGCTTCAAACGATGGGAAGCGACAATCCAGAGCGGCCTGCGAGAGATGCACGCACGAGGCGAGCTCACGCCCGACACCGACCCCGACACCCTCGCCCTCGCGCTGCTAGCCGCCCTGCAGGGCGGCCTGCTCCTCACTCAGGTCAAACGCGACACCAAGCCGCTCGAGGCAGCGCTGGACGCAATGATCGAACTGATCGCCCGACTCAGCCGCAGCGGCTCGTAGCGTCCTCGCGCGATACGTTCGAGACCCCACCACGCCGCAAGCCCTGGGCACCCGATCCGTTCGCGCGACCCTCCCTTCCCCGGCGTTTGGTTTCGCCCGCACCGAAGTCGAGCGAACGGACATCAGAACATGCCCGTTTGCAGCAGGTTCGTTGTGATAGCGACAGCGAATGGAGCCAACCGGGATCGAACGCAACGTCTTCGGCGGCTCGCGGTCGCGAGGCGGGGACTTCTCGAAGCGGAGCCACCGATACTCGCTGGCTCCGGCATGTCCGTTGCGCCTGCAGGGCGGCGCTAGGTGCGGACCCTTCCGCGGCCTTGATCGTATCGACACGCATTTCAGGCGCTAGTGCCCAGATCCCTACTGGTCATCAGCGATGCCTGGCACCGTGGGCCCCGGGCTGTCTCACTGTCCGCCCTTCCAGGTAGGCGCTCGTGGAAAGCGCCGTCGCGGCGCTCGGCGAGCGTTCTCGGTACCTTGAGCGTATGGATACTTCGGATATCGCAATGGATCACGAGGTCGTCGTGATCGGTGCCGGCTTCTCGGGCATCGGGGCGGCGATCAAGCTTGACCAGGCCGGCTTCCGCGACTTCGTCGTGCTCGAGGCCGGGGACGGTGTCGGGGGCGCCTGGCACTGGAACACCTACCCGGGGATAGCGGTCGACATCCCGTCCTTCAGCTACCAGTTCTCGTTCGAGAAGCGCAGCGACTGGTCGCGCGTATACGCGCCGGGAACGGAGCTCAAGGCCTACGCGGAGCACTGCGTGGACAAGTACGGGGTGCGCGATCGCATCCGGCTGAACACAAAGGTGGTCGGGGCGAGGTTCGACGAGAACGCCCACGCGTGGCAGATCCAGACCGCGAACGGCGAGCAGATCACCGCGCGATACGTGGTCGGCGCAACAGGCGTGTTCAGCCAGCCTAAACCGCCCGAGATCGAGGGCCTCGACTCCTTCGCCGGCACGACCATGCACACGGCGCGCTGGGATCACTCGGTCGACCTGCGCGGCAAGCGCGTCGGGGTGATCGGTACGGGTGCCTCGGCGATCCAGCTCATCCCCGCGATCGCCCCTGAAGTCGCGCAGGTCACCGTCTTCCAGCGCACTCCCATTTGGTGCCTACCCAAGCTCGACGCCCCGATCAGCGCGCGCGTGCGCCGGGCACTGCGCTCGGTGCCAGGCGCCGAGCTCGCCACACGCTGGGCCAGTCAGGCCTTCGTGGAGGTCACCTTCGTGCTCGCCGCCCACTTCGCTGGCCAGTTCCCGAGCCTCACCGCCCGCGGCGAAGCCACCGCTCGCAAAATGCTCCGCGAGGTCAAGGATCCCGTCGTGCGCGACAAGCTCACTCCGAAGTACTCCCTCGGGTGCAAGCGCCCGAGCTTCTCCAATGAATACATCCCCGTCTTCAATCGGAAGAACGTGCTGCTCGAAACCACCTCCATTGAGGCGATCGCCGAGACGGGCGTCCGCACGAGTGACGGGGTCGAGCATCCTCTCGACGTGCTCGTCCTTGCAACAGGGTTCAAGGTGTTCGACTCCGGGAACCTGCCGGCATTCGAGACACTGGGCGCGGGTGGTGTTGACCTCGAGGAGTGGTGGGATGCCAACCGGCTGCAGGCCTATGAGGGCGTGAGTGTGCCCGGCTTTCCGAACTCCTTCTCGATCCTCGGTCCCTACGCGTTCAATGGCCAATCCTACTTCGGTCTGATCGAGACCCAGATGCGCCACATCGTGCGCTGCCTGAAGCGGGCGCACAGCGAAGGCGCCACGCGCGTGGAGATCACGCCCGAGGCTAACCGTCGCTACTTCGAGTCGATGCTCGGGCGCCGCCATAACCAGGTCTTCTTCCGGGGCGCCTGCTCGAACGCCAACAGCTACTACTTCGACAAGCACGGCGACGCGCCGTTCCGGCCCAGCCTCTCGCTCGAGGCGGCCTGGCGCAGCGGCCGCTTCGACCTCGACGATTACGCGTTCCTACGATGACCCGTCTAACGCGCGCAGAGTCCCAGGCGCGAACCCGCGCGCTGATCGTCGACGCGGCCACCCGCCTGTTTCTGCGCGACGGCTTCCAGGTCACCTCCCTGGAGCAGATCGGCGAGGACGCAGGGTTCACTCGCGGCGCGGTCTACTCCAACTTCCCCAGCAAGACCGCGATGGGAATCGCCGTGATCGATGAGCTGTACGAGCGCATGGCGCGCGATCTCCGACGTTCACTCGAGGAGACAGACAGTCTCGATGAGTGGTTTGACGTGCTCGCGGCGTGGGCGGAGGCCACCATCGGCGAACCGCAGTGGACGCGCTTTGAGATAGAGCTCGCGGCATTCAGCGCTCACGACGACACCTACAAGGCCGCCACCGCCGCTCGCCATGCGCGCCTTCGCGCGGGCTGGGCCGAAGTGATCGCTGCGCAGCTCGGCGAGGACTTCCCGATCGACCCCGAGGCGCTGAGCACCATGATCCTCGCGCTCGGACTCGGCACCGGGGTACAGCGTGCCGTCGACCCCGACCTTCCCGGCTCGGGCTGGGTCGAGCTGTTGCGCGTGCTCGCCGGATCGATCCTCGCGGGTGCCCGATGAAGGTTCTGTACCTGCTGCCCGGCCGCGCGTAGGACAGCGCAGATGTTGCTTCATCGCTCGCCGACTCAAGGCGATGCAGAAGCCGTCGACCGTCGACGGCGCTTGTCCAACACCAGGCGTCCCGTCGGCTAGGCCGGGGCGCTGCTTTCCGCGCGAAGGGTCGCGTCGCGAGCGCTGGCAGGAGCTCGACTCGCGAGGAATGCGGGACGGCAGGGTCTCCGCGCGGGAGGTGTACGTCAGCGTTTGCGGTGCGCCGCGAGGAATGCGCGCACACCGGCGTCGGCGAAGCGGTTCAGCTCGGTGGGGCTCGCGGGTTCGTCCTCGCCGAGCAGCATTGCCTGGTTGAGCGGGATCGACATTACGAGCCAGTTGAAGTGCGCCGCCGCGAGGGGGGGTCGTGGAGTTCCAGCACGCCGCGAGAGGCGAGCCGCTCGAACGTGCTCGCCAGCGCATCGATCGTGCGTCCTGGCCCTCGCTCATAGAAGAGGCGGCCGAGCTGAGGAAAGCGGCCGGATTCCCCGATCACCAGCCGTCGCAGCTTTAGTAGGCGCGGGTCCATCACCGCGCGCAGCTGACCGCGGGCGAAACGGCGCAGGTCCCGCTCAAGGTCGCCGGTGTCCCCCAGCTTTAGCACTTCGCCGGTATTGGGATCGGCGATCTCGTCGACCTTTGCGGTGACGATCTCTGAGAACAGACGCTCCTTGTCGGCGAAGTGCTTGTAGACCGTCTGCTTAGAGACACGCGCGAGGGCAGCGATCTCGTCCATGGTCGTGCCCAGATAGCCGTTGGTCAGGAACACCGTCGTGGCGGCTTCGGTGATCGCCCTGCGCTTGCGCGCCGATTTGCGCTCACCCTCGAACTCTGCCGGCGTGGGGGCTGTGCTCGGCACCTGTCGGATTGTACTAGACAGTCTAGTTCTCGAATGGTACTGTGCGGTCTAGTTTTAGTTCGAGAGCGGGAGCGTCCAGACGCCTCGGCCTAGCTACCCGAGATCTGCCGCGCGAAAAGGAGGATGAAGATGCCAAAGGTGATCGTTATGAATGGGCTGACGCTCGACGGCATCATGCAGTCCCCGGGTCGCCCGGACGAGGACCCGCGGGGTGGCTTTGATCACGGCGGCTGGGGGGTCCCATTCGGCGATGAGACGCTGGTTGCCGCGTTGGGTGAGCGATTGGCTGAGCTGACAGGTGGGAAACACGCATGGCTGTTCGGGCGCTACAGCTACGAGGAGATGCTGACCCACTGGAACATCCAAGGGGGGCCGTTCAAGGATCAGCTCAACAACACTCACAAGTACGTCGCCTCGGGCGATCCTGAGACGAGACTCGAGTGGCCGAACTCGACGCTGCTGCACGGCGACGTGCCGGCCGCGGTGGCCGATCTCAAGCGGAGGTCCGAGACGACCCTTGTGATCATGGGCAGCGGCGTGCTGATCGGCTCGCTGATGACAGCCGATCTCATCGACGAGTATCTGCTCACGATCGCTCCGCTCGTGCTCGGCACCGGCCGACGCATGTTCCCCGAGGGCGTTTCCACCCCTCTGCAACTCACCGACAGCACGACCACCAGCAAGGGCGTGATCGTCGCAACCTACGAAACAGTCTAAAGATGGCCGCCGGCGAGCCAACGGTGCACGACCAGATCACGCAAGGCCTCGAGGAGCACCCGGCCAAGAAGGGGATGCGCTTCAACGTCCTCGTGACGGCAGTCGAGGTCGGTGGCAGCATCGCGCTGTTCCACCTTGCCCAGCGGATGGGCGCCGGTGACGTGGCTAGCTACCTGATTGGCAGCATCGCCCCAGTCGTGGGCGGCTTCATGGTCTGGGCCAAAGCCCGCAGGTTCAGCGGAGCCTCCGCTGCGATCTTCTCATTCACCGCGCTGTCCGCAGTCATTGCGCTGATCGGGAGTCACGCTCCCAAGGTGTTGCTCTACAAGGACTGCGCCGTGACGGCCCTGATCGGCTTGATCTTCTTGGGCTCCTGCGTCCTGGTCCGCAAGCCGGTCGTGTTCTACATGGCCCAGCGCTACGGGACGGATGGCACCCAGGAGGGGATGGCGATCTTCGACAGGATGTGGGACGCCTACGGGGACTTTCGCACCGGAATGTACGTCATCAGCTACCTCTGGGCGGCCTTGTTCCTCATCCAGGCCGCTGGAACCGCGCTGATCATCCGCCAGACCCGCTACTCCATCGCCTACAACTATGACCAGACCCTGCCCTTGGCCGTGACAGCATTGGGCATCGCCGGCTCGATCGTGATCGGACGCTACTTCGCCAAGAAAGGCAAAGCGCGCGGCGCAACAGCCAACGTTGTCACGCTCGCTGAGTGACGGGCAGTTCCATCCACCCATACGGAACCTCCTGCGGATCACAGCTGCACCTTTCACCAAGCCCGCGCGCCGGCCAAAGCGGGTACCCCCGGGATGGCATCGAAAGACCGCTTTATCGCCTGAGAACAAACACCTTGGTTGCGTTGACAGTTGGGTTTCCACTCGAAATGAACGTTCCTCGCGCGGTGAGCCGCAGGCTATCGACCGTCTTCAGTAGACGCATTCCTGCGGAGGTCAGCTTGACCTTGATCGCTGCGCTCCGCGCCGAGGAAAAGGCGGTGCGTCCGGATGCCACGAGCAACCGTTTGCCCTGGACCTTCTTCGAGAGATGGGCACCGGACGGCACGTAATACCAGTCGATCGCCGCCGCCCCGGGGGTGAGCGCCCTGAAGTTGACAGCGAATCCGCCCGCCTTGACGACTGTGGCGATCTTGGCTGCGCCGCCTGTAGGTACGAGCTCCTGTCCGAGGATGGCAGCAACCTGATCGGAGCCGATGTTGGGCTCGGTATGACCGAGCACGCCGCCTGTGCTCCCCGATCCGACGCTGCTCACGCCACTCACCGGTCCGGCGCCGCTCGCGGCTGGCGATCCACCCGTGCTCGCTTCTTCTTTCTCCTGCCCTTCACAGCTTCTTCAATGCTCCCGGAGGATTCGACGGGCGCCGGGTCTGACGCCGGTTCTGTTCCAACCCTCAGCGAGACAGTCGTCTTGGCACCCGATTTGTCGGTGAGGACGAGTTGCGCGGAGCCCGCTGCGGTGGGCTTTGCGGAAAGCTCGATCTGGCACGCCGCCCGCGGCGTGAGCGTCGTCCCCGTGCAGGTGTCGCTCGCGATGGCGAACCCTGTCGGGTTTGCTCCTGCGAGGCTGATCGATGCGACCTGCGCTCCGGATTCACCGGCGGTGACGGTGACGGGCACTCGTGCGCTGGACGACCCGACGGGAGTGCGTGCCCAGTCGATCGCCGAGGGCTGAACGAGCTCCGGCGCAGTGCTAGGGGGCTCGCCGTAGCTGATCTCCCCGAACAGTGCAGGTTCTTCCGCACCTTCGCAGTGCTGTTCATAGAGCGCCCAGAAACGTTGGAGGTTCCCCGAGGCGCCGAAGTGGATGTCTTTGACGACGAACCGGCCGACAGTCAGGTCGCAACCGCGACCGTCCCCGGAGACGCTGATCCCGGGGCGCCCTTTGATGGGGTCCTGTTCGGCGCCGGCGTATTCTCCGACTTCCAGTTCCTGCCCCGACGGCGCAGCGAATTCGAAGGAGAAGCCTTGACCCTTCTGTTGGGCTTCGACGTCGACCGCACGCGCCGTTGCCGGTCACCGCCACCGCTTCAGGCCAGTTGAACAAGGTGTCCATCCCGCCCCCCATGAAGTCCCCGGGTTCGCTGACCATCGTCACGTAGTTGCTGCTCGCAGGCGGTGGGGGCGGCGGGGTCGGGTTGACACTGAGCGCGACGATCGCCGTCGCGCCCGATTTGTCGGTGAGGACGAGTTGCGCGGCGCGTGGGCCTGCTTGCGTGGGCTTTGTCGAGAGAGCGATCTGGCATGTCTCGGCCGGCGCGAGCCTCGTCCCTACGCAGGTGTCGCCGGCGATCGAGAAGTCCGCTGGGTCGGTCCCCGCGAGACTGACCGAGTCGACCTGTGCTCCGGATGCGCCGGCGGTGACGGTGACAGGCACCTGCACACTGCTCGTCCCGACGGGCGTGCGCGGCCAATCGACCGCCGAGGGCTGGACGAGCTCCGGCGTGGTCGCAGGAGACTCGCCGTAGCTGATCTCCCCGAACAATGCTGGCGCTCCCGGTTGTTCGCAGTGCTGTTCATAGAACGCTGAGAAGCGTTCGACGTTCCCCGAGGTGTCGAAGTGGATGTCCTTGATGACGAAGCGGCCGAAATCGTGGGTGCAGCCGCTACCGTCGCCGTCCACGCTCATGCCAGGCGAACCCCGGGTCTCAAACCCATAGCGTTCGGCTTCGACGTATTCACCGTCCTGGAGTTCCTTCCCGGCCGCCGGAGCGAAATCGAACAAGAACAGATCGCCCTTGGCTTCGACATAGACACTGACATGGTGCTTAGTGCCGGTGACCGAGAGCGCTCCGGGCTCATTGAACAACTTCGTGCGCGTCTTGGGCCCGGTCCCGTCGAGTTCGTCGACCATCGTCACGTAGTTGTTGCTCGCCGGCGCTGGGGCCGGCGGGTTGGGGTTGACGCTGAGCGGGACGGTCGTCTTGGCGCCCGTCTTGTCCGTTATGACGACTTGCGCGGCGCGGGGGCCCGCTTGGGTGGGTTTTGTGAGGAGACCGATCCGGCATGTCTCGCGCGGCGCGAGCGTCGTACCTGCGCAGGTGTCGCTCGCGATCGCGAAGTCTGCCGGTTTAGCTCCCGCGAGGCTGACCGATGCGACCTGGGCTCCGGATTCACCGGCGGTGACGGTGACCGGGACCTGGACGCTGGATGCGCCAACGGATGTCCGCGGCCATTCGATCGCGGAGGGTTGAACGAGCTCCGGCGCCGTCGTAGGGGGCTCGCCGATGCTGATCTCTCCGAACAGCGCGCGTCCTCCGGTGCCGCCGCAGTCCTGCTCGTAGAGCGCCCAGAAGCGTTCGACGCTCCCCGAGGCACTCAGGTGGATGTCTTTGATGACGAACCGGCCGACAGACTCCCCGCAAGCACGACCGTCCCCAGAGATGCTGATCCCGGGCAGGTCCTTGGTCTTAGACGGGCCTTCGGCTTCGGCGTATTCCCCGACTTCCAGCTGCCTGCCCGATGGCGCTGCAAATTCGAAGAAGAAGTGCTCGCCTTTCGCTTCGGTCTTGACGTGGACGGCGCCTTTTTCGCTGGTGATCGATACCGCTTCAGGCTCGTTGAACAGCCTGTTCGTTCCCGCCGCCGATGTACTCTTCGGGTTCGCTGACCATCGTCACGTAGTCGTTACTCACAGGTGGCGGAGGTGGCGGGTTCGGGTTGACGCTGAGCGGGACGGTCGTCTTGGTGCCCGATTTGTCGGTGAGGACGAGTTGCGCGGAGCGCGGTCCCGCTGCGGTGGGCCTTGTGGCGAGTGCGATCTCGCATTCCTCGTGCGGCGTGAGCGTCGTCCCTGAGCAGGTGTCGCCCGCGATCGAGAAGTCACCGGAATTCGTTCCCGCCAGACCGACCGATGCGATCTGCGCACCGGATTCGCCGGCGGTGACGGTGACGGGCGCCTGCACGCTGCGCGTGCCGACAGATGTACGCGGCCATTCGATGGCCGAGGGCTGAACGAGCTCCGGAGCGGTCGCAGAGGGCTCGCCGTAGCTGACCTCGCCGAACAACGCGGGGGATCCTGGTTCTTCGCAGTGCTGTTCATAGAACGCCGAGAAGCGTTCGACATTGCCCAAGACACCGAAGTGGATGTCCTTGATGACGAACCGGCCGAATTCCTGGCTGCAGCCGCTTCCTTCGGCGGAGACGCTTATGCCGGGCGAGCCGTTGCTCTGGAACGACACGCGTTCGGCTTCGGCGTATTCGCCAGCTTCGAGTTCCTTCCCCGATGGCGCAGCGACTTCCAACGAGAAGTATTTTCCGTTTGCTTCCGCCTTGACGTGGACGAAGCCCTTTTCACCGGTGATCGAGATCGCTTCAGGCTCGTTGAACAACCTATCCATTCCGCCGAGGATGTGGGCTTCAGGTTCGCCAACGATCGTCGCGTAGTTGTTGGTCGTCGGCGCTGCGGCCTTCGCGCGAGTTGCCGCCACCATCGGGCTCAGCAGGCACAGGGCGATAAGCGCGACTCGTAGCAAAAGGAGCTTTTTGCTTCCGTCGATACGCATGCTCCGGCGATCCATCGCATGATCAAAATACTCTGAATAATGGATCTGCGCAACGTCTTCGGCGGCTCGCGGTCGCGAGGCGGGGACTTCTCGAGTGGAGCCAACCGGGATCGAACCGGTGACCTCCTGCTTGCAAAGCAGGCGCTCTCCCAGCTGAGCTATGGCCCCGAACAGGTCGAGTGTAAGGGACGGGCTGCGCGATCCGGCCGGGCCGGACGCTACTTGTCGAAGTCGAAGTCCCGGGGCGGGCGTTGCTCGAACCACAACCTGTCCTGCTCGGGCGTGTCGCGCAGGAACTCGGGCGTCTCCTCAAGGACGTCCTCGTCCCGCTCCTCGGGCTGATCCTCGACAGCGTCGGACGGCACCTCCCATTCGAGCGAGTCCTCCTCCGCTGGCGTTCCTGCCGCAACGGGGGGATGCGTGTCGTCGCCGAGCACGCTGCTCATGTCCAGCTCCGCAGTCTCGCCGAGCGTCGCTGATGGCTCGGGGCGCGCTGGTGCTACCGCCGCGTCGCCCTCAGCGGCCGGTTCGCCCAGATCGGTATCCGCCGGCGTCGGCGCGAGCGACTCGTCCGGCCTCGGCGATGCCTCGGTCGCAGTTGTCTGCAGAGCTTCAAGGCCCGCTTCTGGGGCCACGTCGAGCACCTCCCGCTGCTCGCGCGCGACCTCTCCAGGATCGGCGCCGCGGCGGCGCTTTAGCTCCAGGTGCTCGCGGATGGCGTCGTCGAGCAATCCCATGCGCGTGTAAACGATACCTAGCCGGCACCGACGTGCATCGCAGCGCGGCCGGCGGGCTAGACTTGCGGGACTCGCGCGCTACCCGAGCGCACGCGAGGGGCTATAGCTCAGTTGGGAGAGCGCCTGGATCGCACCCAGGAGGTCGGGGGTTCGAGTCCCCCTAGCTCCATTTCCAAAGCTCCGCGCACGTGGGAAGATTCTCGTGCCCAGACCCGAGTCTGCTCCTTAGTGATCGAGAACGGAGGTCAGCATGAGCAGCACAGACCCGAGCGCTGAGACCCCGACCGGCTCCCGCGCGCCCGAGGAGGAGATCGTGTTGACGCACTTCATCGTCTCCGAGGACGTCGAGCGCTCCCGGCGCTTCTACACCGAGGTGCTCGGCGGCGAGGTGGCCTTTTCAGGCCCGGGAGGGCTGACGTATGTCGCGCTGGCCAACAGCTGGATCATCATCAATGTGGGCGGAGGTCCGACCGACGACAAGCCGGCGGTGAGCCTGGAGGCGCCACGGGATGCCGACCGGGTCAGCAGCTTTCTCAATATCCGGGTCAGGGACATCGCGGCCGTGTACGCCGAATGGAGTGCCCGCGGTGCTGAATTCCTGACGCCGCCCCAGCAGCACGCCTACGAGATCCGCTGCTACATCCGCGATCCCGACGGCCATCTGATCGAGGTGGGACAGACCACCGACACAGAGGGGGACTGGTCGCCGCCTTACTGGCGGTCGAACTCCAGCGGCCGTCCCGTGGAGATGGTCTTGACCCACTTCATAGTCTCGGACGACGTGGCGCGCTCTCGGCGCTTCTACGGCGAGGTGCTCGGCGGCGACGTTGTCTTCTCCCCAGAGCCGACCAACGTAGCGCTGGCCAACAGCTGGATCGTCATCAATCTGGGCGGAGGTCCGACCGACGATAAGCCGGCGGTCACCCTGGAGACGCCACGCGATCTCGATCGGGTCAGCAGCTTTGTCAATATTCGGGTCAGGGACATCGCGGCCGTGTACGCCGATTGGAGCGCCCGCGGTGCACAATTCCTGACGCCCCCCAAGCAGCACGCCTACGAGATCCGCTGCTACATCCGCGATCCCGACGGCCATCTGATCGAGGTGGGACAGACCACGGACCCCGGAGGGGACTGGGCACCCCGTCAGTGGCTATCGAGGACGCCCGCCGAGGAGTCCAAGTACGGACCGGTTATTCGTAGGTGAACTGATCGGCGGCGCTCTTGGCGCTGTTGAACCCGCCGGCGGTTGCTTTGACGTCCACCCTGCCGCTCTTGGCCCGCGGCGGCGACACGGCGGTGCACGAACTCGTGGACGTGCAGTTGACGCCTGTTGCGATGGCGGTCGAGAACTTGAAGCTCGTGGCGGCACCGAGTGCGAAGCCGCTGCCGGCGATCGTCACGTTCGTTCCTCCCGCAGTGGGGCCGGATTTAGGCGTCACCGAGGCGACCGTCGGCGGCTTGTACTTGAACTGGTCGGCTTTGGAGGTCGCGCTCGTGCCCGCGCCGGTCGTCACGGTGACGTCGACGATCCCGGAGGTCCCCGGCGGGGCGACCGCGGAGATCGAGCTCGACGAGTTGACTTTGAAGCTCGCGGCCGCCGTCGCGCCGAAGCTAACCGCCGTCGCGCCGCTGAGCCCGCTGCCGGTGATCGTCACGCTCGTCCCGCCGGTAGCCGGGCCGGTCTTCGGCGCGAGCTTGCTCACCGTCGGCGTCACGCTGACGGTGCCGATGCGCTGCAGGCAGGCGCTGCCTTCGTTGCTCCACTCCTGTTGGTACCAGTACTCGTCGCCGTTGACCAGCTGGTTGTAGCGCGAGCCGTCGGGAGCTTTGCCGAGCGGCGTGCCGTATTCGCTGGATTCCGTGAACGTCCGGCATTTGTCGCCGTTCTCTTCGCCCGAGGACGCGTACCAGGCATTCAGTTCGGGGTCGGTCGTCGACTCGTTGTGCTCGTGGCTGAGCCCGCCCTGCAGCGCCGCGTCGGAAGGGCTGTTGTTGGGGTGTTCGGAGGAGTCGCAGCCGGAGTTGCCGACGACATAGGGGTCGTTGGCGTAGATGATCGTCGAGCCACCGTCGGCGATTGCACCGTGGTAGGCACAGTAGGCCGCCGTGGGCGTGCCCGCCGAGCATTCGGTGCCGGCCGCCGTGAAGCAGGATTCAACGCCCGGCGGTGTGAGCATGAAGTACTCGTGCGTCAGGTCCTCGGGCAAGCTGTGGGCTTTGACGTAGCTTTTGATCTCCGCCTGGATCTGCGCATCGGTCAGGCAGATCGTCGCCACTTTGCAACCGCTGGCCGGGTACGGATCGGTGTCGACGATCGCGCCGGCGAAGTGCGAGTCGTAGTTGGCCGCCTGCGCGCTCGTGTCGGTGTACTGCGTGGCCACCGAGTCGACGTTCTGCGTGCCGCCGCTGTCATGCGCCAGGTCTTCGAGGTAGCGGTTGACTCCCGACTGATACCCGGCGGCGTACGCGGCGGAGCCCGACGGGGCCCAGTAGAACGTGTAGTTGGTGTTCGACGGCATCACCGGGCCGCCGTGGTAGAGCAGCTTGGCGGTGCCGGCGAACGGCGTCGCGGCAAACGGGTGCGCACCGCGCAGCGGCTGGTAGCTGAGCGTCCTGCCGGAGCCCACGTGCACGATCACAGCCGAGGCGCTGGCTGCGCTCAACGCGACGAGCAGACCGGCGACCAGCGAAACGATCAGTGCACGCCGCGTCGACCGTGCGGCCGTGCCGCGGACGGCTCCCGCGTGCGGCGTGGGTATGTGACCAGCGGCACGAGTGCTGTACCGGTTGCTTCGCTGCATGTTCGACCCTCTCCTCGCCTGGCGGACTCCCTCGGTCCGCCTAGCACCGTACACGCCACACGCGCCCATTGTCCAGGGAGATGGACGCTTCGGCGGACCGCTCGATTGCGGTTGCTCAAGCATCCATGGTGCGCGTTCGCCGCGCACCGAGCGCGAGAAACACGATCACCCAGACGGCGAGCACGACGAGCGCGGTATGAGCCGCCATCGTCACCGTTGCACCCCGGTCCCCACCGCTGACCGGGCTGAAGTGCGTCAGCGCCTGGCTCAGCAGCCCGCGGCGCGCGCTTCCCAGCGAGCTGATCTGTGAGACGAGCGGGCTGGCAACCAGCTGCCAGCCGATCAGCGCCGTGATCGTCGCGGGCTTGGAACTGGTCAGCGCGGCAAAGCCCACCGCGACCAGGCACACGACGCCGTTTGCGAGCAGTACGAAGCCCAACCCATTCAGCGCCAACGCCGCGTCGGGCGTGGGGCGGCCCGAAGCGAACACGAAGCTCCCCACCAAGAGCAGGGCGAAGGCAGCGATCACCACCGACCAGCACAGCACCAGCGCCGCCGGAAGTCGCGAAGCCAGCAGCGCTCCGCGCGAACGGCCGGTGATGACGAGGTCGCGAAACACACCGGCCGAGACATCGCCTGCTCCGGCCTCGGCGCCGATCAGGATCGCTGCCAGCGGGCCGAAGAACAGCGCCAGCACACGCAGCCCGTCGCTGAACCCGGTGACGCCGCCCGCCGGACCGTGCCTGAGCGGGTCTGAGGAGTGCTGAATCGTCTTGACCGTCAGAAAGACGACGATTGGGGCGCACGCCAGGACCAGCGCCCAGATCAGCGTGCCGCGCTTCTTGCGCAGCTTGAGCAGGTCCGCCCCGAACATCTGCAGCGCCACCGAGTTCATCGCGTCACCTCGCGCTCGGCCGGGGCGTCTGCCGAAGCGTCGGCTGGAGCATCCAGTCTGGATGTGATCTCCAGGAAGCGACGCTCGAGGCTCTCCCGCACGGGCTCCAGGCGCAACACGCCGACCCCCGCGCGCACGAGCGCGGCGTTGATCGCCGCGGCCGTCTCCGGTGCGCCGCTGAGGACGATACGCAGCCCCTCGTCAGAGCGATGTGCTTCCCGCACATCCGTGCTCGCGGCGAGAGTGCGCAGGGCCAGCTCGTCGTCGTCGACGGCGAGGATCAACTCGGGATTCGATCCGCCGCGCGCCAGCTCTGCGATCGGTCCCTGCGTGACGATCTTTCCGCGATCGACGATCGCCGCGGCATCGCAGATCTTTTCGACCTCGTCGAGCAGATGTGAGGAAATGAACACGGTGCGCTCCTCCTGCTCGACCATCGCCCGGATCATCTCCCTGAACTCCTGTATCCCGCCGGGATCGAGACCATTGGTCGGCTCGTCGAGGATCAGCAGCTGGGGGTCGGCCAGCAGGCAGCGGGCGACCCCCAGACGCTGGCGCATGCCCAGCGAGTAGCGCTTGACCTTCTCGTCGGCGCGCTCGGCCAGGCCAACGCGAGCCAGCGCGCCGACGATCCGCTCGCGTGCCTCCGGCCCCCGTGCGGCGGCCACGATGCGCAGGTTCTCACGACCGGACAGGTGCGGATGAAAGCGCGGCTCCTCCACGATCGCCCCGACGCCCTTCAGCGCGATCGCGCGCTCAGCGGGAACGGGCCGGCCGAGCATGCTCATGCTCCCGGCGCTCGCCCGCGTGAGGCCGAGCAACATGCGGATCATCGTCGTCTTGCCCGCGCCGTTGGGCCCGAGAAAGCCAAACGCACTGCCGCGCGGCACGAGCAGCTCGACCGAGTCGATTGCAATGCGCGATCCGAAGCGCTTGGTCAGGCCGTGTGTCTCGATCGCGGTGTCGCCCGGCGCCGCGCGTCGAGGTGTCGATTCAGTGGATGTCGATTGCATGCCCTCACCGTGACCCAGGAGAGATGAGAGCGCAATTGGGGATCGCCCTTAGGGTCCGTCCGGGCTCACGAGGCGTCGCTGGACGGCCCAGCGGCTCAGCTCGTGACGGCTCGACAGCTGGAGCTTTCGCAGCACCGCACCGACGTGCGCCTCGACCGTCTTGATCGAAATGCCCAAGCGCTGGGCGATCTCCTTGTACATGTACCCCCGCGCGATGTGCTGGAGCACCTCTCGCTCGCGCGGCGTGAGCTGATCGAGCTCGGGGCTCTCCTCGATCTCCGGCGGCGACCCGGCGAACGCGTCGAGCACGAAGCCCGCCAACCGCGGCGAGAAAACGGCGTCGCCCTCCGCGACACGGACGACCGCCCGCGCGAGCTCCTCCCCCGAGATCGACTTGGTGACATAGCCGCGAGCGCCGGCCCTGATTACCGCGATGACGTCCTCGGCCGAGTCGGATACCGACAGCGCCAAAAAGCGCACGTCCGGTTGTCCACTTCCAGCGCGACGGATGACCTCGGCGCCGCCTCCGTCGGGCATGTGCACATCGACCAGCACAACATCCGGTCGTGCGCCGGCGATCACCTCGACGGCCTCGGCGACGCTGCCGGCCTCGCCGACGACCTCGACCAGTCCGCCCAGCTCGGCCCGAACGCCCGCCCTGAAAAGCCTGTGGTCGTCGACGATCACCACTCGCGGTTGCGCGACGCCCGCGTCCCCCGGCGAGCTCACGGTGCGTCCACTGGGCTCATCGCGACGGCGCCTCGCGTCGCACGGCTGCGCTCGATCGCAAGCTCGACCTCGGTCCCGGCGCCCGGTTCACTGCGGATGGTTGCGCGGCCGCCGTGGCGCTCGATTCGCCCGACGATCGAGTCGCGCACTCCGCGCCGGTCGGGTGGGATCACCGCGGGATCAAACCCGGTGCCACGATCGCGGACGAACACGGCGACGCGCTCCGGGCCGATTTCTGCGTACACGGCCACATGATCGACGGCGGCGAACTTGGACGCGTTGGTCATCGCCTCGCGCGTCGCCTGCACGAGCGCGTCGAGCCGGTCATCCAGGGCACAATCGCCCACCACGACCAGCTCGACCGGCACTCCGTGCAGCTCCTCGACCTCCGCAGCGCTCCGTTCGAGCGCCGCCTTGACGCTGTCGCTCTCGGGGACGGGCGTGCGCTCGAACAGCCACCGCCGCAGCTCGCGCTCCTGGCGGCGCGCGAGGGTTGCCACCTCGCTCGGGTGCTCAGCACGATTCTGGATCAGCGCGAGCGTCTGCAGGACCGAGTCGTGTAGATGCGCCGCCAGCTCAGCTCGCTCCTGCTCACGAATCCGCGCAGCGCGCTCGGCGGCGAGGCTGCGCCCGAGACGCACAAACCATGGCGCGAAGAGCAGCCCCAGCAGCGTCGCGACGATCGCCACCGCCCCGGCAGATCGGCCCAGATTGCTCATCACGCCGGTTGCGTGCAGCAGCCAGGCGGCGGCGAACGCCACGAGCAGACCGCCGATCACCAGCCGTGGGAGGTCGACAGATCGAGGCCGGCGCAGCAGCGTGCGCGGCGAGAAGCGCCCGCCCTCGACCTGGCGCGAGTCGAAGGCGACCGTGGGACGCCAGACCAGAGCCAGCCCGCACGTGCCGAGGACGAGCGGCCAGATGAGCGAGTCTCCGAGCAGCAGTCCGGCATGGCGCAGCCCGACCAGCACAGCCAACGCGACGAGCCCGATCAGCACCGCCTCGCCCCGAGCGCCACGCGAGCGGGCGACGCCCCTGCTCTGTGGCGCGGCCGGAATGAGTGCCCACGCGAGCACATAGACGATCACCCCGATCCCACCCACGGCGAGCAGCAATGCCATCACGAAACGCACGATCTGCACGTCCAGGCCAAGGTGCTCGGCGATTCCTGCTCCCACGCCTGCGAGCACCCCGCGATCGGGGTAGCGATACAGGCGCTCGCGCGAGGTGCGCTGCTGCCGTGTAGGACTCTCGGCTGCGTCGCCGGCCGCGGACGCCACCCGCGACGGCGGCGGAGCGGCCGTCTGCGCTGCCGATCGCATCGATCCATGATCGCAGCGCCGGATGCCTTCGCCGTAAGGGATTCCCCCTAAGTACAAGCGCGGCGGCCGCTCCGCACCCCTTCACGAGTGCGATGAGCCCATTGCTAACGTGCCCCTCGCGATGACCGACAGCCCGGCGATCGAGGTGCAGGGGCTGGTCAAGTGCTTCGGCGAGGTGCGCGCGCTGGACGGTGTCGACCTCGCCGCGAGCCAGGGCCGGGTGCTGGGCCTGCTCGGGCCCAACGGCGCGGGCAAGACGACGCTCGTGCGCGTGCTCGCCACGCTGCTGAGCGCCGACGCCGGCAGCGCCCGCGTGCTCGGCCTGGACGTGCGTGCCGACGCCGCGGCGCTGCGCGAGCGGATCGGCCTTGCCGGCCAGTACGCCGCGGTCGACGAAAACCTCACCGGCCTGGAGAACCTGACGATGGTCGGGCGCCTGTACGGCGCCGACCGCGCCGCCGCCAAGGCGCGCGGCATGGAGCTGCTGGAGCGCTTCGACCTCGCCGACGCCGCCACGCGCGCGACGAAGACCTACTCGGGCGGCATGCGCCGCCGCCTGGACCTCGGCGCGGCGCTCGTGGCAAAGCCGCCGGTGCTGTTTCTCGACGAGCCGACCACTGGCCTTGACCCGCGCAGCCGCCTCGGCCTGTGGGCGGTGATCGAGAGCCTCGTCGCCGAGGGCACGACCGTGCTGCTGACCACGCAGTACCTCGACGAGGCAGATCGGCTGGCGGACACGATCGCCGTCATCGACCACGGTCGCGTGATCGCAGAGGGCACGTCTGATCAGCTCAAGGACCGCCTCGGCGGCGAGCGCCTGGAGGTCCGCCTCGATGTCGCAGCCGACGCCGAGGCGGCGGTGCGCGCGCTCGCGCCGATGTCCGATGAGACGCCGGCTGTCGAGCAGGACGTGGTGAGGGTCGGTGTGCGCGAGCGCTCTGGCGCGATCGTCGAGGCGGTGCGCCGCCTCAGCGAGGCCGGCGTGGGCGTCGACGACCTTGCCCTGCGGCGCCCGACGCTCGACGACGTGTTCCTTGCGCTGACCGGCCACGCCGCCGAGGCGCCCACCGAGGCTGAGGCCTCCGCGCAGGAGCAGGCCGCATGAGCCGGCTCGTCACCGACACGCTGATCATCGCCGAGCGCAACCTGATCCGCCTGCGGCGCGCGCCCGAACTGCTGATCGCCTTCACCGTGCAGCCGATCATGTTCGTGCTGCTGTTTCGCTACGTGTTCGGCGGCGCGATCCGCACGCCCGGCTACAGCTACGTCGACTTCCTGCTGCCCGGGATCATCGTGCAGAACATCGCCTTCGGCGGCTTCGCGACGGCGCTCGGTCTCAACGAGGACATGCACAAGGGGTTGATCGATCGCTTCCGCTCGCTGCCGATGTCACGCTCGGCGGTGCTCGCCGGGCGCACGCTGTCCGATGTGGCGACCAACTCGCTGTCGCTGGCGATCCTGCTCGTTACCGGCGTGATCATCGGCTTCAGCTTCCGGACGAGCTTTCCCGAGGCGGCAGCCGGCGTCGCGCTGCTGCTGCTGTTCGGCTACGCGTTCTCGTGGTTTCTCGCGTTCATCGGGTTGCTCGTCTCCTCGCCCGAATCGGTCAACTCGGTCGGCTTCATCGCTGTCTTCCCGCTGACGTTCATCTCCTCGGCGTTTGTGCCGGTGGCCTCGATGCCGGCGGGCCTGCGCGACTTCGCCGAAGTCAACCCGTTCACGATCATCGTCGACGCGATGCGCCATCTCTGGCTCGGCGCGCCGGCTCACAACAGCGTGTGGGGTGCGGTCGTGTGGTCGCTTGTGATCGTCGGCGTGTTCGCCACGCTCGCCGTCGCGCGCTACCGTCGCGCCGTGGGAAGGTAGATTGAGCGCGATGGCCACCGAGCAACCCGCCGAGCCGCCCTACCACCTGCTGCTGGAGGCCGAGGAGATCGGCGTCGTCGCCAAGGCGCTCAACCTGCTCGTCTCCGACGAGGCCCACGAGGCGAAGATCCGTGGTCTGGCACGCGAGGTCCTGTCGGCGCTCGACGGCGCGACCGGCGAGCGCGGTTCGCTGGTCGTGACGCTTGGCTCGCAGCAGATGAAGATCACGCACACCGCGCTTCGCTCGCTCTACCGCGATCTCGGTCGCGAGCAGGCGTCCGAGCTGGAGATCCTGCGCACCGTCCTCGCCAAGCTGCCCGATGAGCACGTGATGCGCGCGATCGTCATCAGCTAGCGCCCCGGGCGCCCGGCGAGCGTCTACGGTGGCGCGGTGGCCTCCGCATCCGACGCCGTAGAGCGGCGCCTGGTACTCGCGATCAGCGCCGTCGTGTTCGTGGACACGATGTTCTACGCGGTGATCGCACCGCTGCTGCCGACGCTCGCGCGCGAACTGCACCTGTCCAAGCTGTCGGCCGGGGTGATGACCGCGAGCTACCCCGTCGGCACGCTGGTCGGGTCGCTGCCCGGCGGCGTGCTGGCGGCGCGCGTGGGGCCGAAGCGCACCGTGGCGGTGGGCCTGGCGATGCTCGCCGCCTCGACGGTCGCCTTCGCGCTGCTGCACGACGCGGCGTCGCTCGACTGCGCCCGCTTCATCGAGGGCGTCGGAGGGGCCTTCTCCTGGGCCGGCGGTTTGGCGTGGATCGTCGCCGAGACCTCCTCCGAGCGCCGCGGCGCGCTGATCGGGCGCGCGCTCGGCGCGGCCATCGCAGGAGCGCTGTTCGGGCCGGTGATCGGCACGCTGGCCAACGCGATCGGACGGGCGCCCGCCTTCAGCCTGGTCGTCGTCATCGCGCTGGCGCTGATCGCCGAGACGCGCCGGCTGCCGAGCAGCCATGCGCGCTCCGAGCAGGGCTTCGCAAGCCTGCTGCCGGCGCTCGGGGGCCGCGGCGTGGCGCTCGCGATGTGGCTCGTCGCTCTGCCCGCGATCGCAGCGGGAGCACTCGACGTGCTGGCGCCGCTTCGCCTGCATCGCTTCGGCGCCGCCACTGCCGCGGTCGGCGCGACGTTCCTGCTCGCCGCCGTCGCGGAGGCCCTGGTCAGCCCCGCCGCGGGCCGCGTATCGGATCGCCGCGGGCGAATGCTGCCCGTGCGGCTCGGGCTCGTTGCGGTCGGCGCCCTGTTGCTGTGCTTCAGCCTGCCCGGCGACGCGCTCGCGCTTGCGCTCGTCGTCGTGGCGACCGGCGGCGCACTGGGTGGCTTCTGGGCTCCGGCGATGGCTCTGCTCTCCGACACGGCTGAGCGGCTCGGGCTCGACCACGGGCTGTCGGCGGCGCTGATGAACCTCGCCTGGGCCTCCGGACAGATCATCGGCTCCGGCGGCGGCGGTGCGCTGGCCAACGCCGCCGGCGACGCGCTCCCGATGACGATCGCGGCCGGGCTGTGCGCGGGCACGCTCGTGCTCGTCACGCGCTCGTCCGTCGTGTCGGCGCCGAGCACCGAGCCCTTCCCGTAGACCTGCCGCTGCTCGCCGTCGGCGAGTCTTTCTCGGTCAGGATCGTCCTCACAGCGGGTTGTGCACAAGCGCGCCGGCGGTTAGTGTCTGCCAACAGGTCCTCGCCACTGCGAGGCATGTGAGGGCGTTATTCAGGGGGCGGGGATGCTTAGGACGAGGACGATGGTGCTGGGCGTGGTGGCGATCGTTGTGCTGGCGTTCTGCGCGAGCAGCGGCGGCGCGGCGGCGCAGCCGGCCGGCGCGCTGCGCGCCGTCCCGGCCGCGGAAACGACCAAAGCACCGCACGTGACCAAACAGCCGGTCGGCCCGACCGTCGAAGAGGGCCAGAGCGCCAGCATGACGGCGATCGCCTCGGGGACGCCGGCGCCGACCGTTCAGTGGGAACGCTCGCTCGACGGCGGCGCAACGTGGGCGCCGATCGAAGACGCCACCGCGACGACGTTCACGATCGCCGCCGCGACGACCTCCGAAAACGCCAACCAGTTTCGCGCCACCTTCAAGAACGTCGCCGGGCAGGAAGCGAGCAGGGCCGTCGTGCTGACCGTTCAGAAGGCACCGGTCATCACGGCGCAACCGCTCAGCAAAACCGTCGAAGAAGGCCAGAACGCCACCTTTGAAGCGACCGCCGCCGGCCTGCCGGTGCCGACGGTGAAGTGGGAAACCTCGGCCAACGGCGGCAAAACGTGGACGACCGTCTCCGGAGCGACGTCGGCTCAGCTGACGATCGTGGCTGCGAAAACCTCGCTGACCGGCCACGAATACCGCGCGAGCTTCAAAAACACCGTCGGCGAAGCGACAAGCCAGCCCGCGACGCTCACCGTGCAGAATGCGCCCGCGATCACGCACCAGCCGGCGGACGTGACCGTCAACGAAGGGCAGCCCGCGCAGTTCGAAGTCGGCGCGTCGGGCTTTCCCGCTCCCGGCGTGCAGTGGGAAATCTCCACTGACGGCGGCGAAAGCTGGAGCCCCGTCGAAGGCGCCACCACCACCACGCTGACGATCGCCGCCGCCGACCGTGCCGAAGACGGCCACTCCTATCGTGCGGTGCTGCACAACGCCGCCGGCACGGTTACCAGCCGCGCCGCACAGCTGACCGTCCACGCCGTGCCCGTCGTGACCGAGCAGCCCGCCGGCATGACAGTGGAAATCGGCGACGAAGCGACCTTCGAAGCGGTCGCGTCCGGATTCCCCACGCCGACCATCCAATGGGAACTGTCGAGCGACGAAGGCAAAACGTGGACGGCGATCGCCGGCGCCACGTCGTCGTCGCTGACGATCGCCGAAGCCAAGGCGAGCGACAACGGACATCAGTTCCGGGCCATGTTCACGAACGCCGCCGGCAAAACCGCAAGCGCGCCGGCCACGCTGACGGTCGCGACCAGCCATTTCAGTGCGCTCGCCTGGGGCGACAACACCTATCTGCAGCTCGGCGACGGCCAGCCGGGCGGGTCCAGCGACGTCCCGCTCCCGGTCACCGGCCTGAAGTTCGTCACCGCGGTCGCGGCGGGCGGCCGGCACAGCTTGGCGCTGCTCGCAAACGGAACGGTCGTCGCCTGGGGGGCAAACGGCGTCGGCCAGCTCGGCGACGGCGAAACCACCGCCAGCGCCGTGCCGGTCCAGGTCAGTGGGCTATCCGGCGTCAGCGCGATCTCCGCGGGCGCCAATCACAGCCTCGCGCTTCTCAAAAATGGCACCGTGATGGCCTGGGGCGACAACGAAAGCGGTCAGCTCGGCATCGCCAGCAACACCGAAGACTCCGTCGTGCCCGTCGCCGTGCAGGGACTCAGCAACGTCAAGGCGATCTCCGCGGGCGCCAACTTCAGCCTCGCGCTGCTCGCCACCGGGACGGTCGTCGCGTGGGGTGAAAATGAAAGCGGTCAACTCGGGACCGGCTCCACGAGATCGGCCGACGCGCCCGTGGCCGTCAAACAACTCACGGGCGTCTCGGCGATCTCGGCGGGAGGCGAATTCGCGCTGGCAGCCCTCGCCAACGGGACCGTTGACGCCTGGGGCAGCAACGAACACGGTCAGCTCGCCAACGGCTCCGTCGAAGAAACCGGCAGCAACCGGCCGGTCGCCGTGCCGTCGCTCAGCGGCGTCACGGCAGTCGCGGCGGGCGCGACGCACGCGCTGGCGCTGATCGGCGGCGGGTCGGTCGTCGCGTGGGGGGACGACACTGCGGGCGAGCTCGGCAACGGCGCCGTCAAAGCCAACGAAACGGCCCCCGTGCCCGTAAGCGGGCTGACCGGCGCCACCGCGATCTCGGCCGGCCGGCAGGACAGCGCGGCGTTGCTCGCCTCCGGGTCGGTCATGACGTGGGGTACCAACGCCTCCGGCGTCCTCGGTTACGGCGTTCCGAATGGCATCAGCGACGTGCCCGTGACCGTCGCCGGCCTGAGCAAGGCCGCGAGCGTCTCGGCCGGGCGTTCTCACATGCTCGCATTCGGCGAACCGATCCCCACCGTCACCTCCGTCAGCCCCCACCTGGGACCGGCCGCCGGTGCGACGACGGTCACCATCTCGGGCGACACCTTCGAAGGCGCCAGCGCGGTCCACTTCGGCGCGACGCAGGCGACGAGCATCACGGTCAACTCCGCCACGTCGATAACTGCCGTCGCACCGCCCGGCCATGGGACCGTCGACGTGACGGTCACCACGCCCTCGGGCACCAGCCCCGGGTCCGCCGCCGACCGCTACACCTATCAGCTGGCGCCCACCGTGCTGAAGCTTTCCGCCAAAGGCGGTCCTGCTACGGGCGGGACGAGCGTCACGCTGACCGGCACTGAATTCACCGGGGCTTCCAGCGTGAGCTTCGGTGGCGTCAGCGCGAGCGAATTCACGGTGACGTCGGCGACGTCGATCGCGGCAGTCGCTCCGCCCGGCGCGGCGGGGACGGTCGACGTGACCGTGACGACCGCCGGCGGCACCAGCGCGACGACGAGCAAAGACCGCTTCCGATATCTGCCGACGGTTGAGGCGGTGTCGCCCAGCTCAGGGCCGACCGCCGGCGGCGAGAGCGTCGTCGTCAGCGGGCACGGCTTCGCCGTTGGCAGCGGCGCCACCGTCTTCAAGTTCGCCACAACCAAGGCGAAGTCCGTCCAATGCACGAGCGCCACCACATGCACCGTGGTCGTTCCGGCGCATGTCGCGGCCACCGTCGATGTGATCGCCTCGGCGAACAAAGCCAACGGCGTGGCCGGACCGGGCGATCTGTTCACCTACGGCTGAAGCCGCGCCGCCAAGCCGGCGAGCCGGCCCACGCTCCGACGCCGAGCGCGTGCTCACAATGTGCGCGTGACCGATTACGGCAAGCCGCTGCGCGAGCGGGACGTCTCGCCCGACCCGCTCGCAGCAGTTTGCGCTTTGGTACGCCGATGCCGAGCGCGCGCCCGAGCGTGCGCATGCCCGAAGCGGTCGCGCTGGCGACGGCCTCACCGGCCGCGCAGCCGTCGGTGCGCATGGTGCTGCTGAAGGGCTTCGGCGAGGACGGCTTTCGCTTCTTCTCCAACTACGACAGTCAGAAGGGCCGCGAGCTCGCGGCCAACCCGCGCGCCGCGCTACTTTTTCACTGGGACGCGCTGGGCCGCCAGGTGCGGATCGCCGGACCGGTGCAGCGTGCGAGCGAGCAGGAGACGGCCGAGTACGTGCGCAGCCGCCCGCGCCAGAGCCAGCTCAGCGCGCTGGCCTCGCCCCAGAGCGAGGTCGTCGAGGATCGCCAGGCGCTCGAGTCGCGTGTCGCCGAGCTGGAGACAGCGCCACGCCGACACCGAGCTGCCGCTGCCGCAGAACTGGGGCGGCTTTCGCCTCGCCCCCGAGACCTTCGAGTTCTGGCAGCAGCGCCACGACCGGCTGCACGACCGGCTGCGCTACCGCCGCGACGACGACGAGCGATGGCTCGTCGAGCGCCTGGCCCCCTAGGCACGCGCCGGCGGACCCGGCGCGGCGGCGTCGCGACGAGTCCGCGCCGCACCGTGCCCGGGCGCTTTCAGGGCTTTGCCAGATCGGCGACCAGTTCGCTCGCCGGCGTTCCCAGCCCGGTCATCGAATCGAAGCCGGGCGCGGTGTTCAACGCGACCTTCTGTCTGGTGCAGTTGCCGGTGCCGCCGCAGAACACCTCTCTGCCCTCGTAGTCGAGCGTGCGCACCGAGGTGATCGTGCCTTCCTTGGCGTCCACTTCGTCGAGGTAGTCGACGCGCACGAGCGCCTGCGGAGCGCTGGGGACGACGTCGTAGTAGGCGCTCGCCGCCGACGGCGAGGAGCCGAGCTCGTACAGCGCCGGGTTGACGAAACCGAGCGGGCTGCCGTTGGCCTGGTCGGCGTCGGCCATCACGCCTGCGAACAACGGCGAGGCGAGGCTCGTACCGCCGATGCGGTACTGGTCGTAGTACGTGCCGTCGGGGAACTGCTGGGTCTCGCCGACGAGCATCCCGGTCGCCGGGTCGCGCGTCCATCGAGATGTCCGGCTCGACGCGGTTGGCGATGCCGGTGATCGCGGTGTTGCGTTCGGCCAGCGCAGCCGGCACGACGCCCTGCTGATACCACGGCTCGGCATACTCATAGCTCGTTCCGCCGCCGCCTCCGTAGACGTATTCGCCGGGCGCCGGCGGGGTCCACGTGTTCAGCTTCTTGGCCGCTTTGCAGCCCGGGTAGCGTTCGGTTTGTAGCAGCGTGGAGCACAGCACGCTCTTGGATGTCGACCAACCGAGCTCGCCGGTGCGCTTGTTGGCTTTGTTGACCTGCAGGCTCGTGCCGCCGACCGAGGTCGCATAGGGACTGCCCGCCGGATAGTCGGCGACGGTCATGCCGAGGTCGACGAAGTTGTCGCCTTCGTCGCCGGAGGAGAACTGCACGCCGATGCCTGTCGCGCCGGCCATCAGCAGGACGTTGTCAAAGCCGCGACGCGAGCTGGCCGAGTCGAGCAGGTCGCCGCCGTTGTCGCCCCACGAGTTGGTGATCACGTCGGCGAGGTGGCCGTCGACGATTTCCTGGACGGAGTTGTAGAGACCGTTGAGGCAGTTCTTCGCACCCATGTAGAGGATGTTCGCGCCGGGCGCGGTGGCGTGCACGGCCTCGACGTCGAGCGTCTGCTCGCCGAACCATTCGCTGGCTTCGCAGAGTTCGGTGTTGTTGAACTTCGGGCTGACGTGCTTGGCTGTACTGGCCGGCGGCGAGCACCTGCGTCGGCTGGTTTTTGACGCTGTACTGGTTGGCGTCGCTGAACAGCGTCGGCGATGCGTACGCGTCGACGATCGCGACGGTCACGCCCTTTCCGTCGATCCCTGAGGCGATCGGCGTCGACAGGCCGTAGGCGCCTTGCAGCTGCGCCGGCACGTAGCCGCACGGCGCGTAGGGCAGCGGCGACGGGTAGCCGCCGCCATATGCCGGATCGGTCGTGTCGCTCTTCTGGGCGTAGAATGACGAGCACGGCGAAGCGTTGCGAAAGCCCGGCGGCTGAGGAATTTCTTCCTTATTCGGTTTCGGCGATTTGGCCGCCGGGCGTGGCGTGTCGGCGGCGAGCTTGTCGGGCGTGGCGACGTTCTGATCGACGCCGCTGACACCGGCGATCAACGGCGCCAGTTCGCCGGGCACCTTCAGCGGCGCTGAGCTCAGGCGCAGCAGGCGACCGAGATGGCGGTACTGGCCGAGCGTCGTGCCGAAGGCCTTCTGCACGGTCGCTGCCGTCGCCGTCGCCTGAATCGTCATGCGATCCGGCGTGACCGATTCGATCGTCACGCCTTCGGATTCCAGCCAGGACCTGACCGCCTTGACCGACGACTGGCTCGGCGAGAAGCGCTTCTCCCATTGCGCGGCCGAGATGTACTGGTGGTAGGAGGGGCTCGCCGGGTCGGACACCGCGCGCTCGAACGCTTCGGCGCCGGCCTGGTCGCCGAGGGCCAGCGACACGTTGAAGTCGACCGGCGCCTGCGCGGGCGTCGCCGCAACGGGGCTCGCGGAGGCGGTCGCCGGAGAGGCGGCCTGCACAACCGAAGGCGTGGCCGCAGCGGCGACGGCGGCGCTCGCCGGCGCCAGGCCTGAGACTGCGGCGGTCGATGCGAGCAGCAGGATCAGGGACCGGACGTGCCTCATGCGAGCTCCTATGTCGGCGTGAACGGCACCTCATCCGAACGGAGATGCGCCGCTTGGATGCTACCCGGACTCGCGTTTTCCCAAAACGCCCGGTCGATATCCCGTCCCGACGCCGTGCGGATGTAGTGTCGGGCGCATGAGCGAGATCTCGCCCGACGACGGCGACGCGCAGCTCGGCGTCGTCCTCACGGGCGGCACGATCGGCGCGCGGCGCCGCGGCCCGACGACGCTGTCTGTAGGCGCACGCGCGACGGCCGCCGAGAGCGCCCTGCTCGCCGGTGCGTGGCCAGGAGGCGGCGCCCCGCGCGTCGTCGTCGCCGAGCCGCTGCGCAAGCTTTCAGAGAACCTCGCGCCGCGAGATTGGCTGACGATCGCCGGCGCCGTGCGCCATCTCGTGGAGGTGGACGGCGTCGCCGGCGTGCTCGTGCTGCACGGCACCGACACGATGCCCTACACGGCCGCGGCGCTCGCCTACCTGCTCGCCGATCTCGCGGCGCCGATCGTGCTGACCGGCTCGCGGCTGCCCGCACAGCAGGCGGGGTCAGACGCGCCAGGCAACGTGCGTGCGGCGCTGCTCGCGCTGCACGCCCTGTCGGCCGGCGTGTACGTCGTGTTCGGCGCGGGCGCCGAGCACCCGGCGCATGTGCACCTGGGCACGCGCGTGCGCAAGCAGCGCGCCGGCGCCCACAGCTTCGTGTCGATCAACCGCAAGCTCGTGGCCAAGGTCGACGGCGGCGCGGTGGAGATCGCGCACGCGCACGCTCAGCGCCGGCGCGAGCGCTCGCGCGAGGAGGTCGACGAACGCGTGCTCGTGCTGCGCGTGCATCCCGGCCTGGACTTCGCGGCCGCGCGCGAGGCCGTCGAGCGCGGCGGCGTGCGCGCGGTCGTCGTCGAGCTGTACGCGTCGGCGACAGGCCCGGACACCGGCGAGCGCTTCTCGTTGCCTGCGTTCGTACGCGCGTGCGCTGCGCACGGCACGCTCGTCGCGACAACCACCCCCGGCGCTCCGGGTCCGCCGCCGCCCTCCCCGGCAGACAGCTATGAGACGACCGCCGCGGTCGCCGCGGCGGGGGCGATCTCGCTGCACGACATGACCACCGAGGCCGCCACGGTCAAGGCCATGTGGGCGCTCGCACAGTCGGCGCACGCGCGCGACGTGGCGCGGCTGATGCTCGAGCCGGTCGCCGGCGAGCTCGCACCGGGCGAGGCCGGCGAGCTCCCACCGGGCGACGACGAGGGGCGCTAGAGCGGCGAGAGTTCGGCCGATGGGGCGGCGCTGCTGGCCGAGTATCGCGACGTGTTCGTGGTCGTCGACGGCTAGCGATCGGCCGCGCGGCGCGAGCCGGCGTGCGGCTTTCAGCCCGGCAACGGGGCCGGCGCGGCCACCTGCCAGGAGAGCGCCAGCGGCGAGGTCGCCGTGAGGTCGATCGCCGGCTCGACGGTCGTGTAGGACTGCACGTTGTCGGAGAAGACCGCGCCGCTGCCGTTGAACGGCGCGAAGACGTTGCCGCGGGCGGGGCACTTGCGCATGCCACTCACGTTGCCCTTGCTCGCTTCGTTTGAAGGTCCCTCGACGACCGCTCCGGCGAGCACCGGCGGCGAGCCGTCGAGCGAGCCTGCGAGGTTGGCCACCTGGTGCGAGGGGCAATCGGGGAACGTGCTGCCGTCGCCGACGATCAGCGACGAGCCCCACGCGTTGGCGCCGAGCACGTTGCCCAGCCAGCGCGCGGCGAACTGGCGGTAGGTGGTCGAGCCGGTGAGGTCTTCGTACTCCGCCGCCATCACCGACAGGCCGTCGCCGTGGGAGGCGGTGTCGGCTTCTGCCCACGGGAAGCCGAAGCCGAACGGGTCCTTGCCGGACTGGCTGACGGCGGCGTCGAGCTGGTCGGCGAGGTTGGCGGTGAGCTGCGCTTCGCCGAGCGCAAGCCCGGGCGGATTGCCCGCCCGGCGCAGCGCGCGCACGAGATCGAAGTGCGCCAGACCGCTCACGTCGTACAGGTTCAGCGGGTCGCCCGATCCGGAATGCGCGATGTAAGCGGCCGCCCATTGCGTTGCGCGTTCCAGGTAGTACGCGGGCTGAGTGTGCGCCAGGCCGGCGGGCAGCGTGCCCGGCGACTGCAGCGCGATCGCCAGCTCCGTCGCACCGAGCTCGAGGTCGTCGCGCCATTCGCTCTCCGGGTAGAAGTCGAATGGGATCGCCGTCAGAAGATGACCCTTCGGGGATGTGTCGGCGAGTTCGAAGATGTGCTCGGCGCTGGACAGGCAGCGCGCGGCGAGCGCAGGCTGGGTTTCGTGGAAGTCCTGGTAGCAGAGCGCAAACGCGGCGGCATCGCGTCCTGCCAGGTTCGGGCTGAGCGCGGAGCCCGGCGTCGCCGCGCGGAACACCGGCCGCCGGCGGATGTAGCGCGCGCTGGAGTCGCTGCCGCCGTAGGTGTCGTCGGCCTGGGCCAGGCGCCAGATGTCGTGGTCGCCGAGCGTCTGGGAGTTGCCCTCGCCGATACCCACCTGGTAGTACAGCGTGCCGCTGCGGTCGTCGAACATGCGCAGCAGCCATTCCGCACCGAAACGTGCCTCGGCGGAGAAGTTCGCGCCCGCCGAGGACGCGCCCATCTGCGCCGGGAAGTCGCGCACGCCCGCCAGTAGCACGCCGACGGTGTAGCTGGTCGTCTGCACGAACTTCAGGTAGTCGCCCGCGTCCCACCAGCCGCCGGAGGCGTCGATCGTTTCGCCGGTGCTCGTCAGGTCGCCTTTGAACTGACCTTCGGCGTTGACGCTCGGCGTCGCATACACGCTCGCGCTCGCGTCGTTGAGGTGCGCGGGCGCCGAGCGCAGCGGCGAGGGGATGTACTGCGGCCCGTCGCGCTCGTTCTCATAGAACGACAGCGCGTTGGACAGCGGCGCAGCGTACAGCGAGCCCGCGGGGGCGATCTGGAAGGCCGGCGACGATGCGCCCGCCTTGCCGCCGACGGTCACCGTGTACGTGCCCGGCGCCTGCACGGAGTCGAAGTCCAGCGCATACACGTACCCGTAGCGCTTGCTCCACGGCCCGGCCGACGCTCCGACCGTCGCGCTCAGGGCGGGCCCCGGCGCTGTCGTCGACTGCACCGTGAACGCAGTGCCGGTCTGCGCGCTGCGCGACATCAGATACGCGCGCTTGGGCGCCGGCGACGCATAGCCGAGCTGGTCGACGCGCACCGCCGACTTCGGCGCCGCGGCCGCCGGCGCGGCGTTGGGCGCCGCCAGTGCCAGCGCCGTCAGTGCGCCCAGCGTGACAGCTCCTCTCAGCATGCTCATCCCGCTGCCCAGACTAGCCGCCGGCACCTGGCGCCGCGTGGGCGCTCAGCGGCGGTGGATCGTCAGCGACTGCGCGTGCTCGTCGTCGGGCTCGTCGGTCACCTCGGGCGGCAGCCGGAAGGACGACGGGCGCCAGCGCTCGCGCCGCTTGCGATGCACCTCGTGCAGCTCACGCGAGCGGACGCCCAGGATCGCCGCGAACACGTTCACGAGAGCCACACCCGTGACGATCGCCGCGACCGCGCCCGCGAGCAGCAGAGCCACGAGGGTCAGCGCGATCAACGCGACTGCAAACAGCAGCGCCAGCATCCACCGGGGTTCTACGGGCGCACTGCGTTCCCTGCGCGCCGCTGTCCGCCTCACGCCGCGCGGGCGCTGCCATGCACCGACAGCCGGCGGCCCTGCGCCAGCCCGGCATCGATCACGGCCTGGCGGCGGCTGTGGTCCATCAGGTTGCCGCCCATCGCGGCGACGCTCGCCGCGTCGGGGTTGATCGTCGTCACCGCGGCGCCCCGTCCTCTTCAGCACGAGCGCCTCGGTCGCCGCCGCTCCGCGCGAGACCGGTCCGATCGCGCCCGCCAGCGAGCCGACCGCCGGGCGCAGCGAGCCGGTCGGGTTCAGGCACATCACCCGATCTCCGCCGGACGCGTCTGCGGCGTCCATGTTCGTCGGGCTCCACGCGCCGCCGTCCACGTAGGTGCGACCTGCCGCCGTCACCGGCTCGAACACGCCGGGTATCGCACATGAGGCCTGCACGGCCAGCGACACGGCCGGCCGCGGTTCGCCTGGCGCGCCGAACACGACGCGCCGACCCGTCTCGAGCTCCACCGCGGCGATGCGCAGGCGCCCGTCCCAGCTCACGCCCGCCTGCTCGACCATGCGCCCCAGCTCCGCCAGCGAGCGCCGCCCATGCGGCACTCGCCGCAGCGCCGTGCGTCGCAGCAGCGCGCCACCCCGAGCCGTCGAGGCGAAGGCCAGCGAGGCCAGCGGTGCGGCGGCCGTCCCGGCAAGCTCGGCCGCGGCGCCGAATGCGGTGCGCAGCGCACTCGCGCGCGTCTCCTCTCCCGCGGGTGCGACCGCATCGGCGGGAGCGAGCGTGCCCAGGCGCGCGCCCGGTGCCAGGCCGGCGACCAGCGATGCCGCGACGATCGACCCGGCCGACGTGCCGACGTAGCAGTCGCACGCGCGCGCGTCGAATCCGTCGCCCTCGTCGAGGCCCGCCAGCAGCGAGCTCATCCACGCCTCGCCGAGCGTTCCGCCACCTCCGAGCACCAACGCGTGGGGTGTCTGCATGCAAGCCAGCGTAGCCATCTCGCCGGGCCACCCGGCTCGTCTGCTTGATGCGCACCGATCGGGGTAACGTCTGCGTATGGCAAAGCTGATCTCCATGCCCTTTCGCCTCGGCGCCGGCATCCTCGCCGGAGTCGCCGGCAAAAGCCTGTTCCGTACCGTCTGGGGCCTGATCGACGACGAGCAGGCACCGAAGGCCGAGCAGCGGCGCATCCGCGTTCCAATGCTCGCGCTCGCGCTGGTCATCGAAGGCGCACTGTTTCGCGCGCTCAAGGGGCTGGCCGACCACGGGACACGCCGCGCCTTTGCGCGGCTCACCGGCTCGTGGCCGGGCGAGGAGCAGCCCGAGCCCAGGTGACTCGCGTCGCGCGATGTCCCAACGAATCTTCGCGCGGTCCTACCGCGCGCGAACAATAAAAGCGGCAAAGCCGCTCAATTAAAAGGAGTTCGAATGGCAGAGCTGACCGCCGCCGCCGACAAGCTGGTGCAGTACCTCAACGAGGCCTACGGCCTGGAGCAGCGTCTGACGACGTCGCTGGAGGCGCATATCGCGATGACCACCGACAGCGCCTATCGCAAGCGCCTCAAAGACCATCTTGCAGAGACCAAACGCCACGCGCGCGAGGTGGGCAAACGGATCAAACAGCTCGGCGGCGAAGCCGCGACGATCGACACCCCAGGCCCCGACGCGGTCACCGGAGCGGCGCAGGCCGTGCTCGGCGGCGCGCAGAAAGCCGTCGCGCTCGCGCAGGGGCCGCTGCACGCGATCCGCGGCACCGGCGCCGAGGAGAAGCACCTCAAGAACGCCAAGACCGAGTACGCCAGCGAGTCCGAGGAGATCGCCACCTACAGCGGCATCGAGGCGCTCGCGCAGGCGATCGGCGACCGTGACACACAGAAGCTCGCGCGCGAGATCCTGCGCGAGGAGCAGCGCATGCGCGCCTACCTGGAGAGGCAGATCCCCCGCTTCACCAAAGCCGTCGTCAAAGCCGAGATCCCCGCATCCCAGCGCGCCGGCTCGCGCAAAACGAGCACGCGCGCCAAAGTGAAAGCAACGACGCGCGCTAAAGCCAAAGCGACGGCTGCCACGCGTAAAGCCAAACCGGCCGCGAGCAGCAAAGCCAAATCCACGACCCGCGCAAAAGTCAAAGCGGCCACACGCGCCAAAGCCAAAACGTCGGCCGCCCGCGCCAAACGGCCCGCCGCCGCGCGCAAAGGCGCTGCCAAAGCGAAAGCCGGGCGATGACCGTGGAGGAGCAGAACGAAAGTGTCGAGGCGAACGTCGCCGACTGGCACGGGCGCATGATCGTCGACTCCGATGGCGAGAAGATCGGCAAGCTGCAGGACGTGTACGTGGACGTGGAGACCGACGTGCCCCAGTTCGCCACCGTCAAGGAGGGCTTTCTCTCCAAGCACCTCACGTTCGTGCCGCTCGGCGGGATCGCCGCCGGGCCCGACCAGCTGCAGGTCGCCGTGACCAGGGAGCAGGTGCAAAGCGCACCGAACCTCGCGCAGCACGGCGAGGAGCTCTCCCAGGACGACGAGTCGGCGCTCTACCACCACTACGAGCTCAACTACACACCCCCGAACATCGAGAGCGGACGCAGGCTCGCGCGGCGCTGACTACGCCGCTTCGGCGAGCAGCTCGAGCACGGCGGCCTCCACGCGAGTGCGGATGCGCATCTGCGCGAGGTCGGCCTCGCCGGAGGGAAGCTGCTCGACCGTCTCGGCGATCGTCACGCCGGCGCGGTAGCGGTCGATCACGCGCGGGTCAATGTACGACGCGCGCGCGACCGCCGGCGTGTTGCCGAGGTAGGCCGCGACCGTCTTGACGGCCGTGCCGACCCTGCGCTCGCGCGCGGCGCGCGTCTTCTGCTCGGCGTGCGCAGCCAGCGCCACGGACGCGAGCACCGTCGCGTTCCACGTGCGGAAGTCCTTCGCCGTGAACCCGCCGCCGCTGCTGCGCTTGATGTACTCGTTGACCTCGTCGGCGTGCAGCTCCGACCATGCTCCGTCGTTGCGGTAGGCGAGTAGTTGCGTGCCGGCGCGCCGGCGCTTGAGCTCGGCGACCAGCTCCAGCGCGTCGGCGTCGGCGATCGCCTGGATGCGCCGCTGGCCTGACTTGGCCGGGAAGTCGAACACGAGCTGCTCGCCGTCGATCGTCACGTGCTTGCGCAGCATCGTCGTCAGACCGAACGATTCGTTGCGCTCGGCGTAGTCGTCGGAGCCGATGCGAAAGAAGCCCACGTCCAGCAGGCGCACCGAGCATGCCAGCACGCGCTCGCGCGACAGCCGAGCATCCAGCGCCGGCGCCGATTTGCCGGTGGCGCCGTCCGTTGCGCGCAGGTCGCGCGCCACACGCCGGCGCAGTCGCGGCAGAGCCTCGCCGAAGGCGATCATCGAGTCAAACTTCTGACGGTCGCGATGCGTGCGCCATTGATCGTGGTAGCGGTACTGCTTGCGCCCCGCCGCGTCCACTCCCGTCGCCTGCAGGTGTCCGCGTGGGTCCATGCAGATCCACACCTCGCGCCACGCCGGCGGGATCGTCAGCTCGGCGATGCGCGTCAGCACCTCAGGGTCGTCGATGCGCTCGCCGTCGGGGTCGCGGTACTCAAAGCCGCGTCCGCGCCCGCGCCGGGAGATGCCCGGTGCGGCACAGCTCGATCGTCGCAGGCGGGGCACCGACCTACTAATAGCGTGCCCGCGTCCGCGCGTTCGACGCGGCCCGGCGGATTGGCCGCTACAGCACCGGGGTAGACGAACGGCGTACCCATTCCCACTCCAGGAGCCCGTATGCAACCCTCGCCGGGGTCGCTGAGCCTCACATTCGACGACGGTCCCGACAAGCACTGGACCTACGAGGTGCTCGCAGCGCTCGAGCGCTGCGGCGCACGTGCGACGTTCTTCGTGCTCGGCGAGCGCGTGCTCGCCGCTCCCGACACCGTGCGCGACGTGCTGCGCGCCGGGCACGACGTGCAGCTGCACGGTCACCGCCACCTGCGTCACTCCGAGCACGACGAGCGCGAGATCGAGCACGACACGCAGCTCGCGCTCGCGGCGCTTGCCGGGGTCGGCGTGCGACCGACGCACTGGCGCACCCCGTGGGGTGTGCGCACGGCGGCGACGGATGCCGTCGCCGAGCGCCACGGCCTGACGCTCGTCGGCTGGACGCTCGACACGCACGACTGGCGAGGCGATCTCGCGAGCGCGATGTTCGCGCGCGCCCGTTCGCAGCTGAGGCCCGGCGCCGTCGTGTTGATGCACGATGCGCTCGGCCCCGGCGCACTGCGCGCCGGCTGCCACGGCACCGTGGAGCTGATCGAGCCGCTCGTCATCGCGGCGCGCGCGAGCGGACTGCGCATCGAGCCGGTCGCGCGCGACGCCGAGCGTGCGGAGCATGCGCGGGCGGTGCCGGCGGTGGCCTCGTGAGCGCGACCGGCTCCGCCGATCGCGTCAGCTTCGACGCGGATGCGCCGGCGCTTCGCGCTGGCGCTCGAGCAGATCGCGCAGCGCGCCGGCGAGCTCGACGCCGAGCCGCGCTTCCCGGCCGAGGATTTCGCGAGCCTGCGCGCCGCCGGCGTCCCCCAGCTTGCCGCCGATCGCTCGCGCTGCGACCTGGTTGGCGAGGCCACGATCGTCCGGCGCGTGGCCGGCGCCGACGCATCGGCGGCGCGCATCCTCGACGGGCACTTCAACGGCGTCGAGCGCCTCGCGCTGCTGGCGGGCGACGACGAGCTGCGCTCGCGCGAGCTCGCGCAGATCGCCGACGGCGCGCTGCTGCTCGGCGTGTGGGGCGCCGACCCCGCACCCGGCGAGGGCGAGCCGGCGCGCATCGAGCGCGTGAGCGGCGGCGCGCTCGTGCTGCGCGGGGTGAAGACGTTCTGCTCTGGCGCCGGCGGCGTACAGCGCGCGCTGGTGATCGCGCGCGACGACCGCGGCGAGCGACGCATCGCCTACGTCGACGTCACGCGCGGCACGACGCTCGATCGCAGCTGGTATCGCGCGTCCGGCCTGCGCGCCTCCGAGAGCCACCGCGTGCTGTTCGAGGACGCGCCCGTGCTCGCGCTGCTCGGCGGCGCCGACGAGATCATGTGCGAACCGTGGTTCGCGCGCGACGCCGTGCGCACATCGGCCACGTGGGCGGGCATCGCCGACCTGATCGTGCGCGAGACCCTGCACGCGCTCACCGGGCGCCCGGCCGACGACCTGCGCCTGCACGCGCTCGGGCGCATGCGCCTGGCGCAGTCCACGATCGACCGCTGGCTGACGTTCGCCGTTGCCGAGCTGCAGCGCGCCGTATCTCGGCCCGGCACCGGCGACGCGCACGACGGCGCATCCGGCGCGACGGGCGCGGTGTCGGGCGAATGCCGCCTGGCGATCGCCGACTCCGCGCGCACGATCGCCGGCGAGGCCGCTCGCGTTTGCGGCTCGCGCGCGCTCGTCGGCGGCGGCTCGCTCGACCGCGCACGGCGCGACCTCGACCTGTTCCTCCTGCAGCACCGTCTCGACCCCAAGCTCGTCGAGATCGGCGCGCGAACGCTCGCGGACGGGCCGAGGTGAGCGCCGAGGTGGCAGCGGGCACTCGCGTGCCGCGCGAGCGATTCGACGAGCTGTACCGCGCGAGCGCGGACCCGTGGGGCTACACGACGAGCGCCTACGAGCGCGACAAGTACGCCGACACGATCGCGGCACTGCCGCCGCGCGCGCTCGGACGGGTGCTCGAGGTCGGCTGCTCGATCGGTGTGTTCACGGCGATGCTCGCGGCGCGCTGTCGCGAGCTCGTGGCGATCGACTTCTCCGCGCGCGCGCTCGAGTTGGCGCGCGAGCGCGTGGCCGGCCTCGACAACGTGCAGCTCGCCCAGGCCGGCTTCCCCGAGCAGGTCCCCGGCGGCGAATGGGACCTGATCCTCTGCTCGGAGGTCCTCTACTACCTCGACGCGCACGCGTTCGCCCGAGCGGTCGACTGGCTGTCCGCGCAGCTGCACGCCGGCGCAAGCGTGCTGGTGGTCAGCTGGCGCGGGCAGGGCCGCGAAGAGCCGATGCGCGGCGACGACGCCCACGACCTGCTGCTCGAGCGGCTCGCGCGCTGGCACAAGCTCGACGCGCGCCGCGACGGCTACCGGCTGGACCGCTTCGACGGCGATGGCGGTTGAGCGCGTGGCGATCATCGGAGCCGGACCGGCGGCGCTTGCGACCGCGCGCGCCTATCGCGAGCACGGCGGCGAGGCGCACGTGATGATGATCGGCCACGAGCCGCACGTGCCCTATCGCCGTCCGCCACTGACGAAGCAGTTCCTGCGCGGCGAGCTCGACCGCGGCGAGCTGCCGATCGAGTCGCCCGGCTGGTTCGACGACAACGAAGTGACGTTGCGCCGCGGCGAGCGCGTGACGGCGATCGACCCGCTCGGCGGCAGCGTGCTGCTGGCCGGCGGCGAGCGTGTGCGGGCCGACGCGATCGTGCTCGCGACAGGCTCTGAGCCGGTGCGCCCGCAGTTGCCTGGCATGAGCCATCCGGAGGTGCTGGCGCTGCGCAACCTCGACGACAGCCTCGCGCTGCGCGAGCGCGCGAGCGGCGGAGGCCGCGTCGTTGTGATCGGCACCGGCTTCATCGGCTGCGAGCTCGCCGGCTCGCTGGCGATGCGCGGCCGAGCCGTCACGCTGATCGGCCAGGAACCGCTGCCGCTCGAGCATCGTCTGGGCGAGGATGCGGCCGCCCGCATCGCCGGATGGCTGGCAGAGCTCGGCGTTGAGCTGATCGGCGGAGCGGACGTGCGCAGCGTGCACGATGGACGCGTCGTCGAGCTTGCCGACGGCACGCGCGTGCAGGGCCAGACGGTCGTGCTGGGAATGGGCGCGCGCCCGCGCGGCGAGATCGCCGCGGCCGCCGGCCTGCGCATGAGCGACGGCGCGGTCGTCGTCGACGAGGCGATGCGCGCGACGCGCATCGCGCACGCGGTGCTCGCGGCCGGCGACGTCGCACACGCGTACAACGTCAGCGCCGCGCGTCACCTGCGCGTCGAACACTGGGGCGACGCCCTGGCGCAGGGCGCGCTCGCCGGGCAGACGCTCGCGGGTCGCGACGTGCAGTGGGACGACGTGCCCGGCTTCTGGTCGACGATCGCCACGCACACGATCAAGTACGCCGCGTGGGGCGACGGCCATGACCGCAGCACCCTGATCTCCCATCCCGGCGGTGCGTTCACGGTGTGGTACGAGCGCGACGGCGTGGCCGTCGGCGTGCTCACGCACGAGCGCGACGACGACTATGACCGGGGGCGCGAGCTCGTGCGTCTGGGAAGACCGATCGCATGAGCGCCACCGATTGGCACGACGCCCCGGCCGGTCTCGACGCCGGCGCGGCCTGCGTCACGGCGCTCGCCGCCGAGCTGCCCGAGCCGGAGGCCTCGCTGCGGGCGGTCGTCGTCGTTCCGGCGCGAGACGAGGGCGAGCGCATCGCCGACTGCCTGCGCGCGCTGGCCGCTCAGCGCGGTGTATCGCGCGAGCGCTACGAGGCGATCGTCGTGCTCGATGGCTGTCGCGACGACACGCTTGCACGGCTGCGCGAGGTCGCGGCGGCTGAGCCCTCGCTGCGCCTTCACACCGTCGTCAATGAGCATTCACGCGGTGTTGGGCAGGCACGCCGCTGCGGCATGGATCTCGCCTGCGAGCGGCTGCTGCGCGTGGGCTGCCCCGGTGGGCTGATCGCCAGCACCGACGCCGACAGCGTCGTGGCTGAGGACTGGCTCGCATGTCAGCTCGAGCTTGCGCGGCTCGGAGCGCACGCGATCGGCGGACATGTCGAGCTGCAGGCGGACGGCGCGCTCGCGCTCGACGCCAGGGCGCTCAGCGAGCGCGACAGCCGCGCGGCCGAGCGCCTGCGCACGGTGCTCGCGCTGGACGCGCGCGATCGCTCGCGCGGCGGCGGGGACCGGCCCGGCGGCGCCGCCGAGCATCACCACTTCAGCGGCGCCTCGCTGTCGCTCACCGCGGAGACATATCGCCGCTGCGGCGGGCTTCCCGTGCGCGCGGCGCTCGAGGACGAGGCGCTCGAGCACGAGCTGCGCGCGCGTGGCGTGGCGATTCATCGCAGCCGTCGCGTGCGCGTGCGCACCTCAGCACGCACCGACGGCCGCGCCCCGCGCGGTCTCGCGCAGGATCTCGTGCGTTCAGACTGGCGCGCACGGCGCTCCTACACGGCGGCGCAGTTCCCGTTGCAGCGGCTGCTCGACGCGAAGAACGCGACGATCGCGCTGGTGCTGCCGGCGCGCGAGGTTGCGACGACGCTCGGGCCTATCGCCGCGCACGCCGCGCGACTGCGCGACGCGGGGCTGCTCGACGAGCTGCTCGTCGTCGACTCGCGCTCGCGCGACGGCAGCGCGGCTGTCGCCGAGCGTGAGGGGGTGACGGTCGTGCAGGAGGACGAGCTGTGCGCCGAGCTCGGTCCCGCGCGCGGCAAGGGCGACGCGATGTGGCGCGCGCTCGGCGAGCTCGACAGCGACATCGTCGCCTATGCCGACACCGACACCGAAGAGTTCGGCGAGCACTTTCTCACCGGGCTGCTCGGCCCGCTGATCTGCGAGCCCCAGGTGCAGCTCGTCAAGGGCTGCTTCCGGCGCCCGTTTCGCTCCCAGGGTGCGCTCGCGCCGCACGGCGGCGGGCGCGTGACCGAGCTCATGGCGCGCCCGCTGCTGAACCTGCACGCGCCGGAGCTGTCGGTGTTCGATCAGCCGCTCGCCGGCGAGATGGCGGCGCGGCGCGAGCTGCTGTGGCAGATCCCCTTCAGCGCCGGCTATGGCGTAGAGATCGCGATGTTGATCGACGCCTGGCGCATCGCCGGCTTGGACGGACTCGCGCAGGTCGATCTCGGCGTGCGCCAGAACCGCCATCAATCGCTGCGCGATCTCTCGGCGATGGCCTACGCGGTGCTCGTCGCCGCGCAGACGAGGTTCCTCGGCCCGGAGTTCGCCGACAGCAACGCGTGCGGTTCGATCTCGCTGCCCCCGGTCGACGGGCAGCCGGCGATGGAGTCGCGACATGTGACCGTCGACGAGCGCCCGCCGATGGCGCAGCTGCGCGCACTGGACGGCGCGCCCAGCTCAGCTTAGGTCTGTCCAGCAGGCGGCGGTGCGGCCGTCGCCGGCGGCTCACCATCGCAAAAGTCCGGCAAGGGATCGGCGAGCGGCCACAATGGGCCGATGGCGTCGCACGTTCACGATCGGCCGCGCGTGGCACGCGAGGATCTCGGCGGGCCGCAGGAGTTCAGCGCACACAAGGTCCGCTCGCGCCTGCTGTTCGTGATCGGGTTGGTCGCGGTGGTCGTCGCAGTGGTCGTGCTGCTGCCGGGTCTCGGCGAACTGCGCAAGCGTCTGGAGCACGCCGACGTCGCGTGGCTGCTCGTCGGCGTCGGGCTGAAGGTGCTTTCCGGCCTCGGATACGTGGCCGTCTTTCGGATGGTCTTCTGCCGGCGCATGTCCTGGCGCGTGAGCGCTCAGGTGGGCATGTCCGAGCTCGGCGCCAATGCGCTGTTCCCGACCGGCGGTGCCGGAGGCCTGGCGCTCGGCGCGTGGGCGCTCAAACGCGGCGGCATGCCCGCCGAGGACATCGCGCGACGCACTGTCGCCTTCTTCTTGCTAACGAGCGTGCCAAACGTGCTCGGCGTGATCGTCATTGGACTGCTGCTGGCGACCGGCGTGGTCGGTGGCGAGAGCAACCTGCTGCTGACCGCTCTGCCGGCGGCCATCGCCGCGGGCGCCGTCGTGCTCGCGCTGCAGGCCGGGCGCATCGCGCGACGCTGGGGACGCAGGCTGGAGCGCCGCGGCGGGCACGAGCTGTCGCGGCGCCAGCAGCTGCTGATGAAAGGCCTGACCGCACTCGGCGAGGGCGTGCAGGGGGCCGTGGCGCTGTTGCGCGAGGGCAACCTCGTGCTGATAGGCGGCCTGATCGCCTACCTGGTGTTCGACGTGATGATCGTGTGGGCGACGTTCCACGCGCTCGGTCCCACGCCGCCGCTGGCGATCCTATGGATGGCGTACCTGATCGGCGAGCTCGGCGGGCTGATCCCGATCCCCGGAGGCATCGGCGGCGTCGACGCGGGCCTCGTCGGCACGCTCGCGCTGTACAACGTGTCGCTGGCGTCTGCGACCGGGGCGGTGCTCGCCTACCGTGCGATTGCGCTGTGGGTGCCGGCCGTGCTCGGAGGCATCGCCTTCGTGTTGCTGCGGCGCACGCTGCGCGACGAGGCGCAGGAGATCGCGCTGTGCGCGCCCCAGCAGGAGATCGAGGTGATCGGGCTCGGGCGCGTGACGATCGGCGAGCGGTCGTGAGCCGCCGGGCGTCTGCTCGCGCTCAGCCCGCCTCGGGCGGACGCTCGCCCTCCCAGTAGCCGACGGCGTCGCCCTCGCGAAACAGCAGGCGCAGGCCGCTCCCGTCGGGCGTGCGCTCGGCGGCGCTGATCTTGCCCGAGTCCGGGTAGATCACGATGTCCGGCTCGCCGCTGGTGCTCAGGTTCCGGTCGGAGCGGCGAACTTGATGCGCGTGCCGGCGCCGTCGCACTGCTGGTTCTGCGGCAGCGTGGGCACGAGCCTACACGTGTAGCGGGCTTCGTTGACCGAGAACGAGCCGACGGACTCGTGTGCGTTGAAGCGCAGCAGCCACGTGTTGGAGACGGCGTTTGCCTGCTGGCAGCTGAAGTCGCCCTTGCCCTGCTTGGAGCCGAGCTTGGCGATCGCCAGATGTGTGATGCCCTTGCTGACGCTGCCACAAGCGCGCGCCTGTGCGGGCACGGCGAAACGCAGTGTCAACGTGGCGCCCTTGGGGATCGACTGCACGGCGTTCAGCGTCGCGCTGTACAGCGAGCCGCCGAGCGAGTAGGTGCCCGGCGACAGCTGGTAGGCGCCGTGCACGAACGCCGGCTGGGCGCTCACGCCGACGAGCTTGAGGTTGGTGTCCGACAGCGCGATGCGCAGTCGCTCGTTGCTCGCGCCGCCGGCCAGGCTGACGACAGCGGCGCACGAGCTGCTGCCCCCCTTGCACGTCAGCGACAGCGTCTTGGCCGCCGAGCCGGCGCTGAAGGCTCCCGCGCCGGAGGCACTGACGCCCAACAGCAGCGCGCCGCAGATCGTCGCGGCGATCGCGCTGCGGGCGCGCGATGTCCGTGCTGGGCGGTGCGTCTTGCGTTGCGCGAACATCGTGTCCCCCTGACGTGAAGTGCTGTGCAAGTGACGCCGCGAGCGACGATGGCGGCCACGATAACGCAGCGTGCTTTGATTGGGGTCGGGTCGTCTTTGACGGGCGGCAAGCGGGGTGACAACGAACGAAGGACGGACATGGCGACCATCTCCAAATACGAGCAAGAGCAGATCGACCAGGCCAACGCAACCGACCGTGAGCCGGTCGTGTTCATCCACGGACTGTGGCTGCTGCCGAGCAGCTGGGATCGCTGGGCGGCGGTGTTCGAGCAGGCCGGCTACGCGCCGCTGACGCCGGGCTGGCCCGACGACCCGCAGACGGTCGAGCAGGCAAACGCCAAACCCGAGGTGTTCGCGCACAAGTCGGTCGGCCAGGTGGCCGACCACTTCGGCGAGGTGATCGGCCAGCTGAAGCGCAAGCCGGCGGTCGTCGGGCATTCCTTCGGCGGTCTGCTCACGCAGATCGTGGCGGGGCGTGGACTGTCGGCGGTATCGGTGGCGATCGACCCGGCGCCGTTTCGCGGCGTGCTGCCGCTGCCGATCTCGGCGCTGAAGTCGGCGAGCCCGGTGCTCGGCAACCCGGCCAACCGCAATCGCGCGGTACCGCTCACCTACGAGCAGTTCCGCTTCGGCTTCGCAAATGCGGTCGGCGAGGAAGAGGCCAAGGAGCTGTACACGACGTTCGCCGTGCCGGCCGCCGGCCTGCCGCTGTTCCAGGCGGCCACGGCAAACCTCAACCCGTGGACGGAGGCGAAGGTCAACTCCAAGAACCCCGACCGCGGGCCGCTGCTGATCATCAACGGCGAGAAGGACAACACGGTGCCGCTGGCGATCGCCAGGGCGTCGTTCAAGAAGCAGAAGCGCAACGAGGGCGTGACGGAGTTCGCCGAGATCGCCAATCGCGGCCACGGACTGACGATCGACAGCGGCTGGCGCGAGGTCGCCGACAAGGCGCTGGAGTTTGTCAAGCGCTTCGTATGAAGATCGAGCTCGTGCTCGCCGACGTCGACGGCACGCTGGTGACCGACGACAAGGAGCTGACCGAGCGGGCGATCGCGTCGGTGCGCGCGCTCAAGCGCGCGGGCGTGAAGTTCGCGGTGACGAGCGGGCGTCCGCCGCGCGGGATGCAGATGCTCGTCGAGCCGCTGGAGCTGTCGCTGCCGCTGGCTGCGTTCAACGGCGGCCTGTATGCGCGGCCGGACATGACGGTGATCGAGGAACGCTCGATCGACGCGGGACTCGTCGAGGCGATCGTCGAGCTGATCGGCGAACACGAGCTCGACGTGTGGCTGTACCGCGGCGCCGAATGGCTGCTGCGCGACCCGCACGTCGCGCACGTCGCCAAAGAGGCCGACACCGTGCGCTTCGCGCCGACCGTCGTCGACAGCCTCGACGGAATCGTCGACGGCATCGCGAAGATCGTCGGCGTGAGCGACGACCTCGGTCGTGTCGCCAAGGCCGAGTCCGACGCGCGCGCGAAGTTCGGCGAGCACGTCTCGGCCGCGCGCTCGCAGCCCTACTACCTGGATGTGACCCATCCCCAGGCCAACAAGGGCGCCGTGCTGCACCACTTCTCGCGCGAGTACGACGTGCCACTTGAGCGGATCGCGACGCTCGGTGACCAGCCCAATGACACGTTGATGTTCAAGGACGCGGGGCTGAGCATCGCGATGGGCAACGCCGGCGACGATGTCCAAAAAGCCGCCGACGAGGTCACGGCATCCAATGAGCAGGAGGGCTTCGCGCTGGCGATCGAGCGCTACGTGCTCGGCGGAGGTTGACCCCGGCGCGCCGCCGCCCTTCCTACGGCGCGCAGCTGGTGCGCGAGCCGCTGCGCCCGCCCCGCTCCAGCGCGTGCAGCGCACGAAGATGCCGAGCGAGGGCGCGGCGGGCCACCGGGCCGGAGGGAAGCTCGACCACGAACGACGTCGTCGCGGGGAAGCGGTGGTTCGACCACGACGTCGCCGTGCCGGGCAGGAACGGCAGGCAGGTGGCGCGCAGGCCCGACAGCTCGGCGTAGCGCCGCGCGACGCCGCGGTCGCCGCCGGCCATGTCGACGAGATCCTCGTGCTGGTGATACCAGACCGTAACGGCCGGCTTGATGCGGGCGATCAGGCGCACCGCAGCCCGCGTCTCGGGCTCTGACAGCGGGTGCGCGCCGGCGTAGTACACGGGCCCGCCGCCCGCGTGCCAGCGGTAGGGGAAGTTGCGATTCAGGTCGACCCCGCGCGCGTTCTGGCGCGTGCCGGCCGCGGCACCGTCGGGGTTGAAGCTCGGCACGAGCCACAGCTGCACGCCGGGTGCGACGGCTTCGCGTGCGAGCGCCGAGAGGATCGCGCCGCCGGCGCACTCGTTGCCGTGGATGCAGCCGACGAGCAGGATCCTGCGTGCGGCCGAGGCCGGGCCGAGCACCCGCGCGACGATCTGTCGACCCTGTACGGAGCGGCCGATGACGACCTCTCTGCCGGCTACGACATCCGCGCCGTTCGCCGCGAGGGGAGCGACACAGAGCGCGAGCGCGCAGATCGAGGCGCCGCACGCCAGCGCCCGCCTCATGCTGCCATCCGGAAGGGCCATCCACTATAGTTAACCAAATGGCTAATCAAACAACGCTGGATCGCGCCTTCGCGGCCTGCGCTCATCCGATCCGCCGGGGCATCGTCGAACGCCTCGCCGCGCGCGACGAAGACGCCGGCGGCATGACGGTGGGCGAGGCGACTCGCGACTTCGCCGTGTCCAAGCCGGCGATCAGCCGCCACCTGCGTGTGCTCGAGGAGGCCGGCGCGATCGTGCGCGTGATCGACGGGCGCACGCACCGCCTGCATCTGGCCGAGCAGCCCTTCGACGATGCCGCCGACTGGATCGGGCAGCTGCAGAAGATGTGGCAGCGCAAGTTCGACGTGGTCGAGCAGTTCATCGCCGAAGGTCGCGCCGGGGCTCGCCCGTGAGCACGAGCGAGGTTGCCGCGTTTCGCATGGAACGCACGTTTGCGGCGACGCCCGAGGAGGTGTTCGACGCGTGGACCAATCCGGTCGTGCTCGAGCGCTGGTGGGCTGCGGCGCCGACGTGGACCTCGCCCGGCTGCGATGTCGACCTGCGCGTCGGCGGCCGTTACACATTGCGCATGCTGGGCGACGACGGCGAGCTGCACGTGGTCGGCGGCGAGTACCGCGAGGTCAGCCGTCCCCGGCGGCTCGTCTTCACGTGGTGCTGGCAGGGCGAGGGCGGGCGGCACCCAGGCCACGTCAGCCTGGTCGCGATCGACTTCCAGGGCGACGGCGAGCGCACGACGGTGGTGCTCGAACACAGCGGTCTGGCTTCGCAGCAGTCGCGCGAAGGCCACGGAGAAGGATGGAAGGCGTGCCTCGACAACCTCGCGCGTCGTGTGCTCGAGTCCGATTAGTTCCATCTATTAAATCGTTTCAATATAAATACAGACAACAGGAGGACAGTGAGAATGGGTAATTATCTCTTTGCGTATCGGGGCGGCATGATGGCCGACACCGACGAGCAGCGCCAGGCGGCTATGCAGGCGTGGGGCGCGTGGTTCGGCAAGCTCGGACCGGCGATCGTCGACCCGGGCAACCCGTTCGCGGGCTCGACCTCGGTCGGCGCGGGCGGTGCCGGCGGCGAGGTCGCCTCGCAGCTGACCGGTTACACGGTGGTCAAGGCGGACAGCCTCGACGCCGCGAGCGCGCTGGCCGAGGGCTGTCCCGTGTTTGACGGCGGCGGCAGCGTTGACGTGTACGAGACGATCGAGGTCTCGCTGTAGCGGGTACGCCGGCTCGGGAACGCGATGGCCTACGACGAGGAACTAGCCAACCGCATCCGCGAGCTGCTCGCGGACGAGGAGGGCGTCACCGAGATGTCGATGTTCGGCGGCCTCGCGTTCCTGCTCGGCGGCAACATGGCAGTAGCCGCCTCCGGCCAGGGCGGCCTGCTCGCGCGCATCGGCCCCGAACAGGGCGAGCCGCTGTTGTCCAGCCCTCATGTCAGCGCGATGGTGATGCGCGGGCGCGAGATGAAGGGGTGGCTGCGCGTCGATGCGGAGGGCGTGCGCACGAAGCGAGCACTCGACTCCTGGGTGCGGCGCTGCGTCGCGTTCGCCCGTTCGCTTCCGGCGAAGGGGTGAGGGCGACGGCGATCGTCGACGTGCTCAGCGAGATCCGGATCGAGAGGCCGCGCGCCGAGGTCCATGAAGGGCCCGAGCTCAGGAGTAGGACAGCTGCAGCGCGATCAGTGCGGCGATCGACGCGAAGCAGAAGACGTGCTCACGCAACACCGAGCGCGCCAGCGCGCTCTGCTGCGCCGGTGGGTCGCGCCGCGTGCCGAGGCGCACGGCCTGGGGCACCGTGCGCGCCGCGACGAGCGCCACCGGCGCGACGGCGAGCGCGAGCGAGACCCCGGCCGCGGCCGTCGCGAGGTCTTCGTTTGCGAGCTGCGCCACGACGGCGGCGATCGTCGCCAGCATGACCGTCGCGATCAAGCGATTCATCGGCCGCGCCGCGGTCGTCACGCGGGCGTAGTACGCGGCGATCGACGCCAGCACATCCTCGGGCAGGTCGTCCTCGGGATGGCCGAGCACCTGCACATCGAACATCAGGTCGAACCACAACACCGCGAGCAGAAAACCGCCGCCGGCGGTCACGAAGGCGATCATGCGCCTAGCCTCGCACGCGCTCGCTCTTGGGATCGAACAGCGGCTCGCCTGAGATCTCACCGCCGACCCACTCGCCGAAGATGTCCACCTCCACGGACGTGCCGACGTCGAGTTGCGCGGGCACGTAGGCATAGGCGATCGAGCGCTCCACGGTGTAGCCGTAGCCGCCGCTGGTCACCCGCCCGACGACCTCGCCGTCGACGCGCACGGGCTCGTTGCCCAGCGCGACCGACCGCGGATCTGAAAGCGCCAGGCAGCGCAGGCGCCTGTCGGCGTCCGTTACCTCGCCGCGGGCCCTGGCCAGCGCGCCGGAGCCGATGAACGGCTTGTCGCGCGCGACGCAGAATCCCAGACCGGCCTCGTGGGGGTTCTCATCGGGCGTGATGTCGGCGGCCCACACGCGGTAGCCCTTCTCCAGGCGCAGCGAGTCGATCGCGCGATAGCCGCCGGCGATGAGACCGTGCTCGCGCCCTCCCTGCCAGAGCGTCCGCCACAGACCCGCGCCGTACTCGGTCGGGCAGTACAGCTCCCAGCCGAGCTCGCCGACGAACGTCACGCGCAGCGCGCGCACCGGCACGTCGCCGACGGTCAGCTCGCGCATGCGCATGTAGGAGAAGTCCAGTGGGTCGTCGCACTGCGGGCCAAGGATGTCTCGGGCGCGCGGGCCCCACAGCGCAAAGCACGCCCAGCGCGCGGTCACGTCGGTGCAGCGCACGCTGCCGTCGCGCGGAGCGTGGCGGCGGATCCAGCTGAGGTCGTGGTTGCCGAACGCCGTGCCGGTGACGATCGAGAACAGCTCCTCCTGCACGCGCGTCACCGTGAAGTCGCACTCGATGCCGCCGCGCGAGTTGAGCATCTGCGTGTACACGATCGTGCCGACCGCGCGCGCCACGCGGTTGTCGCACAGCGATTCCAAGAAAGCCGCGGCACCCGGCCCGGCGATCTCCAGCTTGGCGAAGGAGGACTCGTCGAACAGCCCCGCGCGCTCGCGCGTGGCGAGGTGCTCGGCGCCGATCGCCGGAGACCAGTGCTTGCCCGCCCAGCCGCGCGGGCGCAGCGACTCGTCGCCCGCGGGCGCATTTGACTCGTACCAGTTGACGCGCTCCCAGCCGGACTTCTCGCCGAACGCGGCGTCGTGCTCGGAGTGCCACGGATAAGCGCTGGAGGTGCGCAGCGGCCGGCCCGCCTGGCGCTCATGGCCGGGGTAGCGGATGTCGTAGTAGGTCTCATACACCTCCTTGGCGCGCTTGAGCGTGTAGCCCGGCGAGCGGAAATGCGGACCGAAGCGGCGAATGTCCATCTCCCACACGTCCACCGCGGGCTCGCCGTCGAGGATCCACCGCGCCATCACGCGACCGATGCCGCCGGCGCCGGCGAGCCCGTGTGCGCAGAAGCCGGCCGCGACGAAGAAGCCCCGCACCTCGCTCTCGCCGAGGCAGAACTCGTTGTCGGGGGTGAACGCCTCCGGGCCGTTGATCAGGCGCGTGACGGTGATGTCGTCCATCGCCGGCACTCGACGTGAAGAGTTCTTGGCGATCTGTTCGAAGCGCGGCCAGTCCTCCTCCAGCAGGCGGCCGTTGAAGTCGGCGGGGATCGCGTCGCGCTGATGCTCGTCCAGCGCCCACGGCGCCGACTCGCGCTCGTAGCCGCCCATCACCAGGCCGCCGCCCTCCTCGCGGAAGTAGATCAGCAGGTCGGGATCGCGCAGCGTCGGCAGGTGCTCGCCGGGCGTGCGCTCGCGAAACGGCTGCGTGACCAGGTACTCGTGCGCGAAGGGAACGATCGGCACGCGCACGCCCGCCATGCGCGCGATCTCCGCGGCGAACATGCCGCCCGCGTCGACGACGACCTCCGCCTCGATCGGCCCCCACTCGGTCTGCACGCCGCGCACGGCGCCGCCGTCCACGTCGATGCCGGTGACGCGCGTGTGCGTGAACACACGACAGCCGCCCTCGCGCGCGCCGTCGACGAGCGCGGTCGTCAGCAGCGAGGGGTCGAGGTAGCCGTCGCTGGGTAGGTAGGAGGCGCAGCGGACACCGTCGGTGCTCATCAGGGGGAACAGCTCGTGCGCCTGCTCTGCGGAGATCAGCTCCAGCGGCAGGCCGAAGGTCTTTGCCCACGCGACCTGGCGCAGCACCTCCTGCTCGCGCTCGGGCGTGCACGCCAGGCGAATGCCGCCGCACTGCACCCAGCCACAGTCCAGCGTGCGGTAGAGCTCAACCGAGTCCATCATCATGCGCGTCAGTGAGACGCTCGAGCGAAGCTGGCCGACCAGCCCCGCCGAATGGAAGGTCGAGCCACTCGTCAGCTCGCTGCGCTCGAGCAGCACGACATCGCGCTCGCCGAGCTTGGCCAGGTGATGGGCGATCGACGCGCCGCCGACGCCGCCACCGACGATCACCACCCGGGCACGAGCGGGGAGCTCGCGCGGGCGGACCATCACGCGGCCGCCACGCTGTCGAGCCATTCGTCGAACAGCGGCTGCGTGGCCGCGGCGCGCAGGCGCTCGAAGTGCTCGCGCGCGTAGCCGGCAAAGTCGAAGTCAAGCTCCGACAGCTCGCCCTGCACGACGGCCCAGGCCGCCTCGCGCGCATCGGACAGCACGCGCATCAGTGCCAGCGCCGCCCGCTGCGGGTCGGTCGGCGCGGCGCCGTGGTAGGCGCTCAGCAGGCGCTCGTCGACCCCCTCGTCGAAGTCGTTGTTGACCGACAGGTTGCCGAGGTCAAAGCGCGCGTCGCCCATGCCCGCGTACTCCCAGTCGACGAGCATCAGGCGCCCATCGTCCAGTGAGCGGATCACGTTGCCGGCGAGCAGATCGTTGTGGCATGGCTGCGGGCGCTCGGCCGAAAGCGCGGCGCAGATGTTCGCCGCCACGCGCATCGTCTCTGCGTACTCGCTCGGCAGCGCCGCGCCGCGCGAGCGGACGATCGCCGCGTAGGCCTCGAGCAGCTCGGGCACATCGAAGCGGGTGGGCAGCTGCACGCCGCAATCGTGGAAGGCATGCAGGTCGCGCGCGAGCTGCACCACCTCGTCGGCCAGCTCGGCGGAGGTGAGCGAGCGGCAGCTGACAAAGCTGGTCACCAGGCAGTCGTCGAGCGTCGCGGCGACGGCCGGTGCGATGCCGAGAGCAGCGGCGGCTTCGTTGGCCATGCGCTCGGCGCGACGGTCGATGCCGAGCAGCTCGGTGTCCTTGCCGGGGCGACGCACGACGTAGTCGGCGTCGCCGAACGTGACGCGGAAGTTGCGATTTGTGATTCCGCCGCCGAGCTCGCGCGGCCGGCCGCTCGCCGGCGCCAGCTTGGAGCCGAGGCGCGCGACGATCTCGTCAAGCCCGCCGACCATCGCCAAGCGACCCGTGTTGCACCATAAGGCGCACAACCTATACCTTCATCAGCATGGCTCGTGAGGAGCGGACGCGATGAACCTGCAGGAGCTGCGCGCGGCGGCCGATCGCGGCGAGATCGACACGGTGCTGCTCGCCCTCACCGACATGCAGGGTCGCCTGCAGGGCAAGCGCCTGACCGCGCGCCACTTCCTCGCTGAGGTTGCCGAGCACGGCGCGGAGGGCTGCAACTACCTGCTCGGCGTGGACGTCGAGATGGCGACGGTCTCCGGCTATGAGCTGTTCTCCTGGGAGAAGGGCTACGGCGACTTCGTGCTTTCACCCGACCTGGACACGCTGCGCCCGGTGCCGTGGCAGGAGGGCACTGTCGTATGCCTGGCCGATGTCGCTTGGGAGGACGGCTCGGACGTGACCGTCTCGCCGCGCCAGGTGCTGCGTGGCCAGCTCGCGCGGCTGGCCGAGCGCGGCTGGATGGCCAACGCCGGCACCGAGCTGGAGTTCATCGTGTTCCGCGATACCTACGAGCAGGCGTGGCACAAGGGCTATCGCGAGCTGGAACCCGCGAACCTCTACAACGTCGACTACTCGCTGCTCGGGACCGCGCGCGTGGAGCCGCTGATGCGGCGCATACGCAACAGCATGGAGGCGGCGGGGATGCTCTGCGAGGACTCCAAGGGCGAGTGCAACTTCGGTCAGCACGAGGTCAACTTCCGCTACGCCGACGCGCTGCGCACCGCCGACGAGCACGCGATCTACAAGAACGGCGTCAAGGAGATCGCTGCGCTGGAGGGCATGTCGATCACGTTCATGGCCAAGTACGACGAGCGCGAGGGCAACTCCTGTCACGTGCACTTCTCGCTCGCAGACGAGCGCGGGCCGCTGTTCGAGCGCGACGCGGCGCTGTTTCAGTCCTTCCTCGCCGGACAGCTCGCGGCGCTGCGCGAGCTGACACTGCTGCTCGCGCCGAACATCAACTCCTACAAGCGGTTTGCCGCCGCGACGTTCGCGCCGACGGCAGTCGCGTGGGGTCGCGACAACCGCACGTGCGCGCTGCGCGTCGTCGGCCACGGCCCGTCGCTGCGCTTTGAGAACCGCGCCGGCGGCGCCGACCTGAACCCGTACATGGCGCTCAGCGCGATCGTCGCAGCGGGACTGCACGGCGTCGAGCAGGGCCTGGCACTCGAGCCGGCCTTCGAGGGAAACGCCTACGACGCGCAGGACAAGCCGCGCATCCCCTCGACGCTGCGCGAGGCCCGCGACCTGTTCGCCGCCAGCAAGATCGCGCGCGCCGCGCTCGGCGACGACGTGGTCGACCACTACGTCAACGCCGCCGACGTCGAGCTGGCCGCGTTCGGCGGCGCGGTCACCGACTGGGAGCGCTATCGCGGGTTCGAGCGTTTGTGACCGAGGCTGTCCTGTCTGCCGAAACGGTCTTCGCCCCGGTGCGATCCCAGACCGCATTCGAGGAGACCGTCGAACGCCTCGGCACGGCGATCAAGCTGGGGCTGCTGCCGCCGGGCACGCGCCTGCCCGCCGAGCGCGAGCTGTGCCGGCGCCTGGGGATCGCCCGTTCGACCCTGCGCCAGGCGCTCACCGCGCTGACCCAGAGCGGGCACGTGTTCGCCACGCGAGGGCGTCGTGGAGGAACGTTCGTCTCAGACCCCCAGCCGCCGGCCGATCCGCCCTCGCTGGAGATGCTCGCGCGCTGGCGCGAGACCTGCGATTGGCGCCTGACGGTCGAGCTCGGCGTGGCCGTGCTGGCCGCTGAACGCGCTCGGCCCGAGGACCTCGTCGCGCTCGATCGACTGGAGAGCACGCTGGAGAGCTCGCTCGAGGACTTCGCCGCGTACCGTCAGGCCGACATCCGCCTGCATGTCGGGCTCGCCGAAGCCGCCGGCTCGCCGAGCCTGGTGCGCGCCACGACCGAGGTGCAGGGGGCGATGACCGACCTGATCGCCTACATCGCCCACCCGCCACAGGTGCTCACCTCGTCCAACTCCCAGCACCGGCGGCTGCTCGCCGCCGTGCGCAAGGGCGACGCCCTGCGCGCGGTGACGGCGATGACCGAACACCTGCAGGGAACCGAGCACGTCCTCGCGGGGCTCATGCCCGACGGCTAATGGCGAGTTTCACCGTTAGCCGGAGAGGACAACAGCTGCGTTGGCCAGCTGTCCGAGCGACGAATTCGCAATTTGGATGGTTGCTCTTGACTTCCCTCCTGGATCGCACTTATTGTCACGATCGAAGGACGGACGATCAAACCTTTTCTCCTCTAGGGGGCTGAGCCGATGAGCACACCCGGGACACTGAGCGCCGACGAGCAGCGCCTCGCAGAGCTTGGCTACAAACAGGAGCTGAAGCGTGGCTGGAGCGGGTTCTCCAACTTCGCGATCTCGTTCTCGATCATCTGCATCCTCGCCGGCTGCTTCACGACCTATGGGCAGGCCCTCAAGAACGGTGGCCCGATCGCAATCTCGATCGCCTGGCCGCTGATCTGCGGCCTGATCCTGCTCGTCGCCGTCTCGATGTCCGAGCTCGCCTCAGCCTACCCGACGGCCGGCGGCATCTACTACTGGGCGTTCAGGCTCGGTGGCGCCGGGTGGGGCTGGTTCACCGGCTGGTTCAACCTGATCGGCCTGGTCGCGGTGGTGGCCTCCGTGGTGTATGTCTCGGCCACCTTCCTGATGAACCTGCTCGGCCTTTACAGCGTCCACTTCATCTTCAACTTCTCGAAGGCCGCGGCGGCGACAGATGTTCACTACAGCGCGCACGTCAACTTCGCCCTGTTCGTGTTCATCCTCATCGTAGCCGGGCTGATCAACGTGTTCCGTAGCCACCTGGTGGCCGTTCTCTACAACTTCTCGGTGTGGTGGAACGTGCTTGGCGTGGCCGTGATCGTGGTCATCCTGATCGCGGTGCCCTCACACCACGCGAGCCTGTCCTACGTGTTCGGCCACAAGGCCAACGAATCTGGATTCTCTGGGGGCTCGATCTCGAGCGTCAAATTCTGGTTCTACGTGCTTCCCCTCGGCTTCCTGCTGACGATGTACACGATCACTGGCTACGACGCCTCGGCGCACGTCTCCGAGGAGACGCACGGCGCCGAAGAGTCCGCGCCGAAGGGCCTCTGGCGCTCGGTGTTCTACTCGGCGATCGTGGGTTGGATAGTGCTGCTGGCGATCACCTTCGCGATCCAGAAGGGCCACGAAACCGAAATCTACAAAGCGGGGTTCCCGGCGCTGGCCATCTTCACGAGCGCGCTCAGCTCCTCGGCGGCGAAGGCCGTGATCCTGATCTCAACCATCGGGCAGCTCTTCTGCGGGATGGCGTGCATCACGAGCGCCTCGCGGATGACGTTCGCGTTCTCCCGCGACGGCGCCGTGCCTGGACACAACCTGTGGCGCCGCCTGGGTCAGAACCGTACGCCGACCTGGGCGGTGTTCTTCGTGTGCGTGTTCGCGCTGATCATCACGATCCCGGCGTACTTCCCGAACCACCTCGGCACGCCGGTGGCGTTCCTCGCCGTAACCTCGATCTCCGTCATCGGCCTGTACATCGCCTACACGATCCCGGTGTTTCTGCGCTGGCGCATGGGTGACAGATTCGAGGCCGGCAGCTGGACCCTCGGCAAGAAATACAAATGGATCAATCCGATCGCGTTCGTGTGGGTGGCGATCTGCGTGGTGATCTTCTCGCTGCCGTTCAGCCCCGAAGGGGTGCCGTGGGAAAGCGCGTTCAACTGGTCGGCGGTCAACTACGCACCACTGATCACGATCGCCGTCATTCTCGGGGTCACGATCTGGTACGCGGTGTCGGCGAAAAACACGTTCAAGGGCCCGGTCCGCACGATCGACGAGCTCGACGTCGAGCAGGCGCTGCCGGCTATATCCGAGTCCCCGTAGGAGGGAGCGTTGCCTTCCAACGGTTCGTCGCGGGGCCCCGCCCACGCCCGGTGGGCTGAGCGCTGAGCGATCGACTGTCCGTGCTCGAGCCCGCCACCGAGGAGGTGCTGGCTGAGGTCGATCGCGCCGGCATCGGCGAGGTGGACGAGGCGGTCGCGCGAGCGCGCGAGGCCTATCCGGCTTGGCGCGCGCTGACCCCGGGCGCACGAGCAACTCGCCTGCGCGAGTTGGCGAGCGCGCTCGAGGATCGTCTGGAGGAGCTCGCCGTCCTGGAGGCGCGCAACGCCGGCAAGCCGATCGGCGACGCGCGCGGCGAGATGGCGATGGTCGTCGACACGTTCCGCTACTACGCCGGTGCGCCCGAGCGCCTGCTTGGCGACACGATTCCCGTCGCGGGCGGCCAGGCCTGGACGGTGCGCGAGCCACTCGGCGTGGTCGGGCTGATCGTGCCGTGGAACTTCCCGCTGGCGATTGCCTCGTGGAAGCTCGCCCCGGCGCTGGCCGCGGGCAACACCGTGGTGCTCAAGCCCGCCGAGCTGACGCCGCTGACGGCGCTGCGCTTCGCCGACATCGCGCTCGAGGCCGGCATCTCGCCGGGCGTCGTCAACGTCGTCGCCGGGCCGGGCAGCGTGTGCGGCACGCGCCTGGTCGAGCATCCCGACGTGGCGAAGATCGCCTTCACCGGCTCCACGGAGGTCGGTCGCAAGATCGCCGCCGCCGCCGCGCAGACGATCAAGCGCGTGACGCTCGAGCTGGGCGGCAAGTCGGCCAACGTCGTGTTCGCCGACGCCGACCTGGAGGCGGCCGCGGCGGCGGCGCCGCTTGCGGTGTTCGGCAACGCCGGCCAGGACTGCTGCGCTCGCTCGCGCATCCTCGTCCAAGAGTCGGCGCTGCAGCGCTTCATGGAGTTGCTCGGCGACGCCGTGCGCAACCTCGTCGTCGGCGATCCGCTGGACGAGGCCACACAGATGGGCCCGCTGATCTCCGCTCAGCAGCGCGAGACGGTCGGCTCGTTCCTCGACGAGGACTCGCCGGTGGCGATCCGCGGCAGCGCACCGGACGGGCCGGGCTTCTGGTTCGCGCCGACGGTGCTCGCGCCGGTGAGCCCCGATGCGCGCGTGGCGCGCGAGGAGGTGTTCGGCCCGATCGCCGCGGTGATTCCGTTCGCCGACGAGGCGGACGCCGTGCGCCTGGCCAACGAAGGCATCTACGGGCTGTCGGGCTCGGTGTGGACGCGCGACGGCGCACGCGCGCTGCGCATGACGCGGGCAATCGAAACCGGCGTGATCTCGGTCAACTCCAACAACTCCGTTCGCGTGACGACGCCGTTCGGCGGCTTCAAGCAGTCCGGCTACGGCCGCGAGCTCGGACCGCACGCGCTCGACGCCTACACGGAGGTCAAGTCCATCTACTACGCAACCGACAGATGACCGGTTCCAGGCTCGAGGACAAGGTCTGCGTCATCACGGGCGCGCGCGGCGGAATCGGCAAAGCCTCGGCGACTGCGTTCGCGCGCGAGGGCGCGCATGTCGTCGGCGTCGATCTCGCCGGTGAGGCGCCCGGCGAGCTTTCGCTGCAGGTCGACGTCACCGACGAGCAGCAGGTGACGAAGATGTACGCGCGCGTGCGCGAGCAGTTCGGGCGCATCGACGTGCTGTTCAACAACGCCGGCATCTCGCCGAGCGACGACGGCTCGGTGCTGGATACCCCGTTGTCGGCGTGGGAACGCGTGCAGGAGGTCAACCTGCGCAGCGTCTTTCTCTGCTGCAAGCACGGCATTCCGCACTTGCTCGACGGCGGTGGCGGGTCGGTCATCAACACGGCCTCGTTCGTCGCGGTCGTCGGTGCCGCGACCTCACAGATCTCCTACACGGCCTCCAAGGGAGGCGTGCTCGCGCTCTCTCGCGAGCTGGGCGTGGAGTTCGCGCGGCGCAACGTGCGCGTCAACGCATTGTGTCCCGGCCCGGTCGACACACCGCTGCTGCAGGAGCTGTACGCCTCCGATCCCGAGCAGGCCGCGCGCCGCCTCGTGCACGTGCCGATGGGGCGCTTCGCGCGGGCCGAGGAGATCGCCAACGGCGCGCTGTTTCTCGCCTCCGACGAGTCGAGCTTCGTGACCGCCTCGACGTTCCTCGTCGACGGCGGGCTCAGCGGCGCCTACACCACGCCGCTGTAGCGAGGCCGCGAGCGCACTAGCCTCAACGCATGTCCAGCCCCGAGCAGGCGACGTTCGCCGCACGTGCCGCCGAAGTCGACGTGCAGGCCGCGCGCGCGGCGATCGCGCCGGTCGCCGTGCGCACGCCGCTGATCGCGTGCGACGATCTTGCCTCGGCGGCCGGAGGCGCGGTCCTGCTCAAGGCCGAGTCGTTGCAGGGCTCGGGCTCCTTCAAGTTGCGCGGCGCGCTGGCCAAGGTAGCCGCGCTGGGCGAGCGCGCGGCGGGCGGGCTCGTCGCGGCCAGCGCGGGAAACCACGCTCGCGCCGTCGCACACGCCGCGCGCCTGGCGGGCGTCGGCTGCGAGGTCTTCATGCCGCAGGACGCCCCCGTGTCGAAGGTGTCGGCGGTCGAGCGCCTGGGCGCGCGCGTGCGATTGGGCGGCGCATCGGTCGAGGAGGCGCTGGAGCTGGCCGCGGCGGGCGCCGAGCAGAGCGGCGCGGCGCTGATCCATCCGTTCGACGACCTCGACGTGATCGCCGGTCAGGGGACGATCGCCCTGGAGCTGCTCGAGGACGTGCCCGGTCTCACGCGCGTCGTCGTGCCGGTCGGCGGCGGGGGGCTGGCCAGCGGAATCGGCATCGCCCTGCGCCAGGCGCGACCGGACGTGGAGCTGGTGGGCGTGCAGGCGAGCGCCAATGCGCCGTTTGCGGCCGCGCTCGGCGAGCCGGAGCGCCTCGGTGAGCGCGCGGCTCGCGGGGCGCCGACGATCGCCGACGGGATCGCGCTGAAGCGCCCCGGCGCGATCACGCTGCCCTTGCTGAGCGTGCTGCTCGAGCAGCCTGCAGACGGTCGGCGAGGACGAGATCGCCGACGCGATGGTGTTCCTCGCCGAACGCGCCAAGCTCGTCGCGGAGGGCGCGGGTGCGGTCGCCGTCGCGGCGGTCGCCGGCGGTCGCCTGACGCCGATCGACGGGACGACCGTGGCGATCGTCTCCGGCGGCAATGTGGACAACGGACTGCTCGCGTCGGTGCTGCGGCGCCGCGAAACGGCCGAGGGGCGCCGCGTGCGCCTGTTCACGCGCGTGCCCGACCGGCCGGGCGGACTGGCCGAGCTGCTGAACCTCGTCGCGGACGCCCGCGCCAACCTGCTCAGCCTCGAGCACGTGCGCGAGGCTGTCTCTCTGAGCGTGCGCGAGACGGTGTCGAGCTGACGCTCGAGACGCGCGGCGCCGAGCACACCGCGCAGGTCTGCGAGGCGTTGCGCCGCGCCGGCTACGACGTTGACGAGCAGTAAGCGGACGGCCGCCGGGCGCGGCCCGCATCACAACTCGGCGGCGGCCCGCACGAATGCGCGCCAGCGCTCGCGCTCGGCTGCGCGTTCATCAGCCTTCGCGCGCGGCTCGACGACACGGCCGCGCGGCAGACGGGCGACACCGTCCTCGATGCTCGTGAACAGGCCTGCACCGACGCCCGCGAGCAGGGCGGCGCCGAGCACGGTCGTGTCGGCCGGCCCGACAGTGAGCGCCATGCCGAGAGCGTCCGCCTGGAGCTGAAGCAGCGTCGCGTCGGCCGTGAGCCCGCCGTCGACGCGAAGGCTGTGGACCGGACTGACCTCGCCGATCGCCTCGACGATGTCGGCAACGCGCCACGCGATCGCCTGCAGCGCCGCGCGTGCCACGTGGGCGGGACGCACGCCACCGTGAAGCCCGGCGATCACGCCCTGCGCGTCCGGCCGCCACCACGGCGCGCCGAGGCCGGCGAGAGCGGGCAGCACGAACACGCCGGCGCTGTCGGCGACCTCCGCTGCCGCTGCGGCGAGCGCCGAGGCACCATCCGCAAGCTGCAGGCCCTCGGCCAACCAGTCCAGCAGCGATCCCGCTGCGAACACGCCGCCGTCGAGCGCGTGCGCGACGTCGGCGATCTGACCGGCCCGGTCCGGCGTCGCCCACGCGACGGTCGGCAGCAGGCGTCCATGCAGCCCGGGCTCGCTGGTTCGGCCGAGCACGAATACGCCCGTGCCATATGTCGCCTTCAGCTCTCCCGGGGCGATCGCGCCGGAGCCCGCCAGCGCCGCCTGCTGGTCGACCAGCTGCGCGGTCAGCGCCAGCGCCACCGGCCAGCGCTCGTGGCGCAACTCGCCGAGCGCACCGAACGAGGGACCCAGCGACGGCAGCCACTCCCTGTCGAGACCGAACACGGCAAGCAACTGCTCATCCCAGTCGCGTCCGCCCAGCGCCAGCAGCTGCATGCGTGAGGCCGTCGAGAGGTCGGTGGCGAAACGCCCGCCGAGGCGGTCGCCGAGATATGCGTCGATCGTGCCCAGTCGCAGCGTGCCGGCGTCGCGCGCCCGCTGCACCGCCGGATCGTTCTCCAGCAGCCAAGTGAGCTTGCCGGCCGAGAAGTACGGATCGAGCGGCAGCCCGGAGCGCGCGACGGCCGGCGCGCCGATGCGTTCGAGCAGCTTCTGCTGGCGCTTGTCCTGCCACACGAGCACCGGCGTCAGCGCGCGGCCCCCGGCCTCCCACGCGAGCACCGACTCACCCTGATGATCGAGCCCGGCGGCGCGCACCTCGCGTCCCGCGGCCTGCTCGAGCACTTCGGCGACCGCGTCGATCACCGCCTCGACGATCGACTCGGCGTCCTGCTCGACCCAGCCGGGCTGCGGGTGAGTCACCCGCAGCGACCTGCGCGCGTGCGCCACCGTGTTCAGCCGCTCGTCGTAGAGCGCGACCTTCACCGCGGTCGTGCCCTCGTCGATGCCCAGCAGCAGCGGCGAGCTCACGTGCGCAACCGCCGGTAGTCAGCGGCCCGCTTCCACCAAGGCCCGTCGACGCCGCTCGGGGCAGCTTCCAGCCTACGCTCGGGTCCGAGCTCGACCCCGCCATGGCGCGCGACCATGCCGGCGACGTGCTCGCCGATTGCCAGCGAGGCCGACAGGCCCGTCGAGCGGATCGCCGCGACATGGATCAGGCCGGGGAGCGCTCGCGATGGCTCGATTGCGTAGTTCACCGACCCGCGGCCGGCCGTTCGCAGCCCGGCGTAGGAGCCGATGTGGCGCGCGCTCGCCAGCTGCGGATACCTGCTCAGGGCACGCTCGAGAATCAGCTCGACGGCGTCGTCCTCGACCGACCAGTCATCCTTGTCCTCGCGCTCGCGCGCGGTCGGCCCGGCGACGATCAGCCCGTCGATCGTCGGGAACACCAGCACCCCCTTGCCCAGTGCGCTCGGCACCGGGAGCAGGATCTCGCGCAGCGGCGCCACCGGCGAGAACACGAGGAACTCGCCCTTGCGCGGATAGATGCTCGCCGGCTGCTCGCCGACCAGGCCGGCGATGTCATCGGCGTGCAGCCCGGCGCAGTTGACCACCGCACGCACTCGCTGGGCGCCGCCGTTCTGAAGCTGCAGCGAGATCTCGTCGTTGCCAGCCGGGGCGAGCCCGACGACAGGCGTCGCCAGCGCGAACGCCGTTCCGCCGGCGCTCGCCGCAGCGGCGAGCGCATGGACGAACGCGACCGGATCCGTGACGGCCTCGGCCGGCACGAGCAGCGAGCCCTCGCCGCCTCGCTCGACCTCGACGCCATTCCTGCGCGCGATCTGGGCCAGTCGTTCGACCGCCGCCACCTCTCGGTCGTCGCGTGGAGCCAGCCGCGCGCCGCAGCTCCACACCGCCACCGAGAGCTCCTCCAGCAGTTGCGCGCGCAGGACGGCCGAGCGCAGGATCAGCCTCGTCTCCAGGGTCCCGGGAGCGGAGTCAAAGCCGGTGTGAAGGATCCCCGAGTTGGTCCCGCTCGCAGCGAGCGCCAGGCCACGCTCGCGCTCGAACACCACACAGCGAACGCCGCGCCGCGCGAGCGCGTGGGCGACCGCGCAGCCGACCACGCCGCCGCCGATCACGGCGACCTGGGCATCGTCTAGCGCCATCGCGCCAGCGTATGCCACCGCCGAAGCCGTCGTCCGTCGCCGCCCGCTGGGCCGGCGGGTTCGTGCCTTGCGCGATCGGAATAGGCTTGCCGGCGTGAACACCGCCCCGCGCGCGCTCCACCACCTCAGCTGCGGCACGATGTGCCCGCACGGCGAGCGGCTGATCAACGGCACGGGCAGCCCGCTCGGCCGCGCGAAGCTCATCTGCCACTGCCTGCTCGTCGAGGGCGCCGAGGGACTCGTCCTGATCGACACGGGCTTTGGCCTGGACGACATGCGCAACACGCGCCAGCTGGGACTGATCTTCGACAAGCTGTTCGCGCCGCAGGCACGCGAGTCCGAGACGGCGATCGAACAGGTGCGCGCGCTCGGCTTTCAGCCACAGGACGTGCGCCACATCATCGCCACGCACCTCGACGTCGACCACGCCGGAGGGCTGCCGGACTTCCCCGACGCCGAGGTGCACGTGCTCGCGCGCGAGCTACGGGCCGCGCTCGCACCGAGCCTGCGCGAACGCGAGCGCTATGTCGCCGTGCACTGGGCGCACGGCCCGAAATGGGTGGAGCACGAGGCCGAAGGCGACGACTGGATGGGCTTTGAGAGCGTGCGCGTGCTGCCCGGCAGCGACGCGCAGATTCTGCTCGTGCCGCTCGTCGGGCACACGCGCGGGCACACCGGCGTGGCCGTCGAGCACGAAGGCCGCTGGCAGCTGCACTGCGGCGACGCGTACTTCCATCGCGACGAGATGAACACGCCGCCGTCGTGCCCGCCGGTGCTTAAGGGGTTTCAGGCCGTCAACTCGGTCGACAACGCCGCGCGCAAGCAGAACTCAGAACGCCTGCGCGAGCTCGCCCAGCGCGCGGGCGGCGAAGTCGAGCTGTTCTGCTCGCACGATCCCCAGACGCTCGCGCGCCTGCAGTCCCAGCCCGTCGGCTAGCTGTACATCGCGGCGATGTCGCCGGAGTACTTCTCTGCGATCGGCTTGCGCTTGAGCTTCATCGTCGGCGTCAGCTCGTCGCCGCTGGGTAGCCAGTCGCCCTCGACGATCGTGAATTTCTTGATCTGTTCGACTTTGGCGTGCTTCTGGTTGGCCGCGTCGATGCCCTCCTGCACGGCCGCGCGGACGCGGTCGTCGTGCGCGAGCGCCTCCAGCGTGGCGTCCTCGATGCCCTGAGCCTGCGCCCAGGCCGGCGCGAAGTCGGGGTCGAGCACGATCAGCGCTGTGTTGTAGGGCCGACCGTCGCCGATGCAGCAGGCCTGTCCGATCAGCGGCGAGGCGGTCTTCAACGACGCCTCGATGTTCGCCGGCGACATGTTCTTGCCGCCGGCGCTGATGATCAGCTCCTTCTTGCGGTCGACGATCTTCAGATAGCCGTCCTCGTCGATCTCGCCGATGTCGCCGGTGCGCAGCCAGCCGTCGTCGGTGAATGTCTCCTTGGTCTTCTCCGGCAGATTGCGGTAGCCCGACATGACGACGTCTGACTTCATCAGCACCTCGCCGTCGGAGTCGAGCTTGATCTGCACGCCCGGCGCCGCAGGCCCGACCGTGCCGATCTTGATCTTGTCGCGCGGGTTGACGGTGCCCGCGCCGCAGGTCTCGCTCATGCCCCACAGCTCCGCCAGCGGCAGACCGATCGCGTGGAAGAACTCGAGCACCTCCACGGGTGTCGGTGCGGCGCCCACGTTGATCGCCTCGACCTGGTCGAGCCCGAGCATCTCGCGCAGGCCGGCGAAGATCTCCTCGTCGGCCTTGGCCACCTGCTCGGCCAGCTCGGCTGGTACCGGCTGGCCGCTCTGCTCCAGGCGCACCTTGCGCAGCGCGGCGTCGAGCGCGGTCTTCATGTGCGCCTGCTGCTCGTCGGGTTGCGCGGCCATCATCGTCTCCAGGCCGGCCTTCAGCTTCTCCCAGATGCGCGGCACGGCGAAGAACCAGCTCGGACGCACTTCGGGGAGGTAGGAGAGGACCTGTCGCGGATCGTCGCAACAGGTGATCTGCAGGCCGAAGAGGATCGGCAGGTAGTGATGGGCGTTCCGCTCGGCCACATGCGCGGCGGGAAGCCAGGAGATCACGCGACCGTCCTGCGGGAACTCGATCAGCTCCTCCAGGCCTTCGCAAGCGGCGAGCAGGTTGCGGTGGATCAGCTGCACGCCCTTGGGCGGGCCGGTCGTGCCGGAGGTGTAGATCAGCGTGAGCACGTCGCTGCCCTGAGTTTGCGCGACCGCGGCGTCGACGTCGAAGTCGGGATCGGAGCCCTCGATGTCCGATAGCGCGAGCGTGCCCTCGGGAGCGTCGCCGTCGATCACGATCACGTGCTCGACGCGGGGCGCGGTGGCCTTTGCCTCGAGCACCTGCGCGAGGTACTGCTGCTCGCAGATGACCGTCTTGGTTTCGGCGTCGAAAGCAGGTAGCTGATCTGCTCGGGCGAGTAGGTGTTGTAGATCGAAAAGGGAGTCGCGCCGAGCATCATCGCCGCGAGGTCGCAGAGGTGGAACTCGGGACGGTTGGAGAGCATCAGCGCGACGGTCTCGCCGCGCTTGACGCCCAGCTTGGACAGGCCGCCGGCGAGTGCGTCGACGCGCTCGCGCAGCTCTCCCCAGGTGATCGTGAAGGCGTCGTCCTTGGTGCGGATCGCGACCTGGTCGGCCCGTGCCGCGGCGGTGATGCGAAACGCCGCAGCGACCGTGCCCGCCTCTGCGGCCACCTGCCCCGGGGCCTTCATCTGTGTGACTGCACTCTCCATCTCGAGCTCCTCCCGCTCTCTCATCGCAACCGCCTGCACTTTGCGCAAATCAGCATACGCTCCTTTTGTGGCTTCTACGCGGTGCACGCGCGTGCCGGGGGGCCGGTCAGCCTCGGCCCGCGACCGCGTGTTCAAAGAGAACGCAAAGCGGGAAGCAGCTCGCGCTCGGCCCACGCAATGAACGGCTCTTGCGCGTCGGCGCCGATCTGTACGAGCGCGATCTCGGTGAAGCCCGCGTCCAGGAACGGCCTGATCTTCGCCACGTGCTCGTCCACGTCGGGTCCGCACGCGAGCTGCTCGGCGACCTGCTCGCGCGTGACGAACTGCGTCGCTCCCTCGAAGCCGTCCGGATTGGGCAGGTCCGCGTTGACCTTCCAGCCCAGCCCGAACCAGCGGAACTGCTCGTGCGCGCGCTCGATCGCCGCGTCGCGGTCGGTGTCGTAGGCGAGGGCGATCTGGCCGACGCGCGGCTTGCCCTCGCCGCCCGCTGCGTCGAACATCTCGCCGAGCTCCGCCTCTTGGCTCCACGGCGACCATCACGTCGGCCTTCGTGCCCGCCAGCCGGCACGAGGCGGGACCGGAGACCGCGACGCCGATCGGCACGCGCTCGTCGGGCAGATCCCACAGACGCGCGGACTCGACGTCGAAATGGCGGCCGCGGAAGTTGACCGGATCCTCCCCGTCGAACAGCGCTGAGATCACCTCGATCGCCTCGGAGAGCATCTCGTGGCGCACGCCGACCGACGGCCAGCGCTTGCCGACGACGTGCTCGTTGAGGTTCTCCCCGGCGCCGAGGCCGAGACGGAAACGGTTGCCGGAGAGGATCTGCACGGTGGCCGCCTTCTGCGCGATGACGGCAGGGTGATAGCGCAGGATCGGACAGGTCACGTAGGTCATCAACGGGATCCGCTCGGTCGCCTGCGCTGCTGCGCCGAGCACGGTCCACGCGTACGGCGAATGCCCCTGTGCCGCCAGCCAGGGCTGGTAGTGGTCGGAGATGACCGAGAAGTCGAAGCCCGCCCGCTCGGCCAGGCGCACGTCGGAGACGAGCTGGTCGGCGCGAGACTGCTCGCACATCATCGTGTAGCCATATGCGGTCACGGCAATGGTCTACCCAGGAGTGCAACCGCGAAAACGACGGGCTCTGCGAATGCCGTCAGCTCACGCGATAGCGCTCGAGCGCTTCGCGCCGCGCCTGCGCGTGGTCGACGATCGGGCGCGGGTAGTCCTTGCCGATCTCACAGCCGGCCGCGCTCTGGACCTCGGTGGGCATCGTCCACGGTTCGCGCAGGTATGCGTCGGGAACGCCCGCCAGCTCGGGCACATGGCGTCGCACGTAGGAGCCGGTCGGGTCGTGGGACTCCATCTGGCGCGCCGGGTTGAAGATGCGTCGAAAGACCGGCGCAGGGTCGGTGCCGACGGAGGCGATCCACTGCCAGTTGCCGTTGTTGTTGGCCTCGTCGCCGTCGACGAGCAGGCGCATGAAGTGACGCTCGCCCCAGCGCCAGTCGATGCCCAGGTCCTTCGTCAGGAACGAGCCGGCGACCAGGCGCGCGCGGTTGTGCATCCACCCCTCGCCCAGCAGCTGGCGCATGCCGGCGTCGACCAGCGGAAAGCCCGTCTGCCCCTCACACCAGGCGGCAAAGCGGCCGCGTGCGCGGCTCCAGCGCACGGTGCCGCGATAGCGCTGCTGGAACTCCGAGCGTGCGTTTCGCGGGAAGTGCAGCAGTACGTGGTGATGGAAGTCGCGCCAGCACAGCTGGCGGCGAAACGCCCGCGGCCCGGCGCCGCCCGTAAGGCGCGACTCGACCTCGCGCACGGAGAGGCAGCCGAAGTGAAGATACGGCGACAGGCGAGACGTGGAGTCGTCGCCGAGGGCGTCGCGCCCGCTGCCATAGCTGTCGACGTCGCGCAGCAGAAAGCGCGAAAGTCGCTGTCGCGCGTGGCGCTCGCCGCCGGGTGGCGGTTCGGCGACCTCCTGGCGCAGGCCGAGCGAGTCCAGCGACGGGATGCGGCCCTTGGCCAGGCCGCTCGGCAGCGCGGGCAGCGAGCGTGGTGCGCCGAGCACGGCGCGGCGCTCCTGCTGTTCCCACGAGCGGTGAAACGGCGTGAACACGGTGTACGGCTTGCCGCTCTGCGTGCGCGGTGAGCCGACATCGTCGAGCACGTTCAGTCCAGGGTGCGCGTGCAGCTCCACACCCGCGCCCGCCAGCGCCTCGCGCGTGTGCTCGCCGCGCCGGCGCGCGAACGGGCTGATGTCGCCGCTGAAATGCAGCGCGTTCGCGCTTAGCTCGCGGGCCAGCTTTGCCAGCTCGCGCTCGGGTGGCCCGTGGCGCACCACGAGTCCGCTGCTGCGCTCGCGCAACGACCCGTCGAGGTCGCTCAGGCACTCCAGCAGGAACTGCGTGCGCGGCCCGGAGGCGTGGCGTCCGTGCAGCAGGCGATCGTCGAAGCAGAACACGGGCACGACACGCTCGCCGCCTTCCAGCGCCGCGCGCAGCGCCGGATGGTCGTGCACGCGCAGGTCGCGCCGGAACCAGACGATCGCGGTCACGCGCGCATTTCAGCAGGCGTCGCGCGCGCGCCAGCCGGCCGCGGTCAGCCGATACAGCACGTGCGCCGACAGCGGGCTTGCGCGCGCGACGAGCGGATGGGCGAAATCGCCGGCTGGGTCGCGTTGCATGCCGATGCGCTGCATGACGGCGCGCGAGCGTTGGTTGTGCACGCTCGTGAACGACACCACCTCATCGAGGCCGAGCTCCCCGAAGCCGAAATCCAGCGCGGCGTGGGCGGCCTCGCTGGCGTACCCGCGTCCCCAGGCTTCGCGTCGCAGGCGCCAGCCAACCTCGACGGCGGGCGTGAAGGCGGCATCGAAGGAGACGAAGCACAGGCCGGTGAGGCCGAGCAGCTCGCTCGACGACGCGTGTTCCAGCGCCCACAGCCCGAAGCCGTGGCGCTCGAAGTGAGACTCCATGCGCGCGATCTGCGCGTCGCTCTCGGTCGGCGTCAGCGCGGCGGGGAACAGCCGCATCACCTCCGCGTCGGCGTTGATCGCCGCGAACGGCGCGCGGTCTTGCTCGTGCCAGCGGCGCAGCCGCAGGCGCGGCGTCGTCAGCTGTTGCGGCTTGGGCACAGCGTTCAGGCGGCGAGCAGCCCCCGGCGGCGCAGGAAGTCGAGCTGGTCGCCGGCGACACGCTCGGGTCCATCGCCGATGAACGCGCCGAAGTGGTCATACGGATAGCGGTGCAGCTCGCTGTCGGGTGCACGCAGGGCGAGCCGCTCGACGGCACGCTTGGACACCGACACGTCCTGCTCGCCGAGACCCACCCACAGCGGCGCGCGCAGGCCGCGCGCCTTGGCCAGCGGACGGTGCATGGCGACCGTCAGGAACACGGCCGGCGAGATCTCGTTGCGCCACGGCGACCCGTCCGGCACGCTCGCGGCGAAACCGTCGGCCTCGCCGGGCAGCGTCATCGCGGCGTGCCCACCCGGCTGCGCGGTGACCGCCACGAGGTTGTGGCGCCCGAGCTGGTCGGCCACTGCGCGCGGCGTCAGCCACGCCGACAGCGCCGGCGGCGTGGCCAGCGCGCGCGCCAGCCCGTCGACCATCGGGCACAGCACCAGCGCCGCCGCGATGCGCGCGTCGCCGGCCGCCGTTTCGACCACGTGGCCGCCGCTGAAGGAGAAGCCCCACAACACGATGCGCTCGGGGTCGATGCCGTCGAGCGTGCGCGCGAAGGACACCGCCGAGCGCCAGTCCTGCAGCTGGTCGCGCTTACGAAAGCGCTGGCGCGGCTCGCCGCCGGAGTCGCCGAGGTAGCGGTGGTCGAACACGAGCACCGCGATGCCCGCCTCGGCCAGCCGCTCGGCGTACGTGGGGAGCCCGTCGTGGCGCGTCAGCGAGAAGCCGTGCGCCATCACCACGCAGCCGGCAGGCGCACCCGCGCTGTGCGTGCCGGCCGGCCTGTACAGCCACGCCGCGCAGTGCGCGTTGCCCGACGGGAACGTGAGATCGGTGCGCTCGATCGCCACAGCCTATTGCCGCGAGCGCCACGCGGCGGCGAGCGGACGCGATGCGCGCCGACGGCGTAGGCTGGCGGCGATGATCGTCGTCACCGGACGTGTGCGCATCGCCTCGGAGAACCGCGAGGGCTTCGTCGCCGTGGCCGCGGAGATGTGCAGGCACTCGCGCGAGGACGACGGGTGCCGCGGCTATCGCTTCTATGCCGACCTCGAGCAGGACGACCGCTACATCATCGTCGAGGAATGGGCCGACGACGCGGCGCTGCAGAGTCACTTCGGCCAGCCGCACACGACGACGTTCATGCGCGCGCTGCTGCCGATGCTCGCCGAGCCAAACGACGCTGTGTTTCACACGGTCTCGCAGTCGCGCGTGCTCGATCCGGGCCGCGGCCTCGTTGCCGTCGACTGAGCGGCCGCCCGCCGCTAGCCGTCGATCGCGGCGACGCCGTTGACGTCCTCGCCGGAGACGAGCACGAACTCGTTGCGCGCGCCCGCGCGTCGCGCTTCGCGGTAGGGCCGGTACTCGTCGCTGTCGTAGAACTCGTCGGCCGCCTGCTTGGACGGCCACTCGATGATCAGCAGCACCTGCGGCAGTGGCTTCTCGCCCTCCACGCGCTCGACGTGCGCCGAGCGTGCCAGGTAGCGCCCGCCGCGGCGCTGCACCATCGGCGTCACGTCGGCCACGTAGTCGCGCACCCACGCCGGATCGGTCACGTCGAGTTCGGCGACGGCGTAGTGCTTCACGGCAGACCTCCTCGGCTCGCGCCTGGCTCGGGCGGCGAATACTAGGGCCGAGGCATAGACTGCCGCTCGTGGAGTTCCGCACGATTGCCGGCGGCACCCAGCCGTTCGTCGTCTCCCAGGAGGGCGAGGGTCCGGACATCGTGCTCGTGCACGGGTTCCCGGACACGCCGCATTCCTTCGCCGACCTGCAGGGCGAGCTCGTGCGCAACGGCTGGCGCGTGACCGTGCCCTGGCTGCGCGGCTATCACCCCGACACGATCGTGCCGGGCCGGCCGTATGACTTCGAGACGATCGGCCGCGACGGTCTCGCGCTGCTCGACGCGATCGGCGCGCAGCGCGCGGTCATCGTGGGGCACGACTGGGGCGCGCTGACGGCCTACGTGATGGCGACGATCGCGCCCGAGCGCACGCGTGCGATCGTGACGATCGCGATCCCGCACCCCAGCCAGCTGCAGCGCACGCCCGCTTCGCTGTTCGCCGCGCGCCACTTCATCGCCCTGAAGCTGCCGTGGGCCGAGCAGGCGGTCAGGCGCAACGACTTCGCCTACCTGGAGAAGCTGTACAGCCGCTGGGCGCCCAACTGGTCGGGGCCCGAGCGCGACGCGTGCGTGATGCACATCAAACAGGCACTGTCCCAGCGCCAGACGCTGCAGGGCGCGATCGACTACTACCGCGCGCTGCCGCTCGGCGGCTCGCGGCTGCTCGACGTTCCGCCCGATGTGCCCAACCTGGCGATCGGCGGCACCGCCGACATCGTCGACGCCGATGTGTTTCGTGCGACGCCCGCGCTGTTCCCGGCTCCGAGCAGGGCGGTGATCGTCGACCGCGCCGGGCACTGGCCACACCGCGAGGATGCGGCGCTCGTGCTCCCAGAGATCGTCGGCTTCGCCGGCGCGCTCTGAGCACCGTAGCCTCGCCCGCCCGCGCGGCCCGCCAGCGGCGCCCGCCCGCTCGCGCCGTGCATGCTTAGATTAGGGCGTTGACAGGGAAGCGATTCGTCGCGACACTGCCCAGCACGCGCCCGTAGCTCAGTGGTCAACGGTTCTCTTCGGGGAGCCAAAGAGCAGCGGTCTTTCAAGCCGCAGGCCGCGGGTTCGATTCCCGCCGGGCGCATGCCACTCCCGCGAGCGATCGTCAGCGGGGCGCCGTTAGCCCGGAGCGCTGCCTCTGTGTCCAACCGCCGGCGATGAATCGCCCGCTAGCCGGGGCCGCATCGTCGCCCGCTGGACTGCGCATGTGACCGTTTCGCTTGCGTGTTGACATTCCGCGTAAAACATGATTTATATGTCGCAGCGGGAGAAGCGGTTCCGCCCATCCGGTCCTAGAGCCACCGGATGACATGAGGGAAACGGAACAGGGGCCTGCACGATGGGTCTTAGCTCAGCTACAGGGGCACGCAGAACAGGCGGGAGGCGATGAGGCTGTCCGGCTGCCAGGAGCAGCGCATGCTGCGCGCGCTGCACGGTCGCTGGCCGTACCGGCGGTCGCACTGCCGCCACGATCTGCATTGGCTGGTGCGCGTGCGCGCGCAGAAGCGCCGGTGCTCGACCGGGCGTGCTCACTCGATGTCTGGACTGCCGGCGCACAGCCGGCGACCTCACGGCGGTTGAGGGACGCCGCGGGGCGCTTACCCGGACAGCCGAGACAGAGGCGTCTGGGAAGCGGGCAGGGGCGGGTGGCGATCCGGGGAGCCACCCGCTCTCGCCGCGTTGCCGGCGATCGCGTCGATGATCTCTGGCCACGCGGCGCGCGGCAGGTCGTGGCCCATGCCCTGCACGGTCTTCAGCTCGGCGCCTTTGATCGCGCGTGCCGTCGCGCGGCCACCCGAGGGCCGCACGAGCAGATCGGCGCTGCCATGCACGACGAGCGTCGGCACAGAGATCTCGCGCAGTTCGGCCGTGCGATCGCCCGACGCAAGGATCGCCGCGAGCTGGCGGCCAGGTCCGGCGGGGTCGTGATCGCGTTCGTAGCTGAGCGCGGCCAGCTCGCTGATCTCCTGAGGATCGCGTGGCAGCCCGCGCGAGCCGATCGCCGCGAACAGGCGCTCGAAGTGCTTGACGTAGGCGGCGCGCCCGGCGCCCGGGCGGCGCAGGAAGAACGGATAGAGCTTGAGCGCCGGCTGGCCATTCGACAACGCGCCCGTGTTGGACATGATCGAGGTCAGCGACAGCACGCGCCCGGGGTGCTGCGCGGCGAGCGTCTGCGCGATCATGCCGCCCATCGATGCGCCGATCACGTGCGCCGGCGCCACGTCGAGCTCGACGAGCAGCCGGGCGGCGTCGTCGGCCATGTCCGACAGGCGGTATTGCGCGGCGCGCTTGGAGCGCGTGAGCAGTTGGCGGATCGTCGGCGGCGGGCCCTTCAGGTGCGTGGAGTGGCCGATGTCGCGGTTGTCGAAGCGCACGACGTGAAAGCCGCGGCCGGCCAGCTCGCGGCAGAAGTCCTCGTGCCAGGCGACCATCTGCGTGCCCAGGCCCATGATCAGCAACGCCGTCGGATCGGAGGGCTCGCCGAACGTCTCGTAGCAGAGCGTGATGCCGTTGTGCAGGTCGCAGAACTGCTCGTCAGCCATCCCCGGACTCTAGCTGGCGAACGTCGCTAGGATCGCTGCTAATGGATGAGCGCGAGATCCGTGAGCTGTCGATCGACACGATCCGCGGGTTGGCGATGGACTCGGTGCAGAAGGCCAACGCCGGCCATCCCGGCACGGCGATGTCGCTGGCGCCGCTCGGCTACACGCTGTTCAAGCGCTTTTTGGCGGTCAACCCGAAGGACACCGCGTGGCCCGACCGCGACCGCTTCGTGCTCAGCTCCGGCCACGCGTGCGTGCTGCAGTACTCGCTGCTTCACCTGTGCGGCTGGGACCTGGCGATAGGCGATCTCGAACAGTTCCGCCAGTGGGGCTCGATCACGCCCGGGCACCCCGAGCGCGGGCACACGCCGGGCATCGAGGTGACGACCGGACCGCTCGGCCAGGGCGTCGGCAACGCGGTCGGCATGGCGCTCGCCGAGCGCTTCCTCGCCGAGCGCTTCAACCGACCCGGACACGAGCTGGTCGACCACCGCACCTATGCGATCTGCTCCGACGGCGATCTGATGGAGGGCATCAGCCAGGAAGCCGCGTCGATCGCCGGGCACTTCGGCCTGGGCAAGCTGACGCTCTGCTACGACGACAACCGCATCACGATCGACGGCACGACGGCGCTGTCGTTCGATTCCGAGAGCCACACGGCGCGCTTTGCCGCCGAGGGCTGGCACGTGCAACGCGTCGAGGACTCCGAGGACGTCGACGCGTTGACGCACGCGCTGACCGTCGCGGGCGAACACGAGGACCGTCCGTCGTTCATCTCGATTCGCTCGCACATCGCCTACCCGGCTCCGCACGCCGTCGACACGGCCAAGTCCCACGGTTCGGCGCTCGGCGAAGACGAGGTGCGCGCAACCAAGGAAGTGATGGGCTTTGATCCGGACAAGAAGTTCTGGGTGGACGAGCGCGTGTACGAGCACATGTCGCTGAGCGACGCCGGCGCGAAGGCGCAGAGCGCGTGGCAGGACGAGTTGCTGAACCCGTGGCGCGAGGCCTTCCCGGAGATGGCCGCCGACTGGGACCTCGCGTGGCAGGGCAAGCTGCGCGACGGCTGGCGCAAGGCGCTGCCGACGTTCAAGGCGGGCGAGGAGCTCGCCTCGCGCGTTGCCGGGCAGAAGACGATGGCCGCGTTCGCCGAGTTCGGTCCGACGATGATCGGAGGCGCCGCCGATCTGGTCGAGTCGACCAAGACGGTGTTCGACGGCGGCGGCGAGTTCTCGCGCGTGCACGCCGGGCGCAACGTGCCATTCGGCATCCGCGAGCACGGCATGGGCGCGATCGTCAACGGCGCGTGCGCGCATGGCGGCATCGTCAAGCCGTACGGCTCGACGTTTCTGATGTTCTCCGACTACATGCGCGGCAGCGTGCGGCTCTCGGCGCTGATGGGTCTGCCGGTCGTGTGGGTGTGGACGCACGACTCCGTCGGCCTCGGCGAGGACGGCCCGACACACCAGCCGATCGAGCATTTCGCCTCGCTGCGCGCGATCCCCGATCTGTGGGTGATCCGCCCGGGCGACGCCAACGAGACGGTCGTCGCCTGGCAGGTCGCGCTGGAACGCGAGGACGGCCCCGTGGCGCTACTGCTCTCGCGCCAGAACATCCCGACGCTCGACCGCGACGAGGTGGCGAGCGCAGAGCTGCTCAAACACGGCGGCTACACGCTGTGGGACTCCGACGGCGGCGCTGTGCCCGAGCTGATCCTGCTGTCGACCGGCGCCGAGGTGCCGACCACGCTGCACGCCGCGCAGACGCTTGCCGGGGACGGCGTGAAGGTGCGCGTCGTGTCGATGCCGTGCATCGATCTGTTCGAGTCCCAGGCGCAGGACTACCGCGACGGGGTGCTGCCGCCCGGCGTGACCGCGCGGCTGGCCGTCGAGCCCGGAGCGACGGACGGCTGGTGGAAGTGGGTCGGCCTGCAGGGCGACGTGCTCGGGCTGGACCGCTTCGGCGCTTCGGCCCCGGGAACGACGGTGCTGGAGAAGCTCGGGTTCACCTCGGCGAACATCGCTGACCGCGCGCGTGCGCTGCTCTCGCGCGACAAGTAAATATTTATATTAATTATTAAGAGTTAAGGAAAAAGGAGACAGGCCGTGTCCTCCGAGCAGATTCCTCCGCTTCGCCTTCTCTCCGCGCTCGGTCAGAGCGTGTGGGTCGACAACCTCTCGCGCGAATCGACGCGCGACGGCCATCTGCAGGGCCTGCTCGACGACTACTCGGTCGTCGGCGCGACGTCGAACCCGTCGATCTTCCAGAAGGCGATGGCCTCCGGCGACGCCTACGAGGAGCAGCTGCACGAACTCGACGCCGACATGCCGATCAAGGACGTCTTCTGGACGCTCGCCGGGCAGGACATCCGCGACGCGTGCGATCTGTTCCGGCCGATCTTCGACGGCGGCTCGGGCCGCGACGGGTACGTTTCGCTGGAGGTCGACCCCGGGCTGGCCTATGACACGCTCGCGACGTTCCGCGAAGCCATCCGCCTGCACGAAGCCGTCGACCGCGTGAACCTGATGGTCAAGATCCCCGCGACCAAGCCCGGCCTCGGAGCGATCGAGGACGTCATCTCCAAGGGCAAATCGATCAACGTCACGCTGATCTTCTCGCTGGAACGCTACGAACACGTCGCCGAGTCCTACATCCGCGGCCTGGAGCGCCTGGTCGCCGAGGGAGGCGACCCCACGAAGGTCGCCTCGGTCGCGAGCTTCTTCGTCTCGCGCATCGACACAGAGGCCGACAGACGGCTCGACGAGCTCGGTGGTCACGACGAGCTCAAGGGCAAGCTCGCGATCGCCAACGCGCGCCTGGCCTACCAGCGCTACAAGGCGATGTTCGCCGGCGAGCGATGGGAGTACCTGGCGTCCAAGGGCGCCACGCCGCAGCGCGTGCTGTGGGCCTCCACGTCGGTCAAGAACCCCGACTACGCCGACACGCTGTACGTCGACGAGCTGATCGGCCCGGACACCGTCAACACGATGCCCGAGGAAACGATCAAGGACTTCCAGGACCACGGCCACCCGCGCGCGCGCCTGGAGGCCGATCTCGAGCAGGCGCGCCAGGTGTTCGCCGACCTCGCTGAAATCGGCATCGACTACGAGGACATCACCGACACGCTCGAGCGCGAGGGCGTGGAGAAATTCGCCGACGCGTTCGACGAGCTGCTGGCGTCGCTGCAGCAGAAGCGCGCCTCGCTCGTCGCCGCCTGAGCGCGCGAGCAGGGCGCGCGCCCGGACCTACTACGAGTAGGGCATCGGGATCAGCACCGTGATGCGCAGCGGTCCCGACGGGAACGCCTGCGCGGCGAACGTGTACGCGCGATAGCTCTTGCCGCGCACGCTCACCCTGCCGCTCGCCGGGATCGCGCCGGGCGCGGGGCCGAGCGTGCTCTTGACGAGCTTTGAGCCCATGTACATGAGCACGTCCAGCCCGGCCAGCCGGGCGGCCAGGCGCTTATAGCCCTCGTCGTCCTGGATCGACATGACGAAGCTGCCGATCGTGCGCCCGCCCGCACGCAGCGGCGCGGTCACCGGCGCGAGCACGTACGGACCACCCACGTCTGACAGCAGGCGCCCTCCCTGCGCGCTCACGCGTAGGCGCACGATGTGCTGGTGCAGCAGCGCGGCGATCGCTGCGCGTGTCGCCGCCGGGTCGCGCCTGGCGACCGCGCGCAGCAGCGGGCCGTTGGCCTGCACGCGGCGGATCTGCTTGACCGTGCGCTGTCCGGTCTCGCCGTCGTAGATCAGGTGGGCGATGCGGCTGATCGTGTTGAACGTCGTGTCTTGCACGCTTGCGCCGCACAGCGGCCGCGTCGAGGCGATCGTGCGCAGCACGTACAAGCGCTGCGCGGCGCCCGCCGGATACGCCGCGACCGCCAGCGATGTGAACTCATACGCGACGCCTTCGCGCGTGAGCGTGCCCTGCGCCGGCAGTGCGCCCGCCGGCAGCCCCATCGCGCCCGCCAGGTCGCGCTCGCTGCCCGCCCGCCCGGCCGAGCGCAGCACCGCCTGGGCCTCGGCGATGCCGTTGACCTCGGCGATCAACCCGCCGTCTGCCCACACGCTCGTCACGTAGTCGGCCAGCGGCTTGCCCGCCGCGTCCTTCAGCGTCCCCTTCAGCGGCGCCAGTGCGCCGCCGCCCACTTCCACCAGCACGCGCTTGCCGCGCACGACGCGCAGGTCGGTCATGTGCCCCGTCGCGATCAGCGCGCGTCCCGCCGCCCGCGCCGCGCCCGCGTCGTCGCGTTCGACTGCGCCGCGCAGCGCGGCAGACGACTCGATCATCCCCCGCGCGCTGGCCGTGCGTTCGCTGAAGATGCCCTCGCGGTAGACGCGCGCGGCGACCGCGCCGAGCGCCTGCAGCGCGGCCGAGGCGCAACTGGAGTGTTCAATCGCGTCGATATCGGCGTGCGCGTCGTCGGCGTCGGCGCTGTGCAGGCTCGAGCCGCAGCCACTCAGCAGCGCCACCAGTCCCAGCGCGGCGAGCACGACAGCGAGCGCGGCCGTCGTGCGGCGCAGCCGCGTGTGACCGTCGCAGGGGTGCTCGTGCACGCGCTGAACCATCGAAGAGAATCCTAAGCAGTGGCTAACGCACCCGTGAGGTAGCTTTCACGAATGCCCACCGCGCTGATCACGGGTGCCTCCACGGGCATCGGCCAGGCGACCGCGCTGCGCCTGGCCAAGGCGGGCTGGACGGTGTTCGCCGGCGTGCGCCACGACGAGGCCGGGGCGCGGCTCGCCGGCGAAGCGCCCGCCGGACGCGTGCTGCCGCTGATCCTCGACGTCACCGACTTCCAGCAGATCAAGGAATCCGCCGGTCGCGTCGCCGAGCTCGGCGGCGGCGGCGATGGCGCGCCCGGGCGTCTGGACGCGCTCATCAACAATGCCGGCGTCGGCTACGGCGGCCCGCTCGAGCTGATCCACCCCGACGACCTGCGCAAGCAGTTCGACGTCAACGTGCTCGGCCAGGTCGCCGTCACGCAGGCGCTGCTGCCCGCGCTGCGCGCCGCGCACGGGCGGATCGTCTTCCTGTCCTCCGTCGGCGGGCGCGTGGCGATGGCCTTCACGGCGCCCTACGGCGCCTCCAAGCACGCAGTCGAGGCGCTCGGCGACGCGCTGCGCGTCGAGCTCGCCACGTCGGGCGTGCAGGTCGCGCTGATCGAGCCCGGCTCAGTTGCCACGCCGATCTGGGACAAGGCACGCCAGAGCAGCGACGAGCTCACCGTGCCGCCGGAGTTGCAGAAGGAGTACGGGCACGTGCCCGCCGCCATGGACAAGGCGCTGCAGGACACCGCCAAGCGTGGCGTGCCGCCCGACCAGGTCGCCCAGACGATCGAGCGCGCGCTCACCGCGCGGCGCATGAAGGCGCGCTACGTCGTCGGCAAGGACGCTCGCGCAATGATCACCGCCAAGCGCCTGCTGTCAGATCACGCGTTCGACCGCATCGCCAAAAGGGTGCTCGGCGTCTGATGCGTCCGCGCCTGTGCGTCGGCGCGCCGCGCCGCGGGGCGGCTCAGCTCGGTGGCTGGGCGACGGCCAGCCACGCGAACAGGCTCGTCGTCGCCGCGTGCGTCTGCAGCATCCCCGGCTGAGCGTCGTTCAGCGGCAGCGTTTCGCCGTTCCAGGACAGCATGTAAAGGCCTTCGGCATTGCGCGCGCGGGTTTCCGCGTTGTGTGCGTTGTCGGCGGCGAGCGCGTACAGCGTGCGGTCGTGGTCGCGTGAGTACAGCGCGAGCATCCACTGCAGGTAGATCGCGTCGTACTGCGGCGAGAAATCGAGCAGGTAGCCGAAGCGCCGCAGCGAGTTGTTCTTCTGCTGTTCGGAGCGCTGGCAGTCGACGGCGGCGGCGGTCACGCTGCACAGCACCGCCTGCGCGTAGATCAGCGGGCCCTCGGCGTAGTCGATCGGCGTCGGGTTCAGGCTGCTTCCCGCATACAGCCCGTCGGCTGCGCTGAAGCCCGTCGTGTTGCCCCACGCGAGGAACTTGCGCGCCTGCCCGAGTGCGAAGCTCGACTTCGTCTGTTCATACAGCAGCGTCGCCAGCAGCGTGTCGGAGGCCAGCGCCGCGCCCGCCTTGTAGGGGTGGCCGGTGTTCCACCACAGCCCACCCTGCTTGGCATCCCAGCCGGCCGCGGCGACATACGCGAGCGCGCGCTCGGCATCGGTCAGCCAGCGCTTCTGGCCGGTCGCGCGGTAGGCGTTGACGAACGCCAGGCCCCACCAGCCGTTGTCGTCGAACCACGTCTGCGTGTTCGCCGCGCGGTCGCCCGGATACGGCGAGTATCCCGGCAGCGGGCGCAGGCCGCGGTTGAGGTAGCGCTCGGCGCCCTTGGCAAACGTCGCCACCGCCGCGCGGTTGGCCGGCGTCGGCTGTGCGATCGCGATCGCGTCGAGCGACTGAAACAGCGGCACGATGTCCCAGATCGTCGCCAGCGGATAGCGCGCGCGGTCGTTGAGGTGGGAGTCATACCAGCCGAGCTTGCGGTCGCCCCAGCGCTGTTTGGCCGCCGCGACGCCCTGCTGAGCGAGCGCGAGGTAGTGCTGCTGCGTGCTCGTCAGCGGCGGCGCCGGCGCCGGCGGGGGTGTGGCGGTGGAAGTTGTATGTGCGTTTTTCGCCGGCGGTAGCCACCGTATATACGGATACCGTCGTGAACGCGCTCGTGTATCTACGATTGCTACCGCGCGCGTTTTTTCGTCATTCCCATCGCGCGTCTTTATCGACGCGGCAGCGCGATCGAAGGCGTGGGCGAGCGTTCTCGCACGGCCCGATGCGCGTGCGTGAGTGCGTGCTCCCGCAGGGGCGACCGGGGCGACGGCGAACGCAATCGCCGACAGGGTGAGTGCGAGCCTGCCCATACGAATCGAACACAGACGGTAGGGGCAATGTCGCGGTGCGCCGGTCGGTAGGTGGACGTTCATCGTCGGCTTCAGCAGTCTGCCGCCCTGCCGCTTCAGCAGTCTGCCGCCGCTGCCGATAGTCGGGAAGCCGAGCTTACGCGCGGCCGACCGATCGCTTCACCGTTCACTCGTACGAGGATTGATGTCAAACCTACGTCCCTTCCGGCAGATCTCGTTGGTCGCCGCCGCCGTGCTGATCGGCGGATGCGGCGGCTCGCTCGGATCAGGCACGACCCACGGCCGCACCTCGCCTGCGCCGGTCGCGCGCCCGTCCGGGGAGTCTGTTTCGCATCTCGCGGCGGCGAATCGCGCGGCCTCTGGCGAGCAAGGCGGTCAGGGAGGCAGTGCTCATGCCCAGTTTGTGGCGTTTGCCCGCGCTGTCAACCTGCGCACACAGGACGTGCCGGGCTTCAGACCCGCACCAGACACGGGTGGGCATATCCGCGTTCACAACAAGGCCTTCGAAGACAGCTCGGCTTACGGCCGCTGCTTTCGGTTCGCCAAGGAGGCGCGAGCGCTCATCAAGCGCAGCTCGGACACGCTGCAGACGACGACGAAGTTCTCGCGCAGCACAGGACCTCAGTTCGCGAAGATCAAGTCGACCGTCGAAGTGGCTCGATCGCGTGCGACCGCCCGCAGGGAGCTACGTGAAGGGGAGAAGGCGCTCGCAAATGCCGCTGCGCGTCGCTGTCTCTCCCGCGCCTTCGACGCGCTGGGTGGTCAGAACCAGCTGATTCACGTGCGCGCGGGGACGATGCGAATCACGGTGGGCAACTTCCGCATGACGCCCCTCTCGGTCGCAGCTGCCACGCACGGGACCGATGGTGGCTTTGGCTTCAGCATGACCTTGGCCGTGACCTACCGCCTCACGGCGCGTGGTCGCACGTTCATCTTTCCGACCTCGCTCGGACTCGACGTGCTCGGTTTTGTGGTTGGCCGGTCGACCGTCACGCTCGTCACGACGGCGCTCGGCTCGTCGTTCCCGCCCGCACTGGAGGCGAGCTCCTTCGCGACGCTCATCTCCCGGGCCTCTACGGCCGCGGGCAGCTACCCCGACGTCCTGCACTAGGACATCTCATCAAGCGGGCGCATCCGCGCGCTCGACCGGTGCCTCGCCGCTGCACTCGCGGCTACGGTGTAGTGCCGTGTCGGTCGACCGCACAACATTGCTCGCGAACCCGCAGCCGGACCAGGTCGATGCAGCGGATGGGCCGGCCGGCGACGGAAACGTGCCGTCGCCGCCGTTCGAACGCGCGCCTTGGGTCCTCGCCACGGTGCTGACGCTGATCGGCGCCGGGGTGCTGGCGGCGGCGCTGCTGCTGGGCGGCGCGTCGAGAGCGAATGAGCGCCGGAGTGCTCCGCCGCCCGCCCCCGCCGCAGCGGTGACGCCCGTGCCGAGCCCGGCCGCCGCTGCCGGCGTCCTCGCGAACGCGACGCGCAGGCCCGAGGCGCATCCCCGCAGCGGCTCGGGCGCGGCGATCGTCGCGCGGCCGTCGAGCCGCGAGCAGCAGCTGGACTCGGCGCGCTTTGTCGATCAGACGCAGACACACATCCCGGCGCGCTGGCTGGAAGGCTTCTATCCGATCTACGCGACCGCGCAGCGGACGTTTGGCGTCAACTGGCTGCTGATCGCCTCGATCCACCGCCAGGAGTCGGCGTTCTCGACCGCGGCAGGCACCTACCACGGGCTCAACTTCGCCGGCTGCTGCGGCGGGCCTATGCAGTTCAACGTGACCAACGGCCCGGTGACCACCTGGCGTCTGGTCAGCGACTCCTATCGCTACGCCCGGCGCCCGGCGGCATATGACCACGCGACGGCGGCACACCCGTCGATCTACGACGACTTCGACTCGGTGATGGCCGGGGCGCACCTGCTGTCGGCCGACGGCGCCGGCTACGCGCTGGACGGCGCGGCCTGGGCGGCGGCGTACAGCTACTACGGCCACGACGCGACCGGCGTGACGTACGCCGATCAGGTGCTCGCGCGCGCGATCGGCTGGTCCCAGCATGGCTTCTGCATCAACTGCGGCGTAGACACGGCGCTCGTCGAAGCCGTGCATGCGGCGTATGGCGCGCCGGTACTTGCGGCGCTGGTCAAAGCCAGCGCCGCGCGGGTTAGACCCTAGGCTGCGTCGGCCTGCGCGAGCAGCTCGCCGGCGACGCGATCGGTCGCGCCGTTGGTGCCGCCGAGCAGCCGCCGCGACAGCTGCGCGCGGCGGAAGTACAGCGGTGCGTCGTGCTCCCACGTTGCGCCGGTGCCGCCGTGCACGGAGATCATCGTGCGCGAGCCCTGGTCGAGCGCGCGACCGGCGACCGAGCGCGCGGCGCTGGCGGCCAGCGGGAACTCGGCGGGGGCTCCGCCGCGTGCCCAGCCGGCGTAGTACAGCAGCGAGCGTCCGTTGTCCAGCTGGCGCAGCACCTCGGTGAGCGAGTGCTTGACCGCTTGGTAGGAGCCGATCGCGCGTCCGAACGTGTGCCGCTCCTTGGCGTATTCGACGGACACGTCGAGCGCCGTTTCGACACTGCCGAGCGACTCGGCCGCGATGAGCGACTGTCCGAGATACCAGGCCGAGGCAAGCGACTGCACGGGCGCGTCGAGCACGGTGGCCGGCGCGTTGTCGAGTGTCACGTGGCCGAGCGAGCGGCTGGCGTCATAGCGCGCGGTCGCCTCGATGCTCACGCCCGAGGCATCGCCCTCGATCGCCACACCTACGGGCTTGCCGTCGAGGATCGCCACGCCGACGAGCACATCCGCGCCGGGTGCGTCGGGCACGAACGCGAGCTGTCCGCTCACGCGCGCACCGTCGCCGTCGGCCGTCGCGGCCGGCGCAGAGCCACGCTGTTTGCCGCTGGCCGGGTCGACGGTCCACTGCTGCTCGATGTCGTCGGGTGGGCAGACCGGCAGATAGGCCGCACGTCGCTCGCCCGTGGCGAGGGCCTCCAGCAGCGATGCGCCGGCCGGAGAGTCGTCGAGGATCGCCGTCGCCGGCAGGTGGCCGAGCAGGGCGATCGGCGCGAGCACGCGCCCGCACTCGCCGAGCACGAGCATCGCGTCGAAGGCATCAAGGCCCGCGCCGCCGTGCTCCTCGGAGATCAGCAGGCCGGGCCAGCCGGCCTCCTTGGCGGCCGGCCACATGTCGGGCAGCGCGCCGGTGTTGCCGTCGAGTGCCTCGCGGATCGCCTCGAACGTCTTAAAGCGCGAGAGCGTTCCGCGGGCCGCCTCGCGGAGGAAGACCTGCTCGTCTGAAAGTGAGAGGTTCATGCCGCCGCCGTTTCCTTGGAGCGCAGCTCGGAGAAGGGAATGCCCTTGTCCAGCCGCGGCGCGGGCGGTAGCCCGAGCACGCGCTCGCCGATCGTGTTGCGCAGGATCTCTTCGGTGCCGCCTGCCGACTTCAGGCCGGGCAGGAAGGAGATCATGTACGCCCACTCGCCGTGCTCGTCGAGCGCCTCGGGCCCGAGTGTGTCGGCGATCAGGTCACCGGCTTTGATCGCGCCGTTGACGATCGTGATCTTCGCCAGGCCGGACTCGGGGCCCGGGACCTGCCCTTTCTGCAGCGCCGAAAGCGTGCGGTAGCCGGTGAAGCGCACGGCGAGCAGTTCGCTTGCGATCTCGCCGAGTGTGTGGCGCACCTCGGGGTCGCGGCGCGCATCCGCGTCGCCGGCGATCGCCTGCGCGAAGCGATTGGAGTTGTAGCCCATGCCCTCGCTGCCGAGGCCGATCGTCACGCGCTCGAACATCAGCGTGGTCAGCGCCGTGCCCCAGCCGTTGCCCACGCCGCCGACGACCGCGTCGGCGTCGATTGCGACGTCGTCGAAAAAGACCTCGTTGAACTCGGCCTCGCCGGAGATCTGGCGCAGGCCGCGCACCGTCACGCCGGGCGCGTCGATCGGCACGATGAACATCGTCAGGCCCTTGTGCTTGGGCACGTCGGAGTCGGTGCGCGCCAGCAGCAGGCCGTAGGAGGCGAACTGTGCGTTGGTCGTCCACACCTTCTGACCGCTCAGGCGCCAGCTGCCGTCGTCCTGTTGGCGCGCGCGTGCCTGCACCGCCGCCAGGTCAGAGCCGGCGGCGGGCTCGGAGAACAGCTGGCACCAGACCTCGTCGCCGTGCAGCATCGCGCCGAGGTAGCGGCTCTTCTGCTCGTCGGTGCCGTGGGCGATGATCGTCGGGCCGAGCATGCCGACGCCGATCGCGTCGAGGATGCCCGGCACTTTGGCCTTGGCGATCTCCTGGTTGCAGATGACCTGCTCGATCGGGCCGAGGCCCTGACCGCCGAAGTCCTTGGGCCAGGTCACGCCGGCCAGGCCGCCCTCGGCGAGCTTGCCCTGCCACGCGCGGCGTGCGGCGACTATCTCCGACTCGTCGCGCAGTGCACCTGCACCCTCGAGGACGGGAGCCTCTGACTTGTGCTCATCGAGCCAGGCGCGTGCCTCTGTGCGGTATGCGGCCTGCTCCGGTGTGTCGTCGAGATCCACGGCGTTCTCCTTTGGCTGACTGACCAGTCAATCTATCGGAGAA
>CAWFWA010000004.1:0-25246 GCA_963819435.1 uncultured Solirubrobacteraceae bacterium | reverse complement strand
TGCCGGGGAGCAGCTCGGTGCTCAGCTGCGGGGTTATTGCTTGATTTGTGGTGTCGGTCATCGGCGTCGGAGTCTCGCAGAGCGCCTGGCCGATCGGCGCGCGCGGCCTCGATCAGGCGCAACTGCCCGGCGCCGGCGAGGCACGGTCAGGGCGTGGCCTGCGTGACCCGCCGCGCGCGTGCTGCGCCGGCGGAGGCGAGCGCGAACGCAAGAGCGTCTTCGCCCATCGCCGTGGCGATCCCGGGACGGCGCGCGCGTACAGCGTGCCCGGTCACGGCGGCGGCGAGCGCGCCGGCCGCGGCGGCGGCCGCGCCGGACGGGCCGGCGACGCGGCGCCCGCAGAGCGCGCCGGCGATCAGCCGTCCGGTGAGCCCGCGGCGAGCGAGCCGGCTGGGCATGGCGGGCAGCTTGTCGGCGACGAGCTCGCCGCCGGCCGCAAGCAGCACAGCGCGGCGCGGTCGGTTGAGGCGGCGGGCGCGCAGCGCGAGCGCGGCGGGGGCGCTGAACGTGCGCAGGCCGCTGGCCAGGCCGAGCAGCAGCGCGGCGTTTGTATGCCTGCTCGCGACCGTGCTCACGCTGAGAGACTAGAGCAGTGAATCGCGTCCACGTGCTTGCGCGCAGCCAGCGCCTAACCGTGCCGATCGAGCGCGCGTTCGCCTTCTACGGCGAGGCGCGCAACCTCGAGGCGATCACGCCAGCGTGGCTTGGCTTCCGCGTCACGACGCCGGGTGCGATCGAGATGCGCGCGGGCGCGCTGATCGACTACCGGCTGAAGCTGCATGGCGTGCCGGTGCGCTGGCGGACGCGCATCGAGCGGTGGGACCCGCCGGCGAGCTTCGTCGACGTGCAGCTGCGCGGGCCGTATGCGCTGTGGGAGCACACACACAGCTTCCACCGCGACGGTGAGGACGCCGTGGTGATCGGCGATCACGTGCGCTACGCGCTGCCGTTCGGCCCGCTCGGCGAGCTGGCGCACGTACTGTTCGTGCAGCGCGACCTGCAGCGGATCTTCGACCATCGCACGCTCGCGGTCGCCGAATTGCTCACCGCGGCTTAGCGCGGCGCGATCGCGGGCATAGGCCAAACAGCGATGTTGCGATTTCTGCTCGAGCACACGCCGGTCAAGCGCCTCGCGCGCGGCGTCCCCGTGGTGGCGCTGCTGTCGGCCGCCGAGGTCGCCAAACTGGCCTCCGGGCATCTGGCAAAGCTGGACGGCGCCGAGCGCCGGCGTCTGCTCGCGCTCGTGGCCAAGGCGCGCGGCGGGACGGCTGCCTTCAGCGCAGCCGAGCGCCGCGAGCTGGTGGCGCTGGTGGCAAAGCTGCAGCCGCGCGCGTTCGTCGGCTCGGCGGCCGACCACTTCAGCCCCGTGCCGGTGCCCAAGCGGCTGCTGTACGGCCGGCGCGGCAGCGACGCGCGGCGGGCCGCCGCCAAACGCCCCTGAGCGCGGCGCGCGCGGACGCCGACTGCGGCCGTCCGGTGCCGGCGCGAGCATGGGTTGATGTTGACCGTGCTCGCCCACGCCGCCGGCGAGCTGCGCGACGTGATGCGCGCAGCGACCGCGACGCATCGCCGGCTGCGCGATCACCTGATGACGATCGCCGTGGTGACACTCGGCGTGGACCTGCTGTGCGCAATCCTCGCGTTCCTGTTCGAGCACAGTTCTTCGGAAACGGAGATCAAGACATTCGGCAGTGCGCTGTTCTGGACGACGACGCAGCTGCTGACGGTGTCGTCGCAGCTGAAGAACCCGATCTCGGCGAGCGGGCGTGTGCTGGACGTGTTCATGGAGGTCTACGCGATCACGGTCATCGCGACGCTGGCCGGCGCGATGGGCAGCTTCCTGCAGAAGCGCGGAGAGGAGATCTCCGCGAAGGCCTAGCCGGCTCAGCCGTCGACGACGAGGCTGTCAAGCGGTCCGAGCAGGGCCATCGAGCTGCGCGACACGCCGGGGAGCTCGCGCAGGCGGTGCGTGGCCGCATCGCCGCGCTGCAGGCGGGCTCGCTGCTCTTCGGCGATCGGCCGCCACAGCCGGTCGATCACGTCGGCCGGATCGCCGGAGATTTCGTCGATCGGGCGCTCGAGGTGCTCGGCCCACAGCCGCAAGCGCGTCTGGCGGGCGATCGCGCGGTCGCACGTGACGACATTCATCTCGGTGTCGTTGAAGAACGAGTGCTCGTTGAGGTTGGCCGAGCCGAGCGTCAGCCACGCGTCGTCGACGATGCCGATCTTCGCGTGCACGTAGAGCGGTCCGCTGAGCCGGCCGGTTCGTGAGGAGACGGTCGTCGCGAGAAAGCGCCCGGCGCCGTCGTCGGCGCGAACGAGCGTCGCGAGCTGTCCGCGCGTGCTGTCGGCGCCGTTGTTGGGCTTGGCCGGCAGCAGCACGACGACGCGGAAACGGTCGCTCGGCGGCCGGCGGAGTTTGGCGGCGAGGAGCTCGACGATCTGCGCCGACCACAAAAACTGGCTCTCCAGGTAGACGAACTCCCGCGCGGCGCGCAGCGCGCGCGTGTAGCTCTCGAGGATGCGGAAGTCGCCGCGCGGGAAGGCGTCATAGACCTTCTCGGGGACGGTGCGCACGACCTGCAGCTCGACGTCGCCCGCCGCGGGCGGGGCCGGCGTGGCCTCGACGCTGTCGCCGGTCGTCTCGCGCCAGCGCGCCGCGAAGTGCGCGGCGACATCGGCGACGGCGGGACCGCTCACGCGCGTTGCCGCGTCGTGCCAGCCGAGCCGGCTGCGCATCTCGTGTGCGCTGGAGTCAAAGCGATCGCCGCCGAGCGAGGTGAGGTCGATGCCGCCGACGAACGCGACGTGCCCGTCGACGATGACGAGCTTCTCGTGATGGCAGTGCATGGGGCGCTCGTGAGTGTCCAGCGCGCACTGCACGCGTGTCCCGCGCGTGAGCTCCTCACGCACGCTGCGCACGGCCGCGCGGTCGGGTGTGAACAGCGGCAGCGGCGACCCGCCCCACAACAGCACCCTGACCTCCACACGCTCGGCCAGCTCGCCGAGCAGGTCGCGCAGGCGCGCCGCGCCGGCGTCGCGCGTGAGCCCGAACTGGGGAGTGATGTGCCAGCCGGCGATGTGTACGTGCGAGCGGGCACCGGCCAGGGCCTCGGCGATGCGCGGCAGCGCCTGTGCACCGTCGATCAGCACCTCCAAGGTGTTGCCGGCGCGCGGCGGCGGATCGCCTGCGGCCCAAAGCGAGCCGTTGGCCGGCGGGTCCAGCTGTGCGAGCCGATCGGCGCGTTTGAGGCGCAGGTGATGATGCGCGCCGATCGTGCGCTGCACCGCCTGCCCCGTCCAGCGATCGATGCGCGAGAGGGGTTCGATGCCCACGCGGCGCTCAGAGCTGCTCGTCGATGCCGATCGCCCGCTCGAGCATCGGGTCGGCGTCGCGGCCCTCGTTGCGAATCGCCTCGAGCATGCCGGTGGCAAGCGCATCGAGCTTGCTCTGGATGGCCGCCTCGGAGCGCAGCTCGGCGTTCTTGAGCAGCGCGACGAGCAGCAGCGTGACGGCCGTGAGCGCAGTGCCGATCGCCTGCTCGTAGCCGGTTCCCGCGTCGAACAGGTATCCGGCCAGCCACGCGAGCACGAGCCCCACGCACAGCGTGAAGAAGAGCGGCGAGCTGGAGAAGTAGGACGCGCGCTGTGCGAGCCGGTCGAACAGGCCGCGACGTTCGGCCTCGCCCCGCTCGACGGGGTGTTTGAGCGACATCGCCACCAGCGTAGCCCAGCGCGAGCGCGGTCCCGGACGCATAGCCGCGCGGCGAGAGCGCTCGCTGACGGGACCGCTCACCGCATCGTGGCGGCGTTGTCAGGGGGGGCGTAGGATGACCGGTATGGGCCAGCTGCCGTCAGTGTGCGTGATCGGCGCCGGAGTGAGCGGGCTGACGGCGTGCAAGGCGCTTGACGACTTCGGCGTTACGCACACGTGCTTTGAGGCCTCCGACGAGGCACGCTGGCTGAGCGGCGACTGGGCGCCGCCGCCGCCCGAGGAGATGGAGCAGGAGATCGTCGACGACGAGGCGTTTCCCACTGGCCACTTCATCGACAAGCCTCGCCACACGATGCAGCTCGAGTGGTATGGCTTTCAGCACGAGCTGAAGACCCGCTCGATCCCCGCCGGCCAGGCACGAGCGCGTGCCGGTGCGGCGACGGGGCGCGCGGCGGCGGGTCGTGCGACGGCGTTGTCCGACGCGGCCCTGGCGAGATGAGCTCGATCGCGTTTGACAGCGACGGCGTGCGCTGCGCAGGTGTGCACCTGCGCGGCGAGGGCGACGCGTTCGCCGACGCGCAGGGCAGGCGCCCGTGTGTGGTGATGGCGCACGGCTTCTCCGCGACGGTCGACTCCGGCCTGATTCCCTTCGCCGAGCGCTTCGCAGCGGCTGGCGTTGACGCGCTGGCGTTCGACTACCGCCACTTTGGCGCCAGCGACGGCGAGCCGCGTCAGCTGATCTCGATTCGCGAGCAGCTCGCCGACTACGCAGCGGCGATCGCCTTCGCGCGCACGCTCGAGGGGGTCGACGCGGCGCGGATCGTCGTGTGGGGCTCGTCGTTCTCCGGCGGCCACGTCGTGCCGGTCGCGGTCGCCGACGGCCGCGTCGCGGCTGCGATCTCGCAGGTGCCGTCGATGGATGGCGTGGCGACGATGCTCAACGCGGTGCGCAAGACGGGGCTCGCGGGCATGGCGAAGCTGACGGTGACGGCGGTGCGCGATCAGCTCGGCGCGCTGCGCGGGCGCGCGCCGCTGACGGTACCTGCGGTCGCCGCGTCGGGTGGCGTGGCGTTCATGACGACGCCGGACGCCGAGCCGGGCATGCGCGCCGTCGCCGGTCCCTCCTGGCGAAACGAAGTGGCCGCGCGCATCGGCCTCACGCTCGGCACCTATCGACCGGGGCTGCAGGCCGACCGCCTGCCGTGTCCGATCCTCGTGCAGATCGCCGACCGCGACTCGGTCGCGCCGGCGCAGGCCGCGCAAGACGCTGCCTGGCGCGCGACCGGCCGCGCCGAGGTGCGCACGTATCCGATCGGGCACTTCGACATCTACACCGGTGCGCCGTTCGAGCAGGCAGTCGCCGACCAGCTGCACTTCCTGCGCCGCCACGTGGGCATGCCGGCGGCCGAGGGCGCGCGCGGCGCGCAGCCGCGCGGCGCCGACGCGCTCGCGCTGCAGAGCGACTGACCGGCTGCGGCGCTCGCGCCGCTCAGCCGCGCTTGGCCCGTGCAGGCGTAGCGCGCGCTTTGGCGGGTTTGCGCCTGGGCGCCAGCAGCTGCTCGATCTCGGCGAGCGCGTCGCCCATGTAGATCGCCAGGCGCTGCAGGTGGGGGAGCGTGTCACGTGCACCGGTGAGCCCGAAGTTGAGCGTTCCGGCGTAGCTGACGCAGGTGATGTTGAGCGCATTGCCGTGCATCAGCAGCGACAACGGCGAGAGCGAGTCCAGTCGCGAGCCGTTGAGGTACAGCGGCTCGGTCGGCCCGGGGACGTTTGAGATGCCGAGGCTGAAGGGGATCGGCGCATGGCCGGCGAGCCCGGCGACGAGCCCGGCGATGTATGGGCCATTGACGAGCAGCGTGTAGGAGGTGCGCGCCTCGGGCGGCAGCTCGCTCAGGTGCCGCTTGGCCTCGGCCGTGGAGCGGGCGATCGCGCGCAGGCGCTCGCGCGGGTTGGCGACGTTGGTGCCGAGCTCGGCGACCATGATGCCGATCGCCGTGCCCATCGACTGATCGTCGGCCTCGCGCAGGTTGACGGGGATGCCCGCGGTGAGCGGGCGGTCGGGCACCTGCGCGTGCTCGGCCAGATAGCGGCGCAGCGCAGTGCCGCACAGATACAGCACGATGTCGTTGAGCGTGCACTCGGCGGCGCGCGCGAGGCGCTTGACGCGCGCGAGTTCGTACTGCTGGGTGGCAAAGCGCCGCTGGCCGCCGAGCCGTCCGCCGAGCACCGAGCTCGGTGCTCGGTAGGGAGCCTGCAGTGCGCGGTCGTCGACGGCCGCGAGCGCGAGGTCGAGCGCCGCGCGCGAGAGCCCCGTGGCCGCGGCGACGCCGTCGCGCACGATGTTGAGTGGCCGCCCGAGCACGCCGAGCGGCCCGTCCTGCGTGCCGTCGCGGTGCGGGCGCTCGCCCGCTCCGACGGTCCAGAAGGACGCCATGCCACGCTCGTCGGGGTCGGTCGACAGCGCGCGCATGATCAGGCGCATTCCGCTGACACCGTCGATCAGCGAGTGGTGGATCTTGCTGTACATCGCGAAGCGGTTGCCTTCCAGGCCCTCGATCAAATGCACCTCCCACAGCGGGCGGTGCAGATCGAGCTGGTTGCTGTGTAGGCGCGAGACGAGGATTCCGAGCTCGCGCTGGCCACCGGGGTGCGGGAGCGCCGAATGGCGGACGTGGTAGTCGAGGTCGACGTCGCGCGTCTCGCGCATGAACGGCAGCCGCCCGCCGCCCAGCAGCGGTGCCTCGACCAGCTTGAGGTTCCACGGCGGGGGGATCGAGCGCCGCTCGCGCATGCGCTCGAACTCCTGCTTGAGGTAGTCCGCGGGTGCGTGCCGTGGGCGCGTGAACTGGAACAGCCCGCCAACGTGCATCGGCGTGTCTCGCGACTCGAGCGCCAGCCAGGCGGCATCGAGCGGGGGAATCTGCCTCATCGGACCGCCCTCTCTCCGGTTCCCGTTGCGCCGCGTGCGCAACCGCACAAGCCTAGCCATTCATCGCCGGGCGGTGTTCGCCGGGAAATAGCTTGCGAGCGAGGGGCTACAGGCCTCGCCGGCCCGAGGCTGCTCAGCCGACGGTGACCGCGCCGGCCAGCCGCGCCGCCGACTGCGGGTCGTGCGAAGGCAGGAAGACGGTGGGGTGCTTGGCGCAGTGCGCGAGGATCGTCTCGAGCGTGGCGACGTGCGCCGCCGGGTCGGGGCCGATCGCGTCTGCGCGCCGGGACTGCAGTTGCTCCAGCGAGTCGGTCACGTCGCCGGCGAGCATCACGTGCCGGCCCGAATCGTCCACGCAGATGACGGAGATGTGCCCGGGTGTGTGACCGGGCGTGGCGACGGCGACGATGCGACCATCGTCGCTGAGCGTGCGACTGTGGGCAAATTCGCCAAATGGCCCGCCGTCGAGCGCGAACGGCTGCGGCGCGAAGCCGCGCGACAGCGGCTGGCGCAAGATGCGCCGCATGATGCGTGGGAACGCGCCGGCGAGAAACTGCGCCTCCTCCGCGCCGATGCGCACCGGCGCGCGCACGTGCACGAGGCCGTCGACGTGATCGCCGTGGTGGTGAGTGAGCACGACCTCGGAGACGTCCTCGAGCGACAGGCCGGCGGCCGCGAATGCCGACGGCAGCTCCTGCTCGGGCGCCACCTGAAAGCGGGCGAACGGGACGTTCTTGGCGGTCGCGGTCTCGCCCGTGTCGACAAGCAGCAGGCGCCCACCGTGCTCGATCGCCCAGCAGTGGATCGGCAGCGGCTGCGACCACTCGCCGGGCAGGAACAGGTCGAGCTGGCGTCGCGCTGCGTTGCCGGGGAACAGGAACTTGTGCTTGACGCGCACGTGGCCTGTGGTGAGGGCGTGGATGAGCATCTGCCGACCCTACTCTTCAGCCGCGTGGACGCGGCCTGAAATCCTCCGAAGAGACGCCTACTGCGCCAAGCCTGCCGCTCGCAGCGCCTCGGCGTGGTCGAGATAGGCGCGAGACCGCGAGACCCTGCCCGCGCGAAACTCGACGATCATCGTGTAGGGGGTGTCGACCTGCACGCCGCTGCTTCGGCCACGTCCCGCCATTCGCCCGACGACGAGAACCGTGTCGCCGAGGTCACGGAAGTCCTCGCCGGTGACGCTCAGCTCTTCCCATATCTGCTCGGCCTCGGAGAAGTACCTGGCGATGCCGTCGCGGCCGCGATAGCTGCCGCCCTCGACACTTCCGAGAAAGGCGCCCACCCACTCGTAGTCAGGCGTGATCGTCTCGGCAAACGCGTCGAGGTCGCGCCGGTTGAAGGCTTCGACGCCTCGCTTTGCGAGCTGCACGTTCTCCTGAGACATCCGCTAACACGGCTCCTCGCGTATTCGCGTCAGGGTGCGAGCGTTCCCGGTACTGAAGCCAAGCCCAGCAGCGGACTCGAACCGCTGACCCCTTCCTTACCATGGAAGTGCTCTACCAACTGAGCTAGCTGGGCGGGGAAACGGCACTGTACCGCGCGCGCCCGCTCGCGAGGGCACGGCTTGCGCGTGCGATGCGGGCGACCGGCTCGCGGTGCTCAATCCTCAGGGGTCACGGTGGTAACGGGGAGCCCCATGCCGGTCACCTTGCTCGGCAGGTCGAGTTTGAGCCAGTGCGAAATCCTCGTGGGGAGCGTGGAGATGATCACCTCGTCGAAGCCGCGTAGGTTGATCGCGTCTTCGATCGCGGCGATCGGATCGGTCGAGCCGACGATGCCCTCGACCGGCGAACCGGCCGCCTCGCTCAGCAAGGGCACGGCCTGATCGAGCACGCCCTGTGCCTCGCCGCCGCCCTGGTCCTCGGGGTCGACGACCTTGTGCAATCCGGGCGCCGCATTGGGCACGAGCAGCGTGAACTGCGCGCCGCCGCGTTGAGCACGCTCGCGCACGGCATCGAGCAGCGGTTGGGTAGCCGCCGTCCTGTATGCCACCACGAGCACCTTCGGCGCGCTTTGGGAGGACTCCATGCGGCAACTCCTTTCGTCAGCTGGTCAAGCGCGATCATGTCACCGCGGCGATTGCGGCGACGGCACACGGCGCACGAGACGGCTCTGCCTCGCCACACCTGCGCGCTCGGCGCTCGCCTCTCGCCTTCGCCCGTGCGGTTAGGCTCCTCGTGTGCGCGTGGTCGTGACAGAGAATCTGGTCGAAGTGCGCCTGGCCCGATGGCAAAAGGCGCTCGGTCTGATGAAGGACATCCGCGTCGCGCGCGGCGATGTGAGCGACGTGCGCTTCGTCGAGAAACCGATGCACGAGGCGACAGGCAGCGGACTGAAGGCCGGCCTGCGCCTGCCCGGCCTGTACTACGTCGCGCGCACGATCCGTCTCGATCGCGTGTTCATCGTGCGGCGCAAGGTGCCCGCGCTCGCCTTCAGCGTGCGCGACAACGCTCCGCTGCGCGAAGTGCTCGTCAGCACTCCCGATGCGTACGCGCTCGCGCAGCAACTCGGCGCAGCCGTGGCGCGGTGACCGGCGTGGTGCTCCCACACGACGATGTCGGCGAGGGGGCGGCGGTCGTGCTGCTTCATGCGGGGGTCGCCGATCGCACGATGTGGAGCGAGCACCTGGCTCCTCTCGCAACGGCGGGCTACAGGGCCGTGGCCCTCGATCTTCCTGGCTTCGGCGTGGCACCGGTGGACGAGGGCGAGGATGCGCCGTGGCGCGATGTCCTGCAGACGATGGACGCGCTGGGAATCGGGCGCGCGACGCTCGTGGGCAACTCGTTCGGGGGCTCCGTGGCGCAGCGCGTTGCCGCGCTGGAACCACAGCGCATCGAATCGCTCGCACTGATCTCCAGTCCAGCCACCGGCGTCGAGCCGTCGGTTGAGCTGCAAGCCATCGCGCAGGCCGAAGAGGCCGCTCCCGACAGCGCGTCCGCGGTGGAGGCCGTGCTCGCGGGATGGACACTGCCGGACGCGTCACAGCAACTGCGCGACCGCGTTTCGGCGATGGTGGCGCGGGCGTTCGAGCTGCAGGCCGAAGCCGAGTGGGGAGCGGACGGCTTCGATCCGTTGGAGCACGATCTCGAGGCGCTCTCGCACATCGACGCTCCCGTCCTGGTGGCGGTGGGGGAGCACGACATGCGCGATTTCCACGTTGCCGCGGACACGCTCGTCGAGGCTTTTTCCAGCGCGCGGAAGACCGTCCTGCCCGGCGCCGGCCATCTCGCACCGATTGAGCAGCCCGAGGCCTTCTGCGAGCTGCTGCTGAGCAGCTTGCCCGATCAAGGCCACTGAGCCATCGCAGGTCGTGAGGTGCTGGCGATGCGGCGCTGACTCAGTCCTGCGATGGCGGGGGCAGGATTCGAACCTGCGAAGGCAGAGCCAATCGGTTTACAGCCGATCCCTTTTGACCGCTCAGGAACCCCGCCAGGGGCGGCGGTCAGTGTATCCAGGAGTCCTCGCGCGCCGACGTAGCGCTAGGACGCCTCGCGCAGCTGCTGCGCTTCGGGCAGCGCCTGCAGCTTCTTGAGCGTGCGGTTCTCGATCTGGCGCACGCGCTCGCGTGTGATGTTGAACGCGCGGCCGACCTCCTCCAGCGTGCGCGCGCGACCGCCGACGATGCCGTAGCGAAGCTCGAGCACCTCGCGCTCACGGCGGGGCAGCGAGGCGAGAACGCGCGTGATGTTCTCGCGGCGCAGCGCCTCGGAGGCGATCTCAAACGGCGACTCCGCGGAGACGTCCTCGACGAAGTCCGCCAGCGCCGAATCGTCCTCCTCGCCCATCGGCTTCTCCAGCGACACGGGCTGCTGGGCGAGGCGCAGCACGTCGCGCACCTCGCGCACCTCGCATTCCAGCTCGACCGCGATCTCCTCGGCGGTCGGTTCGCGTCCGAGCTGCTGGATGAGCATGCGCTCTGCGCTGATCAGTTTGTTCAGCCGCTCGACCATGTGCACCGGGATGCGGATCGTGCGTGCCTTGTCGGCCAGTGCGCGGCTGACCGCCTGGCGGATCCACCACGTGGCGTAGGTGGAGAACTTGTAGCCGCGGCGGTGGTCGAACTTCTCCACCGCGCGGATCAGCCCGAGCGAGCCCTCCTGGATCAGGTCGAGGAACGTCAGGCCGCGCCCGACATAGCCCTTGGCGATCGACACGACGAGGCGCAGGTTGGCCTCGACCATGTGCTGCTTGGCGGCCATGTCGCCGCGCTCGATGCGCTTGGCGAGCGCCACCTCCTGTTCGGCGTCGAGCAGCGGCACGCGACCGATCGAGCGCAGGTACAACCGCAGGGAGTCCAAACTCGGGTCGACCGACAGGTCGACCTCTGCGCGCTTGAGCTCCTGCAGGCGCGCACGCACGCCGCGTGTTTCCTCATCCGTCTCCTGCTCGCCGTCAGCGTCGCGACCGGCGGCGGGCGGGTCGACGTCGCCGGCGCCGGCACCCGTCGCCTGCGCTGCCGCGTGCAGCTCTCCGCCGGCCTCCTCGGAGTCGACGATCTCGATCGCATGCTCCTCGAGGTGGCTGAACAGATCCTGCGCCTGCTCGCTGGAGAGCTCGGCCTCCTCGATCGTCGCGCGCAGGCCGGCCGCGCTCACAAACCCGCGCTCGCGCGCGCCGGCAAGGAGCGCCTGGATCTCCTCCATCTCGACCACGCTCTCCGCGATCACTGCACCCTCACGCTTCTCCCTCAACCTGGACCCCCAATGATCCGCAGCTTTGAGCCTCTGGATCGTCCGCGTGGCCGAAGTGCGGATTGATACCAGAATCGACGGTCGCGCGGGTCTGCTTGCCCCGCGGGGGCTGCGTGGGTGCTGATAGGCGGCGGCTTGGGGAGGTCCGCGCGGACGGCGAGGCCGCGCGGCTGCGTCGGCGCCCGCGCTACGCTGGCGGGCGTGCAGGCGATCGGTTCCAGCCTCCCACAGGCCCCTGTGCAGGGCTCCGGCGAGGACGTGCAGTCGCGCGCCCCGCGTGTTCCTATCGCCCTCTCGCGCGTCGGCGTCACCGGCGTCGAGAAGGTCATCCGCATCCGCGACGAGCTGTTCTTCGCGCGCCTTGAGTGCTTCGTGGATCTCGGCCGCGAGCAGAAGGGCGCGCACATGTCGCGCTTTGAGGAGGTCGTCAACGAGGCGATCGGCGAGGTCGTGCTGAGCGAGTCGCCGTTTCGTGCCGAGACGCTCGCTCAGCACATCGCCGAGCTCGTGCGCGAGCGCCAGCGCGCAGCGCGCGCCGAGGTGACGATCGCCGCGCGCTACCCCGAGCACAAGCCCGCGCCTGCGTCGGGCATCGAGACGCAGGAGATCTACACGCTTTATGGGCGCGCGGTCGCCTTCGAGCACGGCACGCGGCGCCTGGTGGGCGTCTCGGCGACCGGCATGACGGCATGCCCGTGCGCGCAGGAACTCGTCGCCGGACGCGCACGCGAGCGTCTCGCGGCGGACGGCTTCTCCGAGTCGGAGATCGAGCGCATCATCGAGCGCGTGCCCGTCGCCACGCACAACCAGCGTGGGCTGGCGACGCTACACATCGGCTGCATCGAGGAGTGCGTGGAGGAGATCGATGCGTCGGCGCTGCTGAAGGTCGCCGAGGCAAGCATGTCCTCGGAGATCTACGAGCTGATGAAGCGCAGCGACGAGGTCGAGGTCGTCGAAAAGGCCCACCGGCGCCCGCGCTTCGTCGAGGACTGCGTACGCGAGATGCTCGCAGGCGTCGTGCGCGAGTTCCCGCAGCTGGACGGCCGCAGCTTCGTCTCCGCCCGCCAGGAGAACCTGGAGACGATCCACCAGCACAACGTCGTCGCCGAGCGCCACGGCACGCTGTCTGAGCTGCGCGACGAGATCGACGCGGGCTCGCCGGCTTCGCGCCAGACGACGCTCGAGCAGTGGCTCGACGCCGGCGCCCCGACGCTCGGCTGACACCGCCGCCGCAGTTTGCGCGGCGAGCCGGCTCAGCTGCCGGCGCTGCGCGCCTGTGCCTGGGCCATGCGGCGGCGCAGGCCAAAGAAGTAGTCCAGCCCGGAGAGCACGGTCACTGCGACGGTCACGTACAGCAGTGCCGAGACCCACAGCGGTTCGCCGTGGAAGGCGATCACGGCGAGAATCGCGGCGATCTGAAGGCACGTCTTGACCTTGCCGAACATGCTCGCTGCCATCACCACGCCGGCCTGCGTGGCACCCATGCGCAGGACCGTCACGGCGAGCTCGCGCGTGATGATCACCATCGCCACCCATGCCGCCAGGCGGTGCAGCGAGACGAGCGCGATCAGCGCGGCCACGATCAGCAGCTTGTCGGCCAGCGGGTCCATCAGCTTGCCGAAGTTCGTGATCGATCCTCTCGCGCGCGCGAGGTAGCCGTCGACGAAGTCCGTCAGCGATGCGAGCGCGAAGACGACAGCCGCGAGCACGTCGCCGCCGTCGGTGTTGCCGAGCAACGCCACGACCAGCACCGGCACCAGCATGATGCGCAGCACAGTCAGCACATTGGGTAGGTTCAGGGGGAACACTCGCGCCGACAATATCCCGCCAGCGAAAGGATCGTGCAATGCAGAGACGCACTCTCGGACCCGACGGACCCGAGGTCTCGGAGATCGGTCTCGGCTGCATGGGCATGTCGGCCTTCTACGGCTCGACCGACGACGCCGAATCGCGCGCGACGATCGCGCGTGCGCTGGAGCTCGGCTGCAACTTCTTCGACACCTCTGACATGTACGGGCCGTACACCAACGAGCGGCTCCTCGGCAGCGCACTCGCGGCGCACCGCGACGAGGTGTTCCTGGCGACAAAGTTCGGCATCAAGCTCGTTGAAGAGGGCAACCTGATCGATCGCGTGATCGACGGCAGCCCCGAGTACGTGCGCGCGACCTGCGATGCCTCGCTGGAGCGTCTCGGCACCGACCACATCGACCTCTACTACCAGCACCGCGTCGACCCCGACACGCCGATCGAGGAGACCGTCGGCGCGATGGCCGAGCTCGTGCAGGCCGGCAAGGTCCGCTACCTCGGCCTGTCGGAGGCGAGCGCCGAGACGATCCGCCGCGCGCACGCCGTGCACCCGATCACGGCAGTGCAGACCGAGTACTCGCTGTGGACGCGCGACGTCGAGCAGGAGATCCTGCCGACGCTGCAGGAGCTCGGCATCGCGCTCGTCGCCTACTCGCCGCTCGGGCGCGGCTTCCTGTCCGGGCGCTTCAGCTCACAGGAGGAGCTCGAGGACGGCGACTACCGCCGCCACGGCCCGCGCTTCACCGGCGAGAACCTGCAGCAGAACCTCTCACTCGCCGAGCGCGTGCGCGAGCTGGCCGCCGAGCGCGACATCACACCCGGGCAGCTCGCGCTCGCGTGGGTGCTCAGCCGCTGGAAGCACGTCGTGCCGATCCCCGGCACCAAGCGCGTGGCCTACCTGGAGGAGAACCTCGCGGCGGCCGACGTTCGCCTCAGCGAGGCCGAGGCGAACGCGATCGCCGACGCCATACCGGCGGCCGCCGGCGATCGCTACCCCGAGGCGGTAATGCGCTCGGTCAACCTCTGAGGCTCAGTAGCCGACCGAGTAGAAGCTGATGTGCCTGCAGCCGTCGAGCTTGTAGTGCGGCAGCGCGTGGTGGCTGGTGTAGACGGTCTGGTGCGGGTTTTCGCAGTGGATCACGCCTGAGTTCTCGTGCGCGTGCACGACCGTCTGCGGGTTGGTGCCCGTCCACACGTAGTTGGTCGTGTCGTTGGCGTAGATGTAGTTCTTGCCGTTGCCCGCGTGGATGACCGCCGTCTGCTGAGACTCGCCGCTCGGGTGGTAGTCGCCCCAGATCACGTCGCCGGAGTCGCCGCCGTAGATCGTGTCGTTGCCGTAGCCGCCGAGCAGGTAGTTGTGCTTGCCGTTGACACCCGAGAGCACGTTCGCGCGACCGGCTGGGCCCTTGTCCATGACCAGGTGGTTGTCGGCCGGCCAGCCCGCGTGGCTGGTCATCGCGGCGGCCGAGGCGGTCAGCGCGAACACGAGCAGCAGCGACAGCGCTGCCGCGAGGCGCGCTGCGGGTCGCTGGGGACGGGGACGGGACATGGGTTGCAGGGTAGGACGGCTTGTCATCGTTGTTACAGGGCTCCTAGCGTTGCTTGAATGGTTGTGCTCGACCATCGTCTGTTCGAGCATTGCCCGGCAGCGCCTGCGCTTGAACTCGGACATGCGGCCAGGGGGCCCGGCGTGGCCGAGGGGGCGGACAGATGGGCGCGCTAGTCGGTCAGCCCGAGCGCCCTGCGTGCGTCGTCGGGCGCCCAGAAGATGCGCACGCGCCTGACCCTGTGGCCGGGACCGAAGTCCATGATCATGGCAAACGGCTGATCGAGCTGGACACCGCTGGCGCGCCCGCGCCCGGAGACGCGCCCGAGCTGCAGCACGGCATCGCCCACCGCAAGCACATCCGCGCAGAGCACGCGCCATTCGGAGAACTGCTCGTCGAGGTCGCGCGCCCACCGCTCGAGGCCGGCGAGACCGCGATAGGGCTCGCCGGCGATCGTCGAGAAGGGCGATTCCAGCTCGACCGCCGGATCGACGTACTCGGCCGGGACGTCACGCACGCCCTTGTTCCACAGCTCAGTGAGCGCGCGCGTCACCTCGACGTTGCTCGCGGACATCGCGCGCTCAGCATCCCACACGCGATCGGCGTTTGAAGCGCCGCGCTCCCTCCGCGGCGGCGCCCGCTAGGGTGGCCACATGCCCCTGATCCCGATGGTCATCGAGCGCACCGCGCGCGGCGAGCGCGAGTTCGACATCTACTCGCGGCTGCTCAACGAGCGGATCATCTTCCTCGGCACGCCGATCGATGACCAGGTCGCCAACCTCGTGGTGGCGCAGCTGCTGCATCTGGAGAGCCAGGATCCCGACAAGGACATCTCCATTTACATCAACTCGCCCGGCGGCAGCATTTACTCGGGCCTGGCGATCTACGACACGATGAACTTCGTCAAGCCCGACATCGCGACGATGGTCGTCGGCGTGGCAATGTCGATGGGCTCGCTGCTGCTCGCCGGCGGCGCGAAGGGCAAGCGCGCGGCGCTGCCGAACTCGCGCATCCTCATCCACCAGCCCTCGGCGGGCTTTCAAGGCCAGTCGACCGACATCGAGATCCACGCGCGCGAGATCCTCAAGGTGCGCGAGCGCATCGACGAGATCTACGCGCTGCACACCGAGAAACCGACGGAGGAGGTGCGCGCCGACATGGAGCGCGACCGCTTCTTCACCGCCGAGCAGGCCAAGGACTACGGTCTCATCGACCGCGTCCTCGAGAGCCACTAGCCGCCCTTTTTGTTTTATGAGCGGCCTCACGGCCGCGTGTTTGGTTGGCGCGCGACGCTGACGAGCGCGTCGCCTGCCCGCGGTCGCGGGCTCTGACTATGCTCGCGCGATGTCCGCATTGACGACGCGCGAGCGCGCGGCGCTCGCTTCGATCGCGGTGCTCACCGTACTCGCGGGCCTTGCTGACTACGGCGCGTGGGCGGTGCTCCCGCGCTTCGCGCTTGCGACGCTCGCGCTCGCTGGGCTGGCATGGGTGGTGTCGTTCGCGACAGAGCAGCTGGGCGACCGCTTCGGACCGGCGGTCACCGGCACGTTGCAGTCGACGCTCGGCAACCTGCCCGAGCTGTTCGTGGTGATCTTCGCGCTGCAGAAGGGCGAGCTGATCGTCGCCCAGACGGCGATCGTCGGCTCGGTGCTCGCCAACGCGCTGCTCGTGCTCGGGCTGGTCATCGTCGTCGGCGCGCGCCGCTCGCCGGGCGGCATCATGCGCTTCCACAAGAAGCTGCCGCGCGACACCGCGACGCTGCTGCAGGTGACCGTGTTCATCATCGTGCTGCTCGGGCTGTCGCTCAGCTCCCACGATCCGGCCAGTCACCACGTCAAGGCGATCTCCGTCGTCGGCGCGATTTGCCTGCTCGTCGTCTACCTCTCGTGGGTCGTGCCGTACCTGCGCGCCGACGTCGCACCCGCAGGCGTGCCGCGCAACGACGCCTCGGGCGATACCACTGCCGCACGGCAGGAGCCGGCGCCGGAGGGCGGAGGAGCGGTGGAGACGGCTCCCCCACGGCTGTCGCTGCCGGTCACGCTGACGCTGCTGTTCGTCGCCGGCGCTGCGTCGGCGTTCGTCTCCGATTGGTTCGTCAACGGCCTGCAGCCGGCGATCGCACAGCTGCACATCTCCCAGGCCTTCGCCGGGCTGGTGATCGTCGCGATCGCCGGCAACGCCGTGGAGAACGCCGCCGGCCTGGTGCTCGCCTACAAGGGTCGCTCCGACCTGGCGATCTCGGTTGTCAAGAATTCCGTCGCGCAGATCGCGGCCTTCCTGTTCCCACTGCTCGTGCTGATCTCCTTCGCGCTGAAGACCACGCTGACGTTCTCGCTCGCGCCCGTGTACATCGGTGCGCTGCTGCTGAGCACGCTCGCGCTCGCGCAGGTCACCGGCGACGGCGAGGCGGCGGAGTTCGAGGGCTGGGCGCTCGTGGCGCTGTATGTGATCCTCGGAGCGCTCACGCTGTACGAGTAGCCACCGCCGCCGAGCCGCCGCTTCCCCGCCGGCCGGGAAGAGCTAGCCGCCGCCGTGCACGCCGCCCGCCAGCCCGCAGCCGCGCCCGCCCGCCCGCACCTGCGCGAGGCTCGGCGGGTCTTCTGCGAGCAGCTGCGGCACGCTGACGGCGCGCAGGTGCTTGCGTTGCAGCGCGGCGAAGATGGCGATCAGCGCGCGCACCGTCTGGCCGCGGTTCTCGTGCATGAGGATGATCGCCCCGGCGTGCAGCCCGGAGATGACGTTGTGTTCGATGCGGGCGTAGTTGGCGCCGAGCGAGTCCGCGCTGTCAACCGTCCACAGGATCTGCAGCAGGCCATTTGCGCGTGCGATCTCGTCGATGCGTGCATCGCGCGCGCCGTACGGCGGGCGAAACAGAGACACGCGCCCACCCGAAGCGGCTTCGAGCGCGGTCTTCGTGTGCACGATCTCGCTTTCGGCTTGCGCGGGCGCCAGCGCGGTCAGCTGCGGATGGGTGAACGTGTGGTCGCCCACGGCGCCGAGCGCACGCTCGGCGCGCGTGATGCCGGGGATCAACGGGATGTTTCGCCCGACGATGAAGAACGTCGCGCGCACGTCGTGCTTGCGCAGCTTGGCGAGCACCAAGCGCGTGTACGGGCCGGGCCCGTCGTCGAATGTCAGCGCGACCTCGTTGCCGTGGGGCGCTGCGCAGTAGATCGGCTTGCCTAGCGCGATCAACCGTTTCAGCTCGGCTGATTCGTTCGCCCGCGCCTGGTCTGACCGCTTGCCGGCATGCCCCGCCGGCGAGGGCTGACGGTTCGTCCGCGGCGCGCCGGTGCCGGCGAGCGAAGCGCCCGGCCGCCCGCCGCGATGCTGACCGCCTCCGCCGGCGAGCAGCGCCACGGCGAGCGCGACGAGGCCCGCGAGCACAAGCACGAGCGCACCTCGCCGGCGGCGGATGCGCGCCCGCCGCGCGCGGCCTTCGCCGAACACTCCCGGCCTCGCACCGCGGTCGCGACGCGGGGGCGGCATGGCTCGCATCGCGCCACCGTAGCGGCCACTGTTAAGCCGCCCGAGCCCACCGGCGATGCAAGCGCGCTAAACTGCCTTCTACCTCGCGTCTGGGCGGGGTTTTTCTTCGTCCAGGCCCGAAATGCAAACCTTTTACGCAGGGATTACACATGGCCCGCGGAGACGTTCGGATTGCTATCACCCTCGCCTGCGAGGAGTGCAAGCACCGCAACTACCAGACGAACAAGAGCAAGCGCAACAACCCCGATCGCATCGGGCTGCGCAAGTACTGTCGTTGGTGTCGCAAGCACACCAGCCATCGGGAGACTCGCTAGCGCGGGAGCGCTGCCGTGGCTCGTGATCGCAAACGCGCAAAGCAGCGCCGCGAGCGTCGCGCCCGCACGTCCGTGCCCGCGAGCACGCCCGAGCGCGCCGACGTCCCCGGCTCCCTCGACCACGCTTCAGCCGACGTCGATGAGTTCGACGCCGCGCTCGTCGCAGGCGCCGGCGGTGTCACCGCGACGCCCGAGGACGAGGAGCTCGTCGAGCCCGTCGACACGGATGTCGACGCCGAAGAAGACCCCTCGCTCGCTGCGACGACCGGCGGCGGCGGTGGTGGTGGTGACGGCGCAGGTGCGGGCGGCAGGGGCGGAGGCGGCGGTGGCGGCGAGCCGGCTCCCGGTCAGCCGCTGCGCGGCGGTAACCGCGTGTTCGCGTTCTTCCGCGCCAGCTGGGCCGAGCTGCAGCGGGTTCAGTGGCCCGACCGCCGCCAGGTCACCCAGGCGACCGCGGTCGTGCTCGGCTTCGTCGCCATCGCCGGCGCGTATCTGGGCCTTGCCGACTACGTCGCAAAAGAAATCGTCGAATTCATCCTCTAGGGAAGCCTGAAATCTGAATGTTTCGCTGGTACGTCGTCAACACATACTCCGGTCACGAGAACAAGGTCAAGCACAACCTCGAGCACCGCGTCGTCTCGCTCGGTCAGCAGCGTGCCGTGCGCAACGTCGTCGTGCCGACCGAGTCGGTCTCGGAGATGAAGGACAACCAGAAGGTCACCGTCGAGAAGCGCACGATGCCCGGCTACGTGCTCGTCAACATGGAGCTCAACGAGGACTCCTGGGGCGTCGTCAAGGGCACCCCCGGCGTGACAGGGTTCGTCGGCGCCTCCCAGGAGCCCGTGCCGCTCACGCAGGTCGAGGTCGACCGGCTGCTGCACAAGGAGGTCGCCACCGCCACACGCACGCGCGCCCAGTTCACGATCGGCGAGAGCGTCAAGGTCGTCTCCGGCCCGCTGTCGGACTTCTCCGGCGAGATCTCCGAGATCAACGACGACGCGGCCAAGCTCAAGGTGCTGGTATCAATCTTCGGGCGCGAGACGCCCGTTGAGGTTGGTTTCGACCAGGTGAAAAAGATCTAGATGGCCAAGAAGGTTCTGACAACTATCAAGCTGCAAGCCAACGCCGGCCAGGCGAGTCCTGCGCCGCCGGTCGGGCCTGCGCTGGGCCAGCACGGCATCAACATCATGGAGTTCTGCAAGGCCTTCAACGCGCAGACGCAGAGCGAAACGGGGACGGTCATCCCGGTGGTCATCACCGTGTACGAGGACCGTACGTTCACGTTCATCACCAAGACGCCGCCCGCCGCCGTGCTGATCCGCCAGGCGATCAAAATCAACAAGGGCTCGGGTGAGCCCAACCGCGTGAAGGTCGGCACGATCACCCAGAGTCAGCTGCGTGAGATCGCCGAGCGCAAGCTCGCCGACCTCAACGCGCACGACGTCGACCAGGCCGCCAAGATCATCGCCGGCACCGCCCGCTCGATGGGAGTCGACGTCGCATGAGCGCGCACGGCAAGCGTTACGCCGACGATTTGCAGAAGGTCGACCGCGAGCGCGAGTACGAGCCGGCCGAGGCCGTCTCGCTCGTGCGCAGCCTGGCCAACGCCAAGTTCGACGAGTCGATCGAGGTGCATGTGCGCACCGGCCTGAACGTGCGTCACGCCGATGAGCAGCTGCGCGGAACGATCGCGCTGCCCAACGGCGTCGGTAAAGACGTGAGGATCGTCGTCTTTGCGCAGGGCCCCAAGGTCGCCGAGGCCGAAGCCGCTGGTGCCGACGTGGTCGGCGGCGACGACCTCGCAAAGCGCATCGAGGACGGCTTCGACGAGTTCGACGTGGCGATCGCCACGCCCGACATGATGTCCGTCGTCGGTCGCCTCGGACGCGTGCTCGGCCCTTCGGGCAAGATGCCCAACCCGAAGGTCGGCACGGTCACCATGGACGTCGCCAAAGCTGTCGAGGAGTCCAAGTCCGGCAAGGTCGAGTACCGCACCGACCGCACCGCCATCGTGCACCTGGTAATCGGCAAGGCGAGCTTCGGCGACACGCAGCTGCTGGAGAACTACGCCGCCGTCATCGAAGAGTTGATCCGCGCCAAGCCGTCCGTCGCAAAGGGCCGCTACCTGCGTTCGATCACCGTCACCTCGACGATGGGGCCGGGCGTCAAGGTCGATCCCAGCCGCACGCGCGAAATCACCGGCGACGCAGCCGCCGCTGCCGCCTAGCGGCTACACTGCCCGCAGCAAACGCACCGCCCGAGACCCTCGGCGATCGTCGATCTTCCGATTGGCGCGTAAGACCGGGGCAGGTTGGAGCGAGTAGAAGACGGTTCACGCCGCGCTCTCTCGTCTGCCTGCATGGGCACACCGAACACTTCGAGAGCGGACATAAATGAACCGAGACCAGAAGGCCGTGGCGATCCAGGAGATCGCCACTCACATCGATGAGTCGAACGCGATCTTCGCCGTCGACTATCGCGGCATCTCCGTGCCGCAGGTCGCCGAGCTGCGCGCCAAGCTGCGCGACGCCGACGCCACGTTCAAGGTCGTCAAGAACTCGCTCACCGAACGCGCCGCAGACCAGGTCGGCGCGGAGACGCTCAAGGAATACCTCGCCGGCCCGACCGCGTTGACCTTTGTGCGCGGCGACGCCGCCACCGCCGCCAAGGCGATCGCCGACTACGCACGAGCCACGCAGCTGCTGCCGTTCAAGGGCGGCCTGATGGACGGCGAGACGCTCGACATCGAGCAGCTCCGCTCGCTCTCGCGCCTGCCCTCGCGCGAAGTGCTCTACGGCCAGCTCGTCGGCGTTGTCGCGTCGCCCGTCGGCGGCCTCGTGCGCTCGCTCGCCGCGCTCGTCGGCGGCCTCGCGTCCGCGCTCGGCCAGGTGCGCGAGAAGAAGGAGTCCGGCGAGATCCCCGCAGGCGACGCGCCCGCGGCATCCGAGCCGGCCGCCGAGGCCCCGGCTGTCGAGGACACGCCTGCCGCCGAGGACACGCCTGCCGCCGAGGACACGCCTGCCTCCGAGGAGGCACCTGCCGGCGAGGCGCCCGCCGCTGAGGCTAAGACCGAGGATCCGGCGGCGGCAGAGGAGCCGGCGCCCGCCGCGGAGGCGGAGGCTGAGGCTGAGCCCGCGCCCGAGCCGTCGGCCGCCGTGGCCGAGCCGGCCGAGGGCGACAAAGCTGAGTCGGCAGATGAGCCGGCACCAGACGACGACAAGCAGGCGGACGCATCGGCGCAGGCCGAGCAGGACCCCGCCGATGCGAAATCCACCAAGGAGGACTGACGAACATGGCCACAAGCACACAGGATTGGATCGAGGAGCTGAAGGGCATCTCCGTGCTCGAGCTCGCCGAGCGCATCAAGGCGCTCGAGGAGGAGTTCGGCGTGTCCGCGGCGGCCGTCGCGGCGCCGGTCGCCGCTGCCGGTGGTGGCGGAGGCGGCGACGCCGGGGCCGACGAGGAAGAAGGCGGCACGGTCGACGTGATCCTCAGCGCCGCCGGCGACAAGAAGATCCAGGTGATCAAGGTCGTGCGTGCGGCCACCGGGCTCGGCCTCAAAGAGGCCAAGGCGCTCGTCGATGAGGCCCCCAAGCCGGTCAAGGAGGGCATCGAGAAAGAGGAGGCCGACAAGCTCAAGCAGGAACTCGAGGAGGCCGGAGGCCAGGTCGAGGTCAAGTAACGACGCGCGCGTCTCACCCGGCAGGCGGCCACGTGCCCGCAGGCCGCCGCCGAAGCACGAAGGGCCCCGCTCAGCCGGGGCCCTTCTTTATGCGCGTTTAACAATTGGGCCGATTTTCCGGTAAAGTCCCGGTCGCCGGCCAATAGACGCAGCCGCCCGAAGTAGCGACACCGCGCCACATACGCGGGACGTCCGGGGGCGGGGTCCGTGAGCGTCGGCAGCCCACTTAAGGGCGTCGATAGCCTGTGCTATCTTTACCAGTCGCGCTTCGGCGCGCCTCCTCTGCCCCGTTTCTCGCCCTCCGAAGGAGTCGTTTCTTGGCCGCTGTAGATGCTCTCCGGACGCGCCGTACTTTCGCGCGCCTCAACAAGACCGTTGACGTACCCAATCTGATCGACATTCAGCGCCGTTCGTTCGCGTGGCTGACCGACCCCGAGAAGGGTGGGCTCCGCGAGACGATCGATGACATCTCGCCGATCGAGGACTACACGGGCAATCTCGCCGTGCAGTTCGGCCAGTTCGTGTTCGACGAGCCGGTCGCCTCGCTTGAGCAGTGCCGCGAGAAGGACCTCACCTACGCCCGCCCGCTGACCGTGACCGTGGCTTTCATCAACCGCGAGACCGGAGAGATCCGCGAGCAGTCGGTCTTCATGGGCGACTTCCCGTGGATGACCGAGCGCGGCACGTTCGTCATCAACGGCACCGAGCGCGTCGTCGTGACGCAGCTCGTGCGTTCGCCGGGCGCCTACCTGATGGAGCCCAAGGACCGCGAGAAGCAGGTCTTCATCGCCAACCTGATGCCCGCCCGTGGCTCGTGGCTGGAGCTGGAGATCGACAAGAAGGGCAAGGTCTTCGTCCGCATCGATCGCAAGCGCAAGCTCCCCGTGACCGTGCTGCTGCGCGCGATGGGCTACGCGACCGACGAGGAGATCCTGCGGCTGTTCGACAACTCGCTGTACATCCGCAACACGATCGAGGCCGACACCGAGGCCACGCGCACCGAAGAGGGCGCGCTGATCGAGCTGTTCAAGAAGCAGAGGCCCGGCGAGCCGCCGAGCGTCGACAACGCCAAGGCGCTGCTCAACCAGCTGTTCTTCGACCCCAAGCGCTACGACCTCACGCGCGTGGGCCGCTACAAGCTCAACTCGCGCCTCGGCCTGGACGTCGACATCGAGACGCGGACGCTCACCCAGGACGACATCCTCGCGCTGGTGCGCGAGCTGGTTTCGCTGCCCAAGCGCCTCGGCATCCCCGAGGACGGGGAGGTCGAGATCAAGGACTACGCCGCAGAGGCGATGAGCATGCCGCGCGAGCCGGTCGCCGAGCACCTCGACGAGTACGAGCACTTCGGCAACCGCCGCCTGCGCACCGTCGGCGAGCTGATCCAGGAGGCCTTCCGCATCGGCCTCTACCGCATGGAGCGCGTCGTGCGCGAGCGTCTGACGACCGAGGACGCCGACACGATCACGCCGCAGACGATCATCAACATCCGCCCGGTGGTCGCTGCGCTGAAGGAGTTCTTCGGCTCCAGCCAGCTCAGCCAGTTCATGGACCAGACCAACTCGCTGGCCGGCCTGACGCACCGCCGCCGCCTGTCGGCGCTTGGCGCCGGCGGTCTGACGCGCGAGCGCGCGCCGATCGAGGTGCGCGACGTGCACCCGACGCACTACGGGCGCATGTGCCCGATCGAGACGCCGGAGGGTCCGAACATCGGCCTGATCGGCTCGCTGTCCTCGTTCGCCGAGGTCTCCGAGTACGGCTTCGTGACGACTCCCTACCGCGTCGTCGAGGACGGCGTGGTCACCGAGAAGGTTGTGCGTCTGGACGCGACGCAGGAAGAGGAGCTGATCATCGCCCAGGCGAACACGCCGGTCGATCCCAAGACGGGCAAGCTCAAGGGCACCGAGATCCTCTGCCGCACGCAGGCCGGTCAGTACGTGACGGTCGGCCCGAAGGACGTCGACCTCGTCGACGTGTCGCCCGAGCAGATCTGGTCGGTCGCCACGGCGATGATCCCGTTCCTCGAGCACGACGACGCCAACCGCGCGCTGATGGGCTCGAACATGCAGCGCCAGGCCGTGCCGCTGTTGAAGACCGACGCTCCGCTGGTCGGCACGGGCATGGAGCGCCGCGCGGCGCTCGACACAGGCGACGTGCTGCTGGCCAAGAACGCCGGCACGATCGACTACGTCGACGCCGACCAGGTCATCATCCAGACCTCCGGCGGCAAGGACGAGTACGAGCTGCAGAAGTTCATGCGCTCAAACCAGGGCACGCTGATCCACCACAAGCCGAAAGTGAAAACCGGCCAGAAGGTCAAGGCCGGCGACGTGCTCGCCGACGGCTCTTCGACCGATCGTGGCGAGATGGCGCTGGGCAAGAACCTGATGGTCGCCTTCATGTCCTGGGAGGGCTACAACTTCGAGGACGCGATCATCCTCTCCAAGCGCCTCGTGCAGGACGACGAGCTCACCTCGATCCACATCGAGGAGTACGAGATCGACGCGCGCACGACCAAGCTCGGCGAGGAGGAGATCACGCGCGACATCCCCAACCGCTCGGAGGAGTCGCTGCGCAACCTCGACGACCGCGGCATCGTGCGCGTCGGCGCCGAGGTCATCTCCGGCGACCTGCTGGTCGGCAAGGTCACGCCCAAGGGCGAGACCGAGCTGACCGCCGAGGAGAAGCTGATCCGCGCGATCTTCAAGGAGAAGGCGCGCGAGGTTCGCGACACCTCGCTGAAGGTGCCCCACGGCGAGGGCGGCGTGGTGATCGACGTGATGACCTTCAGCCGCGACGCCGGCGACGACCTGCCGCCGGGTGTCAACGACCTCGTGCGCGTGTTCGTGGCCAAGAAGCGCAAGATCTCCGAGGGCGACAAGCTCGCGGGCCGTCACGGCAACAAGGGTGTCATCTCCAAGATCGTCGACCAGCAGGACATGCCGTTCCTCGAGGACGGCACGCCCGTCGACGTGATCCTCAACCCGCTGGGCGTGCCTTCGCGCATGAACGTCGGGCAGATCCTCGAGACGCACCTCGGCTGGGCCGCGGCGCAGGGCTGGTATGACGA
>CAWFWA010000003.1:0-244503 GCA_963819435.1 uncultured Solirubrobacteraceae bacterium | reverse complement strand
ACGTGATCCTCAACCCGCTGGGCGTGCCTTCGCGCATGAACGTCGGGCAGATCCTCGAGACGCACCTCGGCTGGGCCGCGGCGCAGGGCTGGTATGACGACGGCACCGAGGCCTACAAGGAAGCGCACTCGAACGGCGGCAACGGCAAGGTCTACGTGGCCACGCCGGTGTTCGACGGCGCCACCGTGGCCGACGTCGACACGGCGCTGGTCAAGTGGCAGGACGCCCACACCGGTCGCATCCGCATGGACGTCGACAAGTCCCGCCGCGACGGCGAGCAGGCGTCAGGCAAGATGACGCTGTTCAACGGCCGCACCGGCGAGCCGTTCGAGGAGCAGGTGACGGTGGGGTACATGTACATCCTCAAGCTCCTGCACCTCGTCGACGACAAGATCCACGCCCGCTCGACCGGTCCGTACTCGCTGGTCACCCAGCAGCCGCTGGGCGGCAAGGCGCAGTTCGGCGGCCAGCGCTTCGGCGAGATGGAGGTCTGGGCGCTGGAGGCATACGGCGCCGCCTACACGCTGCAGGAGATGCTCACGATCAAGTCCGACGACACGGTCGGGCGCGTCAAGGCCTACGAGGCGATCGTCAAGGGCGAGAACATCGCCGAGCCGTCGATCCCCGAGTCCTTCAAGGTGCTGCTCAAGGAGATGCAGTCGCTGGCGCTCGACGTCAACGTGGTCTCCGAGGAGGGTCAGCGAGCGGAGATCCGCGATGAAGACGATGACCTGCTGCGCGCCGCCGAGGAGCTCGGCATCGACCTCTCGGGCGTGCGTGCGCTGAGCGGCGACGCCGCCGACGAGGCGGTCGAGGGCGAGGACGCCACCGACGCCTCGGCCAACGGCGCCGAGGCCGAGGCCGGCGTCGAGGCCGCAGAGGAGGGCGCACCCGAGGTGGCTGAGACGTAGTGGTTCGCGCCGCCCGCCGCCGCGGCGCACGGGGAATGCTCCCCGACTGGCGGCTCTCAGCAGTCCCGCAAGCAGCACCGCAGCACCGCACCCTCACATCCGTTTCACCCGCGAGCGAAAGCTAGAGCCACATGATCGACATAAACAATTTCGACGCCATCGAGATCAGCCTCGCCTCCTCCAAGCAGATCCGCAGCTGGAGCTCGGGCGAGGTCATCAAGCCCGAGACGATCAACTACCGCACGCTGAAGCCTGAGAAGGACGGCCTCTTCTGCGAGCGCATCTTCGGTCCCACCAAGGACTGGGAGTGCTACTGCGGCAAGTACAAGCGCGTGCGCTACAAGGGCATCGTCTGCGAGCGCTGCGGTGTCGAGGTGACTCGCTCGAAGGTCCGTCGCGAGCGCATGGGCCACGTCGACCTGGCCGCCCCGGTGAGCCACATCTGGTTCTTCAAGGGCGTGCCCAGCCGCATCGGCTACCTGCTCGACATGGCGCCCAAGGAACTGGAGAAGGTCCTCTACTTCGCCGCGTCGATCGTCACGTGGGTGGACGACGAGGCACGCACGAAGGACATCGACTCCTTGGAGAAGGAGGTCAACAAGGTGCTCGACGCCTACACGGCCGAGCGCGAGGAGCGCGTGCTGGAGCTTCAGGAGTCGCTCAAGCGCCGCGAAAAATACCTGCAGAACGGCAAACAGACGCACTTCAACGACGAAGATCACCTGTGGGCGGACTCGCTGGACGTCAACCTTCAGAAAATCTCCGACGAGGAGCGCGACAAGCTGACCAAGGAGCTGACCAAGGCCTTTGAGGCCGACATCTCCGACACCGAGGCCTACATCGAGGACGCCGCCGAGCGCATGCGCAACGTGTGGGAGCTGTTCAAGACGATGGAGCCCAAGCAGATCGAGCACGACGAGGCCACCTTCCGCGAGCTCAAGGAGCGCTTCGGCTCCTCCTACGGCTTCGGTGAGTACTTCCGCGGCGGCATGGGTGCCGAAGCGGTCCGCGACCTGCTCCAGCAGGTCGACCTGGAGGCCGAAAGGATCGAGCTCGAGGACCAGGTCAAGACGGGCAAAGGCCAGAAGCAGGCCCGCGCGGTCAAGCGCCTGAAGGTCGTCTCGGCGTTCATCCAGTCCGGCAACAAGCCGGAGATGATGGTGCTCGACGCGGTGCCGGTGATCCCGCCGGAGCTGCGCCCGATGGTCCAGCTCGACGGTGGCCGCTTCGCCACCTCAGATCTCAACGACCTGTACCGGCGCGTGATCAACCGCAACAACCGGCTCAAGCGACTGCTCGACCTCGGTGCCCCGGAGATCATCGTCAACAACGAGAAGCGCATGCTGCAGGAGGCCGTCGACGCGCTGTTTGACAACGGCCGCCGCGGACGTCCGGTCACCGGACCGGGCAACCGTCCGCTGAAGAGCCTCTCGGACATGCTCAAGGGCAAGCAGGGGCGCTTCCGCCAGAACCTGCTCGGCAAGCGCGTGGACTACTCAGGTCGCTCGGTGATCGTCGCCGGCCCGTACCTGAAACTGCACCAGTGCGGGCTGCCGAAGATCATGGCGCTCGAGCTGTTCAAGCCGTTCATCATGGCTCGCCTGGTCGAGCGCAAGTCCGCGCAGAACATCAAGGCGGCCAAGAAGATGGTCGACTCGATGATCGGCGAGGTCTGGGACGTGCTCGAGGAGGTCATCCACGAGCACCCGGTGCTGCTCAACCGCGCACCCACCCTGCACCGCCTGGGCATCCAGGCGTTCGAGCCGCTGCTGGTCGAGGGCAAGGCGATCCAGGTTCACCCCCTGGTCTGCCACGCCTTCAACGCCGACTTCGACGGCGACCAGATGGCCGTGCACCTGCCGCTTTCGGCAGAGGCGCAGGCCGAGGCGCGGATCCTGATGCTGTCGGCCAACAACATCCTCAGCCCGGCACACGGGGCGCCTCTGGCGACCCCGACCCAGGACATGATCCTCGGCGCCTACTACCTGACCTACGGTCCGGAAGCAGACGAGCTGGCGAAGATCGACCGCACCACGCACGAGCCGCGGCCGCACGTGTTCCGCACGGCGCAGGAGGCCGAGCTGTCCTACGAGGGTCGCGTGGTCAAACTGCACGACCTGGCCGAGTTCCGTCCGTATGGGCGCGAGGGCGGCCACGTGCTGACGACGATCGGGCGCATCATCTACAACGACCGCATCGAGCGGGCGTTGGCCGAGGCGCTCGGGGACGGCTTCGATGCCTCCAAGTACACGTTCGTCAACCAGTCGATGAAGAAGCGCGACACGACGCGGTTGATCGACATGCTCGTGCAGACCTACGGCGCGACGACGATCTCGCTCGTGCTCGACGCGTTCAAGGACCTCGGCTTCAAGTACGCCACGCAGGCGGGCATCACGATCTCCAAGAACGACGTCGTCGTGCCGCCGGAGAAGCAGTCGATCATCGACGGCTACGACAAGCTGGTCGGCGAGATCTCCGACCAGTACGACATGGGCCTGATCACGCAGGAGGAGCGCCACGAGGCGGTCGTCGAGAAGTGGAACGCGGCGACCGATGACGTCGCCGAGGCGATGGTCGCCAACCTCGAGACACTGAACCCGATCTTCATGATGGCCAACTCGGGTGCGCGTGGTTCCTTCAAGCAGATCCGCCAGCTGGCGGGCATGCGTGGCCTGATGGCCAACCCGAAGGGTGAAATCATCGAGCGCCCGATCAAGGCCAACTTCATGGAGGGCCTGTCGGTGCTGGAGTACTTCATCTCCACGCACGGCGCGCGAAAGGGACTGGCCGACACCGCCCTGCGTACCGCCGACTCGGGCTACCTGACGCGGCGTCTGGTCGACGTCGCCCAGGACGTGATCATCCGCGAGCCCGACTGCGGCACCGAGGACCACATCGAGATGCTCGTGTTCAAGGACGGCGGCGAACCGAACGAAGGCCTCGTCGGCCGTGTGGCCGCGCAGGACATCACGACCAAGCGCAACCGCATGCTCGCCGAGAAGGGTTCGGAGATCGGCCGCGCGCAGCTCGCCGACATGGTCGAGGCGTTCGCCGACGAGCACGAGAAGGGCACGGCGGTCGCCGTGCCGGTTCGCTCGGTGCTCAAGTGCGAGGCGCAGAGCGGCGTGTGCCAGGCCTGCTACGGCAGGGCGATGGCGACCGGCGCGCTCGCGCAGATCGGCGACGCGGTGGGGATCGTCGCGGCACAGTCGATCGGCGAGCCGGGCACGCAGCTGACGATGCGTACGTTCCACACCGGCGGAGTCGCCGGCGCGGACATCACGCACGGTCTGCCGCGCGTCGTCGAGCTCTTCGAGGCGCGCAAGCCGAAGGGTCTTGCGCAGATCGCGGAGCAGGACGGCGTGGTCACGATCGAGGAGACCGAGAAGGCGCTCACGGTCGTCATAACCGACGAGGCGGGCGAGGAGCACCGCCACTCGTTCCCGCGACGCACGCGTCTGTTCGTCGGCGAGGGCGAGAAGATCTCCGCCGGCAAGCAGCTCAACGAGGGGTCGGTCTACCCGCACGAGCTGTTGGCGATCCGCGGCCGGACCGACACCGAGGTCTACCTCGTCAAGGAGGTCCAGGAGGTCTACAAGTCCCAGGGCGTGGACATCGACGACAAGCACATCGAGTTGATCGTGCGCCAGATGCTCAAGAAGGTACGTGTCGACCAGAAGGGCGACACCGACTACCTGCCCGGGCAGTTCGTCGACCGCTTCGAATTCGCCAAGGTCAACGACGAGATCGTCAGCAAGAAAGGCGAGGCAGCACAGTTCGAGGACATCATCCTCGGCATCACCAAGGCCTCGCTGAACACCGACTCATTCCTCTCGGCGGCCTCCTTCCAGGAGACGACGAAGGTGCTCACCGACGCCGCGCTGGAGGGCAAGACCGATCGTCTGAACGGTCTGAAGGAGAACGTGATCATCGGCAAGCTGATCCCGGCAGCGACCGGCCTGAAGCGCTACCGGCGGATCGAGATCGAACCGTCGGAACCGCTTCCGCGCGCGATCGACGACGTTGGGCTGCTCGACCAGGACGAGATCGCGGCCGAGCTCGGCCTGTCAAACGGCGAGAGCCTCGGCGGCGGCTACGGTCAGGAGTTCGATGCCGACCTCGCTTCGCTGGAGAAGATCGGCGCCGGCGACAGCGACCCCGGATTCGTCGAGGAGCTGGCCGAGCTGGAGGTCCCCGAGGAGGACCCGGCGCCCGAGCAGAAGTAGCCGGTTGCGCAAGCACAAGAGATCGCAGGACCGCGGGGCGGCGTTAGCCGCCCCGCGGCGCTGTACGACATGGCTGGGCGCCGGTGGCGCACCTTTGCCTATGGCGTGATGTTCTGAGGACGATGCCTCGCTCGCGCATGACGCGCCGATCGCTGCTTACTGCCGCCGGCGGGGCACTGCTCGGCGCGGCGGCCCGCCCTCCCGGCGTGCTCGCGGCACTCGCCGGCGCGGCGTCGCCCTCGCTGACCAACCGCTGGATCGGCAGCGTCGCGGCAGGCGAGCAGACGATTGCGCTCGCGAGCAACGCCGACCTGCTGGGCGTCGAGTGGCAGGCGCCGGGTGGCGCGCAGCCATATGTGCGCTTCATGACCGCGCGCGGGCACTGGAGCGAGTGGGTGGCCGCCGGCGCCTCCACACACGGGCCCGACCGCCCGGTCGCCGCGTCGGCGTCGATCGGCGAGCCGGTCTGGACGGGCGGCACGCGAGCGCTGCAGATCCGCAGCGCTCGCCCACTGCACGGCGTGCGCCTGCACCTGGTTGACGTGAGCGGCGGAGTCGGCGCACGGCGAGCGGCCGCCGCGCTGGCCCGCTCGCCGCTCGCGGTTCTCGCGACGGGGGCGCCGGCGCTGGCGGCGCCGAGCCTGCAGGCCGGTCCCGGGCAGCCGCCGATCCTCGCACGGCGCACGTGGGCGCGCGGCATCGCTCATCCGCGCGTCGCGCCGGAATACGGCGCGGTGCGCGTCGCCTTCGTGCACCACACAGAGAATCCCAACGGCTACCTCGCCGGCGAGGTGCCGGCGATGCTGCGGGCGATCTTCGTCTTTCATCGCGAAGTCCGCGGCTGGAACGACATCGGCTACAACTTCGTCCTCGACGCCTACGGGCGCATCTTCGAGGCACGCGCCGGCGGCATCGACGAGCCGGTCGTCGGCGCGCAGGCCGGCGGCTACAACCTCGTCTCCACCGGCGTCGCCGTGCTGGGCTCGTTCAGCTCGCAGCCGATCTCAGCGCCCGCCGGGCGCGCGCTGCAGCGGCTGCTCGCATGGAAGCTTGCGCTGCACGGCGTCGGCGCCGAGGGCCGCGTGACGGTGCACGTCAACCCGGCCGGCGCCGCCTACAGCCGCTTCCCGGCCAACGCAGCCGTATCGCTGCCGCGCATCGCCGGGCACCGCGACGCCGACTCGACCGATTGCCCGGGCGACGTCCTGTACCGCCAACTGCCCGCGATCCGCCCGCGCGTGCAGGCGCTCGCGCCGCGCCCGGTGCTCGCGACGCTCGCGCTCACGCCGGCGATTCCCGCACAGCCCCCACCGCCGCCTGGCGCCCCGGTGCCCAGCGGCGGCCTCGCCGGCACGCTGGAGTTCATCGACGGCACGCCGCTCGCCGGGGCTACCGTGCAGGTCCAGGCGCGCAGCGTCGCGCGCCGCGGCGAAGTCGTCGTCGAGCAGACGCTCGCCGAGGCGCAGAGCGACGGCGAAGGACGCTGGTCGCTGCCGGCGAGCATCGTGCCTGCCGCCACGAGCCTGTCGTTGCGAGCGCTCTACACGGGCGCCGCCGCCGGTGGCGGCGGGCCGGCGGGGGCGGGGGCCGCGGTTTCAGTGGCGCTCGGACTGGCCGCCTCCACGCTCAGCGTGTCGCCAGCTCCCGCGCCCACGCCAGCAGCAGCTCCCGCTCCCGCTGCGTGAGGCCGTGCTCGGGGTCGGTCTGCACGAGCAGAGTCGGCGCCGCGCGCGCCTGCGCCCACTCGTGACACGCCGCATTGAGCGCATCGTCGATCCATGCAAGCGGGCGTCGCGCGCCGGCATAGGAGTCGATCGCGTCGAGCTTCCAATGCGCATTGCTCTTGCCGACCGAGCGGTCAAAGCGCAAGAACGGAATGCCCGTCGGCAGCCCGAGCAGGCGGGGGAGGTGTTCGTCGGCCTTCTCCTCCCAGCCGCTGCACCAGACCGGCTCGAACTGCTCGGTCAGGTCGAGAAGGTGAGCGGCGGCGGTGGCCGAAAGGAAGTGGGGAATGCCCTCGATCGAGTGGAATGAGCCGGACTTCGCACGCAGATCGCCGCCGAACAGCGAGATCACGCCGTCGATGTCCACGAGCATCAGCGGCTTGTGCGAATCGGCGCTTGAGAACTCCCAGATTTCTTTTGCCTGTTCTTTAGTTTCCGCGAAGGTCGGTCGGGGTACTCTCCTGCGACGGCCGATACGCCGAGGCTTGGGCGCTGGCAGTAAAGCAGCCTCGCCGATCAGTCGATTCCCCCTCACGCACACCTCAATCTCCCCCCTCTGCAAATGACCCTAGACCTCGGCATCCTCCTAGCGCTCGCGTGCGCCTTCGTAGCCAACCTCGGCTTCTTCTACAAGCACCGCGGCGCCAACTCGGTCCCCAAGATCGACGTTCGCCATCCCTTCGCCGCCGCTCGCTCGCTGTACTCGTCGAAGTGGTTCACGCTCGGCATGATCACCGCGACTGCCAGCTGGGGGCTGCATGTCGCGGCCCTCGCGATGGCACCCATGTCGGTGATCCAGGTTGCGCTCGCCGCCGGCGTCGTCTTCATCGCCGTGATGGCCGACAAGCTGTTCGGCTTCGAGGTCGGGCGCCGCCAGTGGATCGGGCTCTCGCTGATGGCCGTTGGCCTCGCGGTGCTCGGCATCACTGCGCCGGCGATGCACGGCGCGCACTCGCAATTCTCCACCGCGGCGATGATCGCCTTCGAGGCCGGCCTGTTCGGACTCGGCGGCCTGCTCATCATGGGCCCGCGCATGGGCGGCCCGGTCGAGCATCACGGCGTCATGCTCGGCGCCGCCGCCGGCATCCTCTTCGGCGTCTCAGACACGGCCATCAAGGCGCTCACCGGCATCACCGGCGCGCACGGTTTCATGGGACTGCTGCTCAGCCCCTGGCTGATCGTCGCCGTGCTCGCCTCGATCGTCGCCTTCTACGCATCCGCTCGCGGCCTGCAGGACGGGGACGCCGTGCCGGTGATCGCCGTCACGGGCACCGCGGCGAACATCGCCGGCATCACAGGCGGCATTCTCGTGTTCGGCGATCCGATGGCCGGCAGCCCGCTGGGCATCACGCTGCAGGCGGTCGCCTTCGTCGCAGTCATCGTCGCCGCCGCGATGATGCCCGCGCCTGTGCGCGCAGCCGGCGCTGCCGCAAGCGCCTAGCGCTGCTAGCATCACCGCCCGATGCCTACCACCTCGCAACTCGTGCGCAAGGGCCGCGTGCCGCCCAAGAAAAAGCTGGCCACCCCGGGACTCAAGTCCGGTGCTGGGCGCAAAAAGAAAACCGCCGCCCCGCAGCGCCGCGGAGTCTGCACGCGCGTCTACACGACGACCCCGAAGAAGCCTAACTCCGCGCTGCGCAAGGTCGCACGTGTGCGTATCTCCGGCTCGATCGAGGTCACCGCGTACATCCCGGGCGAGGGACACAACCTGCAGGAGCACTCCGTCGTGCTCGTCCGTGGCGGCCGCGTCAAGGACCTTCCGGGCGTTCGCTACAAGGTCGTCCGCGGCACGCTCGACGCCGCCGGCGTCAGCGACCGCAAGAAGTCCCGCTCGCAGTACGGCGTGAAGAAAAAATAGATGCCGCGCCGCGCAGCCGCACAGATCCGTCCGGTTGAGCCGGACCCCGTTCACCGCTCCAAGCTCGTCCAGCAGGTCATCAACAAGGTGATGCTCGACGGCAAGAAGTCGACCGCCGAGCGCATCGTCTACGACGCGCTCGCGCTGATCGGCGAGCGCTCCGACAAAGACCCGCTGGAGACGCTCGAGGCTTCGATCAAGACGCTCACGCCGACGCTCGAGGTCAAATCCCGTCGCGTCGGCGGCGCCACCTACCAGGTACCCGTCGAGGTGGCCTCGCGCCGCGCGCGCACGCTTGCCGTGCGCTGGCTCGTCGAGTTCGCGCGCCAGCGCCGCGAGAAGACGATGGCCCAGCGCCTCGCCAACGAGCTGACCGATGCGATCTCCCAGCAGGGCGGCGCCTACAAGCGCAAGGACGACATCTATCGCATGGCGCAGGCCAACAAGGCCTTCGCCCACTACCGCTGGTAGGAGCGAGCCGATGACCGGCGCTGGCCGGTGTCCTCGGTCGCTCGCCTGCGAAGCAGGCTTCGCTCTCTGGGTCCTTGGCCAGCTTGGTCCTCGGCTCGCTCCTCGCTGACGGGTCGGCTCGCATCTCGCCCCTGCGTCCTCGGCTCGCTACTCGCTGATGGCGTTAGCCCGGATCCCCTGGGCAGACGCACTTCGCCGTCTCCCACGCGGCGCCTTGCCGAAAGCGGATCAATACTCTGCGGCAGCGGGCTTGACCCACGCGACGACGCTCGCGTGGCCGGCCTGCGTCGGCGCGCTGCCGCCGTCCGCGCGAAGCTCGCGGCGCAGGCGGTCGAGGCCGGCGGCGAGCTCGTCGGCGTGGTCGCGTTGCATGCGCTCGAAGAAGCTGGTCTGCGCGCGGCGCGCGGGGTCGAGAATCAGCTCGGGGTGGGCGAGCATGGCGGCCATCGAGCCGTCCTGCAGGTCCTCGTAGACGACCGGCACGCGCCGGGCGTTGGGCAGTTCCGCAAACAGCTCAGCCAGGGGCATGTGCGTCTCGCGCATCCAGGGGCGCGAGCTGGGGAAGTAGTCCAGGCACCACGCGTCGGCGATGTCCTCGCGCGTGAACAGCATCACCGCAAGACGTCCGCCGGGGCGTAGCACGCGCTTGGCCTCGGCAAGCGCGTGCGCGGGGTCGTCGAGGTGGTGGAGCATCGACACGAGCATCGCCGCGTCAAAGCTCGCATCGGTGAAGGGAAGACGCGTCGCGTTGGCTCGCACCGTCTCCAATCCCTTGGCGCTCGCCTGCGCGAGCATCTGCGCGGAACGATCGACGACGGTCGGCTGCCACCCCTCGTGGGCGAGCGCAAGCGCATAGTTACCCGTGCCGCCGCCGATGTCGACGAGCTCGCGTCCCCCGGCGCCCACCAACGCGCGGCGCAGGGGGGCGAGCACCGACGGGCTGGCGCCGCGCGTGGAGTCGTAGGCGCGGGCCTGTCGCGAATAGTCAGAGAGCAGGCCCATGGCCTACGACGTTACCTGCCAAACATCCGTTTATAGGACTTGAAGAAATAAGGTTCGGTACCTAAACTTAAGGTACCGAATGGCTTCTTCGACGACAACAACGAGTCCCGCCAGCTCCGCCGAACACGGCCCGGACGCGTCCGAGCGCATCGAGCCGTACGTATGGAAGATCGCCGGCGTGGTGATCCTCGGGATGATCATGTCGATCCTCGACACGACGATCGTCAACGTCGCGCTGCGCACACTCGGCCACGACCTGCACAGCTCGATCTCGCAGATCCAGTGGGTCGTGACCGGCTATCTGCTGTCGCTGGCCGCGGTGATCCCCGTCACCGGCTGGGCGGCGCGGCGCTTCGGCGCCAAGCGCGTGTACATGACGTCGCTGGTGCTGTTCACAGCCGGCTCGGCGCTGTGCGCAGTGGCCGCGTCGACGACTTCGCTGGTGCTGTTTCGCGTCCTGCAGGGTGTCGGCGGGGGCATGATCATGCCGGTCGGGCAGCTGATCATGGCCCAGGTCGCAGGGCCCAAGCGCATGGGCCGCGTGATGGGGGTCGTGACGATGCCGGCGATGCTTGCGCCGATTCTCGGCCCTGTCGTCGGCGGAGCAATCCTGCAGAACCTGCACTGGTCGTGGATCTTCCTCGTCAACCTGCCCGTCGGCGCGCTCGCGTTCGCGCTCGCCTGGCGCGTGCTGCCGCACACCGACTCGGGCGAGGCCGGACGGTTGGACGTGATCGGGCTGGGGCTGCTGTCGACGGCATCGACGGCGCTCGTCTACGGACTCAGCCAACTGGGCACGCACAGCGACCTCGCTGCGCCGATCGTCGTCTGGCCGATCGCAATCGCGCTGGTTCTATCCGGCATCTTCGTGTGGCACGCGCTGCGCGTGGAGCGTCCGCTGCTGGACGTGCGTCTGTATGCCAACCGCGTGTTCGGCGCGGCCTCGCTGACGACGTTCGGGCTTGGCGCGGCGCTGTTCGGCGCGATGATCCTGGTGCCTCTGTACTACCAGGAAGTGCGTCACGAGAGCGTGATTGTGACCGGGCTGCTGGTCGGCCCGCAGGGGCTTGGCATGCTGATCGTGATGCCGCTGGTGAGCCGCTTCACGCAGCGCTTCGGCGGCGGTCGCGTCGCGCTGGTCGGCGTGCTGATTCTGTCGGCGGCGACGATCCCGCTCGCATTCGTCGGTGCGCAGACGTCGATCATCTTCATCTCGCTGGTGCTGCTGCTGCGCGGCGTCGGCATCGGCTTCTCGTTCATGCCCGCGATGACTGCCGCTTTCGCGTCGCTGCGCCCTGACCAACTGTCCGACGCGACGCCACAGCTAAACGTGCTGCAGCGCATCGGCGGCGCGATCGGCACGGCTGTGCTCGCGGTGGTGCTGCAACGTGCCACCGGGCATGCGCTGACCAAACCGGCGAGCGCCTTCCAGACCGCGTACTGGTGGTCGGTTGGCATCTGCGTGCTGTCGGTGATCCCCTGCATCGTGCTGCTGCGAGCCGAGAACCCGCGCGCGCGCCCGAGTCGAGCGGCGGCCAACGCCGAGGCAACTGCCGAGCCGCTGGGAGTGTGAGCGCGGAGATGGCCGCCCCGACCAAGCCTCGGCGCCCGGCCGCGGCGGCGCCCAAGACCGAGTCTGCCGCGGAGCTGAGCCCGCAGCTGAGCGAGCTCGGTCTGGCCTTCCGTCACGTCTTTCGCACGCTCAGCCGCCTGCGCGGACGCGACACCCACCTGCAGGGCTCAGAGCTCAGCCACGCGCAGTTCGAGCTGCTGATCGAGCTCGACGAGCGCGGCGACCTGTCCGCCGGCGAGCTCGCCGCGGCGGCGCGGCTGACCCCGGCGACCGTCACGCAGATGCTCGACCACCTGGCCGCCTGCGGCCATGTCGAGCGCGTGCGCTCGCAGACCGACCGCCGCGTCGTCGTCTCGCGTCTGACCGCGCAGGGCCGCGAGCGCGTCGCCGCCAAGCGAAGCGCCTGGCAGGCCCGCTGGCGCGAGGCGCTCGGCGACGTCTCCGAGCGCGACCTGCGGGCCGCCACGCGGGTGCTGCAGCGGCTCGGCGAGATGTTCGACGAGGCCACCCCGGAGGGCCCCTGTGAGGCCGCCGAGAAGCCCCCGCGAAGCGCTTCGCAGAGCCCCAGATAGCGCTCTGAAACGCCCAAATGCTCTGCTATAGTCGGCCCCGTCGCGCGTGTGCCCTTGCAGTTGAAGGGACCGCAACGACGGAGTCGTAAACCAAGATGGAGACCTCGATCAGATAGCGAAGCGGACCGGTCCACTTGACCAGCAGCGCGCGTGGACCCGAGGGGTCCATTTTTTTCGCCCGAACGCCGAACCCCACTTCTCTCATGCCACGCAAGTACACCCTGGAAAACACCCGCAACATCGGGATCATGGCTCACATCGACGCCGGTAAGACGACGACGACCGAGCGCATCCTCTACTACACCGGCCGCACGTACAAGATCGGCGAGGTGCACGAGGGCGCGGCCGTGATGGACTGGATGGAACAGGAGCAGGAGCGCGGCATCACGATCACCTCGGCAGCCACCACCGCAGAGTGGAAAGGCCACCGCATCAACATCATCGACACGCCCGGCCACGTCGACTTCACCGTCGAGGTCGAGCGCTCGCTGCGCGTGCTCGACGGAGCGATCGCGCTGTTCGACTCGGTCGCCGGCGTCGAGCCGCAGTCTGAGACAGTCTGGCGCCAGGCCGACAAGTACCACGTCCCGCGCATCGCCTACATCAACAAGATGGACCGCATCGGGGCGGACTTCGACCGCGGCGTGCAGACGATGATCGACCGCCTCGGCGCCCACCCGGTGCCGATCCAGCTGCCGATCGGCGTGGAGTCGGACTTCCTGGGCATCGTCGATCTGGTCACGATGAAAGCGATCGTCTACAAAGACGAGCTGGGCACCGAACAGGATGTCGTGGAGATCCCCGAGAGCCTCGCCGAAGCGGCTGCGGCCGCCCGCGAACACCTGCTCGAGGAGGTCTCGCACTACGACGACGCGCTGCTCGAGCTGATCCTCGAAGACTCCGAGGTCTCCGAGGACGTGCTCAAGAATGCAATCCGCAACGCGACGCTGTCGACGAAACTGACGCCGGTGCTGTGCGGCTCATCCTTCAAGAACAAGGGTGTTCAGCCGCTGCTCGACGCCGTGATCGACTACCTTCCCTCGCCGCTCGATGTGCCCCCGATGACCGGCACGGAGCTGATCAAGGGCGAGGAGGAGGAGCGCCAGGTCCTACGCAAGCCCGACGACTCCGAACCCTTCTCCGCGCTGGCCTTCAAGATCGCCGCCGACCCGTATGTCGGCAAGCTCACCTACTTCCGCGTCTACTCCGGGCGCCTGGAGGCCGGCTCGCGCGTGCTCAACGTCAACAGCGGGCGCACCGAGCGGATCGGGCGCATCCTGATGATGCACGCCAACGAGCGCGAGGAGGTCGCCGAGGTCTACGCGGGCGACATCGCCGCCGCCGTCGGCATCAAGCAGGTCATCACCGGCGACACGCTGGCGGCGCCTGACGCGCCGGTCCGTCTGGAGAACATCGTCTTTCCGGTGCCGGTCATCAAGGTGGCCGTCGAGCCCAAGACGAAGGTCGACCAGGAGAAGATGTCGATCGCGCTCGGCCGGCTGGCCGAGGAGGATCCGACCTTCCAGGTGCGTACCAACGAGGAGACCGGCCAGACCGAGATCTCGGGCATGGGCGAGCTGCACCTCGAGGTGCTCGTCGACCGCATGAAGCGCGAGTTCGGCGTGGAAGCGAACGTCGGGCGCCCGCAGGTCTCCTACCGCGAGACGGTGCGTGAGACGGTCGAAAAGATCGAAGGCAAGTTCGTCCGCCAGACCGGTGGTTCGGGTCAGTTCGGCGTGGTCATCATCACGCTCGAGCCGCATCCGGGCGAGGGCTTTGAGTTCGTCAACAAGATCAAGGGCGGGAACATTCCCTCCGAATACATCCCGGCCGTCCAGAAAGGCGTCGAAGACGCGCTGGACAACGGCGTCAAGGCGGGCTACCCGATGGTTGACATGAAGGTGACGCTGACCGACGGCAAGTATCACGACGTGGACTCATCGGAGATTGCCTTCCGTGTCGCCGGCTCGATCGCCTTCAAGGAGGCCGCCAAACGCGCCAAGCCGGTACTGCTGGAGCCGATCTTCGCCGTCGAGGTCGTCACCCCCGAGGACTTCCTCGGCGAGGTGATCGGCGACCTGAGCCGCCGTCGCGGACGCGTCGAGGGTCAGGAGCGCATCGGCAACGCGCTCGCCGTGACGGCGAGTGTCCCGCTGAGCGAGATGTTCGGTTACGCGACGGACCTGCGCTCCAACACGCAGGGGCGGGCCAACTACTCGATGCAGTTCGAGAAGTACGAAGAGGTTCCGCCGAACATCGCCGAGAAGATCGTCGAAGACCGGACGGGAGAACCTGTCGCGGCCTAGCCGCCGCGCCTGGACGGTACGCAGAGCAAGACTTCCGCAGCAGGCAGCAGTCACCGACTGCCGCAGTTAGATAGATTTCTCAGGTTCGCCCTCACAGGGTGAACATACAAGTCGATACCAGGAGCGAACCAAAAGTGGCGAAGGAGAAGTTCGAGCGCGACAAGCCGCACGTCAACGTCGGGACCATCGGTCACATCGACCATGGAAAGACGACGCTGACCGCTGCCATCACGACCGTATTGGCTGAGAAGGGTGGCGCCGAAGCCCGGACCTTCGCGGAGATCGACAACGCTCCCGAGGAGAAGGAACGCGGCATCACGATCGCCACGTCGCACGTCGAGTATCAGACGGAGAACCGTCACTACGCGCACGTCGACTGCCCCGGTCACGCCGACTACGTCAAGAACATGATCACCGGCGCCGCGCAGATGGACGGTGCGATCCTCGTGGTCTCGGCCGCCGACGGCCCGATGCCGCAGACGCGCGAGCACATCCTGCTGGCGCGCCAGGTCGGCGTGCCTTACATCGTCGTGTTCCTCAACAAGGCTGACATGGTCGACGACGACGAGCTGCTCGAGCTGGTCGAGGTCGAGGTTCGCGAGCTGCTCAGCGAATACGACTTCCCCGGCGACGACATCCCCTTCATCACCGGCTCGGCGCTGAAGGCACTTGAAGGCGACGAGGCCTACAAGGAGAAGATCATCGAGCTCGCGGCTGCGCTGGACACCTACATTCCCGAGCCGGTACGCGAGCTCGACAAGCCGTTCTTGATGCCGGTCGAGGACGTCTTCTCGATCACCGGCCGTGGCACGGTCGCCACCGGCCGCGTCGAGCAGGGCATCGTCAACACCGGCGACACGGTGGAAATCGTCGGCGTCCACGACTCGACCTCGACGGTCGTCACGGGCGTTGAGATGTTCCGCAAGATCCTCGACCAGGGCCAGGCGGGCGACAACGTCGGCTGCCTGCTGCGCGGTACCAAGCGCGAGGAGATCGAGCGCGGCCAGGTGCTGTGCAAGCCGGGATCGATCACGCCGCACACCAAGTACAAGGCCGAGGTCTACGTCCTGAAGAAGGAGGAGGGCGGCCGCCACACGCCGTTCTTCACCGGCTACCGGCCGCAGTTCTACTTCCGCACGACCGACGTCACCGGCGTGGCAAAGCTGCCCGAGGGTGTCGAGATGGTCATGCCGGGCGACAACGTGCAGATGGACATCGAGCTGATTCAGCCGATCGCCATGGACCAGGGTCTGCGCTTCGCCATTCGAGAGGGCGGCCGCACGGTCGGCTCTGGCGTCGTCACGGAGATCATCGAGTAGTACCCGCCGCCCTTCGGGGCGGCGTTTCATTGGCAGTCCGATACGACTAGGAAAGCCCCCCGCAAGGCGTGGAGGCGAGCGATAGGCGGGTCCGCGATCCGCCTTCGCTCCGACCACTGGGGGGCCGCCGGCGAGAGCGGTTGCTCCGCCGCCGGCACCGAGCAGCGCACAGCGAAGTTCAGCACCACCAAATCACACAACAGAGACGCGAGAACAACACTTCCCATGGCATCGGCCACGCAAAACAAGATCCGTATCCGCCTGAAGGCGTACGACACGTCGGCGATCGAGTCGGCGGCGAAGGAGATCGTCGAGACGGCAACGCGTACCGGGGCGACGGTCTCCGGCCCCGTTCCGCTGCCCACGGAAAAGAACGTCTACTGCGTGATCCGCTCGCCGTTCAAGGACAAGGACTCGCGCGAGCACTTCGAGATCCGCACGCACAAGCGCCTGATCGACATCCACCAGCCGACACCCAAGACGGTCGACTCCCTCCAGCGCCTGGATCATCTCCCGGCCGGTGTGGACATCGAGATCCGCCTGGCCACCTGAACCCGATCTCGCGTCCCTCGCTGAATCGATCGCAATGTCCGCAATCCTCGCCAAGAAGCTCGGCATGACCCAGGTCTTCCAGGAGGACGGAAGCGTCGCGCGCGTCACGGTGCTGCAGGCCGGCCCGTGTCCGGTCACGGCGATCCGCACGCCCGAGCGTGACGGCTACGAGGCTGTGCAGCTGGCCTTCGGGCAGGCCAAGGAGAAGCACCTCACCAAAGCCGAGCTTGGACACCTGCGCAAGGCAGACGCACCACCGCTGCGCCACGTCGTCGAGTTCCGTGATGAGGCGGGCGAGCTGCAGGTCGGCGAGAGCGTCACCGTCGAGGCCTTCGAGGTCGGCGGCCGGGTGAAGATCTCCGGCGTCTCCAAGGGCAAGGGCTTTCAGGGCACGATCAAGCGCCACAACTTCGCCAGCGGCCCCAAGTCGCACGGCTCGCACAACGTGCGCGCGCCGGGCTCGATCGGCGCGTCGGCGTGGCCGGCGCGCGTGATGAAGGGCATCCGTGGCCCGGGGCAGATGGGCAACAAGCGCGCGACGCAGCCCGGCCTGGAGATCGTCTCGATCGATGCCAAGGAGAACCTGTTGCTCGTGCGCGGTTCGGTCCCCGGCCCGCGCGGCGGCGTGGTGGAGGTGCGCAGCAATGCCTGACGCTCCCGTGCTCGGCCAGAACAAGAAAGTCAAACTCGACGAGAACGCTTTCGGCGCGGGCTTCCGCGGTCCGCTGGTGCACCAGAGTGTGCGTGCCGAGCAGGCAGCGCGAAGGCGCGGAACGGCGGCCACGAAGACACGCGCGATGGTCTCCGGCGGCGGTGCCAAGCCGTGGCGTCAGAAGGGCACCGGCCGTGCGCGCGCCGGCTCCAGCCGCTCGCCGATCTGGACCGGCGGTGGCGTGGCTTTCGGGCCGCACCCGCGCTCCTACACCTTCAAGGTCAACCGCAAGGAGCAGCGCGCTGCGCTGCGCAGCGGGCTGTCGCTGCACGCCGAGCGCAAGTCGCTGGCGATCCTCGACACCGCGGCGTTTGACGCGCCGAAGACCAGCCGCGCATTCGACCTGCTCGACGACTGGGGCCAGGACGGCCCGACGCTCGTCGTGCTCGCCGCCGAGGAGTCCACCGCGGCGCTGTCGTTTCGCAACCTCAAGCGTGTGGCCGTGCTGACGGCGACCGACGTCGGCGTGACCGACCTGCTCGCCGCCGCCTCGCTGCTCGTCTCCGAGGCCGCGCTGGCGGAGCTGACCTCGCGCGCCGGCAAGCCCGAGCGCGACACCCGGGAGGCGAGCGCCTGATGGACCACTCGCAGGTGATCATCCGCCCGGTCGTCTCGGAGAAGAGCTACGTGCTGTCGGCGCTTCACCGCTACACCTTCCGCGTGCACCACGAAGCGCACAAGACGCAGATCCGCCAGGCCGTGGAGGCGCTGTTCGACGTCCACGTGGTCGAGGTGCGCACGTCGACCGTCAAGTCAAAGCCCAAGCGCCGCGGCACCACGAGCGGGCGCACGCGCACGTGGAAGAAGGCCATCGTGCAGGTGCGCGAGGGCGAGAGCATTCCGATCTTCCAGGGCCTCGCGGCCGTGGATTCGTAGGAGCCAGCCATGCCAGTTCGCAAGCCAAAGCCCACGAGTCCCGGAATGCGCTTCGTGTCCTATCCGGACTTCGCCGAGGTCACCAAGTCAAAGCCCGAGAAGACGCTCGTCGAAGGGCTGAAGAAGAGCGGTGGGCGAAACGCCCACGGGCGTAAGACCTCGCGCCACCGCGGCGGCGGCGCCAAACGCGCCTACCGGCGCATCGACTTCAAGCGCCGCAAGGACGGCGTCGACGCGAAGGTCGCGGCGATCGAGTACGACCCCAACCGCTCGGCCTATATCGCGCTGCTGCACTACGTCGACGGCGAGAAGCGCTACATCCTCGCGCCACAGCGCCTGACCGTCGGCATGACCGTCTCCTCCGGCGATGCGTCCGAAGTCGCCGTCGGTAACTGCATGGCGCTGTCGCGCATGCCCGTCGGCACGGTCATCCACAACGTCGAGCTGCAGCCCGGTCGCGGCGGGCAGATGGCGCGCTCGGCCGGCGCCGCGGTGCAGCTGATGGCCAAGGACGGCGACATGGCGACCCTGCGCCTGCCCTCCGGCGAGATGCGCATGGTGCGTGCCGAGTGCCGCGCGACGGTCGGCACGCTCGGCAACGCCGAGCACCAGAACGTGAAGATCGGCAAGGCCGGTCGCAAGCGCCACATGGGCGTGCGCCCGCAAACGCGCGGCACGGCGATGAACCCGGTCGACCACCCGCACGGTGGCGGCGAGGGTTCGACCACGGCCGGCCGCCACCCGGTGACGCCGTGGGGCGTGCCGACGCTCGGCTACCGCACGCGCAAGAAGAACAAGAGCTCTGACGCATACATCGTGCGCGGCAGACGCCGCGGGAAGGGCAAGCAGAGATGAGTCGCTCAAGCAAGAAGGGCCCGTGGGTGGAAGAGCGCTTGATGAACCGCATCGAAGCGCTGAACACCGCGAACAACAAGAAAATGCTGCGCACGTGGTCGCGCGCGTCGACGATCTTCCCGGAGATGGTTGGCCACACGATCGCCGTGCACGACGGCAAGAAGCACGTCCCCGTGTTCATCAGCGAGTCGATGGTCGGTCACAAGCTCGGCGAGTTCGCGCCGACGCGCATGTTCCGCGGTCACGCCGGGTCCGGAAGGGTTCGATGACCGCCGAGCAGGACAAGGACGACGTGACGGCGCCCGAGACGCCCGAGGCGAAAAAACCGGCTGCCAAAAAAGCTGCCAAAAAACCGGCGAAAGCGGCCGCCAAAGCCGCCAAAGGCGCGGAGGCGAAAGCCGACGACTCCAAAGCCCAGGAGAAAAAACCCGCCGCCAAAAAAGCTGCCAAAAAACCGGCTGCCAAAAAAGCACCCGTCGCCGCCGAGAAGAAAGAGAGCGCCAAAGCCGCCGCCAAACCGGCGCGCCGCCGTGTGGTGCACGCCCGCGCGCGCTACGTGCGCACCTCGGCGCGCAAGGCCCGCATGGTCTGCGGGCACCTACGCGGCAAGTCGGTGCAGGAGGCTCGCGCTATCCTCGCCTTCACACCTCGTGAGGTGGCGCGCGACTGGAGCAAGCTGCTGGAGTCGGCGGTGGCAAACGCCGAGAGCAATCACGAACTGCTCGAGGACGACCTGATCGTCCGTGAGGCATATGCCGACGAGGGGCCGACGATCAAGCGCTTTCGGCCGCGCGCGATGGGGCGCGCCACGCCGATTCGCAAGCGCACCAGCCACCTGACGATCGCCTTGACCACGGACACCGCACAGCGCACGAGCAAGAGAAACGGCTAGAGAGAGAACTATGGGACAGAAGGTTCATCCAGAGGCAATGCGCGTGGGCTACATCCACGACTGGAAGTCGAACTGGTTCACAGAACGCCATTTCGCCGAGTACCTCGCCGAGGACGTGCGCATCCGCGAGCACATCACCAACAAGCTGGCTCACGCCGGCCTGTCGAGCATCACCATCCGCAAGGACGCAAACGAACTCGAGGTCAACATCCACACGGCCCGCCCGGGCATCGTGATCGGCAAGTCCGGCAGCGAAGTCGACGCCCTGCGCCGCGACCTGCACAAGATGACCAACAAGCAGATCAAGGTCAACATCCTCGAGATCAAGCGCCCCGAGCTCGACGCCTCGCTGGTCGCGCAGTCGATTGCCGAGCAGCTGCAGAACCGCGTGGCCTTCCGCCGCGCGATGAAGCGCGCGCTGACCAGCGCCATGCGCTCGGGCGCCAAGGGCGTCAAGGTGCAGGTGTCCGGACGCTTGGGCGGCGCCGAGATGGCGCGCACCGAAAGCTACTCCGATGGTCGCGTGCCACTGCACACGATGCGCGCGGACATCGACTACGGCTTCTACGAGTCGCGCACGACGTTCGGGCGCATCGGTGTGAAGTGCTGGATCAACAAGGGCGAGATCATGCCCGAGGGCTACACCGGCGCCGACCTCACAGACCTCACGGCACCTGCCGCGCCGAACTCCGACCGTGACGGTCGCGGAGGCCGCGACGGACGCGACCGCGGTGGACGTGGACGCGGCGGCGGGCCCGGAGGCGGCGGAGGCGGCGGACGCGGACGCGGCGGACCCGGCGGCCAGGGCGGCGGCGGGCGCGGACCAGGCGGCTTCGGCGGCCAGGGCGGACGCGGCGGTGGCGGCGGCGGGCGTGGTCCCGGCGGCGGCGGCGGCGGGCGCGGCGGACCCAGGCCCGGCGGAGGTGGGCGCTGATGCTCTCTCCCAAGCGTGTCAAGCACCGCAAGCAGCATCGCGGACGTCGTGCCGGCAACTCGCGCGGGCAGGTCAAGGTCCAGTTCGGCGAGTACGGCCTGAAGGCACTCGAGGGCGGCTGGCTGACCAACCGTCAGATCGAGGCCGCACGTGTCGCAATGACGCGCAAGATCAAGCGTGGCGGCAAGGTGTGGATCAACGTCTTTCCCGACAAGCCGGTCACCAAGAAGCCGGCCGAGACGCGCATGGGCTCCGGCAAGGGCAACCCCGAAGGATGGGTCGCCGTGGTCAAGCCCGGGCGCGTGATGTTCGAGCTCGCCGGCGTCTCTGAGCCGCTGGCACGTGACGCAATCCGGCTGGCGGCACACAAGCTGCCGGTGAAGTCCAAGTTCGTGCTGCGCGAGGACTGAGCTGAGATGAAGGCGAAGGAGATCCGCGACTTGGAGGACAGCGAGCTGGTCAAGCAGATCGGCGTGCTGCGCAAAGAGGTGTTCGGCCTGCGCTTCGCAAACGCGACCGGCGAACTGGACGACACCGCGGGCGTGGGTCGCGCACGACGCGACCTCGCGCGCGCACTCACCGTGGCGCACGAGCGCGAGCTCGGCACCGAGCGCAACTGAACAGACTGAGCATCACTAAGACGAAACGGAAAGAAATTGGCTGACGAGAAAGACACCGAGGACGAGACCCCCGCAACGCCCGACGAGGCTCAGGCGCCGACGGCCGACGCCCCCGAGGCCACGCCCGACGAGACGCCCGAGCCTGTGGAGGCCGAGGCGCCCAGCGCGCAGGAGCCGGCGGCCGAGAAGCCACAGGCCGAGGCTGTGCCGAGCGAGCCCGAGGTCCAGCTTCCGCCGAAGGAGCGCCGCCGCCAGGCGCGCTCCAAACACGAGGGCGAGGCGCGTCCTTCGCGCACCGCGGAGGAGCGCCACGCCGATCGTCAGGCCACGCGCAAGGACAAGGCCGTGCGCCGCCGCGCGCGCCGTCTGCAGGAACGCGCCAAAGCCGCCGAGCGCCGCGCCGGTGCGCCGGCGCCTGAGCCGCTGGCGCCGGTGCACGCACCGGTCGAGGGGGCACGCCGCATGCGCCAGGGGATCGTCATCTCCGACAAGGCCGCCAAGACGATCACCGTGCGCATCGACGTCGCGCGACGGCACCGCCGCTACGAGAAGATCGTGCGTAGCTCGAGCACGCTGCACGCGCACGACGAGAACAACGACGCGCGCGAGGGCGACACGGTGCGCGTGATCGAGAGCCGTCCGCTGTCGCGCTCCAAGCGCTGGGCGCTCGTGGATGTCTTGGAGAGGGCGCGATGATTCAGAACGAGACCCGGCTTCGCGTGGCCGACAACACGGGCGCGCGCGAGATCCTGTGCATTCGCGTCAAGGGCGGCTCGCAGCGCCGTTATGCATTCGTCGGCGACGTGATCACGGCGACGGTCAAGCAGGCCAACCCGCAGGGCGCCGTCAAAAAGGGCGAGGTCGTGACCGCGGTGATCGTGCGCACGAAGAAGCCGATCGGCCGCGACGACGGCACGTACATCGCCTTCGACGAGAACGCCGCGGTGATCATCGACGACCAGAACAACCCGCGCGGCACGCGCGTGTTCGGTCCGGTCGCGCGCGAACTGCGCGAGCGCAACTTCATGAAGATCGTTTCGCTGGCACCGGAGGTGCTGTGATGGCCCGCGCCGCCAAGCCCCGGCCCAAGCGCCGTAACAAGCTGAAGATCCGCTCCGAGGACCACGTCAAGGTGACCGCGGGCAAGGACCGTGGCAAGACCGGCAAGGTGTTGCGCGTCGAGCCGACCAGGGAACGCCTGTACGTGGAGGGCCTGAACATGGTCAAGCGCGCCGTGCGCCCGCAGGTCAACAGCTCCTCCACGCTCCCGGGCACGGAGGGCCAGCTGGGCGGCGTGATCGAGCGCGAGGGTCCGATCCACATCTCAAACGTCATCCTGCTCGACGCCAAGGGCAACCCGACGCGCGTGCGCATCGAGCGCAAGAGCGGCTCGCGCGTGCGCGTCGCCAAGACCACCGGCGCGGAGCTGGACTGATCATGGAGGCAACGACGACAGACGCCCCACCCGCACGCCTCAAGCAGCGCTATTTCGAGGAGATCCGCCCGAGCCTGATCCAGCGCTTCGAGTACAGCTCGCCGATGCAGGCGCCGCGCGTGGAGAAGATCACGCTGAACATGGGCGTCGGCCTGGCCAAGCAGGACTCCAAAGTGCTCAAGGCGGCGACCGAGCAGCTCGCGACGATCGCCGGCCAGCAGCCGAGCGTGCGTCGCGCGCGCAAGTCGATCGCCGCGTTCAAACTGCGCGAGGGCATGCCCGTCGGCGTGGCTGTGACGCTGCGCGGCGAGCGCGCCTACGAGTTCTTCGACCGCCTGGTGTCGGTGGCGATCCCGCGCATCCGCGACTTCCGTGGCTTGAACCCGCGTTCGTTTGACGGCCGCGGCAACTACTCGATGGGCGTGCGCGAGCAGATCATCTTCCCGGAGATCGACTACGACGCGATCGACCAGGTGCGCGGCATGGACATCACGATTTCCACGAGCGCGGCGAGCGACGCTGAGGCATTTGCCCTGCTGCAGGCGCTCGGCATGCCGTTTGCCGCGCAGGGACGCCCCAAGGGCTTTGACCCGGCGGCCGACGAGGCCGAGGCCGAGGCGCGCGAGGCGGCATACGCCGCCGAACAGGCGCAGGCCGCGGCGGCACCGACGCCCGCTGCCAAGCCTGCAGCGGCCAAGCCGGCAGCGCAGGAGCCCGCGGCCGAGGAGCCGGCAGCCGAGCAGGCCGGCGAGGAAGCCGCGGAGGCTGACGCGACCGCCGAGCCCGAGGCGGCGGCCGAGCCCGATGCCGACGCAAGCGCGTCGCCGGAGGCGAGCGCTGACGACAGCGCCGAGCAGACCGAGCAGGACAGCGCCGATGCCGAGGGCGCGGCGCAGGACGCCGAGGAGCCGCAGGCATCCGGCGAGGACTCGCCCGCAGATGACGAGGCAGCGGCAGACACCGCCGAGAAAGAGAGCAGTGACTGATGGCCAAGACATCTCAGCGCGTCAAACAGACGCGCACGCCAAGATTCAAAACCCGCGCCTATACTCGGTGCAGCCGTTGCGGACGTCCGCGCGCGGTGTATCGCAAGTTCGGGGTGTGCCGCATCTGTTTGCGCGAGCTCGCCCACAACGGCCAGATCCCCGGGATGACGAAGTCCTCCTGGTAGCGACGGCGCCACGACTTCTCAGATAGCGATAAAGCCATGTCGATGACAGACCCGATTGCAGATTTCCTCACGCGCGTGCGAAACGCGATCCATGCTGCGCATGAGACCGTCGAGATCCCCGCGTCCAAGCTCAAGAGCGAGCTCGCGCGCATCCTCACCGAGCAGGGCTACATCGACTCCTACTCGGTGGTCGCCGCGCCCGATGGTGGTCCCGGAGAGCTGTTGCAGATTCGCCTGAAGTACACCGAGGACCGCCGGTCGGCGATCTCCGGCCTGCGCCGCATCTCGCGCCCGGGCCGGCGCACGTACGTCGACGCCAAGCACATCCCGAAGGTGCTCGGCGGTATGGGCACATCGATCGTCTCGACCTCGCATGGTGTGATGACCGGCCACGACGCGCGCTCGGCGGGCGTCGGCGGCGAGGTTCTGGCGCAGGTCTGGTAGCTGAGCGATGTCCCGTATCGGCAGACAGCCCATCCCAGTGCCCAGTGGCGTGACGGTCGCGATCGAGCCCAACGAGGTTCGCGTCAACGGCCCCAAGGGCGAACTTTCAGAGCGCATCCACCGCGACATCGAGGTCAAGCAGGACGGCGAGCAGCTCGTCGTCACGCGACCTACCGATCGCGGCGAACACCGTGCGCTGCACGGTCTCACGCGCTCGCTCGTCGCCAACATGGTGCAGGGCGTCACCGCGGGCTATGAGAAGCGCCTGGAGATCCAGGGCGTCGGCTACCGCGCGCAGCTGAAGGGCAAGAACCTCGAGCTCGCGGTCGGCTACTCGCACCCCGTACCGATCCCGGCGCCGGACGGCATCGAATTCGAGGTGCCCCAGCCCACGCGCGTCGTCGTCAGGGGTATCTCCAAGCAGCTCGTCGGCGAGACGGCCGCGATCATCCGCAAGCAGCGCCCGCCCGAGCCCTACAAGGGCAAGGGCATCCGCTACGAGGGCGAGTACGTGCAAAGAAAGGTCGGAAAGCGCGCATGAGCGTCATCACGAAGGGCGACCGCCGGCTCAAGCGCCGCCGCCGTGTGCGCGCGAAGGTCACGGGCACGGCCGAGCGCCCGCGCATCTCGGTGTTCCGTTCCAACCAGGGCATCTGCGCGCAGCTGATCGACGACGCGGCCGGCCGCACGCTCGCCGCCGTCAACTGGTACGAGCCGGACCTGCGCAAGCTGGGCAAGCCCGAGCGCACGAAGGCCTCCGGCGAGGCGCTGGCCGAGCGCGCCAAGGCCGCGGGTATCTCCCAAGCGGTGTTCGACCGCGGCGGCTACCGCTATCACGGCCACGTCCGTGCCTTCGCCGAGGCGATCCGCGAGAGCGGCATCACCGTCTGAGCGCCCGGGCAACCCGCGACCGCTACCCTCACTCCCTTATGTCAATAACCGTAGACCGCTCAGTCACTCCCGCCGGCCTGGACCTCCAGGAGCGCGTCGTGGAGATCAATCGCGTCGCCAAGGTCGTCAAGGGCGGCCGGCGCTTCTCGTTCACGGCGCTCGTCGTCGTCGGCGACGAACGCGATGTGGTCGGCGTCGGCTACGGCAAGGCCAACGAGGTTCCGCTGGCGATCCAGAAGGGCGTCGAGCGCGCCAAGAAGGACCTGTTCCGCGTGCCGAAGCACGGCAGCACGATCACCCACCAGACGACAGGCATCTTCGGGGCGGGGCGCGTGCTGCTCAAGCCGGCCTCGCCTGGTACCGGCGTCATCGCCGGCGGCGGTGTGCGCGCGGTGCTCGAGCTCGCGGGCATCCACGACATCCTCTCCAAGAGCCTCGGCACGCAGAACCCGATCAACCTCGTCAAGGCGACCGTCGCCGGCCTGCGCGGCCTGCGCACCCCGGCCGAGGTCGGCGAGCTGCGCGGCCTGTCGGTCAACAAGGTGCTCGGTCTGACCCCGCCGTCCAACGGCGCTTCGTCCACGCTCGACGGCGCCGGCGCGCCCGACGCAGCAGCGCCCGCCGCCGACGCCGAGGCTCAGCCCGCCGCAGCCGCGCAGTGAGGAGCCGGCATCCTGATGGCGGGCCTCACCGTGACGCAGCGCAAGTCGCGCAACGGCGCCAACCAGAAACAGCTCGACACGCTGCGCTCGCTCGGGCTGCGCAGAATCGGACACACCGTCGAGGTCAAGGACTGCGAGCAGTCGCGAGGCATGCTGCACGCGGTGCGCCACCTCGTAGAGGTTCAGGGAGCAAAGAAATGAGCCCCGACAAAGACGACAAGCCCGAGCGCATCGGGCTGCACAACCTCTCGCCGTCGCCCGGCAGCCGACGTCCGCGCAAGCGCATCGGCCGTGGCGAAGGCTCCGGCACGGGCAAGACCTCCGGACGTGGGCAGAAGGGTGCGGGCTCGCGCTCGGGCTCAAAGCGTCGTGCGCGCTTCGAGGGCGGCCAGATGCCGATCCACATGCGCATGCGAAAGCTTCGCGGGCCGCACATGAAGAAGTCGATGCCCTTTGAGCCCTTCCGCACGCACACCCAGCCGGTCAACATCGCCTCGCTGCAGGACCGCTTCGACGCGGGCGCCGAGGTGACGGTCGAGCTGATGCAGGCCAAGGGTCTGGGCACGCGCAAGGACGTCCCGATCAAGGTGCTCGCCAGCGGCGAGCTCTCCAAGGCGCTGACCGTTCACGCGCACGCCTTCAGCGCCACCGCGCGCGAGCGCATCGAGGCGGCCGGCGGCACCTGCAAGCTCGTCGAGCGCTAGGCAGCCGGGCGCGCCGTGCAAGCGGCAGCATGCAGCGGCGCATCCACTAGAATCGGGCGCTCCGCGGGAGGGAGTGCAGCGGCGCTCTGAGTCGCGGAATCACGCCTATGCTCTCGACGATTCTCAACGCATTCCAGGTTGCGGACATCCGCAAGAAGATCGCCTTCACGGCGGGGATGCTGCTGATCTACCGGCTGGGCTCGCACATCCCCGTGCCGGGCGTCAACCTGAGCGCCGTCAACAACATCCAGAAGGAGTTCGGCGGGTCGAACATCCTCGGGCTGCTCAACCTCTTCTCCGGCGGCGGGCTCTCGCGCATCGCCCTGTTCGCGCTGGGCATCATGCCCTACATCACCGCGTCGATCATCCTGCAGCTGCTGCAGGTCGCGGTGCCCTCGCTGGAAAAGCTCTCCAAGGAAGGCGAGGTCGGCCAAGCGCGCATCACGCAGTACACGCGCTACCTCACCGTCGGCCTGGCCTTCGCGCAGTCGATCGGCTACGTCTTCTTGTTCCACACGCTGCAGGCCAAAGCCGGCGAATCGGTCGTCACGCACTTTGACGCGCCGCACATCTTTTTGATCGTCATCTGCCTGACGACAGGCTGCGTGCTGCTGATGTGGATCGGCGAGCTGATCACCCAGCGCGGCATCGGCAACGGCATCTCGCTGCTGATCTTCGCGTCGATCGTGGCGCGCCTGCCCAGCGGCATCCAGACCTGGTGGACCTCCCAGGATCAGGTCTTCAAGGTGATGATGCCGTTCCTCGTGCTGGCCGTCGTCGCGGGCATCGTGTTCGTTCAGGAAGGCCAGCGGCGCATACCCGTCCAGTACGCAAAGCGAGTGATCGGGCGGCGCATGACCGAGGGCGGCCAGACCTACCTGCCGCTGCGCGTGAACATGGCCGGCGTGATCCCTGTGATCTTCGCGGCCAGCATCATGGCCTTCCCGCCGACCGTCGGACAGCTCGTGAAAACGCACTGGGGCCAGTCGATCTCCGACTTCTTCTCACCGAACAGCTGGCATTACGTCGTCGGTGAGTCGATCTTCATCCTGCTGTTCACCTACTTCTACACCGCCGTCACGTTCAACCCGGTCGACCAGGCCGACAACCTGAAGAAGTACGGCGGCTTCATCCCCGGCGTCAGACCGGGCCGGCCGACGGCCGAATTCCTCGATCGCATCCTCGCGCGCCTGACGTTCCCCGGCGCGCTGTTCCTCGCCGCGGTCGCCGCGCTGCCGACGATCCTGATCGCGCGCACGCACCAGAACATCCCGCTTGGAGGCACCTCGATCCTGATCGTGATCGGCGTCGCGCTGGAAACGATGAAGCAGCTCGAGGCGCAGCTGATGATGCGAAGTTACGAGGGCTTCCTGAAGTAATTAGGGGCAGGTCGGGAGCGGTGCCTGCCTGCTTCCCCGCCTTTAGTGCGAGGGCTTGTAGAAGTAGTCCCGCCGAGTCGGTGGTGCAGCGCAACGGATAGGCTGCGTCGCACTTGTCCGAACTGAACCTCATCCTGCTCGGACCGCCGGGCGCGGGGAAGGGCACGCAGGCTGAGCGCTTGCGCGAGGACTTCGCCCTGCCGCATATCTCCACCGGCGACATGCTGCGTGCGGAGGTGGCCGACGGCAGCGAGTTGGGTAACGAGGCCAAGCGCTACATGGACTCCGGAGACCTCGTTCCCGACGACGTGATCATCGGCATGATCATGAAGCGCCTGGAAGGCGATGACGCCGCCAACGGCTTCCTGCTCGACGGCTTCCCGCGCAACGCCGAGCAGGCCGACGCACTGGCCGGCGCGCTGCAGCAGCGTGGCCGCCAGCTCAGCGGTGCGCTGCTGATCGACGTCGGCGACGACGAGCTGGTCCGCCGGCTCGCCGGACGGCGTGTATGCGTGAAGAACCCGAGCCACATCTATCACGTGGAGTTCGACCCGCCCAAGCACGAGGGCGTATGCGACCAGGACGGCTCGCGCCTGATCCAGCGCGACGACGACAAGGAGGAGACGATCCGCCGGCGTCTGCAGGTCTACCACTCCCAGACCGAGCCGCTGATCGAGCACTACGACCGCGCCGGCCTGCTGCGACGCTTCGACGGCACGCGCGATCCCGATGAGGTTCACGCGCGTATGCGCGCGACTGTTGCGGCACAGCGCTTGGAGAAGAAGCTCTAGCGCCGAGCTAAGCTCCTGCGGTGATCATCAAGAAGTCCCCGCAGGAGATCGACAAGATGGCGCGCGCCGGCGAGATCCTCGTCGCTGCACTGGAGGACCTTCAGGGACGCGTCGCTCCGGGCGTCAGCACCGAGGAGCTCGACCGCGCGGCCGAGCGCTTCATCCGCTCGCGCGGAGGCGTGCCGACGTTCAAGGGCTACCGCGGCTTCCCCGGCTCGATCTGCGCGTCGCCGAATGAGATGGTCGTGCACGGGATCCCCGGCCCGCAGAGGCTCAAGGGCGGCGACATCATCTCGATCGACGTCGGTGTGACGCTCGACGGCTGGGTCGCCGACGCGGCGCGCACGCTGGCGGTCGGCGAGATCGGCGAGACCGAGCAGAATCTGCTCGCGGCGACCGAGGCATCGCTGCTGGCGGGCGTGGCCGAGTGCCGCGCGGGCAACCGCATGGGCGACATGTCAAGCGCGATCCAGCGCGTCGCCGAGGACGCCGGGCTGTCGGTCGTGCGCTCGCTCGTCGGTCACGGTGTCGGGCGCAACATGCATGAGGACCCGCAGGTGCCCAACTACGGCAAGCCGGGCAAGGGCCCGCTACTGGAAGAGGGCATGGTGCTCGCTGTCGAGCCGATGATGACGGCCGGGCGGGCCGCCGTGCGCGTCGGCGGCGACGGCTGGGCGATCTACTCCCAGGACGGCTCGCCGGCGGCCCATTTCGAGTTCACGGTGGCGATCACGAGCGACGGTCCGAGGGTGCTAACACCGTGGCACGAGCCCGCATCGGCCAGCCGCGGCGAGCGGCTCTCGCAGGGCGCCGCCAGCACGTAGGAGTTGCTACCATCAGGAGTCCTGTTCGTTGCGTGTTGCATCAGCGCCTTCGAACGATCTCCACGACTTGGTAGCGGCGGCCGCAACGGCAGCCAGAGCCAGGTCGCGGAACCCAGCCGCCGAAAGGGATCATGAAGGTAAGACCGTCGGTCAAGCCGATGTGCGAGAAATGCAAGATCATCCGCCGCCACGGGGTGGTGCTGGTGATCTGCCAGAACAAGCGCCACAAGCAGCGCCAGGGGTAACGGATGGCCCGTATTGCAGGGATCAACCTCCCCTTGAACAAGCGCTCTGAGATCGGGCTGACCTACATCTACGGGATCGGTCGCGCGACGTCCAACAAGATCCTCGCGCAGGTCGGCGTGAGTCCGGACACCTACATCCGCGACCTCACAGAGGACGAGGTGGCCAAGCTGCGCGACGCGATCGACGACGGCTACGCCGTCGAGGGTGACCTTCGCCGCGAGCGCTCGCAGGACATCAAAAGACTTCAGGAGATCGCCTGCTACCGCGGCCTGCGCCACCGCCGCGGCCTGCCCGTGCGCGGTCAGAAGACCAAGACCAACGCGCGCACGCGCAAGGGTCCCAAGCGGATGCAGGTCGCCGGCAAGAAGAGGGCGGGTAAGAAGTAGTGCCCGCAGCTCCCAAACGCGCCCGCGGCCGGCGCAAGCCGAAAAAGAACATCCCCGTCGGACAGGCGCACATCAAGACCTCGTTCAACAACACGATCGTCTCGCTCACCGACACCCAGGGCAATGTGATCGCCTGGGAGTCGGCCGGAGGGGCCGGTTTTAAGGGCTCGCGCAAGTCGACGCCGTTCGCCGCGCAGGTCACGGCCGATGCCGCCGCGCGCAAGGGCTTGGAGCAGGGACTGCAGAAGGTGGAGGTCTACGTCAAGGGTCCGGGCTCCGGCCGCGAGACGGCGATCCGCTCGCTGCAGGCCGCCGGTCTTGAAGTGACGGGCGTCAAGGACGTCACCCCGCAGGCGCACAACGGCTGTCGTCCACGCAAGCGACGGAGGGTCTGAGAATGGCCAGAGACACCGGCCCAGCCTGCAAGCAGTGCCGTCGCGAGGGACAGAAGCTGTTTCTCAAGGGCGAGCGCTGCCTGACGGACAAGTGCGGCGTCGAGCGCCGCTCGTACCCGCCGGGCGAGCACGGCCGGGGCCGCATGAAACAGAGCGAGTATCGCGTGCAGCTGCGCGAGAAGCAGAAGGCCAAGCGCTACTACGGCGTGCTGGAGAAACAGTTCGCCGGCTACTACGAGAAGGCTTCGCGCCAGACGGGTATCACCGGTGAGAACCTGCTCGCGCTGCTGGAGTGCCGCCTGGACAACGTGCTCGTGCGCCTCGGCTTCGCGGCTTCGCGCCGCCAGGCACGGCAGCTGATCCGCCACGGCCACTGGACGGTCAATGGCCGGCGGGTTGACATTCCCAGCTATCAGGTGCGCCCCGGCGAGGTCATTGCCATCAAGGCGGAGACGCCGGCCACGCAGGTGGTCAGGGACGCAACTGAGCTGACCGGACAGATTCCCGCGTGGCTACAGGCCGACCACGAGTCGCTCACGGCCAAGGTGCTGCGCAAGCCGGAGCGACGCGAGGTCGCCGCGCCGGTGCAGGAGCAGCTCATCGTCGAGCTGTACTCGAAGTAATCAGCAGGATCGTTCATGCGCCTCGCCCCGGGTGGGTGAGGCTCCCGAGCCGGCCGTCCTTCGACGCCGGTGCGACACCAAAACGACGTTAGGACTCAGATGCTCGACTTCCAAATCCCCCGGATCACAAGCGAGTCCGTGGAGCAAAATCGTGGCACCTTCACGATCGAGCCGCTCGACCGCGGCTTTGGCTACACGTTCGGAAACTCGCTGCGCCGCGTATTGCTCTCCTCCCTCTCGGGGGCGGCCGTCACGAGCGTGCGAATCGAGGGCGTCGCGCACGAGTTCTCGACGATCAACGGTGTCAAGGAGGACGTGACCGACATCGTGCTCAACCTCAAGGGCGTGGTCTGCCGCATGCACTCCGACGCCAGCGAGGTCGAGGCTCCGCTTGTCGTCACCGGTCCCGGCGAGATCACGGCAAAGGACATCGACCTGCCTGCGGGCGTGGAGATTCTCAACCCGGACATCCACATCGCGACGCTCGAGAAAAAAACGAAGCTCGAGCTGTACATGACGATCGGCCGCGGCCGCGGTTACCGTCCGGCCGAGGAGAACAAGTCCTCAGACCAGCCGATCGGCGTGATCCCGATCGACTCGATCTTCTCGCCGGTTCGCCGTGTCGCCTACGCGGTCGAGCAGGCTCGTGTCGGTCAGAAGACGGACTTCGACAAGCTCACGCTGGACATCGAGACCGACGGCTCGATCGACCCGCAGGCGGCGCTTCGCGAGGCGGCCGAGCTGCTGATCAGCCAGCTGGCGATCTTCACCGACGCCGACCGCATCCAGGAGCTGCGTGCGACCCCGGGCGGTCAGCTCGACGGCCACGGCCTGGCCGTCGGCGGCGGTGCACAGCCCGCGCTGCAGGGTGAGGAGTACAGCATCCTCATCGAGGAGCTCGAGCTCGGCGTGCGCTCCTACAACTGCCTCAAGCGCGCTGGCATCCAGACGGTCGGCGACCTGATCTCAAAGTCCGAGGCGGAGCTCAACGCGATCCCCAACTTCGGCAAGAAGTCGATCGACGAGGTCATCGAAACGCTGCACACGCGCGGCCTCGACCTCCGCCAGGACTAGGAGGGCCGTTGAGCGGCGCGAGCCTTTGTCCTCGGTCGCTCGTGTGCAGAGCACACTTCGCTCCCTGCTGGCCGATCTTCGATCGGTGGCCCGCTTGCCCATCGACCCTCCTAGGGAACTAGACTCCACGAACTTATGAGACATCAGCGCAAAAAACACCAGCTCAGCCGCGACAGCGCGCATCGCAAGTCGCTGCTCATGAACCTCAGTAAGGAGATCATCGAGCACGAGCGGATCAAGACGAGCGAGGCGAAGGCCAAGGCGGTCAAGCCGGAGATCGAGAAACTGATCACGCTGGCCAAGCGCGGTGACCTGCACGCGCGCCGCCAGGCGCTGTCGACGCTCTCTCAGGACAAGTTCGCCGTGCACAAGCTGTTCGAGGACCTGGCGCCGCGCTACGCCGAGCGCCCGGGCGGCTACACGCGCATCCTCAAGCTCGGTCCGCGCAAGAGCGACGCGACCGAGATGGTCTTCATCGAGCTTGTCTGAGCCGCTGTCGCGTCGCAGTACCGCGCGATGGTCACGAAGCTGACGCTGGAGTACGACGGGTCGGGCTTCGCGGGGTGGGTTCGCCAGCCCGAGCTACGCACCGTGCAGGAGGAGCTCGAGCGTGCCCTGTGCACGGTGCTCGGCGCGACGGGCACAGACGGCCAGCCGTTGAGGCTGACCGTCGCCGGGCGCACCGATGCCGGCGTGCACGCCTGGGGACAGGTGGCCAGCTACTGCCACGAGGCCGTCGACCCGCTGCGCTTGAACGGTCTGCTCGAAGCCGACGTGGCGGTACTCTCGGCCGAGCCGGCGCCGGAGGGCTTTGATGCGCGGCGCGATGCGCTCAGTCGCACCTACTGCTATCGCGTGCTCGCGCGCCGCGCGCGCAGCGTGTTCACGCGCAACACCGCGTACTGGTTCAACGGCGAGCTGGACCGCGGCGCGCTGCGCGAATGCGCGGCCGCGCTACGCGGCAAGCACGACTTCACCGCTTTCACGCCGAAGGAGACCGAGCACACCTGGTTTCAATGTGACGTCGCGCGCGCGGAGTGGCTCGGCGAGGGCGAGCGGTTGGAGTTCTGGATCGAGTCGGACATGTTCCTTCGCCACATGAACCGCGTGCTCGTCGGCACGATGCTCGACGTCGCCTCCGGGCGGGCGACCCTCGAGCGGTTCGTCGCCTTGCTCGACGGCCGCCCGCGCGCCGAGGCGGGCCGCACGGCGCCTGCGCACGGGCTGGCGCTGGCGAGCGTGGCCTATGCGTAGGGCCTTGCGCCTATGCTGCATGAGCTGATGCTCAACGTCCTTCTCACCAACGACGACGGGATCGAGGCCGACGGCCTGCAGGCCATGCGCAGCGCGCTCGTGGCGATCGACGGCGTGCGCCTGGCGGTCATTGCGCCCGACGGCAACCGCTCGGCGATGGCGCGATCGATCACCACTCGCCGGCCGCTGTGGGTCGCCGAGGTGCCCTTCCCCGACGGCTCGGTCGGCTATGCGACCGACGGCACGCCGGTCGACTGCGTGCGCCTTGCGCGGCTCGGCCTGGTCGAGGACTTCGAGGCCGACCTGGTCGTCGCGGGCATCAACCACGGCGCCAACCTCGGCGACGACATCACCTATTCGGGCACCGTCGCGGCGGCGCTGGAGGGTGTCGTGCTCGGTATTCCCTCGATCGCCGTCTCCCAACAGTCGGGCGCGCGCGCGCTGGACTACCGCTACCACGGCGGCTTCGGATTTGAGGTCGCGGCGAAGTTCGTCGCGCGCCTGGTGCAGCGCATCGAGGACGTGCCGCTGCCGGCGACCACGCTGCTCAACGTCAACGTCCCGGCGGGTGAGCCCGACGGCGTCGAGGTGACGAGCCTGGGCAAACGCATTTACCGTGATGAGCTCAAGCTCGAGCGCGAGGAGGAGCACCGCCGCCGCTACTGGATCTATGGCTCTGACCCCGGCTTCCACGACGAGCCGGGCACGGATCTCGCCGCCGTGCACGCCGGGCGCATCGCCGTGACGCCGATTCACTTCGACCTGACCGATCGCGCGGGCCTGGAGTCGCTGCGGGGCTTTGACCTCGACGACCTGCTCGCGCCGCCGATCGGAGATGGGCCCGCCCGCGAGACGCCGTGAGCGCTGCCGGGACGTCGCCACAGACGCTCGCACGAGCGCAGGAGTTGCGCAGGCAGCTCGAATACCACTCCAGGCGCTACTACGTCCTGGATGACCCGGAGATCGGCGACGACCAATACGACGCGCTGCTGGACGAGCTGCGCGCGATCGAGCGCGAGCACCCCGAGCTGGTCAGCCCCGACTCGCCGACGCAGCGGGTCGGCGGCGAGCCGGTCAGCCGCCTGGAGAAAGTCCGCCACCTCGAGCCGATGCTGTCGCTCGGCAACGTGCGCTCCGAGCTACAGCTGCGCGCCTGGGTTGAACGCATGCGCAACCACCTCGCGCGCGAGGGCATCTCAGACCCTGATTTTCAATACGTCGTCGAGCCGAAGATCGACGGCCTGGCGATCAGCCTCGTCTATCGCGACGGTGCGCTGGAGCGCGGATCGACGCGCGGCAACGGCGAGGTCGGCGAGGACGTCACGCACAATCTGCGCACGATCGGCGCGATCCCGCTGGAGCTGGACGACGCGCCGGCGCTCGTCGAGGTGCGCGGCGAGGTCTACATGTCGCTGGCCGACTTCACCGCGCTGAACGAGCGCCGCGCCGAAGCTGGCGAGTCGACGTTCATGAACCCGCGCAACTCCGCCGCGGGGACGATCCGCCAGCTCGACCCGGCGGATGCCGCCAAGCGCCCGCTTTCGATCTGGTGCTATCAGGTGGGCGTCACCGAGGGACTCTCCTTCACACGTCACTCCGAGGCGCTCCAGTGGCTGCGCGAGCATGGCTTTCGCGTGAACCCGGATGTGAAGCTGTTGGGCGGGGAGGACGAGGTGATCGCCCAATGCCTGCAATGGCAGCAGCGTCGCGGTGAGCTGGACTTCGAGATTGACGGCGTGGTGGTGAAGGTCGATGACCTCGCCCTGCAGCGCCGGCTCGGCTCGGTCGGGCGCGACCCGCGCTGGGCGGTCGCGTGGAAGTTCCCGCCGACGACCGCCGTCACGCGTCTACAGAAGGTCATGTGGAACGTCGGCAAGTTCGGCGACATGCGTCCTTACGCGGTGCTCGAGCCGGTCGTCGTCGGCGGTGTGCGCATCGGCATGGCGACGTTGCACAACGAGGAGGATCTCGCGCGCAAGGACATCCGCCCCGGGGAGGACGTGATCGTGCTGCGCGCGGGGGACGTGATTCCCCAGGTCGTATCGCCCGCGCCGCATGTGGTCGAGAAGAAGGGCCGCCCACGCCGCCCGCACCCGCCGGCGAAATGCCCGTTCTGCGCTACGCCGACGATCAAGCCGCAGGACGCCGTCTTCACCAAGTGCCCCAACCCGCTTTGCCCCGGGCGCGCGTGGCAACTGCTCAAGCACTTCGTCTCGCGCGGTGCGATGGACATCGAAGGACTCGGCGAAAAGCAGGTTGCGGTGCTGCTGCAGCGCGGCCTTGTGGCGACCGCCGGCGACTTCTATCGCCTGACAGAGCAGCAACTGCTGGAGCTTGACGGATTCGGTGAGATCTCCGCGCGCAACCTGCTCGCCGCAATCGATGCGTCCAAGGAGCGCCCGTTCGCACGCGTGCTGTTCGCGTTGGGCATCGAGGAGGTCGGCGAGGTGACTGGGCGCAACATCGCCCAGCGCTTTCGCAACATCGACGCGCTGCAGCAGGCCACAGACGAGCAGATCGAGCAGACGCCCGGCATCGGCAAGAAGATGGCCGCGTCGATCCGCGCGCAGCTCGACGATGAGCGCATGCGGGCGCTGGTCGATGATCTGCGTACGCTCGGACTGCGTTTCGCCGAGCAGGGGCCGGCGCCTTCGGAGGGGCCGCTGAACGACAAGACGCTCGTGCTCACGGGCACGCTGCCCGAGTGGTCGCGCGAGCGGGCCACCGAGCAGATCATGGCGGCCGGTGGTCGTGTCACCAGCTCGGTGTCGAAGAAGACCGACTACCTGGTCGCGGGCGAGAGTGCCGGATCCAAGCTCGCCAAGGCGGAACGTCTCGGTGTGCCGGTGCTCGACGAAGCTGCGCTGCGCGAGCTGCTCGACGGCAACGTAGTCACACCGGGCGGTTCCAGCTAGGCGCGTGCCGTCAGTTTCCTCTCGTGTTTCTTTTCGTGGATTTCTTTGTACGCCCTGTTGAGTCGCTTGCTTTCTTCCATGATCCGTTCGTGCTTGCGCGCCAAGAACGCTTTGCGGCGCTTGCTGCGCATGGGCAGTTCTCTGAGTATCTGCTTCTCCGCCCTGAGTCTGGCGATTTTCACCCGAAGGTTGACGATCCGTTTGTACATCGACGGAAATTCTTCTTCCGCGTTGGAGCTGAGCGACGACACGTGTGAGAAGGCAGCATCTTCGACCTGGGCCGCCGCCACTTCGGCGGCTTCGTCGGCGGCTTCGGCAGCGGCTTCGCTCGCTTCGGCACTCGCTTCTTCCGTCTCGGCGAGCGTCGGCCCGGCGATCGGTTCTGCTTGCACGGCCGGCTCCTGTGCACCCGCCGGTGAAACCACGAGCAGTGTCGCCGAAAGCGTGCATGCGACCAGCATCCCCAGCAGCCAGTCGGTCATCCGTGTCCGTGTGAGCATCCTTGATCCGATCGTCTGAAGGTTGGCGGATATGACCGTGCGCATTTAGGGACGGCGGTCTAGGATTCCGCGGCGATCTCTCGACGCCTGTTTGACTGAGTCGCGTTGGCAATGTTGCATCCGCGCGCACCCGCCGGTGTGTGAGCTGTGCAACTCGCACACCGGTGCCTATCCCTCTCGCAACCGTATGTGGCGGCGCGCGAGCCTGCCAGGGGTGTTTCTGATCAATAGCCGGCGAGCGTGATCGTCATGTGGTCTTGGATCACATGAGCGAGCGTCGTCGAGATGCCGTCGTTGAAGAAGGCGAAGGCCAGCAGGTGACCGCTGGCCGACTGGCAGTAACCCACTAGGTTGGAGTAGCCGGTGAGCGTGCCGGTCTTTCCCTGGCAGCGTCCCGCAGCGGCTGTCCCGCGCATGCGTTTGGCCAGCGTGCCGGTGTGGCCGGCGATCGCCATGCTGTTGCGCAGGATCGTGCCCGTCGGCGTGCCGGCGAGGCCGACGAGCAGATCGGCCACTTCATATGTGGAGGTCCGGTCGGCTTCGGAGAGTCCCGAGCCATCGACGACGCGCGGGTGGATGCCGAGCAGTTCGGAGATCGTCTGGCTGACGACGGCCGCTCCGGCAGCCGTCGTTCCCGCGCCGCCCGCCGCGGCACCGAGGTCCTTGAGCAGCGTCTCGGCGAAGAAATTGTCAGACGGCGGCAGCATCAGCCCCAGCAGCTGCGTGACGGTGGGCGAGCTGACCTGCGCCAGCTGCGTTGCGCCAGGCGGCGTTGTGGCCGCGCCGCTGGCTCCGCGGATGCTGACGCCGGAGTTCTTCAGCATCGCCCACAGCTTGCGCGCAGCGTAGGCGGCGGGGGCGTGCGCGACCTTTTCCGATCCGCTTGCGCCGCGGTCGAAGGCAAGGCCGCTGAGCGTCCCTTCCAAAAACGGGTCCTGGGCAAAGCGGCTGGAGGGCTCACCGCGCTGGGAGTCGAAGTCGGACTCGTCGCCGTACACCGAGCCGCGCACGGCGTGGATGTGATCGACATGGGTCAGCTGAGAGACGAGCGTGGAGATGCTCGCCCCGGCGCCGCCGTAGTGGCCGGCGATGAACGCGCTGTCGCCAAAGGTCGGATCGCCGCCTCCGTGCAGGTACAGGTCGCCTTCCCACACGCCGGTCGCGCTGAGCTGGCCGGTCCCCAGCACGGTCGTCGAGAGCCTCGCGGTCGGGCCCAGTCGCTGCAGCGCCGTCGTCGCCGTGTACAGCTTCTCCACCGAGGCGGGCGGGCGCATGACCGTGTCGCGCGCCGAGAACAGCGCCTGCTTGGCGGTGATGTCATACACGTAGCCGCTGGAGCGCGTGCCGGAGATGCTCAGCTGGCGCGTGAGGTCGGCCTGCAAGGCGCCGAGGCTGACCGAAGCGCCGGCCGTCGCCGGAAGCCCCGCCGGCACGGCGCTCAGCGCGATCGCAAGAACCGCCAGCAGCGCCGCACGCCGCGCTCGTGTCGGGGCACGGATCGGCCTTTTGGGGCACTTTGCGGTGCAAATCGGCGCCCGCATGGACCGGGCGATGGGCTTCCGGGGCATCTGTCCCTTAGAATCAAGTCGGGATGGGCAAGGTTGTCAAGCTGGAACCGACGGATAAGGCCAAGGTTGCGGCGAAGAAGCGCAGGGCGGCAATGCACGCCGCGCGCGGCGTCGGGCACAACGGCTCGGTCGATCGTCGCAGGCGCCAGCGACGCCACAAGACGGCTCTGGTGCTCGGAGGCGGCGGTTTCACCGGCGGCGTGTACGAGATCGGCGCGCTGCGCGCGCTCGACCTGCTGGCGGTCAACAGCAGCGTCAATCAGTTCGACGTCTACGTGGGCACGTCCGCCGGCGCGTTCATCGCCGCGCTGAGCGCCAACGGCGTCACGCCGGAGGAGATGATGCGCGTCGTCACGCGCCAGGGCAAAGCACCGTTCAAAGACATCGATCTGGGCGACCTGCTGCGGCCCAACCTCCTGGAGTTCGCGCGCAAGGGAGCCGTACTGCCATGGCGCGCGCTGTCGCTCGCGCGTGAAGTGATCTCCCAACCCGGCGGCGTGTCGCTGATGGACATCCTGCTCGGCTTCGCCGAGGGCTTGCCCTCGGGCGCGTACACCGGCGCCGGCATCGAGACCTACCTGCACGAGGTGCTTTCAGAGCCCGGGCGCACCGACGACTTCTCAGAGCTTGCGTGCGAGCTGTATCTGACGGCAACCGACCTCGACACGTGCGAGCGCGTCGTGTTCGGCGTGGATGGCACCGAAGACGTGCCGATCTCCACCGCCGTGCGCGCGTCGGGCGCTCTGCCGATGGTGTACGCGCCGGTGCGCGTCAACGACCGCGAGCTGATCGACGGCGGCATGGTCTCCACGACCAACTTGGACATCGCCGTCGAGGCGGGCGCGAAGCTGATCGTCGTGATCAACCCGATCGTCCCCTACGTCAACGACTTCTCCGAGCAGGTACGCACGCTGCGCGGCACGCGCGCGCGGCGCGTCTCGGACATGGGCTTCCCGCAGATCGGCTACCAGGCATTCAAGCTCGTCGCCCACCAGCGCCTGCACGAACTGGCCAAGAACTGGGAGAGCCGCTACCCGGGCGTGGACATCGTGCTGATCGAGCCCGAGCCGACCGACGAGCTGATGTTCCAGACATCGATGATGAACTTCGCTTCGCGCGTGGAGATCGCGCGTCACGGCTTTGAGTCGGTCACCAAGCATCTCGCCGAGGAGTACGAGCGCTACTCGGCCGTCGCCGAGCGACACGGCATCGACATCTCCGGAACGCGCGTGCGCAAGGTCGTCGAACACTTCGACGCAGAGCCCGAGCAGGGCAGCGCCTGGCGCAAGATCCTCGAGGGCACCACCGGCACGCTGCTGCGTCAGTCCGGCTCGGCAAGCTGATCTGCGCTTCGCAAAGCCGCGTGTGGCAAAGCCGGCGCCTGGCGAGCTAGAGGGCTTTGTCGATGGCCGCGAACAGCCGCGCGGTCGCGGCGCTGTTGCGAATCCCGATGCGCACGTGCTGCGGCTCTCCGAGGGCGTCGCCTTCAGCGACGAGGATGCCGGCCTGCGCCAGTCGCGCGGCGAGCTCGCCGCCGCTCACGCTCGGGTGCGCCGCCCACACGAAGTTGGCCTGGCTGTCGGCCACCTCGAAGCCGCGCTCGCGTAGGCCCTCGGTGAGGCGCGGGCGCTCCTCGCAGATCACGCGCACCTGCCGCGCGAGCAGTCCCGAGCAACTTCGAAGCGCCTCGCGTGCGCCGGCCTGTGAGACCTCAGAGACGCCGAGGTCTGGCGCGAGCTCCGCCAGCAGCTCCTCCGAGCCGGGCCCGCCGATCGCATAGCCGACGCGCAGGCCCGCCAGGCCCCAGGCCTTGGAGAAGCTGCGGAAGATGAACAGCCGAGGATGCTTCTGCAGCAGTTGCACCGAGGAGCCGATCGGCTGCGCGTCGGCGAACTCGACAAGCGACTCGTCGAGCAGCACGGCGACACTTTCAGGCACGCCCGCGAGCAGTCGGTCGAGCTCGCTGCTGGCCAGCAGCTCGCCGGTCGGGTCGTTGGGGCTTGCGAGCGCGATCACGCGCGTGGACGGCTCCCTGGCGGCCTCGATCAGCTCGTCAATACCGCCGTGATCGGTACGGCACGGCCGTGCGCGCGTCGCGCCATGATCGGGTAGAGCGGATAGGAGGGCCAGGTCGTCAGCAGCTGCTGACCGGGCTCGATGAGCGCGCGCGTGGCCGAGCTGAGCAGCTCCGCGGCGCCGTTGCCGAGAATCAGCCGTGCCGGGCTCGACTCCCAGGCTCGTCGCGAGCTCGTCGCGCAGCTCCGTGCCGCGGACGTGCGGGTAGCGGAACAGTCCACGGCGCGCGACGTAGGTGATCGCGCTGACGATTCGCGGGTGAGGGAGTTCCGGCCACGTCGTCTGCGACAGGTCGAGCGTATCGACGCGTGTGAGCGCTTTGCGGCGGCGCTCGGCCGCCTCCTCGCGCAGGCCCTCGTTGACCTCCTCCTCAGACAGCCCTTCGAACTGGCGGTAGTAATCGAGCAGACCCACGGCAAAGCCGTTCTAGCAGGGGATGCGGGGTGCCGCCCGGCGCTCGGCCAAGCGGCCGGCGGCGAGCGGGCTCACCGGTTGCCGTTGCCCGTCTGCGTGACCGACCCGGGCCCGTGGATGACGACAAACCAGAATGTGAAGAGCAGTCCGCAGATGACGGCCGTGGTGCCGAAGATGCGGCCCATGATGCCCGTGCGCTGGTCGTGCCCGGCGGCCCGTCGCACGAGGATCCACGCCTGATCAAGGCGCTTGAGCACGGACAGCGTCCCGAACAGCAGGACGAACAGCGCGGCAAAGGAGACGAGAATGCCGACGCCGACGCTGCCGGCGAGGTAGTCCATCTGCGAGCCGATCCACAGACACGCGAGCGGGATCGGGATCCAGCACAGCAGGCTGAGGAAGATCATCGCCGCAACCATCAGGTTGGCGATCGTGCCGTCGACGCGCTGGCGCGACTCGCTGCCACGCTCGGGAAGCGTGCGGAAGCGCACCGGGGCGGTGCCCGGGCGCCGCCCGACGAACAGTCCGCCGTTATCGCTTGGATCGCTGCGCATGTCTAGGTATGTTCGCAGCTAACCGCAGGATTCCGGCGCGGTCGCCTCGGCCGGCCGGGGCGACAGATGGGGGGGCTCGATGACGATCGCGCTCAGCCTGCGTACAACGCGTCGAACAACTCTGAATATTTATCGTTGACGATGTTGCGCTTGACCTTCAGCGTCGGCGTCAACTCGCCGGTCGCCTGCGACAGGTCGTGATCGAGGATGAGGAACTTCTTGACCTGCTCGACCTGTGCGTATTTGGCGTTCGCGCGGTCGATCTCCTCCTGGATCAGCGCACGCACCTCGTCGCTGCGCGACAGCGACGCGATGTCCGTGGCCAGGCCGTGCTGCTCGGCGAAGATCGGCATCTCCTCCTCGTCGAGCGTGATCAGCACGACCGGGTAGGGGCGTGCGTCGCCGTGCATCACCGCCTGGGAGATCCAGCGGCACTGCTTGAGGTCGTTCTCGATGTTCGCGGGCGTCAGGTTCTTGCCGCCGGCGGTGATGATGATGTCCTTCTTGCGCCCTGTGATCGACAGGTAGCCGTCCTCGTCGAGCGAGCCGAGATCGCCGGTGTGCAGCCACCCCTGCTCGACGGCACCGAAGCTCGCGTCGGCGTTGTTGTGGTAGCCGTCGAAGATGTTCGGCCCTTTGACGAGGATCTCGCCGTCCTCGGCGATCTTCAGCTCGACGCCCGGTAGCGCGCGACCGACGGTGCCGAAGCGGTGGTGCTCGACCGTCGAGGTGGTAGCGGCGGTGGCCGTCTCGGTCATGCCGTAGCCCTCGAGCACGGGCACCCCGCACGCCCAGAAGAACTCGAGGATCTCCTGTGCGATCGGAGCGGCGCCGCTGGTCGCGTGACGCACCTTGCCGCCAAAGATCGCGCGGACGTTCTTGAACAGCTGCTCGTCGGCTTCGTCGAAGGGCTTCTGTAGCTCCTCGGGCACCGGCTGGCCCTCGTTGATCATGTTGCGTACCTTCACGCCCAGCGCGATGGCTGCCTCAGCCCGTGCGCGCTCCTCGGGCGGCTGGGACTGGATGGCGCCGTAAGCGAGCGTGTAGATCTTCTCGAACACGCGTGGCACAGACGGCAGGTAGGTCGGCTGCACCTCCTGCAGCTCGGGCACGATCTGCTTGGTATCGCCACCGAAGTACGCGAGCGTGCCGCCGAGGTCGAACACGGCGAGCTGGATCAGCAGCGCGAAGGAGTGCGCGAGCGGCAGATACAGATAGATCACCTCGTCGCCCTGGATCTCGCCGGCCTCGCCGACCATGTCGATGATCGCGCGGTAGTTGCCGTGCGTGAGCACGCAGCCCTTCGGCGGGCCGGTCGTGCCGGAGGTGTAGATGAACGTGAACGGATCCTCGGGGCGGACGGCCGCGCGGCGGGCCTGCAGCTCCTCGGCCGGGCGCGCGCGCCCGCGCTCGCGCACCTCGTCGAGGCTGATCGCGTTGAGCGCGCGCACGCCGTCGGACGGGCCACTGGCGATCGCCGAGGAGTCGGGCGGGTCGATCACGATCACCGTGCGGATGCCGGGGATCTGCTCGCGGATCGCGGCGATCTTCTCGAGCTGCTCGAGGTCCTCGCAGACGATCGTGCTGGCGGCCGAGTCGGAGATCACCCACAGGCACTCCTCCGGCGAGTTGGTCTGGTAGATCGGCACGACGACGGCGCCGGCGGAGGTCGCGCCCATGTCCGCATAGGACCACTCGGGGCGCGTGTTGGCGAGGATGCACAGGCGGTCGCCCGCTTGCACGCCGAGGTCGATCAGGCCGAGGCCGATCTCCTGGACGATGTCGGCCAGCTGCTCGTAGTTGACGTCGTGCCACGCGCCGTCGCGCTTGTAGCGGATCGCCGTGCTCTGACCATGGCTCGCGACAGCGCGCGGGATCAGATCGGCAATCGTTGTCGACCCCGTGGCCGACCCCGCGGTCGACGCAGTCGTGACCTCCATCCTGACTCTCCTCTTCCTCGTTCGGACAAGCTGGCTGACCAGTCAATCTTAGAGCCGTAGCGAACAATTTACGAGCGCCGGCTCGCTAGGGGTGCCGAGCCTGAGCGCAGCCGGGGGCAGGGGAGGCGCTAGATCGGGTTGGGCACGTCGAGAAACACGTGGCGCACGCCGAAACGCCCGGCCAGATGCTCGCCGAGCGCCTTGACGCCGAGCGTCTCGGTGGCGTAGTGGCCGGCGGCGATGAAGTGGATGCCCAGCTCGCGCGCGTTGGCCATCGCGCGCTCGACGGGCTCGCCGGTAAGCAGCGCGTCGGCACCGGCGGCGGCCGCCTCGCCAAGGTAGTCCGAGCCCGCGCCGGAGACGACGGCGACGGTGCGCACGCGCGCGGGTCCGGCGTCGAACACGAGCGGATCACGAGCGGTGGCCTCGCGCACGCGCGCGAACAGCTCGTCAGCGGCGATGCCGTCGCCGGGCATACGCGCGAGAACGCCGATCGGGCGACCCTTGTGCAGCGCGAACGGCTCGACGGCCGCGCTGCCGAGTGCCTGCGCCAGCAGCGCGTTGTTGCCGAACGTCAGGTGCGCGTCGAGCGGCAGGTGGTAGGCGGCGAGCGCGATGTCCGCGTCGAACAGCGTCTTCAGGCGGCCCTTGAGCGGCTCGTCGATCGGGCCAGACGAGCCCCAGAAAAGGCCGTGGTGTACGAGCAACAGCTGTGCGCGCTCGGCGGCCGCAAGCTCGAACAGCTCGAGGTTCGCAGACACGCCCGTGGCGATCGTCTCGACATGCGCGGCGCCGGGCACCTGCAGACCGTTGGGCCCGTAGTCCTCGAAGAGCTCGGGCGCCAGCAACCCGTCGAGCTCCTCGATGATGTCGATCGTCGCAGCGGGCACGGCCCGAACATAGCGTTATGGAATACTGACCGCGCATCGGGGCGTGGCGCAGCCTGGTAGCGCGCACCGTTCGGGTCGGTGAGGTCCCGAGTTCGAATCTCGGCGCCCCGATAGTTTTGTCCGCGAAGGCGGTCGACCAGAGGCGAGGGTGCCCGCAAGCCGAGCCGCACCCGGTCGCTCGCCGAGCCGGCCTGGGGACCCGTCGAGTTTCAGAGGCCCGGGCCCGACCTCGCGGAGGCTTCAAGCACGATCCGCCGGCGTCGCGTAACCCGTCCCGCCTCGTTCTCCAACCGTCGGATACCCTGCCGCCCGTGGAGGGCGCCAAGCTCGAGCTTCGCACCGATCGGATCGCCGTCCTGGCGAGACGGCTGCCACGACCGATCTTCAAGCGCGTGCAACGCGGTCGCAACCTGCTGCTGGAGGGGCGGCTGTTGGCCGAGGATGCGCGTCACTGGCTTGCTACGCCAGGAGCGGTGCGTCGGCTCCCGCCGCTGCCGGGCGCGGCGCTGAACACGCTGATCGCACGCAACGAGTACGGCATCTATTGCGTGCCCGCCGAGGCGCGCGGTGTCGTACCGAGGACGATCCGGCGCGGCAGGGCGTGGGAGCGCGACACGATCGAGTTCTTGTCGGCGATCGAGGGGGACGTCGTGCACGCCGGTGCTTTCTTTGGCGACTTCCTGCCCGCCCTGGCCCGATCGCGAGAGGGGACGGTGTGGGCATTTGAGCCGAATCTCGAGAATTTCCGCTGCGCGAGCATCACCGTCTACCTGAACGGGCTCGAGAATGTGCAGCTGATCCACGGCGGTCTCAGCGACGAGGTCGGTGAGGCCTTCGTCACGAACAACGCCCGCGAGTGGGGGCCGTCCGGCGGCGTCTCCAGGCTCGTGTTCGACGAGTCGTTCAGCCGCAGTCGCGAGGCTGTGAGCGTTACGACCGTCGACGCCTCCATCCCCGACGACCGTAACGTGGGCGTCGTGCACCTCGACGTCGAGGGACATGAGCAACTTGCGCTCGAGGGCGCGCTGGGCACGATCAAGCGCTGCCGCCCGGTCATCCTGCTCGAGACGCTGCCGCCGCCAGCGTGGATGCAGCAGAACCTGCCCGGCTATCGCCGCACGGACAGGGTGGACCGCAACATCGTGTTCCGGTCGCAGGACTGAGCGCCCCGCCCACCTGACGCGCGCTTTCAGAAGAGCGCAGAACACGATCTTCATAACTGGGGCTGAAATTCGCCAGCCGGCCCGGCGGGCTCGGGTTCTGGCAAGCTTCCCGCCATGAGCGCATCGTCCTCCCACAGCGCCGAACGCCGCATCTTCGGCTCGGTCGAGGACGTCGGCACGGCCGGCCTGTTCGGCCAGGTGATGGGGCTGGTCGCTGTCACCGTCGGCTTCTTCACACTGGGTGCCTATCTCGGGCGCAACTTCACCGCGGGCCCGTCGATCGTCTGCTTCATCCTCGGCTTCGTCAGCATCATCGGGCTCAACTTCGCACGCCGTTCGGAGCGCCTGGCGATCACCATGCTGTTCGCCGCCGGTCTGTTCCTCGGCCTGGGACTCGGCGGCGGGCTGCAGCGTTACGCCGAAGTCGAGCCGAGCGCCATCTGGCAGGCTGCCGGAGCGACGGCGCTGTTCGTCGGCAGCCTCGGCAGCACCGGTTATGCCATCCGCCGCGATCTGTCCGGCGGCTATCGCTTCCTGTTCGTCGCGCTGCTCGTGCTGATCGTGTTCGGCTTCGTCTCGCTGCTCGTGTCGATGCCGCACGCCAACGTGATCTACGCGGTCGCCGGCCTGGTCATCTTCGGCGGCTACACGCTGCTCGACTTCAACCGCCTGCGCCGCGCCGGCCAGGCCGAAGTCGTGCAGATAGCCGCCGGGATCTTTCTCGACGTGCTCAACGTCTTCCTGTTCTTCCTGCAGCTGTTCGGCGGACGCGAGTAGGCGAGCGGTACCCGTCAGCTCGACTGCGCACCGGGTGTTGCGCCAGCGCGCGGCTGTTCGCCGCTCGGCGGTGCCGAGTAGGCAGTGGGCGCGCGCAGCCAGCGCACGATGTGCCCGCCGCGAATCAGGAAGTCGACGCTCGCTGGGCCAGAGCAGCCGCTGCTGTCCGCACCCGGCCCCGTGCGAATGCCGAGCGTGAAGGCGGCACGCACGTAGGGGCCGCTGCGCGTCGTGTGAACCAGCGTTGCGCCACAGGAGAGCGTTCGATCGGCGATCAGCGCATCGCGGTCGCTATCGATGTGAATGACCGCGATGCGACCGCTCGCATCGGGTCCGTTGACCATCGCGCTGGGGTGCGCCCAGTATGCGGCGGCGCGCTCCTGCTGTCCGCTTCTGAGCGCGTCGGCCCAGCCCTCGATCACCGTCACCGCCGATGTCGCCACGCCCGGTCCCTGAGTCGCCGGCCTTACGGCGCCCTTCGCGCCCGCATCCGATTGAGAGGCAGAGCCCTTGCCGCAGCCGCCGAGAACGAAGGCAAGGGCAATCCCCGCCGCGACGATCGCACGGACTCGGTGGCCGGATGGCGAGGTGCGCGTTGCCTGCATCGTCAAATCATCGCAGGGGCGTTGCGGGGAGCCGGTGGGCGAGTAGGCGAGCCGGCGCGACGAAATGCCGGACCCCGGAATCGGTTTACGGCACCTTCACAGAATGAGCACGTGCGGAGGTTTGACGCGTTAAGCACACCCTTTGACAGGTGAACGAGCGCCGGCTGCGGCTTTCTTCGACACGCGCAGCTCGCGGTCGGCCCGGCGGGCACAATGGACGCATGAGCGGCGCCGAGATAGGTCTGGCCCTTTCCGTGTTCCTCGCCTGCTCGGTCGAGGCCGTCGAGGCGCTGACCATCGTGCTCGCCGTCGGCAGCACGCGCAGCTGGTCCTCGGCGATGAGCGGCGTCGGCGCGGCGGTGCTCGCGCTCGCGGTGCTCGTGCTCGCGCTCGGCCCGGCGCTCAGCTCGCTGCCGATCGGCGTGCTGAGGGTGCTGGTCGGCGGCCTGCTGCTGATCTTCGGGCTGCAGTGGCTGCGCAAGGCCATCCTGCGCAGAGCCGGGCTGAAGGCCAAGCACGACGAGCTTGCGACCTACCGCGAGGAGGTCGACGCGGCACGCGAGGCGGGCGTGTCACCGTCGCGGCTGGATGCCTACTCGTTCACGCTCGCGTTCAAAGGCGTGCTGCTGGAGGGGCTGGAGGTCGTGTTCATCGTGCTCACGTTCGGCGCCAACCAGCACCGCGTCGGACTCGCCGCGGCAGCCGCCGCGGTCGCCGTGCTGGCCGTCGTGGCGCTCGGCGTCGCGGCTCGCGCTCCGCTCGCACGAGTACCGGAGAACACGATGAAGTTCGCCGTAGGCGTGATGCTCACGTCATTCGGCATGTTCTGGGGCGCCGAGGGCGCGGGCGCGGCCTGGCCGGGCGGCGACGCCGCGCTGCTGGCGATCGTCCCCGCAGTGCTGCTCGCGGCGCTGGCGCTGTCGGCGATGGCCGCGGCGGGGCTGCGTGGCGGAGCGTCGAAGAAACGTCCGGTGACTGACGATCTACCGGGGAGGATCTAGCCCGATGGACCGTGTCCGCGCGGTGCTCGCCGGTGTGTGGGAGTTCGTCGTCGGCGACGACTGGCGCACCGCCCTCGGCGCCGCGCTGGCGATCGCGCTGACGGCGCTGCTCGCCGCCGGCGGCGTCAGCGCGTGGTGGGTGATGCCCGTCGCGGTGCTCGCTCTGCTGGCCTTGTCGATCCGCCGCGCCGCGCGCGAGTCCCACCGCGACTGAGTGCGGTCGGCGGATCATCGGCCGGGCGCTAGCGAACGCGCTCTCATCGTTCATTTAGACCGTTATTGCATCTTGTCGCGCATGAACGAGATAGCCGCTCACACAAACTTCACACACACAAGCGCCAACGTCCGCTCGCCGGGGCGGCGGTTGCTCAACAAGGTGCCCGAGATCACGCTTTATTTCTGGGTCATCAAGATTCTCTGCACGACCGTGGGGGAGACTGCAGCTGATTTCATCAATGAAAACCTCGGACTCGGACTGACGAGCACCACCTACATCATGGGCGCGCTGCTGATCGTCACACTCGTTTTCCAGTTTCGCGCCAAGAAGTACATACCGGGCCTCTACTGGCTCGCGGTCGTGTTGATCAGCGTCGTCGGCACTCTGTTCAGCGACAACCTCGTCGACAACCTCGGCGTGGCGCTACAGACGACCACGATCGCCTTCGGCACGATCCTCATCCTCGTCTTCGCCTGCTGGTATGCGAGCGAGAAGACGCTGTCCATCCACACGATCGTCACGACCCGCCGCGAGGCGTTCTACTGGCTGACGATCCTCTTCACCTTTGCGCTCGGGACGTCGGCCGGCGATCTCGCCGCGGAGAAACTCAGCCTTGGTTACCTCAACTCGGCGCTCATCTTCGGTGGCCTGATCGTGCTCGTCACGCTCGCCCACTTCCGCCTCGCGCTCAACGCGATCCTCGCCTTCTGGCTGGCCTACATCCTCACCCGGCCGCTCGGCGCATCGATCGGCGACTACCTCGCGCAGCCCGCCGAGCGAAGGCGGCCTTGGGCTCGGCACGACGATCACCAGCCTGATCTTCCTCACCACGATTCTTAGCCTCGTCGTCTACCTGACACGCTCCAAGCGCGACCTGATCGCCGTCTCGGATGCCGGGGCGCCGCTCGGCCTGCAAACCGCTCGGCGCACGGGTGAGCGCGCCTGTTTCACCTGGCGAATCGCGCGTGCTCGTCGTCACCAACAAGACGAACGCCACGCCGGCCGTGGTGCAGGCGGTACGCGAGCGCGCGCAGGAGGGTCCGACGAAGTTCTTCGTGCTCGTGCCCAACCCCGAGCACCTGCCGTTCGACCGCGTGGGCAGCCGACACAGACGCCGGCGAGCAGGCGCTCGCGCAGGCGCTGCCGCTGCTTTCAGAGCCCGCCGGGAGCGAGGTCGAAGGCCGCGTGGCGAGCAGCCCCAACGCCTACGACGACATCGTGGCCGAGCTCGACACGGGCCACTATCGCGAGATCATCCTGGAGACGCTGCCCGCGCACGTGTCGCACTGGCTGCACGTCGACCTGCCCGAGCGCGTCGCCCACCTTGGCTACCCGCTGCGAACGGTCGCGGCAAGCCACTAGCTCGGCGGTCGCGCCCGAGGCTCTCATCGCACGTTCATCTGACGTGGGATCGTTTGTGCGATGCATGTGCTGATCGTCGAGGACGAGGTGAAGATGGCCGTGCTGATCCGGCGCGGTCTCAGCGAGCATGGCCTGACTGCGGACATCGCGACGGCCGGCGAGCAGGCGGGCGCGATGGCGGCGAGCACGTCCTACGACGCGATCGTGCTCGACGTGATGCTGCCGGGGATCGACGGCTTTGAGACCTGCCGGCGCCTGCGCAGCGATGGCATCCGCGCGCCGGTGCTGATGCTGACAGCGCGGGGCGCCGTGGAGGACCGCGTCGCCGGTCTCGACGGCGGCGCCGACGACTACCTGACCAAGCCGTTCTCGTTCGCCGAGCTGCTGGCGCGCCTGCGGGCGCTCGAGCGCCGGCGAGCCGGCGGGGGGCGGCGCTGGAGGTCGGCGATCTGCGCCTGGACCGTGCCGCGCGCCAGGCCTGGCGCGGGGACGCGGAGATCGAGCTGTCCTCCACGGAATACTCGATATTGGAGCTGTTCATGAAAAATCCGGGCCACGTGCTCTCGCGCCTGCAGATCGTCGATCACGCCTGGGGCGATGACTTCGAGCATCGCTCCAACATCGTCGAGGTGTACATCCGCTACCTGCGCCACAAGATCGACCGCCCCTTCGGCGTGCGCTCTCTGGAGACCGTGCGCGGCGCCGGATACCGGCTGCGCAAGGATGGCGGACGCTGAAACGCGCATCGATTCGCCTGCGCGTCACGCTGGCGTTCGCCGCCGTTATGACGATCGTGCTCGGGGCGACCGGCGTGTTCGTGTATCTGCGCTTTGCCTCTGAGCTGGACAGCGCGACGAACAACGGACTGCGCTCGCGCGCCGGCGACGTGGCGGCGCTGTTCAAGGAGGTCGACTCCGGGCTCAGCGAGCGCCACCCGAGCAAGCTCGCCGGTCAGGCGGAGAACTTCGCCGAGGTGCTCAGCGACGGCGGCACGGTGCTCGACGCCACGCGCCAGCTGAGCGGGCTGGTGCTGCTAACTGCCGGCTGAGCTGCGGCGCGCTCAGCACGGCCCGATCCTGCTGGAACGCGGAGCGTTGCCCGGGCTGCAGGGCCGCTCGCGCCTGCTCGCCATTCCGGTGCGCACGAGCGGTCACCGCCTGGTCGTGGTCGTCGGGACCTCGACCGAGCCGCTCACCGAGTCGCGCTCGGACCTGCTGACGCTGCTGTTGCTGGGCGGTCCGATCGCACTGCTGCTCGCCTCGCTCGCCGCTTACGGCGTCGCCGCCGCGGCCCTGCGACCGGTCGAGGCGATGCGTGCGCGCGCGGCGGAGATCTCCGCAGCCGAGCCCGACCGGCGCCTGCCGGTGCCGTCCACCTCCGATGAGATCGGCCGCCTCGGAACGACGCTCAACGCGATGCTGCAGCGCCTCGGCGACGCGCTCGCGCACGAGCGGCGCTTCGTCGCCGACGCCAGCCACGAGCTGCGCACGCCGCTGGCGATCCTCAAGACCGAGCTCGAGCTCGCGCTCGCGCGCGGACGAACCCCCGAGGAACTGCAGGCCGCGCTGCGATCGGCGGCCGAGGAGACTGACCGCCTCACGCAGCTGGCCGAGGATCTGCTCGTGCTCGCGCAGACCGACGAGGGCAGCCTCGCGGTCGCTCCGCAGCAGACCGACGTGCACGCGATGCTCGACGACGTCTGCAGCCGTTTCGCGCGGCGCGCCGCCGAGCGGGGGCGAACGCTCGACGTGGATGTGGCGCCGGGGCTCACGGCGCGCCTGGACCGCCTGCGCGTCGAGCAGGCGCTGGGCAACCTCCTTGATAACGCGCTGCGTTACGGCGACGGCCCGGTCGGTCTGACCGCGACGCTGCATGGCTCCTCGATCGAGCTGCACGTCGTCGACCGCGGGCCTGGTTTCTCCGACGAGTTCGCCAAGCGCGCCTTCGAGCGCTTCAGCCGCGCCGAAGTCAGTCACGGCGAGCCGGGCTCCGGACTGGGCATGGCGATCGTCGATTCGATCGCGCGAGCCCATGACGGACGCGCGGGTCTGGCAAAGCGTCCAGACGGGGGTGCCGACGTCTGGCTGGAGTTGCCCGCAACGCTCATCTGAGGCTGAGCGCGGTGAGTGGACCTTCCGGCGAAAGTGCGGGACGTTCCGGCGAAGGTGCGTCCGCCGAGTGAGGCTTCAGTGACGAGCGTTCGCTCAGCCGCGATCGCGTCGATCGCCCAGCGACGCAGGTGCGGCGGGGTTGGCAGCGCCGCGGCGGTGGCGGCCGCGCAGCCACCTGACGCCCAGTAGCGCGACCGCGGCGACGAGCGCGGCAGCGACCACGAGGTCGACGTGGCCAAAGCTCTTGTGAAAGCTCTCCCAGCTGCCGCCGAGCGCCCAGCCGGCGCCCGCGAAGGCAAAGCACCAGATCGCCGAGCCGATCGACGTGAGTGCCGAGTAGCGCGCGAGCGGCGCGCGAAACACGCCGGCGGGGATCGAGATGAACGAGCGGATCACCGGCGTGATGCGCCCGAGCAGCACGGCCCACAGCCCGAAGCGCTGAAACCAGCGCTCGGCGCGCGCGAACGCAGCGGCGTCGACGTGCAGGCGGCTGCCATGGCGCTCGACGAGCGTGCGTCCCCCATAGCGCCCAATCGCCCAGCCGGCGATCGCGCCGAACAGGTAGCCGATCGTCCCGGCGAGCGCCAGCACCACATAGCTCTCGCCGCCGCTGGCCAGGCTCGCGCCGAACAGCGTCACGTGGCCCGCGGCGACGCTCCCTGAGGCGAGCGCCCCGGCGAACAGCATCACCAGCTCGCCGCCGACGGGCAACAGCGCGTCGAGTGCCATCAGCGCGAACACGGCGTACACGCCGTTTTCGGCGATCCAGTGGGTGATGCTTGAAGAGATGCTGGCGAGTACGAGCAAGCAGGTCGATCATTCGCGCCGGCACTTAACGGCAGATGAGAGCCCGCATTCGGCGGCGCCGGCGGGGCGCTCATCTGGTGTTTAGGTGGCGGCTCTAGCTTGCGCCGCGCCCCGCAGTGCAGCTGCACAGCACCAGCATTGTTCATGAGCTTCCAGCCCGACCAACCCAGCCGCATCGGCGAGATGCGCGCCCAGTCCCTCTCGAAGGTTCCGGAAGTCACGGCCTACTTCTGGATCGTCAAGGCGCTGACGACCGGCATGGGAGAGTCGACATCGGACTTCCTCGTGCATCGCATCGTGCCGGAGATCGCCGTGGTGATCGGCGGCATCGGCCTTGTCGTCGCGCTGGCGATCCAGTTCTCCGCGCGCGAATACGTGGCCTGGAAGTACTGGTTCGCGGTGGCGATGGTCGGCGTGTTCGGCACGATGGCCGCCGATGTCCTGCACGTCGGCCTGGGCATCCCCTACATCGCCTCGACGATCTTCTATGCGGTCGTGCTCGCGGCGGTCTTCCGTACCTGGTACGTGACCGAGGGAACGCTGTCGATCCACAGCATTCGCACGCCGCGCCGCGAGCTCTTCTACTGGGCTGCCGTGCTCGCCACGTTTGCCCTCGGTACAGCAGCGGGCGATCTGACGGCGGTGACCTTCGGCCTCGGCTACTTCGCCTCCGGGCTGATGTTCGCCGCGATCATCGTGATCCCGGCAGTCGGCTACTGGCGCTTTGGCATGAACTCGATCCTCGCGTTCTGGTTCGCCTACGTCGTCACGCGCCCGCTCGGGGCGTCGTTTGCCGACTGGCTGGCCGTCTCCTCCAAGCGTGGCGGGCTGGCCCTGGGGACGGGCGAGGTGAGCCTCGCCCTGGCCGCGTTGATCGCAGGCTTCGTCGTCTATCTGACGATCACGCGCCTCGACCTGCCCGTGGCCGCGGAAGCCGAGACCGCGCAGGCATAAGGCCGCCCGCCGCCGCCCCGCGGCGGGGTGGGCCGCGCCTAACCGCGGCTGACCCGGTTGACCAGCGTGCCGAGACCGTCGATCTCGACCTCGACGGCCTGGCCCTCGCGCAGGAAACGCCCCTGGGCGGCGCCCACGCCGGCTGGAGTCCCGGTGGCGACGATGTCGCCGGGCAGCAAGGTCATCGTGCGCGACAGCCACGCGACGAGCTCGGCCGGCCCGAAGATCAGGTTGGCGGTCGTGCCCTGCTGCACCACCTCGCCGTCGATGCGCGTGCGCAGGCCGAGCGCTTGCAAGTCGTCGATCTCGTCGAGCGTCACGAGCGCCGGGCCGCACGGTGCGAACGTGTCGATCGCCTTGCCGCTCGTCCACAGCGGGTTCTGAAACTGCAGGTCGCGCGCGCTGACGTCGTTGAACGGCATCGCTCCGGCGACGTGCGAGAGCGCCTGCTCGGCGCTCACGTTCTTTGCCACGCGCCCGATCACCAGCGCCAGCTCGGCCTCGTAGTCGACGTGGTCGGCATGAGCGTCGGGCAGCACGATGTCCTGGCCGCTGCCGACCAGCGAGTTGGCGAACTTCGCGAACCACATCGGTGACGCCGGGATCTCCTGTCCGCTCTCTTCGGCGTGGTCGCGGTAGTTGAGGCCGATGCACACGATCTTCTGCGGGTCGACGATCGGCGCGTGCAGCGCGACGTCGGCGAGCGCGACGCGCTCGCCGGCCTGCACGGCGCGCTGGGCCAGCTCGGCAAGGCCGTCGGCGTCGAGCGCCGCCAGCAGCCCGCGCACGCTGTTCGCAGGTGCGGCGAGTGCCGCCACCGGCACCAGATCTTCGCCGACCTGCACCGCCGCGGCGGGCCCTTCGTCGGTGTGGAAGCTCAGCAGTCGCATGATCCAGCGCGCGGACGCTACTCCTCGACGCGGAAAGCTGCGCCCGGCGCGGCCGGTGTCGGCCGCGCCGGGTCTTGGCCGATGCTGCGCGTGCGCCTAGGGCCCGGTGAAGGTCCCGGCGTAGCAGGGGCCGCGGTTGCAGTTGTCGGTTCTCTTGATTGCTCCTTCGAAGAAGTCCGACACCACCTGCTGCTCGGCCGCTGCCGCGCGCGGTGCACCGTGCGGGTCTTCACCGGTGCGGTTGGGCAGGTTTTCATACGGCGGCGGTTCGGTGCCGATCGTCGATTTCGGTTCGCTGGGATTGGGACGCACAGGCCCGATGTCCCAGTAGTACGCGGCCGAGCCGCTGAACGGGTAGCTGTTGATCGCCGGAACGTTCCACAGCACGTTGGTCATCGGCCAGCGTCCTTTGAAGAGGACCGGCTTGTGCGCCGATGCGCCGACGGTGCGCGCCTCGACGTCGGCCTGATAGTCGCTCACCTGGTGATCGCCGAAGGCGATGTCCATCAGCACCTGATGGGCCGGCGTGTCGGGCAGCGGGTTGGTCGTCATGCGCTCGGCGTAGCCGTCTGGCTCGCCGCGGTCCCACAGCAGCTGCATCATGTCGAGCACGAGCGGCCGCGCTTCTTCGTCGGGGTAGCTCGGATAGAGGATCGCCGAGAATTCGTCGAAGTCGACCGACCGTGGCAGCAGCGTCGAGTAGTTCATCGCCGGCACACCGAGCGAGGCGCGCGTGAAGTCCGGCGAGACCGCCGTCAGCGCGCCGCCCATGATGCCGCCCTGGCTGTTGCCGTTGTAGTAGAGATGGCTGGTGTTCAGTACCGACGGTGTGGCCAGCGTGCCGTCCTGGTGGAAGGCGGCGTTGGTCGTAAAGCCGGTGGGGCTGATCATCGCTCGACCGAGATACAGCTCGTCGAGCAGGCCCTGTTGCAGCCGGTCGGTGATCTTCGGGAAGGCCGACAGGTTCTGCAGCGCCTCGACCACCGATCCCAGGTCCGATTCGGACATGCCGATCTCATCGGTCGCGCACTGAACGATGTCGTGCGATTGCGAGAGGCTTCTCTGCGGGCTCGACGCGACCTCGCTGGCGTCGCCGAACAGCCCGTGGCCGTACAGCGACGGGCGTGCCGATTCGCCGGGGCCGGTGGCCGCGGACACGGGCACGATGCAGTCGAAGTTCGCCGTCCACACGCCATTCTGTGTGGGCTTTCCTTCGCCATTGAGCACCATCGTCCCACCCGGTGCGCAGCTGGGGAACAGGAAGCACGGCACGACGACCGTGCCCTTCACGCGCCGCGCGATTTCGCCTGGGTTGGGTTCGTTGGTCGTTTCGGTCACCGTGAATGTCGGCGAGCTGCCTTCGACAACGCCGTCGGCGAGGTTGTTGTCGCCCAGCGCGGAGAACGCCGCGTTGCGCATGGAGAGCTCACGGCCGGTGTTGTTTTCGTCGCTGGCGACGGTGAAGTCCCACGCGAGGTAAAGGCTCGACCGCGCGATGCCGGCGCCCTGCAGCGTGCTGAAGAGTTCTTCGAAGTGCGGTCGCCTTGCGTTGACCTTTTCTTCGGACGACGGCAGGTTGTCGCGGTAGTAGCGGAAGCCTTCTGGCGCCTGCAGGTGCTGTTTTTTGGCGTTTCTGAGATTGCGCAGCGCGACGATGTAACGGTCGCCGGAGGTGAAGTTGACGGCCGGGTGGATCTCCAGATTGGCCTTTTCGGCTTTCACCGTGGAGTCGATCTCGACCCAGATCGGCCAGCGCTGCCCGGTGCTCGTGTCGATCACGACAACCGGGGCGTTGGCCTTCTTGTATTCGCGCAACTTGTTGATCGGCACCGCGCCCATCGCCTTGACGTCCGCGGTCGTTTCGATCCCGGGGACCTTCAGCGCGATGACCGAGCCGGGGCTGAAACCGTCGCCGGTGTTATATGGAGCGACTTCGATGTGCTGGTTTGCCGCGTTGGCGGGCGTGGCCAGTTCGCGGAAGTCGATGCGCCGGCCGGTCGGACTGGTGACGTCGGCCTTGGTGTAGTAGTCATCCGGGAACGGCAGCATGCACTCCGAGCTGCCGGGACTCGCGATGAACTCGCATTTCGTTTCGGTCGGAAGTTCCACCGCGGAGCTCGTCGCGGTTGCGATCGTCAATGCAGCGGCCGCGACCGCTGCGAGCACGATCGCGCGGACCCTGAAGTTTCTCATCCCAGCCCCCATCCCATAGCCTCGGCCGACCCCACGTCCGGCCTCCTCGACGCGAGCATAACAACGCTGTCAACCCCCGAATCGCGCCTACACTCGGGGCGTGCCGGACGACTCAGCGCCAAGCCCGCCCGAGGCGCGGGACGCGTTCTTCAGCGACTTCTATCTGCGCGCCTACGCCGAGCGCGAGCGCCAGGAGCAGGCAGAGCAACAGGCGCTCGCGGCGGCGCACCTCGCCAAGTGCCCGCAGGGCGGCGACCTGCTCGACGTTCCGTGCGGCTTCGCGCGCCACACGGTGCCACTCGCGCGCGCCGGCTTTCGCGCCGTCGGCGTCGATCGCTCGGAGGTGCTGCTCGCCGAGGCGCGGCGGCGCGCCGGCGGTGAGCGCTGGCCGAAGCTCGTGCGCGCCGACTACCGCGAGCTGCCGTTCGCCGATGAGAGCTTCGAGGCGGCGCTCAACCTGTTCACATCGCTGGGCTATCTCGGCGATGAGGGCGACACGGGCGTGCTCGGCGAGATCCACCGCGTGCTGCGCCCAGGCGGGCGCCTGGTGGTGGAGACGATGCATCGCGACGCGCTAGTCAGCGGCTACCGCGAACGCGACTGGCGGCTGCTCGGCGAGGGTCGCATGCTGCTCGAACAGTCAACCTTTGACCCGCAGTCGGGCATCTCACAGGGCACGCAGACGGTCATCGAGAGCAGCGGCGAGCGCGAGTCGCGACCGTTCTCGCTGCGCGTGTACACGGCCACCGAGCTCGTCGCCATGCTCCAGCGCGCGGGCTTTGCCAAGGCCAAGTGCTACGGCTCGTTGCAGCGCGACCCACTGGGCAGCGAGTCGCGCCTGGTGATCCTCGCCGAGCGCTGAGCCGGCTCGCCTAGGCTTATCGCATGTACAGCTCGCTGCCACCGACCGTTGCCGAGATCCTCAGCGCGCGCGCGGGCGAGGAGATGGCGCTCAACGATCGCTATCTGAACCCGCAGATGGGGCGCATCCTGCGCACGCTCGGCTTCGACAAGCGCTGGCGCGGGGGCGAGGGCGCGCACCTGATCGACGCCGACGGCGAGCGCTACCTCGACCTGTTCGGCGGCTATGGCGTGTTCGCGATCGGCCGCAATCACCCCGAAGCGATCGCCGCGGTGCAGGACGCGATGAGCGCGCGCACCGGCAACCTGCCGCAGCTCGGCGTGACGCTGCTCAGCGGCGTGCTCGCCGAGCAGCTACTGGCTCGCGCGCCGGGCAGCGTCGCCGCGATGGTCCCCGCAAACACCGGCACCGAGGCCGTCGAGGCGGCGATCAAGATCTCACGCGCGGCGACCGGCCGGCCGCGCGTGCTCTACGCCGAGCACGCCTTCCACGGGCTCACGCTCGGCTCACTGTCGCTCAACGGCAACGCCGAGTTCCGCGACGGCTTCGGCCCGCTCCTGCCGGGCTGCGATGCGGTCGCCTTCGGCGACCTCGACGCCCTGCGGCGAGAGCTGGAAAGCGGCGACGTGGCCGCCTTCGTGGTCGAGCCGGTGCAGGGCAAGGGCGTCAACCTGCCGCCCGCCGGTTACCTGCAGCGGGTGCAGGAGCTGTGCCGCCAGGCCGGGACGCTGTTCGTGTGCGACGAGGTGCAGACGGGGCTCGGGCGAACGGGGCGCTTCTTCGCGCTCGAGCACTGGGGCCTGCAGCCCGATCTGATCTGCGTCGCCAAGGCGCTTTCCGGCGGGCTGGTGCCGGTCGGCGCCGTGCTCGTGTCGCGCAGCGCGTTTGACGCGGTCTTTGACGGGATGGAGCGCGCGGTACGCCACGGCTCGACGTTCGGCGGCAACGATCTCGCTGCGGCAGCCGCGCTGGCGACGCTGCGCGTGCTCGACAAGCAGGGCCTGGTGGCCCACTCCCAGCGCATGGGCGAGCTGCTGCTCGAGCTGACGCTGCCGCTGGTCGACCGCTATGAGGTCGTCAGCGACGTGCGCGGGCTCGGTCTGATCTGGGCGATCGAGTTCGGGCCGCCGTCCGGGCGCGTCGGGCGCGCGCTGTGGGAGGCTGTCGAGCGTCGCCAGACCGGCCTGTTCTCACAGCTGATCACGGTGCCCCTGTTTCACGAGCACCGCATCCTCTGCCAGGTCGCCGGGCACCGCATGAACACGATCAAGGCGCTGCCGGCACTGGTGATCGAGGAGGACGAGATACGTCGCTTTGCGGCCGCGCTGGAGGAAACGATCGCCCGCGCCGAGCGCTACCCGTCGGCACTGGCACGCTTCGGCGCGCGCACCGGTTTGAGGGCCGCGGGCATGCGCCGCTAGCCTAGTCGGCCGTGCTTGTACCCAGAGAGGACATACGCAACGTCGCGATCGTCGCCCACGTCGATCACGGCAAGACGACGCTCGTCGACGCCATGCTGTGGCAGTCGGGGGCCTTTCGCGTCGGCCAGGAGGTCGCCACGCGCGTGCTCGACTCGATGGATCTGGAGCGCGAGAAGGGCATCACGATTCTCGCCAAGAACACCTCGCTGCGCTACAAGGGCGTCAAGCTGAACATCATCGATACGCCCGGGCACGCCGACTTTGGCGGCGAGGTCGAGCGTGGGCTGACGATGGTCGACGGGGTGCTGCTGCTCGTGGACGCCTCCGAGGGACCGCTGCCGCAGACGCGCTTCGTGCTGCGCAAGGCGCTGGAGTCCAAGCTCCCGGTGATCCTCGTGATCAACAAGGTCGACCGTCCCGACGCGCGCGTTGCCGAAGTCGTCGACGAGGTCTACGAGCTGTTTCTCGACCTCGACGCCGACGAGCAGCAGATCGACTTCCCGATCGTCTACTGCAACGCCAAGGCGGGCGTCGCCTCGCTGCACTACGACGCCGGCAAGCCGATCGAGGAGGAGAACCTGTCGGCGCTGCTCGACCTGCTGCTGGAGCGCATTCCCGCACCGACGTATGACCCCGAGCTGCCGCTGCAGGCGCTGGTGACGAACCTCGATGCTTCGCCGTACGTCGGGCGGCTGGCGATCTGCCGCGTGTGGAACGGCACGATCAAGAAGGGCCAGCAGATCGCCTGGTGCCGCGCGAATGGCACGATCCGGAAAGCGACAGTCGCCGAGCTGTACGTGACCGATGCGCTGGAGCGCGTCGACGCGCCCGAAGCGGGCCCGGGCGAGATCATCGCTGTCGCGGGCATCGCTGAGGTGACGATCGGCGAGACGCTCGCCGACCCCGAGGACCCGCGTCCGCTGCCGGTGATCACCGTCGACGAGCCGGCGATGTCGATCACGATCGGCGTCAACACGTCGCCGCTGGCCGGCAAAGACGGCGACAAGCTGACCGCCCGCCAGATCGAGGCGCGCCTGCAGCAGGAGCTCGTCGGAAACGTCTCGCTACGCGTGAAGGAGACCGCGCGCCCGGACACCTACGAGGTTCAGGGCCGCGGCGAGCTGCAGCTGGGCATCCTCGTGGAGATGATGCGCCGCGAGGGCTTTGAGCTGACCGTCGGCCAGCCGCACGTCGTCGAGCGCGAGATCGACGGCAAGCGCCACGAGCCCGTCGAGCTGCTGTCGGTGGACGTGCCCGAGGAGCACGTCGGCACCGTCACCCAGCTGCTCGCCGCGCGAAAGGGGCGCATGGAGCACATGACCAATCACGGCACCGGCTGGGTGCGCATGGACTACCTGGTGCCCGCGCGCGGGCTGATCGGCTTTCGCACGCAGTTCCTCACCGAGACGCGCGGCACCGGGATCATGCACCACGTTTTCGACCGCTGGGAGCCGTGGGCAGGGGAGCTGCTGACGCGCAACTCCGGCGTGCTCGTGGCCGACCGCAATGGCTCGACGGTCACCTTCTCGCTGTTCACCCTGCAGGAGCGCGGCTCGCTGTTCGTGGGACCTGGCGAGGAGGTCTATGAAGGGATGATCGTCGGCGAGAACGCTCGCTCGGAGGATCTCGACGTCAACCCGGTCAAGGAGAAGCACCTGACCAACATGCGCTCCTCGACCTCCGACGTGCTCGTGCGCCTGGACGCGCACCGCAAACTGTCGCTCGACGAGGCACTGGAGTTCGTGCGCGAGGATGAGGCGGTCGAGGCGACGCCCGTGTCGGTGCGGATGCGCAAGGTCGTGCTGCCCAAGGTGCAGCGCTTGAAGACGGCCAGGCAGGCGCGCAAATGATCGGCCCTTTCGCGAGGCGGCCACGCGGCTAGCCGGCGACAGGACACCTCTGGAAGCTGACGCTGTCGGCGCCGCCGAGGGCTCTGAGATCCGGCTGCGGGGGCTGGTCAAGTCGTTTCGCGGACCGCGCGGCCCGATCGAGGCCGTACGCGGGGTCGACTTCGACATTGCGGCGGGCGAGACGGTAGCGCTGTTGGGCCCCAACGGGGCCGGCAAGTCGACGACGATCGACATGCTGCTGGGTCTGCTGGAGCCCGACGCCGGATCGGTGTCGGTGTTCGGGCGCCCGCCGTCGCAGGCGGTCGCCGCCGGCGCGCTCGGCGCGATGCTGCAGACGGGCATGCTGATCCGCGACCTGTCGGTTCGCGAGCTGGTGACGATGATCGCCTCGCTGTATCCCGCCCCGCTGGCGGTCGATGAGGTACTGGCGCTGACCGGCACGAGCGAGTTTGCCGCTCGGCGCACGCAGAAGCTGTCAGGCGGTGAGACCCAGCGCGTGCGCTCGGCGATCGCGCTCGTCAGCGATCCGCAGCTGCTCGTGCTCGACGAGCCGACGGCTGCCATGGATGTCGAGGGCCGCCACGCCTTCTGGCGCACGATGCGCGAGTTCGCCGCGCGCGGCAAGACGATCCTGTTCGCGACGCACTACCTCGAGGAGGCCGACGCATATGCCGACCGGGCCGTCTTGATGGCGCACGGGCGCATCGTCGCGGACGGGCCGACGACGGAGATCAAGGCGATGGTCGGCTCGCGCACGATCCGCGCGACGCTGCCCGGCGCCCAGGTGACCGCGCTGGAGCGCCTGCCGGGGGTGAACAGCGCCGAGCTGCGCGGCGAGGCGGTCGTGCTCACGTGCTCGGACTCCGACGCCGCTATCCGCGGCCTGCTGGCCGGCAATCCCGAGGTGCGCGACATCGAGATTGCCGCTGCCGGGCTCGAGCAGGCCTTTCTGGAGCTGACCGGCGATGGCGCCGAGCGCTCGCCGCGAGCGGTCGCCGAAGGCGGCGCCGACAGATGATCCGCTCGGCGCGTTTTCCCCTGACGTACGTCCGCTTCGAGCTGTTGCGCACTTTTCGCAACCGTCGCTTCTTCATTCTGTCGCTCGGCTTTCCGCTGGTTCTGTACTTCGTGATCGCCGGACCGAACCGTCACGTGCACAGCCTCAGTGGCAGCGGGGTGAGCGCGCCGCTCTACTTCATGGCCAGCCTCGCGTCGTTTGGCACGATGAGCGCGATGCTCTCCTGCGGCGCGCGCATCGCGACTGAGCGCTCGGTCGGCTGGAACCGGCAGTTGCGCCTGACGCCGCTGTCGCCGCGCGCGTACTTCCGCGCGAAGGTGCTGACGGCATATGTGTTGGCGCTCGTGAGCATCGCCGCGCTGTACATCTCCGGTGTCTCCCTCGGCGTGAGCATGTCGGCCTCGGACTGGCTAACGATGACCGGGCTGATCCTCGTCGGCCTGATCCCCTTCGCCGCGCTGGGCATCACGCTCGGTCACCTACTGACGCCTGACTCGATCGGCCCGGCGATGGGCGGCGGGGTGTCGCTGCTCGCGCTGCTCGGGGGCACGTGGTTCCCGCTCGGCCACAGCGGCTTCCTCTACGAGGTCGCGCAGTACCTGCCGTCTTATTGGCTCGTGCAGGCAGGCCGCGTCGCGCTGGGCGGAGCGCCCTGGACGGCGACGGCCTGGCTGGTCATCGCCGGATGGACGGCGATCCTCAGCGTCCTGGCGGTGCGTGCCTACCGCCGCGACACGGGGCGCGTGTAGGCACTAGGGTACGGCGCATGAATCGATCGACCAGCACCTTCACGAGCCTCGCGCTGACACTTTGCCTGGCGCTCGGCCTGCTCGCGCCGGCAGCGCTCGCGGCCGAAGGCGAAGTGACGATCCACTACACACCCGAGAGCGAAGCGGCCTTCCAGCAGCAGCTCAACGGGCGAAAGATCCAGAGCGCGACCATCAACAAGCGCCTGCGATCGGTGCGCATCACGCTGAAGGACGGCACGCACGTGCTCGCCAAGTACCCCAAGCACCAGGAGTCGCAGACCGAAGCGCGCCTGAAGGCGCGCGGGGCGACGGTTACGGTGCTGGCGAAAAAGGAAGCCGAAAAAGAAGTCGGCAAGAAAAAAGCCACTCATCACAAAATCCGCTACATCGCCGGCGCCGTGGTGATCGTCGTGATCCTGGTCGTCGGTGGCGTGCTGCTCGTCAACCGCCGCCGCGACCGCGACTGAGCGCTCGGCGCGGCAGCGCCGTGAGCCGCCGGCGGGGATCAGTACAGCGGGCGCTTCGCGACCCGTCGCGCGCGTGCTGACGGACCGTGCGCGAGCACGCGCACCGAGGCCGCAACGTCGTGGGCCAGCAGATCGACCATGTCGCGCGAGAAGTTCTCCTTGATCACCATGCGCAGCACGGTGATGTGCTCGGCGTCCGGCGGCAGCGTGTAGGCGGGCACGATCCAGCCGCGCTCGCGCAGCAGATGCGACAGCAGGACGAGGTCGAGCGGCTTGCCGGCGCCGTCGTCGGCGCTCGCGCGCACGACGACGATGGGAAACTGCGAGCCGTCGTTGAGGACCTCCAGGCCGTCGATCCCGGCAAGCTTGCCCGCCAGTGCCTGGGCATTTGTCAGCACCGTGGAGATGATCTGCTCAAAGCCCTCGCGGCCCAGGCGCAGCAGGCTGAAGTACTGCAGGATCACCGAGTTCGAAGCGCGTGAGAAGTTGAGCGTGTAGTTGGGCATGTCGCCGCCGAGGTAGTTGATGTGGAACACCAGCTCCTCGGGCAGATCTGACTGCTCGCGGAACACGACGGTGCCCATGCCCGGATAGACCATCCCGAACTTGTGGTTGGAGACGTTGATCGAGCGCACGCGCGCCAGGCGGAAGTCCCACTCCAGGTCGGGCTCGGAGAAGGGCGTGATGAAGCCGCCGCTCGCGGCGTCCACATGCAGAGGAATCCGCCAGCCCTGCTCGGCCTCGACGCGCGCCAGCAGGGCATCGATCGAGGCGAGGTCGTCCATCTGACCGGTGAAGGTCGTGCCCAGCACGCCCGCCACGCCGATCGTGCGCTCGTCGAGCAGCGGCTCGACCTGCTCTGCGCCGATCGTGTAGCGCCCCTCCTGCATCGGCACGACGCGGGGCTCGACCTCGAAGTAGCGCGTGAACTTCTCCCAGCACGTGTGCACGTCGGCACCCATCACCATGTTCGGTCTGTCGGCCGGCGCGCCTTGCGCCTCGCGGCGAAGCTGCCACGAGCGCTTGTGCGCGAGCATCGCGAGCATGATCGCCTCCGAGGAGCCGATCGTCGCCGTGCCCGTCGAACCCGAGCCGGCCGGCGCGTGGAACAGGCGCCCGATCATCGAGACGACGCGTTGGTGGACGACCTCGCTCTGCGGGTACTCATCTTGGTCGATCAGGTTCTTGGCGAGCGTCTCAGCGGCCAGCACGTCGGCCTGCGGCTCCATCCAGTTGGTCACGAAGGAGGCAAGGTTGAGCGCGGGGTTGCCGTCGAGGTTGAGCTCGTCGTGTACGAGCTGATAGGCCGCGTTGGCGCTCATGCCCTGCGCGGGCAGGCGGTACTTGGGGATGTCGTGGGAGAACGAGCGCGCTGCGTACGTGGGGGAGACGACGTCGTCGGAGTCCAGGTTGAGCTTGTGCATCGATGCCTCCTGAGAATGGATGACCTGTCGCGGGCGTGGTTGTCGGCGACGCCGCCGGGAGTATCGGCGATCGCCGCATCGATCGCGGCAACGGCCCGGATGGCCAAAGACAAGAACGAGACTCAGTCTTGCTATGGTCGCTAAATGGGCGAGCCGGCGATCGTGTTGGACGCCGCCGCTGTGCGCATCGGGCGGCGGACGATCTGGAGTGACGTGTCGATGCGCGTGCAGGGCGGCGAGTTCGTCGCACTACTCGGCGCCAACGGATCGGGTAAGTCGACGCTGCTGAAGGCGCTGCTCGGCTCGCTGCCGCTAGCCGAGGGGCAGATCAGCGTGCTCGCACGCCCGCCGGGGGCCGCCAGCCGCGCGATCGGCTACCTGCCACAGCGGCGTTCGTTCTCGGCGGGGACGCGGCTGCGCGGCGTCGACGTGGTCCGCCTCGGCCTCGACGGCGACCGCTGGGGCCTGCCGCTGGCGCTACCGTACGGGTGGGGCAGCGGTGCCGGCCGCGCGCACGAGACGCGCCGGCGAGTGGCCGAGGTGATAGAGCTGGTCGGCGCGGGTCACTATGCCGAGCGCCCGATCGGCGAGCTCTCCGGTGGCGAGCAGCAGCGCCTGCTGATCGCGCAGGCGCTCGTGCGCCGCCCGCAGCTGCTGCTGCTGGACGAGCCGTTGGACAGCTTGGACCTGCCCAATCAGGCCTCCGTCGCGGCGCTGGTCGCCGAGATCTGCCGAGGCCAGGGCGTCGCCACGCTGCTGGTGGCACACGACGTCAACCCGCTGCTGGCCTATCTCGACCGCGTCGTCTATCTCGCGTCCGGGCACGCCGTGGAGGGGTCGGTGGAGGAGGTCGTCAACACACAGACACTGACGCGCCTGTACGGCGTCCCTGTGGAGGTCCTGCGCGCCTCCGACGGGCGCCTGGTCGTCGTCGGTCAGCCCGAGGCGCCGGCGCATCACCACGACCGCCACGGCGACGCGCACGGTCACGGTCACGGCCATGCCCGCTGACGCGGCACACCCGACGCTCACCTGGAACGTCGCGCGCGACGTGACGCAGGTGCTCGAATACCACTTCATGCTCAACGCGCTGCTCGCCGGCAGCGTGGTCGCCGTGATGGCCGGCGTGATCGGCTGGGTGATGGTGCTGCGCGGCGAGGCCTTCGCCGGGCACACGCTGTCGATGATGGCCTTTCCCGGGGCCTCCGCGGCGGCGCTCGCGGGGGTGCCGGCGGCGTGGGGCTACTTCCTGTTCTGCGCCGCGGGTGCCGCGGCGATCGGCCGGCTGACCGGTGCGCGGCGGATCTCCTGGGGTGACCAGTCCGCCGCGATCGGCGCCGTACAGGCGCTCGCGCTCGCCGTCGGGTTTTTGCTCTTGAGCTTGTACGGCGGCGTGCTCGGCGACCTCGACGGCCTGCTGTTCGGCGACCTGCTGGGCGTCGGCGACGGCGAGGTCGTGCTGCTGGTGGCCGTCGCCGCGGCGACGCTCGCGGTGCTGGTTGCGCTGGGACGCCCGTTGCTGTTCGCGTCGGTCGACGCCGACGTCGCCGCCGCGCGCGGGGTCCCCGTACGCGTCGTCTCGCTCGTGTTCCTGATGCTGCTCGGCCTCGCGGTCGCGGCGACCAGTCAGATCACCGGCGTGCTGCTGGTATTCGCGCTACTCGTCGCACCTGCGGCGAGCGCGCAGGCGGTCACGGCGCGCCCGGTGGCGAGCCTCGCGCTGACGGTCGTGCTCGGCCTGCTGATCGTGTGGCTGGGCCTCGGAGTGGCCTACTTCTCGCCCTACCCGGCGGGCTTCTTCATTGCGACGATCGCGTTCTCGATCTACGTGCTCGCGCGCCTGCTCGCGCTCGTGCGGGGGCGCACCCGCGGGGATCGCCGGCGCGAGGACGAACCGGGTTTGCCGGCCGGCGTGATCGCCTGATGCTCTCGCAGGAGTTCATGCGCAACGCCCTGCTGGCCGGGACGTTCGTCGCGCTCGCGTGCGGCGTCGTCGGCTGGTTCGTGGTGCTGCGCGGGCAGGTATTCGCCGGCGACGCGCTCAGCCACGTGGCCTTTCCCGGAGCGCTCGCAGCCGCCGCCGCGGGGGTCGATCAGCGCATCGGCCTGTTCGTCGCGACGGTGGCCGTCGGGGTGGCAATCGGCGCGCTGGGACGTGGCGTGCTTGCGGGAGGCGTGTCGGGGTCTACACCGGCCGACGACACTGCGATCGGCACGGTCTTCACGTTCGTTCTCGGCCTCGGCGTGTTCTTTCTCGCGCGCGTGAGCATGAGCTCCGCCGGCGGCTCGGGGATCGTCGGTGCGCACACGCTGTTCGGCTCGATCTTCGGGCTGACGGCGGGCGAAGCGCGGCTGGCCGCGGCGATTGCGCTGGGCGCGACGGCGCTGACGGTGGCGATCGGCAGGCCGCTGCTGTTCGCATCGGTCGCCCCGGACGTCGCCGCGGCGCGCGGGGTGCCCACGCGCCTGCTCGGGGTCGGCTTCGTCGCGCTGCTCGGCGTCGTCGCCGCCGAGGCGACCCAGGTCGTCGGCGCGCTGCTGCTGCTCGGATTGCTCGCTGCGCCGGCCGCCGCCGCGCATCGCATCGCGCGGGGGCCGTTTGCGGCGATCGCGCTCGCGGGCGCGCTCGCCGTCGCGGCGACGTGGGGAGGGCTGGCGCTGGCGTATGCGATTCCCTCGTTGCCGCCGTCCACGGCGATCGTGGCGCTGGCGGTGGCGATCTACTACGCCTCGGCGCTCGCCGCCTGACGCTCCTCGCGAACGACGCCGCTCGACGGGGGCTGTCGCGCGGCGCCCATGGGACGGCCCCACAAGTAGCTCGCCACGCAGCCGGCGGTGAACAGGGCGACGACGAGCAGCACCGGACCGGAGTCCTCGCTGAGCGCGCCGACGAGCCCGGCGGTGAGCGCGCCCGCAAACACCGCCGTCCAGGCGGGATCGTCGCCGACCGGGGCCAGCAGCCGCCGGCGCATGCGAATCGCGGCGAACGCGCACAGCAGCGACAGCGCCGTCGCGAAGGGCATCGCGTGGTTGCGCAGCTCGCGCCAGGCAGCTCCGTAGCGGCGCACGATCACGTCGCGCAGCTCACCGGCCGAGTGCGCATGCAGGATGCTGCCGGTGTAGTGCCCCGAGCCGTGCGCCGTGGCCAGGTCGAGGGCTGCGAGCGCCACGAGCCCCAGAAGCGGGCTGGCCAGCACGAGCAGCACGCGCGATCGCGAGAAGCCACCGGGCGCAACCAGCACAGCGGCGACGGCGAAGCGCGGCGCTGACGAGGATCACGCCGCCGACGCCGGCGCCGACCCTCGCAGCGCCCTCCAGCGCCGCCAGCACCACTCCGGCGAGCGCCATCGCCAGCGCCGCGCGGCGCGAACGTACGGCCGGATACAGAGATGCGGCGACGGCCGCGAGCACGGCGACGGCGAGTCCCGACTTCAGCTCGTTGCCAAAGCCGTAGAAGCGGGCGCCGAGAATCGGGTTCGGGCCGAGCAGCGAGCGCATCAACAGCTGCGTTGCAGCGAGCGCGTCGACGACCAGGGCGAGCACGCCGACGAGCGCCGGGAGCAGCGGCGCGCGCGGCCACGCCACGCACGCGTCGGTCAGCGCCGCGAGCCCCAGGCAGGCCAGCGTGATCGTCGCGTACTCGACCGCCGCGCTCGGCTCGATCGCCGCGCCGATCAACACCGCCACCGGCGCCCACAGGACGGCGAGCCCGCCGACGCGCAGTGCCCAGCGCCGCACGTCGCGCGCGCCGCCTCTCGCGGCGAAGCTCGCGCCGAGCAGCAGCAGCACCCATGCCGCGAGCAGGAAGCCGAGCGCCGGCAGGCGCCGACCGCCGAGAACGCGCAGGCGCGTCCGCAACGCGCGAAGCGCACTGCTGTCCAGGCGGCCATCGGTTTCCAGCTCCTTTCCGCGCACGTCGGCAGGCATCTGCACGACGCCCAGCCGCCGCAGGATCGTCGGGGCGATGTCGACAGCGGCCAGTAGCCCCCGCTGGTTGGTCGTCGCCGAGGTCAGCTCGCGCCCGCCGCCGCCCGCGAGCCCGGCCGCGGCCGCCCACAGCAGTTCGTTGCCGCCCTCGCCACGCGTGCGCTGGACGACGAGCAGCAGCTCCCCCGGCCGGCGCGTGCGGCTCAGCACGCGCAGGTCGGCTGCCCCGGCCAAGCCGCCGGGCAGGTCGCTGACGACCAGGCGCTTGCGTGACTGCATCGCTGCGATGCGCGCCAACAGCGTCGCCGGGCTGCCCGTCGAGCCGCCGGCGAGATGGCCGCGCCGGTCGAGCGCCGCCACAAGGTCGACCTCGTCGAGCCCGTCGGCGCCGACGTAGCCGGCGCCGCCCGGAATGCTCGACGCGAGCAGACCCGGCCGCAGCAGCTGGGGAGCGGCGTCTGCCCGGCGCAGCACAGCCGTCCAGCCGGGCAGCGTGCCGGGCGCATGTGGCACTTCCCCCCGGTTGACTGCAAACAGCGGCGGCCTCGGCGTCCTGTAGGCAGACGCGGCCACGCGCGCGCCCTGGCCGATGTCCAGAAGCATCTGCCCGCGCGTGTAGGCGCCCTGTGTGGCCGACATGAGCCCCACAGACAGGCCGCCTATGCCCGCCAGCCGGCGCTCGCCGGTGGGCAGGAAGATCAACAACACCGACCCGCCGGCTGCCCGAGCGCCTTGCGGTGGTTTTGCCGTGACACTCGCCGCCGCGGGCGGCGACGCCACGCCCATCGCCGCGGCATCGCCGGGGGCCGCGGTCGCCAGCGCCGCCAGGCAGAAGAGGGGCAGGCAGGCGATCGCCCGCCCCCGGCCGGTTGGGCTCAGCCCTCGGCCCCCTCGGTCGCGATTCCGGGCCTGGCCCCCCTGCGGGCGCCGCCCGGGGTCGTGTCCTGGCGCTCCTGGTCAGCGGGCAGGACCGTACCCTCGATGTTCACACGCGGCAGCGCGCGGTCCAGCCAGCCCGGCAACGCCCACGTGCGCGATCCGATCAGATGCAGCACGGCGGGCAGCAGCAGGCAGCGCACGACGAGCGCGTCGAGGAACACGGCGCTCGCAAGGCTGAGGCCGAACTCCTTGATCACACGGTCTTCGCCGAGCATGAAGGAGAGGAAGACGCACACCATGATCGCCGCGGCGGCGGTGACGACGCGCCCCGTCAGCGCAAGCCCTTCGGCGACCGAGCGCGAGTTGTCGCGCGTGTGCGCCCAGCGCTCGTGGATGCGCGACACGAGAAACACCTCATAGTCCATCGAGAGGCCGAAGACGATCGCGAACAGCATCACGGGGATGAACGACTCGATCGGCCCCTGCTGGACGCCGAGCAGGCTGCCCAGCCAGCCCCACTGGAAGATCGCGACGATCACGCCGAGCGCAGCGCCGATGCTCAGCAGGTTCATCACGGCCGCCTGCAGCGGGATCACCAGCGAGCGGAAGACGATCATCAGCAGCAGCGCCGAGAGCAGCACGACGACGCCGATGAACAGCGGCAGCTTGTGCCCAAGGGTGTTTGCGAAGTCGACCGAGCCGGCGGTCACACCGCCCACGTAGGCCGTCGCCGCAGTACGCCGCTCGATCGGCGGGACGACGCGTTCGCGCAGGCGGTGCACGAGCTGCGTGGTCGCGTAGGCCTGCGGCGAGGAGCGCGGGTACACGGTGATCGTCGCCACGTTGCCGGCCGGATTGACTTTCGGCGGCGCGACCGAGACGACGCCGGGCGTCACAGCTATCGCCGAGGCGAGCGATCCGGCGGCCGCTTGCCCACCTGGCGGCAACTTCGCCACCACGAGCAGGGGGCCGTTGAAGCCTTCGCCGAAGCCGCGCGCGAGCAGCTCATATGCCTTGTGGGTGGTCTGGGTGGACGGGTCGTTGGAGGCGTCGCTGGAGCCGAGACGCAGGGCCGTCGCGGGGGCGGCGATGGCGAGCATCACGATCGCCGAGACCGCCACGATCGTCCGCGGGCGCCGCTCGACGAACATGCTCCAGCGCAGCCAGGCTCCGCTTGCCGCCGGATCCTCGGCGACGAACGTGTTGCCGTCGGCGAGTGCGGCGGGCTCCTGCTCGGCCGCCTTGGCGGCCCGGCGCCGCGCACGGCGGCCGGGGCGCGCCAGCCGCGCGCCGGTGATCGTCAGCAGTGCCGGCAGCAGCGTGAGCGAGGCGAGCATCACGAGCAGCACGCCGATCGACGCTGAGATCGCCACGCCGTAGAGGAAGTCGACGCCCAGCAGCATCATGCCGAGCAGCGCGATGACGACGGTGCAGCCGGCGAAGAGCACGGCGCGGCCTGCGGTGTCCATCGAGCGGATGACCGACTCGCGCGCATCGCCGAACGTCGGGCCCGGGGTGATGTAGGCCTCGCGAAAGCGCGTGAGGATGAACAGCGCATAGTCGATGCCCACCCCCAGGCCGATCATCGCGGCAAGCTCGGAGGAGAAGTTCGGCGTGTCGACCACGTGCGTGAACAGCGCGATCGCGCCGAGGCCCGTGCCCAGCCCGAAAAGCGCGGTGACGATCGGCAGGCCCATCGCGATCAGCGAGCCGAAAGTCAGCAGCAGCACGACGATCGCCGCGAGCAGCCCGACGGCCGTGGAGATGCCGAAACCGGCCTGCTCGGTCGCCTCGATCGCCTGGCCGCCCAGCTCGACCTGCAGGCCCGCGCGTCCCGCTGCACGCGCCGTACTGACGACGCGTTCGGCCGCGGATTTCGGCAGGTTGTTGGCCTTTTCGTTGAACACGACGGTGGCGAAGGCGATCTTGCGGTCGGCCGAGACCGACTTGCCCGCCGCCGCGCCCGCGTACGGACTGATCACGGCCGCCACGTGCGGCAGCTTGGCGACGCGCGCGAACATCGCGCTCATACGGGCACGCACGGCGCGATCCTCGATCGTTCCCGAGCTGACCGCGTAGACGATCGTGTCGCGGTCGCCGGCCTGCGCGGGAAAGCTGCGGGCCAGCAGATCCGAAGCCCGCTGCGCGTCGGAGTTGGGCAGCGTGAAGTTGTTGGAGTAGGACGTGCCGGCCGACTGCGCGAACGCGTTGACGGCGATCAGCAGCACGATCCAGCCGAGCAGAACGTACTTGCGGTGGCTTGTCGACCAGCGGGCGAGCTTGAGCATGGCGTGATCCTCTGGGGTCTGAGGTCGCGTACTTCGGCTCCCAGGGGGAGGAGCCAGCTAGAAGACTAGTAGGTGATCGGCGGCCGTCCCCCCAGCCGTTGTGAAGATCCGCGGCCTGCTTTCAGTTGAGGCTCGGGTCAGCCGGCATGCGCGCGACGAGCGCGTAGCTGCCGCCCTTGCGCGTCAGCACGTTGGCCCAGAGTTCGTCGGGCGCGTCGGTGAAGACGTCGTCGGGCAGCGCCGCTTGGGCGATCCAGTCGCCGCTCTCGATCTCCGCCTCCAGCTGGCCCTCCCCCCATCCGGCAAAACCCGCGAACACGCGCACGCGCTCGGTCGCTCGCGACAGCTCGTCGATCTCCGCGTCGGGCGTGGGAAAGCCGATGCGCCCCAGCACGAGCAGGCCTGCCGGCCCGGGATCGGAGAACTCGCCGAGGAACACGATCGAGCTCGGCTGGACCGGGCCGCCGACATACACGTGGTCGGTCTCGACCACCGCCTCCTCGAGCTGCGGCGCGGCCTCGGCGACGGTCAGCTCCGAGCGGCGGTTGAGCACGACGCCCATTGCCCCGTCGGGGCCGTGGATGCCGATCAGCACAACGCTGCGCTCGAAGTTGGGATCGTGCAGCGAGGGCGATGCGAGCAGCAGCTGGCCGGCCAGCGATTCTTGCATGGCGTTTGAGGCTAGCGTCATGCGCCGTCGCGTCGGTTGCCCTGCGCCGGCGCCGATCGAGTGTGGGCACCCGCCTTCTCACCCGCAACGTGCTGCAATGGCGGCGGCGCTGCTGAGTGCCGCCGGCCAACTGAAAAAGGACCGCAGATCGTGAGTGACACCGAGGAGTTCGACGTGATCGTGCTGGGCGGGGGGCCCGCCGGGGAGGTGTGCGCCGGGCGCCTGGCCGACGCCGAGCTGGCGGTCGCGCTGGTCGAGCAGGACCTGATCGGCGGGGAATGCTCGTTCTACGCGTGCATGCCCTCCAAGGGGCTGCTGCGGCCCGCTCAGGCCCTCGCCGAGGCGCGTCGAGTGCCGGGCGCAGCCGAGGCGGCGACCGGCCGGCTGAACGTCCCCGCGGCGCTCGCGCGGCGCGACGAGATGATCCACGGCCTCGATGACAGCGCGCAGCTTCCCTGGCTCCAGGACCGCGGGATCGCGCTCGTGCGAGGTCACGGCGTGCTGGAGGGCGAGCGGCGCGTGCGCGTCGGCGAGCGCCTGCTGGCGGCACGCAGAGCGATCGTGCTCGCGCCGGGCACCGCGGCTGCGCTGCCGCCGATCGAGGGGTTGCGCGAGGCGCGCCCGTGGACCAACCGCGAGGCGACCACAACCCACGCGATCCCCGCGTCGCTGATCGTGCTCGGCGGCGGCGTCGTGGCCGTCGAGCTGGCCCAGGCCTTCGCCTCGCTCGGCGCGCGCGTGACGGTCGTTGAGACGCTTGACCGGCTGATCTCGCGCGAGGAGGAGTTTGCCTCCGAGCTGGTCGGCGAGGCGCTGCGCGACGCCGGCGTCGAAGTGCTGCTCGCGAGTGAAGGCCACAGCGGTGCAGCGCGAGGGGGATACACCCGGCGAGGGGCCTGTGACGGTAACCGTCGGGGATGGCCGCACGCTGAGCGCCGAGCAACTGCTCGTCGCGACCGGGCGCAGCCCGCACACGGACTCGCTCGGCCTGGACACGGTTGGCGTCGAAGGGTCCGGCTACATCGACGTCGATGACACGATGCGCGTGCCCGGCCGTGACTGGCTGTACGTGCTCGGCGATGCCAACGGCCGCGTGCTGCTCACGCATATGGGCAAGTACCAGGCGCGTCTGGCCGCAGATCACATCCTCGGCAAGCAGGTCGAGCTGCGCTCGGACGGGCCGCTGTCGCCTCGCGTGATCTTCACCGAGCCGCAGGTGGCGGCGGTCGGTTACACGCTCGCGGGCGCTCGTTCGCAGGGGCTGAGCGTGCGCGCCGTCGACCAGGCGATCGACGCGGTCGCAGGCTCGAGCTTTGTCGGGCACGGTGCACCCGGGATGGCACGGATCGTGATCGACGAGGACCGCGACGTGATGATCGGCGCGACGTTCGTCGGTGTTGACGTGGCCGAGTGGCTGCACGCGGCGACGATCGCCGTGATCGGCGAGGTGCCCGTGGCGCGCCTGGCGCATGCCGTGCCGAGCTTTCCCACGCGTAGTGAGGTGTGGCTGAAGCTGCTCGAAAAGGCGTTGGCCTGAGAATAGGTGCGTCGAGCGGTCGCAATCTGTAGGCTGGCCCCCGACTGGGCGAAGATCAATAGTTGGGGGGCTGAAAATGGCGCGAACTCGACTCGTTGTCGTTTTGCTGGGTCTCGGTGCTATCGGCGTCGTCCCGTCGGTGGCCCAAGCGCGCTCGCACTGGTCTGGGGCGCGGTGCAGAGCGACTTATCGTGCGTGGAGTAAGCATCACCGCCACGCCAGCGTGAGGAAGCGGGTGTCGATCGCGGGGGCCTTTGATCTCCACCACGGATGCCGCCTGCCCCTGGCGCACCACACCGCAGCCCCCGTAGCAGCCACCCCGGCTCCTCCGACCCCTGCTGCGCCCCCGCCCCCAGCGCCCGCGCCGGCACCACACGCAGCCCCGGTACACGCACCGATTACGGTCGCAAGCGTTTGTGGCTTCAGTCCATCCCTTGGCCAGGTGCACCTCTTGAGTGCGCAGGAAGTCTACGAACAGGGCGGGCCCTTCCAGCCGGAGGCGTACTGGTTCGAAAACGGGGAAATCACGATCCTCGCGCAGTCTCCACCCGGCGGGGGTCCGGTGGATCTCGCCGTCGTCCTTACTCCCGGCTCCAAAGACACCAGCATTGAGTACGTTGCGCGCTGTGCGTGGTCCCAATGGCTCACGGTTCCGCAGTATCAAGCGCTTCTTCAATCAGAGAACCAGCCGACCTACTCGCCGACCAGTTCAGCGTTCCAAGTGCAATACGACATGTACGGCGCGACGGCAGTCGGTAGTGAGATTGGTGACTACTTCACGCCATCAGCAGGTTATTCGGTGTGTTCATACGACACGAGTGCCGACTGTTACACGACCGTGACCTACGACCCCTAGGGGATCGGTAGGAGTCAGTCGCAGTGACCGCTGCGGAATGCCGGCGGCACGAGGAACGTCGACAGCGTGCTTGTGCGGCTCGCGCGGATAGGATGCGAGGCATGAAGACACCAGCAGTTGGACAAGCCGCGCCAGACTTCGAATTGCCCGGAACAGAGGGCCCCTTCAAGCTCAGCGATCACAAGGGCGAGCGGGTCATTCTGCTTTTTTATCCCGGCGACAACACGCCCGTCTGCACAAAACAGTTCTGCTCCTACCGCGATCGGGGCGGAGACTTCGCGTCGCTGAACGCGACGGTAGTCGGCATCTCCTCCCAGGATCTTGCCTCGCACGAGGACTTCGCCGCAAAGAACAGCCTCAACGTCCCGCTGCTCGCTGACGTCGACCAGGCGGTCGCGAAGTCGTACAGCGCCAGTGGCCGGATGGGGGTCAAGCGCGCCGTGATCGTGGTCGACGCAGACGGCATCGTGCGCCACCGCCACGATCACCTGCTCGGTCTGGACTTCCAGTCGGTGGATGACCTCAAGGCCGCGCTCGACGAGCTCGGCTAGGGACGCTGCACGGCTCAGCCGCGCAGACGCAGCGCGGGCTCCAGCTCACCCGTGGAGCGGTCAACCGCGCGCCCGGCATAGCGCTCGGCGAGCTCGAGCTGCAGGCTGCGCGGCTGCTCGCCCGGGCCGGGCGTGCGCCTGTCCCAGCGCCCGTCGTCGTCGAGCGCCCAGGAGTTCTGGTTGTCGGCAAAGGCGCGTTGCAGTGAGTCGAGCAACTCGGCGCGCAGTTCCTCGGACATGATCGGCACCGCAAGCTCGACGCGGTGGTCGAGGTTGCGCGGCATCAGGTCGGCCGAGGAGATGTAGATCGTGTCCTCGCCGCCGCGGTGGAAGGCGTAGACGCGCGAGTGCTCCAGCAGGCGCCCGACGATCGAGACGACGCGGATGTTCTCTGAGACACCCGGCACGCCCGGACGCAAGCAGCAGATCCCGCGTACGTTGAGGTCCACCTGCACGCCGGCCTGTGAGGCGCGATACAGCGCGCGGATGCAGCGCCCGTCCACGAGTGAGTTCATCTTCATCGCGATGCGCGCGGGCGAGCCGTCGCCGTGGGCCTCGATCGTGCGCTCGATCTGCTCGAGCAAGCCGTCGCGCAGCTGGTCGGGCGCCATCAGCACGTGGCGATAGTGCAACGGGCGCCCGTAGCCGGTGAGGTAGTTGAACATGTCGGCGACGTCCGCGCCGATCTGCTCGTCGGTCGTGAACAGGCCAAAGTCGGTGTACAGCCGCGCCGTCGCCGAGTGATAGTTGCCGGTGCCGATGTGCACGTAGTTGCGCACGCCGTCGCCCTCGCGGCGGACGACCAGCACGCACTTGGCGTGCGTCTTCAGCGAGGGCTGGCCGTAGACGACGTGCACGCCGGCCTCCTCCATCGCCTTGGCCCAGTGGATGTTCATGCCCTCGTCAAAGCGCGCCTTGAGCTCCACGAGCGCGACCGCCTGCTTGCCTCGCTCGGTCGCGTCGATCAGCGCCGGCACCAGCGGCGAGTCGTCGCTGGTGCGATAGACGGTCTGCTTGATCGCCAGGACATTGGGATCGGCGACCGCCTGCTCGACGAAACGCTCGACCGAGGTGGCGAAGGAGATGTAGGGGTGATGCACGAGCAGGTCGCCTTCGCGCATCGCTCCGAGCACGTCCGGGCGCTCGTCCTCGTGGCGCAGCAGGCGCGGATGGGTGATGCCGACGAGCGGCTCCTCGCGCAGCTCGGCGTGGCCGGGCAGGCGCACGAGCTGCCACAGCGCGCCCATGTCCAAGAGCCCGTCGACGGGATAGACCGCTTCCTCTTCAACGCCCAGCAGGCCGGTCAGCTCTGACAGCAGGCGAGGGGAGATGTCCGGGCCGACCTCGACGCGCACGATCTCGCCAAAGCGCCGGCGGCGCAGCTCGTCCTCGACGGCCTGCAGCAGGTCGGCGGCGTCGTCGGACACCTCCAGGTCGGCGTCGCGCGTGACGCGAAAGACGTTGTAATCGACGATCTCCATGCCCGGGAAGAGCGCGTCCAAATGGTGCGCGATGACGTCCTCGAGCGGCACCAGCAGCTGCTCGCCCGGATCACCCGGCTTGAGTGCCACAAAGCGCGGGAGTATCTCCGTCGGCACCTTCACGCGCGCGAAGACCGTCTGGTCGTTGGCCGGGTCGCGCACGAGCACCGCGAGGCTGAGCGAGAGGTTTGAGATGTACGGAAACGGCCGGCCCGGGGCGACGGCGAGCGGGGTCAGCGCCGGGAAGATTTTCTTCTGAAACAGCGCCGCCAGCTCGCTACGGCGCTCCTCGTCGAGCTCGCGCACGCCGACGACCCTGATGTCGTTGTCAGCCAGCGCTGGGCGCAGCTCGCCTTCAAAGCAGTCGGTCAGGCGCCGCGAGAGGCTGTGCACGCGCTCGCGGATCAGCGCGATCGTCTGCGAAGGGGTGCGACCGTCCTGGCCGGGGTTTTCCACGCCCGCGTCAATCTGATCGCGCAGACCGGCCACGCGCACCATGTAGAACTCGTCGAGGTTGGTCGTGTAGATCGCGCAGAACTTGACGCGCTCGAGCAGCTGCAGGCGCTGCTCCTCGGCCAGCTGCAGCACGCGGTCGTTGAAGTCCAGCCACGACAGCTCGCGGTTGAGGTAGAGCGCGGGGTCCTGCAGGTCGCCGTGAGCGCCTGAGGCGATCGCGGGGGACGCGCTGGAGTTGTGCTCGCGGCCATCCATGCTTGCTCTCAAGCTACACGCTCGCGGGCACTTTCCGGACCCCGCGCGCGAGGTTGCACCGCGGAGCAGGACCGCTCACGCGCACCGCGCAACAGCGCGGTTACGAGCGGCCACCGTGCAGCCGGTAGGGTGGGCCGCTCGCCATGGCTCGTCAGCTCTGGGTACTACGTCACGCCGAGGCCGAGCCGCACGGAACGCGCTCGGACGCCGAGCGGCGCCTGACGGCGCGCGGGGAGGGGCAGGCGCGTGCAGCCGGTGCGGCTCTCTCCTGCCTGGGCGTGTTCTTCGAGGCGGTGCTGTTCAGCCCCAAGGTGCGCGCACGCCAGACGGCCGAGCTGGCCGCCGAGCAGTGGCCGCAGGAGCAGCGCATGCTGCTGCGCGAGCACGACCCGCTGGCATCGGGCTTTGAGGGCGCTCAGGCGCTGCAGGCGCTGGCGCAGCTCGACGCCGACGGGCGGCTGCTGATCGTCGGCCACGAGCCGGACCTGTCGCGCACCGTCGGCGACCTGACGGGGGGGCGCGTGGACCTCAAGAAGGGGGGGCTGGCGGTGGTGCGCCTAGAGGGCGTCGGTGGTGAGCTCGCGGTCCTGCTGCGGCCTCGCGAGCTCGCCCTGATCGCGGGCATCCCAGGCGACGGGAACTGAGGCAGGGACCTCGACCTCGACCGAGTCGACGTCCAGCGATTCGGCGGCGAAGCGGTAGCCGATGCCGAAGTGCGTGTGGATGTAGCGCCAGCGCGGCGAGGCCTTCTCCAACTTCTGGCGCAGCTTTCGCACGAAAACGTCCACGGAGCGGTCGCCGCGCACCATCGTGTAGCCCCACAGACGCGAGTAGATCTCCTCGCGCTCCAGCACGCGGCCCTCGGCGGCGGCGAGCAGCTCGATCAGCTCGAACTCGCGGCGGGTCAGGTCGAGACTGGACTCGCCGACGAACGCCTGGAAGCGGTCGGAAAGGATCTTCACCTCGCCTGCCATCACTGGCTTTACCTCCGTGCGTCCGCTCGGGCGGCGGCGGCGGCGCACGACGCTCTGCACGCGCGCGATGACCTCCTCGGGGTGACAGGGCTTGGTGATCCAGTCGTCGGCGCCAAGGCGCAGCCCGCGCACCCGCTGGGCAACCGTCGACGGCCCCGTGCAGACGACGATGCCCAGGTCGGGCAGGGCGTTGCAAAGGCGCTCCAGCCACTCCCACGCCTGCGGTCCGAGGACCGCCAGGTCGACGACGAGCGCGCTCAGACGCATCGACACGACGGTGTCCGCAGGAACCGGGCTGGCCAGTACGCGGTGCTCCCAGCCGAGGCGGTCCAGGCGCTTGGAAAGAACCTGGATGAACCCGCTGTCGCGATCGAGCACCGCAATGCGCAGCGCCGATGAAGCGCCCCCCGGGCCCGACGGCGCCGCCACGTCCGAGGCGGTGTTGCTCTCCGTCATTGCGCCGGGAGTCTAGGGGAGCGTCCGACGTCGTCGGGACGTCTGGGCGAAAAACGTCACACGATGTTCACAAGCGGCCCGCTGTTTGCGCCGGGGCGTCCTGGGGCAAGCGAGGCTGCGCCAGTTACCGGTCAGAAACTCTCGGGCGAGCCGTCCGGCGCTGCGTCCGGGGGCACCCCGGTGGGGTGCGAGGAGTCCGAGAACTCACGGAACAGGCCTGTGACGACGAAGGCGACCTGCTCGCCGATGTCCACCGCGTTGTCGCCGATCCGCTCCAGAGCGCGGGCGACGAGGATCATGTGCATTGCCCACTCGCGCGTGTCGACGTCGTCGCCGATCTCGATCGCAGTGCGGAAGATCTGGCGGTTGAGGCGGTTGATCTCGCGGTCCTGGCGCACCAGATCCTCGGCCAGTTCGACGTCGCGACCGGCGAACGCCACCTTTGACTGCGCGACCTCCGAGCGGGCGTAGGCGCCCATCTTCGCCAGCGCCTCGAGCATCTCCGGGCGCACCGGTGGCTCATAGCCCGAAAGCGGGATCATCTTGGCGATGTTCACGCACTGATCGCCCATGCGCTCGATGTGCTTGATCAGATGCAGCAGCGCGGCGACGAGTCGCAGATCGCCGGCCACCGGCGCCTGCAGGGCGAGCAGCGAGAGGATCCCCTGGTGCACCTCCAGGTAGCGACCGTCGACGCGATCGTCGTCGGCGATGACCATCTGGGCGAGCTCCACGTCCTGGTGCTTGAGCGCCTCGAGCACGCGGTCGAGCTGCTCGACGATCAGATCGAGGCCGCCAAGCGCATTGGTTTCCAGAGCGTGCAGCTGCTGTTGAAAGTGCGCGCGGCCCTGCGGGGGGCCGCCGGTAACGGTCTCGCCCGCCGTGCTGCTCGCGGCGGTCGCTCCGGCCGACTCTGCCGTCGACCCGCGCCGGTCCTCGCCGCTACCCGAACTTGCCGGTGACATATTCCTCGGTACGCGAGTCGTTGGGGTTGGTGAAGATCTCCTGTGTCGGCCCAACCTCGACGAGCTCGCCGCTGAGCATGAACGCAGTGCGGTCGGCGACGCGCGCCGCCTGCTGCATGTTGTGCGTGACGATCACGATCGTCACGCGCCGCTTGAGCTCGGCGATCAACTCCTCGATCTTCAGCGTGGCGATCGGGTCCAGCGCCGAGCAGGGCTCGTCCATCAGGATGACCTCGGGTTCCACGGCCAGCGAGCGCGCGATGCACAGCCGCTGCTGCTGGCCGCCCGAGAGCCCCGCGCCGGGCTCGGAGAGACGATCGGAGACCTCCTCCCACAGGCCGGCTGCGCGCAACGCGGCCTCGACCTTTGCATGCAGCTCGGCCTTGCCATGCCCGCCCCGTCCGCTGGTGCCGAGGCGCAGCCCCGCGGCGACGTTGTCGAACACCGACATCGTCGGGAACGGGTTCGGCTTCTGGAAGACCATGCCGATCGCCCTGCGCACGGCGACCACGTCGACGGCCGGGTCGTAGATGTCGGCGTCGTCGAGCAGCACGCGTCCCTCGGCGTGCGCGCCGGGGATCTCCTCGTGCATGCGGTTGATGCAGCGGACCATCGTCGACTTGCCGCAGCCGGACGGCCCGATGATCGCGGTGACCTCGTTCGCGCGGAAGTCGAGGTCGATGCCCTTGACCTGCTCGGCATCGCCGTAGAAGGCGCGCAGCTTCTGCAGCGTGACGCTGAGCCCAGGGGCTTCGACCGTGCTCGTCGCCACCGGCGCCTCGCCGCTCGGCGCGGGGCTCGGCGGGGCTATCCGCTCGCGACTGCTCCCGGTCTGGCTCTCGGGCTCCATGTCAGCGACGTGGGAGGCGGTTCCGTCGGATGTCATGCAAGGCGGCTCCTTCGCGAGACGAGTCGGGCGATGAGGTTGAGCAAGAGGATCATTGTCACGAGGGTCAGCGCTGCTCCCCACGCACGGTTTACCACGGCCGTCGTCGGCGAGGTTACGTCGTTGTAGATTTGCACGGGCAGCGAGTTCATGAACTGCCCGAGGTTGTAGTTGGTGTTGCGCGTCGAGGCGGCCGTGAACAGCAGTGGCGCCGTCTCGCCGGCGGCACGCGCGATCGCCAGCAGCACGCCCGTCACCATCCCCGGCAGGGCGGTCGGCAGGATGATCCTGGCGATGACCTTCCAGCGCGGCGCGCCGAGCGCGAGCGCGGACTCGCGCAGCGAGGTCGGGATCAGCGTGAGGATCACCTCGGCCGAGCGGATGACCACGGGGAGCATCAGCAGCGACAGCGCGAATGAGCCCTTGTAGCCGGCGTAGGAGCTGCCCGTGCCGACGACGAGCACGATGTATATGAACAGCCCGAAGACGATCGAGGGCACGCCCGTCAGCACGTCGACGAAGAAGCGCACGAGGTTGGCAAACCAGCTGTTGCGCCCGTACTCGACGAGCCATACCGCGACGCCGACGCCGATCGGGATGGCAATCGCCGCCGCCAGCGCCACGATCTCGAGACTGCCGAGGATCGCGCTCTTGATCCCGCCGATGCTCGATGTTTTGAAGAACGTGTTGCCCGTGGGATCGGTGCTGAAGAAGCTCCAGCTCCACGATCCGAGCCCCTTTTTGAGCAGGTAGTAGACGACCAGTGCGAGCGGGATCAATGCGATCGCCATTCCGGCGGTGATCGCGCCGCGCGCCAGCTTGTCCTTGCGCCGGCGCGCGGGGCTGACCGCGAAGCGGGCGAACGTCGGGCTCGCCGGGTTCTGCGCGCTCATGCGCCCGCCACCGCTCCGGCGACCGCCGGGGTCGCGCCGCCCGCCCCACCTGACTGCTTGCTCGGATGCGCGGCGCGGCTGACGAGCACGCGAGCGAGCCCGTTGACGAGCAGTGTCAGCACGAACAGCACGAGCCCGGCGGCGAACAGCGCCGAGCGATGCAGGCCCTGGGCCTCACCGAACTCGTTGGCGATCACCGCAGCGAGGCTGTAGCCCTGGCCGAAGAGGTGTTTGCCCAGCTGCGGCGCGTCGCCGATCACGATCGTCACGGCGATCGTCTCGCCGATTGCGCGCCCGAGACCGAGCATTGCTCCGCCGACGATGCCGGCGCGGCAGTACGGCAGCACCGCGGTGCGGATCATCTCCCAGCGCGTCGCGCCGAGCCCGAGCGCGGCTTCCTTGTGGTCGGCCGGAACGGTCGCCATCACCTCGCGGCTGATCGCGCTGACGATCGGCAGGATCATGATCGCGAGGATCAGCCCGGCGATGAAGTAGTTGGGGATCGTCACCGTGCCACCGCCGATGAACGGGATGAACGACAGCCGGTCGGCGATCCACTGCTCGGCACCCTGCAGCTTGGGGGCGAGGAAGAAGATCCCCCACAGGCCGTAGACGACCGAGGGAACGGCTGCGAGCAACTCGACGAGCACGGTGAGCGCGCCGCGAAGTCGCCGCGGACAAAGCTCGTTGGCATAGATCGCCGTGGCGACAGCGACCGGCACGCCGATCAACAGAGCCAAGCCGGAGGTGATCAGCGTGCCGATAACCAGCGGCAGCGCGCCGAATTTTTCGCCGCTGACGTTCCAGTCGTTGCCGAAGATGAAGCCGAAGACCCCGTCGTGAGCGAACGCCGGGCGAGCCTCGCCGACGAGGCGCACGAAGAAGAACACGATCAGCGCAAGGATCAGCGCCGCGAGCGCCGTCAGTCCGTACTTCAGCGCTCTGTCGGGGAGCCGCGCAAGCGGCGACCGCTCGAGTGTCGAGCGGTCGCCGCTTGGCATGGCTGCCGTGCTCATGGCCTCTGTCTATCCGATCCGAGGCCGGGTCGTCGTGCTCAGCCGCCGATTGGCGAGCCGTTGCACTGCAGTGCGGCCGCGGCCGCCTTGGACTTGGCCAGGATCGACGCCGGCAGAGCGGCGTAGTCGGCCTGGGAGAGAATCGACTGCCCTTCGTTGAGACCGTAGGTGATGAACTTGACGACGCCCTTGGCGGCGGCTTCGCCACCGGGGGTACCCGCCTTGCAGAGGTCCTTGTTGACGATGATGAACGTCTGCGAGGTGATCGGGTAGGCGCCCGCGCCCTTCGGGTCTGAGATTTTGATGCCGAGGTTTGCCGGCACCGTCACGCCTTCCGCCGCCGCGGTACTCGAGGCCAGGCTCGGCGAGATGAACTTGCCGGCCGCGTTCTTGACCGCGGCGTAGGTGAATTTGTGCTGCAGCGCGTACGCCTGCTCGACGTAGCCCACGGCGCCTGCGGTCTGCGCCACGGCGCCGGCGACGCCGGCGTTGCCCTTGGCGCCCGTGCCCGTGGGCCACTGAACGTCCTTGCCTTCGCCGACCTTGCTCTTGAATTCAGGATCGACCGAGGCGAGGAAGGCGGTGAAGCCCGAGGTCGTGCCCGAGGAGTCCGAGCGGTGGATCACGGTGATCGCGGTGCTCGGCAGCGAGACGCCGGGGTTGAGCGCCTTGATCTCTGCGTCGTCCCACGTCTTGACCTTGCCGAGGTAGATGTCGGCGATCGTCTTGCCGTCGAGCTTCAGGCCGGTCTGCACGCCGGGCAGGTTGTAGGAGACGGTGATCGCGCCCAGGAACATCGGGATCTGCACCGCCGCGCTGCCGTTCTTGGCGATCGCTTCTTCGTCTGCGGGCTTCAGCGGCGGATCTGAGGCGCCGAAGTCGACCGTCTTTGCCTCCAGCGAGGTGATCCCGGCGCCCGAGCCGACCGCCTGGTAGTTGACGGTGAGACCGGACTGCGCTGACGCCCACTGTTCGTACACGGGTGCAGCAAACGTCGAACCGGCTCCGGAGATCGTCCCCGATGCCGCCGCTCGACGATGTCGAGCTGCTCGAGCTGCTCGAGCTGCTGGACGTGCTGGAGCTGCTGCCGCATGCGGCTAGTCCGAGCGCGAGCACGATCGCGCCCGCGAGCGCGCCAAACTTGGTCTTGATCACTACGTCTCCTCTGGCTGGATTACGTGTCGAGAGCGGCGCGGGGCCGGTTCGCGGCCCACGCCGGTCCGATGCAAAGCGAGTGTCTTAAGCGCCGGCCGTCTCGGATGTGAACATTTCGTGAAAGCAGTTCGTCGTCACCGTCGCCATCGGGCTCGGCGACCCGCGCGCGAGAGGCCCGTGGCCTGCTCACGAGACGGCTGTGGCTGAAAGCGATAGCCGAAGCCCGGGTGGGTGTGGATGAAACGTCGGTCGGGCATCGCCTCTTCGAGCTTGCCACGCAGCTTGCTCACGTAAACGTCTACCGAGCGGTCTCCGGCCGCAGTTCGCCACCCCACACGGTCGCGTACAGTTCCTGCGCGCGTCGAGATCGCGCCGGTCCGGCGGGCCATCGCCACGAGCAGCTCGAACTCGCGGACCGAGAGTCTGCAGCGCGCGTCCGCTGGCCAGCACCAGCCCGTCGCCAAGCCTGATCTCCAGCTCGCCGGCATAAAGCGTGTCCGCACTTTCGGGAAGACCCCCCACGCTGGCAGCTTCTCACGCGTGTGCGCCAGTTCACGTTGCAAACTCGTAATCGAGACGTAAAAAAATCGTGAAAGGATCGGGCATCACGACGCCGGCAGAATATCCTCGCGCGATGAGCTTGTTCTCGCGTCCGGCGGACCCCGTTCTGATGTCGCTCGTGGAGGAGGCCGGGCGCAATGTTCAGCGCTCCGGGTTGCTGCTGCACGACCTGCTCGTCGACTACCCCGAGCACGCCACCCTGGCGCAGGATCTGAAGGTGTGCGAGCAGGAAGGCGACCGCATCACGCACGACATCATCCATCGGCTGGCCGGCGGGCGCGTGCGCGCGCCGTTCACCGCGGGCGATGGATACGCCCTGGCGACGGCACTCGACGACATCGTCGATCACGCCGAGCACGCGGCGGCGCAGCTTGGCCTGTACGGCGTCGAGGCGCCGATGGAGCAGTCGGTCGAGTTCGCCGACGTGCTCGTCGGCGCGGGCGAGCAGATCGCTCAAGCGTTGCGCTGCCTGCGCACCGGCACCGAGCTCGGCCCGCATCTCGTCGAGATCCATCGCTTGGAGAACGAGGGCGATCGCCTGCAGCGCGACGGCGTGGCCTCGCTGTTCGCCGGTGGCATCGACCCGATGGTCGTGATCCGCTGGAAGGACATCTTCGAGTCGCTCGAGGCGGCGGTTGACGCGTGCGAGACGGTGGCGCACGTGCTTGAGGGAATCACGCTCAAGCAGCGGCGCGGACGCGGCTGAGTAAAGCAGCGGCGGGCAGCGTCAGGCGGTCGCATTCACAATGCGATTGCATAATCTTCACAAAAAAGGTTTGCAAAGTGGGCTTTTCTGTGTAACACTCACCTCCGCTAAGACAGTTTGTAGATCGGAGTTATGAGGTATGGACAACTTCACTCTGGTCGGCACGGGGGTCGTGCCGGCTGACAGGCGTCGATGGCAAGTCGGTCGAGGATGACGCCGATGGCACCGGCTCGGCCGACATCTGACGGGTCGTCTGCAGCGGATGGCCACAGCGGCCATAGCGCCCTGCGCGTCGCGACGATCGACGGCGATTCGGGGTTCCTCGTGGTGCTGGCCAAGCGGCTGGAACGGGTCGACTGGGAACACGCGATGCTGCCCTTGCCCACCTCGGCGGGGAACGCGGCACAACTGAACATCGACGTGCTGACGATCGACCTGGAGAGCATCCCCGCCGACCGGTGGGGGTGGCTCGCACGCCTCTGCGAATCCGAACCCGACTTTCGTATCGTCGTGTGCACCGGCGCCTCGACCGTTGCACAGCGCGTTCGCGCCCTGCGCATCGGAGTCGACGACTGGCTGAGCAAGCCGTGCCATCCAGAGGAGCTGATCGCGCGCGTGGAGTCCGTCGCAGATCGCCGTCGCAAGCCCCCGCCGCGCAACCTGGAAGCTGTGACGCTCGGCGAGGTCGAGGTGCGCCCCGACCAGTACCAGGCGTTCGTCCGCGGAGAATCGCTGAAGCTCACACGCCGCGAGTTTCAGCTGATCGAGCTGCTCTGCTCGGCCGGCGGGGAGATCCTCTAGCGTGAGCTCATCTACGAACGGTTGTGGGGGTATGAGATGGCACGCAACGACCGTTCGGTCGACGTGTTCGTGCACAAGCTTCGCCGCAAGCTGCAGCGTGCATCGCCGCAGTGGAGCTACATCCACACGCAGTTCCGCATCGGCTATCGCCTCGACGCGCTGCCCGAGCCGCCCGAGCCGTTGCCCGTCGAGCTGCCGGAGCCGCCCGAGCTCCCCGTTCCCTTGGCCGCTTGAGTCAGCCGGGCGTCGTCGGCGGTGCGCTGAGCGCCAGCTTGGCGCCCTTGGGGTCGCCGACGAAGAACATCTGAAACGGCAACGATGCGCTCGCGCGCAGCGACGCGAGCACCGCGCGGCCCGCAGCGACGACCCTGCCACCACGCCGAGCCACGGCGTAGATGACCAGTTCGTCCTGCTCGGTACTCGATCGGTTGACGATTGTGCCTTCCGCGTCGAGGCTGCCGGAGGGGTCTTCGGCCAGATGCGCACCTTGGACGTCGAGTTGTGCCGCCGCGACGTTGCCTGCGCGTGCGCCTTGCCGATCTCCGCACTCACGGTCTTCGCCGTTACCGTGGTCGCCTGATCGTCTATCCACGTCAGCTCGCCGTGCGCCGGGATCAGCGCGACGGACGTCAGCGTTGTCGCCAGCCCCGGAGTGTCGTTGGCATACACAGACGTCCCATGCGCGTCCTTCATCGAGATCGCGATCGGCACGTCGCGTATCGCTTGGGGCGAGCTGTTGCGCAACGTGACGACCGCCGCCGATCCTTCTGCGCCACGAACGACCGAGGCGGCGGTCACATCGACGATCGTGCTGCGGTGTGTGATCGTCAGGCCGGTCTGCCGGGCTTGCGCCACTCGCTTGGCCGCCCTCTCCAGCTTCGCGCTCTTCTCCGCTGTCGTCTCACAGCCGCTGCAGCAGGAGTCAGGAGCGCCAAGGCGGGGAGGGCGAGCGTCGCAAAGTGCACGCGCACGTTGCGCGAGCGCTGTGTCACCCGAACACGCCGCCGACGTAGTCTCGCGTGCGCTGCTTGGCCGGGCGGTCGAAGATCTGCTCGGCGGAGCCGTACTCGACGAGCTCGCCGAGATGCATGAAGGCGACGTGGTCGGCGACGCGCAGCGCCTGCTGCAGGTTGTGCGTGACGATCACGATCGCGACGCTCTCGCGCAGGCCGACGATCAGCTCCTCGATCGTCGCCGTGGAGATCGGATCCAGCGCCGAGCAGGGCTCGTCGAGCAGCAGCACCTCGGGCCCCGCCGCGAGCGCGCGCGCGATGCACAGCCGCTGCTGCTGACCGCCGGACAGCCGCAGCGCGGGACGATCGAGGTCGCTCGAGACCTCGTCGTAGAGCCCGGCGCGGCGCAGCGCGTCGACCGCGGCTGCTTCGAGCTCGGGCGTGCGCCGGCGCCGCTGCGGCCGTGCGGTCGGATGCTCGGCGAGCGCGTAGGCGACGTTGTCGAAGATGCTCATCGGAAACGGGTTCGGCTGCTGGAAGACCATCGACACGCGCCGGCGCAGCTCGTTGACCTCGAGTTCGTGGATCTCCTCGCCGTCGAGCGTGATGCGCCCGCTGCGCGCTGCGCCGGCCGTCACCTCGGTGAGGCGATTGAGCGAGCGCAGCAGCGTCGTCTTGCCCGAGCCCGACGCACCGATCAGCGCCAGCACCTCGCCCTGGCGCACAGGCAGGCTGACGTCGCGCACGACCCAGTTCTCGCCGTAGGCCAGCCACACCGACTTCGATGCGCATGCGCTCGCGCACGCGGTCGCGGGCTCCGGCGCGATCGCGTCGCGCGCGCGAGTCGGCGTCGAGCGCGCGGCCAGCGCTCCGTTGCGGCGCGGGCTGCGGGCGCGACGAACGGGTCGCGGTCGACGGCGATCCGGCGCACGGGCGGCGGCATCATCGGGTCCATGCGGGCCTCCCGGCTCGCGTGCAGCGCGCTCGCGGAGCCGGCGCGCCGCGACGCGCTCGCTCGGCGCGCCGTCAGGCGCGTCACGAGCGCGTTCAGCGCGAGCACGATCATCAACAGCACGAAGGCCGCGGCGTAGGCCTTCTGCGGCGCGTTGCCTTCGCCGGCGGGGGAGTTTTCATAGACGTAGCTGGTCAGCGTCGAGCCGGTGCCGCGCAGCGCGCCGATGACGCGGCACGCTGCCGACGGCTGCGTTCTTCAGCGTACGCCCGAGCAGGATCGTGATGATCGCGGTGTCGCCGATGATCCGGCCCATGCCGAGCACGACCCCGCTGGCGATGCTCGGGCGGATCGCCGGCAGCAGCACGTGGCGGATGCAGTCGTCGCCCGGGTCTTGCCCAGCGCGTAGGAGGCCTCGCGCATTCGATCGGGGACCTGCGCGAGGCGCCTCGCGGGTCGCGCCGACGATCAGCGGCAGCGCGAGCACCGCCATCACGCTCCCGCCGCGAAGAAGGAGCGTCCGTACACGGCGCCGTTGGCGGCGTGCTGGGAGAGGAAGCCGAGAAACGGCCTTGGAGAAGACGAGCAGGCCGAAGATCGCCAGCACGACGCTCGGCACGCCGCGCGATCATCTCGATCGCCGACTCGACCGCGCGCGCGAGCCCGCGCGGCCTGCCGTACTCCGACAGCCACGCGGCCATCGCCACGCCGATCGGCGCGGCGATCAGCGATCCCGATCGCCCGTCACGATCAGCGTGCCGACGATCGGATCGAGGAAGCCGCCGCTCTGGCTCTGGACGGTCGACGGCGCGGGCGATTCGCACGAACAGCGCGTGGCTGCAGGTAGGAGATGCCCTTGACGAGCATGAACAGCGACGATCCCGAGCGCGATCAGGCACAGCACGACGCCGGTCGCCCAGCACAGCCAGTAGCCGATCCGGTCGATCAGCGGCCACGCCGTCGGTGCGCTGGCGCGCGGGCGATGCCGGCGGGCCAGCGCGCGGCGGCCTCGGCGGGGCCGAGCGCGTTCGGCGGCCATCAGGCGCGGATCCCGTAGCGCTTGAGCGGCTGCTTGGCCGCCCAGCCGGCGAACGAGAGCATCGCCGCCGAGACCAGCAGCACGGCGGCGATCGCATAGATCGTGTGCGCGAGCGGCGGGATCGTCAGCCCGTCGGCGTTCTGCACGATCGTCGCCGCGAGCGGCCGCACGGGCTCGAACAGGAACGTGAGGCCGTCGAGCGGGTTGGCGGCGAAGCCGCGCCCGCCGGAGACCATCGCGAGCATGATCGCCTCGCCGAGCGCGCGCGCCGTCGCGAGCACCGTCGCGGCGACGATCGCCGGGCGGGCGGTGCGCAGCGAGACGCGCCAGATCGTGCGCCAGCGGTTGACGCCGAGCGCCGCCGAGCCCTCGCGCCAGGAGCCGGCACCGCCGCCAGCGCGTCGGCGATCAGCGCGACCATGATCGGCGTGATCATCACGGCGAGGATCACCGTCGCGGTCGTCGAGGTCGGCGCCGTTGAGCTGCACGACGTAGCAGACCGAGGCCTTGCGCGAGTTGGCTGATCAGGTGTTCGTTGATGTACGGCGCGATCGCGAGGATGCCGATCAGCCCGTAGACGACCGACGGCACGCCGCGAGCAGCCGGATCACCGGGTCGAGCGTGCGCCGCACCGGCGCCGGCGCGAACTCGGTCAGGAAGATCGCTGCGAGCGTCGAGACGACGAGCGCGATCAGCGACGGCCAGCACCGGTCGTGAGCAGCGTGCCCCAGATCAGCGGCCAGGCGCGGAAGTAGTAGATCGAGTGGCCGGCCAGCGGCGTGACTTCCTGCATCGCACGCAGCTGCGTGTCGACGTCGCCGCCGGAGCCGAACCAGCTCAGGCCGTTGTGTGAGAAGGACGGCCATGCCTTGACGAACACCGTCACGACGCATCGCGCCGATCAGCACGAGCACGGCATGCGCCAGCGCGCCGAGCATTCGCTCGGCGCGCTGGTCGCGTCCTGCCGGCGCCCGCCGGCGCTGACGGAGGTGCGGGCCGCGCGGCGCCTCGTTCAGTGGATCGCGATCCAGCTCGGAGCTGACGATCGAGCGGACCGTCTTGTTGCCGGGCTTCGTGACCCAGGCGATGAACTTGCCGCTTCGCCTTTCGGGGCGCCCTTCGTGACGAACCAGAAGTTACGCACGCCGCCGTACTGGCCGGACTTGGCGTTGCGCAGCGTGCAGGGGATGCCCTGGTAGCCGACCGTGTTGGACGCCGCCGTTGATCGTCGCGGCGAAGGACACGAAGCCGATCGCGCTGTTTGTCGCCGCGCGACCGCGTTCTCCTCGAGACCCTCGGAGCTCTCCGGCGTCGCGCTCGGGGAGATCTTCAGGTTTTCGCCGAGGAAGATGTTCTGGAAGGCGTCCTGCGTACCCGAGGCGCCGTCGCGGTCGAACAGGTCGATCGGCCCGGTGACCTGCGCGCCCGGGACCTTGCTCCAGTCGCGGATCGCGCCCGTGAAGATGCCGGTGACCGTTTGCTGGGACAGGTTCGTCGACGGGGTTCTCGGTGTTCGTGATCACGCACACGCCGTCGCGGGCGACCTTCGTGAAGACGAGGCCTTTGCGGGTCGACGCCCGGGATCGGGTCGCGCGAAGCGTCGCCGATGTCGACTCGGCCGCTGGCCGCATCGGTGATGCCGATCGCCGTCTGGCCGCCGCCGACTTTCGGCGCCGGGATCTTCGGGTAGGCCTTGTGGTAGGCGGTGGCGAGTTTCTGTACCAGCGGCAGCATCGAGGTCGAGCCGTCGAGGATCAGGCGCTTGCCGAGCGCGCCGCCGGGCACGACGAGCGCGAGCGTGAGGATCAGCGAAGACGATGAGGGTGCGGTGCGCGCGCACGGTAGGTGCTCCTTTGTGTTCGGAGGGTGTGGTCGTCGAGCGGCAGTGCGAAGTCGTCTGGCGGCGGTAACAGCTCGCTGCATGCGATCGATTCGGTGCGCGCGCCGGCGTCGCCGCGAGCGAAGAGTGTCGTGTTCGGCGTTGCGCTGGTGTGTCGTTTTTGTGAACGTCTCGGAAGCGGGCAGTGTCGTTGTACACCACTTTGTGAACGTCTTGTGGCCGCGCGTCCATGTGTGTCGTTTTTGTGAACGCCATTGCTTTTCGCGTCTGGCGCGTGTGACGCTGGCGACCGTTGCCGCTCGGGGGCGCGCTTCTGTGCGCCCGCGCGCCTCGGCCATGCACTCGACCACGCCCGCCGCTCATGACCGACGACCACTCACGACCGACGACCACAGCCCCCCGCGCCACGCCCGCCGCCGCCGGGCACGGCCAACGGCGCGCTCGCCGGCCGCCGCGAAAGCGCGTGCGCTCCGGCCTCGCGCAGCGCCGCAACCCGGTGCTCGTCGAGCTCGCCGAGTTCGCGCAGACCGCCCGGCGGATCGCGCTCCGCGACCCGCTGGCGCTGTTCCTGCTGTCGCCTCGATCGGCCTCGCGATCGCGTTCGCGACCCTGCTCGGGGCGATCAAGCCGAGCAGCTCCGGGCAGCCAGGTCCCGCTCAGCACGGTGCAGAAGCTGGCCAAGCACCACGAAATCGCGAGCGCGACGCTGCTCGACCACGACAGCCGCGTCGAGCTCACGACGACCGGCACGCGCGCCGGCGTCAAGCGCCGACGGGCAGCAACGCAGCAACGGCGGCACCGGCAAGCGGCGTGACCGACGCCGGTCAGCCCGCCGGGCAGCAGCTGTGGGCCGCCTACCCGGCCTCCGGCGCGCAGACCCAGCAGCTCGCCGACGAACTCGGCGCGAGCGGCGCGATCGTGCCCGTCGACCAGCAGTCGGGCAAGCCGACGAAGGCGATCGTCGTGCAGTTCCTGATCCCGATCCTGCTGCTCGTCTGCCTGTTCTCGCTCTTCATGCGGCTCGGCGGCGACGGCGCGCGCCGGCGGGCTCGCCGGCTTCTCCGAGTTCACCGGCAAAGGCCGCAAGAAGGGCAAGGGCACGACGCGAAGCGATCACCTTCGCCGACGTCGCCGGCGCCGGCGAGGCGCTGGCCGAGCTCAGGGAGATCCGCGACTACCTCGCCGACCCGAGCAAGTATCTCGCCGTCGGTGCCGCGGCGCCGAAGGGCGTGCTGCTCGTCGGGCCTCCGGGCACCGGCAAGACGCTGCTCGCGAAGGCGGTCGCCGGCGAAGCCGACGCGTCGTTCTTCTCGATCTCGGGCTCGGACTTCGTCGAGTCGCTCGTCGGCGTCGGCGCGGCCCGCGTGCGCGACCTGTTCCGCAAGGCGCGCAAGACCGCGCCGGCGATCATCTTCATCGACGAGCTCGACGCCGCCGGGCGCAAGCGTGGCGCCGGCATCGGGCAGGGCAACGACGAGCGCGAGCAGACGCTCAACCAGATCCTCGTCGAGATGGACGGCTTCGCCGGCGACGGCGGCCTCGTCGTGATGGGCGCCACCAACCGCCCCGACATCCTCGACCCGGCGCTGCTGCGCCCGGGCCGCTTCGACCGCCAGGTCGTCGTCGACGTGCCCGACGTGCACGGGCGCCTGGAGATCCTGCGCCTGCACGGCGGCAAGCGCCCGCTCGCGCCGGACGCCTCGCTCGAGGAGGTCGCGCGCCAGACGCCCGGCTTCAGCGGCGCCGAGCTCGCGAACGTGATCAACGAGGCGGCGCTGCTGAGCGTTCGCGACGGCCGCGGGCAGATCGACCAGGCGACGCTCGAGGAGGCGATCGACCGCGTCGTCGCCGGCCCCGCCAAAAAGCACATCCTCACCGAGCAGGAGCGCTGGCTGATCTCGATCCACGAGGCCTCTCACGCGGTCGTGACCGATGCGCTCGGGCACACGACCTCGACGCGCAAGCTCTCGATCGTCGCCCGCGGGCGCCAGCTCGGCACGGCCGCGCACATGCTCACCGACCGCGACCAGATGATCATGACCGAGCACGACCTGCAGAGCCAGCTGATCGTGATCACCGCCGGCCTCGCGGGCGAGCGGATCGCCTTCGGCCACACTCTCGACGAGCGTCAACGACGACCTGCACGCCGCGACCTCGCTCGCGCGCAGCATGGTCACCTCGTTCGGCATGTCCGAGGCGCTGGGGCCTGTGACGATCGGCGAGAAGGGCGGCGAGGTGTTCCTCGGCGCCTCGCTGCAGGACCTCGGCTCGGTCGGCCCCGGAGACGCTCAACCTGATCGACAACGAGGTCGAGCGCCTCGTCGGCGACGCCGAGGCGCGCGCCGCGACGTCCTCGACCGCAACTGGAGCACCGTCGAGGAGACGGCGACCGCGCTGCTCGAGCAGGAGACGCTCTCGGGCGTCGCGCTCGACGCGGTGCTCTCGACCGTCCAGCGAGATCGACGCTCGAGGAGCTGCGCGACGTGCGCCGCGCGGCGCCGCCGCGCTTCGCCGCGCGCGACCCAAGGACGCGACGTGAGCCAGGCGAGGTTCGGGCTCGCGCGCGACGGCGGCTGCCCTCGCCGGCGCTGATCGTCGCGCTGGTCGCGCTCGTGCTTCTCGACGACCGGGCTCGCCGACGCCGCCCGCCGCGCGGTCGTCAGCGCCGTCGCCGGGCATCCGTCAGCACCAAGCCCCACGCCGGCGGCGTGCTGCTGCTCGGCAAGAACCGCAAGTTCCCGGCCGCCGCGATCCCGACGGTCAGCAACGCGACCCGCATCGGCGGCAAAACCGCCGCGCAGCTCGACCGGCACCTGCCCGCCGGCGACCGTCGACCTCGGCACGTGGTGCCTGGACAGCGCGCCCTATCCGCTGACGAACACCCAGGTCGGCCAGAACAACTACATCTGCGCCGCGCAAAGCATGCGAGGCCGAAGGCGGCTGGCTGCCGACGCGCCGCGCAGCTGCTCGGCGCGGCCAACCGCGTGCGAGCTCGAGTCGACGATCCACGACTCGCCGCTGACCGCGACCGTCGCTCGACCCGAGCCGCGGGCTCAACGACCAGCGCGAGATGAGCTCGACGCTCGTGACGACCGACGCCGGCTCCGCCGCCGCCGGCTCGGAGGGCGTCAGCGAAGGCGCGACCGGCAACCCGCGCCAGGGCCAGGCGAACCCGATCCCGCTGCCCGCCAACCCGCTGCCGCGATCGCTGCAGTACGTGACCGTCTACAGCAACGGCAAGAAGGGCGGCTTCGCCGGCTCCGAGCCGGTCGCGACAGCCCGAGAACTTCCGCTGCGCCTTCAACAAGTCGCCGGGCGCGCTGAACAAAGCCGAATCCTGAGGGCGACCCGTGAGGGCCGACGTCACGTCGACTCCCTGCGATCGCGCGCCGCGCCGCTGGCGGATCGTGCCGCTCGCCGCTCGCGCTGCGTCGCGCTCGCGCTTCGCGCGGACGCGCGCCGGCCGGCGCCGTGATCCTGCCGGCGACCACGATCGACGGTCCGAGCGAGGACATCGTCGGCTTCGGCGGCGTCGCGATGGCCGAAGACGGCACCGGCGGGCGTCGTCTACCTCAAGCGCGTCGACGGCGTCGCGCACGTGTTCGTCGCTCGCTACGCCGAAGGTCACTGGCTCGCGCCGATCCGCGTCGACAGCGAAGCAGCCGTTCGCCGCCAGCTGGCCGCGGATCGGCGCGGCCGACGGCGGCGAGCTCGTCGTCGTCTGGGCGACGCCGTTCGCGACCGAGAACGGCACACCCGGTCGACGAGCTGCTCGAGCTCGACGCTCGGGCCCGGCGCGGCAGCGTTCGGCCCGCCGATGATCGTCGACCCCGACATCCGCGCAGGCACCGGCACCAGCCCGGCGCTGGCGATGAGCTCGACCGGGCAGGCCGACGTCGTCTACCGCGTCGTCAACAGCGAAGAAGGCCAGCGCTCGAACGTCCCGCTGCTGCGCCCCGGCGACGTCGTCGAGGAGTGCGCGTCGCGCACTTCGACGGCGAACGCTGGTCGTCGCTCGGCGCGATCAACCGCGACCCGGGCGTCTCGATGCGCCCGCCGACCGCGGCCAACGCCCCGCAGATCGCGATCGGCCCGACCGGCAACGGCGATCGTCGTCTGGCAGGAGCCCGACATCGACGGCGTCGCGCGGATCTGGGCGCGGCGGATCTTCGGCGCGACGCTCGACTACGTGCTGCCGGTCAGCGCCACCAGCCTCGGCGGCGCGCCGATCGGCGACGACGCCGACGCGCCGAGCGTCTCGATCTCGCGCCTCGGCCAAGCCGAGGTCGCCTACCGGCAGGTCGCCGGGCCGGGCTCGCCGCTGCCGGGCCCGCGGATCTTCCTCAACACGCTGCCCGACGGCGAATCGGCCGAGCGGCGCCGAGTTCGCAGGCGCGAGCGTCGCCGACTCGGCGGTGCCCGGCGGCAGCGGCGGCGACGGTCGGGCCGCCGAGCATCGACATCGACGAAAAGCAGGATCTGCGCCTGCTGTACGACGCCAACGGCACGCCGCGCGTGATCGAGGGCACCGACCGCGGCCTCGTCGGCGCGCTCTCGCTCGGCCCGCCGTTCGCCGGGCGCCGAACCGTTCTCGGCGAGCGTGATGAACCAGGCCGGCGGCGGCATCTCGGCGTGGCCGAGCGTCGACGCCGGCGGCCGGCCGGTCGTCGCGGTGCGCGAGGACTTCCCCGACGGCGGCGTGCAGACGGGTCTGGTCAGCGGCGGCGCGGGCGGGACCGTCGGCGAACTCGCGGTCGGGCGCTCGGGGCTCGGCGACGGCCTCGTCGCCTTCCGGCAGGGCCCGTTCGGCGACGCCGCGATCGTCGCCGCGCAGGTCACCGCGCCGCCGGTGCGCTTCGTCGTGACGGTGCCGAAAAGTGGATCAAGCCCGCGCAGGCGTCGTCTCCTGGCTGCCGGCCGAAAGCGCCAACGGCCCGCTGCGCTACACGGTCGTGCTCGACGGCCGCCGGCTAGCCGACCCCGCCGGGCGCTCTCGCTTCGCGATCGACCCGCGCGGGCTCGCCAGCGGCACGCCACCAGCTGCAGGTGCTGGCGACCGACATCTTCGGGCAGTCGACGCTGACGCCGCCCTCGACGCTCCGCGATCGACGGCGGCTCGCCGACCGTCAAGATCACGCGCGCCACGGCGCCACGGCGTGACGTGCGCGTCAGCGACCCGAACTCGGGCCTCGCGCCGAAGCGATCGAGCGTCAGCTTCGGCGACGGCGCGCAGCGCCGGCGGGCACAAGCGCTGCGCCACCGCTACGCCCGCGCCGGCGTCTACCAGGTCGTCGTGCAGGTGAGCGACAAGCTCGGCAACAAGGCGACCGTCCGCAAGCTGGTGAGCGTCCGATGAGGGCGCGCCGAACGCTGCTGCGGCTCGTGCATCGCCTGCGCTCGCTTGCGGCTCGCGCGCTCGCGCCGGTCGCCGCGCAGCGCCGACGTGTTCGGGCCGATCTCGCTCGCCTCGTCAGCGCGATCCCGGCTGCCGGCAACCAGCAGGCCGACTACGCGCACGACCCGGCGATCTCGGGCAACGGGCGCTACGTCGTCTTCGACGGCTCCTACGGCGGGCGCACCGGCGTCTGGCGGCGCGACCTGCAGACCGGTGCCGTACTCGCGTCGCGGCGAAGACGCCGGAACCGGCGATCAGCGCACCCGACGCGAGCTGCCGTCGATCAGCGACGACGGTCGCTACGTCAGCTTCACGACGACGCGCACGCTGGATCCGCGCGACGACACCAACCCCGGCCCGGACGTCTACGTGCGCGACATGGACCTGGCCGCACCGGGCGAACCGGGCGCCGTACGCACTCGCGTCTCGGCCGTCGACGGCTCGAGCGCAGGGCTGACCTACGAACCGACCGGCAAATCAGGATCGAAGACGAAGAAACCGCGCTACGGCTCGCTGGCGGCCGGGCGCTCGGCGATCAGCGCCGACGGCGCAAGGTCGCGTTCGTGACGACCGCGATCTCGAACCTCGCCGGGCCCGAGCACGCCCGCGCTGCAGGTCGCCGTGCGCGACCTCGACACCGGCACGACACGGAACTCGTCAGCGTCGCGGAGAACCCGGCGACCGGGCAGCCGCTGCCGCGGTCAGCCGGTCTCGGCGCCAGGAAGCGAACGCGTCTACGGCGCGGTCTACGCGGCGTCGGCGGCGCCGCCGATCTTCACCGCGCCCGCAGCCCTACGAACCGCCGTCGGTGGTCGGCGCCTCGATCAGCGCCGACGGCTCGACCGTCGCGTGGATGGGCGTCAACATCGCCGAGCAGGCGCAGCTGCTCGCCGGCGAAACGCCGCTCGACCAATACACCGAGCCGCTGTGGCGGCGCATCGCCGACGGTCCGACGGCGCCGACGCGGCGGATCACCGGCGGCTCGGACCCGGCAGACCCGGCCTGCGCCGCCAGCGGCGAGACGAGCCTTGCCGGCGACAGCCTCGCTGGCCGATCCCTGCCAGGGGCCGTTCGCCGCCACGCAGGAAGGCGACGCTCGGGAGTCTGGCGAGGCGGCGGCGGCGATCCCGTGCCGCGGCTCAGCGCGCGACGGCTACACGGTCGCGTTCCTGGCCAACGCGCCGCTCGTCGCGTCGCAGGGCCCCGGCGGCGAGCGAACCCAACAGCGACCTCTACCTCGCCGACATGCACGCCGGGCTGACCCGCGGCGCAGGCGCTGCGCCCGCTGACCGAGCTCGCCAGCGGCGATCAGCAGAACGTCGCCGAGAACGGCCCGATCGAGGACGTCGGGATCTCCCCCGACGGCAGCAGTCGCGTTCACGACGCAGCGCACCGTCTTCCCGCTCGGCTCGCCGGCCTACGTCAGCGCGCCGGCGGCGTCGCGGGGATGCTCGAACTGTTCGACGTCGACCTCGCCGACGACACGCTGACGCGCGTCACCGGCGGCTTCGAAGGCGGCCCGAGCGAACACCCGCACGCACCGTGTCCGGCCGGACCAAGACCCGTACACGCCATCGGGCGACGGCGCGCTGTCGCCGTCGTTCTCCGACGACGGCGAGCACGCTCGCCTTCTCCTCGACGGCCTCGAACCTCGTCTTCGGCGACGGCAACACGCCGCCGCTGGGCAGCGAAGGCTTCGACGGCAGCGACGCCTTCGTCGTCTCGCGCGTGATCTTCAGCGCCGCGCCGACGCCGCAGTCGATCTCCGCCGCGCCGCCGGCGCCGGCGTCGCGCCGGCTTGGCGGACTCGGGCGTACCGCCCGCTCGCGCGCCGACGGCAGCGTGCTGCTCTACGTCGACCGTGCCGGGCGCCGGCACCGTGACGCCAGGCGCCAGCGCGCGAAGTGCGCGGTGCGCACTCACGCGTCACGGGCGGATGCAGCACGAGCTCGCGACGCGCAGACGTCGCGACGCGCGCAGACGCTCGCGGTGCAGCCGCGCGCGCGCAGCTGCTGACGCTGACGCTGTCGCTCGCTCGCAAGCTCCGCGCGCTCGCCGGCAGGCGCCGAGGGCTGCCGGCACCGTCGAGCGTCACGCTTCGCGGCAGCCGCACCACCCGACGCTGCGTCAGAAGCTCCAGTCACCTTCCGTGCGCACACAAGCGAGCGAAGAAGCGCGCGCGGAACGCCAAGCAGCACACGTCCGAGCGGAGGGCACCGATGAGCGCGCCGCGGCGATCGGGCATGCTCGCTCGGCGTCGCGCTTCTGGCGGTCCTGCTCGTGATCGGCGCGGCCTTCGGCGGGCGCGGTCCCGGCGGCGAAGCGCGGCGGAAGGTGTCGCGTGGCGCCTGGAACAGCCGCAGCCGCCCGCACCGCCGGTCGGCGTGCCGCCGGCCGACCACTCCGATCGGTCTCGGCAACGTCGGCGACATCGAGTTCTGGGCGCCCAACCGCGGGCTGCTGATCACCGCCGGGCAACGGCAGCACGATCCCGCCCGGGCTGTGGGCGTACAACGGCCAGGACTGGCACGAGCTCTCGACGGTCTGCGGAGCGACCGACGGGCGCATCGCCTGGGCGGGACCCGACGAATTCTGGACGATCTCCGACGGACGGCCCGGGCAGGCCACCGATCCCGAAGACCAATCGCCCGGCGCCGATCGAAGACAACACGCTCTGCCACTTCGCCGCCGGCGACGTCGTCGGCTCCTACGGCTCGCCGGCGTTCCAGGCGAGCTCCTACCAGCCGATGCACGCAGCCGGCTGCATCTCGCCAAGCGACTGCTGGTTCGGCGGCGACCCGCTGCCGAAGCCGCAGGCCGGCGAAGCGTTCCACCTGCACTGGAACGGCAGCACGCTGACCGCCGAACCGACCCGCAAGGGCACGCCGTCGAGGACATGCGCCTGTTCGAAGGCCACCTGCTACGAGAGCGTGCGCTCTCCGCAGGCGACCTGCGACGCCGAAGACGAATCGCCGCTGTCCGTCGGCCCTGCACGAGATCTATCCGGCGGGCGTCACGCCGCCGTTCGAATCGGTGCCTCGGCGCGCCGCCGTCTACTCCGCGACGGCGAGTTCCCCGGCGCGCTCAGCTTCCTGCGCCTGTGGGCCGACGAAGACGCTCTGTGGGCCGCGGCCGGGCCCGGTGCGCGAACGGCCCGAAGGCTCCGACCGCCGGCGCGCTGACCGGTCGCTCGCTACGCAGCGGGCCAATGGTCGCCAGGTGCTCGGACCCCGCAGCGACCCGGAGGCCGGCGCCGTTCGCCGAAGACGTCGTCAACTCGCTCGCAGCCGAGCCGGGCACGGATGACGCATGGGTTGCGCTCGACTCGCAGGCCGACGCGCGAAACCCGAGCCCGATTGCGTCAGCGCGGTCGCGCACATCGACTGCCGATGGCGAACGTCAGAGACGCAGACGCTTCCGACGCGCAGGAAACCGCCGAAGGCATCGGGCCGAAGGGCGCTGCCACGAAGATCAGCTGCCCCGCGTTCGCACGACTGCTGGCTGGTGACGACGCAGGGCTGGATGTTTCACCTCACGCCGAAGGCGCAACGAACCCGAAGACGCTGATCCGCGCCTTCTCGGGCCTGATCACCGAACGTCCGACCGATGAAAGCCTGCCGCAGGTCCAGCCCGACGCGCCGCCGGCGGACGACTCCGGCCTGCCCGGTCGACAGTCGGCGGCCGAAACCGGCGCTGGTCGAATCGCTGGCGGCCGCCGCGAAACGCGTGTCAGCGTGCCGCTGCTCTCGAACATCCACACGCAGCTGCTGCACCGCACGACCCTGGAACTGAGCTTCCATCTGGCCGTGAAGGCGACAGTGCGGCTGATCGCCAAGCGGAAGGGCAGGTCGTGGCGAGCACGCCGACGAAGACGTTCGCGGCCGGAAATCGAAAGATCCTGCTGGCGCTCAACCTCCGCCGCTGGCCGACGAAGCTCGACCTGCAGACGCACGCTCTGGCGCCGCTGCCGACCGTCTCGACGCGCTCGCCGGGAACGAACGCCGTCAGCACCGACGCCGTATTGCTGACAGACATCCCATCGCTCTCGGGGCTCCCCGTCGGTTGCCGACCGTTCCGGGGATCGCCGCGTTGAGCAAGCGCCCGCCGGCGCCGGCGCCGCCGGTCGGCGGCCTCGGCCGTGCTCTTCATCGCCGGCGCTGCTCGATGCTCGCCGTCGTCGGGCATTCCGGGCCCGGCGTGCGGCGGCAGCGCGTCGGGCGCCGCCGAGCGAAGGCGAACCGACGGCGCAGACCGACGACTCGGTGCCCGCCTCGCTGCGGTCACCTTGATCGGCTCCTCGCCGGCGGAGGCGGCCGACGAGACCTGGGGAATCGGGCAGCGCGGCGGAGACAGTCGACCGTCGTCCGCTACACGACGGCGCCGGGCTGGTCGCTCGGCCCGGGCCTCAACACCAGCCGGTCAGCCGCTGTGCCGGCTTCGCGCTCGACCAGCCGACCGGCTGCAACGCACCGAGCCCGCTGGCGGGCAGATGACGCGCGGGCAGCGGGGTGCTCGTCGGCAACGTTCCGGACAGGCCGGCGCCAGCGCGCCAGGCCGTGCTCGTGCGCAACCCGGGCGGAGCTTCCGGAAACCGCGCCGGTCCCGAGCGGAAGGCGAAGACGCGCTGCTCAACGCAGGCGGCAGCTGTTCTCGGCGACCGCCGCGCGCCGCTGATCGCGGCGCTCGACGAATCGGGCGGGCACGCAGGGGCGCTCGTCGTGCCCGTCAGCACGGCGCGGTCGAAAACACGGTCCTGCACTGGAACGGCGAAACATGGGCGAGCGAGCCGATCGAAGTGCCCGGAATCGAGCAGCGGCGACTTCCGCGTGCTCGGCGATCGGCGCCAGCCCGCCGACGCAACGCCTGGCTGCTGGGCGAACTCAGCTCCGGGCGGCGATCGCGCTGTTCCGCGCGCCAGCGCTAAGCGGGCGAAGCGCGCGACCTGGCAGCCGGTCGCGCCCGACCCGGGGGCAAACCCGGCGAAGCGCTTACCGTTGACCCGCACGGCGGTGAGCGAGCCGTTCGCCGACCCGGGCGCGCCGAACATCCGTCTGCAGTCCTCACGGTCGACCGGCGACAGGCGTGTGGATCGACGGTCAGCGCACCGACGCGTCAGTCTCGACGACGCTCTTCTTCAAGCCGAAGGAACAGGGCGACGGCGGCCACGAAGTCGGCCTCGATCACGCAGCTGGTGCACGCGCCGAGTCGGTGCGCCGGCTGCTAACACGAGCTGCCCGAAGGATCTGCCGACCGGGCCGTCGCGCAGCTTCGCCTGGGCGGACTCGTCGACGCCGTTCGGCCAACGCGTGATCACCGGCCTGCGCCGAAGGCGTCAGCCTGCGTCTGGACGGCGACTCGTTCACGCGCGTGCTCGCGCTCGGCGCGCGGCGCGCCCCGAACGACGTCGGCGGCACCTACGGCGCCGCGTTCTCCGAACCGCGCGAGGGTTGGCTCGGTCAGGCAGCGCTGCCCGTGCACCTGACGACTCGAACCGCATCGCCGACCGTCTTGCGCCGTGGCCGGTGTCCTTCCGCCACGCGCTGCGTGGCCGTCGCGCCCGCAGCCGGGCGCTGCCGGTCGGCTCGCTCTCCAGCGAAGCGCTCGCCGTCGGCGACCTGGGCGAGGTCGCGCGCTACAAGCCCGGCAAGGGCTGGCTGCCGGAAAGCCTGCTCGGCGACCGGCGGCAGGCGCGCCAAGCCGCGTGCTGCGGTCGGTCGCCTGGCCGACGCCGATCGCGCGCCTACGCGGTCGGCGACGAAGGAGCAGATGTGGCTGTGGCGCGGCGAAACCGGCCTGTGGGAACAAGACCCGGCGACGCCGTTCAACTTCCGCGGCAACCTGCTCGGGATCGCCTTCGATCCGACCAATCCGGACCGCGGCTACGCCGTCGGGCAGGGCGGCGTGCTGCTCGGCTACGGCAAGACCTGGACGCAGGAACCGCTGCCACCGCAGGTGGCGGGCGCGAACTTCACCTCGATCGCCTTCGCCGGCTCGGAGGCGATCGTCGCCTATCGCAGCTGCCCGATCCGTCGCGCAACCGCTACGTGGCGGGCTGCTGGTCAACAACGGCTCCGGCTGGCACGTCGACGCAAGGCGCCGCCGCGGCGCTCGGGCGCCAACGTCCCGGAGGCCGTCGCCGGCCTGCCCGACGGCGGCGCCGCGTTCGCCGCCTCGGGTCAGCGAACCGCGCAGACCTGTTCGAGCGCAAGCGCGGCCCGGCGCGAGCTGGCAGGCGACGCCGACGCCGCTGCCCGGGCGGGCGCGAGCCGGGCTCGCTCGCGCTGTTTCGCGAAGGCGGCGCTCTGCGCGCGATCGCCTCGGGCACGCGCGCTGAACACCTACACCGTCGAAAGCGAAACGCCCTCGCCGCCGCGGCTTCCCGCCGATCCTGATCGAGCCCTACCCGCTGGAAGCGAACGCCGAAAGCGGCGTGCTGCGCCAGACCGCCGGCGGCTGGAGCGACGAGGAGCACGAACTCAACAACGCGCGCGAACCGCCGGGCGACTACCACGCACTGGGACACGCCCTATCAGCCCGATCCCGATCTCGGCGGTGCTGATCGACCGCGAGCAGGCACCGCAGGGCTGGGCGGTCGGCGGCTTCGTCGAAACCGAACACGAAGGCATGCTCGACACGGCCGACATCGAGCGCTATCCCGCCGACGGCGTCGACGCCCGCCGGGCGTCGGCAGCGCGCACGTCCCGACCGAAGCCGGCGACGCGACGTTCGCGATCGGCGGCGGCGCGCAGTGCGCAGCGCCCTGCGCCGACCGCGCCAACGCGCGCCTCGGGCCCGACCGTGGCTGTCGGCGGCGCTCGCGCGAGCCGGCAGATCGCCGGCGTGCGCGCGTTCCTCTACACGGGCCCGCGCGTCACCGAGCGGCGAAACGGCCGGGCCCGCCGACGCTGCCGATCCCCTACGCGCGCGAGCTGCGCGCTACGCCGGCTGCTCGCAGCCACGATCCCCGCCTACGCCGCGCCTCACCGAGCGATCTCGCCGGCGGCGCAGGCGAGTCGCTCGTTCGACGCAGGCCTTCGCGGGCTTTCCGGCGCCGTTCGGCAAGGGCTCCGGCCGGCGCGATGGTCCCGCCGATCGCGCCGGGAAGACATGCGAATTGCAGCGCGGCGTGCCAGGCCTACTACGCGATGGACTCGAACGGCCCCGCGGGCACCGTGCGCGTGATCGTGCTCGACGACAGCGCGCGATGTCCGCGTCACGCAGCGGCAGTGGCTCGCAGAGCGAGCTGCTCGCGGCCAAGCGCCCAGGCGAGCCGGCGATCGTCGTCGGCAACGCCGACCTGAACGCGCAGATCGCGGCCGGCGACCCGCCGGCGATCGCGCGTCGCCGCGAGTGCTCCAGGAGGACGGCGCCTCCGCGTACTTCTTCGACTCGCCCGAAGAAAACGTGCACGGGCCGCTCATCGGCGCGCCGCAATGTCCCGGAGCTTCGGCTCCGGCACGCTCGGCTATGTGAACTTCGTCAAGGAGAGCACCGGCGACTTCCTCGGCGCCAGCGGGCTTCCTGCTGGCCGAAGTCCATTTCAAGAACCTCTGCCCGGCCAACCGCGTGCGCGTCACGGCGCGGCTGATCCCGAACATCGGCGAACTCGCGCTGGAAGCCGAGGAAGGCACGCTGCTGCATCGCAGCCAGGCGGCGCATTTCCAGGCGCTCGCGCGCCGCGTCCGTGCGGGCAACCGCGCGCTGAACAACAGCCTCAGCCTGGAAACGGATCCCGTACATCCCGATCCCCTCCAACTGCATCGGCACGGCGTGCTCGCACGGGCTGTTGCCCGAATACAGTTCAGCTCCTCGCGGCCGGACATCGGGGACTTCGTCAAGCAGAACTTCGCCGTGGCGGGCAACCCAGCCAACGCTGCTGCTCGAACACGAAGAACCGTCCCCGACCCGAACTCGGGCCTGTTCTGCGCCTTCAACGCCGGGACGACGATCGTCACGATCACGCGCCGGCGGCCTGTCCTCGTCGCTGCCGGTGACCGTGCAGCCCGGCAGCGTGCGCCGACCCTGCGGCACGGTGCACGCTCAAAGAACAGCCCGCCCAGCAGTCCGCACGCTACCGCCGCGCCGGCGCCGGCGCCGGCGCCGGCGCCCGCCGGTCCCGCGCCCGCGTCGGCCCGCCACCGCTGGTGCCCGTCCCGCCTGCACCGGCAGTCGCCCGCCCCGGCGGCCGCCGTGCACCCCGGCCCTGGCGAAGACGTTCTTCCTGCCGCCGGCGCTCGGCTCACCGGTTCTCGCGTTCGTGCCGCCGCCCGTGCCGACGCCGGCACGCCCCACACCGCCGAGCGGCACCTCGGCGGTCACGTCGCCGGTCGAGGCGGCCGAAAAGGAAGAGGAGCAGGAGGAAGCAACCGAGCAGGTCAGCAACCAGGCGGTCGCCTACCGGCCCAACGAACACGAGCCGCTGAGCCCCTACATCCTCGGGATCGTGCTGATCGCCGCGATCGCCGGGGTCTCGCTTCGCCGCCGGCCGGGAGGAGGCAGGCGCGATGTGCAGATCGCCCCGGCGACGATCTCGACGATGCGTACGCAGCAGAGGATGCGCCCTCGCCGCCGTCGCCCATGGTGAGTCGCCGCCGCGATCCGGGTTCACAGCACCTTCACAAACCTTACACATTGCGATATTGCGGCTCTCTGCGGGGAACTGCCTGGACGCCATGTAATGAAGTGGTGAAGGCCATTGCGCCCCCCATGTTTGGTGTGGAGATTGACATTCCCTGACCCCGAAGGACTGGAGTTCCATGCCACAGACGGATCAGCTTGGATGCGACCTTGACTCGTGGCTGCGGTGTGCGCCATTGCGCTTGCTGGTCTTGCAGCGGCGACCGCGAGCGCGGCACCATATGGGGAACTCAAACGGTTTGGGAAAAATGGGAAGACGCTCGGGACGTTCACTCCTTCACACGCCGTTCACGCGCTCGGGCGTAGACGTTTCCGATGGAAACACCGTGTACGTCGGCGACGAACCCAAAGAAGGCGAATTTCGGATCCAGAAGTTCACCTCTGCGGGGGCGCCGTCGCATCGGTCACCGAGAAGTTCCCGAAAGAATCCGAACGGATCATCGGGATGGAGGGCATCGCGGTGGATCCTGCGCTCAAACGGGTGTATGCGCTGATCGTCTATGAACGAGCCGGCGAAGAAGAAGGCGGGACTCGTCGACACCGAAGAACCCGCGGCGGGCATCCTCTACGCGTTCTCGACGGCACCGACGGGCAAAGAGCTCGTTCCGGCCGAAGGTGTGCCGGAGGCGTCCTGGCCAGCGAGAGCGTCCTTCACGCGCAGTCAGAAGCCGTGGGAAACCCACCGAATCGGCGCTGCTGGAACCGGCCGGACTCACCGCTCGACCCGAAAACCGGAGACGTGATCATCCTCGGCCAGGAAGACAAGGGCGGCGAAGAACGGCTCGTCGCCGTGCAGCGCGTCCATTCCAACGGCACGCTCGGAGCGCGCTGGGTCGACACGACCGAATGCTTTGAAGGCGAAGGCACTCCCGCCTGCACCGACGAAGAAGGCGCTTCGGTCGGCGCGACGCCGACCTCTCCGGTCGCCACCCCCGGGGGCAGGATCCTCGTCGAGCTCCAGTCGGACCTGTGGGAAATCCCCGCGGGCTTTGTCTCGGGCGAAGCGCCGAAGCTTGTCCTGCGCTTCAACAACCCGCTGCAGAACCTGATCGAATTTCCGGTTTGCCGAACCCGCCGAAGGGGCCGGGATGGCCTTCGAGCACGAACCCGCCGAAGGCCCCAACGAAGGAACCCTCTTCGCCACGGCGAGCGTCATCGCGCACGATCGAGCGGCACCGCCGCAGCACATTCCGGCCGCCGTGGAGATCAAGCTCGCCGAAAGCGGCGGGATCGTCAAAGCCTCCGAGGTCGGTTGGACCGGCGGTATCAGCAACACCGAGCACGAAGGCTGCTCGATCAGCATCTCGGGCACGCCGAGCATCGGCGTAGGCAGAAAAACAGACGCTGTTCCTGTTCGACTCCTCGATCCCCACCCCAGACGAAGAACTCGAAGGAAAGAGCAAGAACCCGCACGTCGACGCGTTCGGCGAAGGCGGGACGGAATGCCCGACCGCGAGTGCCGACGGCCCGGTTGCAAAGCTCGGCGCAACGGAAGTGGGAACCGAAAAATCGCCGATTCTCGCCGGCCAGAAAGTGTCCCTGTCGCTCGACGTTAGCCAGGCCAACGTGCTGAGCGTGGAATGGAACTTCGGCGACGGCACGCCGGTCGTGACCGAATCCGCCTATCAGTTCGAAGCGTCGCGCATCGAACACGCGTTCACCGGCACCGGGCACCGCACTGTCACCGAGACGATCCACACCGACAACCTGGCGACGCCGCCGATTGTCAAGGAAGCAAAACTCGTTGTCGCACCTGCGCTGCCCACTGCACAGTTCAGCGGCCCGGCCAAAGTCACCCCGGGCGGCAGCGCGACGTTCGACGCCAAAGGCTCGTCGGACCCGAACGACTCGCCGATCCGCAAATATGCTTGGAACTTCGGCGACGGGACCGCCGAAGTCACGACGACCATTCCGTCGGTGTCACACACCTACACGGCCGAAGGCGCGCATACGGTCAGCCTGAAGGTCACCGACGAACTCAACCTGACGAGCCCGGCTGCGACGCACGCGATCCTCGTGGCGCCTGAAACCCTCCCGGCGGCGGCGGCGGGGCGGAGGCGGAGGCGGCGGCGGTGGCGGTGGCGGCGGCGGCTCGACGACCCCGGCTGCGACCACGCCCGCGCCCGCGCCGGGCGGCGGCGTGCTGCCATCCCAGGAACACAAGGCGCCCGCCGCGAAACTCGCCGGCAGCCAGCTCACCGTCAGCGTCACCGGTGGCGTGCCCGTGAAGGTCAGCTGCCCCGCCGGGGCAAGCTGCGCCGGCACGATCACCCTGCGCACGATCGGCGCGGTCAGCGCGCGCGTCTCAGGCCATGCCGCCAAGAAGGCCGTGCTGACGCTCGCCACGGCCTCGTTCACCGTGAGTGGCGGGAAGGTCAAGGTGCTCATGCTGCACCTGTCGGCCAAAGCGCGCAAGCTGCTGGCGAAGTCACACACCTTGCGGGCGAAGGCGACGATCCTCGCCCACGACTCTTCGGGCGTGTCGCACACGAGCCTCAGCACCGTCACGCTGAAGCTCGCCAAGAAGTCCACACACCACTGAGCGCTCGCTAGCGCCGGGCCGGCCCTCGATCGGCCGGCCGGGCGCCGGCCCCGCTCGCGCGGGCGGGCCGGACGGCACACTCCTCGCTTCCGGCGATGCGCAACCGTTGCCCTTGGCCAGTGCGATGAACACCGCCAGGCGCGACGCTTGCGAGATCGAGCGCCGAGAGGCCTAAGTCACAGGTTTCAAACCGCGGCTTGCCCCGACGGGCTGTCACAGTTCACACCGACGAAGTGAGGAATATGTCTGTGGACTGTCGGGGGTCAGGCGCTCAGCTTGCACGCCGCCGGCCATGCAATGTGCAACCAGGAGGTAGTGCAATGAGGTTCCCATCGGCGCGCCGGGCATATGCCGCGTGCGTACTCTCGGCAGCGGCACTTGCCGTCGTCATCGGTCCCGAGGGCGCGAGCGCGTCGCTTGGCACGCAGTGCTCGGGGGTGAACATCACCGGTCAGGGGGCGAACGTCGCGAAGATCGCTCAGCAGACGGTGTGGGATCCCGCGTTCAACACGTCGGCGAGCAAAGCTGCCTGCAACGGTACGCAGGGCAACAAAGGAAAACCAGTCGTCGCCTATACGACGTCCAGCGCGGCCACCGGGCTGGAATCGTGGGGTGCCAACAAACACGTCGGCACGAACTTCAGCTCGACCAATGCCTTCATCGGTGCTTCCGAACCGCCGAACGCAACGCAGAAAGAAGAAATCGAAAGCTTTCAGACGACGCCCTTCTCGCAGGCGCTCGAGTCCATCCCGACGTTCCAGACCGCGATCGCGGTAATCGTCAACCTGCCGGCGAACTGCGTCGCCACGAGCAAGAAAGACAAAGGGCGACTGGAGCTCAACAATGTGACGCTGGAGGGTATCTTCCGCGGGACGATCACCAAATGGAGCCAGATCAACGAGGATGGCGACGCCCTGTCGGGTGCGGGCTGCAATGCCGAATCGGCGATCATTCCTGTCGTTCGCCTCGATGGTGCCGGAACGACGCACATCTTCAAGAAGTACCTCGGCCTGATCAGCAACGCGACGTTCCAGGACGAAAAAGAAGCCAACCAAACCTGGAATGGCACGTCGCGAGGGCCTGCTCAACACGGACTGGCCCAAAGCGGCAAACGTCACCCGCCCGGTGAAAACCGGCGACACGGCGATCGATACGAAGGTCGCTGAAACGCCTGGCAGCGTCAGCTACACGACGTTCGCAGAAGCTCGCGCCAATGGCTCGTTCACGCCGAGTCCGGGCACGGGAGGTCCGAGCACGGCCCGCTTCTGGGTCCCGATTCAAAACAACGGAGTTGGCAGCACCGGCACGTTGAAGTACGCCGATCCGTCGAGCAACAAAGACGTCGCGGCGCTCGGTAACTCCAACTGCAAGGGTACCGAATACACCGACGGAGAAGTAGCGTTTCCGCCGGCGAGCGTGTTCCAGCCGTGGGATCAGGTGACGACGAGGACGACGCAGAAAAAGTACACGCTGTGCAGCATCGTCGTCGAGTTGGCCTTCGCGAGCTACTCGTCCTTCCCGGGCACCAGCCTGGAAGAGGCGACGACCGTCGGCAACTTCTTCCGCTTCGTGACGGATTCCAAAGCCAACGGCGGACAGAAGCTGATCGAAGGCCACGACTACCTGGCGTTGCCCAAGGGCGCCGTGCTCAACGAGGCACAGAAAGGCTCAGAAAAAATCGGCTTCTAGCGCCATGATCGTGGCCACTGAAGTCCGCTAGCCAAGACAATCGGGCCGTCCTCGGGGGCGGCCCGATTCGTTCTGTCACGCCCCTGTTTTACAGGCCGTCTCGCTCGCGCGGGACGAAGCTCACCGCAGCCGCCTCGAGCGTTATGGCCCCTACATCACACGTTGGTAACAGGCTCGACACATACGCTCAACGTTGTCAATACCTCCAGGCGCCAGATTGCCTGTGGGAGCGATGGCTCTCGATCGTCCGCAATGGACCTGCAATCAGGAGGTATCAGGAGAATGAAGCTTCTTTCCGTGCGTCGGCTAGCGCCGATGTGCATTCTTTCGGCGGCGTCGGTGGCCGCCCTCGTAGCGCCGGGGGCCGCGAGCGCTTCGCTGGGCACCCAGTGCTCGGGCTCGAACGTGACGGGGCAGGGCGCTTCGACGCAGAAGCTCGCCCAGCAGACCGTGTGGGGCCCCGGCTTCAACACGTCGACCAAAGCGAAATCCGCGTGCAGCGGGACGCAGGGCACGAAAGCCAAACCGGAAGTCAAATACACGTCGACCGGCAGCGGCGCCGGACTGGAATCGTGGGGCGTCAACAAACACGCCGCCCTCTACGACACGACGAACGCCTACATCGGGACCGACGAAGGCCCTGACGCCAACCAGAAAGCTGAAATCGAAGCCAACGAGATCAGCCTGATGCCGGAAACGGTCGAGACCATCCCGGTGCTGCAGCTCGCAGTCTCGGCGATCGTCAACCTGCCGGCGAACTGCACGGCGACGAGCAAAAAAAACAAAGGACGCCTGGAGCTGAACAACCTGACGCTCGAGGGGATCTACCGCGGAACGATCACCAAATGGAGCCAGATCACCGAGGACGGCGACACGCTCTCCGGTGCCGGCTGCAACCCCGAAACGACGATCACCCCGGTGGTGCGCAAGGACGGCTCGGGCACGACGCACGTCTTCAAGCGCTACCTCGGCCTGATCAGCAACGCGTCGTTCACGACCGAAAAAGAAGAAACGAAGACCTGGAACCAGATCGCTGAGGGTCCGGAAAACACCACGTGGCCGAAAGCCGCGAACGTTGTCCGCCCGGAAGCGACCGGCGGTGGCGCATTGGTGGCCAAGGTCGCCGAAACGCCGAGCAGCATCGGCTACGCCAACCTCGCCGACGCACGCGCCAACGGCTCGTTCACGCCTGCGTCGGGTGGCGCCGGCACGGCGAAGTTCTGGGCTCCGCTGCAGAACAACGGTCTCGGCACGACCAAACAGAAGTTCGCCGACCCGTCCAGCAACGGCGACGCCACGGCGGTCGCCTCTGCGAACTGCAAGACCACGGAATACACCGACGGCGAAGTCGCCTTCCCGCCGGCCAGCGTTCTCGCCACGTGGAACGCGGTGACCACCAGGACGACCGAGAAAAAGTACCCGATCTGCGGGCTCACGTTCGACCTGGCGTTCACGACCTTCGGCGACTACCCGGGGACGACCCTCGGTGAGGCGACGACGGTGCACGACTACCTCAAATTCGTGGTCGACTCCAAAGGCGGAGGCGGTCAGAAGTTGATCGAAGGCCACGACTACCTGGCGCTGCCCAAAGGCGCAGTGCTGAGCGAGGCCCAGAAAGGCGCGGAAAAAATCGCCTTCTAGGCACCTCGTGAGGAGCCGCAGCTCAGCCCAGGCCGAGGCTGCGGACGACGATGAAGCACAACGCGCCGGGCCGCTCGAAGGATCGAGCGGCCCGGTGGCGTTGTCGCGGCGATCGACGGGCCGGCGTCGCGATCGCCGCACGCGCGCTGCTGAAGCGACCGCTGCGCCGGTGCGTCGCGTGCGGCCGGCCTGCAGCTCGACGCGGCGGCCGGATCACCGCGCACGGGACGCGGCGGGCGGCAGCCAGTCCGCAACGGCCCAGACCCTCGGGCGGCCCGAGGCGGGTCGCGGGGCCGGTTCGGCAGGAATCTTCGCCGCCAGGCTTGACTTTACGCCCGAGTTCAGTGCATGATGCACGACATTGAGCAGCAATCACGGAATCTCGACATTTATTCGAGTCGGCAGCGCCATCATGCGGGGATGTTTCATGGAGGGCAAGGAGGCAAGGAGCGCTCATGAGCGTTGAGACGGGGACGGGGAACGGGCCGGAGACACGCCTGCGGTGGGGGCCCGCTACGGCGTCCAGGACGCGCGACGGATCGCGCCGGCGCTTGGGGCTCGATTTCGCCGCCGGCGCTCGCGGGCCGAGCGTCTGCCTGCGACGCGACGCGCTGTTCCGCCGGGCGCTGCTGGCGGCAGATGTGATCGCGATCCTTGGCGCGCTGATCCTCACGGTTGCCCTCTCCTCGCGCCGTGTCCCGCTGCATCTGACGTGGGAGAGCCTGGTTGGCGTGCCGCTGCTGCTCGTCGGGGCCAAGCTGCTCGGCCTGTATGACCGCGACGAGACGCTGCTGCGCAAGACGACTCTCGACGAGGCGCCCAAGCTGTTTCAGCTGGCAACGCTCTGCACGCTGGTCGCGCTGCTCGCGGGCCGACTGGTGGTCGCCGGGACGCTCGACCGCAAGGAGGCCCTGTTTTTGTGGATCGTGCTCGCCGCCTCGCTGCTGCTCGCGCGCGCGGCCGCCCGTGCGATCGCCCTCTGGGCCGGGCCGACCGAGCGCTGTCTGTTCATCGGCCACGAGCGCTCCGCCGAGATGGTCGCCGGCAAGCTCGCCGGGCACGGCGGGATCAAGGCGAAGATCATCGCCCACCTGGACCTCGACCAGGTAGCCCCGTGGTCGACAGACGCCTTCTCGGCTCCTCGCCTGACCGAGATCCGCGACCTCGCGCAGACGCTCGACGTGCACCGGGCGATCATCGCGCCGGGCTGGGGTGCAGGCGCCGACGCGGACGAGACGCTCAACCTCGTGCGCACGCTCAAGGCGGTGGGTGTTCGCGTGAGCGTGCTGCCGCGCATGCTCGAGGTGGTCGGCTCGTCGGTCGAGTTCGACGAGCTGCACGGTGTGACGCTGATGGGCGTACGCCGCTTCGATCTGACGCGCTCCTCGGCCGCGATCAAGCGGGTCTTCGACGTCGTCGGTGCTTCGATCGGGCTGCTGGCGATCTCGCCGCTGCTGATTGTCTTCGCCGTCGCGATCAAGCTCGACAGCCGCGGACCAGTGTTCTTCCGCCAGCTGCGCGTCGGGCGCCACGGCAGGCGCTTCTACATGCTCAAGTTCCGCACGATGGTCCCTGACGCCGACGCGATGAAGGAGTCGCTGCGCCACCGCAACGAGGCGCAGGACGGCCTGTTCAAGATCGCGCGGGACCCGCGCGTCACGCGCATGGGTCGCTTCCTGCGCATGACCGCGCTCGACGAGCTGCCTCAGCTGCTGAACATCGTCAAAGGCGAGATGAGCCTCGTCGGTCCGCGCCCACTGGTGATCGAGGAGGACGAGCGCATCGAGGGCTGGCATCGCAGGCGTTTGGAACTGATGCCGGGAATGACCGGACCGTGGCAGATCCTCGGCCCGGCGCGCGTGCCGCTGAAGGAGATGGTCGCGCTCGACTACCTCTACGTGGCCAACTGGTCGCTGTGGACCGACGTGAAGATCCTGCTGCGCACCGTGCCGCACGTGCTTGGCCGTCGCGGCCTCTGAGCACCCAAAGCGGTTGATGCGGGCCTGCGGCGAGAGCCGCGGCCCGTCAGTGGGTCCTGTGGATGTGCGCGGGCCGGCGGGCGCGCGACGCGCGCGTCAGGGTGGGGCGAAGGCGAGTGCCGCGGCGCGCTTGCGTGGCCCGCGCGTTCGCAGACGGGAAGGTGAGCTTCGTACCGATCGAGACCGGCTCACCGTCGTGCCTCGGAGCGTGCAGACCGTCGCCCTCGGCCGCGACGCGGCAAATGGCCGCAAACAGCGTGAGCAGCGCGACCCAGACAATCGGAATCAGGACAAGCAGCATGCGCAACCTCGCAGGCGGAATTCGCGGACGTGAACCTCGATTCCTGCTTATCGGCCCTGGCGGCCCCTCCCTCAAGTCCCTCGTCGCAATCGCAACGAACGTCCAGCATCCTCCGCGGGGCGGACGGCTCTGCTTGACGACGGCTTCCGACGCCGTTGCTGTGCCGGCTCAGCTCTGGCGCAGCCGGCGATAGCGGCGGAGCAGCGCGTTGGTGGAGCTGTCGTGCGCCAAGGCCGGCTCGCCGACCGAGAGCAGCTCGGGGATGATTTTTCGTGCGAGTTCCTTGCCGAGCTCGACCCCCCACTGATCGAAGGAGTCGATCTCCCAGATCGTTCCCTGGGTGAAGACGCTGTGCTCGTACAGGGCGACGAGCGAACCGAGCGTGCGCGGTGTCAGGCGCTCGGCGAGGATCACGCTGCTCGGGCGGTTGCCCTGCATCACTCGATGAGCCACCACGTCCTCCGGCGTGCCCTCGGCACGAACCTCCTGCTCGGTCTTGCCGAACGCCAGCGCCTGGGCCTGGGCGAAGACGTTGGACATGAGGATGTCGTGGTGGTCGCCCAGCGGCTGCAACGCCTGCCCGAAGCCGATCAGGTCCACGGGCACGAGCTTGGTTCCCTGGTGCAGCAGCTGGTAGAAGCTGTGCTGGCCGTTGGTCCCCGGCTCGCCCCAGTAGATCGCGCCGGTCTGATAGTCGACCGGAGCGCCTGCGAGCGTCACGTGCTTGCCGTTGGACTCCATCGTCAGCTGCTGCAGGTAGGCGGGAAAGCGCTTGAGGTACTGCTCGTAGGGGAGCACCGCCGTGCTCTGCGCGTCGAAGAAGTCGCCGTACCAGACGGCCAGAAGACCCATCAGCACGGGCAGGTTCTGCTCGTAGGGCGTGTGGCGGAAGTGCTCGTCCATCGCGTGAAAGCCCGCCAGCAGCTCGCCGAAGGCCGCGGGGCCGATCGCGAGCATCGTCGACAGGCCGATCGCCGAGTCCATCGAGTAGCGACCGCCGACCCAGTCCCAGAAACCGAACATGTTCGCCGGGTCGATGCCGAAGTCGCGAACCTCCTGCTCGTTGGTCGAGACGGCGACGAAGTGCTTGGCGATCGCCGTCTCGTCGCCGAGCGCCGACAGCAGCCACTCGCGCGCCGAGCGGGCGTTGGTCATCGTCTCCAGCGTGGTGAACGTCTTGGACGCGACGACGAACAGCGTCTGCGCCGGATCGAGCTCGCGCGTGGCCTCGACGAAGTCGGTCGAGTCGACGTTCGAAACGAAGGCGAAGTGCAAATCTCGGCGGGAGTAGTCGCGCAGCGCCTCATAGGCCATCACCGGCCCGAGGTCAGATCCGCCGATCCCGATGTTCACGATGTTGCGAATCGGCTTGCCGGTGTGTCCCGTCCAGGCACCCGAGCGCACCCGATCGCAGAAGTCCGCCATGCGCGTGAGGACCGCGTGCACCTCCTTCACCACGTCGGTACCGTCGACGATCAGCGATGCCGCCTCTGGCATGCGCAGCGCCACGTGCAGGACCGAGCGGTTCTCCGAGACATTGATGCGCTCCCCGCTGAACATCGCCTCGGTGCGCTCGCGTAGACCCGACTGCTCGGCGAGCTCCAGCAGCAGCTTCAGTGTCTCGTCGCTGATGCGATGCTTGGAGTAGTCCAGGTAGAGCCCGGCGCCCTCGGCGGTCAGCCGTTCGCCGCGATCGGCGTCGCCGGCGAACAGCTCGCGCAGGTGAACGTCGCGGATCGTCTCGTGGTGGCGCGACAGCGCCTTCCAGGCGGGGCGCTCGGTCGGTGCGGGCGGCTCAGCCACGCATTTCAGTCTATTCGCGGCGGCCGACCAGCGGATGGGCCGTGCAATACGCTGCGCGGCGTGGAGGCAGAGGAGCTACGACGGAGAATCGCCGCCTTCCCCCGCTGGGCCTATCACTTCGAATTCGACGGCGGTGTGAGCACGCCGGTCGGCGATCGATCGCGCATCAACCGCAACCAGCAGCGGCGCGCCTACTTCTTCGAGCGCCTGCTGCAAGCTGCCGGCGGATCTCTGCGCGGCCGGCGCGTGCTCGATCTCGGGTGCGGTGCAGGCTTCTGGACGCTCGCCGCATTGCAGGCCGATGCCGACTTCGTCCTCGGCGTCGACAGCAAAGCGGAATACATCGAGCAGGCCGAGCTCGTGCTCACCGCCAAGGGAATCGACCCCGCTCGCTACCACCTGCAGACCGCGGACTTCCTGCTCGAGCGCCCCGAGGGTGAATTTGACACGGTGCTGTGCCTCGGCGTGCTCGACCATGTCGACAAGCCGGTGGAGCTGTTCGAGCTGATGGCCGGCGCCGGGGCTCAGACGATCGCGATAGACACGGCGATCTCGCGCGCGCGCTCGAGCCTGTTCGAGCTGTCTCAGCTCTATCGCACGCGAGACCTCGGCGGCGACGGCGTGGTGCTGATCCCGAGCCGCAGCGCGGTGGCCGAGCTGGCGCGCAGGCACGGCTTTGAGACGGTGACGCTCGCGCTCAACGTGACCGACTTCACGGGTATGGACGACTACAGGCGCGAACGCCGTCGCGCGTTCATCTGCTCGCGCACACTGGACCTCGCCGGCCTTCCCGCCGAGCAGGCGGCGTCGCCGATTCCCTGGTGGCTGCGCGACCCACGGGCGCTCGTCGGCGTGTGAGCACGCACGAGCAGTGAAAGCTCACTGCGTGCGCTCCCGCACGGCCTCTCAGGCGCGCGAGAGGTCGTCGGCGTCGACCGCGCTCTGCGGCTGAGCGCCCGCGCTCACCCAGCCAGGGTCGTGGCGAGCGACGAGTGCTTCCAGAGCTTCGGAGATCTGCCCGCACACGACATCGCGGGCGAAGCGCCGCTCGGCCTCCGAGCGTGCCAGCGCGCGCAGCTCGGCGGGCGATTGGCGCAGCCGCTGCAGCATCTCGGCGATCGCCGAAGCCATGCCCTCGACGTCGCCGGGCGTGACCTCCGCGGCGACCGAGCGATCGATCGCCTCGATCGAGCCGACCTCCGAGGTACCGACGACGGGCACTCCCGAGGAGAGGGCCTCGAGCACCGACACCGGGCACGGATCGTACTTGCTCGCCAAGAGCACGATGTCCGCGCGCTGCAGCTCGTGCGGCATCTCTTTGGGCTGCACGTGACCTGCGTATTCGGCGTTCTCCTGAGGTAGGTCGTCGAGCAGCTTGGTGTAATCCGACCAGGTGCTCGGTCCGCCGATCACGCGCATGCGCACATCCACCCCGCGGTCGGCCAGCAGGCGCGCCAACGGTGCGATGTCCTCCAGACCCTTGCGCAGCGAGAGCCGGGTCGGCACGAGCACGACCGGCGGGTCGGCCGGCGCGCGGCTCGAGCTCTCAAAGCGCTCCAGGCGCACCGGATTGGTGATCACGGTGGTCTTCTCCAGGGGGAAGCGGTAGTCGTGGACGATGTGGTCGCGGAACACGGTGCTGATCGCGATCAGCAGATCGACGCGGCGGATGCGCGTCGCCTGGACGATCGTGCGGAACGTCATGATCGCGGCGACGACGAAGAAGTTGTAGGCGGGCTGGCAGCGAAATGCCAGTCGGCGCTCGCGCAGCAGCCAGCGCAGCTCGCCGGCCTGGTGGCTGTCGGGGCGGATCGCCAGCGGGATCTTGCGTGTGAGGCTCGTCGGGGCGCCGAGTGACTCGATCTGCTGGTTCTGGTAGACGAGATCGTAGGGCCGCTGTTCGTGGCGTCTGACGATCTCACGTCGCAGCCGCAGCGAGCCGACGGCGCGCGCGAGCAGCCCCGAAGCAAACGACGTGATCTTCGTCTTGCTGTACCAGCGGTCAAAGCGCCACGAGCTCGTGCCAGAGATGAAGGTGAGGTTGTCGCGATCGCGCAGATGCACGGGGATGTTGCGCGGGGTGCCGGGCAGAAAGCAATCGATCTCGTGGCCGAGCCTCGTGAGGCCGTCGAGCAGCTCGGTGACGACGCCGGGCGCACCCCCCGATTCAGCCGGCCCGCCACCGAGCCACGCGATGCGCAGGGGTCTTGGGCCGGGCATCGCCGGACCCTATCAACCCCCTCAAGCGCCCAAGCGGGCGCAGGCGCGGCGTCTGCAATGCTCAAGCGCGATGGCGACGAGGACGACCGAGGCCGATTCGCCGGCGCAAAAGCCGACCGTCGTCTACGTGATGGGCGCCGGTCGCAGCGGCAGCACGATCCTCGGCGTCGCGCTCGGCAACAGCGCCGGCGTGTGCTTCGCCGGCGAGCTCGACAAGTGGATCGGGCGCGGCGGCGAGCCGAAGTTGCGGGACGCCGCGCGCGTGGAGTTCTGGCGCGAGGTACGCGAGCGCGTTGCCGACGCCGAGTCCGTTCGCGAAGGCAAGCCTCATCATTATCTGGAGCGATCGTCCGGCCTTCTGCGTCCCGGCCGCGTGCGCACTCGCCGCCGCCTGCGAGCGCCGTACCGGCGTGTCACCGGTGAACTCTACGAGGCTGTCGCCGCGACGGCCGGGGCCGGCGTGATCGTTGACACCTCCCACTATCCACTGCGCGCGCGCGAGCTGCAGTCGCTGACGAACGTCGACCTGTACCTGCTGCTGCTGGTCCGCGACCCTCGGGACGTTGTCGCCTCCTTCGCCAAGGAGGACGTAGCCGAGCGACGGTTCAGTCCGTTCACCACGCGCGTTTATCTGCTGCTGACATATCTGCTGTCGGGCTGGGTCTTTCTCAAACATCCGCGTAAGCGACGCGCCGTGCTGTTCTACGAGGATCTGCTCGATGATCCGCGGGCGATGTTGGAGGATCTGCTGCACCGCGTCGGCTCATCGGCCGACGTCCCGGATCTCACCTCGTTGTCGACCGGTATTCCCTTGCATGGCAACCGCCTGATCGACGTCTCCACGGTGGCCCTGGAAGCTCGCCGCGGGCCTGCTCGCACGGGCTCGCCCGCGGATCGCGCGTTCGCGCGCCTACTGCTCGCCTGCCTTGCGCGCCTGCGGCCGCGCGTCAGCGCGCGCGGGGCGGATGTGGGCTTCGAGCCACCGGCGCCGGTTCTGAAGCACTGACCGGCTGTTGCGTGTCATCAACGTGCCCGCGCCGAGCCACACCGTCGACGAAGCGTCGCAGACGGCGCTGAAAGCTCGCCACGGAGAAGCGCTCGGCGTTCGCCACCGCACGCGAAGGCTCGAACTGCAAGCCGTCGAGCGCCGAGATCGCCGTGGCGAAAGCCGACGCGTCGCCCGGCGTAGCGAACAGCCCGGTCTCGTTCTCCAGCACGGTCTCGAGCACGCCGCCCGCCCCCGCGGCGATCACGGGTCGCCCGGCCGCCTGAGCCTCCACCGCCGTTATGCCGAACTCCTCGACGCTGGTGATCACCACGGCTCGTGCCGACGCGTACAGATGCGACAGCTCCGCATCGTCGACGCGTCCAACGAAATCCGCCTCGGGATAGGCCTCGCGCAGGCTCGCGTAGGCCGGGCCCGCGCCGACCACGCGGATCGGCACCTTCAGCCGCCTGGCGGCCTCCAGCGCCACGTCGACCCGCTTGTGCGCGACGAGCTCGGTAACCATCAACAAAGCGTCGCCCGGTTGGCCTGTCGTGAAGCGGTGCGTCTCAACCGGCGGGTGAATGACGGTCGATTCACGGCCGTAGTAGCGGCGGATGCGCTCGCGTGTGAGCTGTGAGTTGGCGATGTAGGCGTCCACGCCGCGACTGGCCGAGCGGTCCCACTCGCGCATTCGTCCGAGCAACTGCGCGCAGCACCGGCCTCAGCGCCACCGGGACCTCCTCCAGGGCACGCTGCTGCTCGTTCCAGACATAGCGAAACGGCGCGTGGCAGTAGCAGATGTGCACGGCCCCGGGGGGGACGCGCACGCCGTGCGCGAAGGCGCTGCTGCTGCTGAGCACCACATCGCTGCGCGGCAGCGTCAAGCGGCGCACCGCCCACGGGTACAACGGCAGCAGCCGCCTGAAGTGCTGTTGTCCGACGCCGAGCCGGTCCAGCGGGGAGGTGTGAACGTCGCGGCCGGCGAAGCGCTCGCCGGTGCCCTCGGCGTCGTACAACAGGGTGAAGATCGGTGCGCGGGGATACATATCCGCCATCGCCGCAAATGTCCGCTCGGCGCCTCGCATCACCAGCAGGTAATCGTGGGCGAGTGCCACATCGAGGCCGCTATCTGGCTCTCGGACCGGCACGCGGGGGAGTCTACAGTCGCCCTGGCGCGGTCGATCACGTCGCGCCCACGGCTACGATCCCCTTCGTGCACGCCTTCACGCCGCGAGTTCTGCGCACGCGGCGTTCGCCGTCTTCGGCGGCGGGGCGCCGTGTTGTCAAGCCTGTGCGCCCGCCTCTGACTTTCGACATGACGGACTGAGCCGCCGTGCGCATCGTCATCACGGTTCCCTGGTGGGAGCGCCTCGGCGGCGCCGAGGCCATGCTGCACACGGTGCTCGGAGGCGACAACGACCGCGGGCACGAGATCGAGCTCGTGTTCTTCCAGGACGGCCCCTGGCCGGCCGAGCTGCGCGCGGCCGGGCTGCGCGTCGAGATCATCCAGGCCGGGCGCGTGCGCCAGCTCCACCGCGTCGCCGCGACGGTCCTGCGGCTCGCCGCGCTGTTTCGCGAGCGCCGACCGGACGTGATCCTCAACTGGGCCGCCAAGACCCAGTTCTACGGGTCGCCCGCAGCGGTGCTTGCCGGGATGTCCGACAGGGTCGTGTGGTGGCAGCACGCGATCGCCGGCCGCCACTGGCTCGACCTCAGCGCGAACGCGCTGCCCGCCCGCGCGATCGCCTGCTACTCGACCGCCGCCGCCGAGGCCCAGCAGCGGCTGTGGCCGCATCGACGCACGATCGTGATCGCGGCGGGAGCCAGCCCGGTGCTCGGCGACGCCGGCTCGCAGCCCCTCGCTCTACCCGGCGGAGCGCCGGTCGTCGGCATCGTCGGCCGCCTGCAGGCTTGGAAGGGGCAGGACCGCCTGCTGCGTGCGCAGGCGCTGCTGCGCGAGCGCGGCCTGCGGATGCAGCTGGTGATCGTGGGAGGCGACTCATACGGGTTGTCGCCGGACTACGCTGCGTCGCTGCGCTCCGCTGATCGAGCAGCTCGGCCTGCAGGACGACGTGACGCTCGTCGGCGAAGTCACCGATGCGATGCCGTTCATCCAGCAGTTCGACGTGCTCGTCAACGCCTCCGATCCCGAGCCGTTCGGCATCGTGCTGCTCGAGGCGATGGCAGCCGCCGTGCCGGTGGTCGCGGTGAACCGCGGCGGCCCGCCGGACATCGTCGAGCACGAACGCACGGGCATGCTCGCGCGTTCGGGCGATCCAGCGGACCTCGCGGACGCGATCGAGCCCCTGCTCGCATCGCCTGAGCTTCGCCGAGGGCTCGGCGAGGCTGGACGCGAGCGCTTCATGCGCGACTATACGGACGAGGCCGTGCGCGAGCGATTCTTCACCGCACTGCAGGAAATTGCCGGCATCGACCGATAGCGCGCCGGCGCACTCTGCTGCGCCGGTCGCCGCGCCACAGGGCGCACGCGAGGTGACGATCGTCATCCATCACGTCGGTCCGGTGGGCGGCATGGAGCGCGTGCTGTCCGAGTTGGCGCTCGGACTGCGCCGACGGGGCTGGGCGGTCACGGTGATCGCTTACGAGTGCGACCTTCCCGCCGCTGCGGGGGTGACCTTCCACCGCGTGCGTGGGCCGAGCCGCCCGTTCGTGCTGAGCTATCCGTGGTTCATGCTCGCCGGCACCCTTGCGGTCAAGCGCTGGCGCCGCGGGACGGTGATGGCCGTCGGCGCGATCGTGCTCAACCGGGTCGACCTCATCGGGATCCACTACTGCCAGCAGGTCGGCCCGGCCACGCCGAGCCGCTCCAACTGGCTGTTCAGGCTCAACGTCGCCGCCTCGGGGCTGCTCGGCAGGCTGGGCGAGCGCGTCTGCTTCCGTCTCAATCGCCCGCAGCGCTTCGTCTGCGTATCCGAGGGCGTGGCCGAGGAGATCCGCACGTACTTCCCCGAGCATGCCGGGCGCACGATCTCGATTGCCAACGGGGTCGACATCGACGCCTTCGCTCCCGGCTCGCGCGAGGCCGACGTTCGCGCGTTGCGCCGGGAGCTGCACATCGGCGACGACCGGCGCGTGGCGATCTTCGTCGGCAGCGAGTGGCAGCGCAAGGGCCTTGAGCCCGCAGTTCGCGCGCTCGCGCTCGCACCGGAGTGGGACCTGCTCGTTGTCGGCACCGGCGACCGCGAGCGCTACGCGCAGCTCGCCGAGCGCCTCGGCGTCGGCCACGCCGTTCATTGGATCGGTGTGTCGCGCGACGTCGCGCCGCTCTATCAGCTCGCCGACGCGCTGGTTTTTCCCACCAGCTACGAGGCCTTCCCGCTGGTTGCGCTCGAGGCGGCCGCGAGCGGTCTGCCGATTCTCGCCACGCCGGTCAACGGCATCCGTGAGCTGGTCGCCGACGGTGTGAACGGGTTTCTGATCGATGCCGACCCGACGGACATCGGCGGGCGCCTGCGCCAGCTCGGCGAGGACAGCGAACTGCGCGAGCGCCTCGGGGCGGCGGCCCGCTCAGCAGCGCTCGAGTACAGCTGGAGCAGAATGGTCGCCCGACACGAGGAGCTCTACGAGCGTCTCGACTAGGCGCCGCGGGCAAGAATGTCGCCGACGAAGGCGCTCATGCGCAGCTGCTGGGAATGCCTGTCGAACGCCACCTCTCGGGCGGCCTGCGCGGCTGCGCGCTTGGCGTCGATCTCTCCGCGCGTGAGCTCCCGCAGAAGGGTTGACAGCGAAGCGATGAAAGTCTCACTCCACGGCGCGTCGCCCGGCAGTCTCCACATATAGCCCTCGTCGAGGTCGTACGCCAGCGGCACCTCGCCGGTGATCACGGGCAGGCCCACGGCGAGGTACTCGCTGAGTTTGGTCGTGTAGCGAAACGCGCCGACCGGGTCGACGCTTTGGGACAGGCTGCCGGCGTCGAACGCCGAGAGGTAGTCGGGCACCTGCTCGGGCGCCACGCGTCCCGGCAGCAGCACGCGCCTGCCGAGCTCGTCGCCGGCGAGCTCGCGCAGGCGCTGCAGACCGTCGCCATCGCCGAGGATGCACGCGACGACATCGGCGCGCTCGCTGCGCAGCACCGCCTGCACGATCTCTGCGCCGTAGACGTATCCGACCTTCTCGTTCCAATGCAGCGAACCGGCCAGCCCGACGACGATCGCCTGCTCGCCGACGCCGAGCTCGGCGCGCACGCGCGCACGCGCGCCCTCCGTAGGCTCGCTGCGCGTCCAGCCGGCAGCCGTCATGCCGCGCGGGGCGCCGAACGTCAGCGCTCGCCCGACGAGGTAGGGCGTCCATCCGACAAAGCCCGCACAGCACCGGCACAGCAGCCGCTCATAGATACCGCCGAGCCCGGCGAGGGCGCGCGAGCGCAGGCCAAGGAACGGCCCGACCGCATCGCCACTGGATACGACGTAGGGCACGCCCAGTAGCGCGCGCATCGCCAGCAGCACGAGGCCGCCCGCCGTACCGGTGCCCTCCATCACCAGCAGCTGCGGACGCTGCGCCACAACAGTGCGCACCAGGCGCCACGCCGAGCGCAGCTTGTGCGCGCGATCGAACGCGAACTCCTCTGCGCCGAGGCCCTCGAGCAGGACGCGGATCCGCTCGCCCTCGATGTGCCGCTGTCCCTGAGTGGCGAAGTACACGATTCGCGCGCGCCGGGACATCGCGTGCATACTAGGGAGGCGCGTCGCCGTGCGGCTGCGACAGGTAGGGTGCGCGCGGTCCGCGTGGGGGCCGGCTGGAGCGTCTGTAGCAGCGTCGTCAGGGGCGCCGGGAGGGCGCACTGCAGGAATGCTTGCCCGGTCATCCAGCGGTGCGGCGGGCGCTAGTCTTTAGCTCCGAGAAACCCCGGCGCATATGATGGCGGGCCCTTTTGAGGCCACGGACGGAACCTCTACTTCGATGAACGAGACCAGCGATGCCACCGCCATCTTTGCTCCTATCTGGAGACGAAAGTGGCTCATCCTCGCCGTTGCTGTCGTCGTAGGCGCCGCGAGCTACTTCTACTACAAGCGCCAGACTCCGACCTACCAGTCGACCACCCAGGTGTTCCTCGGTGCAGGCGCCGAAGAACAGGCGCCCGGCGAAAAGGTGGCCAAAGCCCGCAGCACCCTGTCCGACCAGGCTGCGGTCATCAACACGATCGTCGTCGAACAGGTGCGCCACCGGCTGCGTGCCGAACACAAAGTCAAGCTCGCGGCGGCCAGCACGAAGATAAAAGCCAAGCTGCCCGAAAAAAGCGAATTTCTGACGATCACCGTCGAAGGCCGGACGGCCAAGGGGGTCGCGCTGGTCGCCAACCTCACTGCACAGACGTACATCGCGCGCCGCAAGGACAGCCGCCAGCGGGCCGTCGAAAAAGCGATCGCGATCAGCCGCCGCCAGCTCAAGCGCATCGAACAATCGGCGATCGCCAGCGCCGAAAGGTCTGCGTCGAGCAAGACCAAGAAAGGCGGCGGCGCCTCCAAGGCCACCGGCGGGCAGAGTCCAAGCGCTTCCAGCGTGATCCAGGAAGCGAACCTCAGCTCGAACATCAACAAGCTCGAAGCGAGCCTGGGAACCGTCAGCGCCCAGCAGGTCAGGCCGGCGCGGCCGGCAAATGCGCTGCTGCTGTCGCCCAAGCCCCGCAAAGACGCGATCTTCGGCTTCGTGCTCGGCCTCGTGCTCGCGGCCATCGCCGCGTACGCCTTCAGCCGTTTTGACCGGCGCCTACGCTCGCTTGCGGCGATCGAAGGCGTGACCGGACTGCCCCTGTTGACGGTGCTTCCGAAGGTCCGCCGGCCGATCATCCGCGGCACAGGCTCCCCGCGGCCGTCGGTGCACCTGCTGGAGCCCCTGCGCGGGCTGCACACATCGCTGCATCCGGTCAACGGAGGCGCAGATGCCAGCTCGCACCTCGCCGGCGGACGCTCGACGCTCGTCGTCAGTTCCGACCCGGGAGATGGCAAGTCGACGCTCGTCGCGGATCTCGCGCTCGTGCAGCGAGACGCCGGCGCGCGCGTGGTCATCGTCGAGGCCAACTTCCGCCGTCCGGTGCAGATGCGCCTGCTCGGCCTGGAGGGCGAGGGTCGCCTGGCCGACGTGCTCGGCGGACGGATCACCGCCGATGAGGCGATGCAGCGCGTCTCGCCGGCGCTGGTCGGCGGTACTGCCGGCGGCAGCGACCAGCCCGATGCGGTGGCTACCGCCGTTGGAGCCGAGGTCGGTTCGCTGTTCGTGCTCGGTGGCGATCGCAACGTACCCAACCCGCCCGCGCTGCTGGCCCAGGGCTCGATGTACGAGCTGCTGCGCTACCTCGCGGCGCGCTTTGACTCCGTGCTGATCGACGCCCCCTCTCCGCTGGAGGTGAGCGACGCGGTTCCGCTACTGGGCGTGGCCGACGGGATCGTTGTCGTCGAGCGCATCACGCACTCGCGCGAAGCGTCCGCCCGGCGTCTGGCGCAGCTGCTGGACAAACCCTCCGTGGCCCCCGTGCTCGGAGTGGTGGCGAACTTTGTCGCGCGCGGCGAGGTCAAGCGCTACGGCTTCTCGCCGCTGCGCGGATCGCGCGGCCGTTCAGGCGCCGAGCTAGCGCGACGATGAACCTGCCTCGCCCGCGCTCGGCCACAGGGGCCGGGGTCGGCCATCCAGTGGTGATGGAGCGCCGGCTCGGCGACGCGGCCATGCTCGGGTTGTCGGCGCTGATCCCCGCGGTTGCAGCGCTGGCGGTGACGATCGCGCTGCCGCACGTGAGCCTCACGCTCGTGCTCCTCGTCATCGCGGGCGTCGTGGGTGTCTTCGCGCTGGTCGTGAGCAGTCGCCTCGTGGTCTCGGCGACGTTGATCGTGCTCTACCTCGGCCTGCTCGACGGTGTCATCAAGCTCTCCTTCAGCTCGCGCGAAGCGACGGCCTCGATCGAAGACGTCATCATCCTCGCCGTCTGTCTCGGCGCGCTGATGCGCCTGGCGGTTCGCCGCGAAAAGGTCAAGCTCCCGCCGCTGTCGGCGTGGGTGCTCGCGTGGGTTCTGCTTGTCGTCGTCAACGCCTTCAACCCACGCACGGAAGGGATCCTGCACGTGCTCGGCGGTTTTCGACAGAACCTCGCGTTCGTTCCGTTCTTCTTCTTCGGTTACGCGCTGATGCGCTCCAAGCGCCGCTTCCGCCAGATGTTCGTCGTGATGGGCGTGATCACGATCGCAAACGGCGCCGTCGCGGCCTATCAAACCGGCCTGTCGCCGTCGCAGCTCGCAAGCTGGGGACCCGGTTACCACAACCTGATCTACGCCCCCAACGGTGGTAGCGGCCGCGTCTACTTCAGCGAAGGCGAAGCAAGGGTGCGCCCCCCCGGCCTGGGCTCGGAGGCGGGCACCAGCGGTGCCCTGGGGCACATCGCCCTGCCGATGTGCATCGCTCTGCTGATCGTCGCACGCCGCCGGCGATGGCTCGCCGCGCTGTTCTGCCTCGGAGCGATACTCGCCGTCGTGATCGGGCTCGGGCGCACGCAGCTGGTCGGAGCCGGCCTCGGCGTGCTCGCGTTCGTCGGCCTGGCGATGCTCTCGGGGCGGCAGTTCTCGCGTGCGATGGTCACGCTGCTGGCGGTCGTCGTGCTCGCGATCCCGGTCGGTGCGATCTTCGTCTCGTCATTGCGCAGCGGCACTTTCAAGCGCTATGAAAGCCTCAACACCTCTTCGGAAACCACCCTGCACAAGGAATCCGCCTGGACGAAAATCCCCAAATACGTGGCGGCCGCGCCGTTCGGATTCGGACTGGGCAACAGCGGCCCGGTCAGCGGCCTCGGCGGAAGCGCCAACAAGAACCTCTTCGAAGGGCACGGTCTCACATCCGAGACGGAGTACAACGTGCTCGTCAAGGAACTCGGGGCCGTCGGCTTGATCCTCTGGCCGCTGATCCCGATCTACCTGACGTTCTTCGTCGTGCGCCGTATGCGCCGTGTGCGCGACGGCGAGCTGGCGATCTGCCTGGCGGGTGCAATCGCCGCGTTCATACCGCTGCCGATCGAGGGCTCGACGGCCTTCATCAGCGGCGGCGCATCCAGCGGCGCGTACTACTGGTTCGCAGTAGGCGTGATCGCTTACTGGTTCGCCGGACCCGGGCGTGCCATGTCCGGCGATGCCCCGGAGGAGCCTGACGGGCGTGCCGTTGCAGGAGAGGCGCCGCGTGTAGGAGAGGCGTCGCATGTTCCTGCTTAGAGCAGGCTCGCCCAAGCCGGCATCGATGGGCGGCCGCCTGAACCTGTTGATCGGCAAGCGCCGATCGCTGATCGCGCTGCTGACCGTCTCCTCGGTCCTCTCCGGCGTGGCCGAAGCTGGCACGCTCGCGCTCGTGGCCCAACTCGCCGCGTCGGTCGTCGGTGGCGAACACAAAGGCGGCCACGGCCACACCCTGTCGCTCTTCAGCATTCACGCCGGCACGGGCAAACTGATCCTGATCGCGTTCGGCTTCTGCGCGCTGCGCCTGCTCTTTCAGATCCCGCTCTCGGTTCTCCCCGCGCGGATCGCCTCCGACGTGATGGCGAGGCTGCGCGTGGAACTGTTCGATGCGTTCAGCCGCACGTCCTGGGACGTCCAGGCGAGCGGGCGTGAGGGCAACCTGCAGGAGATCATGACCAACCAGGTCGCGCAGGCCGTCAATGCGGTGGGCGGGACGACGGGGTTGATCACCGCGACCTTGCAGTTCGCCGTGCTGATGACCAGCGCCCTGCTGCTCAACACGCTCGCGGCGCTCGTTGTAGGGGCGATGACGGTCGTGCTGTTTGGCCTGCTGCGACCGATGCGCAAACGCGGAGGACACTACGCACAGGAACTGTCGCGCGCTCAGGTCGGCTATGCGACCGGCATCGCCGAGAGCAACCGCATCGCCGAAGAGGCCCACGTGTTCGGCGCCGCAGATGTCCAGCGCAGACGCGTCAAACAGGCGGTCGACCACGCCCAGCACTGGTTCTTTCGCTCGCAGATCCTCGCGCGGCTGGTCTCGAACGTCTATCAGAGCCTGATCTACTTCCTGCTGGTCGGGGGGATCGGTGTGCTGTTCCTGATCGGCGGCAACCACGCCGGGTCGCTTGGGGGGGTCGTCCTGGTCCTGCTGCGCGCAGGGATGTCCGGCCAGATCATCCAGGGCTCCTATCAGTCGCTCGTGCAGTCGCTGCCGTTCGTCGAGCGAGCCCAGCAGACGCTCGCGGGCTTTCGTGAGGCCGCCGAGGAGGACGGCGGACAGTCCCTGGCATCGGTGCAGACTGTGGAGTTCGAACACGTCTCCTTTGCCTACAGGCCCGATACGCCGGTGCTCGCCGATATCAATTTCTCGGTCAGCGAGGGCGAAGCAATCGGCATCGTGGGCCCGTCGGGCGCCGGCAAGTCGACGCTCGTGCAGTTGCTGTTGCGACTGCGGCGACCGGTCGACGGCCGCTATCTGATCAACGGCCTGCCGGCGCAGGACTTCGCGCGCGCCGACTGGTACGGCCAGGTCTCCTACGTCCCGCAGGAACCGCGGCTGCTGCACGCCTCGGTTGCGGACAACATTCGTTTCTTTCGCGAGATCGACGACGCACGGATCGAACGAGCGGCGCGGTTGGCGCGGATCGACGAGGACATCATGACCTGGCCGGGGGGTTACGATGCGATCGTGGGGCCCCGGGCGGACGCCGTCTCGGGAGGCCAGCAACAGCGGATCTGCCTCGCGCGCGCTCTCGCCGGCGAACCGGACGTGCTGATTCTCGACGAGCCGACGAGCGCGCTCGACCCGCAGTCCGAGGCATTGATCAGCGCGTCGCTGAAGGCGATCCGCGCCGAGCTGACACTGTTCATCGTCGCCCATCGCATGTCCACGCTGGAGATGTGCGATCGCGTAATGGTGATCGTGGACGGGCGCATGGCGGGCTTTGACACCAAGGCCATTCTGCAGCGGGACAACCCCTACTACCGCCACGCCTCCGCACTGGCCACGGCGGGCCTGGCGATCTGAAGATCGCGGCAAGGTGTGCTCGTTACGCTCATGGAGATGACCAGCGAAATCGATCTACGGCGACCCGACGCGTTCGCGGGCACGATTCCCGACTTCTTCGTGGTCGGGCATCCGAAGTGCGGCACGACCGCACTGCATCACATGCTCAAGGATCACCCGCAGGTCTACATGCCCGATCGCAAGGAGCCGTGGTTCTTTGCCGAGGAGTTGCACGAGGCCACTCCTCCCAGGCCCGAAGGAACACCGCGCACGCTGACCGAGTATGCCGAGTGGTTCACCGGCGCACGCACAGGGCAGCTCGTCGGCGAGGCCACCGCTTACTACCTGTGGTCCAAGCAAGCCGCCGCGAACATCGCTCAGGTCAATCCCGAGGCTCGGATCATCGCGATCCTTCGCGAGCCCGCGAGCTTTCTGCACTCGCTTCATCTGCAGCTCTTGGAACAGTACACCGAGGTCGAGCCCGACCTCGGGCGGGCGATGGAGCTCGAGCGCGAGCGCCGGGAGGGCAGGTCGCTCCCTCGTTACACGTACTTTCCGCAGATGCTCCTGTACTCGGACTTCGTCCGTTACACCGAGCAGCTGCAGCGCCTCCACGCGGTCTTCCCGCCGGAGCAGGTCAAGGTCCTCATCTACGACGACTTTCGCGCAGACAACGAGCAGACCGTGCGAGACGTCCGCCGGTTTCTCGGTGTGGACGATGCGGTCCCCGTACAGACGCTGGAGGCAAATCCCAGCGTTCGCCCCCGTTCGCAGCTGCTCAACGAGCTGGTGCACGCGATCGGTGTGGGCCGCGGGCCCGTCTCGCGGGCGATCAAGGAGACGGTGAAGGTCGTCACGCCGGCAGCTCCCCGCCGCCGCGCGCTGCAAGCGCTCAAGAGTCAGGCGGTCTTCGCTCCCGCCGGCCCGCCCGACCCCGAGGTGATGCGGCGGCTGCGCCACCGGTACGAGCATGAGGTGGCCGCCGTCAGCGAGTATCTGGGGCGCGATCTCGTAAAGCTGTGGGGCTATGACGAACTTTGATGATCCGGGCGCGGCGCCTCGCCGAGCATGAGCGGCTCCGCCGCCGGCCCCTCGGCCCGGCCTGAGCGCTCGACAGGCCGTCTGCCGGACTTCTTCATCGTTGGTCACCCCAAGAGCGGGACGACGGCGCTGTACAGGATGCTGCGCGAGCATCCACAGATCTTCATGCCGGAGGTCAAGGAGCCGTCGTTCTTCGTTCCCGAGCTCAGGACCCCCAAGCGCAGCCAGGCCCGGTACCCGGAGACGATCGGCGGATATCGCAGTCTGTTCGCAGCGGCCGAAGCGGATCAGCTGGCCGGTGAGGCGACGACTTCCTATCTTTGGTCCAGCGGTGCCGCAGAACGCATCGCGGAGGTTCAACCGGACGCGCGGATAATCGCGATTCTGCGCGAGCCCGCGAGCTATCTGCGCTCGCTGCACCTGCAGTTCCTGCAAGATCATCTGGAGACCGAGACCGACCTTCGCCGCGCGCTGGAGCTGGAGCAGGTTCGACGCGAGGGCCGCGCGCTGCCGAAGAACTCGATTCGCCCGCAGTGGCTGATGTACTCCGAGCATGTCCGCTACGTGGAGCAGCTGCAGCGCTACCGGGCGGCCTTCTCGCCCGAGCAGATGCTGGTTCTGATCTACGACGACTATCGCGCAGACAACCTTGCGACGATCGACCGGGTGCTCGCGTTCCTGGGCGTTGAGAGTCCAGTCGGCACACAGCCGGTCGATGCCAATCCGGCGGTCCGCATCCGCGCGCCCCACCTCTACGGGCTGGTGCAATCGCTGTATCTGGGGAGAGGCACGCTGCCGCGCGCGGCCAAGGCGGCCGTCAAGGCGGTGACCTCGCAGCGCGTGCGCCGCCAAGCGCTGTCGTTTCACTACCGGGCTCAGCGCGGCCGGCCGGGTTCACCCGACAGCGAGTTGATGTCCGAGCTTCGCCGGCGCTACCGGCCCGAAGTGGAGGCGCTCAGCGAATACCTCGACCGTGACCTGGTCGGTTTGTGGGGCTATGAAGATCTCCAGTGAAACCCAGGGCGCGGGCACGACGAGTGCGCTGCGCGTTCCCGACTTCTTCATCGTCGGGCACCCGAAGTGCGGCACGACGGCGCTCTACGAGATGCTGCGCGTGCACCCGCAGATCTTCATGCCGGAGCTGAAGGAGCCGTGGTTTCTGGCCGGCGACATGGAGCCGCGGTTTGCGCCACCGCGCACCGCGCCGCCGCCGCGCACGCTGGCCGAGTACCTGTCGCTCTTCTCTGCCGCGGGAGACGAGCAGCAGGCCGGCGAGGCCTCCTCTGCCTACCTGCTCTCGCATACGGCTGCCGGCGAGATCGCGCAGCTTCGTCCCGGCGCAAAGACCATCGCGATCCTGCGCGAGCCCGCCAGCTTCTTGCGCTCGCTGCACCTTCAGCTGCTGCGCACGCACGTCGAGGGCGTAAAGGATCTGCGGCGTGCGATCGAGCTGGAGGAGCCGCGGCGGGCCGGCAGGAAGCTGCCGCGGCGCTCGCACCGGCCACAGCTGCTCCTCTACTCCGACCACGTGCGCTACGTCGAGCAGCTGCGCCGCTATCGCGCCCTGTTTCCCGCCGAGCAGATGCTCATCCTGATCTACGACGACTTTCGTCGCGACAACGAGGCGACGGTCCGCTCGGTGTTTCGCTTTCTCGGAGTCGACGACAAGATGCCGGTGGTGCCGACGGAAGCCAACCCGACGCAGACGCGCATGCGCTCGCAGAATCTTGACGAATGGGTGAACATGGTCTCGGTCGGCCGCGGTCCGGCCTCGCGAGCGTTGCGAGCCGGGCTGAAGGCTCTCACCCCGAGCGGCCTGCGCAGCGCTGCGCTGCGCGGCACACGCCGCAAGCTGATCCTGGGCAAGCCCGACCCTGTGGACGAGGCGCTTATGGTCGAGCTGCGCCGCAGGTTCAAGGGCGAGGTGATTGCCCTGAGTGAGTATCTGGACAGAGACCTCGTCGCGCTGTGGGGCTATGACAGGCTTGATTGAGCCGAACGTGCCCGGCGCCGCTGCGGTGAGCGCCCTCGGCTTGTCGCGGTGGCGCGCGCAACAGGCACTGCTGCAGGAGGCGGTCCTGCCGGGCGAGTCCGTGGCGGTCACGTGCTCGGCGCCGCTTGGCACAGGTGGCCTGGGACGCCACACGCAGGAGATCGCCGAAGCGCTCGGCCGTCGCGGCGGCGGGGGTTCCTGCATCTGCGCAGGCGGGAGCCGCCAGGGCGCATCGCCCGGCCAAATGGGACTCGCCGCGCGCCTGCTGAAGCTGCCGGTGCCGCTCTCGCCGGGCGTGCGCGTGCTCGCCTCCGCCGCCGAGTTCGACGCTCGCGTGGCGCGACGATTGCCCGCGGCCCAGCACCTGATCGCCTTCAACGGCCAGGCACTGCACCAGTTCGGCGCGGCACGGCGCGCGGGCTATGTCTCGGCGAATCTCGTGTCGGCAAACTCGCACATGCGCCAGGTGGTGCGCCAGCACGAGCGCGCGCACCGCCTCTATCCGCTGGAAGGGTCCTGGACGAGCCACCTGCTCGCGCGCAACCTGCGCGAGTACGAGCGCGCCGATCGCGTGTTCGTCGCCTCGCGCTACATCCGCGAGTCCTTCCTGGCGCAGGGCTTTCCCGAGCATCGCCTGGTGTCGTTCCCGCTCACCCCGCACCCGCGCTTTGACGACGTGGGCGGGTCCGAGCAAAGCGATCGCTTTGAGATCGTCTACGTCGGCAGCCTCGCCGTGCACAAGGGAGTCCCGCTGCTGATCGATGCCATGCGCCGCCTGAGCTTTGCCGACATGAGGCTCACGCTGGTTGGCGGCTGGGGCACCCGCGGCATGCGCAGGTATGTGCAGCGGGCATGTGCGGAGGATCCACGCATCGTTGCCGGACCGGGCGATCCGCTGGTGCACCTCGGCCGCGCGAGCGTGTGCGTGCATCCCGCCTTCGAGGACGGCTTCGCCTACGCACCGGCCGAGGCGCTTGCGGCCGGTGTGCCGGTGATCGTCAGCGAGGACACGGGGATGAAGGATCTGATCGATGCGCCGCGCAGCGGTCTGGTCCTCGCGACCGGCGACCTCGACGCGCTCGTGCAGGCCCTCGAGGCCGCCTATCGCGGCGAGCTGTTCGCCGGAAGCTAGGAACGATGGCAAGCGTGCGCGCCGCCGAGAGCCCTGCCGCCCCGCCCGCCGACGCTCTGGCGCCCGGTACCCGCGTGGCGGTTGTCGGGATCTCCGTGGACGATCCGTGCGGCGTTCGCGATCACGCCGTGCTGCTCGGCGACGCGCTCGCCGCGCGGGGAGCAACGTGCTCGCTGCACTGGCTGTGGCGGGAGGAGGGTGCGCTCGGCAGCGAGCGCGCGCAGCTGCGCATCTGGGCCGGCGAGCTCGCCCGCGAGCTCGCCGGCGAGCGCCCCGACGCGATTCTGCTGCACTACTCGGTCTTCGCGTTCTCCCATCGAGGTGTGCCGCTGTTGATCAGACCGCTGCTCACGGCGATCGCCGAGCTCGACGTGCCGCTGGTGGCGTTCATGCACGAGTACGCCTACCCGTGGCGCCTGGGCGGCGCGCGCGGCAAGGTCTGGGCGCTCACGCAGCGTCTCGCGCTGCGCGAGCTCGTGCGCGCGAGCGACGGCCTCGTCGTCTCCGCCGGGGTGCGCGCGGGCTGGCTTGACGCGCGCCCGTGGCTCCCACGACGCCCTACGGCAGTCGCGCCGGTGTTCTCGAATCTGCCCAGCTCCGACGCACAACCGCACGGCGACGGCGCCCGGGTCGGGCTGTTCGGCTACGGCCACGAGGGGGTCGACGTCGCCACCGTGCTCGATTCGCTGCGGCTGCTCGGCGCCCCCGCCGGCCGGCCCGAGCTCGTGCTGCTCGGCGCCCCCGGAAGCCCGTCGCCGGCCGCCGCCCGCTGGAAGCGCGAGGCCGAGCAGCGCGGTCTCGCGGGCGCGCTGAGCTTCTCGGGCAAGCTCCCCGCGCAGGAGCTCTCCGACCTGCTCGCCGGCTGTGACGTGCTGCTGTTCGCCGAGCGGGGAGGGCCGACTTCGCGCAAGACCACGCTCGCAGCATCGCTGGCCTCAGGACGGCCGGTGGTCGCGCTCGACGGGCCGAGCAGCTGGGACGAGCTGCTGGCGGCGCACGCCGCCTCGGTGGTCAGACCGCAAGCCCCTGCCGTCGCAGGTGCGATCAAAGAGCTGCTCGGCGATCGCGACGCGCGCCTCCAGCAGGGAGAGCGCGGACGCGCGTTCGCGCGGCGTGCGATGAGCGCCGAGCACAGCGCGCAGGTGGTCGCCGGCGCGCTCGCTCGCGCAATCGACGGCGCGCGCGGCTGAGTCAGCGCCTGTCGTGCGCGTGCGCGATAGCCGCGTCGATCGCCGCTTCGAAGTCACGTGCGCGAGAGGCGTAGGAGATCTCCTCGTGCACGCGCTCGCGCGCGAACGCCGGCATCCCGTCGCCGAACTTCGCGCCCGCCAGCTCGACGATCGCCGCACGCAGCGCGTCGGCATCGTCGGGCTCGGTAAGCCACACGCCGGGCTTGTCGGCGAGGTAGTCCCAGTTCTCACCGGGCGGCAGCGCGGCGAGGATCGGCCGGTCGGTCATCAGGTACTCGTAGGTCTTTGCAGAGATGCGCCCGCCGCGCGAGCGGTCCACGCGCAGCGGCAGCGTGAGGAACAGCAGGTCGGCGCCGGCCAGGATGTCGGCGACGCGATCGTGGGCGACCGCGTCGTGGACCGACACGACGTGATCGATCCCGGCTGCGGCGAGCGCGCGCTCGACGACGTCGCGCGGATAGGAGTTGTCGTACACGGTCATGCCGATGCGCCCGCGCCAATGAGGATGCGCGTCGATCGCCCGCCCGAGCGCCTCGCCGATCACCGCCGGAGACGCGGTGCGGGTGTCGAGCTCGGTCAGGCGATGGCGCCCGAGCCTCGTCCAGGCTTCGTAGATGCGCTTGGCCCGTCCCGTCGGAGCATGCTCCTCGATCAGCGTCCACCAGCCCGACATCGCCCCGACGTAGACGATCTCGAAGCGCTCGGCAACCTGCGCGCGCGCGTGAAAGGCGGTCTCGTCCGCGCCGTAGCGCACGAGATGGAAGCGTCCGGCGACCTCGGCCGGTTGCCTTGAGCGGACGAGCTCGAGGTTCGTCTGTGAGACGTACACGATCGCGTCGGCACTGCGCGCGTAGAGATTCTCCAGCGCTTCGGCGAGGCGGTGGTGAAGGCGCGACGGGAAGTCCGGGTGCATGTCCGTGCACGTCGGCGAGTCGTCGAGGTTGAGGATCAGCGGCAGGCCTGTCATGCGCGCCAGTGCGAGACCGGCGAGGCCGGCGGAGTAGGGCATCATGAACACGACGATTGCGCTCGGCCGCTCGCGCTTGACGGCGCGCCGCCCCGCGAGGATCGCCGGCAATACCCAGAAGATCGAGTCGTCGGGCCAGATCGCCAGCTCGATCAGCTTGCTCAAGCGCAACCGGTGCAGCGTCGCGAGCAGCCTGCGCGGGCGGCGCGTGGAGACGACCTGTACGTGGACGTGGCCATCTGACCGTGCCTCGCGAGCCTCGGTGAGCACCGTGACATCCCAGCGCTCGGCCAGTCGGGCCACGAGCTTGCCCGCACGGATCCCCGTCGGCGTCCTGTCGGGCGCAAACGATTGCGAGATGCACATCAGCCGCCCGCGCCGCGCGGGTCGGGCGGCACCGTCTGTTCGCAGCGAGCTCACGCGATCAGCCGCTCCCTTGCGCGCGACCAGCGGGTCGCGGCGCTGTCGTAGGCGTCGAACAGTGCGGCAACGTGGCGCTGCTCGGTGAAGCGCTCGCGAACCGAGATCATCCCGGCCGCTCCCATCGCGCGCTGGCGCTCGGGATCGTCGAGCAGCAGCGACAGCGCGCCCGCGAGCGCGCCGGCGTCGCCCGCCGGCACGCACAGGCCGGTCCGCTGATGCTCGAGCCAATCCTCGACGCCGCCGGTCGCGCTGGCGACCACCGGACGCCCGGAGGCGAGCGCCTCGATACCGACGAGCCCGAACGGCTCGGGCCACAACGAGGGGATTGCCACCACCGATGCTTCGGCGAGCTCATGCGCGAGCTCCTGCGGTCCCAGCCAGCCGCGGAAGTGGACGCGCTCCTGAACCCCCACACGCGAGGCCAGCCTGCGTAGCGCGTCCAGGCGGTTGCCGCTGCCGCAGATCACGAATTCGCCGTCGACGTCGCGGGCGGCGCGGACGAGCACGTCAACCCCCTTGGGCCGTACCAGTCGCCCGGCGAAGACCACCCTTCGCCGGCCCTCGTGTCCGGAGCCGTGCACGACCGGCACGGTGCTGAACAGCGGCACGATCGCTCGGCGGCGAACGCCGTTGATCGCCATGTGCCGGTCGATCGCGCGCGAGTAGGTGATCGTCAGGTCGGCCTCGCGCAGCGAGGCGGTTGCCTTGGTCGCCCGCCGGTAGCTGTCAGGAAGCCACCCGGGATTGCGCGTGTGCGCGCAGCCGCGCAGCAACAGGTTGGGCACGCAGCCGGGGCCGTGCGCGCGCTCACATTCCTCGCCGGGGCGAAAGTAGTGCACGCCCGACGTGCACGCCGAGAAGCCGTGCACGCTGCTGACGAGCGGGGCCTGGCGTCGCAGGTAGACGGTCATCGGGGGCTCGTCGAACTGGTGCGTGTGGATCACCGAGTACTCGCGCGAGAGTGCGTCGCCGACGCGTCGCTCGGGCGCGATGTCGCGCCTGAACAGATCTGCGCTGGCGTGCACCGTCACGCCCGCCGGCTGCTGTGCGAGGTCGTTGCGGACCGCCAGCACGTGTACGTCGACGCCCGCCCGGGCGAGCGCCGCGGCGCTCGCCTCCAGGTGCGTACCCACGCCACCGTCCCTCGTCCAGAGCGGCGTGACGAGCAGAACCGATCTTGTCATCCCCGTGATCTCGAACTCTCCATCCGCGCCAAGCGCCGGCGCTCAGACGCTGTGACGGACGGTCGATGATAGCGACGGCCCGTGTGGCCAGGCAATACATTCCGGGCGATGAATACCGGGGTTGACAGCGGCCGGCGCAAGCTCGCCTACGTGATGGGCGCCGGTCACAGCGGCAGCACGATTCTTGGCATAACGCTTGGCAACTGTGAGGGATTCTTCTACGCCGGCGAGCTCGAGGAGTGGGCGATGACCGATCGCCCACGCTGGGGAGCGGCCGATCGCCAGCAGTTCTGGGGTGCGGTCACAGACCGCGTACGGGGTGCCGAGGGGCTGGTCGGCGGGGCTGCCAACCGCTGCATCGAGCGCTCCTCGGCGAGCTTTCGTGTCGACCTGTGGCCCGCACGCCGCCGGTTGCGCCCGCTGTACAAACGCGTCGCCGCGGATCTGATCGGTGCGGTAGGCGATGTCGCACAGGCCTCATACGTCGTCGACACCTCACACTTCCCGCTGCGTGCGAGAGAGCTGCGCGAGCTGCCGGGCATCGATCTGTACCTGATCTACCTCGTCCGCGATCCACGCGATGTCGTGGCCTCCAACACGCGCGAGCTGAGCCCTCACGAAGTCGCCGAGACCCGGTGGCGCAGGCTGACGATGAACGCCGATCTGTGGCTGACGCAGCTGATCTGCCTGCGCACGTTTCACAGCCATCCGCCTGAGCGCCGGATCTTCGTGCGCCACGAGGATTTCCTCGAAGACCCCGCTGCGGTGACACGCCAGATCCTCGACGTGCTCGGCTCCGAAGCCGTGCTGCCGGATCTGCAGAAGCTCGCCGTCGGCGCACCGCTTCAGGGCAACCAGCTGATCCGCACGGACACGGTCGCGATCAAGCGACCGGGCGCGCGCCGAGTTCGCCGCGACGTGACGACGCGGCTTGCGCAGGCAATGTGGGAGCCGTTTCTGGCGCGCCTGACCCCGGCGGCGCATGCCGACGGCGGGGGCGCCGCATGAAGGCGTTCACCCACCGGGCGATCTCCTCGCTGGGGCGTCGGCTGCAGCGACCGGAGCTCGTTGCGACCTTCTACGCCGGCGCGCGCCGGCTGCTGCACGAGGAGATTGCCGTGCGGGCGGTGCTCGCCGCGCTGCTGCGTCCCGACGCCACGTACGTCGATGTCGGCACCAACAGAGGCCAGCTGCTCGGCGAAGCGGTACGCGTGGCGCCCGCCGGACACCACATCGCCTTTGAGCCAATCCCCGAACTCGCCGAGGAGTTGCACCGGGCGTTTCCGCGCGTCGACACCCGCCGGCTGGCCGTCAGCGCGCAAGCGGGGTCGGCCGAGTTCTGCCACTTCAAGACCATGGACGGCTGGAGCGGCCTGCAGCGCAGCCCCGAGGTGAGCGACGAGCGCGGTCGTCCCGAGTACATTCAGGTGGCGCTGTCGACGCTCGACGCGGAGCTGGACGGCGTCAGCCCGCGCGTCGTGAAGATCGACGTGGAGGGCGCCGAGCTCGACGTCGTGCGCGGCGGTCGCCAGGCGCTCGCGCGCAGCCGGCCGTTCGTCATCTTCGAGCACGTCGCCGCCGCCGGCGCGTTGTACGGGTCGACCTCCAGCGCCCTGTGGGACGCATTGCACGAGCTCGGCTACGAGGTCTTCTCGATCACCGGGGACGGCCCGTTCGCACGGGACGCGTTCGCCGCGCTCGCCGCGCAGGGCGGCGTGATCAACTGGCTGGCTCGCCCCGCGGGCTAGCGCTAGGCGGCCGGGGTCGTTTCGCCGGAGGGCGCGGGGGTGCTCGGGACGGGCGCGGCCGGCGCCGGCGCCGGCGCCGGCGTCTGCAGCGGCGGCGCGGCGGTCTGCGCCGGCGCGATCGAGTACGTGAGAATCGAAGATTCGCTTCGCTGTGTGCCGCGTGGACGCGCGACGGCGATCACTTCGACGCTGCCGGGCGAACGGAACCTGTGCGAGAAGCTGAAATGGCCTTCGGCGTCGGTGCGCGTGAAGGCGACCGTGCGCCATTCGCCGCCGGTGTAGCGGACGCGCAGCCCGACCTGCCGTCCGGCCTGCGCCGGCTCGATCACGCCGCTGAAGGTCTCCCTCGTGCGTCCGCCGGCTCCCTTGCCGCCGGCCATCGGCAGCGATGACGCGTTCGCCGCGGGTCCCTGCAGGCTCACGCCGGCGTTGACCAGCACGACCACGTGGGCGGCGTTACGCACGCTTGCTGTGCGTAGGAGAAACACGCTGCGCCCCGTCAGCGCGCCGGAGTGCAGTTCGTAGCTGCCGTCGCTCGCGGTCGTCGCCGTGCCGAGCACGGCCGCGCCGGGCTCGTCGCTCCAGCCCTGGCGCTGGGAGACGGTGATCTCCTGTTCGGCGGCTTCGGCGGCCAACGGGCACGTCAGCGTGCCGGAGATCGTCACCGATTCGCCGGTCAGGACCTGCGGGGCGCTTGCCGCGGCCGTCAGCGTGCACCTGTGCGGCGCGACCGACGGCTGTCCTTCAGGGGCGTTCTTCGGGTCTTCGGATTTGCCTTCGGGCGCCGGGGTTTCGGACTGGGCGGGCGTTTGCGCAGAACTGTCGGCGGTGCCGGCGCGCTGGGCACGTTCGGCCGCACGCGTGGCCTGGCGCTGTTGGCGTTCGGCCTGGCGCGCGGCACGCTGTGCCTGGCGTGCGTCGCGCTGGGTCTGGCGTTCAGCCTGCCGCTGCTGCTTGCGCGCCAGACGCTCGAGCCGGCGTTCCGCGCGCTGCTGGGCGCGCTGCGGGGACTGCGCAGCATGAGCGATCGCCGGGTGCGCAGCGGCCGAGGCCGAGGCCGTCGCGGGGACGGCGCAGAGCGCGAGCGTCAGTACTGCGCTGCAGAGCAGGCGAATCGTTCGGGGCGACCTGAAGGCGTTGTCGGGCACGTTGCTCCTTGCGATTGGGGGGCCGGGCTCGCGTATCGGCCGCGACCGTTATCGCCTCCGTATCGGCAGGGTCACGCGCCCGCTTGACACCGCTCGGGCCGTCTGGACGCAGATGCTCAGGCTGCCCGCCCGCAAACAGCCGCCGATTCGGGGGGGCTCCGACGCACCGCGACCGACGCAGCCGATCATCTATGTTGCGCGAATGTGCGGGATTGCAGGCAGTACGGCGGACCCCGACGGGCGCGATGTGCGTGCGATGTGCGCGACGCTGCGCCACCGCGGGCCCGACGATGAGGGAGTTCACTGCGATCGACCCAGCGGCGTGACGATCGGCGCGCGGCGGCTGGCGATCATGGACATCGATGGCGGCCATCAGCCGCTGTGCAACGAGGACGGGTCGGTGTGGGCGGCGTTCAACGGCGAGATCTACAACCACGCGAAGCTACGCGAGGACCTGCGCCGGCGCGGGCACACGTTCGCGACCAGCGGCGACACGGAGGTGCTCGTGCACCTCTACGAGGAGTACGGCGAGGCGATGGTGCACGCGCTGGAGGGCATGTTCACGTTCGCCATCTGGGATCAGCGCGCCGCTCGCCTGCTGATCGCGCGCGACCGCTTCGGCGAGAAGCCGCTGTTCCTGCACGAGCACGACGGCGAGCTGCTGTTCGCCTCGGAACTGACGCCACTGCTGGAGGTCAAGCCGCAGTTGCGCGAGCTCGACCCCTACGCGATCGACGCGTTCTTCGTGTTCGCCTATGTGCCCGGGCCCGGGACGATCGTGCGCCGGGTGCGCCAGCTGCAGCCGGGGCATCTGCTGCGCTGGGAGCGCGGGCGCGGCGTGTTCGACGAGCGCAGCTGGTGGACGCCGCCCGTGCATGGCGTGCGCCGGCGCGAGTCGTTTCAGTCGGTTGCAGCGGAGGCGAAGCTGCTGTTCGAGGAGTCGGTGCGCACGCGCATGGTCGCCGACGTCCCCGTCGGCGTGTTCCTCAGCGGCGGCGTCGACTCGACGCTCGTCGCGGCGACTGCGGCCGAGGCCTCCTCGCAGCGCCTGCAGACCTTCACCGTCGGCTACGACACGGGCGCAGTCAGCGAGACTGAGCGTGCCCGCGTGGTAGCCGCTCGCCTGGGATCCGATCACCACGAGGTGACGCTCACGCAGGCCGACGTCGGCGAGCGCGTGCCGCGCGTGCTCGCGGCGCTGGATCAGCCGCTGGGCGATCGCGCGACGATTCCGCTGCACGCGCTGTCGGAGTTCGCGCGTCCGCGTGTGACGGTTGCGCTGGGCGGCGAGGGCGCCGATGAGCTGTTCGGCGGCTACCCGCGCTATCGCTGGCTGCAGCGCGCGCGCCGGCTGCACTCGGCGCTCGGCTCGGCCGGGTCGCGTTCACTGGCCGGCGCGCTGCGTCAATCGGCGCGCGTCGGCCCGGCGGCGCGCGCATCTACGCGCCTGGCACCGACCCCGGTGCTCGAGCGCAACCTCGACTGGGTGACCAGCGAGCGCCGCCATCGGCGCGACGGACTGTACGGCCCGCGTCTTTCAGAGCTCGACCACGCGCGTGTGCTGGCGGACCTGTCCGCGCAGGCGGGCGAGCTCGACGGCGAGCCGGCGGTGCGCTGGCTGATGCATCTGGACCAGGTGCACTATCTGCCCGACGACGTGCTCGTGAAGACCGACCGCGCGAGCATGCTCGTCTCGCTGGAGATCCGCACGGTCTTTCTTCATGCCGGGCTGGCCGAGCTGGCCGGGTCGCTGGACACGGCGCTGCACCTGGCGGGCGGCACCGGCAAGGCGCTCGTGCACGACATGCTCCCGGCGGGCCTGATCCCGTCGAGCCGGTTCGGGCGCTATCGCAAGACGGCGTTTCGCGTTCCCGCCGCCGAGTGGCTTCGCGGTCCGCTGGCGGCGCTGTTGCAGAGCCAGCTGCAGCGGGGGTCGATCTACGACGAGGGCTACTTCGACAGGGCCGTCGCCGAACGCCTGGTGCGCGAGCACGGTACCTCGGCGCACGACCACAGCGATCGGCTGTGGCCGCTGCTCTCGCTCGGCCTGTGGGCCGACCGATTTCACGGGATCGATGCTCGCTGACGCCCCACCGCCGGGCGGCCGACCGAGACTGTTGATCCTCACGCCGGACTTCCCCCCGGCGCCAGGGGGGGTCCAGGCGGTCGCGCACCGCCTCGCCGCCGGCATGCGCAAGCTGGAGACGCGGGTGATCGCCCCAGACTCGCCCGGCGCAGCCGAGTTCGACGCCGCCAGCCCAGTCCACGTACACAGGGTGGGCCGCGGTCCTCGCATGCGCGGCGCACAAAAGGCGCTGCTGAATGCCGAGGCGCTCGCGTACGGGCTGCGCTATCGCGCGGACCTGACGATGAGCGCGCACATTGTCACGAGCCCGGCCGCCGCCGCCATCCGGCGCGCCACGGGCGCGCCCACGGTGCAGTACCTCTATGCCGAAGAGATCGCCGCCAAGCCCAAGCTCGCGTCGTTTGCGGTACGCCAAGCAGACCTCTCGATCGCGATCAGCGCCTACACCGCGCAGCTCGCGGCAGAGCTCGATGCGCCGATCGATCGCTTGTGCGTGGTCCCGGTTGGCGCGGACGCGCCGCCGGACATCCTCGTGCGTCCGGCCGGCCGGCCGACGATCCTGACGGTGGCCCGCATCGAGGAGCGCTACAAGGGACACGACACGATGGTCCGCGCGCTCGCGCTCGTGCGCGCGAAAGTGCCCGATGCGCAGTGGGTCGTGATTGGCGACGGATCGCTGCGGCCGGCGATCGAACAATTGGCGCATTCCTATGGCGTCGCCGACTCGGTCCAGTTCCTCGGCGCGGTCGGCGACGACGAGCGTGATGAATGGCTGGCCCGCGCGGACCTCCTGGCGATGCCCAGCCGCCTGCCGGCGGGCGGCTTCGCGGGCGAGGGCTTTGGCATCGTTTTCCTGGAGGCGGCCGCACACGGCAAGCCGGTCGTGGCGGGAAACGTCGGCGGCGCACTGGATGCGGTGATCGATGGCGAGACGGGCCTGCTCGTGGATCCGCTGGACCCGGTGGCGGTGGCTGAGGCGATCATCAGGCTGCTGGGAGACGAGCCGCTTGCACAACGCCTTGGCGCGGCCGGCCGGGCTCGCGCGCGCGAGTTCACCTGGCCGAGCGTGGCCGGGCGTGTGGAGAGGCTGCTGCTCGATCAGATCGCGGCGGGGCGCTCGCGCAGGCAGCCTTCAGACCGCGGCGCAACGCAGGACTGAGCGTGAGGGTCCTCTACGTCAGTCACACGGCTGTCGTCAGCGGCGCCGAGCGCTCGCTGCTGGACCTGCTGGGCGCGCTGGGAGATGACGTGCAGCCGCTGCTGGCATCGCCGCACGGGCGCCTTTCGCAGCTGGCCGAGCAGCGCGGAATCGCGACGACGCAGATTCGCGGAACGGCCGGGAGTCTGCGCCTGCATCCGCTGCATACACCGCGGGCGCTCGTGGAGATGGCGTTCGCTGGATGGCAGGTGCGCCGTGCTGCGGCGCGCCATCGTGCCGATGTGGTGCACGCCAACTCGATTCGCGCAGGCATCGTCCTTGCCTTCGCGCGCCTGGGCGCCAGGCCCGCGATCGTGCATGTGCGCGACTGCCTTCCGCCCGGGCGCGTCAGCACGGCGACGCTGCGCCTGATCGCCGCGAGCGCGACGCGGATCGTGGCGAACTCCCGCTACACGGCCGCGTCGGTGCTGGCGGCGGCGCCTCGCGCGCGCATCGATGTGGTGCACAACCCGGTCGACCTCGAGCGCTTCGATCCTGCAGGCGATCGATCGCGCGGCGGCGCGCGCGGGCCTGGGGGAGGCCGGAGCGGATGGCCGGCTGCTGCTGGGCGTGGTCGCGCAGCTGAGCCCGTGGAAGGGGCAGGACACGGCCATCGAAGCGCTCGCCCTGCTCGTCGGCGAAGGGGTCGACGCGCACCTGCTGCTCGTCGGCTCGGCCAAGTTCGTGGCGCGCTCGACGCGCTTTGACAACACCGACTACGTGGCAGACCTGCGCGAGCTGGTGGCGCGCGAAGGACTGCAGGATCGCGTGTGGTGGCTGGGCGAGCGCGAGGATGTCCCGCAGCTGATCGGCGCGATGGACGCGCTGCTGCTGCCGTCCTGGGAGGAGCCGTTCGGGCGGGCGCTGATCGAGGCGATGGCGCTCGGCGTGCCGGTCGTCGCCACGAGCGTCGGGGGTCCGCCGGAGATCGTCGAGCAGGGCCGCCAGGGGTACCTCGTCCAGCCGCGCCGCGCCGACGAGTGGGCGCGCGCGATCGCGCGCCTCGCGCACAGCCCGGACGCGGCCGCGGCGATGGGCCGGGCCGGCCGCGAGCGCGTGCGCGAGCTGTTCACGATCGCCCATCACGTGCGTGCGACACTTGACGTGTATGAACGCGCCATCGCTGAGCGTCGCTGACCGCGTGAGGAGCCGTCTCGGCTCTGCGGGCGCGCGCGGGCGAATCTTGCAAATACCGCCTTCGCGCCCTAAGGTTGGGCGCCGGCCAACGGATTGTCCGCGGTGCATGGACGCACGAATGCAGGTCCGTACCGAAACCCTCACGCGCAGCCCAATTTCGACCACCTAGCAAGGATGCCAGCCACCTACCACCTATCGCATCTGCGCACGCTCGAGGCCGAGGCGGTGCAGGTGATGCGCGAGGTCGCCGCCGAGTTCGAGCGCCCGGTGCTGCTGTTCAGCGGCGGCAAGGACTCGATCGTGCTGTTGCGCCTGGCCGAGAAGGCGTTTCGCCCGGCGCCGTTTCCGTTCCCGGTGATGCATGTCGACACCGGCCACAACTTCCCCGAGGCGATCGAGTACCGCGACCGGCGCATCGGCGAAATCGGCGAGCGGCTGATCGTCGCCTCCGTCGAGGACTCGATCCGCGAAGGACGCGTCGTCGAGGAGACCGGCCCGCGCGCGTCGCGCAACGGCCTGCAGACGGTCACGCTGCTCGACGCGATACGCGAGCACGGCTTCGACGCTGCGTTCGGCGGTGCGCGGCGCGACGAGGAGCGCGCGCGGGCCAAGGAGCGCGTGCTGTCCTTTCGCGACCAGTTCGGGCAATGGGAGCCCCAGCGCCAGCGCCCTGAGCTGTGGACGCTGTACAACGCGCGCATCGCCAAGGGTGAGCACGCGCGCGTCTTTCCGATCTCCAACTGGACCGAGCTGGATGTGTGGCAGTACATCGCCGAGGAGCAGCTGGAGGTGCCGTCGATCTACTTCGCGCACGAGCGCGAGGTGTTCGAGCGCGACGGCATGCTCTATGCGGTCAGCCCGTTCATGCAGATGATGGATGACGAGCGGCCATTCGCCGCACAGGTTCGCTACCGGACGGTCGGCGACATGAGCTGTACGGGCGCCGTCGAGTCATCGGCGTCGACGCTGGAGGCAGTCGTCGCCGAGATCGCAGCGACGGAGGTCACCGAGCGAGGCCAGACGCGCGCCGACGACCGCGTGTCAGAGGCGGCGATGGAGGATCGCAAGCGGCAGGGCTACTTCTGATGAAGGTTCCGGGATCGGCGGACGCCACGACGAGTAACGGCAACGGGCACGCGGTCCCGGCCGACGACGACGCCAAAGCGCCGAAGCTCGATGGCGTCGAGGTGTTTCGCCGGCTCACCGAGCGCCCGGCTGACCTGCTGCGCTTTGCCACGGCCGGCTCGGTGGACGACGGCAAGAGCACGCTGATCGGGCGGCTGCTGTACGACTCCAAGCAGGTGCTCACCGACCAGCTCGAACACGTCGAGCAGGCGAGCGAGCGGATGGGCCACGACTTCCTCGACCTGTCGCTGCTGACCGACGGTCTGCGCGCCGAGCGCGAGCAGGGAATCACGATCGACGTCGCCTACCGCTACTTCGCCACGACCCAGCGCCGTTTCATCATCGCCGACACGCCGGGTCACGAGCAGTACACGCGCAACATGGTGACCGGCGCCTCGACAGCCGACCTGGCGATCGTGCTCGTCGACGCGCGCAAGGGCGTGCTCGCGCAGTCAAAGCGCCATGCCTTCATCAGCTCGCTGCTGGCGATCCCGCACGTAGTCGTGTGCGTCAACAAGATGGACCTCGTCGACTTCGACCAGACGGTGTTCGACTCGATCGTCGAGGAGTTCGACGCCTTCGCCGCGCGCCTGGAGATGCCCGACCTGACGTACATCCCGATCTCCGCGCTGCTCGGCGACAACGTCGTCGAGCGCTCGCAGACGATGCCCTGGTATGAAGGACCGCCGCTGCTCTACCACCTCGAGCACGTGCACATCGCCTCCGACCGCAACCTGATCGACGTGCGCTTCCCGGTGCAGTGGGTGATCCGCCCTCCCGCGTCGGGCGTCGCCGACTACCGCGCCTACGCCGGCCAGGTCGCCGGCGGTGTGATGCGCCCCGGCGACGACGTGATCGTGCTGCCGGGCGGCCAGCGCAGCACGATCGCCGGCATCGACACGTTCGACGGCGCCGTGCAGGAGGCTTTTCCGCCGATGTCCGTCGCGCTGCGGCTGGCCGACGACATCGACGTGGGGCGCGGCAGCACGATCGTGCGCACGCAGAACCAGCCGACCGTCTCCAATCGCTTTGAGGCGCTGCTCTGCTGGATGTCCGAGCATCCGCTGGACCGGCGCAGGCGCTATGAGGTCAAGCACACGACGCGCACGGCGATGGTCGGCGGGCTGGACGTGCGCTACCGCATCGACGTGGAGTCGCTGCACCGCGACGAGAGCGCCACGGTGCTCGAGCTCAACGACCTGGGGCGCGTGCACATGGAGCTGAGCGCGCCGTTGGTGTTCGACTCCTACCGGCGCAACCGCACGACGGGCAGCCTGATCGTGATCGACGCGGCGACCAACGAAACGGTCGCCGCGGGCGTGATCCTCGACACGGAGGTCGACGAACTCGACAGCGATGTGAAGACCGAGCGCAGCCCGAACGTGCGCTGGCAGGGGACGCGCGTGACGCGCGAGCGGCGCTGGGCGGCGCTCGGGCACCCGGGCGCGACGCTGTGGTTCACCGGCCTGCCGGGCGCCGGCAAGTCGACGATGGCCGCGGCGGTCGAGGAGCGGCTGATCGCCGCCGGGCAGCCGGCGTTCCTGCTTGATGGAGACAACCTGCGCCACGGCCTCAACGGGGACCTCGGCTTCGACGAGGCCGCGCGGCGCGAGAACGTGCGGCGCACCGCGCACGTCGCGCGGCTGCTGGCCGACTCGGGCACGATCGCGCTCGTCAGCCTCGTCAGCCCGTACGCTGCCGACCGTGAGCTGGCCGCATCGCTGCACGTCGGCGACGAGCTGGACTTCCTGGAGATCTTCATCGACGCTCCGCTGGAGCTGTGCGAGAAGCGCGACCCGAAGGGCCTGTACGCGCGTGCGCGCGCGGGGGAGCTGTCAGGGCTGACGGGCGTCGGTGCGCCGTATGAGCGCCCGGCCGAACCGGACCTCGTGCTGGGTACCCTCGAAGAATCGGTCGAGCGTGGTGTCGAGCGCGTGCTCGAGCTGCTCGCCGAGCGCGGCATCTTCACCGCCGAGCGCTGAAGGCGATCGCCTTCAGCGCCCCGTCAGTGGCGCTTGCTCACGGCATTCGCCGCGTGCAGCAGAAGCGCAGGGCTGGTCCCAGAGGTGACTGCGCCCCGCTTGGCCAGGCCGACGTATGCGCGGTAGTTGCCTCCATGCAAGATCTTCACGACGACGCTGAAGCGCGAGACGGTGGCCGTCCCCTTCTTCACGAGCGTGCTGAACTGCGTGGCAAAGCGCCCGGTTCTTTCTTCGGACTTCGCCGAGTTGCCCGGTCGCACCGCTTTGAACAGCTGCAGGTCGAGGTGCGCGCCGGGCTTGGCCGGCGTCACCGTGCCGTACAGACGCACCAGCCCGCGGCTGCCGGATGAGCGCACCTTCAGGGTGACCTTGACAGCCACCTGCTGCGTGATCACGTGGGAGTACAGCGGGAGTGGATCGAGTGTGGCGACGCGGAACTGCGTCGTCTTGAGCATGCGCGGCACGCGGAAGCTGAAGCGGCCCGCGGCATCGGTGTGCGCCGCTGCGCCGACCGCGGTGAACGCTTCGAGAAAGGGATACGGGCTGGCCTGCAGCACGAGCGCGCGGCCGGCGCTGCCGGCGCCGGTGAGCGTGCCGCTGAGCACGTAGGTGCCTCCGTAGACCGTCGGCGCGGATTCCTTGGGCAGCGTGAACCGCGCCTTGTTGGATTTCGACTTGAGCGCAAACGTGCGGTCTTTGCCGACCACGGCGCCGACTGACGTTGCTCGCCGTCAGACGGTAGTGGTAGCCGGCGAGCAGCCCGGTCACGGGCTGTCCGACCTTCACGCGTACGGTCCCGGCTGGAAGTTTGCCGGGTGTGGTCCGTTTCCCGTAGGCGATCGTCGGCCCGTATTCGAAGGAGTAGCTGGTGGCTGCGCCGCCGGGATCGACGGCGCCGGTCAGCGTCGCCGAGGTGCCGTGAGCGCCCGTCGTCGCGCCCGTCGTGGCTTTGGGCTTGGTCGGCTGGCCGGGCACGGTGGCTGCATGCGCGACAAACGGCGCGAAGCACGCGGCGACGGCCAGCGCCACCAGCAGCCGGCGAACGGTCCTCGCTGTAACCATCTCAGATGCTCTCATTTCGTCGTGCCGGCATCGCCGCCTCCGTGCTCGCGCATGTCCCTCAAACACAACGCGCATCCGTTCGATGCGCAGTTCGCACACGATCCTATTGGCCGCGCCTTGCGCGAGCGCCTTACGACGCCGAAAACAATATTGATATATATAGTGAGGAACCTGTCCTCAACCGTCCTGGAGTGGCCATGGCCCTGCTGCTGATCGCCGTCGCGTGGATGCTGCTCGCTGTAACCGTCGTCGGACTCTGCCGAGCCGCGCGGCTGGGGGAGGACGCGATTGGGCAACGGCCGCCCTCGCAGGTGGCGCTGCCCCTCGAGCCCGCCGAAGGCGCCGCGACGGTCACCGTGCGCGACGCGCGAATCGAGGCGAGCCGCGGGTTGGGAACTGCGCGCGGTCCCGCCCGCACGGGGCGCTTCACCAAATCATCACGCCGTCGCGCCGGGCTGCATCGAGCATAGGTGGCGGAGCCCCGCTCCGCAGATGAGCGCTGCCCGGCCGCATGCGGCCGGGCGCGACCATGACCAGCACCGCTCGAGCAGCCACAGTGTCAAGTGAACCGATCGCCAGCGCGACGTCGCCCGAAAACGCCACCGAGAGGTGCGCGAGCTGCGGCGCACCGCTGGCCGGCGATCAGCGCTACTGCCTGGAGTGCGGCGAGCGCCGCCTGCAGCCGAGCAGCGTGCTGCTCAGCGGCCCACCGGCGCAAAGCCCCCCCGTCGCGGCGACCGCTCCCCCGGCGCAATCCCCGCCGCCCGACGCACCACCGCGCAGCGGAGCCGTCACGTTGCTTGCCGGCGTCGGCGTGCTCCTGCTGGCGATGGGAGTTGGCGTGCTGATCGGCCGCTCCGGCGGGTCTTCCAGGCCGGCGGCGACGACACCGCAGGTCATTAGCGTCGGAACGACACCGGCCGGGAGCAGTGGAGGTGCGACCACTTCCGAAGCCTTCACCGACGACTGGCCGGCCGCCACCAACGGCTATACCGTGCAGCTGCAGAGCCTCCCGCAGTCGAGCACGCAGACCAGCGCCGTCGAAGCGGCCAAGACCGCGGCGGGCGCGAAGGGCGCCAAGAACGTCGGGGCGCTGAAGTCCGAAGACTTCTCGAGCCTCACCGCGGGCAGCTACATCGTCTACTCGGGCGTCTTTCACAAGAAGCCCGAAGCGACGAAGGCGCTCGCTACCTTGAAGAAGAGCTTCCCCGCCGCGATGGTCATCAGCGTGTCCAGCGCCGCGGCGGCCAAGACGGGTGCGAGCTCCGCCGGGAGCTCCGGGGCGGCCACGGGCAAAGGCGCCGGCAACAGTCCGAGCAATCCGGCGCCGCCGAAGGTGCTCGAAGAACTGCACAAGACCAAAGGCAAGAGCTATGAGGAAAAGTCCAAGAACCTGCCGAACGTGGTGGGGACGTGAGCGGGCTCGGTGATGCGCTCGCGCGCAAGCGCGGACGACGCCCGCCCGTGACTCCCGTGCCGCCCATGGCGCTTGCGCCTGCACGCGCCCAGCCGCCAGTGCCCGCGGACGACGGTCGCAGCGAGCTGCAGCGCCGCCGCGACGAGCTCGCCGAGCAGGTCACCGAGCTGCACTGGGACCTCGGCGGGCTGACGTATGAGATGGCCACGCGCGACCACTTCCGCCTCGACGTGCTCGTTCGCCGTGCCGCCGTGTTGCAAGAACGCGATGCCGAGCTCGCCGAGCTGGAGCGCCTGCTCGCGTTGCAGGACAGCGCGTCGGCCGGCAGCTGTCCCGGCTGCCGCGCGCCGCACAGCCGCGGTGCGGTGTTCTGCTGGCAGTGCGGCGCGACGCTGATGCAGCAGGCGCCGAGCACGGCGATGCCGGTGCTCGGCGTGCCCGGTGCCGGCGACCCCCGCGACACGACCGTCGCGATGGACGCGTTGCTCGCGTCCGATACGCACGCTCCGCGCCGGCCGGGCGGGGCGGCGACACGCGGCCCAGGGCTCACGGAGGACTAGGGTGGCCGCGTCCGGCGGCTCAGAACGGCCGAGCCTGTGCGCCGACTGTGGCTCGTCGCACGATGCCCGCCAGCGCTATTGCCTGGGATGCGGCGAGCGCCTGGCGCCGCGCAGCACGCAGCTGGTGGAACTCCTGCGTCGCGTTCGCCAACAACCCGGCGCAGATGCGACGCGCACTCTCGACGCGGCGCCGTCACAGCCCGCACGAGCCGCCGGCGCCGTCTCGCTGCGCGACAGGCTCTCGCCACAGGCGCTCGCGGCCGGGCTCTCGCAGACGCGTCTTCCCTCGCCGCGCATCTCGACGCTGCTCGTGCTCGCGTTCGCCGGTTTCGGCGTGTTGCTCGGCAGCCTCGCCGGCTCGCCCGTCAACGACTCGCTCGCCGCGCAGGTGCAGCGGCCGGTCAAGCTGCTGCTGCCGGCGACCGTCTCGGCCACCTCCACAGAAACGCCCGCGTCCTCGCCGGCCGAACCCCCCCCGGCCGAAAGCGAAGCGACCCCCGCAGCGCCCACCAAAGAAGCGCCCGCGGCGGCCACACCACCGGCGCAGGCCACGTCTCCCTCACCGAGCAGGCAGGCGGAAAGCAAAACCAAAGCCTCGCCTACCCCCGCCGCGAAGGCGCCGCGCAAGCTACCGGCGATCGCGCACGTGTTCGTCGTGATGCTCGCCGACGAGCCCTACGCCGCGACGTTCGGGCCCGAATCGGCCGCGCCGTACCTCGCGCACACGCTGGAGAAGCGCGGCACTCTGCTGCCGCGTTACTACGGCGTCGCGCAGGGGCAGCTGGCCAATGCGGTCGCGCTGATCAGCGGACAGGGGCCGACGCCGGCCACCGCGGCGAACTGCCCCACCTACGCCGACGTCGTCCCCGCGACGATCGCCGCCGCAGAACAGGTCGGCGGCGACGGGTGCGTCTACCCGGCCCAGACGGCGACGCTCGCGGGCCAGCTGGAAGTCAAACACCTGACGTGGCACGCGTACATCCAGGGCATCGGCGAAGCCACCGGCGGTCCGCCGGCGTGCGCGCATCCGGTGCTCGGGCAGGCCGATCCCACCTCTGGCGCGCCTTCCGGTGCGAGCGGCGTGTACGCGACGTTCCGAAACCCGTTCGTCTACTTCCAGGGGCTGATCGAATCGCCCTCGTGCGCGGCAGACGACGTTGGGCTCAACGCGCTGGACGGCGACCTGGCCGGCGCCAAGCGCACGCCCAGCCTCTCCTACATCGTCCCCGACCGCTGCCACGACGGCAGCCCGGGCCCCTGCCCGGGGGGCGGACCCGGTGGCCTGGCGTCCGCCGACGCACTGCTCGCGCAGATCGTTCCGAAGATCCTCGCCTCGCCCGCGTACAAGCACGGCGGGCTGCTCGTCATCACGACCGACCAGGCGCCCAGCAGCGGCGAATTTGCCGACTCGAGCTCCTGCTGCGGGCAGCCCCGCTACCCCAACCTGCCCCCGGCCACGGGCGTCGCAGCGGGCCTTCCACCGGAAGGCGGCGGCCAGGTCGGCGCGCTGCTGCTTTCGCCGTTCGTCAAGGCGCACACGACCAGCCAGGAACCGTTCAACCACTACTCGCTGCTGCGCACGATCGAGGACCTGTTCTCGCTCAAGCACCTCGGCTACGCGGCCGCCGCGCACGCCGAATCGCTGCCGGCGTCGTTGTTCTCGGCAACTCCGCAGCACTGACCGGCGCCGCGCCGGGTCGCTGGGACGCCGCTGCGATCGCCTCGAAACCGGCCTAGTCGTGCGCTGGGAGCAACTCGTCGTAGGTGATCGCGCGACGCCCGCCGGCGCGCTGGAGCACGTGCTCCAGGGCGAGCATGTGGCGCGGGTGCTGCAGATCGGCCGGGTGCAGGTCCAGGCGCAGCGTGTCGCCGGCGAGCATCGCGCCCGCGCGGATCAGCGCGGGGGAGACGGTGCGCGCCAGCCGGCCGCTCGTGCCCATGCTCCAGGCCGGCGCGAGCAGTCGTCCGCGGCGCCCCTGCGGGTCCAGCGCTGGGCGATGCACGCCGAGCAGGCCGGCCCACCAGCGAAAGCGGCCGGGCAGCACGCGCCGCAGGGCCGGCGTGTAGGCGTAGGAGGGCGCGACGAAGCCGTCGGGCTCGACACCCGCGAGCTTGAGCACGCGCCAGCCGGCGCTGACGGCGCGACGGGTGTCCTCGACGCCGAGCCCGACGAACTCGCCGCCGCGCCGTGCGGACGCGCTCAGCAGGGCCTGCGAAGCGAAGCCGCGCCGGCGCGTGCGCTCGTGCTGAAAGCCGTGCTGGGCGATCGAGTCGCCGGCGCGGCGGCGCTCGCCCAGCCAGCCGCTCATCTGCGGCGAGCGCTCGCCGAGTGGATGCAGGTCGCGCGCCGGAATCACCAGCAGCGTCACGCGATCGATGCCGTGGTCCTCCAGCCAGTCACGGATCAGCGCGCAGCGCTCGAAGGTCGCCGGCTCGATGTCGTGCAGCGCGACGGCAATCGTGCGCGCCGAGCGCGAGCTACGCGGCACGTGCCACCCGCGCCGATTCGCCGGCCGCCAGCGCGCGGCGGTAGCCGTCGCCGAGGCGCTGCAGCGCGCGCTCCCACGTGCGCTCGCGCACCGAGTCCAGGCCGGCGCACGCGATGCGCGCACGCAGCACCGGCGAGCCCGCCAACTCGAGCACGGCGTCTGCCAGTGCGTCGGCGCGAGCCGCGCAGAGCACCCCGCTGACGCGATCGTCGATCAGCGACAGCGGCCCGCCCTCGGCCACGGCCACGACCGGCAGGCCGCTGGCCTGCGCCTCGAGCACGACCTGCCCGAACGTGTCGGTCCGGCTGGCGAACAGGAACACGTCCGCGCTCGCGTATGCACGCGCGAGCGCTGCGCCCTCCAGCCAGCCGAGAAACACCGCGGCGTCGCCCACGCGCTCGCGCAGCAACTGCTCCTCAGGGCCGCCGCCGGCGAGCACCAGGCGCAGTCGCGGGTCGCGCGCACGTGCCGCGAGGAACGCGTCGGCCAGCAGGTCGGCGCCCTTCTCGCGCGTGATGCGCCCGGCGTACAGCACGTCGATTGCGTCGCGCGGCTTGGCATGGCCGCTCTGCGCGAGCTCGGCCAGCGCCTGCTCGCGCAGCGCGGGATCAAAGCGCGTGGTGTCAACGCCGCGGTCCCAGCGCACGACCTTCTCGGCGCCGACGCCGATCGTCGCGAGCGCCGCGTCGGATGCGGGGCTCGGCGAGAGCACCAGATCGCAAGCGCCGTAGAAGGTGCTCACGCCGAGTGCCATCGCATCGGCAACTCGCCGCTCGCCCGAGCGCAGGCCCGCATAGGCGGTCAACTCGGTGTGGTAGCTGCCCAGCAGCGGCACGCCCAGCCCGCGGCTGACGAGCGCTCCGACGATTCCCACCGGTCCCGGCGAGCAAACGTGGATCAGGTCGAAGTCGGCGTCGGCGATCGTCTGCACGGCGGCCGACAGGCTCGGTACGCCGATACGCAGGCCGGGGTAGTAGGGCACCTCGAACTCGGCAACCGCCGCCAGCCGCCGGTCGACCGCCGGATCGGTGCCGACGACCTCGATCTCAAAGCCCTCGACCCCGCGCGAGCGGATCTCCTCGACGGCACGCGTGACGCCGTGGGTGCTGCCGATGCCGTCGGCGAGGATCGCCACGCGCGGCGTCTCGCCGTCCTCGCGGCGCGTATCCAGCTTGGCGCGCTCGTTGGCCAGGAAGGCTGTCGCCGGCGCGTACGGGATCGCCGCGGTACAGCTCTCGAACAGGCCCGTGGCAGCGCTCGCCACGTCGCTCTCCCCGCGCGCTGCCGCCAGCGCCTGCTCGACTGCCACACGCAGCTTGCGCTCGTGCGCGCGGCAGGCTCGCCGGTAGAGATCGGAGTGACTGAAGCCGTCGTCCTGCATGTAGGCGATCAGCCCCGCCTCGTCGAGGTGGTCGAGCTCCACCGCGCGCAGCCAGGCGTGCAGCAGGCTGCGTGCGTCCTGCGGCGAGAAGCTCGCGCCGCCTTCAGCCGAGCCGTGGCGCGCGTCGCCCTCGCGCAGCAGGCGTCCGGCCATGCGCATCACGGCGGCCGGATCGGGTGCGACGGGCGCCTGCGCGCTGCCGCCGGCGCCGAGTGAGCGCGCGGCCAGCGCGATCGCCGCGTGCGCCCACTTGGCCGCGCTGCCCTGCTTGCCGCCCGCGACGACGTGCCCCGCACGCACGTGCGCGAGGAACTGCGACGGCGAGCTTGCGCTTGGCGTCTGTGTCCACGTGCGCCCGATATCCACACCGGCGTGGTCGTCGGAGCCGCCGATGCCCGCGCCGTCGAGCGTCGCCACGTACGTCGCCGCCGGGCGGTTGAGCTCGCGCGCCCGCGCGCCGTTGCGTACCTCCCAAACATCGAACAGCTGCGCCAGCCGGCGGCGGTGGCGCGACGTCAAGGGCGCGCCCACGTGGTAGTAGGGGTGGGCCAGTGCGCACGCGATCTCGCGCTCGTACATGTACGCCGCGCACAGCTCAACGTCGCCGCGGTTGTCCTGCAGCCACTCGTGGTCCTCGGCAGTGATTCCGTAGCAGAGCACGTGCACGGCCTGGGGCTCGCCGCGAAAATGCGCTGTCAGCTCCTCAGAGACGAACACGTCGGGGCGGTCGGCGATCTGCAGCACCCCGGCGATCGTGTCGTGGTCGGTGATCGTCACGAAGTCCATCCCGCGCCGCTTGGCCAGCTCATAGACCTCCTGCGGCGGCGTGGCGCACTCGGGCAGCCCGGCCGCCCGCTGCACGCCGAGCTTGGACTCCTGCGACGCGGTCGAGTGGCAGTGCATGTCCACGCGCACGCCGTCGGACTGCTGTGGGGTCGTTCCGTGACGCTCCATGGCAGTCAGATTCCCCTGCAAAGGGTGGTGTTTTGTGACCAGGGAGAAACGATCGTGTGAAGGAATCGTGACCGGCGGCGGCGAGGCCCGGTCGGCTTGTGGGGGCGTCATTCGGCCAGCGCTGCGCGTTCGGACCAACCCGATCCCTAAGCTTGCGCCCGTGCACGATCCGATCTCCTACTTCCAGGCGGTGATCCTCGGCCTTACGCAGGGGGTGGCCGAGCCGTTCCCGGTGTCGAGCCTCGGCCACGGCGTCGTGCTGCCGCGGCTGTTCGGCTGGAACATCCACCAGAACGACAAATTCTTCTTGACCTTCCTGATCGCGACGCACCTGGCGACGGCGATCGTGCTGCTGCTGTTCTTCTTCAAGGACTGGGTGCGCATCATCAAGGGACTCGGGCGCTCGCTGCAGATGCGCGAGATTCGCGAGGACGACCTCGATGCGCGTCTCGGGTGGCTTCTGGTCGCCGGCACGATCCCCGTCGGCGTGATCGGCCTGCTGCTGCAGGAACCGCTGCGCAAACTGTTCGCCTCCGCGCAGATCGCCGCGGCGTTCTTGATCGTCAACGGGGTCGCCCTGCTCGTGTTCGAGCGACTGCGCCGCCGCCAGCCGCAGCCCGGCGACTATGCCGGCGACGTCGACGCTCGCCTGGCCAAGCTCAGCTGGCGCCAGGCGATCGCCGTCGGCACCTCGCAGGCGGCAGCGCTGATCCCCGGCATCTCGCGCTCGGGCTTCACGATGGGCGGCGGGCTGCTCGCGGGCCTGTCCAACGAGGATGCCGCCCGCTTCGGCTTCCTGCTCGCCACGCCCGTGATCTTCGCGGCAGCGGCGCTGAAGCTGCCGGAGCTGTTCGGCTCAGAAGGCAACGGCGTACGTGGGCCGGCGCTCGTCGCCGGACTGTGCGCCGCGGTGACGACGTTCTTTGCGGTGAAGTTCCTGCTGCGCTTCTTTCAGACCAACCGGCTGACGCCGTTCGGCGTCTACTGCATCGGCCTCGGCGCGGTCTGCACGCTGGTGTTCGCGTTCGGCGGTTAGCCGCTCGCGGGCCGCTGGGCTTTCGGGCCCGTCTGAAACCAGGCGAAGGCGAAGGCTGCGAGCGCGACGACCAGCGCGGCGATGGCGTGTTTGGTGTGGTGATGGCCCGCTTCGCTGCTGCTCGCCGACACGTGGCCGGGGAAGAACGAGGGCAGCGAGTGCGCCGGCTCGGCGAAGTAGATGACCGCCACGACGATCAGGACGACGCCGAGAACCACGGCGGGGACAAGCAGTTTTCGCAGGTCGGAGCTCACAGAGCAGGATCGTAGAGCAGAATCGCGACGAGGCGCTCATTCGCCCCCAGCACACCGCGTTGGATTCGGAAGGCTTGACCGATTGCCATCGCCGGAGTAGCGTTGATCGAGCAGACGGGCACACGGAGGGCTCCGCGAGCGGAAGCATCCAGGCCCAGCACGAGCAGGCGCACGGATGACGAGAGGCTCGCTGACCCAAAGGGGAACCATGCGCAACCGCTGGAAACTGCTCGCCCTGCTTTCCTCGTTTGCACTACTCGTCTCGGTGGCCTCGGCCGTCGCGGCGCCAGGACCGACGCTCGAAAAGCTCAGCCGAAACACCGGGCCCACATCCGGAGGCCAGGCGGTGGGGATCTCCGGTGCGAACTTCACCGGTGCCACCTCCGTCCACTTCGGCAGCGCGGAAGCGAGCTTCACGGTGGCCTCGGCAAAGCGGATCCACGCGATCGTTCCGCAGGGCTTGAACACGGTGGATGTGACAGTTACGACGCCGGCGGGGACGACACCCCTGACGCCCGCCGATCGATACACCTACGAATCCAGGCCGCCCGCCGTCACGAAGATTTCGCCGAACAGAGGCCCCGCCGCGGGAGGCACGAGCGTGACCATCTTCGGCGAAAACTTCCTCGGCGCCTCGGCCGTCGATTTCGGCGCGGTCGCCGCGAGCAGCTTCACGCTCAACCCCGACCTCTCGATCACCGCCGTCGCGCCGGCCCAGTCAGTCGGTCGCGTCGACATCACCGTCACGACGCCCTACGGGGTCAGCAAAACCGAATACTGCGGCAAGGATGGGGCGAAAAACCAGTGCACGTTTGTCGATCGCTTCAAATACCTCGAACCGACGATCACGGGAGTTTCCCCCTCCGGCGGGTCGACGCTGGGCGGCACGGCTGTCACGGTGACCGGCACGGGCTTCGTGTCAGGCACGGTGGCGACCACGTTCCTCTTCGGCAAGGGCGCGGCGACCGCCGTCGAATGTGCCTCCTACACCGAATGCACGATGGTCAGCCCAGCTCACAAGGCGGGGACCGTGGACGTAAAGGCGACCGTCATGGGCGCCGGCGACACGCACGACAGCAGCGCGCTCGGTCCCGCGGACCGGTTTCTCTTCTCCGGCTGAGGGCAGCTTGGCCGGTGCGCGGCTTCTCGCCAGCGGCTGCGACCGTTGTTGGGAGCAACGATTCAGGCTCCGCTTAGGTGGTACTCCATAGTGGTCTGATGCCAGTTCCACGGACACCCCAGAAGATGTTCGAGACGCGCAGCCAGGCGTGGCGTGACGCCGGCCTGCTGCGGCAGATAAGCCCGCGCGTGGTCAAGCGCGCGCGCCTGGAGGCGCTCGTGCTCGTGCCGCTGTTCGTCGGCGTCGTCGTCTTCTACGACAACCGCGTGAGCCTGCTCGGCGCGGCGGGCCCCCACGGCCGTGCGGCCAAAGAACTGGAAGCGGCGCTGGAAACGCCGATCACCGTCGCGACCGTGATCGCGCTGATGATCCTCGGTTGGGCGATCGCGCGCGACATCGGGCGCAGCCTCGGGCCACCGCTGTTTCGCCGGCTGGACCCGGCGACGGCGGGGACCGTCGGGTTTCTGATTCGCCTGCTGACCGTCGTGCTCGCGCTGCTCGTCGCACTGCGAGTCGCCGGGATCGAAGCGCGCACGCTGGCGCTGGGCGGCGCCTTCACGGCCGTCATCTTCGGACTCGCCGCGCAGCAGACGCTCGGCAACGTGATCGCCGGCACGGTGCTGCTCAGCGCGCGGCCGTTTCGCGTCGGCGATCGCGTGCGCATGCAGGGTGGTCCGCTCGCCGGCCAGCTGGAGGGCACGGTGAGCTCGCTGGGGCTGCTGTACACGACGTTCGCCAACGGCGAAGACTCGATCATGGTGCCCAACAGCGTCGTGCTCAACAGTGCGGTGATCCCGCTGCGCGAGCCCGATGCGGTCAACCTGCGCGCGCGCCTGCGAGCCGGCATGACCCCATCCGACATGCAGGAACTGCTGGAAAAGCAATTGCGGATCCCGCTGCGCGACGCGCCGCGGATCACCCTCGAGGAGCTCGACGGCGAGGAGGTGGTCGTGCGGATCTCCGCGACGCCACGACAGGCCGGCGAAGGCCGCGACCTCGCCAGCGAGATGCTGGCGATCGTCTCGCGCGAGACTCGCGCGGGCGCTCAGGCGCGCTCTGACGGAGAGCCGCGCAGCGGCGTGCAGGCGCGCACGCCGTAACGCAGGAACAGCGTCGAGGCGCTCTCCAGCACACTCAGCAGCTCGAGCTCGACGGGAGCCGCGAACTCGGCTCCGGCCACGATGCGCAGGGCCTCGCCGGTCGCGTCCTCGCCGCCGGCGAGCTTCGGCGCGAACGACAGGAACAGCTCGTCGACCAGCCCCGCGAGCAGCAGCTGGCCGTTGAGGTGGGGGCCGCCCTCGCACAGCAGCGTGCGTACACCGAAGCGGCCGCTCAGCTCGCCCAGCGCCGCCGGCAGGTCGAGCAGGCCGTCGCGGCGCGCGCGCACGTAGTCGACGTCCGCGGGGCTCGGTGGCAGGCTCGACTCCGACGGCGTGATCACGACCACTCGCGCTGCCGGCTCATTGAGCAGCGGCGTGTCCGGCGCCAGCGACAGGCGACCGGAGACGATGCATGCGAGCGGCTCATCGCTGAGGCCTCGCTGCACGCGGCGCGCTCTCGTCGAGGGGTCGGCGATGATCCGCCCGTAGCGCTCGACGCGCACCGTGCCCGCGCCGGCCATCACCGCGTCGACGCTCGAGCGCAGCGCGTGAAACAGCTCGCGATCGGCACGGTCGCCGATCGGTCCCGAGCGTCCGCCGAGGGTCGCTCTTCCGTCGACCGTGCTGGCCATGTTGAGGATCACGTAAGGCCGTGCGCGCAGTCGCTCGGCGCGCGCGCGCACGTCGAGGCCGTCGACAACCTCGACCGCGCCGGCGCCCTCGCCGGGTGGCATCAGCCGGCAGAACTGCGGCTGCGGCTGGTGTGTCGCGGGCGCGGCGCCGGGGCTGTCGGCGAGGCTCATCGCTGCACCCTAGCCACCGCTCCGCGACACTTCCCAAAAGCGCCGTCCCGCCTGGGTAAATCGATCATCCGATCTAAAAACATTTGGTCAACACGCCAATGCGTTTAAGTGGTACGGTCGTCCCGTCTGGCCGGCACAAAAGTCCGGCGAAAGAAGTGCAAGCGCTCGCAGGTCGAAGCTTCAAGAAGCATCCTCCGCGTGCAGCACGCACATACTGTGGAGGAATTCCCACATGCCTACTGGCACCGTAAAGTGGTTCAGCGACGACAAGGGGTTTGGTTTCATCACCCCCGACGACGGCGACAAGGACCTGTTCGTTCATCACACCGGAATCAACGGCGAGGGCTATCGCTCGTTGCAGGAGGGTGCAAAGGTCTCCTACGACCCCGAGCAGGGCGACAAGGGCCCCAAGGCCGTCAACGTCCAGGCGATCTAGCAGCGGCGGCGTTCTAGCGCCGCCCACATAGGTCGAACCTCTTGAGGGCTCGCTTCGGCGGGCCCTCACGTATGTCCAGCGACGCGAGTGCCTGGCCCAGGCGCGAGCGGGAGCTCGTTTGCTGAAACGGTGTGCTCGGGTCTACGAATGCCCGGGTGCATTCATGGGCATCGCCACCAGAAAAAAGCGCCCGCTCGGCGGCAGACCCTCGAGACGAACCAGTGGGTCGTCGTCCTCCCTCGCCACGTAGCGATCAAAGGCCTCGAAGCAGTCGACGATGCCGGCAGCGCTGTCGCCATAGTCGCCGATCGTGGCGTGCACCTCCACCGCAAAGGTCGTCGAGCCGTTCGCGAGCGTCTTCTCGCCGCCCCTGAGCACCTCGCCCTCGTAGCCCTCGACGTCGATAAACACGAGGTCCGGCGTGCCGAACTGCCGTGAGAGGCCATCGATCGTCACAGCCGGGACGGTGACATTGCCCGAGGTCGTGCTTGTGTCGATCGCCCCGTTCAAGCCCTCGGCGAACGTGGCGGTGCCCTCGGCGCTCGCTGCCGCAGCGTGTATCACCGTGAGATTCTCGGCGCCGTTGAGCTCGCAGTTGATCTTGGCGACGCGCGCGTTGTGCGGCTCGGCCTCGATGGCGACGACGTGCCCCCGCTCACCCACGTGCTGCGCAAGGAGCAATGCAACGACGGCTTGATGCGCTCCGAGATCGAAGACCGTTGCGCCCTCAGCGAGGACGTCGCGGCTCCGCAGGAATTTGACGATCTCCCACTCGGGCCAGTCATGGTCGTACCAGCCATCGGCGAGAGGGTCTGCCAGATGAACGCGCAATGAGTGCCCGCCGTAGACGTGCTCGACGTCGTGCGGCGGGTACGCCGATATCAGCGAGGCGATTTTTCGCTTGCGGTACCGTCGATATATGGAGTGCGGCACCACCCGCCTGGCGACCGTTCTGAGGCTCGGCGGCACCGCGCGATCCTATCATCGGGCTACCCTGTAGTTGCCCGCCCGGCGGGCCCAACGCATGTCCAGCGACGCGAGCACAGTCCCCCTGCGCGGGCAGCCGGCAGGGAGTCCTCCGACCAGGCTCGGGCCGCTGCGTGCGCGTGCACACGCGCCTGTCGGAACGCGCGAGCGCGCGTGGGTCGGGGCCGCGTGCCTGACGGCGATCGTCGCCTGCGGCGTGCTCGTCGTGCTGATGGCGGCCAACCGGCCGGGCATCCTCTCGGCGACGTCGCACGCCAACTACTTCCCGCACTGGATGGCAGGCCCGCTCGGCGGTCTGCTGCCGGGCCTCACGCGCAACAACACGACGCTCAAGTATCTGTTCTCCGGGGCGATCGTGCTGATGTACCTCAGCTATCTGCTCGGCCTCGTCTACGTCCCGCGCCTGCGTGCGCGCTGGGCAATCGCGGCGGTCGTCGCGGTGCATGCGATCTTCTTCCTCGCGCCGCCGCTGGCGCTCACCGACATCTTCAACTACGTCAACTACGGGCGCATGGAGGTCGTGCACGGTCTGAACCCGTACACGAGCATCCCGATCCTCGAGCCGCACAACGATCCCAGTTATGACCTCAGCAATTGGCACCAGCTGCTCAGTCCGTATGGCCCGCTGTTCACGCTGCTGACGTTCGTCGTCGTGCCACTCGGCGTCGCCGCCTCGTTCTGGGTGCTCAAGGGCGTGCTCGCGCTCGCCAGTCTCGGCACGCTGTGGCTGGTGTGGAAATGCGCTCGCCTGCTCGGCCGCGACCCGGTGATGGCGATCGTGCTCGTCGGGTTGAACCCGATCGTGCTCGTGTGGGGGCTGGGCGGCGATCACAACGACTTCTTGATGGTGTTCTTCATCGTCCTCGGCATCTACCTGCTGCTGCGCACGCGCGACAGGCTCGCCGCGCAGTCGGGCGATGAGGCGATCGACGGCGAGCACGCGCGGTCTCGCAGCGGTCTGCGCGGCTGGCTGTTGCCGCTGTGCTGGCCGGAGATCGGCGCCGGCGCGGCGTTCATCGTCGCGGCGGCGATCAAGGCCTCGGGGGGAGTGGTGATCCCCGTCGTGCTCGCGGCGATGCTTCGCGCGCCACGGCGCCTGGCGCAGGTCGTGCTCGGCATGGCTGCCGCCGCGGTCGCCACGGGCATCATCAGCCTCAGCGCGTTCGGCCTGCACATTCCCGACCTGAGCACGCAGAGCCGGCTGGTGACGAACGTCAGCATCCCCAACCTGATCGGCCTGGCGCTCGGCCAGGGCGGCGAGACGGAAACCCTGCACCTGCTGCTGAGCGCCGTCCTGCTCATTGCCGTCGCGATGTGCTGCGTGCAGGCGTGGCGCCGGCACGGGCCGATCACCGCCGCCGGATGGTCGAGCGTCGCACTGCTGCTGACGCTCAGCTGGGTGCTGCCGTGGTACGTGCTGTGGGTGCTGCCGATGGCCGCGCTGTCGAGCTCGCGCCGCCTGCGCATCGCCGCGCTGACGGTCGGCGTGTACCTGATCGTCGCCTGGGCGCCGGCGTCGGGTCTGCTGTGGAATGCGATCGGCTTTCATCCTGAGAAGACGTCGCTCGGGCGCCTGCATCAGCGCTACGTCAAGGAGCTGCTCAACTAGTCGTCTTCGGGGCGCCGGCGCTCGCTCTTGCGCTGCGTCGCCCGGCGCTTGGCGGCCAGGCGCCGCTCGCGCGAGGCCGCCGTCGGGCGCGTCGCGCGCCGGCGCTTGGGCACGGTCAACCCGCGGGCGAGGCGCTCGCCGAGCCGCGCCAGCGCCAGCTCGCGGTTGCGCGACTGCGAGCGCTCGTCCTGCGCGATCGCGACGACGCGCGGGCCCACCCGCGCGAGCAGGCGCTTTCGCTGTGCCTCGCCGAGCGTAGGCGAGGCGAGCACGTCGAAGCTCGCTTCCACGCGCGAGGCGGTCACGTTGGCGTGCTGGCCGCCCGGACCTGAGGAGCGGCTCGCGCGGACGGTCACCTCGGCCAGCGGAATAGCCAGGCGGTCGTTCACGCGAAGCGTCCGCGGCGCCGGCTGCAGATCGTCCACCGCGCGCCGCCCGCCCGCCTCAGCCGGCTTTGTTCTCGGACGGGGCGTCCACGGCTCTGACGCGGTGGCCGTCCCCCTCGGGCGCGCGCCCGTCCCGGCCGACATAGCCGTCCTTGCCACCGGCGATCACGTACACGGCGTCGACGTCGCCGGCGTTGCGGATCTTGCGTTCGGTAGCGGCGTCCACGCGCGCGAAACTGCCCTCGCGCAGCTCGTGCACGGCGCCATCGCCGAACTCCATCACGATCGTCCCACGATGCACGAAATACAGCTCCTCCTGCGTGTCGTGGTGGTGAAAGCCGGTCTCGATGCCGGGCGGCAGGACGATCGCATTGACGCCGAAGGCGGTTACGCCGAGGCCCTTGCGCACCTTGCGAAAGCCCGGTCCGTCTCCGAGGTCATCGAGGTTGGCGACGGCGTAGCCGTCTGCATCGGTCACGCCCGGGTACTCACTCGAAGCCTCCATCTCCTGCCTCCTGTCTTTCAGATGTCAGTGGTCGGCAACGTATCCGTCCTGCGGGGAGAGCGGGCGCCCCTCCTGCGCCCAGCGCAGCAGCCCGCCGGACATCGAATAGGCCTCCGAGCCCGCGGCTCGCAGTGCCTGGGCGGCCATCGTCGAGCGTGCGCCGACGCGGCAGTAGAAGACGACCGGCCGATCGCTCGGCAGGCTCGCCGCCTGCGCGGAGAGGTCGTTCAGGGCGATGTGGCGGGTGCCCTCGATGTGACCGGCGGAGCGCTCGTAGGGCTCGCGCACGTCGACCACGACCAGCTGACGATCGTCAGCCATCCACTCGGCGACGCGCTGGGGCTCGATCGCGATCTCGCTCGTGCCGGTCATCGCGACGAACAAGCTAGCAGCGCGCTCCGGGCGTCCCGCAGCACGCCCCGGCGTGCTGCAGATCACTAGGATCAATCGGCGATGGAGGCCGTCAGCGACGTGTACACGATTCCCCAGGAGAACCTCGACTTCTGCGCGACGATCGGGCAGATCGCGCGCGAGCGGATCGCGCCGCGCGCGGCGGAGATAGACGAGCGCGCGGAATACCCGTGGGACGTGCGCAAGCTGCTCGGCGAGCAGGACGTACTCGGCCTGCCGTTCCCGACCGAGTACGGGGGCACGGGTACGGGCACGCTGATGCTCAACATGGCCGTTGAGGAGATCGCGAAGGTCGACGCGGCGTGCGCGCTGATCCTGATGGTCCAGGAGCTGGGCACGCTGCCGCTGCAGTTGTTCGGCTCCGAGGAGCTGAAGGAGCGCTTTTTGCCGCGCTGCGCGACCGGCGAGTGGTCGCCGGCCTTCGCACTGTCAGAGCCCGAGGCGGGCTCTGACCCCGCCGGCATGAAGACGACGGCCGTGCAGGACGGCGACGAGTGGGTGATCAACGGCACCAAGAACTGGATCTCCAATCTCGGCATCGCCGATTTCTACGTGACCTTCGCGGTGACCGACCGCGAGACGCGACGGCTGACGGCGTTCGTCGTGGAGGCCGACCGGCCGGGCTTCAGCGTCGGCAAGCTCGAGCACAAGCTCGGCATCCGCGCGTCGCCCACCGGGCAGCCGATCTTCGAGGATGTGCGCGTGCCGGCGGACAACGTGATCGGACAGGTCGGCAAGGGTCTGTCGGTTGCTCTCGGCACGCTCGAGCGCACGCGCCTCGGTGCGGCTGCGCAGGCCGTGGGGATCGCCCAGGGCGCGACCGACTATGCGGTCGCCTATGCGCGCGAGCGCCGGCAGTTCGGCAAGGCGATCAACGAGTTTCAGGGCATTCAGTTCAAGCTCGCCGACATGGAGACACAAACGGCAGCGGCGCGCGAGCTGCTGTACAAGGCGTGCGCGATGGCCGATCAGGGTCACCCGCTGGGCGCGAAGTACTCCTCGATGGCCAAGGTCTTCTGCTCGGACACCGCGATGGCGGTGACGATCGACGCCGTGCAGGTGCTCGGCGGCTACGGTTACGTCAAGGAGTACCCGGTCGAGCGCATGATGCGAGACGCCAAGATCACACAGATCTACGAGGGCACGAACGAGATCCAGCGTCTCGTGATCGGCCGCACGCTCAAATAACAAGGCGATGAGAGCGTCCAGGCCGCCCGCAAGTGCCTCCGGCCACCTTAGACGGGTCGGCATGGCAGCGCTGATCGCGCTGTCGCTGGGGTTGGTGACGATCGTCGTCGGGCAGGGCTTCAGCTCGGTCGGTGCGGTGCGTGCGCTGGAGGACATCGCGCTGGGGGTGATCGTCGCTGCCGTGCTGATGGGCGCGGCGGCGTTCGTCGCGGTGCGCCTGGCAGGCTGGCGCGACCCCGAGTCCGAGAGCGAGTTCGAAGAAATCGTGCGTAACTCCGAGGCACTGGCGCGCGCCGGGCTGGCCGTGGACCCAGAGGAAAGCGAGTTCATGGAGCTCGATCCGCTCGACGACGAGGACTTCGAGGAGCTCGTACGCGACGCGCTGGACGACCTGCCCGATCTGCTGCGCAACGCGCTTTCGCATGTCGCCGTCGTGATCTCCGACGGCGGGCGCCGCCGGCACGCCTACGGCCTTTACCAGGGCGACGGCGCCACGCGCGACGACACCCACGATCGCATCGTCGTCTTCCGCGACACGCTGCGCCGCGACTTCGGCCACGACCCCGAGCTGCTGCGCGACCAGGTCACGCGCACCGTCCGCCACGAGCTCGCCCATCACGTCGGCTTCGACGAGCTCGGCGTGAGCCGGTTGGACCTGTAGGCGCCGTTAGACTCACGCGTCATGTCGGGCCGACCGGAGCCGCGTTTGCCGCATCACGACGAGGCACCCCCAGCCCCGACGGTCGACCGCGTGCCCGACTTCTTCATCGTTGGCCATGAAAAGTGCGGCACGAGCGCTCTGGACCTGATGCTCAAGCGCCACCCACAGATCTTCCTGCCGGACGTCAAGGAGCAGAAGTTCTTCGCTCCGGAGCTGCGCGGCGGCAGCGGCAGCGGGAAGGGCGGCTCGCGCCCCCGAACGCTCGAGGGCTACGTGCGGGTGTTCGCGCCGGCCGGAGCAGAGCAGCGCGTCGGAGAGGCATCGCCCATGTACCTCAGGTCGCTCCATGCGGCCGCCCGTATCGCCGAGGTTCAGCCGGCTGCGCGCATAATCGCGATCCTTCGCGAGCCGGTGAGCTTCTTGCGGTCCTTTCACCTGCAGGCGGTCCAGAACCACATCGAGACCGAGAGCGACTTTCGCACGGCGATGGCCTTGGAGTCGTCGCGTCGACAGGGCAAGCGACTACCCCGCAACAGGCTGCCGCAGACGCTGTACTACTCCGACCACGTGCGTTACGTCGAGCAACTGCGCCGCTACCACGCCGCGTTCTCTCCCGAGCAGGTGCTCGTGCTGATCTACGACGACTTCCGGGCCGACAACACGGCGGTTGTGCGGGAGGTCTTTCGCTTCCTCGGCGTCGACGACTCCTTCCCGGTCGAGACGGTCGAGACCAAACCGCTGAAAAGCGTGCGCTCGATGCGCCTGCATCAGCTCAGACGCGTGATACGCCGGCGCGGACTGAACCCGGCAGCCGGGGGTCGCCTGGCGCGAACGATTGACGCGCTCCCGCCAAAGAGCCTGAGCAGCGATGCTGTTTCGGCGATGTTCCGGCGGCTCGCCTACGGCCCGCCCGCTCCACCGGACGAGGAGCTCGCGCTGGAACTTCGACGGCGGTTCAAGCCCGAGGTCGTCGCGGCGAGCGACTACCTCGGTCGCGATCTCGTGACGCTGTGGGGCTATGACCGCATAAGCTGAACGTTCCCGCCCACGTCTCGCATGGGCCAACTACCAAGGAGAGCGCACCAGATGCCCGAAGCCGTGATCGTCGACGCCATTCGCACCCCCATCGGACGCGCGGGGAAGGGATCGCTGAAGAGCGTCCGCGCGGACGACCTGGCCGCGATCCCGCTGCGCGCGCTGATCGAGCGCAACCCTGAGCTGGACCCGAGCACGATCGTCGACATCATGATGGGCTGCGGCTTCTGCGAGGGTGAGCAGGGCAACAACGTCGGTCGTGTGGCCGGGCTGCTGTCGGGCATCGATCACCACGTGCCCGCGACCACGGTCAACCGTTTCTGCGCCTCGTCGCTGCAGACCGCACGGATGGCCTTCCACGCGATCAAGATGGGCGAGGGGGATACCTACGTCGCCGCCGGCGTCGAGGCCGTCTCTCGCGCCAAGCCCGGTGCGGCATTTGAGTTCAACCACGCGGTCGACGGCTCTGAGGGCGCGGCATATGACGTGTACATCCCGATGGGGATGACTGCAGAGAACGTCGCCGAGCGCTGCAGCGTCAGCCGCGAGTCCCAGGACGAGTGGGCGGTGATCTCCCAGAACCGCGCCGTCGAGGCTGTCGCCAGCGGGCACTTCGATTCCGAGATCGTCCCCGTGACGGTCCCCGCGCACAAGGACGTCGACAAGGAGGGCAACGAGATCGACGTGCCCGAGACGATCGTCACCAAGGACGACGGGCCTCGCCCGGGGACGACGATCGAGAAGCTGTCCTCGCTGCCGCCGGTCTTCAAAGAGGGTGGGACCGTCACCGCCGGCAACGCCTGTCCGCTGAACGACGGAGCGGCGGCCCTGCTGATCATGTCCGAGGATCGCGCCAAGGAGCTCGGTCTCAAACCGCGTGCGCGGATCGTCGCCTCGGCGGTGGCCGGCCTGCGTCCGGAGATCATGGGCCTGGGCCCGATCCCGGCGATCCAGAAACTGCTCGCCCAGACGGGCATGACGATGAACGACATCGACGTGGTCGAGATCAACGAGGCCTTTGCGGCGCAGATCGTGCCCTGCAAGGAAGAGCTCGGCATCGACGACGACAAGCTCAATCCGTTCGGTGGCGCGATCGCGCTCGGCCACCCCTTCGGGATGACCGGCGCGCGCATCATGACCACGCTGCTCAACGACCTCGACACGCTGGACAAGACCTACGGCGTCGAGTCGATGTGCGCGGCCGGCGGAATGGGCATGGCGATGCTGGTCGAGCGGCTGCGTTAGCCGCGCCGCACGTACCGCCTGTGTCCGGTCGTCAGCCACCGCGACTGCCTACAGAGCAGCCGGATCGCAGCGCACATGCCTCGCAGGGGATCGTCTATTCGTGTGCCGGGGACCGCTACCTCGAGGAGGCGCTTGCCTCGGCGCGTTCCTCGCTGCGCCACAACGAGCTGCCGCATGTCCTGTTCGCAACCGCCGATGCCGAGTGTGAGCCGGGCATGTCGCTCGTCCGCTTCGAGCCCTCGGCCAACGCGTATGCCGACAAGATCGCAAACATGCGCCGCTCGCCATTCCAGCGGACGATCTACCTCGACACGGATACGTTCGTCGTCGACGAGATCGTCCACCTGCTGGCGCTGCTCGACCACTTCGATCTGGCGGTCGCGCACGACCCCTCCCGCCGCGGGGGTGGTGACCGAGAGGTGCCGGCTGCGTTCTGCGAATTCAACACGGGCGTGATCGCCTGGCGCGCGAGCGATCGCATGGAGGCCTTCATGCGCAGCTGGGAAGAGACGTACATCGCCTGGCTCGCCGACGAGCCGTTTGCCGGGGCCGCCAGGGCCAGTGCGCGGCGCAGGGCCAGGCTGGTGCCGGGGCTTTCTCCCTCCTGGGGCGGGGCCGCAGACCAACCGGCCTTTCGCCGCTGCGCCTGGGAACACGACGTCCGGCTGCTCGTGATTCCGCCCGAGTACAACCTGCGACTCGGCGAGCCTGCCACGGTGGTCGACCGGGTGCGAGTGATTCACGGTCGTCACAGCGACTATGACTCGCTCGCCCGGCGCATCAACGAAACACAGGGCCCCAGGCGCTGGCCCCGGCCTTCGCCGTTGCGCGCGAGGCTCAGGCGCGCGCGGCGTAGGCGGCACTCGATCCCGGGAAGCTGACCGGCCATGTCCGGCGAACCGCAGTCGGCCGAGGCCGGGTTCTTGCGCGAGCTTCGTGCAGCGGCCGGCTCGGGTAGGAGGCTGCCCGATTTCTTCATCGTCGGCCATGCGAAGTGCGGTACGACCGCGATGCATCAGATGCTGAGCGCCCACCCGCAGATCTATTTTCCGGCCCGCAAGGAGACGCAGTTTCTGGCACGCGACCCCGGTGAACAACTGCCGTCGTCAAAGCGGCGGCCTACGACCCGCCCGCTGACGCTCGACGCCTACCTCTCGTTGTTCGAGGGGGCCGAGCCAAAGCAGCTGGCAGGGGAGGCCTCGACCGGCTACCTGAGGACCCCGTCAGCCGCGGCGCGCATCGCCGCCCTGCGCCCTGACGCGCGGATCGTCGCGATGTTCCGCGACCCGGTCAGCTTCCTGCGCTCGCTCCACCTGCAGCTGTTGCAGGTGAACATCGAGTCAGAGCACGAGTTCGCCGTGGCGATGGACCTGGAGGCGGCCCGCCGGCGCGGCGAGCAGATCCCGGTCGACTCTGCATGGCCGCAGGCGTTGCTCTACTCCGATCACGTTCGCTACACCCAGCAGCTACGCCAGTACCACGAGCTGTTTGGCCGAGACCGAGTGCTCGTCCTGATCTACGACGACTTTCGCCAGGACAACGAGCGCGTCGTGCGACAGGTGTTGCGCTTTCTCGATGTCGATGCCTCCGTCCAGGTCGAGCCGGTCGAGGCGAACCCCACCGTATTGGTGCGCTCTCGCCGCGCGGAGGACCTGCTGGAGGCGATCACGGTCGGACGGGGCCCGATCTCCCGGGCGGCCAGGACGCTGTTGAAGACGGCCGTGCCCGAGCGTCTGCGACGCGATGCGCTGCGCTCGCTCAAACGGAGCGTCGTCGATGCCGCGCCCGCGGCGCCCGACGAGGCATTCATGATCGAGTTGAGACGGCGCTTCAAGCCCGAGGTGACAGCTCTGAGCGAGTATCTCCAGCGCGATCTCACCACGCTGTGGGGATACGAGGATGTCGATCGGCGCTGACCGCGCCGCGCCGCGCGGCGGTGCGGGCGGCGACGCCGGTCGAGCCGCCCGACGGGTCCGCGCGAGGCGTTTGCACGATCTGGCGATCGGATAGCCTGCTGCGGCCATGGACGCCACCGACCTATATTTGAACCTTCTGAGGGACTGCCTGACGCGCGGCCTGTTCATCGAGGAGGAGGTTCGCACCGTCGGTCTCGATGGCTGGAAGCAGCGCGTGTGGGACGCCGTCCGCAGGGCTGCCGGGCATCCCGAGCTGCGACTGGTCAAACCCGTCGCGGCGACTGCTCAGGCTCGCCTGGCTCGCTCAGAGGGGCGAGGGCATCACGCCGAAACGTTCGAAACCTCGATCAGCTACGCGCGTCTGGACAACATCCGCGATTGTGTGAGCACGGTTGTCAGGGACGAGGTGCCCGGCGACCTGATCGAAGCCGGCGTGCAGCGCGGAGGGGCGGCGATCTTCACTCGCGCGGTCCTCGCGGCTCACGGCGCTACCGATCGCCGGCTCTGGCTGGCGGACACCTTCACCGGACTGCCGGTCGCCAATCCCGAGCAGTATCCGGCCGACGAGGGATACGACCTGAGCGGCAAAGACCCCAACGCGATCGGCGTCGAGGGTGTGAAGTCCAACTTTCGACGCTATGGGCTGCTCGACGAGCAGATCGAGTTCATCGTCGGGCTGTTCAAGGACACGCTGGCTGACGCGCCACTGCAGCAGCTCGCGGTCATTCGCCTCGACGGCGACCTGTATGAGTCGACGATGGATTCGATGACCGCGCTCTACCCGAAGCTCTCGGTCGGCGGATACCTGATCGTCGATGACTACAACTCGCCGATGTGGTCGAAGGCTTGCGGACAGGCGATTCGTGACTTCAGAGCGCAGCACGACATCGCTGAGCCGATGACAGAGGTCGACTGGAATGCCATCTACTGGCGTCGCGAGGCATAGTCACGCGACGTCGGAAGCCGGTCAGCGAGGGGGCATGCGCAATGCGCCGTCGAGACGGATCGTCTCGCCGTTGAGCATGCGGTTCTCGACGATCTGACAGGCGAGCTGCGCATACTCGGCGGGCAAGCCCAGGCGCTGGGGAAACGGGACGCCGGCCCCGAGCGCTTGACGTGCCTCCTCGGGCAGTGCCGCCAGCAACGGCGTGTCGAATAGACCCGGGGCGATCGTGTTCACGCGGATGCCGTACTGGGAGAGGTCGCGCGCGGTCGGCAGCGTCATGCCGACCACACCGCCCTTGGACGCCGAGTAGGCGACCTGGCCGACCTGCCCGTCGAACGCGGCAATCGACGCGGTGTTGACGCACACGCCGCGTTCGCCGTCCTCGCCGGGATCGTTGGCAATCATCGCCGAGGCCGAGAGGCGCAGCACGTTGAAAGTGCCGATCAGGTTGATCGCGATGATCGTCTCGAATGGCATCAGCGGATGCGGGCCCTTCGAGCCGGCGACCTTCTGCGCCCAGCCCGTGCCCGCGCAGCAGATCGAGATGCGCAGACCGCCGTCGGGCTCGGCGGCACTGGTCACAGCGGCCTGGACCTGGTCCTCTTCGCGCACGTCGCAGGAGACGAACTCCAGTCCGAGCTCCGCGCTCAGCGCGGCGCCCTTCTCGACGTTGACGTCGGCGATCGTGACGACCGCGCCGCGCTTGTGCAGAGCGCGGACGCTCGCCTCGCCCAAGCCGGAGGCGCCGCCCACGACCAGCGCTGCAGTGCCGTCGATCTGCATCGCGCGAAACCCTATTCGTCGAGCGCGCCGGCCGCGTCGGAGGCGACGCGTGACAGGGTCAGCGCGAACAGCTCCTCGGGATCGGTGAGCCAGCGCACGAGCTCCATGCCCGATGCGAGCAGGTCGCCCTCCAGGCGCTCGGCCGTGAACTTGGCGCTGATCTCCGTGCGTATCTCCTCGCCGGCGTCGAAGTGCACAGGCAGGTCGAGGTCGCGCACGATCGTCGTGTGCTCGCGGCGGGCACGCAGGCGCATCTCGATCCACTCGTGCTCGGCATCGAACAGCGCCACGTGATCGAAGTCGTCGGGCTCGAAGTCGGCGTCGAGCTCGCGGTTCAGGACGCGCAGCACGTTGCGATTGAACTCGGCCGTGACGCCCTGCGCATCGTCGTATGCGGCTCGCAGCACTTTCGGGTCCTTGACGAGATCGGTGCCCATCAACAGGTAGTCCTCGGGGCCGAGCAGGCGTGCGATCTCGCGCAGCACGCGGCGGCGGCTGCCGGGCGCGAAGTTGCCGATCGTGCCGCCGAGGAAGGCGACGATGCGCGGGCCGACAGCCGGCGGAATCTCGCCGAGATGGCGCTCGAAGTCGCCGATCACGCCATGCACCTGCAGTCCCGGGTACTCGCCCGTCAGCTCGATCGCGCAGTCGCGCACCATGCTCTCTGTCACGTCCACCGGCACGTAGCGCTGCAGCGTGCCCGCGGCGTAGAGCGCGTCGAGCAGCACGCGCGTCTTGGCCGCCGTGCCCGAGCCGAGCTCGACCAGCTCGGCGGCTTTGGTGAGCTGTGCCAGCTCGGCGGCGTTGTGCTCGAGGATCGAGCGCTCGGCGCGCGTCGGGTAGTACTCGGGCAGCTCGCAGATCCGGTCAAACAGCTCGGCGCCGCGGGCATCGTAGAAATGCTTGGGCGGCAGTTCCTTGAACGGCCGCGTCAACCCGTCGAGCACGTCGTCGGCGAGCGAGCGCTCGTGCGACCCGTCGAGATGGGAGTCGATGCGGATCGCCGTCTCGAGGACGGGCTGCGGTGGGGTGTGGGGCTCCATCACCAGGTTCCCGAGGAGCCGAACGCCAGCGCGATCCGCCTCCGCACGGTCGAGCCTATCGCGTCTGCGCCCCGCGTCGCGCCGGAGGACCGTGCGCGGCTCAGGCGGCCCCGCGGACCAGCCGGACGCCGGCGAAGATCTGCCGGCGTTGGGGCAGGTCCCAATTGCGAAAGCACAGGTTGGCTACGCGCTCGTCGGTCGCCCACGAGCCGCCCCGAAGCACGCGGTAGTCCTCGCCGAAGAACACCTCCGAGTACTCGCGATAGGGATGGGCGACGAAGCCGGGGTAGGCATGGAAGGCGGTCTGCGTCCACTCCCACACGCGTCCCACGCCGTCCAGGGGCCCAGCCGTCGCCGCCTTCTCCCACTCCGCCTCGCTGGGCAGCCGCGCATCGCGCGCGCGGGCGTACGCCTCGGCCTCGAAGAAGCTCACGTGGCAGGCGGGCGCGTGGGGATGGCCCGCGGCGATCGCCGGGTGCAGCGCGCGGTCCTGCTCGCCCAGCCAAGCCCAGCCGTCGGCCGACCACAGCTCGCGGCGCTCGTAGCCACCCTGCTCCGCGAACGCCAGCCAGCCGGCGTTGCTGACCTGCTGGCGCGCGATCTTGAACGCGTCCGTGTGCGTGACGTGGCGCGGGCGCTCGTTGTCGTATGAGAAGCCCTCGGCGCCGGCGCCCATCTCGAAGGGACCGGCGGGAACCTCCAGCCACTCCCCTGCCGTCGCGCCCGGGAGCGGGCGCTGCAGCAGAGCCGAATCGCCCGGCGCGAGCAGGCCGGCGATCGCGAGCGTCTGGCGCATCGTCTCACCGTGCTGCAGCTCGTGGCGAATGACCATCTCGCTGATCACCCCGTCGCCGACGCCGCGCTCGGCGATCGTCTCGACTGTGCGCGTGCGCACCGCCTCCAGATAGGCACGCGCGTCGTGCGGGCCGAGCGCCTCGATGTCGCCACGGACCGCGCGCGGCGTCTCAAATGCGTCGTACAGGTTGGCCAGCTGCGGGCGCAGCAGCTCCAGCTCGCCGTGGCGGTGGGCCAGCCAAAGATCCTCATACGCGGCGATATGGCCGAGGTCCCAGACAAGTGGGCTCATCAGCGGCGAGTAGACCTGCTGCAGTTGCTCGTCGTCGAGGTGGGCGACGAGCGCGAGCGTACGCTCGCGGGCCGCCTCCAGGCCGTTTAGGGCCTGCACGGCGTCAGCTGACAGGCGACTGCTCTTGAGCGCGTCGGTGACCATCGCTTTCGCGCACCTACTCTACGAACTCTCGCGCGCGCGCCCGCCGGCACGCGGAACATCCGCGTCCGCGGGTGTCTGCGCGTCGCTGCTGGCGTCGTTCAGTGCTGCAGCGGGGCGGGGGAGGCGGCGTCGTCGACGATCACGCTGAGCCGGCCTCGTCGCAGCAGGCTCGCGGGGACGTGGTGGCTGGCCTGGCCGAGCATCGCGTTGACCGCGTCGGCCTTGCTTGCGCCGGTTGCCAGCAGCACACAACGTTGCGCTGCGCGCAGCACCGCCAGCGTCAGCGTGATGCGCTCGGGCGGAGGCTTGGGCGAGTCATGGACGCCGAGGCACAGCTGTTGCTCGCCCGCATCCAGCGTCGGCGCACCGGGAAACAGCGAGGCCACATGTCCGTCGGGCCCGATGCCCAGCACGATCACGTCGAGGACCGGCGGCTGCTCCGGCCGGCCGTCGCCGGCCTGCTGTGCCGGGGCGTGCTCGCGCAGCTGCGCTTCATAGCGCTTGGCGCCCTCGTCGGGCCCGAGCTCGCCAAGCATGCGGTGGACGCTCGCCTGCGCGAGCCCCTCGGCCGCGTCGATCAGCGCCTGCTTGGCGAGTCGGAAGTTGCTTTCCTCGTCCTCCGGTCCGACGCAGCGCTCGTCGGCGAACCACAGCTCGACGCCCTGCCAGTCCTCGAGCTCGTGGGCGAGCAGCTCGTAGGTGCGCGCCGGCGTGGTGCCGCCGCTCAGCGCCAGATGGGCCACGCCGCGCTGGCGCTTGGCCGCCTGCAGCCGGCGGGCGATCTCCGCCGCGGCGCGGGCGGCGGCCGCCTCAGCGTCGGCGCACGTCGTCAGGCTGGTCACGCGTTGACGGCCTCGGGCAGCATCTCCTTGGTCGCCGCGAGCGCGGCTCCGTAGGTCGGGTCGCGCAGCAGCGCTTGGCGGATGCCCTCACCGAGGATGCCGCCCTCGCCGCGCGAGGCGCCGAGCAGGGTCCAGGTCCGCTCGCGACCGTTGGGATCGCGCCGTCGCGCACGCAGTCCACCCGGCTCGCGGTCCAGGCGCACGCGCAGCCCGGTCGAGCTGCTCAACTCGGCGCCGGCCAGGCCGGGAACCTGCAGCTCGGGGGCCGGCTTGAGCTTCAGCTCGACCTTGCCGGCGGCGGACTCGGCGCTCGCGCAGAGCGTGCCGTCGGTTCCCTCGGCGGTCACCTCCGAGCGCTTCAGCGACCAGCCCAGACGCGATGCCAGCCAGCCGATGAGCAGCAGCGCCGCGACGCGCGAGTCGGGGTGGTGGCGCACCTTGACGCCGTTGAGCCGTTGCAGTTCGCCGCGCATTGCCGGTGGGTCGAACACCGTCGCCACGCGCTCGCGCCAGGGCGTCGAGCGCAGCCACGCCAGATCGACGACGTACGCCCGCTGGGAGAGCTCATAGGCGCGGTCGATCGCGGCGCGCTGTCCCGCCTGCGAGGGGTCGGGCGCCTCGATCGAGTCCAGCAGGACCGCCTGCGCGAGGCTCAGCAGGGCGTCGACCGCCTCGGGATGGCCGTGCGGCGACCACAGCAGCGTCGGCAGGTCGGTTACGACCAGTGGATCGGCGATCGTCAGCAGGTCGTCGAGGTGGCGGTCGCCCAGCCGGACGATCACCGTCTCGCGCAGCAAGGCCACCTGTCCCGGCTCGGGGTCGGAGTCCGAGGCCATGTTCACGCGCGCGTCGAGGCTCTCGCGGCCGCGCTCGTAGGAGAGCACGAGCAGGCGAGACGGCGCGTAGCGCCCGACACCGCGCAGCCGGTTGGCGATCTCGCCGCTGTACTCGTCGTCGACGAACACGATCATGTTCAGCACGCGAGCCGGTATGAAGCTCGCGCTTTCGGCATGGCGCCTGGCGAGCAGTTCGCGCAGCGCCGCTTCGATCTCGTCGGGCGTGGTGCCCTCGGCGCTCCAGACGGCGTCGCTCGTCGACATCAGATCGCGCGCCAGCGCTGGCCCTCGAGCAGCAGCTTGTCGGCCTCGCCGGGCCCCTGCGAGCCGGCCTCGTACTGCGCCAGCGGCCCCGGCTCCGCGGCCCACGTGCCGACGATCGGATCGCAGATCTCCCACTGCGCCTCGACCTCGTCGTTTCGCGTGAACAGCGTCGCGTCTCCGCGCATCGCGTCGGTGATCAGGCGCTCGTAGGCCTCGGGGGATTGCGAGAGGAAGGCGGTGCCGTAGAGAAACTCCATGTTGACCGGCCGGATGATCATGCGCGTGCCGGGGATCTTCGCGCCCAGGCGCAGCGAGACGCCCTCGTTTGGCTGAAGCGTCAGCACGAGCTGGTTGGGCTGCACGCCCAGTGAGCCGGCCTGGCTGAATGCCAGGTGCGGTACCGGCTTGAGCGTCACGGCGATCTCGGTGACCTTGCGCGCCAGGCGCTTGCCGGTGCGGATGTAGAAGGGCACGCCGGCCCAGCGCCAGTTGTCGACTTCCAGGCGCAGCGCGGCATATGTCTCGGTCGTCGAATCCCCCGGCACGCCGTCCTCCTGCAGATAACCGGGAACGCCTTCGCCACCGACGTGCCCTGCGGCGTACTGGGCGCGCACGGCGATCTCGGCGACCTCCTCGCGCGTCGGGGCATGGATCGCGTGCAGCACCTTGACCTTCTCGTTGCGCACGTCTTCGGCCGTGAAGCTTCCGGGCGGCTCCATCGCCACGTGGCAGAGCAGCTGCAGCATGTGGTTCTGGATCAGGTCGCGCAGCGCGCCCGCGTGGTCGTAGTAACCGGCACGCGTACCGATCCCGAGGTCCTCGGCGGCGGTGATCTGCACGCTGTCGATGTAGTTGCGATTCCACAGCGGCTCGAACATGCCGTTGGCAAAGCGAAACGCCAGCATGTTCTGCACGGTCTCCTTGCCGAGGTAGTGATCGATACGGAAGACCTGCGTCTCGTCGAAGATCGCGAGCACGCGGCGGTTGAGCTCGCGCGCCTCCTCGAGCGTCGTGCCGAACGGCTTCTCGATGATCACGCGCACCTCTGCGTCGTCGTGCTGCTCGAGCTTTGCCTGGCCGAGCTGCTCGACGATCACGGGGAAGAACTCTGGCGCGGTGGAGAGGTAGAAGGCGCGGTTGAGCGGTTCCCCGGCCTGCTCGTCGAAGCTGTCGAGCACCTTGCCGAGCTCCGCATAGACGGAGGAGTCGTCAAACACGCCCGGCACGTAGCGCACATGGTGCAGCAGCTTTTTCAGCACGTCCTCGTCGGGCGTGCGCCGCGAGTACTTGCGGATCGCTTCTTCGCACTCGGCGCGGTAGCGCTCACGCGCCTTTTCTTTGCGCGAGACGCCGACCAGATGGAAGCGCTCGGGCAGCGCCCCCTCGTGCGCGAGGTTGTACAGCGCCGGCAGCAGTTTGCGCTTGGCCAGATCGCCCGTGGCGCCGAATATGACCAGGGTCGTCGGTGCGACCGGAAGCCGCTCGAGCCCCGCGGTCAAAGGGTTCTCAGGCTCCGCCTCCGCGGTCGGCTGGCCTGGCTGTGCGGCCAATGCTCAGCGCCCGCCGCGCTTGGCGGCCTTGGGCCTGGCGCCACCGGTCTCCGGCGCGCTCTTGACGGCATGGCCGCCGAACTGATTGCGCAGCGCGGCGAGCACGCGGTTTGCGAAGTCGCCGTTGCCGCGCGACTGCAGGCGTGCGTAGAGCGAAGCGGTGATCACGGGAGTCGGCACGTCGTGCGCCGTGGCGTCGGCGATCGTCCAGCGCCCCTCGCCGGAGTCCGCGGTGTAGCCCTCGATCGCTTCCAGCTCGTTGCCGTCGGCTTCAAACGCGCGTGCCGCCAGTTCGCACAGCCAAGAGCGCACGACCGACCCCTGCCCCCACAGATGCGCGATCTTCGCGTTGTCGAGCTCGTACTCGCACTTGTCGAACACATCAAAGCCCTCGGCGTAGGCCTGCATCAGGCCGTACTCGACGCCGTTGTGGACCATCTTCACGTAGTGGCCGGCCCCCGACGGGCCGAAGTGCAGCCAGCCGCGCGGGCCGATCGCCGCGAGGCTCTGCTCGTTGGTCTGCGGCGCGAGCACGTCCAGTACCGGCGACAGGCGCTTTACGGCTTTGGGAGGACCGCCGACCATCATGCAGTAGCCGACTTCAAGGCCCCACACGCCGCCGGAGACGCCCACGTCGACGTATTCGATGCCCTTGGCTTTCAGTTCCTTGGCGCGCCGCTTGTCGTCTGTCCAGCGCGAGTTGCCGCCGTCGACGATCGTGTCGCCGCGATCGAGCAGCTTGGCCAGCTTGTCGACCGTCTCCTGCGTGGGGTCGCCCGCGGGCACCATGATCCAGACGATGCGCGGGGCCTGCAGCTGCTTGACCATCTCTTTGAGCGAGCCCGCGCCGGCGGCGCCGTTCTTGACGGCCTGCTTGACGGCCTTGGCATCGAAGTCAAAGGCGACGACCTCGTTGTCGGAGTCGCGATGGATGCGATGCACCATGTTGCCGCCCATCTTGCCCAGCCCGACGAAACCGATCTGCGTCACGGCGCCTCCTTCAGCGTGTTGGTCGATACGCCACGCGACCCCGCGCCGGACCGATGCGCCCCGCGCGCGCTCCTGCCGGCGGATCGGAGCCCGTCGGCCCCGCCCACGGCGGCAGCGTCGATCGGGGCCACGTAGGGGGAGGCGCTCACGCGAGGATCGTACAGCGTGCCCTCGCCCCTGGGCTACCATCCCGCCTCGTGGTCTTCGGTGCGCTCACAGCGATCGCGGGCACCTCGCCCTGTCGTGCCGGGCCGTCGCGCGCTGGTCGCGGGGCGCGCGCATGAGCGGGCTGGCGAACCTTCGCAGGCAGCTCGGGAGGCTGTGGCTGATCAGCCCCGAACGGCTGTGGGCCCTGTCCAGAAGCCTGCAGCGACACGACCGGTGGATGCTCGCATTCGCCGTCAAGCAGCTGAATACCGTGCTCTACCACAACTCCCTGTCGCCGGCGGCGGTCGTGGGCTCGAACGTACTGCTGGGCCATTACAGCCACGGCGTAGTCGTCAACAGCAACGTCGAGATCGGCGACGACGTGAAAATCTGGCACAACGTCACGCTGACGGCCGGTCGCCCCGCGCGCGGCGACGGGCCACGGCACGAGCGCACGCCATCGCGGATCGTGATCGAGGATGGAGTGAAAATCGGTGCGAACGCCGTGGTGATTCCCGCCCGCGGGCAGTGCTTGCGCGTCGGGCGAGGGGCGCGAATCGGCGCCGGCGTCACGGTGACGCACGACGTGCCCGCCCGGGCTACGGTCGTCAACCCGCCGCCGCGCGTCCTGTTGGCTGATCAGCCGCGCGAGCGCGAGCCCGACGTCGGCCAACAGCCGAAGGGCGCTGATGCTGCTGTACCGTTCGCGAACTCCAGCGACGCCGCCGCCGGGTCCGCGCCAGTGGATGGCGGCGGCGAGGGCGCGCAAGCGGGCGACTCGGCCTTCCGACAGTGACCCCCGACTCCAGCCACCAGCGGCCCGACCGCAACCTCGCACTCGAGCTCGTCCGCGTGACCGAGGCGGCCGCGCTGGCCGCCGCGCCGCTTGTCGGGCTCGGCGACAAGGAGGCGGCCGACCAGGCGGCGGTCGACGGCATGCGCTTCATGTTGCAGTCGGTGCAGATGGACGGCGTTGTGGTGATCGGCGAGGGTGAGAAGGACGAGGCGCCGATGCTCTACAACGGTGAGCAGATCGGCGATGGCTCGCCGCCCGCCGTGGACATCGCGGTCGACCCGCTGGAGGGCACCACGCTGGCCGCACACGGCATGCCGAGCGCGCTGGCGGTGATTGCGCTGTCCAGCCGCGGAACGATGTTCGACCCCGGGCCGTGCGTGTACATGGAGAAGATGGCCGGCTCGCCGGAGGTCGCCGACCTGCTCGATCTCGACCGGCCGCTCGGCGAGACCGTCAAGCTCGTCGCCGAGCGCAAGGGCACGCCGATCGGCGACGTGATGGTCGTCGTGCTCGACCGGCCCCGGCACGAGCAGGGCATCCGCGAGATTCGCGAGGCGGGCGCGCGCGTGCGCCTGATCGCCCACGGCGATGTATCGGCGTCGCTGCTGGCGGTGACCGAGCGCTCGACCGTCGACCTGCTGTGGGGCATCGGCGGGACGCCCGAGGGGGTCATCTCGGCGGCGGCCGTGAAGTGCCTCGGCGGCCAGCTGATCGGCCGGCTGTGGCCGCGCGACGAGTCCGAGCGCCAGGCGGCGCTCGACGCCGGCTATGACCTGCAGCGCGTGCTCTCGCCGCACGACCTGGTGGCCGGGGAGGACGTGTTCTTCTCCGCCACGGGCATCACCGACGGCGACGTGCTGCAGGGCGTGCGCTACCCGAGCGCGGGCGGCGCCACGACCGAGTCGCTGGTCATGCGCACGCGCTCGGGCACGATCCGCCGCATCAGGGCCACGCACGACCGCGCCAAGCTGCGGGCGGTCGGCGGCGAGCGCTTCTGACGATGGGGCCGGTGAGGCTCTGGCGGCTGTCGATCGCGTTGCAGCGTCGAGGGCTGCGGCCGCTGGCGGTGCTCGTCAAGAACGTCAACTCGTGGATCTACCACAACTCGCTCCCGCCCGGTGCGGTGGTGGGGCCCGATCTGCACCTCGGTCATCACGGCTTCGGCACGGTGATCCACACCAACACGGTGATCGGCAGCGGCGTGACGATCTACCAGAACGTGACAATCGCGATGCGCGCCGGGTCGAAGTCGCCCAATCGGATCTTTGTCGAGGACGACGTCCTGATCGGAGCCAACGCCGTGGTCATCTCGCCCCATCGAGGCGACCTGCGGATCGGTCGCGGCGCGCGCATCGGCGCCGGCGCGGTCGTCAACGCCGACGTTCCGCCGGGCTACGTGGTCGTGAGCGCACCGGCGCAGCTGATCGCACCCGACGGCGCGCGCACGACGCTCCAGCGCGACCCGTCGTCCGGCGCGGACTCTCCGGACCCAGCCGCGGCGCCGACGGCCGACTGACGGGCCTCGGGACCGAGCATCGGTCTAGGCGCGGTAGCGACCGACGCGCGACTCGGCGAGGTCGAGGCGCACGAGCGAGCGCAGAAAGCGGTTGGTGACGATCACGTGGATACGCGACTGCGTCGCGTCATAGACGCGCCGCCCCAGGCGAGAGGAGATCGCCGGATAGAAGTTCGCCACCTCGACGGTCACGTGCAGGTGCGCCTGGTCGCTCTGCTCGGCGGGATCGCGGCGGACCTCGATCTGCAGGTAGCCGCCGCCGTCGCGCCCGCGCCGGGCGACGAGCACGCCGCGCGCGATGCGCCAGCGCACCACGCCGTGCACGCGATCCATCTCGTACTCGGGCGCCTGGAATGTGAGCAGCTTCAGCGCTGGGAACACGAGCACGATCGAGCGCTCGTGCTCTGAGTAGTGGACCTGGATGAGCCCGAGCGTGACGCGCGAGAGAAACCGCCAGTAGGTGCGCGCCAGTCGCTCGAGGTATTCGGCGGTCCACACACGTTCGAGCTCCTGCGGCGGCAGCGTGACGACAGCAGATTGCACCGAACGCACCGCGCCGGTCGCGTCGTCGAGCGAGGTCAGACTGCGCGAGTCGGCGATGACGACACCGCGGGATGTGTGGTGCGACAGCCGCCACAGCGTCGCCAGGACCGCGGCGGCGATCGCGGCGACGGCCGCCACGGCGGCGAGCAGGATGGCGCTCATCGACAGCAGGCTAGTCAGGGCAGCCGTCGCGTGACCGGCGTGGCGCTCGTCCTCCGTTGCTGCTATTCACAAGCACGTGAGTCCAGACCTCTTGGCACAGCGCCCGGGGCGCGCGCGTCCGGTGGCCGATGCGCCGGTAGACGAGCTCGTGGGGCACGCCGACGAGCTCGCGCGGCGGTGGGCCGTGTCGCTGCTCGCCGCTCGCGCGCTGGCGGAGATGGCAAACGTTCCGCTGCAGCAGCTTGCGCGCCAGGCACCGGCACTGTGTGCCCAGCTGTCGCGGGCGCTGTGCTCCGACGCCGAGCTCGCGCAGCTGCTGGAGGGTCCCGGCGGACGCGAGAGCAGCGACCCCGAGCGCCCCGCGACGTCGTGGGCGTGGATCGCAGCGGGCGGCGGTGCGAGCGATGCGGTGCACGACGTCGAGGCCTTGCGCAGCGTCATCTGGACTGCCGTGCGGGAGCTGCTGCGCGATCCGCCGGCGAGCCAGGTGGCCGACCTCGCCGACCGCCTGGCGTTCGTGTGCGCCTGCGTGCTTGGCGCGGTGCTCGCGCAGCGTGTCCCGCTCGCCGCCGCCGGTGCGAGCCGGCCGAGCGCCCCGCGGCAGGCCGAGCAGGTCCTCTACAGCTCGCCGCCGAGTGCGCCGGGCGGCCGGCGGGCCGTGCTGATCGACGAACTCGCAGATGCCGGCGTCTCCGAGCGCGGCGGGGGCGAGGACCCGGGGCGGGGCCGGTGCGGGTGCGGGCGAGCAGCCCCGCGGGGGCGCGCAGCGGCCGGCGACGCCGCGTGCGCGGCCGTGGGACACGCCATTGAACGTCGCCGCCACAGACGAGCGGCCGCCAGGGCCGCGGACGACCTCTTGGCCGGCGGTGCCGGAGCGCCAGAGCGGGTTGGCGGTGCACATCTCGCGCGGCCGGGGCTCGCCGGTCGACGAGCGCGTGGGCGACTAGCGCGTCTGATTCGGCGTGAGGGTCAGGCGGCCGGCGCGCCGCCGGTTGCGACCAGCGAGGCTGCGGGTGCGGCGGAGGCGGGTGGCAGGCCGAGCGTTGGCGTATTTGGGACGCTGCCGACGACCCTCGTATGCAGTCGCGCGGTGTCGGCCATGCCGAGCGCGGTTGCCGCTCCGGTCGTCAGATCCCACTGGGCGCCGTTGTGCGCGTAGGGGCCGCGATCGATCACCGGGACGGTCGCCGTGCGGCCTTTGTAGCCGAAACGCACGAGCGTGCCACACGGCAGGGTGCGGTTGGCGACGCCGACAACGGCGGGCGTGAGCGTCTGTCCGCAGGCCGTCTGCTGGCCGTAGAACCCGGGGCCGAACCACGTCGCCAGCGCGACCGGTTTGACCGCCGTCGCTGGCGCACTGGCGACGCCGCCGGTTTCGGCGAGCGCGTCAGAAGACGCGCCTCCGGCACACGCGGTGACAGCGAGCAGCACGAACAGATATGTCTTCAAAGACTGGTTTCGCATCGGCTTCGGTGCCTACGGGGTGAGCTGACGGGCTCGCGCCTGAAATGGCGCTACGACCTAGATCGGTCGATTCGCCCCGGCGGGCCGACGCTTCCGGCTCGCATTGGGTCCCCCGTCTCCTGCGACCTGGGTCACGGGAGCTCGGCGTGGCCGCAAGTATACAGAAGACCTTTGCGGAGGCCTGCACACCTTTGCGCGCCGCGTTCGCGGCGGATTCGGCAGGACGCCGCCGCGGCGTCAGGACAGCGGCAGGCGCGAGAGGACGTCTTTGAACAGCCGCTCGCCGGTCGACAGCCCGGCTTTGGCCAGCTCGCCGACGATCTCGGCAGCGGTCGCCACGAACTCGGCGCCGCCGGGTGGCTGCACAGAGCCGCCGGAAGCTTCGCCGTCGCACTCAAAGCCCTGGCGCGGAGCCGCCTCATCGGCCGCCTGTGCGCGACTCTTGCGTGCGGCCGGACGGGGTGGGGCACTGCGCTTGGTCGCGGCCGCCGGACGCGTGGCGCGCACGCGCGACTTGGCCGTCGACGATGGCTCAGCCGAGGCCGCGCGCGCGGCTGCCGGCCCCGCTGAGGCGCCCGGCGCCGCACCGTTGGATGCGGCCTGCACGCGTTGGCCGGCAGCGGCTTTGCGGGCCCGCGCCGGCGCCGCTGTCGTGCCGCGCGCGGCCGCACGGCGTGCACTGGAGCGCTGCGGGCGCGTTCGCGGCAGGTTCGTCAGCACACCGCCGTTGCGCTTGGCTTCCCGGCTGGTCTTCGTATCGGCCACGACGCACATCATTGCTTAATGGTCGGTGCGGGAACCTCGCGGGGGAGCTGTATGTTCAGCGGAAGACCTCTGTGATCGACCGCAACTACGCGTTAGCATGGGTGCCTGGAAAAGAAGTGCAAGCTGTAACGCTGGGCGTGGCCCCGCCGTATGTCTGACGGAGGGCTGTCTCAGCCAGCGTCCGCCAGGGCCGTGGCGTGGGCCGCGGGTTGTCGACCGACGGAAGAAACGGGAACAGATGTCAGTAGTCGAGCTGCAGGAGTTGGATGAGGTCAAGGGTCTGCTCGCCAAAGGCCAGCAGGTCGGAGTGCTCTCCTTCACGGAGATAACGAAGGCCATGTCCGAGCTCGACTTGGACGAGTCAGACGTCGAAGAACTGCACGGGTTCCTCGAGAAGGCCGAGATCGAGCTCGTCGAGGACATCGACCCGGCGACTACCGCCTCTTCGCAGGTGGAGCGCGCGCCGGACAAACGCGGCCGCCGCAAAGCGAAAGCGACGCTCGACCTCAAGCCGGACATGACGACCGACTCGCTGCAGCTGTTCCTCAAGGACATCGGCAAGGTGCGCCTGCTCACCGCACAGGAGGAGGTCGACCTCGCCAAGCGCATCGAGCGCGGTGACCTCGACGCCAAGCAGAAGATGGTCGAGTCCAACCTGCGACTGGTCGTGTCGATCGCCAAGAACTACCGCAACCAGGGGCTTCCGTTCCTGGACCTGATCCAGGAGGGCACGCTCGGTCTGGTTCGCGCCGCGGAGAAGTTCGACTACCGCAAGGGCTTTAAGTTCTCGACGTATGCGACGTGGTGGATCCGCCAGGCGATCGCCCGCGCGCTCGCCGACAAGGCGCGCACGATCCGCATCCCGGTGCACGTGGTCGAGAAGCTCAACAAGATCGGCCGCGCAGAGCGCAAGCTGGTAACCGAGCTCGGACGCGAGCCGACGGCCGACGAGATCGCCGAGGTGACGGGAATCGACCCCGAGGAGGTCGACTCGATCAAGCGCTCCGCGCAGGCTCCCGTCTCGCTGGAGAAGCCCGTCGGCGACGAGGAGGAGTCGGAGTTCGGGCAGTTCATCGCCGACGAGCGCGCCGAGTCGCCGTACGAGCGCGCCGCGGAGATCCTCACCAAGGAGGCACTGCGCGAGGCGCTGGAGAACCTGTCCTATCGCGAACGTCGCGTGCTCGAGCTGCGTTACGGCTTGGGCGGCGAGCACCCGCGCACGCTCGACGAGGTCGGGCGGACGTTCAACGTCACGCGCGAGCGCATTCGCCAGATCGAGAATCAGTCGCTGAAGAAGCTGCAGTCGCTCGCAGAGGCACAAAAGCTCCGCGACGTAGCCTGACGCGCGCCTCGGGCTCCCTGGCGGCGTCCTCGGTCGCTCGCGCACTCTCGTGCGCCACGCTCCCTGCGTCCTTGTCAGGAAACCCGATTCGCTCGTCAGGGGCGCTGCGGCGGCGTCCTCGGTCGCTCGCGCACGCTCGTGCGCCACGCTTCCTGCGTCCTTGTCAGGAAACCCGATTCGCTCGTCAGGGGCGCTGCGGCGTGGTCCTCACCGATCGGCGATCGAAGAGATCACCGATCGGCCAGCTCGCGCACGCTCGTGCGCCACGCTCCCTGCGTCCTTGCCGGCAAAACCCGATCCGCTCCTCGGGGGCGCTGTCGTGGGGTCGCGGCAGCGCGGTCTGCTACGGCTCTTCCAGCAGCCTGCGTGCGGCTGCCGCCACGTCATCTGCAAGCCAGGCGGGGGGAGGTTTGCCGTCGCGGGCGTGCCGGCGCACGGCGGCGTTGGGTAGGTCCACGACGGCGCGCGTCACGGCGTCGACCGCGCGAGGGCCGGTGTTCGCGCGCAGGGCGTGGGTCAGCTCGCGCAGTCGCGCCAGCAGCGGCGCGTTGATCGCATCGAGGCGCACACGCGTGTCCTGTGCAGGCTCGCCGTCGAGCAGGTCGGCGCGGCGCAGCGTCAACAGCAGTCGCGCATCCTCGGGATGCTCGCGCGCAAAGGCGACCTGCGACGCGGCCATCGCGACCGCGGCATCCAGCGGATCTGCATGCTCGCCGGCGGTCAGCGCACGCTGCTGAAAGCGTTGCAGCGCGCGGAGCCAGGCGGCGGCGAGCACCGCGTCGCGACTGCCGAAGCGGTGGTAGAGCGTGCCGACGGGCGCGCCGCTCTCACGCGCGATCGCCGCCACGGAGGCGGCGCGCGGGCCGTCGCGCAGAACGAGCTTGCGCGCTGCGTCGAGGATGCGGTCGCTGTCGTGCTTGCGAGGAGGGGCCATGATGTAGTACGTTTATTCTATATAGAACGATTGCCTTACATCGATGAGCATGCCAGGCGGAGCGGCGCGACACGCGAGAGCACGTGGGCCGCGCTGATCGCGAACCTGGGCGGCCTGGGACGCGCGGTGCCGGCCGCGCTCGCCGGGCCGTGGGGGCTGCAGCCGCCGCGCGCGAAAGGTGACTGGAGCGCCTCGCCGCAGGCCGGCGACTGCCTGCCCGGGTTCGTCGTCGAGCGCTCCCGCCCGCCGGTCGAACTGGCGCTGCGCGGGCGTCATCGCTTCTCGCGCTATGCGCTCGTGTTCGAGCTCGACGAGACGGGCGGGACGGGCTGCACGCTTCGGGCCCGGTCCTACGGGGAGTTTCCCGGGCTCAAAGGCCGCGCCTACCGCGCGCTGGTGATCGGCAGCGGCGGGCACCGCGTGATGGTGCGACGGATGCTGCGCGACATCGCCGAGCGGGCATGATCGCCGGCGCGAGCTGGGGTGCGACTTCGCAGGAGCGAGCGATGGCGCTCGCCTGCGACGGGCTGATGGGGACGGATCCGCTATGTCTGCACCGCGCGGTGTCGGTCGACGCTCCGCCGCCCATCGTGTTTCGCTGGCTGTGTCAGCTCAAGCGGGCTCCGTACAGCTACGACCTGCTCGACAACCTCGCCCGCCGCAGCCCGCGCGAGCTCACGCCCGGCGCCGATCGCCTGGCTGTCGGTCAGCGTTTCATGTCGATCTTCTCGCTCGTCTCCTACGCGCCGGGCGAGCACATCACGCTGCGCGGCCGTCGCACGGCCGTGACGTACGCGGCGATGCCCCGGCAAGCGTCCACGCGCCTGCTCGTCCGCGTGCTGTTCGAAGCACCCGGCGGTCGCGTGGGCGGGCCGCTGATCGCTCGCGCGCTGGCTCTCGGCGACCTGCTGATGATGCGCAAGCAACTGCTCACGCTCAAGTCGCTGGCCGAGCGAGACGCCGCGGCCTTGCGCTAGCCCCGTCCAACGGTCGCGCCGGGACTCAAGCCGAGCAGGCGGGCTGCCGATCAGCTACTCATGATCGACGTCAAGCAGGCCCTGAAGGAGCTCGTCGACAAAGAGGGCTCGGACCTTCATCTGAAGGTCGGCGCCGCGCCGCTGTTTCGCGTGAACGGCGAGCTGGGAGGCAACGAGGGCGCCGAGCCGCTGACCGCGCAGGACACCGAAGGCGCGCTCAAACAGCTGCTCACCGACGACTCCAAGCTCGACGAATTCGCCAAAGAGCATGAGGTCGACTTCTCCTTCGAACTCCCCGACGTCGCGCGCTACCGCATCAATGCCTTTCAGCAGCGCGGCGTGATCTCGATGGCGTGCCGCGCGATCCCGCACAAGATCAGCACGATCGAAGAGCTCTCGCTGCCTGAGGTCGTCACCGAACTGGCCGAGGAGGAGCGCGGCATCGTGCTGCTCACGGGCACCACCGGCTCGGGAAAGTCGACGACGCTCGCGGCGATGATCGATCACATGAACTACACGACCAGCAAGCACATCGTGACGATCGAGGACCCGATCGAGTTCGTGCACTCCGACAAACGCTCGGCGATCAACCAGCGTGAGGTGGGCATGGACACCGCGTCCTTCAAGCGCGCGCTGCGCCGCGTGTTGCGCCAGGACCCCGACGTGATCCTGATCGGAGAGATGCGCGACGAGGAGACCGTTCAGGCAGCGCTTTCGGCGGCCGAGACCGGCCACCTGGTGCTCTCGACGATCCACACCGTCGACGCGACCGAGTCGATCAACCGCATGCTCGACTTCTTCCCGCCCCACCAGCACCAGCAGGCGCGCAGCATGATCGCCGGGACGATCAAGGGCGTGATCAGCCAGCGCCTGGTGCCGGGCGCCGAAGGTGGCCGCGTGGCGGTCTGCGAGATTCTGCGCATGACCGGCCGAGTGCGCGACATGATCGTCGACCCCACGCAGACGGGCAAGCTCGTCGAAGTGATCGCCTCGGGCGGCTACTACGGGATGCAGACCTTCGACCAGGCGCTGTTCGGCCACGTCAAGGCCGGTCGAGTGACGTTCGAGGATGCCATGAGCGTCGCCTCCAGTCCGCACGACTTCAAGCTGTTGATGCAGGCCGATGGGCGCATGGGCACGACGATGGACGACGTCACCTCCGTCGAGGATCGCCGCGCGGCCGAGCCCGCGCCGCCGCCCCCCGCGGCGCCGTCCGGCGGTCCACCCGCCGTCGGTCAGCCCGCCAGCGTCAGCTAGCGCGCGCTCGCCCTTTAGCTCACAGCCCGACGAAGCGCCGAGGCGCGGCTGCTCAGGCGCTGCGAACGAGCACCGCGACGAGCACCAGCGCGACGATGATCACGGCTACCTCGACGATCGGACCGGAGGACGCGAGGACGGTCATCGCGCAGACGATACACCCGCCCGGGCGGGTCCCCAGGCGGTTGGGGCCTCACTTCATTTGGTAAAGTAAGGATTGAAATGGCCGTCGATGAGACATGTCCGGTGTGTAGGACCGCGGAGATCGTCTGCGGCAAGTGGACGCTGTTGCTGGTGCGTGAACTCGCCGAAGGATGTTCGCGCTTCTGTGAGCTGGAACGCTCGCTGGTGGGGATCAGCCCACGCACGCTGTCGCTGCGTCTGCGCGTGCTCGAGGAGGAGTCGATCGTCGAGCGCCAGACGTTCCCGGAGGTCCCCCCGCGCGTGGAGTACGCGTTGACCGGCAAGGGCCGCGCGCTGTTGCCGATCATCGAGGACATGCGCGAGTACGGCGAAGACTGGCTGTGCTCGACAGCCGGCGGCACCTCCGAAGCAGAGCCGCCCCGCCCGGACGCGCTCGCACTCGCCTAGACGCACTGCAAGAAGCCCTGCGCCGAGCAGGAGCGCCCGTGCGTTGCGCGAAGTCAGTGCGCGATGCGTTCAAGACAACTCGAAACGTCGCTCACGGAGTTCTTCGGGGCGGCATCGACGTACCTGCGCGCCGAGACAACGGCCGGCGCGGAGGTGCCTTTCGAGTTGGGAGCGCAGACGGCGCGCAGAGGGGGGGCGGGCACGCCCCTGTACACGTACCGCGCGCTGACCGGCCAGTTCATCAGCGAGCGTGACGCCTCGCTGAAACGCCTGCCCGGCCACGCCGAGGCGGCGAAGCTGCTCGAGCAGTTCGAGGGGCTCGACCGCTACTTGGCGAGCGTCGGCGGCGATGCGGCACGCGCCAGGGGCCGCACGCGCGTGCGTGCAGCGGTGAAAGCGCTGCTCGAAGAAGTATTCGAGGAGCAGACGGACTTCGAGCTGCGAGCCGAGCGCGTGCATTTCGCGCTGGAGCGTTTGCAGAACTCGACGCTGGCCAGCGCGGGCGAGGTGAGCCTCGTGGCGACGCTGCATGGTGTGACGATCGCCTCGGCCGAGCTGCAGTTGACCAAGGGCCTGCGCATTGCCCAGCGAGACGCGCTGGAAGAAGTTCCCGACGAGGCTTCTGCGCCGATGCCCGGCGAGGGCGAGCACGGCCACCTGATCGTCGCCCACACGATCGAGCTCGACGACGTGCAGGAGGCGCTGCGCAACGGGCGCGCTGTGATGCGCGATCTGCTGTCGGCGCTGCGGCTGTTCGGCGACGGACGCGTGACGCTGGGCGCGCTCGCGTGGGCGCGCGTCGGAGCCGGCCCTTGGAACCCGCTCGCGCTCGGCGCGGGAGGGCGACCGCACGGAATGCTCGTGGTGACCGCCGAGCAGGAGGACGAGCTGCGCGCGTTCTGCAGCCTCGTGTCACGGCGTGCCCCGCACGAGAACGACCTGGCATGGGCGCTGCGGCGCTTCGAGCTGGGCTGCGAGCGTGAGAGTCCGTTCGAGGCGCTGAGTGACAACCTGCTGGCGCTGCGCGCGCTGCTGGAGCCCGAGGGGCCCGCCAGCGGACAGCTCGCCGGCCGGCTCGCCGCACTGTGCGCGACCGCCGAGCAGCGTCCTCAACTGACCGAGCGCACGACGCGCGCGATCGCGCTGGAGCGCTCGCTGATCGCCGGCACGGCGCGCAAGGATGCGTCCAGCCAGGCGCTCGCCGACGACGTGGCCAACCACTTGCGCTCGCTGCTGCGCGACGTGATCTGCGGTCATCTCGACCCGGACCTCGCGGTGATCGCCGACGAGCTGCTCGAACCGGACGAGCTGTTGCACGCCGACGAGGCGGCCGACGTGGACATCGAGGCCGAGTTCGCGGGGCGATCGCCCGAGGCGCCCGCGGGCCTCGTCGAGCAGGACGAGATCGACGAGCCGCTCGAGGACGAGTTTGCCGAGGAGGAGCCCGTCGAGGGCGAAGCGGAGCTGGAATCGGCCGAGTTCACCGAGCGCGAGCGACTGACGGGCGCAGCGGAGCTGGCAGGCGCGGAGCTCCCGGAGGCCGACCACGAGATCCTCACGGCCCAGCGCCGGCGGCCGTTGCCGTTGCAGGCCGACGGCGTCGCTGAAGTCGACGCCGTCGCACCGCTGGGCTGAGCGCTGCGGGTGCGGCGCTGCGCTGCGCGCGGTCGCGCGACGCACGCGCGGCGCGCCGGCTCAGGCGAACAGGTGCTCGGACAGTCGTGCCAACCCCGCCAGGTCGCGCACGTCTTCGTCCAGGTGCGGCACGAGGATCGGCCGGCGCTCGCCGAGCTCGCGTGACAGTCGCGCGACGGTATCGCTGTCGCGTTGCACGAGCACGTCGAAGTCGGCCAGGTTGCCGGCGACGCGTTTGGCCAGGCGCTCGCCGAGGTCGGGCGCGAGCAGCTCCTGCACCTGCTCGGCGGAGTTGTCGCCGAGGCCGTCGAAGTGCACGCGATTGACGATCAGCCCCCCGCGCGACATGTCGCGAGCGGCCAGCCGCTCGGCGAGGTACTCGGCCTCGCGCGCGGGCTCGGGCTCGGGCGAGGTGACGATGAAGAACGTCGTCGTCGGATCGCGCAGCAGGTCTGAGACGCCCCTGGTGACGTCTTTGAAGCCGTCGAGGATGCCCGACAGCGAGCGAAAGAACGTCGACAGGTCGCTGAGCATGTCCACGCCCGTGACGCGCGCGAAGATCGCGAACACGATGCCCGTGGAGCGCCCGAACACGCGCGCCGCGAGCCCGCCGGGGGAGAGGAAGACTTTCAGCGCACGCCCTTCCAGGAATCCCAGCAGCCGCGTCGGCGTATCGAGGAAGTCGACGGCGTTGCGCGACGGTGGCGTGTCGAGCACGATCACGTCGAAGTCGCGTTCGTGGCGCAGCTCGTAGAGCTTGGCCATGGCACTGAGCTCCTGAGAGCCGGCGACCGCCGAGGACAGCTCGCGGTAGATCGGGTTGGCGAGGATCTGCTCTCGCTCATGCTCGTCGGGCGCCAAGCGAGCGACGATCTCGTCAAACGTGCCCTTGCTGTCGAGCATCATCGCCCACAGCTCGCCCTTGCACTGCACGCCCTGCTCGGCCAGCAGCGCCGGCTCGACCAGCCGAGGCTCACCGGACAGGCGCTCGAGACCGAGCGCGCCGGCCAGGCGCGCGGCCGGATCGATCGTCACGACCGCCACCCTCTGCCCGCGCGCTGCCAGCCCCAGCGCGAGCGCCGCAGAGGTGGTCGTCTTGCCGACGCCGCCCGAGCCGAGGCAGATGCAGACGCGCTTTCGCGCCAGGCGTTTGATCAGGGCGCCATCGCGCCGAAGCTTCGCGTCGGCCGTGGCCATCGGAGGATCGTAGTTCCCGTGCAGGAATCACCCGGTCGCATGCGAATACCCACCGGACGGCTTTCCCATCAATCGAGTATCGGAGCCCCCTGTGGAAGGCAAGGCCAAGGTCATCGCGTTCGCCAATCAGAAGGGCGGCGTGGCAAAGACGACGACAACGCTCAACCTCGCCGCCGCATTCGCGGAGGAGGGTCACCGTGTGCTGTGCGTCGACATGGACCCGCAGGGCAACCTGACGATGTCTCAGGGCATCGATCCCGACACGCTCGACAAATCGATGTACGACGTGCTCGTGCACAAGGTGTCGATCCGCGAGGTCATCCGCAAGCGCGAGATCGACATCGCGTGCGCGTCGATCGACCTGGCCGGAGCGGAGATCGCGATGTCGACGATGATCGGCCGCGAGCGATCGCTGCAGAAGGCGTTCGAGCCGATCCTCGAGGACTACGACTTCATCTGCATCGACACGCCGCCGAGCCTCGGCCTGCTGACGATCAACGCGCTCACGGCGGCCGACAAGGTGATCGTCCCCGTGCAATGCGAGTATCTGTCGATGCGCGGGCTGATCCAGCTGCAGAACACTCTCGCGATGATTCGCGAGAATCTCAATCCCGGCGTCGACATCGAGGGGATCCTGCCGACGCTGGTGGACTCCCGCACGATCCACGCCAAGGAGGCGATCGAGATCCTCGAGGAAAACTTCGGAGACCGGGTGTTTGCCTCGCGCATCCGCAAGACCGTCCGCTTCGCCGAGGCGCCCGTGAAGGGCATGTCGGTGCTGAAGTACGAGCCGGATGGGGTTGCGGCCCAGTCCTACCGACAACTCGCGCAGGAGGTTCTAGACCATGGCAAACGCTAAACGCGCGAGCATGCGCGAAGGACCGCTCGCGGCCCTGTTCCGCAAGACCGAAGGCGACGACGACGAGCAGGTCCCGCCCGCCGCGAGCAAGCCGGCCGCCGAGCCGCGCGCCGAGGCGAAGGCGGCCTCGCCGCCGGAGCACCCGCGCGAGACGGGCCTGCCGCACCCGGCGCTCACCGCGTCGGCACGCGCGCCGCAGGAGAGCGCGCACATCCCCACTCCGAAGGAGCGTCTGCGCCACGCCTTCTCCTCAGAGATCCCCGAGAACGTGATGGAGCCGGCACCGACGCGGCCGGTGATGGACGACTACACACAGCACCGCCACGATGCCGCAGGCACCGCTGGGCCCACCGGCCAGCCGGTCATCCGCGTCGTCGGGGTGGGCGGAGCAGGCGTCAACGCCGTCAACCGCATGGTCGAGGCCGAGGTGGAGGGCGTCGAGTTCCTCGCCGTCAACACCGACGTGCAATCGCTGCAGCAGTCGACCGCCGACATCACGCTGCACATCGGCGCGGAGCTGACGCGCGGTCTCGGCGCCGGCTCGGACGCAAACGTGGGCCGCCAGTCGGCGATGGAGGACTACGACCGGCTCAAGGCCCTGCTGAAGGGTTCGGACATGATCTTCATCACCGCGGGCGCAGGCGGGGGCACAGGCACCGGCGCGGCGCCGATCGTCGCGCGCATCTCGCGCGAAGTCGGCGCGCTGACGGTCGCGATCGTGACCAAGCCGTTCGGCTTCGAGGGCTCGCGCCGCAGCGGGCAGGCAGAGCAGGGCGTCGACGCACTCGCAGCCGAGGTCGACACGCTGATCGTCGTGCCCAACAACCGCCTGCTCTCGGTGCTCGACAAGCAAACCGCGATGGTCGAGGCCTTCCGCGTCGCAGACGACGTGCTGCGCCAGGGCGTGCAGGGCATCTCAGATCTCGTCACGCTGCCCGGGCTGATCAACCTTGACTTCGCCGACGTGCGCACGATCATGAGCCGGGCAGGCAACGCGCTGCTCGGTATCGGCATGGGTGTGGGCGAGAACCGCGCGACGGAGGCTGCAATGCAGGCCGTGTCTTCGCCGCTGCTGGAAACGTCGATGACCGGCGCGCGGTCGATCCTGCTGTCGATCACCGGCGGAGAGAACCTCTCCCTGTGGGAGGTCAACGAGGCCGCCAAGGCGGTCTCCGAGGCGGCGCATCCCGACGCCAACATCATCTTCGGAGCGATGGTTGACGAGAAGCTCGACGACCAGGTGTGGGTGACCGTCGTGGCGACCGGCTACGGCGACGAGGGCCGGCGCAAGAGCGTCAACATGCTCAAGGAACCGGCGGGCGAGCCGAAGGTGCAGCGCGCGGGACCCCCGCGCCCGGCGCAACGCCGCGGCGGACTTTCAGTGGACGAACTAGACGTACCCGAGTTCCTCCCCTCGCGCTGACCACCGCCTCCGGCGGCGGTGCCCCCGTCAGCACTTCGCCCTACTGCGTCCTCGGTCGCTCGTGTACCGAAGCCGCAAGACACTCGCTACCGAAGCGGGGAGACACTCGCTGGCGCTCGCATCCCCGTTTCGGCCAGCACACTTCGCTTCCTGCGTCCTTGTATGGCTTGATTGACGGCACTCAGCTGCGCGTGATCAGATTCCCGGCAGACGACGAACCGCGTTTGCGGCGCCCTGTGCTATCGCTGTCGCATGGCTGAGGGAGAGCATGGGGTTGTCGCTGCCGGGCATCCGCTGACGGCGGATGCGGGTGCGCGGGTGCTGCGCGAAGGCGGAAATGCGGTGGACGCGACGCTCGCTGCGATGCTCGTGTCGTTCGTGGCCGAGCCGCTGCTGACGGGGCTGGGCGCGGGCGGCTACATGCTGGTCGCCGGCGGCGGGCAGCAGCCGGCGCTGCTGGATTTCTTCGTGCAGGCGCCCAGCCGGCCGGGCGACGCGGGCCGACCGGCGAGCGGTGATGCGACGGCCGCGGTCGCGCCGGCGGAGCTGCAGGCCGTGGACGTGTCCTTCGGCGCTGCCGCGCAGCAGGTCTTTCACATCGGCCCGGCCTCGTGCGGGGTGTATGGCGTGCCGGCGGGCGTGTGCGAGGCGGCACGCCGGTGGGGGACGATCCCGCTCGCTGACCTGGCGGCGCCGGCGGCGCGGCTCGCGCGCGACGGGGTCGCGCTCAACCACGGCCAGGCCTACGTCGCGGAGATCCTCGCCGACCTGCTCACCTCGACGCCCGAGTGCGCGGCGCTGTGGGCGCCCGGCGGACGAATCCTGCGTGAGGGCGAGGTGCTGCGCAACGGCGAGCTGTGCGATGCGCTGGAGCTGCTCGGCGAGCAGGGTGCGCGACCGTTCTACGAGGGCGAGATCGCAGCGGCGGTGTGCGACTGGCTGAGCGCGCGCGGAAGCTCGCTGTCGGCGGGCGATCTCGCCGGGTATCGGGCCATCGAGCGCGAGCCCGCGCGGACGGCCTATCGCGATCGCGAGGTGCTGACGAACCCGCCGCCGTCGGCCGGCGGGACTTTGCTCGCGTATGCGCTCGCGCTACTCGACCGCGGCCCGGCGCCGCCGACGCTGGACGGTGTGCTCGATGCGATGGGCGCCGCGCAGGCCGAGCGTACGCCCGACTTTCTGGAGGGCCTGGGCGACGACGGATTTCTCGAGCGCTTCCTGTCGGCGCGCCTGGGATCGACCACGCACATCTCGGTGCTCGACCGCGAGGGCCGCGCGTGCAGCGCGACATGCACCAACGGCGAGGGCTCGGGGGTGGTCGTGCCGGGAACGGGGTTGCATCTGAACAACGTGATGGGCGAGGAGGATCTGAACCCGTTTGGCTTTCACCGCCACCCGGCCGGGCGGCGCATGCCGAGCATGATGGCCCCGTCGATCGTCATGCACGACGGCGAGGTCGAGCTCGTGCTTGGCAGCGCCGGCTCCAACCGCATCCGCTCGGCGCTGCTGCAGACGATCGTCGGCGCTGTCGATCGCGATCTCGACGCGCGCGAGGCGGTCGACGCGCCGCGGGTGCACTTCGAGGCCGGCGTGATCTATGCAGAGCCGGGCATCGCGCTGGAGCAGATGGAGCGCGAGGGCGTGCCGGTCGTGCGCTTCCCCGAGCTCAATCTGTTCTTCGGCGGCGTGCAGGCCGTGCGCCGGCGTGGGCGCGTGCTCACCGGTGCGGGCGATCCACGGCGTGGCGGCGTGGCGGTGAGCGCGTGACGGCGCGCGCCCTTCGGCTGCCCGGCAGCGCGCGCGTCGGGCGGATGCTCGCACTGGGCTTGCTCGCTGCGGCCGCCGTGCTGGGCGGCTGCGGCGGCGGGATCAAGGCACCGGACCTGTTCATCGTGCAGCGCAGCGGCAGCGGCCCGAACGCCAAGCTGACGCTGCTCGTCAACGAAGAAGGCGGCGTGAGTTGCAACGGCGTGAGCGCCGTCGGGGCACAAGCCCAAATTGAGCGACCCGCAACTTGTGCAGGCGCGCGCGATTCAGGAAGACCTGCACGATCCCGCCTCCAAGCACGTCGCGCTGGCGCCCGCAGCGAACTCGGTGCTCAGCTACCGCGTGCGCGACGAAGACGGTTCGGTCAGCTTCAGCGACAACTCGGCCGCTCAGCCGCCGGTCTTCAGGCGCCTGGCGTTGTTCGTGCTGCAGACCGCACAGCAGGTCTGTCACCTGCCGGAGTGAGCCTGGCGCTGCTAGCCGAAGCGGACCTTGCCGTTGGAGCGAGCGCGAGTCTGCGCCCGATCGATCAACTCCAGGCGCTTGATCGCCGCGGTCAGCAGCATCGCGAGCAGTCGCAGGCGCGCACTCTCTGAGCGCAGCTCGAGCAGTTCCTGCTTGGCGTCCTTGTCGAACTCGACCGTGGCGGCCATCTGGTAGGCGTCCATCAGCGCGAGCTCCGCGTCGCCGAGGCGGCGATCGGTGGCCTGCTCGACAACGTCGCGGTAGAGCTCGCGCGCACTGTCAGCGGCCGCGGCGTCGACCTGCTCATCGGTGTCGGTGAGGAATTCGACCACGCCCGCGGGATAGGGCAGGTCGTCCTGGCGGTCGAGCAGGCGAAACGGGCGGCTGCCGCGCGCGACGATGTTCAGCCGGCCGTCCTCCAGGCGCTCGACGACGCGCTCGACGTCGCACGCGCAGCCGACCTGCTTGAGCTCCTCGTCGGACAGCCACACGATCCCGAACTCGCGCTCGGGCGAGCCGGGGTCGGCTCGCAGGCACTGCTCGATCATGCGCTTGTACCGATCCTCGAAGATATGCAACGGAACGCTCTCAGTCGGCAGGGCGACGATCCCCAGGGGGAACAGCGGAAAGCCGCTGGAGGCTTGCTCGGCCATGGCTTGAGTCTAGGCGTCCGCCGCCACCCGATCGGGCGCTGAGACGGCCGGGCGACGGCGTCCCGCGCAAGCCGCGTCAGTGCCGTCGCGGCTTGCGCGCAGCGATCAGCAGGTTGTAGAAGATCGCCGGCGGCAAGCGCGTCTCGAGCAGGCGCCGATCGAGACCCTGCAGCATCAGGTAGCCGCGATATGCATATTGGCGCCATGCCCACGGCACGTCGGCGGGCTCGGCGGTCGCCTCGAGCGTGCGGTTGGTCCAGCCGAACCAGTTGGCCAGCAGCTCCTCGCCGGTGATGCGCACATCGACCAGCCCCGCGCCGCTGGCCGCGCGTTGGAGTTCTCCCGGCGCGAAGGCGTGCACGTCGACGAAACCCTCCAACCCGGCGTCAGGCTCGCCGGCCGAATCAGCCGGCGCGGGGCGTGCACCGATTGCGCGCCGCCACAGGGGGGCGAACGCGCCGGCGGCTCGCTTGGGAACGCGCGCAAGGCGATCTCCGTAGCGCGAGGGCTCTCCTGCGAACAGCACCGTTCCCCCCGGAGCGAGCACCCGCTCAAACTCGGCGAACGCGCGGTCGAGATCGGGTATGTGATGCAGGATCGCGTGTCCGAGCACGAGGTCGAAGCTCGCGTCGGCGAACGGCAGGCGCTCGGCGTCGACCTGCTCGGTTTGCACCTCGAGCCCGAGCTGCTCGGCATTCGCGCGCAGCGCGGCGAGCATGCCCGGCGAGATGTCGGTGCACGTAGCCCTGCCGATCAGCCCGGCGCGACAGCAGGTTCAGGGTGAAGTAGCCGGTGCCGGAGCCGATCTCCAGGGAGCGTGCCCAGCCGTCGGTTCGGTGTCCGACGGCCTTGTCGACCTTTGCGAGCACCTGCTCGCGCCCCACCTCGCCGAAGTCGATGCCCCACTTGGCGTCGTAGTGGCCGGCCGCGACGTCGTGGTAGCGGGTGTTCACATCGCGGATCTGCTCTGCACTCAGGGCTGGCGGCACGGTGGGGCACCATATACTCGCGCGCCGTGCCATTGCCTTTCTCCTGCGGCTTGACCGTCTCGATGCAGAGCATCTGTTGACCTCAGTCGACTTCGCCCAGCGCGACCAGCCCGAGGGTGTCCCGCCGCTCGCGCTGACGGGCGAGCGCACCCTCCCGGACGTGCCCGAGGAGAACTACTGGTTTCGCCGTCACCTGGTCGTGTACGAGTGGATCGCGGCGCGTGTTCGCGGTATGCGCGTGATCGACATGGCCTGCGGCGAGGGCTACGGCTCAGACGTGCTCGCGCGCTCTGCGCGCAGCGTCGTCGGCGTCGATGCCAACCCCGAGGCGCATGAGCACGCGCGTCTGCGCTATCGCCGTGAGAACCTGCGCTTCGCGCGCGAGCTCGTCGACAGCTTCTCCGAGCCGGCCGACGCGGTCGTGTTCCTGCAGACGATCGAGCACCTGACAGACCCTGCAGCGACGCTCGCGCACTTCTCGGCCCTGGTGGAGGGCGCGGGGGACGGCTCGCGCGCCGGCGCGGCGGTGTTCGTCTCGACGCCCAACGTGCTCACGCTCGCGCCAAAGGGCGCCGAGCGCTCAGGAAACCCATGGCACGTTCACGAGTACCGCGCGGAGGAGTTCGAGCAGCTGTGTCGCTCGTGCTACTCGCAGGTTCAGCTGTTCGGTCTGTTTCACGCGCGCAAACTGCGTGCGCACGAGCTGGCGCTGCGCCTCGGCTGGGATGGCGTGCACGCACGCCTGGGTCTGACCAAACGTTTCTACGACCGGTTCACGCCGGCGATCTCGGTCGCCGACTTCGTGCTGCGCGGCGCCGAGGAGGCCGAGCTGGACGCTGCGCTGGACTTCGTCGCGGTGTGCCGGCCGTAGGCGCCCCCGCGCGCAGGCAGGCCGGCGATCGCGGCGCGCTGGCGATCGTGCTGCACACGCACATGCCCTACGTCGAGGGCTTCGGCACGTGGCCGTTCGGCGAGGAGTGGTTGTGGGAGGCGATCGCCGGCAGCTACCTGCCGCTGCTCGACGTGCTCGACGAGGGCGCTGCGCTGACGCTCTCGCTGACGCCGGTGCTGTGCGATCAGCTCGAAGCGCAGGGGTGGCAGGATCGCTTTGCCGGCTTTGTCGACGGCGTGCGCCGCCATACGCACGCCGAGGACGCCGAGGGAATGCGCAGAGCCGGTCACGCTGAGCTCGCGCGCGAGCTCGACCGCTCGTGGACGGACTACGAGCGGGCGCTGCAGGCGCTGAACCGGCGCGGCGGCGACCTGCTTGCCGCGCTTGCGCCGCACGCTGGATGGACATCCGCGGCGACGCACGCGGTGCTGCCGCTGCTGGCCACCGACGCGGTCGTGCGAGTCCAGGTGCAGAGCGGCGTCGACTCCCATCGTGCGCGCTTCGGCGAGCACTGGCGCGGCGGATTCTGGTTGCCCGAGTGCGCCCACGAGCGGCGCCTGGAGCCGCTGCTGGCCGATGCCGGCGTGCACGCCACGTGCGTCGAGCTGACCGAGCGCTTCGGGCTCGGTGCAAGCGAGCATCTCCATCCGTTTCTCGGCGATGCGGGCGTCGTGCTCATGCCGGTCGATCGCGCGACGATGGACCTGGTGTGGAGCGATCGCGGCTATCCGTCGGACGCCGCCTACCGCGACTACCACCACCACACGATCCATCACCACACGCCGTGGAGCAACGACGGCGAGCCGTATGACCATGGCCGCGCGCTCGCCAAGGCCCGTGAGCACGCCGCGGACTTCGTCGCGCGCACGATCGCGCGCCTTGACGTTGCGGGCGCGGAGGTGCCGCGAGGCGGGCTGGCGGTGTGTGCGCTGGACACCGAGTTGCTCGGTCATTGGTGGTATGAGGGCATCGACTGGTTGCGCGCGGTCGTGCACGAGGCCTCGCGCCAGGGACTCGAGCTGGTCGCACTCGACGACGCGCTGGAGCGCTGCGAGCCGGCCGCGCAAGCTCCGCCCGAGCGCGGTGGGCGCTCGCGGTTTAACGACGCGACCTCGTGGGGGGCGCGCGGGGACCTGTCGACGTGGTCGGGCCCGGCGGTCGCGGATGTCGCGTTCTCGCTGCGTCGCGCCGAGTTGCAGGTCGTCGCGGCGGGCGCGCTGGGCGATCGCGGGACCGTGCGCGAGCTGCTGGCCCTGCAGTCCAGCGATTGGGCGTTCATGATCGCCCGCGCCATCGCGGCTCCATACGCCCGCGAACGCGTCGACGGGCATGGCGAGGCGCTGCGGCGCGCGCTGGCCGCGCCGAGCGATGGCGACGAAGCCGGCCTGCGCAACCTGGCGCATTTCGTAACTACCTGAGAAGGCTCGATTCTCAGGCGCCGGCAGGCCGCAGCCGACTCACTGCCAGCGCAGCGACTGCGGCGCCTCGCGCATGCGGATGACGCGCGCCGGCACGCCGCCGACGACGGCGTTGGCGGGCACGTCGGAGGGGAGCACGGCGTTGGTGCCGACGACGCTGTTGTCGCCGACGCTGACGCCGCGCAGCACACACGCGCCGTAGCCGATCCACACGTTATGCCCGACGCGCACGTCGCGCTTGTAGATGCCCTGCAGGCGGATCGGGCGCTCGACTTCGGTGACGCCGTGGTCGAAGTCGATCAGCATGACGCGGTCGGCGAGGATGCACTCGCGCCCGATGGAGACGTGCTGGAAGGCGGAAATCGTGCACTCCTGGCCCATCACCGTCTTGGCGCCGATCTCGACCTCGCCCTCGTGCACGCGGATCTTGCAACCGTGGCCGATCCACGCCCAGCGCCCGACGCGCAGCGTGGCGCCGCGCCCGATCTCAAGCTGCACGCCCGGGCAGATGAAGCACAGCCCGTCGGTCTGCAGGCGACGGCCGTAGCGCAGCTTGAGCAGCAGGAAACGCGCGATCAGCCGCGCATAGCGACGGTCGAGCATGTGGTTGGCGCGCATGAATCGCAACAGCGCGAGCGGCCCTCCGTGCAGCGGCTCGGGGGCCCGGCGCACCATCTCGGCGATCGCCTCGGGCGCGTCCGGTGCGTGCGGGTCGGCGAGTAGCTCCATCGCGGTGCAATCGTAATGCCCTGCGATGATTGCGCCCTCGATGGCCGACGCGAACCTCGCCCAACGCCTGCTCGCCGGCGACCGCCGAGCGCTCGCACGCGCGATCTCGCTGGTTGAGGACGATCGCCCGGAGGGCTGGGAGCTGGTCAAGGAGGTCTACCCGCACACCGGCAAAGCGGCCGTCGTCGGGTTCACCGGGCCGCCGGGCGTCGGCAAGTCGACGCTGATCGGTGCGCTGACACGGGCGCGGCGCGAGGCGGGGCGAAGCGTTGGCGTGCTGTCGATCGACCCCTCCTCGCCGTTCACGCAGGGAGCGCTGCTCGGCGACCGCATCCGCCTGACAGAGCACTTCCTCGACCAGGGCGTGTTCATCCGCTCGATGGCCAACCGCGGCGCGCTCGGCGGGCTGTCCGAGGCGGCACTGCAGGCGGCCCTGCTGCTCGATGCGGCCGGGCGCGAGGACGTGTTCGTGGAGACGGTCGGCGTGGGCCAGGCGGAGATCGACATCATCGATCACGCGGACACGATCGTGCTGGTGCTGATGCCCGGCTCGGGGGACTCGATCCAGGCGCTGAAGGCGGGCGTGATGGAGATTCCCGACGTGATCGTGATCAACAAGGCAGATCACCCGCTGACGGACACGATGGTGCGCGAGATCCGCGGCGTGCTGTCGCTGGCGAATCTCGACCGCACCCCCGAGCAGGTGCGCGGCAGCTGGCGCGTGCCGATCGTCAAGACCGAGGCCAGCCACGGCAGGGGCGTGGACGAGCTCGTGGGACGCCTGGACGAGCACCGTGCGCACATTCTCGCCGAGGGACAGCTCAGCGAGCGCCGCGCGCGCAACCTGCGTAACGAGGTGCTGGCGATCGCCACGGCGCGCATGCGCCGGCGCCTGGAGGAGGAGCTGCACGAGGACGCCGAGTTTCAATCGTTGATCGACCAGGTGATCGAGCGGCGCCTGGACCCCGCGAGCGCCGCCGCCACGCTGCTGGAGCGCGAGACCGCACCGCGCGCCACGAGCTAGGCTCGTCGCGATGGACTACCTCAAGCTGGCAGACCGCAACTGGTCGCTGCTGCGTCGCGCGATGGGCGGCCATACGGCGATCTATCGCGCGAGCAACGGGTTGATCGGCCACCGGTTCCCCGGTGCGCCGCCGATGCTGCTGCTCGACCACGTGGGCGCGCGCAGCGGCGTCAAGCGCACGAGCCCGCTCGTCTATGGGCGCGACGGGGAGAACCTCGTGCTGGTCGCCTCCAAGGGCGGCTATCCAAAGAACCCCGCGTGGCTGCACAACCTCGTCGCCAATCCAGACACGCGAGTGCAGGTCGGTTCGCAGATCCGCAACGTGCGCGCACACGTCGCCGAAGGCGAGGAGCGCGAGCGGATGTGGAAGCTGATGGTCGGCGTGTATTCCGGCTACGACGGCTACCGCAAGCGCACCGATCGCGAGATCCCGGTCGTCGTGCTGGAGCCGCGCTAGGCGTAACTTGTGAGGACGCGTTCAGCAGTCGGCTAGGCACCGAGCGCGCGTGCGATGACCATCTGCTGCACCTCGTCGGTGCCCTCGCCGATCGTGAGGATCTTCGCGTCGCGGTAGAAGCGGCACACGGGGTACTCCTCGATGTAGCCGTAGCCGCCGTGGATCTGCACGGCCTCCTCGCTGCAGCGCACGGCAAGCCGGCCGGTCTTCAGCTTCGCCTGCGCGGCCGTGAGCGTGAAGTTGCGCCCGGCATCCTTCTCGCGCGCGGCCTTGTAAACGAGCAGGCGCGCGGCCTCGATCTCCGTGGCCATGTCGGCGAGCTTTGACTGGATCGCCTGGAACTTGGAGATCGGCTTGCCGAAGGCGCGGCGCTCCTTGGCGTACTTGAGCGCCTCGTCGAGCGCCCCCTGGGCCAGGCCGACGCCCATCGCGGCGACGCCGATGCGACCGATGTCGAGGATGTGCAGGAACTGCTTGAAGCCGGCGCCGCGCGGTCCCAGCAGGTTCTCCTGCGGCACGCGACATTCGTCGAAAGCAAGCGGCCGGGTGTCCGAAGCGTTCCAGCCCATCTTGCGATAGGGCTCGCCCTGGCCGTAGCCGGGCGTGCCATTGGCAACGATTATGTTGGATATCTCTCTGTTGGCGCCGTTCGTTTCGCCGCCGGCTGCGTCGCCGGTGACGGCCGTGATGCAGACCACGCCGGAGATGTCGGTGCCGGCGTTGGTGATGAACTGCTTGGCGCCGTCGATCACCCATTCGCCGTCGTCCAGGCGCGCGCGCGTGCGTGTGTTTCCGGCATCGGAGCCCGCCTCCGGCTCGGTCAGCCCGAAGGCGCCGAGCAGCTCGCCTGCGCACAGTCGCGGCATCCACTCGCGCTTCTGCTCCTCTGTGCCGAACAGGTAGATCGGCTGCGTGCCGAGCGAGGTGTGCGCGCACAGCGTGATCGCCACCGAGGAGTCCACGCGCGTCAGCTCCTCCACCGCCAGGGCATACGCCAGCGTGTCGCCGCCGCCGCCGCCGTACTCCTCGGGAAACGGGATGCCCATTAGGTTCAGCGCGCCGAGCTTGGCGACGATCTCGTATGGGAAGGCCTTGGTCCGGTCGAGCTCCTCGGCGACCGGCGCGACCTCACCCTCGGCGAATTCGCGCACGGTGCGGCGGATCAGCTCATGGTCGGCGGAGAGATCAAAATCCATCGGCGTGGGCATTCTCACAGCTCGCGCCCGTCTACGATGGCCGCGCATGAGCAGAGCTCGCTGGATCCAGCACTACCTCTTCACGCGCGGACGCTCCTACAGCTACGGCGCCGACCGCTCGCAGGCGGGCGATCTGCATCTGCCGCCCGGCGACGGACCGCATCCGGTGATCGTGCTGATCCACGGCGGCTCGTGGCACAAGCGCTACGGCCGCGCGGTAATGCGCGCGCTGGCGGCCGATCTGGTGATGCGCGGCTGGGCCGTGTGGAACATCGAGTACCGCCGCATCGGCAACGGCGGCGGCTGGCCGGAGACGTTCGCTGACGTCGCCGCAGCGATCGATCATCTCGACGGCCTGCACCCGGCGCTCGACCTCGGCCGCGTGGACGTGCTCGGCCACTCCGCCGGCGGCCATCTCGCGCTGTGGGCGGCCGGGCGCACGGCGCTGCCGACGGGTTCTCCCGGGGCGATCGCCGGCCGGCCGCGCGTGCCGATCGCGCGGGCGATCTCACTGGCGGGCGTATGCGATCTCGCGGGTGCTTACAAGCAGTGGCACGGTGGCGCGGTGCGCCTGCTGATGGGCGGCTCGCCCGAGCGCATGCCGGACCGCTACGACATCGCAGACCCGCTGCGGCGCGTGCCGCTGTCGATGCCGGTGCTGCTCGTGCACGGCGTGCTCGACGAAACGGTGTCGGTTCAGCTGAGCCGCAATTACGCGCGTGCGGCGAGCGCGGCGGGGGGGACGTCGAGCTCGTGGAGATCGAGGGCGAGGCCGGGCGCCATCGAGCATTCGTCGACCCGCGGGGCGCGGGGTGGGCGCCCGTCGCCGCGCGCTTGGAACTGCAGGCTGCCGAAACGCGCGCGCGCGGCGTCGCGGCTAGGAGCTGAACGCGCGCGCGAGCTCGACGAGCAGGCGCACGCCGTAGCCGGAAGCGCCCTTGGGCGCGTAGGAGCGGCCGAGTTCCCAGGCCGAGCCGGCGATGTCCAGGTGCACCCACGGCACGCCCGCGACGAAGTTCGACAGGAAAGCCGCGCCGACGATGGTCCCGGCCTTGCGTCCTTCCGGTGCGTTGTCGAGGTCGCCGTAGGTGCCCTTGATCAGCTCGTCGTACTCGGCGTGAAGCGGCAGGCGCCAGGCGATCTCGCCGCTGCGTTCGCCGGCGGCCGAGACCTCCTCGGCGAGCGCGTCGTCGTTGCTCATCAGCCCTGCGTACGTCGAGCCGAGCGCGACGATCACCGCGCCGGTCAGCGTGGCCAGGTCGACGAGCCGTTCGGCGCCCTCGCCGACGGCATGACAGAGGCAGTCGGCGAGCACCAGTCGCCCCTCGGCATCGGTGTTGTTGACCTCGATCGTTTTGCCGTTGGCGGCCGTCACGATGTCACCCGGCTTGACCGCGTGGCCACTTGGCAGGTTCTCGGTGGCGCCGACGACGGCGACCAGCTTGACGGGCAGCTGCAGGCGTGCGATCGCCGCGACGGCCTCGATCACCGCGGCGCCGCCGGACATGTCGAACTTCATCTCGGCCATCTTCGCCCCGGGCTTCAGCGAGATGCCGCCGCTGTCAAATGTCACCGCCTTGCCCACGAAGCCGAGCACCGGCCCGCTCGCACCGGCGCCCGCGTAGCGCAGGGTGATCAGCGCAGGCTCCTGATCTGAGCCCTGCGCGACGGCGGCGAAGGCGCCCATCCCTCGCGCGGCGATCTCCTCGCGGCCCTCCACCTCGACCGACAGCCCGTCGATATCGCGCGCGAGCGCCTGCGCGTGCGCCGCGAGCGCGGTGGGCGTCAGGTCGTTGGCCGGTCGGTTCTGCAGGTCGCGCGCCGCGTTGACCGCTTCGGCCACCACCACCGCCTCGGCAACGGCGCCGGACACGTCGCGCGGGGCCTGCACGATCAGGGCATCCAGCTGCTTGGCAGCTGCCTTGCCGTCGGCGGCCGGCGCCGACTTGTGGCGATCGAAGCGGTAGTCCGCGAGGACCGTCCCCTCGACGAGCGCCGCGGCGATCTCCTCGCCGCAGCCGTCGGGCACCTCCCAGCAGAGCTTCTTGGTCGTCAGCTCGCGCGCGCGATCGCGCACGACGGCTGCCAGGACGCGCGCCCGCTCGGGCGTGAAGTCGTCGAGCTCGCCGAGCCCGACGGTCAGCCAGCGCTTGCCCTCGGCGTGTGTCAGCGCGAGCGACTTGAACGCGTCGCGCGCCTCGCCGCTGGACAGGAGCTCGGCCACGTCGGACGGTGCGTCGGCACTCGCGAGGCGCCCGTCGACAACGCCTACGACCACCGTGTCGGCGCCGCTGGCGCTGCCTGGCTGCGTCGTCGCTGAGACGTCCATTCGGCCGAGCACGATAGCCGGATCGCTAGCATTGCCGTCCTCTCAGCACTTTTCCCCTCGACACTGGAGAGCCCTGTTCTCATGCCAAAGACCGTGATTCTCGGCAGCGCGCGCACACCGATCGGCAAGATGGGCGGTGGGCTCTCGACGCTGGAAGCGACCGAGCTGGGCAGCGTCGCGATCGAGGCGGCGCTGGAGCGCGCCGCGGTCGATCCCGGGCAGGTCGAGCACGTGATCATGGGACAGGTGCTGCAGGCCGGCCAGGGGCAGATCCCCTCGCGCCAGGCGCAGATCAAAGCGGGCATTCCCAAGGAGGTCTCCTCGGAGACGATCAACAAGGTCTGCGCCTCGGGGCTGCGTGCCTCGGTGCTGCTCGATCAGGCGATCCGCGCCGGCGACATGCAGGTCGGCGTCGGCGGCGGCATGGAGTCGATGTCCAAGGCTCCCTACCTGTTGCCGCAGGCGCGCTTCGGCTACCGCATGGGCGACGCCAAGATGCTCGACGCGATGGTCCACGACGGCCTCACCAACCCTTTCTCGGGCAAGCAGATGTTCGTCGAGGCGACAGAGATCGGCGAGGAGCTGGAGATTACGCGCGCTGACCTCGACCGCTGGGCGCTGCGCTCGCACGAACGCGCGCTGGCGGCGATCGACGAGGGGCGCATGTCCGACGAGACGGTCTCGGTGACCGTCAAGGGCCGCAAGGGCGACACGGTCGTCGAGGTCGACGAGGGGCCGCGCCGCGGCAGCTCGCTGGAGGCGCTGGCCAAGCTGCCCGGGCTGGTCGGCAAGGAAGGCTCGCACACGGCCGGCAACTCGCCGGGCGTCAACGACGGCGGCGGCGCGCTCGTGCTCAGCTCAGACGAGTGGGCCCAGGCCAACGGCAAGGAGGCGCTGGCGGAGATCGTCGCGCACGCGCAGAGCGCCAACGACTTCGCCTACCTGGCGACGACGCCCGCGAGCGCCGCCAAGAAGGCGCTGGACAAGGCCGGTCTGCAGCCCGGCGACATCGACCTGTGGGAGATCAACGAGGCATTCGCGTCGGTCACGCTGAACTCGATCCGCATGCTGGGCATCGATGAGGAGCGCGTCAACGTCAACGGCGGCGCGGTCGCTCTGGGTCACCCGATCGGTGCGTCGGGCGCGCGCATCCTCGGCAGCCTCGTGCACGAGCTGCGCCGGCGCGGGGGCGGCTATGGCTGCGCTGCGATCTGCTCGGGCGGCGGGCAGGGCGACGCCGTGATCCTGAAGGTCGGGGAGTAACTCCCTGACCGCGGGAGATCGCCGGTGCGCCGCCCCGACGCCGCTGACATAGAACTGACCGAGCGAATGGCGACGACCGCGCCCGGCGAGCCGATCGCGGGCCGCGCCGAGCACAACGGACGTCCGCGCCCGGCCGCGTTCTTCGATCTCGACAAGACTCTGATGGCCGGGTCCTCGGGCATCTTCTTCGCCCGCGCGGCCTACGAGACGGGGATGATCACACGCTCGCGCCTGGCGCGCGATGCCTACGAGAACCTGCGTTTTCGCCTGCGCGGCTCGACCGACGATCGCGCCGACGACGTGCGCAAGCGCGTCGGCGAGATGATCGCCGGGGTCGCGGTGCGCGATCTGCAGCGTCTTTCGCCACGCGTGCTCGCGGGCGTGCTGCCGCGCCTGTACCCGCAGATGCTCGAGCGCGCCTACGCCCATCAGGACGCCGGCGTTCCCGTGTACATCCTCACCGCCGCTTCACAGGAGATGGCCGATCTGCTGGCGCACGTGCTCGCCTTCGACGGCGGCCTGGGCTCGCGCTCGGAGATCGTCGACGGCCGCTACACAGGCAGGCCGGCCGGACCGTTCAACTACCGCGAGGGGAAGGTCCTGTCGATGCGCGAGCTCGCCGAGCGCGAGGCGATCGACCTGGACGCCTCCTTCGCCTACTCGGACTCCGAGTCCGACCTGCCGATGCTGCGGGCAGTCGGCCAGCCGATCGTCGTCAACCCCGACGCCGAGCTGCGGCGCATCGCCTCCGAGGAAGGCTGGGAGGTGCTGCGCCTGGACAGGCTCGGCCAGCGCCTGAAGGTGCTCGCCGCGGTCGGCGCGGTCGCCGCGCTCGGCGGTCTGCTCTCGGCGGTCGCGCGCGAGGGCACGTGGCAGCGCGCTCAGCGCGCCGAGCATAGGCTGCGCAGGCGATGAGCACGAAGACTCACGGAAAGATTCGCGTCGTCGTGGCCAAGCCCGGCCTCGACGGCCACGACCGCGGCGCGAAGATCATCGCGCGCGCCCTTCGTGACGCCGGCATGGAGGTGATCTACACGGGCCTGCACCAAACGCCCGAACAGATCGTCGAGACGGTGATCCAGGAGGACGCCGACGCGGTCGGGTTGTCGATCCTGTCGGGCGCGCACATGACGCTGGTCCCGCGCGTCGTCGAGCTGCTGCGCGCGCAGGACATCGACGACGTGGTCGTCACGGTCGGCGGGACGATTCCCGCCGAGGACATCCCGGAGCTGAAGGATCTCGGCGTGGCGGAGGTATTCACGCCCGGCGCGCCGACGCAGGCGATCGTCGATTTCATCCGCCAAGCAACCGCCGATCGCGACTGATTGACTCGTCAGTCAACCGGGTAAACAAGTAGAATCTCCCTCAACAGACCCCAAGGAGTTACCTGAGAATGAAGATATGCGTCCTGGTGAAGGAGGTCCCGGACGCCGCCGTCGAGAAGAAAATCAACCCCTCGACGGGGCGTATGGACCGAAACGGGGAGAAGAACCTCAACCCGTATGACACGCACGCCATCGAGGCGGCGATGCAGATCAAAGAGGGCGGAGCCGTGCCCGTCGAGGAGATCGTCGCCGTGACGATGGGCCCCGACAGCGCCGTTCGCGCCCTGCACAAGGCTGTCTCGCTGGGCGCCGACCGCTCGGTGCACCTGTCCGACGAGATCGTCGCAGGCTCCGACGTTGCCGCGACCGGCTATGCACTGGCCAAGACGCTGCAGCGCGAGAGCCCCGACCTGGTGCTGCTCGGCCAGCAGTCCGACGACGGCGAGTGCTACACGATCGGCGCCGTTGTGGCCGAGCATCTGGGCATGCCGTCGCTGACGCAGGTGATCAAGATGGACGTCGAGTCCGACGCCCTGCGCTGCGAGCGCCAGGCCGAGTACGGCTACGACACCGTGCAGATCAAGCTGCCCGCCGTGATCTCCGTCGGCGACGCGATCAACGAGCCGCGCTACCCGTCGCTGAAGGCGATCATGGGCGCCAAGAAGAAGCCGCTGGACAGCGTCACCGCGAGCGACGTGGAGATCGACGCGAGCAAAGTGGGCGGCGAGAACTCGGCCGCGCAGTGGGTCGCCGCGAAGGCACCGCCGGCCAAGGCCGCGGGCGAGATCATCGAGGACGAGGACACCGGCGAGACGGTCGAGAAGATCGTCGCCTGGCTCGACGAGAGGAAGCTGATCTAGATGGCGAACATCCTGGTTTACGCGCTGCACTACGACGGTGCGATCAACAAGAACTCGCTCGGGGCCGTCTCTGAGGGCGCCAAGCTGGCCGCCGAGCTCGGCGGCGAGGCCCATGCGATCCTGCTCGGCGAGAACGTGCCGGAGGACCTGGCGGCGACGCTTGGCAAGTACGGCGCCAAGAAGGTGCTCGTCGCGGAGGGGCCGGAGGGCCTCGCACAACCACTCGTCGACGCGATGGCGGCTGCGATCTCGGGCGGCGACTACTCCTACGCGCTGTTCGGCGGAGGACTGCTGGGCTTTGAGATCGGCGCCGGCCTGGCCGCGCGCTTGAACGCCGGCGTGGCGATGGAGGTCACGAGCGTGCGTGCGGAGGGCGGCGAGCTGATCGCCGAGCGCCCGATTCTCGGCGACTCGGCGATCTCGGAGATCAAATACCGCTCCGACGTCGGCATCATCATCGGGCGCCTCAACGCGTTCGAGATCGCCGAGAGCGGCGACGCGGCCGCGCCGGTGGAGAAGCTCGACTTCGAGCTCAGCCCGCACGCCTCGCAGGCGACGATGGTCACACGCGGTGAACAGCGCGGCGCGGACGTCGACATCGAGGGTGCGGACATCCTCGTGGCCGGCGGCCGCGGCCTGGGCAAGGCGGAGGGCTTCGAGCTCGCCGAGGCGCTCGCCAACGCGTTCGGCGGCAACAGCGCCGTCGCCGCCACGCGCGCCGTGGTGGACGCCGGCTGGTACCCCTACGCAGCGCAGATCGGTCAGACCGGCAAGACGGTCGCGCCGAAGCTGTATCTGGCGGCGGGTATCTCCGGCGCGATCCAGCACAAGGTCGGTATGCAGGCCTCGGAGAACATCGTCGCGATCAACAAGGACGCAAATGCGCCGATCTTCGAATTCTCAGACCTGGGCATCGTCGGTGATCTCAACAAGATCCTGCCGAAGCTGACCGAGGCGGTCAAAGCGAAGAAGGGCAGCTAGCGATGTCGGCGCACAATGGGAAGGTCGCGCCCGCCGCGTTCCCGCCGCCAGTGGACTCTCAGAAGGAGTTCATCAAGCGGGGACTGGACGACGAGGACGAGCTGATCGAGGTCGGCGTCGCGATCGTCGGCGGCGGCACGGCCGGCCTGGCATGCGCCAACCGCCTGCTGCAGCTGCTCGCAGACGACCCCGATCTGATGGAGCGCCTGGGCGAAGTGCCGGTCGCGGTGGTCGAGAAGGCGAAGACATGCGGCGGGCACAACCTGTCCGGCGCGGTGGTGCGCCCGGGCCCGTTGGAAGAGCTGTTCCCGGACCTGACCCGCGAGCAGTGGCGCGAGGAGGGCTTCGCCTTCGGTGAGGTGACGAAGGAGTCGGTGTACATGCTGACTGGACCGAAGAGCAAGCTGCCGGTCCCGATTCCAGCCGTGCCGAACTTCAAGAACCACGGCAACGAGGTCATCTCCGTCTCGGCGCTCGCGCGCTACCAGCAGCGTCAGGCCGAGGAGGCGGGCGCGTACATTCTCACCGAGACCTCGGCGACGCAGCTCGTCGTGGAGGACGGCCGTGTCGTCGGCGTTCGCTCGGGCGACAAGGGGCGCGGCAAGGACGGCGAGCCGCTCGGCAACTTCGAGCCCGGCACGGACATCAAGGCGAAGGCGACCGTCCTCGCCGAGGGCTGCTGGGGCCACCTGACGGGCTCGGCGATCCGCGAGTTCGACCTCGCCAAGGACCGTGAGCCGCAGGTGTGGGAGCTCGGCGTGAAGGAGGTGTGGAAGGTCAAGAAGCCGCTCGATCGTGTGATCCACACGTTCGTGCAGCCGTGGCCGCTGAAGGTCTCGCCGAAATACGGGCAGCTCGGAGGCACGTGGATCTACCCGATGAAGGACGAGAAGACTGGTGAGGATCTCGTCTCGATCGGCTTCGTCGTCGACCTCAACTACAAGGACGCGACGACGTCGGCTCACGATCTGCTTCAGACCTTCAAGACGCATCCACTGGTCAAGGGGATCCTCGAGGGCGGCGAGCGAGTCGCGTGGGGGGCGAAGGCGCTGCCCGGCGGTGGCTACTGGTCGATGCCGAAGCTGTCGATGCCGGGCGCCGTGCTCGTGGGCGACGCGGGCGGCATGGTCGACACGGCGGCGCTGAAGGGTGTTCACCACTGCATCAGGTCGGGGATACTCGCCGCCGAGTCGATCTACGCAGCGCTCAAGCGCGGCAGCAGCGACTTCTCCGATTACGAGGAGGCGATCGAGCAGTCAACCGTGGGCAAAGAGCTCTACGAGGTGCGCAACACTCGCCAGGCCTTCCAGAAAGGGTTCCTCGTCGGGAGCCTGCTCGCGGGTCCGTCGATCATGTCCAAAGGCAAGCTGCCGCCCGGTCGCCAGGAGTGGCACCGCGACGACGACGAGCCGATGTTCGTCGGCGACACCAAGGACCGCTATCCCAAGCCGGACGGCAAGTACACCTTCGACAAGCTCTCCTCGGTGTTCATCACGGGCAACGCGACGCGCGACGACGCGCCGAACCACATCCGCGTGCAGAAACACGTCCCGCGCGAGGTCGCAGAGACCTGGAGATGGATGTGCCCGGCCGGCGTCTATGAGATTCCCGAGGACGCTCCCGAGCATGGCGACGTCGACGTGATCGTCAACTACACCAACTGCGTGCAGTGCGGCGCGATCACCGCCAAGGGCGGTCGTCTGACGACGCCTGAGGGCGGCGACGGCCCGCTCTACCAAATCCTCTAGCGGGCCGAGGGCCGGCGCACTACGGCGTCCTCGGTCGCTCGCGAGCTAACCGCTCGCCACGCTCCCTGCGTCCTTGTATCGCTTGGCCCTCGGCCGCTGACCAATGGGGCCGGCGCGAAACATCGGCGCCGAGCCGGTGTTAGGGGGATGCATGAGCACGATGTCACCCCAAGCGGCCGGTGGGCGGCGACGCGCGTCGCGTGTGTCCGCCGCGCTCTTGTGCACACTCGCGCTGGTCGCGGTCAGTGCTCCGCGAGCGCTCGCGCAGTCGGCGCCGCCGGATGTGACGGTCGTGACGGCGACACTCGAACAGTGCGCCACCTCGGGGACGCAGGCTGAACGCTCGGCGACGTTCACGGGTGAAATGAACTCGATTCCCGGCGCGGCGAAGATGTCCATGCGCATCGACGTCGAGGAGCGCACCCCCAGCGAAGCAGAATTTCATCCGGTCAGCGCACCCGGACTTGGCGTGTGGCGCGCCGCCGATCCCAAGGTGAAGGTCTACAAGTACCTCAAGCAGGTGACCAACCTGTCCTCGCCGGCGTCCTATCGCGGGCTGGTGCGCTTCCGCTGGCTCAACGCCAGGGGACACGTGATCAAGCGCGCCGAACGACTGACCACGCGCTGCCTGCAGTCCGCCCCGCTCGTGGAGCCGGCCCCGCTGCCGCCGTCCAGCGGCGAACCGATCCAGCCGTCCAGCGGCACGACAGCCCCGAGCGCGTGACGAGCGAGCCGAGCCGGGGACACACGCGACCGAGCGGCGCCGGGCCGCTAGAATGAACGAACGATGAAGGCCAAGATCCACCCCACCTACACCCGAGCCCACGTGCACTGCACCTGCGGCAACGAGTTCATCACGCGCGCCACGCAGGATGAGCTGCGCGTCGAGGTGTGCTCGAACTGCCACCCGTTCTACACGGGACGCCAGAAGCTCATGGACAGCGGTGGGCGCGTCGAGCGCTTCCAGCGCCGCGTGGCCAAGGGCCGGTTGCACACGGCCCAGACTCGGTCCGCCTAGCAGTCCGATGTCCTCGCGCATGGCCGCCGGTCCGACGACGGTTGCGCCGCAGAGCCCGCCGAGTGACGTGGCTACGCCAGACGCACCTGGGGAGCGAACCGCATCCACGCGGTCGACCGCGCCCGGCGTCGATACCGGTGCCGACGGTCAGCTGAACGCCAGGCGCGATGCGCCGGTGGGCGGCCAGGCCGTGCTGGAGGGCGTGATGATGCGCGGCGTCTCCAACTGGGCAGTGGCCGTGCGCAAGCCGACCGCCGAGCAGCTGGCCGAAGGCGAGCGCTCGCCCGAGGAGGCCGCGCTGGGTGAGATCGAGGTGACGGCCTTCCCGCTGGATTCGGCGCTCAAGCGCCACCGTCTGCTGCGTCTGCCGATCGTGCGCGGCATCGTCGCGCTGGGCGGGTCGCTGGCGATCGGCTTCCGCGCGCTGGAGGTCTCCGCCAACGCCCAGCTTCCGCCCGACGAGACCGACGGTTCGGCCGAAGAGATTCCCAAGGGTGTGTGGGCTGGGACGGTGGTTGTCGCGCTCGTCGTGGCGATCGTGCTGTTCTTCCTCATCCCCGTCGGCTTGACGAGCCTGATCAAGGGCCAGCTCGGCTCGTCGTTCTTGTTCTGGCTGATCGAGGGGGTCGTGCGCACGAGCATCTTCCTCGGCTACATGCTGCTGCTGTCGCGCCTGCGCGACCTGCGCCGCGTGTTCGAGTACCACGGCGCCGAGCACAAGACGATCTCCTGCTTCGAGGCCGGCCTGCCGCTGACGCCGGTCAACGCGCAGCGCTTCTCGCGATTGCACCCGCGCTGCGGCACGAGCTTCCTGCTGGTGGTGATGATCGTCTCGATCTTCGTGTTCGCGCCGATCGGCCTGCCCGCCTGGTACTGGCTGGTGGCGACGCGCATCCTCGGCGTGCCGGTCATCGCCGGCCTGTCCTTCGAGCTGATCAAGTTCGCCGGGCGCAACCGCAGCCGCCCGTGGGTGCGCGCGGTCATGTGGCCCGGGCTGAAGCTGCAGCTGCTGACCACGCGCGAGCCCGACCTCGACCAGCTCGCCGTCGCGATTGCCGCGCTGAGTGCGGTACTCGATCGCGAGACGCCGGGCGATCTGTCCGCCGCGGATCTCGTCGGCGTCGAGGTAGTCGCCTAGCCAGACGGCCGAGCACAAGCGGCCCATAGACTGGGACGCGATGATCGAAGACCTGGTCAAGCAGATCGAGACGCGCTTCGCCGAGCTCGGCGAGCAGATGACCGATGCCGAGGTCATCTCCGACCGCGAACGCTACGCGGAAGTGGGGCGCGCCTACCGTCAGCTGGAGCCGGCGGCCAAGCTCGCAGCGCAGTGGCGCGAGGCGCAGGAAACGGCCGGCGGCGCCGAGGAACTGCTCTCCGAGGAGGGCGAGGACTCAGAGCTGCGCGACGAGCTGACCGCGGCGCGCGAGCGCATCGAGGAGCTCGAGGAGGAGATTCGCATGGCGATGGTCGAGCGCGACCCCAACGACGACAAGAGCGTGATCGTCGAAATCCAGGGCGGCGCGGGCGGCGACGAGGCGGGGCTGTGGGCCGGCGACCTGTACCGCATGCTCGTCAAGTACGCCGAGCGGCGGGGGTGGCAGTCTGAGGCGATGGACGTGGGCGACGGCAAGTACACGTTTGCGGTCAAGGGGGACGGGGCGTACTCGGTGTTCAAGTTCGAGGGCGGAACGCATCGCGTGCAGCGCGTGCCGCAGACCGAGTCCCAGGGGCGCGTGCACACCTCGACGGCGACCGTCGCGGTGCTGCCGGAGGCCGAGGACGTGGACGTGCAGATCGACCCCAACGACCTGCAGATCGACGTGTATCGCTCGTCGGGTCCGGGTGGGCAGTCGGTCAACACGACCGACTCGGCGGTGCGCGTGACGCACAGGCCGACCGGCATCATCGTGTCGATGCAGGATGAGAAGTCCCAGCTTCAGAACCGCGAGAAGGCGCTGCGCGTTTTGCGTGCGCGCGTGTACGAGCGAGCGCTCGCCGAGCAGCAGGCAGAGCTCGCGGCCGACCGCCGCTCACAGGTCGGCACGGGCGATCGCGCGGAGAAGATCCGCACGTACAACTACGGCGAGCGACGCGTGACCGATCACCGCATCAAGCTGACCGTGCACAACCTGGACGACGTGCTCGAGGGCCAGCTCGATGAGATCACCGCGGCGCTTCAGGCCGACGAGAAGCGTGTGCGCCTGCAGGCGCAGACAGCCGCGTGATCGCAGCAGCCGCCAATTCGCCGCGACGCATCGGCGGTACGAGCGTGCGCGACGCGCTCGACGGAGCGCTCACGGCGATCGGTGCCGCGGGGTGTGAGACGCCGCGTCTGGACGCAGAACTGCTGCTCGCGCACGTGTTGGGGGTTGCCCGCGAGCGGCTGCTGATCGATCGCGAGCTGATCGTGGCCGGCGACGACGTGCGTGCGTTCCAGGACGCCGTGCGCCGTCGAGCCGTGTTGCGCGAACCGGTCGCCTACATCGTCGGGCAGCGCGGCTTTCGCCGGCTGCAGCTGCACGTAGACCGTCGCGCGCTCGTGCCGCGCCCGGAGAGCGAGCTGCTGGTCGAAGCGGCCCTGAGCCTGCCGGTCGGCAGCTGCGTGCTCGATGTCGGCACCGGCAGCGGGGCGATCGCGCTGGCGAGCAAGGACGAGCGGCCGGACCTGCAGCTGACCGGCAGCGATGCCAGCGAGGACGCGCTGCAGCTGGCGCGCGCCAACTCCGAGCGGCTCGGCCTGGACGTGCGCTGGCTGCATGCGGATCTGCTCGCCGGGCTGGACGAAGACTTCGACGCGGTGCTCGCGAACCTGCCGTACATCGCGGAGTCCGAGCGCGCGGCGCTCGCGCCGGAGATCGTTCGTCACGAGCCGCCGGCGGCGCTGTTCGCCGGCGAGGACGGCCTCGCGCAGATCCGCCGGCTGCTGGGGCAGCTCGCACAGCGCCCTCGCGTGAGCACGGTGGCGCTCGAGATCGGCGCGACGCAGGCGGGGGCGGTCGCTGAGCTCGTTCGCGGCGCCGGTTTTGCGGATGTCGCATGCATCGCGGACCTTGCGGGTATGGACCGTGTGGTGACAGGAGCGCGCCCCCGGCGATGACGCAGATCCTCACGGCAGAGGACGCCGATCGCCTGCGCGAGTGCGTAGCCGGCGGTGGCGTGGCGGTGTTCCCGACGGACACCGTGTACGGGGTGTGCTGCGACCCCGACGACGAGATCGCCGCGCGCCGGCTGTATGAGCTGAAGGGGCGTTCGCCGATGCAGCCGTCGGCCGTGATGTTCTTCACGCTCGACGCCGCGCTGCAAGCGCTTGCGGGGCTCGACGACACCGAGCGCGCCGCGCTGTCGGCGCTGCTGCCCGGCCCGCTGACGCTGCTGCTGGAGAACCGTCAAGCTCGCTTCGCCGCGGCGTGTCGCAGCGACCGCGCGACGCTCGGGCTGCGCGTCCCATGGCTGCCCGAGCAGCAGCACGCGCTGAGTGCGCTGGAGATCGCCGTGATGCAGTCCAGCGCCAACATCTCTGGACAGCCGGACGCGCGCACGCTGCAGGCCGTTCCGTCGAGCGTGCGCGAAGGCGCCGACGTGGTGCTCGACGGGGGCACGCTGCCGGGTGTCGCGTCGACTGTTGTGGATCTTCGCGAGTACAGGTCCGCCGGCGCGTGGTACGTGCTGCGCGAGGGTGCGCTGGCCGCCGGGGCCGTCGGCGAGCTGCTTGCGCAGGCGGGCTGACCTGCGGGCGCGTGCCCGTGCTAGCCTCGTCGCAGCTGCCGCGACTGGCGCCTGAGGTGGGATCGACCACCGGGGAGCGGCCAGCGAAATCGCCGCGCGCCTGGGCACCAACCGTTACCGCCTGATTGAGGAGGTCGCCGTGTCCGAGCTGAGTCCCGATTACTTCAACCGCCCGCTGAGCGAGGTGGATCCAGAGATCGCCGAGGTGCTGAGCGGTGAGCTGGGGCGCGAGCAGCGCACGCTGGAGGCGATCGCATCGGAGAACTTCGTGCCGCGTGCCGTGCTCGAGTGCCAAGGCTCGGTGTTGACGAACAAGTACGCCGAGGGTTACCCGGGCAGGCGCTACTACGGCGGCTGTGAGTGGGTGGACGTGTCCGAGCAGCTGGCGATCGACCGCGCCAAGGCGCTGTTCGGCGCCGAGCACGCCAACGTGCAGCCGCACTCGGGCGCGCAGGCCAACACCGCCGTTTACCACGCGCTGCTGCAGCCGGGCGACACGATCATGGGCTTGGCGCTCGCGCACGGAGGCCACCTCACGCACGGCATGAAGATCAACGTCTCCGGGCGCCTGTACGACATCGCCCAGTACGAGGTCGATCGCGACAGCAGCCTGATCGACATGGACGAGGTGGCACGCATAGCTCGCGAGCGCCGTCCGAAGATGCTGCTCGCCGGCTGGTCGGCGTATCCGCGCCGGCTGGACTTCGCGCGCTTTCGCGAGATCGCCGATGAGGTCGGCGCGCTGCTGATGGTCGACATGGCGCACTTCGCCGGGCTGGTCGCCGCGGGCCTTCACCCCAACCCGATCGAGTATGGGGCGGACGTCGTCACCACGACCACGCACAAGACGCTCGGCGGTCCGCGGGCCGGCGTCATCCTGTGCAAGGCCGAGCACGCCAAGAAGATCGATTCCGCGGTCTTCCCCGGCCAGCAGGGTGGGCCGCTGGAGCACGTCATCGCCGCCAAGGCCGTCACCTTCAAGATCGCCGCCTCAGAGCTGTTCGCCGAGCGCCAGCGGCGCACGCTCGACGGCGCGCGCGCGTGGGCCCAGGAGCTGCTCGGCGCAGGGCACGGAGTCAACGTGCTGACCGGCGGGACCGACGTGCACCTCGTGCTGGTCGACCTGCGCGAGTCCGACCCCGAGCTCACCGGCAAGCAGGCCGAGGACCGTCTGCACGCAATCGACATCACCGTCAATCGCAACGCCGTGCCGTTTGACCCGCGACCGCCGATGGAGGCCTCGGGGCTGCGCATCGGCACGCCCGCGCTGGCGACGCGCGGCCTGCAGCACGACGACTTCGTGGAGGTCGGGCGCATCATGGCCAGCGCACTCACGCCCGAGTACGGGTCGCGCGTGGCCGAGTTGGCCGAGCGCGTGCGCGAGATCGCCGAGCGCTACCCGCTGTACGAGGGGCTCGTCCAGACGGCCGTTCGCGCCGCGGTTTGAGCGCGGGTGCGGCGCGGCCCAGCGGAGCTCGCCGGGTGTGCATTTTACAACTCCGGTAGCTATCGTATATACGCAGTAGATACGATCGCGCACACCGCCGTCGATCTCAGACCGTGACCAGCCCGTCGGTAGATACCATGGCGCACGCTGGCGCAAGAAGGACATACCGCACGAGCTTGGTAGCTACCATGGCGCACGCAGCAACCTGCGAGTGGTACGCGACCCCCATGCCTGCGATGCTTGCGCGGACCACATGAGGCATCCGACAGAGCTAGACGCGCTGTATGCGTTCCTCGTGGCGGCAGCCGTCACGGCGCTGCTCACGCCGCTCACGATGCGCTTCGCAAGGGCCGTCGGGGCGATCGACGAGCCGCGCGAGCGCGGGCTGTCGGACAGCCCGACGCCGCTGCTGGGCGGCCTGGCGATCTTTGCCGGCACGCTCGTCGCCGCCCTCGTCTGGCTACCCGGCGGTTACTCCTCCGAACACGACCTGTGGCACGGGGTGCTGCTGGCCGCGGCGGTGATCACGCTGGTGGGGGCGCTCGACGACCGCTTCGAGCTGCCGCCGATCGTCAAGCTCGCCGGGCAGATCGTCGCGGCGGTGATCGTCGTGCATTTCGGCGTCGCGGTGAAGGCGATCACGCTGCCGTTCATCGGCACGCTGGCGTTTCCCAACGCGGGCGTCACGAATGCCGGACCGCTGCTGACGGTCGTCGGCCTGGTGGCGATGATGAACGTGGTGAACTTCTCCGACGGCGTCGACGGGCTGGCGGCGGGGGTGTGCACGATCATCGCCGCGGCGATGACGGTGATCGCGTTCGACCTCGGGCGCGCGCAGCCGGGCGTGCTCGCGGCGCTGACCGCGGGCGCGGCACTGGGCTTTCTGATCTACAACTTCCCGCCCGCTTCGAGCTTCATGGGCGACTGCGGGGCCAACCTGCTCGGCCTGATGATGGGCGTGATCGCCGTCGAGGCGGCGGTCAAGACTGCCGCGGTGGTGTCGTTCGTTCTGCCGCTGATCCTGCTCGCGGTGCCGTTTCTCGACACGACGTTCGTCGTGCTCAAGCGCCTGAAGTACCGCCAGCCGATCTATCGGCCCGACAGCGAGCATTTCCACCACCGCATGGCGCGCATCGGCTTTTCCAGCAGACGCACGATCGCGTATTTCTACGGGTGGACGCTGATGCTCGCCGGCCTCGCGCTGGCGCTGCGCTTCGTCCCGTACTCAGACCACAAAGGACACCTGCACACAGGCTGGACGCTCGTGATGATCGGCCTCGGGCTGATCGTCGCGGCGGCGAGCGTGTACCTCGTCTACGTGCTGGAGATCCTCAAGTTCCGCCGCCTGGACGCCGTGCGCCTGCGGCTGCTGCGCCCCGATGCATCAGCGACCGAGATCGAGCAGGGGGTCGTGCACGACCTGGAAACGGGCGAGATCGACGCTATCGCGGCGGACGACGAGGACGGGCTTGTGAATGCGCGCACGCGCGGGGACGAGCAGCGGGTCGGCGAGCGGCAGGTGGATGAGGACGGCATACGCGCAGAACAGCAGCGTCGCGGCGCGCAGCCGCCGATCGCCGCCGACCGCGGCTAGCGGCAGCACCCAGATCGCATACCACGGCAGCAGCCAGGCGGTCGACAGCAGCAGCGCGAGCGTCGCCCAGCCGGCGGCCACGCGCCAGTCGGCGCCGCGCGCGGTCCGCCACAGCGCGTAGGCGAGCACGGCGACGAACAGCGCGACGAAGACGTTGCGCCACCAGCCGGGCGTGCCGTGCAGGCCAACCAGACGCGCCGTCTCGGCGGGCACGCTGTGCACGGCGACGAGCTGCTGCTGCTCGCCGACGGCGTTGAGGAAGCCCAGCGCATGCGAGCCGAAGCCCACCAGGGCGAGCGCGCCAAGCGCCAGCAGGCTGAGCACGGCGGCGGCGAGCACCCGTCGCCGTTCGCGCCAGCGCTCAGGTGCGAGCACGAGGAAGGCCAGCGCAAGCCCGGCCGTGACCTTGATGCCGATGCCCACGACGAGCGCGCATGCGGCCGCGCGAAAGCGCGGGCTGGCACCCGCGGCGAGCGCCAGCGCGGCGGCGAGCATCATTGCGATCAGCGTGTCGTTGTGCGCGCCGCCGACGGCGAGCACGAGTAGCACCGGGTTCAGCCCGACGAACGCGATCGCCCAGCGGCGCGACTGCCCGAGCTTGCCGGCGGCGCGCGCGACGAGCGCCACGGCCGCGAGGCTGCAGGCGACGGCCACGGCCTTCAGCGCCCACAGCCCGCCGGCAAGGCCGAGCGGTGCGGCCGCGTAGCTGAGCAGCGTGAACAGCGGTCCGTAGGGCGAGTGCTGGTAGGGCCAGCCGACGAACCAGAAGACTTCGTCGCCGGACGCCTGCGCGGCCACGTGGGTATATGGATCGAGGCCGTGCAGCGCGCCGAGGCGCGCGAAGCCGAGATAACCGAACACGTCCTGGGAGATCAGCGGCGGCCCGAGCAGCAGGATCGCGTGTGCGACGAGCACGGCCGCGACGAGCGCGCGCAACGACAGCGCGCGCGCGAAGGCCAGCACGAGCAGGTAGCTCGCGCACATGATCAGCATGAGCGTCTGAAAGCCGTTCGAGCCGATGCTCAGGCCCAGGCCGTCCAACGGCCCGGCCAGCCAGGCCGGCCATCCGCCGCTTCGTGCGGGCACGTACTGCGACGGTTCGCCGGCGGCCCCGGCGGCGATCAAGAACACCGTCACGACGATGCCCGCAAGCCCAAGCAGACCCAGCGCGCGCGGGATCGCGGCCGCGCTGCGGCGCACCGGCGGGCGGCGGGTGGCGCTCAGGCGACCGTTGGCGCGGCGGGTGCCCGCGACGAGCGCGCTCGGCAGGGCCGGGGCGGACGGCATCGGCTCATTGTTACGTCTAGCGCCCGGGCAGGCGAGTGGTGGCCGATGTAGAATCTATTTGCAGCCGCCAGAGCGCGTGCCCTGGGGGTGTGAACGGTGTACGTGTGTGCTGCATGCAGGGCGCCTGCGACAGGGCGCGCTGCTTTTCTCAAATGCGACTTCGCCGCCGCAAACCGACATCGCGCCGGGCCCCAGGGCCGCGTCGTGTTCTGATCCTCTCTGCCGATGTCGGCGAGGGGCATGCGGCCGCTGCCCGCGCGCTTGCCGCGCAGCTCGAGCATGCCCCGCAGCCCACCGAGGTCACGGTCATCGACGGACTGGCGGCGATGGGCCGGTTTCTCAAACCGGTCGTCGAGGACGGCTACCGCGTGCAGCTTCGTTTCATCCCGTGGACGTACACGCTCGTGTACGGACTGCTCCACCACGTGCCGCCGGTCCGCGCGGTGGCCACGCGCCTGCTGCGTCTGTTTGGCTCGCGCCCGCTCGCGCGCACGATCGCCGAACACGATCCGGACGTCGTCGTGTCGACCTATCCGGCCGTGACGGTCGTGCTCGCGCGGCTGCGTCGCACCGGCGAGGTGCAGTGTCCCACCGTGGCCACGATCACCGATCTCACCGGCCTGTTCTTCTGGGCGCAGCCGGGCATCGACATGCACATGGTCATGTACGGCGAGTCGCTCTCGTCGGTCGAGCGCATCGCCGGGCGCGACAGCGTGCGCCTGGTTGCGCCGTTGATCTCCGACGAGTTCCTGCAGAAGCGCTGCCCGATGCAGGCGCGCCGAGCGCTCGGCCTGCCCGAGGAGGGCCGCATGGTCGTCGTCTCGGGCGGCGGTTGGGGCGTCGGCGACGTCGAGGGTGCCGTGCGCGAGTTCATCGAAGTGCCGGAGGCCAGCAGCATTGTCGTGCTGGCCGGCCGCAACGAGCAGCTGGCGGAGAAGCTGCGAGGGAGCTTCGCGCGCGAGCGTCGCGTGCACATCTACGAATTCACCGACAAGATGCCCGAGCTGCTGGCCGCGGCCGACGTGCTCGTCCATTCCACGGGTGGCGTCACGTGTCTGGAGGCGATGGCGGCCGGAACCCCGGTGGTGTCCTACGGCCTGCCCGTCGGCCACGCCCGGGTGAACACGCGGGCGATGGCCGCGCTGGACCTCGTGCGGCTGGCCAACGACACGACCGAGCTGCGCGAGCACGTTCGCGCGAGCTTCGCCGGCGAGGCCGAAGGACTGGCCGGGCCGGCCAACGGAGAAGATGCGGTCGTCAACGACCTCGCCGCGGCTGACGTCGTGTTGCAGGCGCCTCACCGCGTGCGCGTGATCCCGCGCTGGCGGCTGCGCACGGTGGCGCTGGCGACGCAGCTGGTCCTGCTGCTCGGCGTCGGCACGTGGATGATGTCCACCGACGAGGTCACGGCGCTGGCGAGCAAGATCCTGCACGTACACCCGCTGGCGAAGGTGAAGACCAGCCAGCCCGACGTTGGGCTGATCGTGCACGTCCCACCGGGCGACGCCTCGCAGGTGGCGCTCGAACTGGCGCGCCAGGGCATCCACGCCTCATTCGCCGACGACGGCGGCGTGCCCTCGCCGGTGATGGTCGCCAAGCTTCGCGCGCTGGGCGACGAGGTCGTGCCGGAAGTGCCCGGCTCGTCGGTGCTGCGCTGGGTGCGCACCCGCGGGCTGTTGCGCGCGCAGGCTCGCGCGCTCGGACTGCACCACCACTTCTATTACCTGCAGCCGCCCGGTGGGCTGACCGTCGGTCAGCTCGTGCTCGCGCGCACCGACGGCGCCACGCCGGTGTGCGGCGCGCAACGTTTGAAAGCCGACGGCGGGATGCCTCAGCGTTCCACGCGCGCGGGCGACGTGCTCGTCGTGGAGCTCGACGGGTCGCGCGACTCGGTCTCCGGGCTGGAGCACATCATCGCCTTGCTCGGCGGCAGAGGGCTCGGGGCCGAGCCGCTGGCGTGGCTGACGCGCTCGCCCTCCATCAGCGCCACGAGCAGTGGCGACCGCGCGAGCAGCGCTGCGCCCGCGACGAGCAGTGCAAGCGACGCCGACAGCGGCACGCCGCCGAGCGGCGTATCGGCGAAGCTCTCGCCGAACAGCAGCGGCGCGACGACGATCGGGATGACCGTCTGAGTGACGAACACGACCGGCGCCACCTGGATGGCCGGTCGCTCCTGCAGCGCGCTCATCTCGCTCAGCACGCCGACGCCCGAGGCGGCCGCGGTGGACAGGCCCCACAGCGCTGCCAGCAGCACGTGCCCCTGCGCGAGGTCGTCGGACGCGAGCTTCGTCGCCACGCCGCTCCAGCCGCCGGCGATCCCGGCGCCGACCATGGTGATGCCGGCCGGTGGATGCGTGAACAGTCGCAGCGCGTACGGGAGCAGACTGGCCAGCACGAGCGCGACGAGCACGATCGTGATCGCCAGATCCTCCGAGCCGTGGCCGGTGTGTCGCGGCGGCGCGGCCAGCCCGGCGCCGATCACGCCGACCACGATCGCCGCCATCGCCAGGTACTCGGTGCGCCCGGCGTGCTCGTGCAGCATGCGCTGCGCCAGGAACATCAGCACCAGCAGGCCCGCCGCCAGCGCCGGCTGCACCACGACCAGCGGCGCGAGCAGCAGCGCGACGATCTGCAGCGGCCAGCCGAGAATCGACAGGCCCGTGCCCAGCAGCCAGCGCGCGCGGCGCACCAGGCGCCAGGCGAGCGCCAGGCGCAGGTGTTGATCGTGTGGCGCCTCCTTGGCGTCCATCGCCTGCAGGGCGATCCCTAGGCTGTACAGGGTGGAGGCGCCCACGGCCGCCCCTATGCCTAGCACCAGATCGACCATGTCCGCCCTCGATCATCGCACCCCCGTCGCACCGATCGCCGTAGCGATGGCCGCTGTGGGGGTTGGCGCCTACCTGCTGCCGGGTCTCGCCGGCGCGCTGCCGGCACTGCGCCGCCCGCTCGGCGTCGAGGATCGCACGGCCAGCGGGCGCGGCTTCGCGCTCACCTTTGACGACGGCCCGCACGCGCAAGGCACGCCGGCGGTGCTCGAGCTGCTCGCCGGTGCGGGTGTGCAGGCGACGTTCTTTCTCGTCGGCGAGCAGATCGAGCGAAACCCCTCGCTGGCCGCGGAGATCGTCTCGGCCGGACACCTCGTGGGCGTCCACTGCCATCGCCACCGCAACCTGCTGCGCCTGGCGCCGAGGCAGGTGCACGAGGACATCGACCGGGCGACCGCGGCGATCGAGGACGCCACGGGCGGCTCGCCCGTGCTCTATCGCCCGCCATATGGCGTGCTCAACGCGTCGGCGCTGCGTCTGGCCAACGCGCGTGGCTGGCGCACACTGCTGTGGAGCCACTGGGGGCGCGACTGGGAGCAGCGCGCCACACCCGAGTCGATCGCCGCGCGCGTCACCGCGGGCGCCGGCGAGGGATCGGTACTGCTGTTGCACGACGCCGACGACTACTCCGCGCCGGGCTCCTGGCGGCGCACGCTCGCCGCACTGCCGCAGGTCCTTACGACGCTCGCCGACCGCGGGCTGCGAGCGGTGGCTCCCTGAACGCCGCGCTGGGCGCGCTCGCCCCGCCCGCGCTGGCGCGCGGGGTAGAATCGATCGCTTGTCCAGCGCGGTTTCGATTGACCCGGGGGGCTCGCCCGGCGCTGCAGGCACGCTTGGCACACGTGCGCGCGCGTCTGCGCGCCCGCGCTGGTGGGTCGAGCTGCTGGTGGTCGGCTGGCTGCTGTTCCTGTACGACGCCGTCAACAACCTCGCGCCGCTGCGCATGTCGGTCGCGCTGGGCAATGCGCGCGGCATCCTGCACGTCGAGCGTGTGCTGCACATCGACCCCGAGCTGTCGCTCGACCGCTGGCTGGCGTCGCACCACACGCTTGCGGTAATTCTCGCCAACTACTACGACAACGCGCACTTCGTCGTCACGCTCTCGGTACTCGGCTGGCTGTGGTGGTGGCGCGCCGATCTGTACCGCCCGCTGCGCAACACGCTCGTGCTGGTCAACGTGATCGGCTTCGTCGTCTTCTGGCTGCTGCCGGTCGCACCGCCGCGGATGCTCGACGGCTTCACCGACGTGGTCGCCTCCACGCACGCCTTCGGCTCCTGGCACACCGGCGCGCTCGCGTCGGCCGCCAACCAGCTCGCCGCGATGCCGTCGCTGCACATGGCGTGGGCCGTCTGGTGCACGCTCGCGGTATGGCGGGCCAGCCGGCGGGCCGTCGTGCGCGTGCTCGCCGTCGCCTATCCGTGCCTGACCGCGCTGGCGGTGCTGGCCACGGGCAATCACTTCCTGCTGGACATCGTCGGTGGGCTGGTGGCGTTGGCGCTCGCCGTGCTGCTCGTCGACCGCGGCGCAGGCGGCGCGGGGCTGGCGCGCGTGCGAGCGTGGAGACGGGCGCCGGCGTAGCGAAGCGCCCGCAACGACGGCGTTGCGTATGTCACAAAGTTGTTACGAAGTCCAAGACACGGTAGACTCACGACGCTGCCCCGGACACTCGAGAAGTGCCTGAAAATGCCGTTGAAGAGGCGCTTGGAGGGGTTCGCCGCGATTTGGCGTGCGGACTTATTGCTGGGTCTGTAGGGTGGCTCACGCACATGCAAGACTTCGATACCAATGACGATCCGCCGCGCCTGAGCGGCCCCGGCTCGGACGATTCGATCGACCTGCCGAAGCTGACGCCGCGTTTTGCGCCGCGCGCACGCGAACTCGCTGTCATGCGGTGTTTCGCCCGCCGGCTGCGCCCCGAGTCCCGCGTGGGACCGGTGCTGCCGGCACAGGGCAGGCGCGCGGCACGTAACGCCTGCGCCTCGCGGATCGCTCGCTTGAGAACCCCGCCGCGCCGGCGCCGGCGCCTGTGGACGCAGTGCCACGGGCAACCCCGCGGATCCGTCAGCTGACGTGTTCACGCTGCGCTACCTCGACGTGTGCCTGGTGCTCGCGACAGCTCCGTTCGTGCTGCTCGGCAACCTGCCGGTCACTGGCTATCTGATCGGCGCCGGTGCATGGCTGCTGACGCGCCTGGGCACGGGCTACGTGCATGCGCGGGCGAGCCGCGTCGGCGAGGCCAAGCTGAGGGCCGGCCTGCAGGTCGCCGGCATGATGGGCCGCGTGTGGCTTGTCGCGCTGGCGATCATCCTGGCGCGCGTTGCCGGCGGCAAGGACGACGGGATCATGGCTGCCGCACTCGTGCTGGGGGCGTTCACGGTGTACTTCGTGATGTCGTTCTTCACGCGCGAAGGACTGCGCGCACCCGCCGCAACGCCGGGAAGGGCGAGCCCCTCATGAGCCGCCACGAGCTTGGACTCCCGCCGACCGGGGCAGGTGCCGTCGGGCGATGAACGCCACGGAGGGGGGAACCGAGAAGAAGAGCGGCGTCAAGCGGACACTGTTGATCCTCGGAGGTGTGTGGATCGGCGGGATCGTCGTGCTGGCCGCGATCTACGGCGTGCACGGCACGCGCAACAACGCCTTCAAGCCGCAGAACGAGTTCAAGCTCGACAACTGGGTGCACCTCGGCGTCTTCTCGATCAACAAGGCGGTGCTCTACCTGTTCCTCGCGGCGGCGGCGACGTGCGTGAGCATGATCTACGTCGCGCGGCGCATGCAGCAGCGCCCGAACAAGGTGCAGGCCGCGGTCGAGGCGCTCTACGAACTGATGCGCGACAACATCACCGGCAGCGCGATGACCGAGAAGATGGCCGCCAAGTGGTTTCCGTTCATCGGAGCGCTGTTCCTGTTCATCATGTTCAGCAACCTCGTCGGCTACATACCGCTGCCGACGAACACCGAGCACAAGATCGACGTGGCGGGCCTGCACATCCCGTCGTTCTCGCTGTACGCGGCGACGGCCAACCTGTCGATACCGCTCGTGCTGGCGCTCGTCGTGTTCGTGTCCTACACGTTTGAAGGAGTGCGCGCCAAGGGTCCGATCGGCTATCTCAAAGGGCTCGTTCCCGGAGGGGTCGAAGGCGGCATGGCCGTCGCGATCTTCTTTCTGGAGGTGCTCTCCAACCTGATGCGCATCCTCTCGCTGACGATTCGACTTTTCGCCAACATCCTCGCGGGGCACCTGATCATCTTGTTCATGGCCGGAGCGCTGGCCGTGATCCTCGGCATCACTGCGCTCGGCTGGTTCACGTTGCCGTTCGGCGTGGCGCTGTTCGCCTTCGAGGTGGGTCTGGTGGCAGCTCTGCAGGCGTTCATCTTTGCCACGCTCACCGCTATCTACCTCGGCGGCGCCGTCGCCGAAGACCACTAAAGGAGCCAATCGACGTGCACATAGCTTTGATCACCTTCCTGGCGGCCGCAACCGAAGAAACCGCCAAGGCCGGCAAGTCGATCGGCCTCGGCGTGGGCGGTGGCCTCGGCGCCGTCGGCGCCGGCGTGGGCATCGGCATCATCTTCGGCAAGGCAATCGAAGCGATCACGCGCCAGCCGGAGATGCGCGACGAGATCACCCAGCTGCAGTGGCTGGGCTTCGCGCTGACCGAGGCGTGCTTCTTCTACGGCCTGGTCGCCGGCCTGCTCGCGGCGTTCATCGTCTGACGTCATGCTCGCCGCGCTGACCCCAACGACCCACACCGTGCTCGCCGCATCCAACGGCAGCTTCTTGATCAAGCCGGGCATCGGCCTGATGATCTGGACGCTGCTCGTGTTCGGCATCACGATGGTGCTGCTCTCGAAGATCGCCTTCCCGCGCATCTCAGACGCGCTGGAACGGCGCAAGCGCGGCATCGAAGAGTCGATCGACACGGCAGAGCGCACGCGCAAGGAGGCCGACGAGCTGCTCGCCGAATACCGCGAGCGGCTGAAGGAGGCGCGCTCGCAGGCCGAAGAGATCGTGCAGCGCGCGCGCCAGACTGCCGACACGCACGAGTCAGAGGCCAAGCAGCAGGCCAGGAGATACTCGCCGAGGCCGCGCAGCGCGCCGAGCGCGACATCGACGCCGCCAGCAAGCGCGCGCTCGCACGACATCCGCAAGGAGGTCGCCGACCTGACGATCCTGGCCACCGAGAAGGTCACGCGCAAGACGCTCACCGACGCCGACCAGAAGCGCCTTGTCGAAGAGGCGCTGTCTGAGCTGGACTTCTCGAGCATCTCCGACGGGGCGCCGAACAACTGATGGACGAGCTCGCCGAGGTATACGCCCGCTCGCTGTTCGACGTCGCGCGCGAACACGACAAGCTCGACGAGCTGCGCGAGCAGCTGAGCCAGTTCGCCGACGCGCTGGACTCAAACCGCCAGCTCGCGGTGTTCTTCTTCTCGCCGTACTTCTCCACGAAAGAGAAGCAGGATGCGCTCGGGCGGATCCTGCAGGACGCCGACGAGCTGCTCGTGAACTTCCTCAAGCTGCTCATCGAGAACCACCGCATGCCGGTGATCTTCCGCGCGCGCCAGCAGTTCGAGCAGATGTGGGAGCGCGCCAACAAGCTGCTCCCCGTCGACATCACCAGCGCCGTCGAGCTCGACGCAGGCGACGACCGAGAGCCTCGGCCGGCGCATCGGCGAGCGCGCCGGGCGCAAGGTGCGCCTGGCCGCGCACGTCGACCCGGACATCATCGGGGGCATCGTGCTGAGAGTGGGTAACTCGATTCTCGACGCCTCAATTCGCAACCGACTGGAGCAGCTGCGCAGGCACGTTGCCCAAGGAGCTTCCTAGGAGTAGACATGCAGATCAATCCAGACGAGATCACAAGCATCCTGAAGAGCCGCATCGAGGGACTCGACGGCGGCAGCGCCGAGCTGACCGAGGTCGGCACCGTGCTGTCGGTCGCCGACGGCATCGCGCGCCTGCACGGCCTGGAGAACTGCATGTCCTTCGAGCTGCTCGAGCTGCCGCACGGCGTCACCGGGCTGGCGCTCAACCTCGAGTCCGACAACGTCGGCGCCGTGCTGTTCGGCGAGTGGGAGCACATCTCCGAGGGCGACACCGTCAAGCGCACCGGCCGCCTGCTCGACATCCCCGTCGGCGAGGGCCTGCTCGGGCGCATCGTCGACCCGCTCGGGCGCCCGCTCGACGGCAAGGGCGACATCGACACCACCGAGCGGCGCCCCGCCGAGTTCAAGGCGCCCGGCGTCGTGCAGCGCCAGCCGGTCAAGGAACCGATGCAGATCGGCCTGAAGGCGATCGACGCGATGATCCCGATCGGCCGCGGTCAGCGAGAGCTGATCATCGGCGACCGCCAGACGGGCAAGACGGCGATCGCGATCGACGCGATCATCAACAACAAGGACACCGGCGTCGTGTCGGTGTACGTGGCGATCGGCCAGCGCATGTCGACGGTCGTCGCGCTCGCGCAGACGCTCGACGAAAACGGCGCGCTGGACAACACGATCATCGTCGCCGCGCCTGCCGACGAGGCCGCGCCGATCAAGTTCATGGCGCCGTACGCCGGCTGCGCGATGGGCGAGCACTTCCTCTACAACGGCAAACACGCGCTGATCGTCTACGACGACCTGACCAAGCACGCCTACGCCTACCGGCAGATGTCGCTGCTGCTGCGCCGCCCGCCGGGTCGCGAGGCCTACCCGGGCGACGTCTTCTACCTGCACTCGCGCCTGCTCGAGCGCGCCGTCAAGCTCAACGACGACCTCGGCGGCGGCTCGCTGACCGCGCTGCCGGTGATCGAGACGCAGGCCGGCGACGTGTCGGCGTACATCCCCACGAACGTCATCTCGATCACCGACGGGCAGATCTTCCTGGAGTCCAAACTGTTCAACTCCGGCGTGCGCCCGGCGATCAACGTGGGCATCTCGGTGTCGCGCGTCGGCGGCAACGCGCAGATCGGGCCGATGAAGAAAGTCGCCGGGCGGATCAAGCTCGAGCTCTCGCAGTTCCGCGACCTCGAGGCGTTCGCGCAGTTCGGCTCAGATCTCGACGCCGACACGCAGAAAACGCTCGCGCGCGGCGAGCGCCTCGTGGCGACGCTCAACCAGCACGAGCGCGAGCCGCTGGCGGTCGAGGATCAGGTCGTGCAGATCTACGCAGCGACCAACGGCTATCTCGACCGGCTCAACAGTCGAGCGCGTCGGCGAGTTCCTCGCCGAGCTGACCGAACGCATGCACGCCCAGCACGGCGACGTGCGCGAGAAGATCGCCGGCGGCGACTGGTCCGACGGCACGCAGGAGGCGGTCAAGCAGGCCGTCGAGACATTCGCCTCGGACTTCGGCTACGACCTCGACGAGGAGGGCCACCCGCTCGACGACGACGCGCCGCCGGCCGCTCGGCGCGACCAGGCCGCCACGGCGGACGACGCGCCCGAGCCAGAGGCCGAGCAGCGCGAGGAGGAGCCGCAGCCGGCCTAGCGCCGCCGGCAGCGAAACGCCATGGCATCCCAGCGCGACGTCAAGAACCGGATCTCCTCGGTCAAGAACATCCAGAAGATCACGCGTGCGATGGAGATGGTCGCCGGCGCGCGCCTGCGCCGCGCCGAGCAGCGCATCGCCGCGCTGCGCCCGTACGCCGACGCGCTGCGCAGGATGACGCGCCAGGCCGCGCAGGCGGCCGGCGCCGAGGCGTCGCGCCTGCCGCTGCTGTCCGAGCACGACTCGATGGACAAGGTCGGCCTGCTGCTGGTGACCGGCGACCGCGGCCTGGCCGGCGGCTTCAACTCGCAGATCATCCGCGCCGGCGTGCGCATCTCGGGCGAGTACGACGAGGACAACGTGCAGAGCGCGTGGTTCGCCGCCGGGCGCCGCGGCGTGTCCTCGCTGACCTTCCGCGGCTACGAGCTCGGCGGCAGCTACACCGGCTTCGCCGACAAACCGGCCTACTCCGACGCGCGCTCGATCGCCGATGACCTGATCACCGGCTACTGCGGACGGCGAGCTCGACCGCGTGGAGATCGTCTACAACGCCTACATCTCGCCGCTCACCCAGCAGGTCACGCGCGAGACGCTGCTGCCGCTGTCGCACGCGACGATCGCCGCGGAGGAGCCGCGAGGACGAGCGCTCGCCCGGCTCGCCCGAGTCAGGACGGCCCGCGCGCGCTCGTCGCCTACGAGCCCGACCCCGAAGAGATCCTCAAGCGCCTCGTGCCCGACTACGTGGAGATCTCGATATACCGAGCGCTCGTGGAGTCGACCGCCGGCTTCTTCGGCGCGCAGATGACCGCGATGCGCAGCGCATCTGACAACGCCGGCGAAATCATCACCGACCTGACGCTGCAGATGAACCGCGCCCGCCAGGCCGAGATCACGCAGGAGATCATGGAGGTCGTGGCAGGCGCCGAGGGCGTCACCTAGACCGGCGCAGTCGCCACCCACCTAACATCAATCTTTAATGATTAAGAGTTAAAGAGGAGATTCGAAAGCAAATGGACGCGAGCATCGCCACTGAGCCCACCCAGGCCTCCGGCAACGGGGACGCTGCCGCGCGCAACGTCGGGCGCATCGAGGAGATCCAGGGCGTCGTCATCGAGGCCGTGTTCACCGAGCGCCTGCCCGAGATCAACCACGCGATCACGATCGTGCGCCCCGCGGCCAACCGCGAGGAGGAGGCCCCCGGCATCAGCGCCGGCGCGGAGGAGGAGCTGCTCGTCTGCGAGGTCATGCAGCATCTCGGCGACGACCGCGTGCGCGCGGTCGCGATGGACACGACCGACGGCCTTGCGCGCGGCCTGGAGGTTCTCGACACCGGCGGCCCGATCACCGTGCCCGTCGGCGAGGCCACGCTCGGACGCATCTTCAACCTGCTCGGCGATCCGATCGACCTCGGCGAGCCGCTGCCGGCCGACACGCCGCGACGCGGCATCCACCAGCCCGCACCGCGCGTCGAGGACCTCACGCCGACGACCGAGATGTTCGAGACGGGCATCAAGGTCATCGACCTGCTCGCGCCGTATGCCAAGGGCGGCAAGGTCGGCCTGTTCGGCGGCGCCGGCGTCGGCAAGACGGTGCTGATCCAGGAGCTCATCCACAACCTCGCCAAGGAGCACGGCGGGCTGTCGGCCTTCTGCGGCGTCGGCGAGCGCTCGCGCGAGGGCAACGACCTGTGGCTGGAGATGAAGGAGTCGGGCGTGCTCGACAAGACGATGCTCGTGTTCGGGCAGATGAACGAGCCGCCCGGAGCGCGCATGCGCGTCGCGCTGTCGGGCCTGACGATGGCCGAATACTTCCGCGACCAGGGCCAGGACGTGCTGCTGTTCGTCGACAACATCTTCCGCTTCGTGCAGGCCGGCTCCGAGGTCTCGGCGCTGCTCGGGCGCATGCCCTCGCAGGTCGGCTACCAGCCCACGCTGGAGACCGAGATGGGCGGCCTGCAGGAGCGCATCACCTCGACCAAGACCGGCTCGGTCACCTCGATCCAGGCGATCTACGTGCCTGCCGACGACTACACCGACCCGGCGCCCGCGTCGGTGTTCGCGCACCTCAACGCGACCACCGCGCTGTCGCGCTCGATCTCCGAAAAAGGCATCTACCCGGCGGTCGACCCGCTGGACTCGACGTCGACGATCCTCAAGGCCGACATCCTCGGCGAGGACCACTTCCGCGTGGCCAACGAAGTCAAGGAGATCCTGCAGCGCTACAAGGAGCTGCAGGACATCATCGCGATCCTCGGCATCGACGAGCTCTCCGACGAGGACAAGCTCACCGTGCAGCGCGCGCGCAAGATCGAGCGCTTCCTCTCCCAGCCGTTCTTCGTCGCCGAAGAGTTCACCGGCACGCCCGGCGCCTACGTGCCGATCGCCGAGACGATCCGCGGCTTCGAAGAGATCATCGCAGGGCAAGCACGACGAGGTACCTGAGTCGCGCCTTCTTCCTCAAGGGCACGATCGACGAGGTCGTCGAGGCCGCGAAGAAATAATGGCCCGCTCGAAGTTCCCAGTCGAAGTGCTCACGCCCGAGGGCGAGGTGTTCTCCGAGGAGGTGGAGATGCTCTCCACGCGCACGTCGGTCGGCACGATCGGCGTGCTCGCCAACCACGAGCCGGTGCTCGCGATGCTCGAACCGACCGAGCTGCGTCTGTATCGCTCGGACTCGGACATCGTGCGCTTCGCGCAGGCAGAGGGCTACCTGCAGTTCGCCGACAACCGGGCGCTCGTGCTCGTCGAGGAAGCAATCGCTCCCGAGTCGCTTGACCGCGAGACCTTCCAGACGCGCCTGACGAGGCGCGCAAAGCCGCCGAGGGCGCCGAGGAGGGCACCGAGCAGCATGCTCGCGCGCTGCGCGACATCCGTCGCTACGAGGCGTTTCTGGCGGTCGAGCAGTAGGGTCGTCAGCGATGGAGGCTGCCGCCAACGGCATTTCAAGCGTCCCGGCTGGTTCACGAAGAACGTCTTCAACCGATAGTCGCCGGACTCACGCGCCTGGGCATCAGCGTGTGGGGCTCGCGCGTGCTGGAAGTGCGCGGCCGCACCTCCGGCGAGTGGCGCGCACGCCGGTCAACCTGCTCACGCTGGAGGGCAGCGCTACCTCGTCGCGCCGCGCGGCCACACGCAGTGGGTGCGCAACATGCGCGTGAGCGGCGGCGGGCGCCTGCGCGTCGGCCCGCGCAGCGAGCAGTTCACCGCGACGAGCTGCCGACGCCGACAAGGTGCCCGTCCTGCGCGCCTACCTGAAGCGCTGGAAGGCCGAGGTGGGCGTGTTCTTCGACGGCGTCGGGCCCGATTCGTCAGACGCCGAGATGCGCACGCGGCGCCCAAGCACCCGATCTTCCGCCTCGGGCGCCGCGGCTGAGCGCGCCATGTCCCGCGCCCGCGCGACGTCCAGCGGCGGCGATCCGCCCAAGCCGCGCGCGCACCGGCTAGCCTTCCCCGCCGATGAGCGACTCGCGACAGCCAATCGGCGTGATCGGCACCGGCTACGTCGGGCTGGTGACCGCTGCCGGTTTCGCCGAGCTGGGCAGCGAGGTCTGGTGCGTGGACATCGACGCCGAGAAGATCGAGCGCCTGCGCGCCGGCGAGGTGCCGATCTACGAGCCCGGCCTGAAGGAGATGCTCGCAGCGAAACGCACAGCGCCTGCACTTCTCCACCTCGCTGGCCGACGCGCTGGAGCACGCGCGCCTGCTGTTCGTCGCCGTCGGCACGCCGCCCACCTACTCCGGCGACGCCGACCTGTCGGCCGTCAACGCGGTCATCGATGCGATCCCCGCGTCCAAGGATCACGCGCTGGTGATGAAGTCGACCGTGCCCTCGGGCACCGGCGTGTCGGTCAGGCGCATGTTCGAGGAGCAGGGCAAGGGCGGCCTGGCCTACGTGTCCTGCCCGGAGTTCCTCAAGGAGGGCTCGGCGATCAAGGACTTCATGCACCCCGACCGCGTCGTCGTCGGCGACGTCGGCGACTGGGCCGGCGACGCCGTCGTCGAGCTGTACGCGCCGCTCGATGCCCAGCTCGTGCGCACCGACATCGCCAGCGCCGAGATGGTCAAGCTCGCCTCCAACGCCTTCCTTGCGACGAAGATCTCCTTCATCAACGAGATCGCCAACGTGTGCGAGGAGACCGGCGCCGACGTCGTCGAGGTCGCGCGCGGCATGGGCCTGGACGACCGCATCGGCCCGAAGTTCCTGCAGGCCGGCATCGGCTTCGGCGGCAGCTGCTTCCCCAAGGACGTCGACGCGCTCAAGCAGCTCGCCGGCAACTCCGGCTACCACTTCCAGCTGCTCACGTCGGTCATCGAGGTCAACGAACTGCAGAAGCGCCGCGTGATCGGCAAGCTGCACAAGCACCTCTCCGGGCTGGTCGGCAAGCGCGTCGCGCTGTTCGGGCTGGCCTTCAAGCCGAACACCGACGACATGCGCGAGGCGTCCTCGCTGGTGCTCTCCGCGCGGCTGAACGCCGACGGCGCGGCCGTCGCCGCCTATGACCCGGTCGCCGAGGAGCAGGCGCGCAAGCTCGTCAGCGGCATCTCCTTCGCCGCCTCGCCGCTGGAGGCCGCCGGCCGGCGCCGACGCGGTCGTGCTCGTCACCGAGTGGCCCGAGTTCCTGGAGCTCGACTGGAAGCAGGTCGCCGAGACGATGCGCGGCAACCTCGTGATCGACGGGCGCAACGCGCTGGACGCCGACGCCGTGCGCGCCGCCGGCCTGGTCTATGAGGGCGTCGGGCGCGGCGTGCGGGCCGACAGGCTGATGCAGGCCGTGATCCTCGTCGGCGGCGAGGGCACGCGCCTGCGGCCGCTCACCTCGACCGTGCCCAAGCCGGTCGTCCCGCTCGTCGACCGCCCGTTCATCTCGTTCATGCTCGAGTGGCTCAAGCAGCACGGGGTCGACGACGTGATCATGTCCTGCGGCTTTCTCGCCACGAGCGTGCGCAACGTGCTCGGCGACGGCTCCGGGCTGGGCATCCGCCTGCGCTTCGTCGAGGAGCCCGACCCGCGCGGCACCGCCGGCGCGCTGAAGTTCGCCGAGTCGATGCTCGACGAGCGCTTTTTGATGCTCAACGGCGACGTGCTCACCGACATCGACCTGACCGCGCAGATCGCCCAGCACGACGCGACCGGCGCGAAGGCGACGCTGGCGCTCGTGCCCGTCGCCGACCCGAGCGCCTACGGCCTCGTGCACCTCAACGAGGATCGCTCGGTGCGCGACTTCGTCGAGAAGCCGAGCCCCGACGCGATCGACACGAACCTGATCAGCGCGGGCGCCTACGTGCTCAATCGCGAGATCCTCGCGCTCGTGCCGGCCGACCGCAACGTGTCGATCGAGCGCGAGGTTTGGCCGCTGCTCGTCGGCGCCGGGCTGTACGGCTTTGAGTCGCAGAGCTACTGGCTGGACATCGGCTCGCCCGAGCGCTACCTGCAGGGCACCTTCGACATCATCGAGGGCAACGTGCAGACGGCCGTCGGCGAGCGTCTCGGCGCCGACTGGCTGGCGATCGACGAGGGCGCGCAGGTCGCCGGCCGCGCGATCCCGCCGGCCGTGCTCGAGCGCGGCGTGCGCGTGGCCGCCGGCGCGCAGGTCGGCAGCCTCGTCGTGCTCGGCGAAGACGTGTCGATCGCCGCCGGCGCGACCGTCGAGCGCTCGGTTATCCTCAAAGGAGCGCAGATCGGCGAGGATTGCCGCCTGCGCGACTGCATCGTCGCCGCCGGCTGTCGCATCGGTGCGCGCACCACGGTGACCGGCGGTGCGGTGCTCGGCGAGGGCGTCACGATCGGGGCAGACAACGTGATCGCCCACGGGGCGCGTATCTTCCCCGGTGTGTCGTTGCCCGACGGCGCGATCAAGTTCTAACGAGATCCGACGACAGGAGAGCAGCAGATGAGCGAAGGCGCCGCCAGCGCCGCACCCACCGCCGAGGCGCTCTCGCGCGAGGCGATCGCGCGCGTCGACCTGTCTGACCAGCTCGGCGACGTGCTCGCGCTGCCCGAGCATCTGCGCGACGCGCTGTGGCGCGTGGAGTCGGCGATCATGCAGGACTTCGACACGTCGGCCGGCCTCGTCGTCGCCGGCATGGGCGGCTCGGCGATCGGCGGCGCGCTCGCGCGCGCCGCGCTGTCCGACCACGCCACGCGACCGATCTTCGTCACGCGCGCCTACGGCCTGCCGCCGTGGACGACGCCCGACACGATGGTGCTGTGCGCAAGCTACTCCGGCGACACCGAGGAGACGCTCGCCTGCTACGAGTCCGCCGGAGCGCTCGGCGCGCGGCGCACCGTCGCGACGACCGGCGGGCGCCTGGCCGAGATGGCGCGCGCCGACGGCGTGCCGGTGATCCCGCTGCCCGGCGGCTTTCAGCCGCGCGCGGCAGTCGCCTACATGACCGTCGCCGCGCTCGAGGTCGCCGCGCTGTGCGGCGCCGGCCCGCGCCTGACCTCGGAGATCGACGTCGCCGCCTCGCACACCGAGCATCTGGTCGCCGAGTGGGGCCCCGACGCGCCCGAGGACTCGCTGGCCAAGGAGATCGCGCGCGGCCTGCTCGGCACGACGCCCGTGATCGCCGGCGCCGGGCTGACGACGCCGATCGCCTACCGCTGGAAGACGCAGATCAACGAGAACGCCAAGCAGCCCGCCTTCTAGAACGAACTGCCCGAGCTCGACCACAACGAGATCGCCGGCTGGGAGGGCGCGCAGGACGCCGGGCGCTTCTCGGCGGTGTTCCTCGACGACTCCGACGCGCACCCGCGCGTGAAGGAGCGCATGGACCTGACCGAGCAGACGATCGCCGCCAACGCCGTCGCCAGCTTCCGCCTGGAGACGCGCGGCGAAACGACCATCGAGCGGGTCATCTCGCTGGTGCTGCTCGGCGACCTCGTGTCGATCTACCTGGCCGCGCTGCGCGGCGTGGACCCCGGTCCCGTGAAGGTCGATCGACGACCTGAAGGCCGCGCTGGAACAGCGCTGAGCGGCGCCGGACGGTCGTCGGGCGCCGTCCGAGGCGTGCCCGAAGCTGTGATACCGTCGAGGCGACGGCCGAGGAGCGCTGCGACGGGCTCCGGTCCCGCCACGCTCGGCCCGTTTCCCTGAAGCAAGGGCGCTCACCTGACCGGACAGGAGAACAGTCAGCAATGACTCCCACCGCCGTAGCAACGGACACCGACTTCAAGGTCGCCGACCTCTCGCTGGCCGAGTTCGGCCGCAAGGAGATCGTGCTCGCCGAGCACGAGATGCCCGGCCTGATGTCGATCCGCCGCGAGTACTCAGACGCGCAGCCGCTGAAGGGCGCGCGCATCACCGGCTCGCTGCACATGACCATCCAGACCGCCGTGCTGATCGAGACGCTCACCGCGCTCGGCGCCGAGGTGCGCTGGTGCAGCTGCAACATCTTCTCCACGCAGGACCACGCCGCCGCGGCGGTCGCCGTCGGCCCCGAGGGGACCGCCGAGGACCCGCAGGGCGTGCCCGTGTACGCCTGGAAGGGCGAGACGCTCGAGGAGTACTGGTGGTGCACCGAGCAGGTGCTGCGCTGGCCCGAGGGCGACGATGGCTCGACCGGTCCGAACATGATCCTCGACGACGGCGGCGACGCCACGCTGCTCGTGCACAAGGGCACCGAGTACGAGAAGGCCGGCGCCGTGCCGGACCCGGCGGGCGCCGACTCCGAGGAGCTGCAGGTGATCCTCACGACGCTCACGCGCTCGCTCGGCGAAGACCCGCAGCGCTGGACGCGCGTCGGCCAGGGCATCAAAGGCGTCACCGAGGAGACCACCACCGGGCGTGCACCGTCTGTATGAGATGGTCGAGACCGGCGAGCTGCTGTTCCCGGCGATCAACGTCAACGACTCGGTCACCAAGTCCAAGTTCGACAACCTGTACGGCTGCCGCCACTCGCTGATCGACGGCATCAACCGCGCGACCGACGTGATGATCGGCGGCAAGGTCGCCGTCGTGTGCGGCTTCGGCGACGTCGGCAAGGGCTGCGCGGAATCGCTGCGCGGCCAGGGCGCGCGCGTGATCGTCACCGAGATCGACCCGATCTGCGCGCTGCAGGCCTCGATGCAGGGCTATGAGGTCAACACGCTGCAGGAAGTGATCGACACGCGCCGACATCTTCATCACGACGACCGGCAACAAGGACATCATCACCGCCGACGACATGAGCGCGCATGAAGCACCAGGCGATCGTCGGCAACATCGGTCACTTCGACAACGAGATCGACATCGCCGGCCTCGGACGCATCTCGGGCATCGAGCGCGTGAACATCAAGCCGCAGGTCGACAAGTGGGTCTTCCCCGACGGCCACGCGATCATCATGCTGTCCGAGGGACGCCTGCTGAACCTCGGCAACGCCACCGGGCACCCGAGCTTCGTGATGAGCAACTCGTTCTCCAACCAGACGATCGCGCAGATCGAGCTGTTCACCAAGAACGACGAGTACGACAAGAAGGTCTACGTGCTGCCCAAGCACCTCGACGAGAAGGTCGCCCGCCTGCACCTCGACGCGCTCGGCGTGAAGCTGACGCAAGCTCTCAGACGAGCAGGCCGCGTACATCGGCGTGCCGGTCGAGGGTCCGTACAAGCCGGACCACTACCGGTACTAGTCCGAGCGAGCACGGCGCGGGCGCGAGTCTGATGAAGGCGATGGTTCTGGCGGCCGGACTCGGCACGCGCCTGCGCCCGCTCACGTACGAGATCACCAAGCCGATGGTGCCGGTGCTCGACAGGCCGGTGATGGAGCACATCCTCGACCTGATCGACCGGCACTCCTTCGACGGCGTGATCGCCAACCTGCACTACTTCCCGGAGACGATCCGCGAGTACTTCGGCGAGCGCATCTCCTACCGCTTCGAGGAGCAGCTGCTGGGCACGGCCGGCGGGGTGCGCGCGTGCGCGGAGTTCTTCGGCGACGAGCCGTTCCTCGTGATCTCCGGCGACGCGCTCACGGACATCGACCTGACGGCGTTCGCCGCCAGGCACCGCGAGGCCGGCGGGATCGCCACGCTGGCCGTCAAGAAGGTCGCCGACACGCGCGAGTACGGCGTCGTGCTGCACGACCGCGACGGGCGCATCACGGGCTTTCAGGAGAAGCCGCAGCCCGACGGAGGCGCTGTCGGATCTCGGCAACTGCGGCATCTACATGTTCGAGCCGGCGATCTTCGACTACTTCCCCGAGCGCCCGTTCGTCGACTGGGCCAAAGACGTGTTCCCGGCGCTGCTGGACAACGACGTGCCGTTTCACATCCACGAGGTGCGGCGAGTACTGGAACGACGTCGGCTCGCTCGGCGAGCTGCGCCAGGGCACCTTCGACGCGCTCAACGGCGAGCTGCACCTGCAGATGCAGCGGCGAGGAGGTGCAGCCCGGGCGTGACCGTCGCCGGCGCCTCGCCGCTGCGCGAGGACACCGACGTCGACGGCGCGGTGTGGATCGGCCGCGACGTGCAGATCGGCGCCGACGTTCGCCTGATGGGCCCGATCGTGCTCGGCGACGGCGCGCGCGTCGGCGACGGCGCGCAGCTGCGCGAGAGCATCCTCTTCCCCGGCACCGAGGTCGCGCCGGACTCGATCCTGATCGGCGCGATCGCCGGGCACGGCGGCATCCTGCAGAGCCTGCGCCGCGACGCCTGACGCGCCACGCCGCGGGCCTGCTGCGAGACGCGCCGCGCCCGCTCTGCGCCGCGGCTTAACGCGAAGAGGCCCGCCGAAGCGAGCCCCTTCCCGGAAAGTGAGTCATGTGACAGTTGTCAGCATAGCACGAGCTCACGCGCCCTGAAAGCGCTCGCGCCGCTGCTGCTCGCGCTCTGACTCGGCGAGCGCGCGCATGAACAGCACGACCAGCGCGACGCCCATCACGAGCGACTGCTCGACGGCCATGATGAAGCCGGCGATCGACTGGTCGTCGTGCGCGGAGAGCCCCCACACGCGCGCGTGGTGGACGTAGTAGGAGTAGATCGCCGTCGGGGCGAACGCCAGGCCCATGCCCAGCGCGCCGACGAACAGCTTCGTCGAGGCCATGTACACGACCGGGCCCATGCCGCCCAGGCGCAGGCGCGCGCGGATCGGCGACAGCAGATGCCACCAGTACAGCGAGCCGGCGATCAGGAACGTGATGTGCTCGAGCACGTGCACGACCGGGTGGCGCAGCGCCTCGTCGTAGGCGGCGGGGATGTGCCACGTCCAGATCACGCCGACGTACAGCACGACCGCGAAGGCCGGGCTGGCCAGCCCGCCGGCGCGCTGCTCGAGGTCCTGCACGGCGCGCGTGACCGGGCGCAGGATGACCTTCGTGAAGCCGAGGATCGCGAGGATCGGCACGACGTCGAGCAGCAGCATGTGCTGGACCATGTGCATCAGGAACAGCTGGTCGGCGAGCGCGTCGATCGGCGAGACGAGCGCGATCAGCACGCCCAGCAGCGAGGCGAGAAAGCAGCACAGCCGCCACACCGGCGCGTCGGCCTGCGGGCGCGCCGAGCCGCCCGTGCGCACCTGTGCGCCAGCGCGCGACGTAGGCGCCGCCGACGATCGCCACGCCGACCAGCACGCCGGGCTCAAGCGTCCACGACAGATTCGCGCTCACCGCTGCATTTGCTCACGCGGCATTGTCGCACCGGCGCATGCGGCCAGCGCCCGGGCCGCCGCGCCGTGACGCGGCGCGCGTGTGGACGAACGGGTGAAAACGGGTAAGGCGATGGACATCCGCCAGGCACGGGCGTAGCATTCGATCAGCGCCAGACAACAGCCGACCAAAGGAGCCTGTGATGCAGATTGACATCAAGGGTCGCAATGTCCCGGTCACCGACGAGATCCGCGAGCACGCGGCCCGTCGCCTGGACAAGGTCGCGCGGCAGGTCTCCGAGCTCGCACGCATCGAGATCGAGATCTTCAAGGAGCCCAACCCCCGGGTGTCCGACTGCCACGTCGCCGAGGCAACGCTGTACCTCAAGGGCGTCACGCTGCGCGCGCGCGACCGCTCGCCCGAGATGCTGCACTCGCTGAACTTGATGGTCGACGAGCTCGCGCGGCAGGTCAAGCGCCACCGCGACAAACGCCGCCACCGGCGCGAGGCGCGCGCCGCCGCCGCCGACCGCCGCACGGCCGGCGAGGCCGCGCGCGCGATGAGCCTGCCGACGGCGCCGCCGCCGACGATGGGCCTGCCGGCGACCTAGCAACCGTCCTCAGCGCCGCGCATGGCGCGCGCACGGCGGCTGGCCGGCGCGCCGGCGCGCGCCATGTTTACCGGCTTGTCCCGTTGGGTAGAGACAGCGACGTTCGGTTGTCTCATTTGGAGGGGTGAGTCGCTTGGGGTCAGTTGCTCGTCGGGTAGGGGAGCGTTCGCGCGTGCGCGCGCGCCGTGTCGGTCGTCGCGGTCGTGCTCGCCGGTGTGCTGATCGCCGCGGGCGGCGGCGCAGGCCGCGCGCGTCTCGCCGTCGCTGCCGGCCAAAGAGGGCAGCGCGCCGCGACCCGGCCCCGACGTGCTGTACGAGCCGCTCGCGCAGGCGCCACAGCTGGAAAACGCACCGCGGCAGCGGCTGGCACGCCAAGCCGATCCTCGTCTCGGGCGCGAGCGCCTACCGCCACGGCGAGTTCCTCTACCAGGGCTACATCTACGACGACCACGGCGCCAAAGAGGTGACCGACCCGACCAACCCGATGATCTCGCCCGGCGGCGACTCCTCCGGCGGCGACACGTTCTCCGAACCCGACGGCACGTACACCTACCCGACGGGCCCCGGCTATGACGAGAACGCGGCCAACCTGGTCGAACTGCGCGTGCGCCCGAAGGGCAAGTCGACGGCCTTTCGGATCACGCTGAACACGCTGGAGAACCCCGACCTCGTCGCCACGGCGATCGCGATCGGCGGCACGCCAGGCGAAACGCACCCGTTCCCGTTCGGCGCCAACGTGAGCGCGCCGGCGCAGTACTTCCTCACGGTGCACGGCGACGACGGCGACGCTGACCGACGCCGCGACGCGGCGCAGAAGTTCCCGGCCCGGCGCCGAGCGTCGGCGTCGACCTCGCGCGGCGCCAGATCACCGTCGAAGTGCCGCACAGCGAGTGGAACCCCGGCACCTCGACCGTGCGCCTGGCCGCCGGCGTCGGCCTGTGGAACGCAGCCGCCGAACAGCTACCTGCTGCCCGGCGCCGTGGCCAGCGCGACGCAGCCCGGCGGCGCGGGCACCGACACGACGCCGCCGGCCTTCTTCGACGTCGGCCTTCCGCTTCAACGCGCAGGAGCCGGTGCCGGGAACGCCGGGCGCCGGCAGACCGAGACCAACCCCGCCTACTGGCGCGAGTCCGCGCAGGCGCAGGCGCTGGCCAGCGGCGACATCAGCGAGTTCCACGCCGAAGTCGACTTCGCCAAGCTGAAGGCGAAGACCGAAGACGACATGCCCGGACAGCCGACCGGCGTGCCGCAGAGCGGCGTGTTCGACCGCATCCTCGCCTCGCACTTCTCCGACGGCCAGGGCGCCGACTACGCGACCGGCGGCTGCGGCAGCTCGGCAGCGTGCATCGGCGAGATGCGCGGGCAGCTGCTGCCCTACGCGATCTACGTGCCCGAGCGGCACGCAGCCGAGCGGCGGCTGGGGCGCGACGCTGCTGCTGCACTCGCTGTCGGCCAACTACAACCAGTTCGCGGGCACCAAGAACCAGGCGCAGTTCGCCGCGCGCGGCGGCGGCTCGATCGTGTTCACGCCCTCCGGGCGCGGGCCCGACGGCTGGTACTACGACCACGCCGGCGCCGACACCTTCGAAGTGTGGGCCGACGTCGCCGCGCACTACGCGCTGAACCCGTCGTTCACCGACATCGCCGGCTACTCGATGGGCGGCTATGGCACGTACAAGTTCGCCAGCCAGTTCCCCGACCTGTTCGCGCGCGCGCAGCCGACCGTCGGGCCGCCCGGCGCTCGGCATCTGGGTGCCGCCGGCCGAACCGCAGCCGGCGGCAACCAGTCGCTGACGCAGCGCATGCTCGGCTCGGTGCGCAACGTTCCGTTCCTGATCTGGGACGAGACGACCGACGAGCTCGTGCCGATCGCGGGCGTGCTCGAACAGGTCAAAACGTTCGACGAACTCGGCTACCGCTACGAATTCGACCAGTTCCAGGCGGGCGAGCACCTGACGCTCGCGCTCAACGACGAATACGCGCCGGCCGCGGCGTTCCTCGGGACGGAAACGGTCGACAGCGATCCCGCGCACGTGACGTACGTCTACAACCCGACGATGGACTTCGCCGCCGACGGCACCAGTGCCGGTCACGCCTACTGGGTCTACGGCGTGTCGCTGCGCGACTCCAGCGGCACGGCGCCGCTGGGCAAGGTCGACGTGCGCTCGCAGGGCTTCGGCATCGGCGACCCGCCGCCGCGGCGAAACCCAGCACGGGGCCGGCGCGCTGACCGGCGGGCACGATCCCGGCGATCCCGTACACCAGCCAGAGCAAGGCCTGGGGGCCGGCGCCCAGCGAACCGGCGCCGACGCGCTGACATCACCGCGACCAACGTCGCGCACGTGACGATCGACGCCGCGCGCGCGAAGGTCGACTGCAAGGCGCAGCTGAACGTGACCACCGACGGTCCGCTGACGGTCACGCTCGAGCGACTGCCACGGAGGCGGTCACAAGACGATCACGCAAGCTTCGGCTGAGCCGCGGCGCCACCGCCGAGCGCGCCGGCGGTGGGTAGACGGCGCGGCGCGGGAGCTATCCTTGGCCCATGCCATCTCTGCTCGATCGCGCGCTGAACGTCGGCGAGGCGAAGAAGTACAAGACCTATCAGAAGCGCGTCGCGCTGATCAACGCGTTCGAGGGCGAGCTCGAACACGACTCCGACGCCGAGCTGCGCGAGCGCATGGACGCGCTGCGCGAGCGCGCGCGCGACGGCGAGTCGCTCGACGCGCTGCTGCCGGAGTGCTTCGCGATCGTGCGCGAGACGGGCAAGCGCCAGATGGGCATGCGCCACTTCGACGTCCAGCTGATCGGCGCGATGGCGCTGCACGACGGCCAGATCGCCGAGATGAAGACCGGCGAGGGAAAGACGCTGACGGCGACGCTCGCGGTCGTGCTCAACTCGCTGGCCGTGCACGAGCTGCGCGACGGCGAGCACGAGCCGCAGCGCAAGGGCGTGCACCTGGTCACCGTCAACGACTATCTGGCGCGGCGCGACGCCGAATGGATGAGCCCGATCTACGACGCGCTCGGCGTGACCGTCGGCGTGCTGCAGAACCAGCAGGCCTTCGAGGAGAAGCACGTGGCGTACGCGTGCGACGTCGTGTACGGCACCAACTCGGAGTTCGGCTTCGACTACCTGCGCGACAACATGGCCACGGATCTCGGCGAAAAGGTCCAGCGCGGCCACCCGTTCGCGATCGTCGACGAGGTCGACAACATCCTGATCGACGAGGCGCGAACGCCGCTGATCATCTCCGGCGCGCCCGAACAGGCCGCCGACCTGTACGTCAAGTTCGCGCGCCTGGCGCCGCAGACTCGTCGCCGGCAAGACGCCCGAAGGGATGGACCCGCGCTCCAAGAAGCAGTTCGTGGCCGACTTCGACTACGAGTTCGAGGAGAAGCACAAGACGGTCTCGATCACCGAGCAGGGCGTCGCCAAGGCCGAGAGGTTCCTCGGCATCGACCACCTCTACCGCGCCGAGAACGGCCATCTCGTCAACCACCTCAATCCAGGCGCTGCGCGCCGAGTCGCTGTACAAGCGCGATGTCGACTACGCGGTGATCGACGGCGAGGTCGAAGATCATCGACGAGTTCACCGGGCGCATCCTCGATGGGCGGCGCTGGTCGGAGGGGCTGCACCAGGCCGTCGAGGCCAAGGAGGGCGTCTCGATCCAGGAGGAGAACCAGACGCTCGCGACGATCACCTACCAGAACTTCTTCCGCCTCTACGACAAGCTCTCCGGGCATGACCGGCACGGCGCTCACCGAGGCGACCGAGTTCATGAAGATCTACGAGCTGCCGGTCGTGCAGGTGCCGACGAACATGGCGATGGTGCGCGACGACCGCAACGACCAGATCTACAAGACCAAGGAGGGCAAGTGGAGCGCGGTCGTCAAGGAAATCGCCGCGCGCCACGAGAACGGCCAGCCGGTGCTCGTCGGGACGATCTCCGTCGAGGTCTCCGAGCTGCTCGACGAGCGTCTGAAGCAGCGCGGCATCACGCACACGGTGCTCAACGCCAAGCCCGAGCACGCCGCGCGCGAGGCCGAGATCGTCGCCGAGGCCGGTCAGCCCGGCGCGGTCACGATCGCCACGAACATGGCCGGCCGCGGCGTCGACATCAAGCTCGGCGGCAACGCCGAGCACCTCGCGCGCCTCGAGCTCGCGCGCCAAGGCGTCGACCCCGACTCC
>CAWFWA010000002.1:0-87125 GCA_963819435.1 uncultured Solirubrobacteraceae bacterium | reverse complement strand
GGCGAGCAGGTCGAACAGCTGCTGCTCCTTGGGGTTGGACGCCGGGAAACCGGCCTCGATCATGTCCACGCCGAGCGCATCCAGCGCGTGCACGACGCGCAGCTTCTCCTCGGCGGTCAGCGTCAGCCCGCCCCCGCCCATGCCGTCGCGCAGCGTGGCGTCATATAGCTGTATGTCACTCATCGGGCTGCCTAGCCGGCGGCGGTGGCGCTCGGTGACGGCGCCTCGCCGGCGGGCGTCTCCAGATCGCTGGCGTTGACGACGTCGAGCCACTCGCGGTAGCGCTCGGAGCGGCCGTGGATCGCGTCGTCGAAGGCCGCCTGGATCACACGCGTGATCTCGCCCGGCTTGCCGGTGCCGACGGCGTGGTCGTCGACCTCGCGCACCGGCACGATCTCCGCCGCCGTGCCCGACATGAACACCTCGTCGGCGAGGTACATCTCGGCGCGTGCGATGTCGCGCTCGACAACCGTGTAGCCGAGGTCCGAGGCAAGCTGCATGATCGAGCGGCGTGTGATGCCGTCGAGGATCGAGTTGCTCTGACCGGGCGTGGCGATCACGCCGTCGCGCACGACGTAGATGTTCTCGCCCGTGCCCTCACACACGTAGCCGTGGTCGTCGAGCAGGATCGCCTCGTCGTAGTCGGACTTGACCGCCTCGACCTTCGCGAGCACGCTGTTGAGGTACTGCCCGGAAGCCTTGGCGTGGGGAATCAGCGAGTCGGGGCCGATGCGCCGCCACGAGGAGACCTTTGCGCGTACGCCGTTGTTGGAGCCCTCCTCACCGAGGTACTTGCCCCACTCCCAGCAGGCGATCGTCACGTCGACGCTCGCGTCAAGCGGGTTCAGTCCCATCGTGCCGTAGCCGCGGTAGACGATCGGGCGGATGTAGCACTCGCGCAGTCCGTTTCGCGCAACGAGCTCGAGCGTCGCCGAGCGCAGCTGCTCAGCCGAGAAGGGGATGTCCATGTAGTAGAGCGCGGCCGAGCGGAACAGGCGCTCGACGTGCTCGGCGTTGCGGAACACGGCGGGACCGAGCTCGGTGTCGTAGCAGCGCACGCCCTCGAAAACACCGGTTCCGTAGTGCAGGCCGTGCGTCAGGACGTGGACCTTGGCGTCCTCCCATGCGACGAACTCTCCATTCATCCAGATGAGGTCGGTGGGATCCACGTTCACTAGAGCTCCTGTTAGATGTTCGCGAGCACTGCCTCGGTGGCCTGCAAGGTGCCGGCCGAGCCTCCGAGATCGGCGGTGCGAAGCCCCGCGTCGAGTGCCCCTTCAACGGCCGATTCTACAGCCGCCGCCTCGCTTTCCAAGCCGAGCCCGTGGCGCAGCATCATCGCGGCCGAGAGGAACATCGCCAGCGGGTTGGCGCTGCCGGTCCCGGCGATGTCAGGCGCCGAGCCATGCACCGGCTCGAACAGCCCGGGACCATCGCCGCCGAGCGAGGCGCTGGGCAGCATGCCGATCGAGCCCGTCAACATCGCGGCCTCGTCGGAGAGGATGTCTCCGAACATGTTCTCGGTGAGGATCGTGTCGAAGTGCCGCGGTGCGGAGACCAGCTGCATGGCTGCGTTGTCGACGAGCACATGCTCGAGCTCGATGTGCGGGAACTCGCGCGCGTGCAACTCCGAGACGACCTGGCGCCACAAGCGCGAGGTCTCCAGCACGTTGGCCTTGTCGACGCTCGACACGCGCGAGCGCGCCGCGCCAAAGGCCACACGCGCGATGCGCTCGATCTCCTCGCTGCTGTACGCGCACACGTCGGAGGCGAAGTCCGCGGTGCGCGTCTTCTCGCCAAAGTAGATGCCGCCGGTTAGCTCGCGCACGACGAGCAGGTCGGTGCCCTCGATGCGCTCGCGCCGCAGCGGCGAGGACTCATACAGCGCCGGCAGCGGCTTGACCGGGCGCAGGTTGGCGTACAGCCCGAGTCCCTTGCGCAGTCCGAGCAGGCCCTGCTCGGGTCGCGGCTTGGCCGGGTCGGTCGTGTCCCACCTGGGCCCGCCGACGGCGGCGAGCAGCACGGCGTCGGCCTTACGGCAGTCCGCGAGGACGTCGTCGGTCAGCGCCGTGCCGTGAGCATCGATCGACGCACCGCCGAACAGGTGCTCCTGAAACTCGAAGTCGCCGAGCGTTTCCAGCAGCTCGAGCGTCGGCTCGATGATCTCCGGCCCGATGCCATCGCCGGGCAGCGTGACGATGTGATGGCTCATCGCGCCGCTGCCCTACAGCGCCGTCGTCGCGGTGGTCGCCCAGCCGCGATCGCGGTCGTGCTCTGTCTCATAGTCGGAGATCTCCGCGGCCTGCTCGAGCGTGAGCGCGATGTCGTCGAGCCCGTTGAGCAGGCGGTGGCGGATCTCGTGGTCGATCTCGAAGGCTGCGTCGCGCCCGGCGAAGCGCACCTCCTGCTCGAGCAGGTCGACCTCGCCGGAGCCCGCGTGCGCGAGCGCGCGACAGTCCTCGGCGTCGAGCACGACGGGCAGCAGCCCGATCTTTGTGCAATTGGAGTAGAAGATGTCGGCGAAGCTCGGCGCGACGATCGCCTGAAAGCCGTAGTCCTGCAGGCCCCAGGGAGCGTGCTCGCGTGAGGAGCCGCAGCCGAAGTTCTCGCCGGCGACGAGGATCGGGTTGGCCGGCAGGTCCCAACCGGGCTCCTTGGCCCAGTCGTAGAACAGGAACTCGCCGAAACCGGTGCGCTCGACGCGCTTGAGGAACTGCTTGGGCATGATCTGGTCGGTGTCTACGTCGGAGCGGTCCAAGTGGCTGATTGGGCCTGCAATTACGCTGATCGGGTCCACGGTTAGCTCCAGTTCCTGATGTCGACAAAATGGCCCTCGATGGCGGCGGCTGCGGCCATCTGCGGGGAGACGAGATGCGTGCGCCCGCCGCGGCCCTGACGGCCCTCGAAGTTGCGGTTGGAGGTGGAGGCGCAGCGCTCGCCGGGCTGCAGAATGTCCGGGTTCATGCCCAGACACATCGAGCAGCCGGCGACGCGCCAATCGAAGCCGGCGGCACGGAACACCTCATCCAGGCCCTCGTCCTCGGCCTGTTTCTTGACCTGCTGAGAGCCCGGTACGACCATCGCGTCGACGCTGTCGGCCACCTTGCGCCCCTCGACCACCTTCGCGGCCGCGCGCAGGTCGCCGATGCGCGAGTTGGTGCACGAGCCGATGAACACGCGGTCCAGGGCGATCTGCTCGATCGGCATGCCCGGCTGCAGGTCCATGTAGGCGAGCGCGCGTTCGGTCGCCTCGCGGTCGGCGGGGCTGTCGAACTCGTCGAGCGTGGGCACGCTCTCGGTGACCGCGCGCACCATGCCGGGATTCGTACCCCAGGTCACCTGCGGGGAGATCTTGCCCGCGTCGATGATCGTCTCGCGGTCGAACTCGGCGCCGTCGTCGGTGCGCAGCCCGCGCCAGTGCGCGATCGCCTTGTCGAGCTCTGCGCCCTGCGGCGCGCCGGGCAGCTGCTTGTCGGTGAACCACTCAAAGGTGGTGTCGTCGGGCGCGATCATGCCCGCGCGCCCGCCGCCCTCGATGGTCATGTTGCACACGGTCATGCGGCCCTCCATCGACAGCGCCTCGATCGCCGCGCCGGCGTACTCGACGACGTGCCCGGTCATGCCGCCGACGCCGAGCCGCCCGAGCGTGCCGAGGATCAGATCCTTGGCGGTCACGCCAAAACCGAGTTCGCCCTCGTAGACGATGCGCATGGAACGCGGCTTGTGCTGAACCATGCACTGCGTGGCGAGCACGTGCTCGACCTCTGAGGTGCCGATGCCGAAGGCGAGCGCGCCGAAGGCGCCGTGCGTTGAGGTGTGCGAATCGCCGCAGACGATCGTCATGCCGGGCTGGGTGACGCCGAGCTCGGGGCCGATCACGTGCACGATGCCCTGGCGCGCCGAACCGAGCGAGTAGACGGGTACGCCGAACTGCTCGCAGTTGCGCTCGAGCGTCTGCACCTGCACACGCGAGAGCTCGTCCTTGATGCGAGCGGCGACGGGCGTGCCGTCCGTTGGCGTGTTGTGATCGGCAGTGGCGAGCGTGCGGTCAGGGCGGCGAACCGGCCGGCCGGCCATGCGCAGGCTGTCAAAGGCCTGCGGGCTGGTCACCTCGTGGACGAGATGCAGGTCGATGTAGAGCAGGCCGTGGGCCACCTCGTGCGTCTCCCAGATCTTGTCGAACAGCGTCTGCGCCATGGTCATCGGTCCTTCTCGTCGTGGGTGTTGTGTCCTCTTTTTATGAGGACCCCTACCGGGGTCCGGGTTGCCTGCGGCGTGGCGCTCACCTAGCTGCGCCTCAGGCCCGCGGAGACGACCGCGAGAAATGCGGCTTCGCTGTCTGTCGCGTTCTCGAAGTGGTGGGGAAGATCGGCGTCGAAGGTGACGCAGTCGCCCTCGTGCAGTGGATAGCGCTGGCCGTCGCAGACCAGCTCGACGCTGCCCTGCTCGATGACGGCGGTCTCGCGGCTGCCGGCCTCGTGCATCGGTGGATCGTCCGCGGCGCCAGTGACGCTGTGCGCGGCGAGCGTGTGGCGCGAGAGCTCGGCGCGCTGGCCGGGCTGGGCGGCGGTGAGCACCTCGAAGCGGTGGCCGCGCCTGGCGTTGCCGCCGCGCTGGCGCTCGGAGGCGTGCACGATCGTGACCGATCCGCCCTCGTCGAGGCGCAGCAGCTGCGACAGGCGCAGTTCCAGTCCCGCCGCGATGCGCGCGGCGACGGTGAGTGTCGGGCTGGTCTCGCCGCGCTCGACCTGTGAGAGCATCGGCGCGCTGACGCCGCTGCGTGCGGCGAGGTCGCGCAGCGACAGATCGGAGGCCTCGCGCAGAGCCTTCACGCGCGCGCCGATGACCGCGGGGCCGAGCGGGTCGGCGCTCATACGTGCGGAGTCGCCGCTGCTCGTCGCGGTCTTCTCGGCGTTGATCGCTGTCGCCATCGCTCGTACGTTATCACGGACAAGCGTAATGCGTCGCGCCAACCCGAACGGCGGTACCGCTTGGCACGCCGAACGGGTCGGGTAAGTGGTGTCGGTGCCTTGAGGGGCCATACCCTCAAGGCACGCTGGGAGGGCTAGTGCGAAACCTCAGGCAGCCCGATGGCCTGATCGGCGCGCGACCGCGCGACGGCCACCGACAGCGCTCTCACATAGGCGCGCGCTGCCGCGTCGATGATGTCCGTCGACACGCCCTGGCCGGCGCCGGTGACGCCTTGCACCTCGAGCACGACCGACACCTCGCCGAGCGCGTCCTGGCCCTCGGTGACCGCGCCGATCGTGAACTCGCTGAGCTTGGCCGCGACGCCGGTCGCCGCGTTGATCGCCTGGAACACCGCGTCGATCGGCCCGTCTCCGGTGAACGATCCGGTGACGGTGGCGCCGTCGGGCGAGACGACCGAGACCTTCGCGTGGGGCGAGCGCCTGGACGATGCCTCGACCTCGAACCAGTCGAGCGTGTAGCCGCCGACGTCCTCGCTGCGCAGCTCGTCGGTGACGAGCGCCTCCAGGTCCATCGCCGTGACCTGCTTCTTGCGGTCGGCGATCTCCTTGAAGCGCTTGAACGCCGTGTTGAGCGCCTGGCCGTCGATCTGAAAGCCCATCTCCTCCAGCGCCTTGCTGAGCGCGTGGCGACCGGAGTGCTTGCCGAGCACCAGCGAGTTGCTGTTGAGCCCGACGGTCGTCGCGTCCATGATCTCGTACGTCGTGCGCTCCTTGAGCACGCCGTCCTGGTGAATGCCGGCCTCGTGCGCGAAGGCGTTGCGCCCGACGATCGCCTTGTTGGGCTGCACCTGGTAGCCGGTCAGGCGCGACACCAGACGGCTCGTGCGCGCGATCTCAGTCGTCTCGATCCCGGTCCACAGCCCGAGGCTGGGCTCGCGCGTGTGCAGCAGCATGGCGATCTCCTCAAGCGAAGCGTTGCCGGCGCGCTCGCCGATGCCGTTGATCGCACACTCGACCTGGCGGCAGCCGGCTTCCAGGCCGGCCAGCGAGTTGGCGACTGCGATGCCCAGGTCGTCGTGGCAATGCACGGAGACGACGACACTACGCAGATCGGGCACGAGGCGGTAGAGCTGTTCGAACATCGCCGCGTACTCGTGCGGCATCGTGTAGCCGACCGTGTCGGGCACGTTGATCGTCGTCGCACCCTCGTCGAGCGCGATCTGGATCACCTCGGCCATGAACTGCACGTCTGAGCGCGAGCCGTCCTCGGGTGAGAACTCAACGTCGTCGGTGAACTCGCGCGCCTGTGCGACGGCCGCGCGAACCTGCCCCTTGACGTCCTCTCGTGTGGTCTGCAGCTTGTGCTTTATGTGAATGTCGCTGGTCGCCAGGAACGTGTGAATGCGCGGGCGCTCGGAGTCGCGCACGGCGTTCCAGGCGGCCTCGATGTCCTGGCTGCTCGTGCGCGCCAGACCGCAGATGACCGGACCTTCGACCTCGCGGGCGATCGCCTCGACGGCCTCGAAGTCGCCTGGCGAGGTGATCGGGAAGCCCGCCTCGATCACGTCCACACCGAGCCGAGCGAGCTGGTGGGCGATCTCCAGCTTTTCTGCCTTGTTCAGCGAAATACCCGGCGACTGCTCGCCGTCGCGCAACGTCGTGTCGAAGATCAGCACGCGATCGGACTCGTCGCGTGCGCCTGGGGTACTGCCTGCCGAATTGCTCATGCCGTTCGTGCTCCTTCTCTAACTCGCTTGCCGTTCCTCTCTGCTGGGTATGCGGCTACGCGGCCGCCACGCGTTATTCCCCCCGAGGGGGGAGCAGGAGCAGCGAGAGAAGCGAGTTCTGCAACGACATCTTTTGGCAGGGTAGCACCGGGTGCAGCGACCGACAAACGACTTAGGGGACGAGCACGACCTTGCCGACGTTGCGCCGCTCGGTGATCATCGTCTGCGCGGCGCCGGCCTCCTCGAAGGAGAAGGCGCCGGCGACGACCGGTTTGACGGTGCCGTCGTCGAGCATCTCCTGCAGCGGGCCGATCCAGGGCGCCAGCGTGCCGCGGTCCTTCCACAGCGTGAGCATGTTCAGCCCGATCACGGCCTTCGATTCGCCCATCTGCTTGATCATGCTGAAGCGCGGCATGCGGATGACCGTGCGCAAGGCCGTGACGAGGTTGCGCCGCTGCCCGGAGACGATCGCCGAAGCGCCGAATGCGACGAGCCGTCCGCCCGGACGCAGCAGGTCATAGCCGGTGCGAAAGCTCTTGCCGCCGACCGCATCGAGGATCACGTCGAACTGCGGCAGTCCGCGCTCCCAGCCGGCCTGCGTGTAGTCGACCATGTGGTCCACGCCGAGTTCTTCACAGCGCGCGTGCTTGCCCGGCGAGGCGGTGCCATAGACCTCGGCGCCGCTGCGCTTGGCGATCTGCGTCGCCGCGATGCCCACGCCGCCGCCGGCCGAGTGCACGAGCACGCGCTCGCCCGGCTGCAACGAGCCGAAGCCGATCAGCCCGGCCCATGCGGTGCCGTAGTTGACCGGGATCGCCGCGCCCTGCTCGAAGCTCAGCCCATCGGGCAGCGGGATCACGTCGGCCGCCGGGACGACGACCTGCGAGGCGTAGCCGCCGAACTGCGTGCCCGCGACCACGCGCTGGCCCGGCGTCAACCCCTCCACCCCATCGCCGAGCTCGAGGATCGTGCCGGCGACCTCGTAGCCGACGACGCAAGGCGTCTTCGGCGCATCCTGGTAGAGCCCCATGCGGGCCATCACGTCGGCGAAGTTGATTCCCGCCGCCGCGACGTCGATGCGCACCTGGCCCGGTCCGAGCGCGGGGTCGGCCTGCTCCTGCACCTCGAGTACTCCCGGTCCGCCGTGCTTGGTGATGACGATCGCGCGCATCGGCGAAACCCTACTCGATTTGGTTAGTGGCTGCTAAGAGCCCACCACGCGTATCAGCTGAGGTCGACCGACCAGCCGTTGACAAAGCCCTCCGACGCGACGATCTCCTCGACGACCGCATCGGGCACGGCGGCGTCGGTCGTGACGACCATCGCGGCGAGGCGCTGCCCCGCCTTGGAAGCCTCGTCGCCGGCGGTGGCGCCGTCGGAGGAGTGGCCGACGGCGGCGGAGGAGATGTTGATGCCATGCGCGCCGAAGATCGTGCCGACGCGGCCGATCATCCCGGGCAGGTCTTCATAGCGAAACACGGTCACGTGCGGCTCGAGCTCGATCGTCAGCCGACGACCCTGGACCTCGACGAGATGCGGCTCCTGTTTGGGGCCGATGCCGGTGCCGGCGACCGCCACGCGATCATCGCCGGCGACCACGGTCACGCGGATCAGCTCGTTGAAATCCTGCGCCTCGGAGACGGACTTCTCCTCGACGACGATGCCGCGTTCCTCGGCGATGCTGGGAGCGTTGACCGGGTTGACCTGCTCCTCGGTGCGCCCCTGCAGCGCGCCGCCGATCACCGCGAGCGTCAGCAGGCGTGTGTCGAAGTCGGCGATGCGCCCCATGAAGGCAGCCTCGATGCGCTCGACGGAGCTGCCCTCGGCAAGCGCCATCGCCAGGCGCCCGAGCTGGCGTGCCATCGGTAGGAACGGGCCGAGCACCTGCATGTCCTCGGCGCCGATCGAGGGGATGTTGACGGCGGTCGAGACGACACCGCCGGTCAGCGCAGCGACGATCTGCTCGGCACTCTGATAGCCCGCGCGATCGGTCGCCTCGGCCGTGGAGGCACCGAGGTGCGGCGTGACGACGACGTTCGGATAGCCGTCGAACAGCGGATAGTCGGTCATCGGCTCCGACGGGAACACGTCGAGCGCCGCGCCGGCGACCTTGCCGGAGTCCAGCGCGTCCTTCAGAGCGGCGTCGTCGATCAGCCCTCCGCGCGCGACGTTGAGCACGCGCACGCCGTCGCGCATCTTGGCGAAGGCCTCCGCATTCAGCCAGCCTTCGGTCTCGGGCGTCTTTGGCAGGTGCACGGTGATGAAGTCGGCCTGCGCGTAGATCTCGTCTGAGTCGCCGGCCTTCTCCACGCCGAGCTCGCGGTAGCGCTCGGCGCTGACGAACGGGTCGAAGGCGAGCACGCGCATGTTGAAGCCGCGCGCGCGCTGGGCGACGAGTTGGCCGATGCGCCCGAAGCCGACGACGCCGAGCGTCTTCTCGTAGAGCTCGACGCCGGAGTACTTGGAGCGGTCCCATTTGCCTTCCAGCAGCGACTGGTGCGCCTGTGGGATGTTGCGCGCGAGCGCGAGCAGCAGCGCCATCGTGTGCTCGGCCGCGGTGACGACGTTTGACTGCGGCGCATTGGCGACGACGATGCCGCGCTTGGTCGCGGCGTCGACGTCGACGTTGTCCACGCCCACGCCGGCGCGCCCGATCACGCGCAGCTTGGCGCCCTTGTCGATCAGCTCGGCGGTCATCTTCGTGGCCGAGCGGATGAGGATGCCGTCGTACTCGCCGATGCGCTCGGCGAGCTCGCCGTCGGCCCAGTCGGTGCCGACGTCGACGTCGAAGTGCTCGCGCAGCAGATCGACGCCCGAGTCGCCGATCTTCTCCTTGACGAGCACCTTCAGACGCCCGTTGGTCGCTGCATCCGCGGCGGCGCTCATGCCGACATCCGCTCGACGACCCAGTCGATGCACGCGGTCAGCGCCTGCACGTCGGCGGGCTCCACGGCCGGGAACATGCCGATGCGCAGCTGGTTGCGCCCGAGCTTGCGGTAGGGCTCGGTGTCGACGATGCCGTTGGCGCGCAGTGTCTTGGCGATCGCGGCCGCGTCGACGTCGTCGGCGAAGTCGATCGTGCCCACGACCAGTGAGCGCTTTGTGGGGTCAGAGACGAACGGCGTTGCGAAGCCGCTGCGCTCGGCCCAGCCGTACAGCAGCCGCGAGGACTCGCCGCTGCGCTGCACGCACCAGTCCAGCCCACCTGAGTCGAGCATCCAGCGGATCTGCTCGGCCAGCAGGAACAGCGAGGCGACGGCCGGCGTGTTGTACGTCTGGTCTTTGAGCGAGTTCTCCAGCGCCGTGTGCAGCGACAGGAAGGCGGGGATCCAGCGGTCAGATGCCTCGAGCTCGGCGATGCGCTGCTGGGCTGCCGGGCTGAGCAGCGCCAGCCACAGCCCGCCGTCGGCGGCGAAGCTCTTCTGCGGCGCGAAGTAGTACGCGTCGGCCTGCGCGACGTCGACCGCCAGCCCCCCGGCGCCGGACGTCGCGTCGATCAGCACGAGTGCATCGCCGGCGTCGGTCGGCCGCTCGATCGCTGCCATCACGCCCGTCGAGGTCTCGTTGTGCGCCCACGCGACGACGTCGGCGCCGGACTCGGCGGCAGCCTTACCCGCGGCGGCGGGCTCGGGAGCGTCACCGGGGTCGGCCTTGACGACGGCCGGCTCGCCGAGAAACGGAGCAGCGGCGCTGACGGTGGCGAACTTCTGTGAGAACTCGCCGAAGGCCAGGTGCGCGGAGCGCTCGCGAATCAGACCGAAGGCCGCGGCGTCCCAGAAGCACGTCGCGCCGCCGTTGCCCAGTGCCACCTCATAGCCGTCGGGCAGTGAGAACAGCTCGCGCAGGCCCGCGCGGATCTCACCGACGAGCGCCTTGACGGGCTTCTGGCGATGGGAGGTTCCCATCACGCTCGCGCCCTCGCGCGGCGAGCGCCGCGAGCGCCTGCCGGCGCACCTTCGACGGACCACAGCCGAAGCGGCCGTCGGCCGGCCTGAGCTCGTCGGGGATGACCAGTTGCGTCTCTGCGGTGGTGCTCGGCGTCATGCGGGGCTCCTCGCTGTTCGGTCCTCGAGGGATTTCGACGATCTGAGGTTGCCCAGGCGCGCGGCTTGTGATCTCGTCGCTTCCCGGTGGTCGGTTCCACCTCAGCGCCAGTCGCGACGAAGGCGAGTGTAGCGAACGTCTCAGCGATCGCGGCCGTGGGCGGCAGACCAGTCGTAGCCCGGACCGACAGGGATGATTTTCTTGGGATTCAGTTCGTCGTGCGTGGTGTAGTAGTGGCGCTTGATCTGCTCCATCGCGACCGTGGCCGCGACGCCGGGCCACTGGTGCAACTCGCGTGCGTAGGCCCAAAGATTGGGGTAGTCGACCAGGCGCCGGCGATTGCAGCGGAAGTGCAGGTTGTAGACCTCGTCAAAGCGCGCGAGCGTCGGGAACAGCCGCCAGTCGGCCTCCGTCGCCCGCGCGCCGGCGAGGTAGCGCCGATTACCGAGCAGCGTCTCCAGCCAGTCGAGGCTGGCGAACAGGGCGGCGAAGGCCTCCTCGTAGCTCTGCTGGCGCCGCGCGAAGCCGGCGCGGTAGACGCCGTTGTTGACGGTCTCATAGATGCGCTCGTTGAGCGCATCTATCTCCTCGTGCAGGTCGCGCGGATACAGCGCCAGCTCGCTGGCCCTGCCCAGGCCGCCGAGCGACGCCGGCGAGCCGAGCATGCGCAGGATGTCGCCCGATTCGTTGTTGACGATGCGCCCGCTGTGCGTGTCCCACAGCACCGGCACTGTGATGCGTCCTTTGAAGCCGGGATCGCTGATCCTGTAGGCCTCGGACATGAACTGCCAGCCGTGCAGGCGATCGGCGTACTCGTCGGTCCAGCCGTGCTCGCCGCGCACGCTGAACAGCTCGCCCGTGAAGGCCCAGCCGCGCTCGTCGCGGTAGGGCGCGAGGTAGGAGATGCCCAGCGCGCCGCTCAGGCCTGCGAGCTGGCGCGCGATGACCGCACGGTGACACCACGGGCAGGCGAGCGCCACGTACAGGTGGTAACGGCCCGCCAGCACCGGGAAATCGCTCGCCTCGCCAGTCCGCGGATCGACGCCGACCCAATCGCGAAAGCGGCTCTCCTGGCGCTTGAACGAGCCGTCGGAGAGCTCGCCGTCGATGATCGGATCAGCCATTCCATAGTGCTTCCCGCGTCAGCGTGTGCGCAACCCACCCGCTCGGGCAGGCGGCCGGCCGCCACGCCGGCGGGAGCGCTGGAGCCGAGCAGGCAGTACTCCGGCGCGGGACCGAGCCCGAGGCAGCGCCGCCACAGGCCGTCGTCGGCAGGGTCCATGCCGTCGCCGAGCAGCGCGCCCAGCGACGGTGACTCGTGGCCGGCCGCGCGCGAGACCCACACCGCGACGTCCGCGGCGCCCGGGCGCGCAGACCCCTCGATCAGGCGATAGACCGCCCCCGTTGTGACCCCCGCGCGGGCAGCGATCGCGTGATGGGCGGTCTCGTGCCCGCGCGCGACGGCGTCCTGTTCGAGCACGCCGACCGCCGCCCAGTCGTCCAGCAGGTACCAGTCCTCATAGCCCGGCGCGCCGTCCTCGGCGCCGTCGGCCGGCGCGAGCCACGGCAGCTCACTGCAGCGCATCGCCGCGGAGCCGCGGAAGCCGCTGGGCGGCCTGTGCGCGAGCGAGCGGTGGAAGTGCTCCAACGCCTGCTCGTATGCCTCCCGCTGGACTCCGGCGGCTGCGCGATGCCAGGAGAGATAGGCGAGCATCGCGCGAGGACGCTAGAAGGAGGGCTTGATCCAGTCCATGTGCGAGCGCAGCTCGCCGCCGACGTGCTCGACCTGCGTATCGGCCTGCTCGGCTCGCATGCGCTTGAAGTTCTCCTGGCCGGCGCGGTTCTCGGCGATCCACTCGCGCGCGAAGTCCCCGTCCTGGATCTCCTTGAGGATCTGGCGCATGGCCGCGCGCGTCTCATCGGTAATCACACGCTTGCCGCGCGTGTAGTCGCCGTACTCGGCGGTGTTGGAGATCGAGAAGCGCATTCCCGCCAAACCCTTTTCGTACATCAGGTCGGCGATCAGCTTGAGCTCGTGCAGGCACTCGAAGTAGGCCATCTCCGGGTCATAGCCGGCCTCGACGAGCGTGTCGAAACCGGCCTGGACGAGCTCTGAGGCGCCGCCGCATAGCACCGCCTGCTCGCCGAACAGGTCCGTCTCGGTCTCGTCCTTGAAGCTCGTCTCGATCACGCCGCCACGCGTGCAGCCGATGCCCTTGGCGTAGGCAAGCGCAAGCGCGCGCGCGTTGCCGGTCGCGTCCTGCTCGATGGCGATCAGGCCGGGTACGCCGCTGCCTTCGGTGAACTGGCGGCGCACGAGGTGGCCGGGGCCCTTCGGCGCGACCATGCCGACGTCGACGCCGGGCGGCGGGTCGATCTCTTTGTAGTGAATCGAGAAGCCGTGGCCGAAGAGGATCATGTTGCCCTCGGCGATGCCGTCGCGGATCTCCTGCTCCCAGATGTCGTGGTGGCGCTCGTCGGGCAGCAGGATCATCACGAGGTCACCGCGGCTGGCGGCCTCGACGACCGGCAGGACCTCCAGGCCCTGCTCGCGCGCAGCGGCGACAGAGGCGGAGTCCTCGCGCAGCCCGACGACGACTTTCACGCCGGAGTCCTTGAGGTTCAGCGCGTGTGCGTGGCCCTGGGAGCCGTAGCCGATGATTGCGACGGTCTTGCCGTCGAGAAGCGTGAGGTCTGCGTCGTCGTCGTAGATCATTCGACCGCGCAGGCTAGCGGACCGGCGATCGCCTGGCTGCCGCGGCCGGCCCGCCGGCTCGGCGGCCCGAGCCCGGCTAGGCGCTCGCGCTGGCGACGAGCGTGCGCGCCGGTATCTCGAGGCTGCCGTCGGCGAGCTCGAACGGCGCCAGACGCGCCCGCACGGCCTCCTGGATCTGCTCGATCTCCTGCTGCGGGCGCGCCAGCACGGCGTCGTGAAACACCCGCGAAAGATCCAGCGTGGTCTCCCAGAACTGCTCGAAGCTCGCCTCACGGCGGTGCAGGTCGAGCGCCTGCACGCGCGCTTCGGAGAAGCCCGCCTGCTCGATCAGCTCGCGCACGCGCTCGGCATCGCCGAGCGCGAACGGCCCCGGCGTGCCGGGAGTCGACGGCGGGGTCAGGCCGCGCTCGCGCAGCTCGGCGCCGGGCAGCGATGCCCATGGGTTGTGCTCGATCGCGTCCCACACGGCGAAGGCCACGCGCCCGCCGGTGCTCAGCACGCGGCGCGTCTCGCTGAGCGCCGCCGCGGGATCGGCCATCAGCATGTAGCCCCAGCGGCACAGCACGATGTCGACGCTGGCGACCTTCATGTCGATCCATTCGGCGTTGATCACCTGAAACTCGACGTTGCTAAGCCCGAGCGCCGCGGCGCGCTCACGGGCGCCGGCGAGCATCGCCTCGGCCTGGTCGGAGATGATCGCGCCGCCGACCGGCGCGACGAGCTCGGCCGCGAGCAGGCCGGTCTCGCCGAGGCCGGCGGCCAACTCGAGCACGCGCTGGCCGGGCTGCGGCGCGACGGCGTCGATCAGCCAATGCGACACGGGCGCGCCGAACTCGCGCAGCAGGTCTTGGCTGCGTACCCAGCCGGCGGCAGCCTCTTCCCAACCCTGCAGGCTGGCCTCTCGGTGGGCGTTTGCGTCGAAGCTCATCGCAGCTCTCGGCGCAGCAGCTTGCCAGAGCGCGTGCGCGGCAGCGGCTCGCCGCGCAGCACGACGCGCTTGGGCACCTTGTAGGAGGCGAGCGCGGCCGCGCAGTGCGCGCGCAGTGCCTCGCCGTCATTCGCGGCGCCGTGACGGGTCACGACAATCGCCGTCACGGCCTCCCCCCAACGCTCGTCGGGCCGCCCGACGACCGCCGCCTCGAGTACGTCGGGATGTCCTTCGAGCACGGCCTCGACCTCCGTCGGCGCGACGTTCTCCCCGCCGCTGACGATCGTGTCGGCCTTGCGCCCGGTCACGCGCAGCCGCCCGCGCTCATCGAACTCGCCGAGGTCCCCGGTGTGCAGCCACCCGTCGGGCGCGAGCGCACCGGGCGCGACGGTTGGCCCGGCGACGACGATCTCGCCGTCCTCGGCGCAGCGCACGCGCGTGCAGAACAGAGGCGGACCGGCGGCGTGCTCGCGCTCGGCGAGCGCCGCGGCCGGCGTGGTGGTGACCTGCGAGCAGCTCTCGGTAAGGCCGTAGGTCATGCTCACGGGCACGCCGGAGGCGGCGGCGCGCCGCACCAGCGCTGGCGGAACGGGGCCACCGCCCGTCAGCGCCGCGCGCAGCGCCGGCGGGTCGGCCAGCCCGGCGTCGAGCAGCCGCGTCAGCGTCGTCGCGACGAGGCTGACGAGCGTGATCTCCTGCTCGCGCAGCGCCTGCAGCACGCGTTCGGTGTCGAAACGCTCGTGCACGACGGCGGTCGTCGCGTAGATCGCCGAGCGCACGAGGATCGAGAGCCCGCCGACGTGCGACAGCGGCAGCGCGCAAAGCCATCGCTCGCGCGCGTCGAGGCCCAGCGCGACGGCCGAGCCGAGCGCGCTCCACAGCAGGTTGCCGTAGGTCAGCTCGACGGGCTTTGGCGCGGAGCTGGTGCCCGAGGTGTGGATCACGACCGCCGTCGCGTCCAGGTCGTGACGAGGCGGCTCCGCGAGCTGCGGCGAGGCACCCGCGAGCGCCAGCGGCTCGTCGATGAGGAGCGCCGCCCCGTCGGACACGAGGGCACGTTCAGACGCCGAAAGTCGCAGGTCCACAGGCACAGCGATCGCGCCGAGCAGCATGCACGCGTGCAGCGCGTATGCGAAATCCAAGCCGGCCGGCAGTGCGACCGCGACGCGCTCTCCGGGGCCCGCGCCGCGGGCCCGCAGCTCTTCGCGCCCGGCACTCGCACGGGCGAACAACTGCGCGTAGGTGCAACTCCCGCCAGGGGTGTCCAGTGCCATCCCTTGCGGCCGCGCCGCTGCCGCACGAGCGACCCATGCCTCGACGACCATGGCGCACAGGCTAGCCTTCGCGCCGTGAGCACCACATGGGCAGACGCCACCAGTGACGCGGGCGGCGGCTTTGAGGACATCCGCTATGAGCGCTCGGCCGCGCCCGACGAGGGCATCGCGAAGATCACGATCGCGCGCCCGGAGGTGAGAAACGCCTTTCGCCCGCGCACGATCGTGGAGATCTCGCGCGCGCTCGAGCACGCGCGAGAGGACACGCAGATCGGCGTGATCGTGCTCACCGGTGAGGGGCCCGACGCTTTCTGCTCGGGCGGTGACCAACGTGTGCGCGGCGACTCGGGCTACCTCGCAGACGACGACTCCGGCCGTGCCGGCGTGGGGCGTTTTCACGTGACCGACCTGCACGTGCAGATGCGCCGCCTGCCCAAGCCGGTCGTGGCAATGGTCGCCGGCTATGCGATCGGCGGCGGGCACGTGCTGCACCTGGTGTGCGATCTGACGATCGCCGCCGACAACGCGCGCTTCGGGCAGGTCGGCCCGAAGGTCGGCTCGTTCGACGGCGGCTTCGGCGCGGGGCTCCTGGCCAATCTGGTCGGCCCGAAGAAGGCCAAGGAGATCTGGTTCCTGTGCCGTCAGTACTCCGCCGAGGAGGCGCTGCAGATGGGCATGGTCAATAAGGTCGTCGAGCTCGATCACCTGGAGGAGGAGACGGTGCAGTGGTGTCGTGAGATGCTCGCGCTCTCGCCGTTTGCGCTGCGCCTGCTGAAGGCGAGCTTCAACGCAGCCGAAGATGGCCTGACAGGCATCCAGCAGCTGGCGCACGACACGAACCTGCTCTTCTACGGCAACGAGGAGGCCCAGGAGGGTCGCGACGCCTACCGCGAGAAGCGAAAACCAGACTTCTCGCGCTTTCCGCGGCGAGCCTGACGGCGTGAGCGCCGTGCGCATCTGGGTGATGGCGGCGCGCGTGCGCACGCTGCCCGCGGCGATCGCACCGGTGCTCGTGGGCACCTCGCTGGCGCTCGGAGCCGACCACTTCCACGCGCTGGCGTTCGTCGCCGCGCTGCTCGGCGCGGTGTTCATCCAGGTCGGCACGAACCTGTCCAACGACTACTCCGACGCACGGCGCGGCGCGGATACCGAGGATCGCCTCGGCCCGGTGCGCGTGACCGCCGGCGGGCTCGTGCCGCCGAGCCAGGTCCTCGTCGCGACGTACGTCACGTTCGGGCTGGCCGTCACCTGCGGCGCCTACCTGGTGGCGGTCGCCGGCTGGGAGCTTTTGGCGGTGGGCGCTGCGTCGATCCTCGCCGGGGTGCTCTACACGGGCGGACCGCGCCCCTACGGCTACGAGGGGCTCGGCGAGGTCTTCGTGTTCCTGTTCTTCGGCATCGTCGCCGTCGCCGGCTCCTACTTCGTGCAGGTCCAGCACCTGCCGTGGGAGGCGTTCGTGTGCGCGATCCCCGTCGGGCTGCTGGCGAGCGCGATCCTCGTCGTCAACAACGTGCGCGACCTGGAGACCGACCGGCGGGCGGGCAAGCGTACGCTGGCGGTGCGCCTGGGCCGCGAGCGCACGCGTGCTCTGTATACGGCGATGATCGCCGGCGCCTTCATCACCGCCCCACTGCCCTGGGCGTTTCATTCGATGACCGCGTGGCTGCTGCTCAGCTGGCTGGCGATCCCCGTCGCGCTCGGGGTCGTGCGTGTCGTGCGCACGCGTGGCGACGGGCCCTCCCTGAACGGCGCGCTGGCAAAGACCGGGGCGACACAGCTGCTGTTCTGCCTGCTCTACTCGGCCGGCATCCTGGCGAGCGGTGGCATCGGCTCTTGAAGCTCGAGGTGCAGCGGCGCACGCTCGCCTTCAAGCGCTCCGTGCAGACGTCCTACGGCGTGCTGTACGAGCGAGAGGTGCTCGCCGTCTCGCTGACCGGCGATGACGGCGTCGCGGGCTATGGCGAAGCGGCCCCGCTGCAAGCCTATGACGGCGTGAGCATCGAGCGTGCCGAGCGCGCTCTGGACAGCTATGTGCCGGTGCTGGCCGACCCCGGCTCTCTCAACGGGGCCCAGCTGATCGACGCATGCCGGCAAATCGACGACCTGCCCGAGGCGCTCGCGGCAATCGACCTGGCGATGTGGGATCGCGCGGGCCGCCTGCGCGAGCTGCCGATCGCGGCGCTGCTGACCGACGACCCGGCGCCACACGTCCCGGTCAACGCGACGATCTCCTCACTGGACCGCGCGAGCGTCGCCGAGGACGCCGCCGCGGCGGTGCGCGCGGGCTTTGACTGCATCAAGCTGAAGGTCGCCACCGGTGACGACGCCGGTCGCGTCGCCGCTGCGCGCGCGGCGGCCGGCCCGGAGACCGCGTTGCGTCTGGACGCCAACGGCGGCTGGGATGTCGAGCAGGCGGTGCGCGCGATCGAGTCGCTCGCACCGGCCGGCCTCGAGCTCGTTGAGGAGCCTGTGCACGGGCTGCACGCCGTGCGCGAGGTACGCGAGCGCGTCGCCGTGCGCGTGTCGATCGACGAGACCGCGGCCGAGCACGGCGCGCTCGGCGCCGGCGTGGCGGATGCGGTGTGCCTGAAGATCTCCCGCTGTGGCGGCATCGGCGGGCTGATCGCCGCGGCGACGCTTGTGCGCGCCTCGGGCGCCGAGCCATACATCGCCTCGACGTTCGACGGCCCGCTGGGCGTTGCGGCCGGCGTACACGCGGCAGCCGCGCTGGCCTCACGCGGGGCGGTCCCGCACTGCGGGCTGGCAACGCTGGCGCTGTTCGCCGACCTCGACGACCCGCTGCCGGCACGCCAGGGGCGCATCGTGCTCCCCGCCGGCCCGGGGCTTGGCGTCGAGCCGCTGTAGCTCAGACTTCGAGCACCTCGGCGAGTGCTGCGGGGCTCTCCAGCGGCAGACCATGCCCGCCGGGAACGACGATCAGCGTCGCATCGGCGATCAGCCCCACCATGCGCTCGCCGAGCGCGCGGAACTTCGCGTCGCCCTCGCCGACAACCACGTCCACGGGCATCGCCAGCTCACCCAGCCGACTCCACAGGGGTGCCATCTCCCCCGTGCCGATGCCACGCAGGGCCGCTGCGAGTGCGCGAGGGTCGTTGCGGCGCTGGTCCTCGCGCGCCAGCACGCCGACTTCGGCCGGCTCCTCGGCGAACAGCGGCTGCGTGCGCCAGCGCTCGATGAAGTCCTCGAAGGGAGCGCTCTCCAGCTCATCGGCGAGGCGGCGATCGGCCGCGCGCCGCGACGCACGCTCGGCCTCGTTCTCGATGCCCGCGCTCGTCGACACCAGCACCAGCCGCGAGACCCGCTCGGGTGCGCCAAGCGCCACGTGCAGCGCCATGCGGCCGCCGAGCGAGTACCCGCACAGCGCGAAATGGTGTGGGGTCGCGGCAAGGACCGCGGCGACGCCGGAGTCGAAGCTGATCGGTGCGGCGGCGGCCTTCTCACCGTGGCCGGGCAGGTCGAGCGCCAGCGGCCGGTACCGTTGACGATCGAGTCTCGCCGACACGCGATCCCATGCGTGGCGGGTGCCGCTGAAGCCATGCAACATGACCAACGTCTCCGTCACGCCCGCCATCCTAGAGCCGTACCGTGCGAGGTACTCGCATGCCAACGCCGAGTCCGGCCACCCGAGCACGGCGTGACGCGCAGCGCACGATGAGCACGGGCGCCACCGACACCTATGTGCTGCTGCGCGCGTTTGTCGACGAGCTCGCCCGCTGCGGCATGCGCGCGGCGTGCACCTCGCCGGGATCGCGCTCGGCGCCGCTGGCGCTCACGCTCGCGCGCGAGCGGCGGCTGCACTGCTACTCACACATCGACGAGCGCTGCGCCGGCTTCTTCGCGCTCGGCCTCGCCAAGGCCTCCGGGCTGCCCGTCGCCGTCACGTGCACCTCGGGCACAGCCGTCGCCAACCTGCTGCCGGCGGCGATCGAGGCGCACGAGGCGCGCGTGCCGCTGCTGCTGCTCAGCGCCGACCGCCCGCCCGAGCTGCGCGACAACGGCGCCGGCCAGGCGATCGACCAGCTGAAGCTGTTCGGCAGCGCGGCCAAGTGGTTCTTCGAGGTCGGCACACACCAGGCCGACGACGCGCGCCTGCGCTGGATGCGCACGCTCGCCTGCCGCGCGTACGCCACCGCCGCCGAGGGCCGGCCGGGGGTCGTGCACCTGAACTTCGCGCTGCGCGAGCCGCTCGTCAGCGATCAGCCGCTGCCATCCGACGCGACCGGCCGGCCCGGCGGCGCCGCTTACACACGCCGCGCGCCGCTGCTCGCCGGGCGCGGCTCTGCCGATCAAACGCTGCACGAGCTCGTCGGGGCGGCACGGCGCGGCGTCGTCGTGGCCGGTCGCGACGAGCGCACGCCCAGCGCCGAGGGCCGATCGCTCGGCGCGGCCGCAGCCGACTTCGCCGAGGCCGCCGGCTGGCCGCTGCTGGCAGATCCGCTGTCGCGCGGTCGCCGTGGCGGCGCCGCGGTGGCGCACTACGACGCTCTGCTGCGCGACGAGCGCTTCACCGGGCCGCTGCGCCCGGATCTCATCGTGCGCGTCGGCGACCTACCGGTGTCAAAGCCGCTGCGCACGTGGCTCGGCGCTCTCGCCGATGTTCCCCAGGTCGCGCTCGACGCGGAGGGCGCGTGGCAGGACCCGGCGTCCGTTCTCTCGCATTCGCTGGCGATCGAGGCGGCGCCCGCGCTCGACGCGCTCGCCCGCGCGGGCGTCGCCTCGGGCGAACAGGACTGGCTGGCGAGCTGGCGCAGCGGCGACGAGCGTGCGGCGGAGGCGATCCTCGGCGTGCTCGGCGACGGCACGGCCAGCGAGCCGGCGGTCGCCTTGGAGCTCGGCGTGCTGCTGCCCCAGCAGGCGACGCTGTTTGTCGCCTCCTCGATGCCCGTGCGCGACATCGAGACGTTCTGGCCGATTCGCGCCGACGCGCCGCGCGTGTTGTGCAATCGCGGCGCCAACGGCATCGACGGCACCGTCTCCAGTGCCTTCGGCGCGGCCGCTGCGGGCGAGGGCCCGGTCGTGCTGCTGATCGGCGACGTGGCGCTCGCCCACGACATCGGCGGCCTGCTCGCCGCGCGTCGGCTCGACTTGAACCTGACGATCGTGCTGCTCGACAACGGCGGCGGCGGCATCTTCGACTTCCTGCCCGTATCCGGCGCGGCGATCGCGCGCGAATCAGAGCCCGAGGCCGAGCAGGACATCTACACACGCCACATCGCCACCCCCACCGGCCTGGACTTTGCCGCCGCGGCGGAGCTGTATGGCCTGTCGCATGAGCGCGCCGAGGATGTGCCCGGCCTGCGCTCTGCGCTCGAGCGAGCGCTTGCGCGCGAGGGCTCGAGCATCGTCGAGGTGCAAGGCGATCGTGACGCCAACGTGGCGCTGCACCGCCGCGTGTGGCAGGCCGTGTCCGCCGCCCTGCAGTCCTGAGCGCCGCTCAGCCGGTCAGCAGCGGCAGCAGCGCCGCGAGCTTGATCTCCGTCTCGGCCAGCTCGCTGGCGGGGTCGGACTCGCCGACGATGCCGTTGCCCGCAAAGCAGCGCGCGACCGGCCCGCGCAGCAGCGCGCAGCGCAGCGCCACACAGAACTCACCGTCGCCGGCAGCATCTGTCCAGCCGACCGGCCCGGCGTACCAGCCGCGGTCCAGGCCCTCCAGCGCCGGAATCAGCGGCGCGGCGCGCTCAAGCGGCTCGCCGCCGACGGCCGGCGTGGGATGCATCAGGCCGGCCAGCTCCAGTGTGTCGATCGGCGCCGCCAGCTGCGCGCGAATCGGCGTCGCCAAATGCTGGATGTTGGCGATGCGCGCGAGCTCGGGCTCAGGCGCCGCGGCCACCCAGATCGCGTGCGGGCGCAGCATGCGTTCGATCCGCCTGGCGACGATCGCGTGCTCCTCGCGATAGCCCTCGTCGCGTAACAGCGCCTCGCCGAGGTGCGCGTCGACCGCCGGATCGGCGCTGCGGCGAGTCGAGCCGGCGAGCGCGAGCGTGCTCACGCGATGCCCCTCGCGGCGCACGAGCAGCTCCGGGCTTGCCGCCACGAGCGCCGCATCGCCACGCCCGACACAGAACACGAAGCACGACGGAAACTCCTCGCGCAGCACTCCCAGCACGGCCGCCGGGTCATAGGCTCGCGGCGCGTGCACCTGTACTTCGCGCGCGAGCACGATCTTTTCAAGCGGGCTCGCGCCGATCAGCTCAACCGCACGCGAAACCGCCGCCTCGAAGTGCTCCGGCGGCATCGCGCCGGCGACCTGAAAGCGGCCTGTCGGCGCGGGATCGAGCAGCGGCAGGGCGCGCTCGCGCAACTCGTCGACGCGAACGCGCAGCCGCGCGAGCAGTTCCTCGGCGGTGTCGTCGGGTGACACGAGCGCGGCGAGTGTGAGCGTCGCGGCGCGCTCGCTTCGCCGCAGCGTGACCTCCGGCACGATCAGCGACGCCGGTGCAAAGCCCTGCCAGTGCCACGACGCGCCGCCCTCCGGAGCGAACGCGAAGCCGCCGACGGCGACCGGCCCGCCGACCTCGGCGTCGTCACGCTGCTCGGCGCCGGCGCCAGCCGACAGCGCGCGCCAGCGCTCGGCGACACGCGCAAAGCGTCGCGGTCCGCTCTCCTGCACCGTGACGGCCTCGCCGAGCCCCGCCAGCGCCGCGTGCCCGCGATCGGGCTGCTCGAAGGCAAACCACGGCTCGCCCGCGCGGCGCGAGGCGCACGCCACGGCCGTCGGGTCCACATCGCCCTCGAGCGCCAGCGAGATCGACGCCAGCGATTGTGTGCCGCTGCGCCGGGCGCGCGACAGCGCCGCGCGCAGGCGACCGGCCCAGCGCTCCTCGTCTGCCTGCGTGAGAGCGAACGGCGCGCGTGAGCCGGTGCCGAGCACTAGGTCTCGGAGCGACCCCGCGAGATCGCGATCTCGCCCGTGCGCATCATCTCGATCAGGCCGAACGGGCGGACCATGTCCTCGAAAGCCGCGATCTTGTCTGTCGTGCCGGTGACCTCGACGATCACCGCGCGCTTGGTCACGTCGACCACCTTGCCCCGGAAGATCTCCGCGATCTGCATCAGCTCGCCGCGCTGCACGCCGTCGGCCGACACCTTGAACAGCGCCAGCTCGCGCGCCACCGTGTCGGCGGGCTCCAGGTCGCGGATCTTCAGCACGTTGATCAGCTTGTGCAGCTGCTTGGTCACCTGATCGATCGGGTGCAGCGCGCCGTCGACCGTCAACGTCACGCGCGACACCTGATCGTCGTCGGTCGGTCCAACCGTCAGCGTGTCGATGTTGAAGCCGCGACGGGCGAACAGGCCCGCGATGCGCGTGAGCACGCCCGACTTGTTTTCGACGAGGATCGACAGCACGTGCTTGCGCCCCGTGCGCATGTTCGTCGACGCTTCAAGCTCCTCGAGGCTCAGAGGCTCCTTCGTTGCAGGCTCTCCCATTGCTGTCACCCCACCATCTCGCGCGCGGCCTGGCCGGCCGGGATCATCGGGTAGGTGTTCTCCTCGCGCGTCACGCGCACGTCGACGAACACCGGCCCCGGCGTCTCGATCGCGCGCTTCATGTCGGCGACGAGCGTCGTCTTGTCCTCAAAGCGCATGCCCGTCGCGCCGTAGGCCTCGGCGAGCTTGACGAAGTCGGGGAACTCGCCCGTCTCGACGTGGCTGTATTTGCCATCCCAGAAAAGCTCCTGCCACTGGCGCACCATGCCCAGGTAGCCGTTGTTCATGATGAACACCTTGATCGGGATCTTCTCCTGCGCGCACGTCGCCAGCTCCTGCGCGTTCATCTGCACCGAGCCGTCACCCGCGATGCAGCAGACCACGCGGTCGGGGCACGCCACCGCCGCGCCCATCGCCGCCGGCAGCCCGAAGCCCATCGTGCCCAGCCCGCCCGAGTTGATCCAGCGGCGCGGCGCCGGGAAGTCGTAGTACTGCGCCGCCCACATCTGGTGCTGGCCGACGTCTGAGGTGACGATTGCCTCGCCGCCCGTGGCCTCGTACAGCGCCTTGACCATGAACTGCGGCTTGATCTCGTTGTCCGAGCTGTCCTCGAAGGCCAGCGGGTACTTCTCTTTCCAGCCGTCGATGCGCTTCCACCACGCCGACAGGCGCTCGGGGTCGGCGCCGATCGCGCGGTACTCGATCAGCAGCTTGGCCAGCACGTGCTTGGCGTCGCCGACGATCGGGATATGCGCCGGAACGTTCTTGGAGATCTCCGCCGGGTCGACGTCGATGTGGATGAACTTCGCGCGCGGCGCGAACTCCGACAGCTTGCCCGTGATGCGATCGTCAAAGCGCGCCCCCACGGCGCAGATCAGGTCGGCCTCGTCCATCGCGTAGTTGGCCGCGCGCGTGCCGTGCATGCCGAGCATGCCCAGCCACTGATCGTGCGGCGCCGGGAAGGCACCGAGGCCCATCAGCGTGCACGTCACCGGGAACCGGTCTGACGTGGCGAACTCCGTCAGCTCATCGGACGCTTCTGCGTTGACCACGCCGCCGCCGGCATAGATCACCGGGCGCTGCGCGGCGGCCAGCGCCTTTGCGGCCTGGCGGATCTGCTTCTGGTTTCCCTCCACTCGCGGCTGGTAGCCGGGCAGGCGCAGGTCGGTGACCGGCTCATAGTCGATCTCCGCGCGTGACAGGTCCTGCGGGATATCAACGAGCACCGGGCCGGGGCGTCCCGAGCGGGCGATGTGAAAGGCCTCGTGGATCGCCCGCGGGATTTCCTGCGGGCGCACGATCATGAACGAGTGCTTGACGACCGGCATCGTGATGCCGATCGTGTCGGCCTCCTGAAAGCCGTCGGTGCCGAGCAGTTCGGTGCGCACCTGGCCGGTGATGAAGACCACCGGCACCGAGTCCATCATCGCGTCGGTGATCGGCGTGATCAGGTTCGTCGCGCCGGGACCGCTCGTCGCGAAAGCCACGCCGACCTTGCCAGTCGCCTTTGCATACCCCTCGGCGGCGTGGCCGCCGCCGGCCTCGTGGCGCACGAGGATGTGGCGCAGGCCGCCCGTCACGAAGGCGTCATACGTGGGCAGATTCGCACCACCGGGGAGGCCGAAGACGACCTCCACGCCCTCCGCCTTCAGACATTCCATCACGGCATCTACCGCGCGCATCTCATCGACCTCCTTCCGTCAGCTCGAAAACCCGAAAAAACCAGTGTACCAGTGGGTTTTTCGCGCCCAATGGCGCATCTCCTGGGCTCTCGCGCGGACCGCGCAAACCGATCATCCGGCCGGAAGGCCGTCCATGAAGCTCCTATGAGGCTCCGAGGCCGACGCCAATCGCCAGGCTGATGATGCCGCCGACGGCGATGAAGATGAGCGACGAGCGCATCGGGATATTGAGGAAGCGGTTGCGAATCCACGCGATTGCAAACAGCTCGACCGCGACGACGACGCCCGCCACGATCAGCGCCTTTTTCAGATCGGAGATGAGGAACGGCAGCGTATGGAAAATGCTCCCCAGCACCGTCATCCCGCCGGTGATCGACCCGCGCACGACCGCCGACCCTCGTCCCGTCTCTTCGCCGGTGTCCGAGCCGGCCTCCGACCACCCCATGCTGACCCCGGCGCCGAGGGCGACTCCGAGCCCGACTATGAACGCCGTGTGCGAGCTCGACGTGATCGCCGCCGCAAAGATCGGCGCGAGCGAGGAGATCGTGCCGTCGATCAGGCCTACCAGGCCAGGCTGCACGACGCGCAGCAAAAAGTCGCGCTCGTCGGTGAAGCCCCAGCGGTGGACCAGCCGCGAGACGGGAGAGTGCTCCGCCGCCTCGGCGACCTCCGTCGTCGCATCGGCGGCCTCGGTCTGTGTGCTCATACGGCGCACATTAGGCCAATATTTGGCTTAGGGATGCCGAATCCGGGTTAGGCAACCCTTAGCCGCGGGGCCGTCTCAGGTGCGTTCTGAGGCCTGGCCCGGCCCAGCCACCGCGGCCGGCTCGCGCGCGGGCGGACTCGCCGACGCGGGCGCGATTGCCGTGTCGGGGAATTCCAGCTCGGTGCCGCAGCGCGTGCACAGCGCGTCATAGATCTGTGTCACGCGTCCACAGTTCGGGCATACGCGCCGCAGTTCGTCGCGATCGAAGCGATAGGCCAGTGCTGCCAGCAGGCCGAAGAACGGCACCGCGCCCGAGATCAGGAACCACAGCACGAACGAGCTGCCCTTGATCCGCCCGACGATCCCCCCCGACAGGCCAAAGCAGACCGCGATGATCACGTAGGCCATCGCGCGGCGCGCCCGTCAGAGGATGACGCGCAGTGCCCAGATGATCGCAACGATCGCCAGCACGACCACGAGAATGCTCGCGATGGCCGTGACGATGCCGATCACGAAGTGCAGCAGCACCCACGCGGCGACCAGCAGGATCAATCCGGCGACGACGGTGCGGCCAAGCGGCCGTGAGGATGATTCATTCATGTCCCCAGGGTACCGCCTGAAGCGTTCGTGCGAGACGGCTGCGCCGGCGGTTGCAAGCCGGTGATACGGCCGGACGGGGAACCGCGACCCCGTCCGGCCGTATCGCCCGCGCCGGCCAGAGGGAAGCCGGAACGGGATCGCGTAGGACAGCCGGGCTACATCCGGCCACGATGACGGTCAAGCTCACCGGCGATCCGTGCCGTTGCGCCATCGGCCCCGCTTGCGCAAGGCCGCTGACCGACGCTCGTGAGCTGATAGCGACGTACTCGCGGACGCTGACCGTGTCCATTCACCGACTCCTCCGGCAGCAGCACGAAGCGCCGCCGGGAAGCTCGTGGGGTCCTGGGAGGGGTTGTCGAGTGCACTGACCCATGGTGGCGCAGCGCCCGCCGCGAGCGTTTGGCCCACAGTCCAAAATGTCGCCGCTGCGCTACTGCGCAGTGTCAGATGCCGAGCTGCTCGTGCACCAGGCGTGTGACTTCCGTGCCGTCGGCACGACCCTTGGTCTCGCGCATCACCGCTCCGACGATCGGCCCGATCGCCTTCTCGTTGCCGCCGCGCACGCGTTCGGCCGCGTCGGCGTTGGCCGCCAGTGCCGCGGCCACGATCGCCCCGAGCTCGTCGTCGTCGCCGACGAGCGCACCGAGCCCCTCGGCCTCGACGATCGCCGCCGGATCGTCGCCGCCGTCGGCCACGAGCCTGTCGAGCACCTGGCGCCCGGCACCCACGCTCACGCGCTTGGCCGCCACCAGGCCGGCCAGCGCTGCCAGCGCCGCCGGTGTCACGCGCGAGTCCGCAGGGTCTGCGCCCTCCTCCAGGCGCGAGGCCAGGTCTCCGGCGAGCCAGTTGGCAAGCACCTGCGGTGTCGGTGACGGGTCGGCCGCCGCTGCCAACGCCGCGTCGAAGTAGTCGCCCAGCTCGCTGCGGAAGGCCAACAGATGTGCGCTGTCCTCGCTCAGCGACAGCTCCCCGCGATAGCGCTCGGCGCGCTGTGCCGGCAGCTCGGGCATCGCCTGGCGCGCCGCGGCGATCATCGCCTCGTCGATTGCCACCGGCAGCAGGTCGGGCTCGGGGAAGTAGCGGTAGTCGTGTGCCTCCTCCTTGGAACGCAGCGACGTGATCGCTCCCGACGCCGGGTCGTAGTGCAGCGTCTCCTGCACGACCGTCTCGCCCGCCTCGATCAGCTTTCGCTGGCGCTCTATCTCCGCCTTGATCCCGCGCTCGATGAAGCGGAAGGAGTTCATGTTCTTCAGCTCCGTCTTCACGCCCAGCGTGTCGCTGCCGGCCGGGCGCAGCGAGATGTTCGCGTCGCAGCGCAGCGAGCCCTCCTCCATGTTCACATCGCTCACGCCGAGTTGGCGCAGCGTCGCGCGCAGCAGCCGCAGCCACTCGCTCGACTGCTCGGCCGAGCGCAGGTCGGGCTCGGTGACGATCTCCGCCAGCGGCGTGCCGCCACGATTGAAGTCGACGACGCTCGCGTCCGACCCGTGAATGCGCCCACTCTCCCCCACGTGCGTCAGCTTCGCCGCATCCTCCTCCAAATGCACGCGGTGGATGCGCACGTCGCCGAGGCGCCCGCCCAGGCACAGCGGCTCGTCGTACTGGGAGATCTGGTAGCCCTTCGGCAGGTCCGGGTAGAAGTAGTTCTTGCGATGGAAGATCGAGCGCGGCGCGAGCTCCGAGCCCAGCGCGTTGCCGATCATCAGCCCGAAGTGCACTGCGCGCTCGTTGGCCACCGGCAGGCTCCCCGGCAGGCCCAGGCAGACCGCACAGGTGTGCGTGTTCGGCGGGTCGCCGAAGGACAGCTCACATCCGCAGAACATCTTCGTCTGCGTCGCCAGCTGCACGTGGATCTCCAGGCCGATCACCGGCTCGAGCTCAGACACGCGCGCTGCCCTCCGCAAATCCCAGCGTCTGCTCCAGCGCGAACGCCGCATCCAGCAGCCGGTTCTCGCTGAACGCCGGGCCGGCGATCTGCAGACCGACCGGCAGGCCGGTGCCGGCCGGTCCCGCACCCGCAAAATCGGTGCTCAGGCCGCACGGAATCGAGATCGCCGGGATGCCGGCCAGCGACATCGGAACGGTGAAGAAGTCGCTCAGATACATCGACCACGGATCTGCCGTCTTCTCGCCGAGCGCGAAGGCGACGTTCGCCGAAGTCGGCGTGACGATCAGGTCGACGTCCGCGAACGCCGTCTTGAAATCTTGCGCGATCTTCGTGCGCACACGCTGCGCGCGGCCGTAGTAGGCGTCGTAGTAGCCCGCCGAAAGCGCGTACGTGCCGAGCATGATGCGCCGCTTTACCTCCGCGCCGAACCCGTCGTGGCGCGTGCGCGTGTACATGTCCAGCAGATCCGTCGCCTCAGGCGCGCGCATGCCATAGCGCACACCGTCAAAGCGCGCGAGGTTGGAGCTCGCCTCCGATGACGAGAGGATGTAGTAGGCCGACAGCGCATGCGCCGCGTGTGGCAGGTGGATCTCCTGCACGCTCGCGCCGAGCTCCTGCGCGAGCTCCAGCGCGCGCTCGAACGCCGCACGCACGCCCGGCTCGACGTCGGCGCCGGCGAACTCGGCGGCCGGGTTCTGTAGCTCCGCCGGCACGCCCAGGCGCACGCCGTCCAGGCGCTCGGCGCTCGGCCGCGCGATCGGCTCGGGGAACTGCAGCGACGTGGCGTCGCACGCGTCTTGGCCGATCATGTGCTCGAGCAGCAGCGCCGCATCGGTCACGTCGCGCGTCAGCGGCCCCGCCTGATCCAGCGAGGAGGCAAACGCGATCATGCCGTAGCGCGAGATCGAGCCATACGTCGGTTTCAGCCCGACGATCCCGCACATCGCGGCCGGCTGGCGCACCGATCCGCCGGTGTCGGTGCCCAGCGCCCAGGGCGCCAGGCCGGCGGCCACCGCCGCCGCGCTTCCACCCGAGGACCCCCCGGGCACGCGCGTGCGATCCCACGGGTTCAACGCAGCGCCGAAGGCGGAGTTCTCGTTGGAGGAGCCCATCGCGAACTCGTCCTGGTTGGCCTTCGCCAGCAACGTCGCGCCGGCATCGGTGAGCCGCTGCACCGCCGTCGCCGTATACGGAGGCTTGTAACCGCGCAGGATGCGCGAGCCCGACTGGCTCGGCACGCCCTTCGTGCAGAACAGATCCTTGACCGCGAGCGGCACGCCCGCCAGCGGGCCGTCGATCGCATCTGCGCCGCTCGGCGCTTGCGCGGCGACCCACGTCAGGCAGTTCAGCCCGCCGCTGCCGACGTCTCCGCCGTGTTGCTCGCCGCGCTCGCGGTAGAAGCCGAACAGCTCCTGCGCGCTCAACTCGCCCGCCCGGATCTGGGCAATCGCAGCCGTCGCCGAGAGGTCGAGGATCTCGTCGCTCATCGCGGCCGGCGCTAGGCCTGTGGGCTCGGCACGAGAAAGCCCTCGTCACCGGCGTCCGGCGCCTGATCGAGCGCGACCTCGCGCGCCAGCGACGGGCGCGGGCGGTCGGCCCGCAGGGCACCCGTCATCTCGACAACGTGCGACGTCGGCGGGACATCCTGCAGTGACAGCTCGCCCATCTTGGCGGCGTGGTCGAGCACCGCCGACAGCTCACGCGCCATCGGCTCGATCTCCTCGTCGCTCAGCGCCAGGCGCGCCAGGCGCGCGACGTGCAATACCTCGTCTCGCTCGATCACGGCCGTGGATTCTAGGGGGCGTCGGCGGGAGCGTCGGCCTGCGCGTCAAATCCGGCACTCGCGGCCGGGCGACCAGGCGGTCGGCGCCGCGCACGCGGCCGAACTCCGCCTTCATCGCTACGGGCGCGGGCGGGGCTCCGGCTCAGCGGGCGAGTACAGCGAGCCGCGTTCGTCGTGCACCGACGCCCAAGCGCCCGCGACGATCGCCAGCGCACCCGCGAATGCCACCCAGGGCCCCGCGCACAGGCCGGTCGCGTGCTCGGGGCGCTCCAGCAGCCGCACGACCGCCGCGACCGCTCCCGCAAGGCCCAGCGGCCCCGCCCACACGCTCGCCGACACCGCCAGCGCGGTGCTGCGCTCCGCGACGGCGGTGGCGAACATCGCCAGCGCGCCGAGCGCCGCGATCAGCAGCAGCACCACGGCGGGCCCGAACGTGTCCCACGCGTCGAGCGTGCCCGACGAGGAGCCTTCATACCACGCCAGCAGCAGCGACACGATCACCAGCAGCGCGCCCGCGAACGCGAGCATGTCGCCGAAGCGAGCCTTGCCGATGTTCATGGCGAGACCTGCGCCTGACGCTCGGCGGCCAGCAGCGTGTTGCGCAGCAGGAAGGCGATCGTCATCGGCCCGACGCCACCTGGAACGGGCGTGATCGCCGAGGCGATCTGCGAGACGGCGGCGAAGTCGACATCGCCGACCAGGCCGCTCTTGTTCTGTGCCTGCTCGGGCGTCAGCCGGCTGAGGCCGACGTCGATCACCACCGCCCCCGGCTTTACGAACTGCGCGCCGATCAGCCGCGGGCTGCCCACGGCGGCGATCAGCACATCTGCACGCGCGCACACGCTCGCCAGGTCACGCGTGCGCGAGTGACAGATCGTCACCGTCGCGCTCTCGCCGAGCAGCAGCTGGGCCATCGGCTTGCCGAACAGGTTCGAGCGCCCGACGACGACGGCCTCGGCGCCCTGCAGCGCGACGCCCGTCTGCGCGAGCAGCTCCATCACGCCCAGCGGCGTGCAGGACCGTAGCCCGGGGCGCCCGAGCGCCAGCAGCCCGGCGTTGAGCGGCGTCAAGCCGTCGACGTCCTTTGCGGGGTCGACCAGCGCGGTCAGCGCGGGCCCGTCGAGTGGATCGGGAACCGGCAGCTGCAGCAGGATGCCGCTGACGGCGTCGTCGGCATTGAGCACGCCCAGCTCCTCGGCCACCTGGTCGAACGATGCCTCCGCCGGCAGGCGCCGATCAAATCCCTTCATGCCGACCTCTGCGCACGCGCGCTGCTTGCCGCCCACGTAGACCGCCGAAGCGGGGTCGTCGCCGACCAGCACGGTCGCCAGGCCGGGAACCCGCCCGGTGCGCTGGGTGAAAGCTGCCACGTCCTCGGCGACGCGCGCGCGCACCTGCGCGGCGACCCCCTTGCCGTCGATGATGCTCGCGCTCACATCGCGGATGCTACGCGCTGGGCTGGCGGGCAGGCAGCGCGGCCGCGCGGCGAAGTCAGCGGCGGCTGACCGGCGCGTACTCGGCCATCAGCTTGCGTTCCGAGCCGTCGGCTGCGAAGCGCACGACGATCACGCCGCCCGGCTCCACGCCCGTCACAACGCCCTCGCCGAAGGCGGCATGCACGACGTCCTCGCCCAGCGCGAACGAGTTCGCCACGGCCGTCTGTGAGCCGCCGGCGTTCGCCCACTCACTTCCGGAGGATCCGCCCGCAGAGCCTGCGCCCCCGGTCACCAGCGCGCGCGCGCCGCGTCCCAGCCCGGCTGTGATCGGACCCCCCAGACGCCCCGCGCGCAGACGGTCCGATGGCTGCACCTCGTCGAGCAGGTCGGCCGGAATCTCCGAGAGAAAGCGGCTGCGCAGACCCGTCGTCTGCGCGCCGAACACCGCGCGGCGCATTGCGTAGGAGAGATACAGCTCGCGCATCGCGCGCGTCACGCCCACGTAGAACAGCCGGCGCTCCTCCTCCAAGCCGCCCTCGTCCAGCGCGCGCGAGTGCGGGAACACGCCCTCCTCCATGCCGGCGATGAACACGATCGGATACTCCAGCCCCTTCGCGTTGTGCAGCGTCATCAGCGTCACCAGACCCTCGTCGTCGGTGCGCGAGTCGGCGTCGGCGACCAGCGAGACTTCCTGCAGGAACACGTCCAGCGTGTCGTTGTCGGGCTCGGCCGCGGCGTCGAACTCGCGCCCGACCTCGACGAGCTGCTCGAGGTTCTCGATGCGCCCTTGCGCCTCGATCGAGCGCTCGGCCTCCAGCGCCTCGATGTAGCCGCTCTGCGCGAGCACCGCCTCAAGCAGATCGCCGACCGGAACTCCGTCGCTTGCGCCCGCCGGTTCGTCCTCGCTCTGCGGCGTGCCATCGTCGCCCGCCGTGCCCGCGAGCACGCGCAGCTCGGCCATCGTGTCCATGAATCGGCTCAGCGCCTTGATCGCCGCCGTGCCCAGCCCCGGCACCTCCTGCGGCGCCGCCGCCGCCTGCCACACAGAGATGTCCGCCGAGTTGGCGTGAGCCAGCACGCGCGCCAGCGAGGTCTGGCCGAGGCCGCGCCGCGGCGAGTTGGCGATGCGCCCGAAGCTCACCACGTCGAACGGGTTGGCCAAAAACTGCAGGTAGGCGATCGCGTCCTTGATCTCCGCGCGCTCGTAGAACTTCGTGCCGCCGATCACCTGGTAGGCGATCTCGCGACGCACCAGCGTGTCCTCGATCACGCGCGACATCGCGTTCGTGCGGTACAGCACCGCGATCTCCGAACGCGATGCACCCTCGTCGACCAGCCGCTCGATCTCGCCCACGACCATGCGCGCCTCGGCGTGCTCGTCGCCCAGCGCGCGCAGATGAATCTGCTCGCCCTGGCCGAGCTCGCTCCACAGGCGCTTGGCGATTCCGCCGCGGTTATTGGCGATCACCGCGTTGGCCGCGCGCAGGATCGTCTCGGTGGAGCGGTAGTTCTGCTCGAGCTTGACGACTCGCGCGTCGCGGAAGTCATCCTGGAAGTCGAGGATGTTCCGGACCTCGGCTCCGCGGAAGCTGTAGATCGACTGACTGTCGTCGCCGACAACCGCCAGGTTGCGGTGTCCGGGAATGCTCGTGCGGTGTCCTTGCTTGGGCTCCTCACGGCCCCCGCCGACGAGCAGCTGCAACATGCGGTACTGCGCGTAGTTGGTGTCCTGGTACTCGTCGACGAGTACGTGCCGGAAGGCCTGTGAGTAGCGCTCGCGCACGTCCTCGAACAGCTCCAGCAGGTTCACCGTGCGAAACAGCAGGTCGTCGAAGTCCATCGCGTTGGCGCGGTGCAGGTCGCGCTCGTAGAGCTCGTACACCTCGGCGAGCATCTCGTCGAAGGGCGAGCCGACGGCGTCGCGCAGGTCAGAGGCGGCGCGCAGCCGGTTCTTCGCCGCGGAGATCTGGTTGTGGATCGCGGCGGGCGTGTAGCGCTTTGGATCGACGCCGACAGCGTCGGCGCAGCGCTTGGTCAGCCGGCGTGCGTCGGCCTGGTCATAGATCGTGAACTGGCGCGTGTAGCCCAGGCGCTCGGCCTCCGAACGCAGAATGCGCGCGCAGGCGGCGTGGAAGGTCATCAGCCACATGCCGCGCGTGGCCCGGCCGAGCAGCTGCCCGACTCGCCCGCTCATCTCTTTGGCGGCCTTGTTCGTGAACGTGATCGCAAGGATCTCGTTGGACTGCGCCTGATCGGTGTAGATCAAATACGCGATGCGGTGCGTGAGCACGCGCGTCTTGCCGCTGCCCGCGCCGGCGAGGATCAGCAGCGGTCCCTCACCGTGCGTGACGGCCTCGCGCTGGGGCTCGTTCAGGCCCTCCAGCAGCTCTTGGAGGTGCTCGGCGTGCGGATTTGCGGACATCACCCTCAGCATAGGCGCGCGCTCGGCGGGCGCCATCGCGGCGCGATGCTCGCGCGAGCGCTCAGCCGCCGGCCGGATTGGGCCCCTTCACGGTGCGCAGCGGGCGCACCTCGGCGACCGGCTCGGGACTGTCCTCGGAGAGCTCCGCGACCGTCCTTTCCAGCGAGCCGATGCGGCTGGCGAGGCCCTGGATCGCCTCGGCGATCGGGTCGGGCAGGTGGATCCAGTCGGCGTCCGGGCCCTCGGCGCGGCGGCCTTCGACGCGCACCGGGTGACCGGGGTTGCCGACGACGGTCGAGTTCGGCGGCACGTCGGTGATCACCACGCTGTTGGCGCCGATCTTCGCCCCGTGGCCGATCGTGATCGGGCCGAGCAGCTTGGCGCCCGAGCCGATCGTCACGTTGTCCTGCACCGTCGGGTGGCGCTTGCCGGTGGCGAAGCCCGTGCCGCCCAGTGTCACCCCCTGATACAGCGTCACGTCGTCGCCGATGTCGGCGGTCTCGCCGATCACCACGCCGGTGCCGTGGTCGATGAACAGCCCGCTGCCGATGCGCGCGGCCGGGTGTATCTCGATGCCCGTCAACATGCGCGCGAGCATCGAGATCAGCCGCGGCAGCAGCGCCACGCCGGCGCCGTCAAGCGCGTGCGCGATGCGATGGGCCAGCACCGCCTGGATGCCCGGCCACGTCGCGAGGATCTCCAGCTGCCCGACGTCGCGCGCAGCCGGATCGCGCGTGCGCGCGGCCTGAACGTCACGACGCACCTCCTTCACGACCCGCGCGAGCTCGAAGCCGGCCATGCCCAAAGCGTAGCCGAGATAGTTGCTCGTGCAGCGACTTTGCTCGGTGCACGGTTGACGGCCGCGTGCCGGTAGCACGTGGACGGCGGCCGGTGCCGTCAGGGGGCGAAGAACGCCTGCGAGACGTAGCGCTCGCCCGAGTCGGGCATGATCACGACGATCCGCTGCCCGCGCGACTCCGGGCGCTGCGCCACCTGCAGCGCGCCCCACAACGCGGCGCCGCAGGAGATGCCTGCGAGCAGGCCCATCCGTTTGGCACATGTCCACGCTGTTTGGATCGCGTCGTCGTCGGACACCGCGATCACCTCGTCGAGCAGCTCGCGGTTGAGCACCGGCGGAACGAAGCCCGCGCCGATGCCCTGGATGCGGTGCGGCCCCGGGCGCCCGCCGGAGAGCACCGCCGAGCCGCGCGGCTCGACCGCGACGACGCGCAGCTCGGGATTGCGCTCGCGCAGGTACTCGCCCACGCCGGTGATCGTGCCGCCCGTACCAACTCCGGCGACGAGCACGTCGACCTGCCCGTCGAGCGCGCGCGCGATCTCCGGGCCGGTGTGTTTGCGGTGCGCCTCAGGATTGGCCGGGTTGGTGAACTGGTCGGGCAGGAATACGTCGTCGTCGCTGGCCAGCGCGCGCGCCGCCTCGACCGCCTCGCTCATGCCGCCCATCGACTCGGTCACCTCGACGCGCGCGCCGTACAGGCGCAGCAGGCTCTCGCGCTCGCGGCTCATGCCCTGCGGAAGCGTGAGGATCAGCTCGTAGCCCTTCGCGGCGCACACGAACGCCAGCGCGATCCCCGTGTTTCCGCTCGTCGCCTCGACGATCGTCGTGCGCCCCGGCTCGATCCGCCCCTCCGCCTCGGCCGCCTCGATCATCGCGACGCCGATGCGGTCCTTGACGCTGCCGCCCGGATTGAATGACTCGAGCTTGGCGAACAGCCGCACGCCGGCGTCCGCCGCGGGCGTTCCCTCGAGCATCCGCGCGAGCTCCACCAGCGGCGAGTCCCCGACAAGCTCCGCAATGTTGATCGGGATTCGGGCCATAGGCCCACGACAATAGTGCAGGGCGCGCCGCGTGCGCCCGGCGGCCGCTAGTGCGCGGCGCTCGGTGCTCTGGGCTTTTTCTTGACGCTCAGGCGAACGCTCGCGGTTTTTGCCAGCTTCGGCGCGGGCGTTGTCCTCACGACCGCGACGCTCGCATTCAGCTTTCCGTGGCCGGCGGCGAACAGCTTGCGCCCGAGCTTGTTCAGCCTCATCCTCACGACCTGGCTGGCGCCCGGCGGGATCGAGAAGCGCGCGCTGCCGATCGTCCTCAGCCTGAAGCGCTTGCCGTCGTCCTCTGGCGATAGCGCAGCGTCAGCGTCCCGCGGCACTGGCCGGTCCGGTGCGCAGCAGCCTGATCGCCGCGCTGCGCTTGAGCGCCACGACGAGGCGCTTGCTGCGCAGCGTCACGCGGCATGCGGCCGGCACGCTCTGCACGCTCCCAGCACGCCCGCCAGGGCCGGCCGTCGAGCCACCGCGGCTCGTCGTGCCGGCGCTTCGCCACCGGCAGCGCCCGGCCCTCGTAGCGAATTCGTCGCTCTCGTTTCAGTGCTCGTGCCCGCGGGTCGCGACGGTGACGTGAACGCGTCCCTTTCGCACCCGGCGGGCGAGACGGCGCGGATTTCAGCCCCGGTGCGCACTTCCACGCTCGTCGCCGCTTCTCCGCCGAACAGCACGACCGGTTCTTGCGATGCATCCTTGGTGAAGTTCGAGCCACGGATCGTCACGTCCGTGCCCCCGGCGGTCGGCCCACGACCGGGTTCGACTTCGGTGACGGCCGGCGCAGGAATCGCCGCGGCCGGCTCGTCGAGAAGACCCACGCGGCGCCCGCCCGCTTGTTGTCGCGCGACGCGCCGATCGCCGCGACCTCGCCGTCGCCGGAGAGCGCCACGCTGGCGCCCGAGTATGCCCTTGCCGGCCGCTTCGCTGCCCCCGAGTGCAGGCTGTTCGACCCAGCTCGAGCCGGAACGTTGAAACACATCGACGATCCCCAGGCCCGATTCCATGTGCGGCGCGCCGACCAGCGCCTCCGGCCGTCGCCCGACAGGGCCAGGCTGGTGCCGAAGTGCCCTTGCGTTTCGACGGCGCCGGGCTGCTTTGAGCTCCGATGCGGCGAACGCCGAGGCCGGCGCGCGAATACGTCCAGAAGGCGCCGCGGCCTTCGTGTCATCCGGCGCTGCCACGAGCGCCGTGGACGCGTCTGCCGAGAACGCGACGCTTCGCCCGAAGTGACCTTCGGCGGTCTCGCCATCGCCGGTCAGCTTTGCGCCCTGCTGAGTCCAGATCCGCGCCGGAACGCGCGAAGGCCCACGCCGCGCCGTCGCCCCTCGCGTCGCCCGGCCCGCCGATCAACGCGGTCAGGCCGTCGCCGGATAGCGCAACGCTGCGCCCGAAATGCGCGAGCGGGCCCGCTTCGCGTCGACGATCATCGACTGCTGCGTCCACCCGCCCGTGTTGGCGAACACCCACGCGCCGCCGTGCCCGTTGACCGCGGACGGATCGCCGACGAGCGCCAGCTCGCCGTCGGCCGACAGCGCCACGCTCTTGCCGAAGCGGCCTTCGTGCGGGTCGCTCCCGCCTTTCAGTGGTTCGGCCGCAGGCGTCCACGGCGCTGCCGAGTCAGAGCGCGTGAAGATCCACGCCGAGCCGGCGGTCGAGTCGGGCGACGGCTGGCCGACGAGCGCGGTGTTGCCGTCAGCAGACAGCGCGACGCTTGCGCCGAACGCGCATTCGCCGGCTTCTTCGGCGGATTCTTCGGCGCATTCTTCGGCTGTCGGGTCAGCCGCGGCCGGGGGCCGTAGTTCGCCCTGCTGCTGCCATCCGAGCCGCGCGCGTTCGAACACCCACACCGCGCCCATGGACCCGTTGGCCTGCGGAGCGCCGACGATCAGCGTGCTGCCATCCGCCGACAGCGCCGCGCTTGTCCCGAAGCGTGCTTCGGGGCCGCCGCCGGTGAGCTTGTCGCCCTTCTGGATCAGCGGGTCGACGTCAGCGGATAGCGCGCGCCGACGCTGTCGATGCGCAGTTGGAGCCTGCCCGCTTGCAGCGCCAGGCGGCTGTGCAGCGTTCGGCCGGCCGCGTCCGTGGCCACGAGCGCGCCGTAGGTGAGGGCCGCCGAGCCCTTGCGCAGCACAACGCTTCGAGCATCCCTCGCGAGCGTCGGATGCCCATTGCCGGACAGCGCGAGCGTCAACGTCAGCGGACCCGCCGCCGATGAGGTCGGCGCACGCAGCACCGTGAAGCCCTGCTCGAGACCCTTCGGGCCGTTGCGATACCACTCGGTCACGCCCGTGCGCGCGTCGCTGACGCCGTTCCGCGGGCCTGCGGGGCGGACGGCGACGCCCGCCGACCCGCCGGCGAAGCTCAGGCCCTGCAACTCATGCCCAGGACGAGCGCGCCGCTGGTTACCGTCGTGCCATCGGCGGCGAACCGCTCGCCGATGCCCTGCGCCGGGGTTCGTGGCGCGAAAGCCGCCGGCTGGCGACCGCGCGGAAGGCCGGCTTGCCGCCGCGAGCTCCCCCGAGATCTGTGCCTGGGCTGCCAGCGACAGACGCGTTCGCCGGCGCCTGGACGCGCAAGGGCCTGCGCGCGCGCGAAGGGCCGCGCAGCCCGCGGGCTCACGTTCCCGTGGGGCCCGCAAGCACGGCTGCGAGGACCGCCAGCGCGATGGCCAGGGCGGTTGCCAGATCGACCAGCCATGGGCGCGCGAGCGCGGGTGACCCCGCGCGCGCCACGCCTTCGCCAGCCGGCGATCCGTCGCCTGAAGCGGACTCCCGGGTCCGGGTTCATTGCCCTCCGTGGTCGTGTGTTGGCCTGGCTGTCAGGGCGCGTTCAAGCTCCGGTCTCCGCGGCAAGGCGCCCATGGGCCGTTTCGCGGCCAAAGTAAACGCAATATGACGCGAAGTCAACGGGTGTACCGAATCTTGGCCAGCGGTCGAAAAATTGCACTGGCGACGTGTCAGATGTGGTGTCCGGGCTCAGCGCCCGATGGCACCGGCGCACGCGTGAGCGGCTGAACACGGGGCGGTGGCCAACGGGAACCGGGCGATTTCAGCGTAGGCGCCGCGGCCACCTGACCACCGCTGCCATCAGACGCCACCTCGGCCGGGCCTGCGATCGAGTGCCCGCCGCACGATCTCGCTGACCACCTTCTGCATGCTCGTTGCATCCTGCGCCGCGCGCAGGCGAAGCTCACGCCACTCCCCGGCGGTGAGCGTCAGGCGGATCGCCTTCGTGTTGGGATCCCCGCCCTTCGGGCGGGGTGATCGTCCGCTGGCCATCGGTCCCGAACTATTCGCGACGGCGCGCGGCTCGCGAGCTCGGGCCGATCCTCTCGAGCTTGCTCTGGAGCACCTGGACTCCGGCCGAGTACACCGGGCGTCGTTTGCTCGATGTCGCCGATGGGTAGCCTGAAGAAGCCGAAGGTGCAGCCCTGCGTCCTTCGGCGAGGGAGAAGCAGGTCCCTGCCACTCGTGCGCACAGCCAAGGTCGGCCCTTCGGGCGTCGAGCGGCGGGGCCGACTCGATCGCACGCGCTCGTGTTTCGAGCGGTTCCTCCGAGAGGCGCGAAAGACTCGTCACGCGGCCCCAGGGCTGTCAAAAGAGATCCCCTCTTTTTTCGCAGCCCTGGGGTGGCGAGTCGCTGCGCGTGAGCGGCTGACATGTGCGGGATACTCGCCGGACGATGCCTGAGGAGTCCGCGACCCCCGACCTGGCTGAGCTCACGCGTCAGGTGTTTGAGGCGGGCAACCGAAGCGAACTCGACCTCGTGGTGAGCTTCTATGACCTCAACGCGAGCTTTGACCTGTCGCCAATGGGAGTTGGCACATTCGAGGGGCGCACAGCGATAAGAGCCTTCCTGGAGGACTGGTTCAGCGCGTATGAGCGCTACCACGTTGAGGCAGAGGAGATTGTCGAACTGGCCAATGGGGTCACGCTCTCGTATCGTCAGTCAGAAAGGCCAACTCGCCGGCAGCGACGGCGCGGTTGATGTGCGCTACGCGGCCGTCGCCGTATGGAGAGCGGGTCAGGTTGTGCACACCATCAACTACGCCGACATCGACGAGGCTCGGGCTGCCGCACAACGCCTCGCCGAGGAACTGGCGTAGTCGATGTCGCAGGAGAACGTGGGGACCGTTCGTGCGGCTTACGAGTTCGCGACCCGGACCGGTGAGCCACCATTCGATGCATTTCATCCCGACATCGTGTGGCACACGCGAGAGGACTTGCCCGATTCCCGCATCTACCGTGAACACGATGGGATGGCGAAGCTCTTCTACGAGTGGGTTGGGTCGTTCGATGACTTTCGCTTGGATGTCAAGGACACGATGGACGCCGGAGAAAACGTGATCGCCGTCCTGCGCCTGAGCGGCCGCATCAAGGGGAGTGACCGGGAAGTCGAGATGGACGAGACACACGTTTGCAAGATGCTCGACGGCAAGATGCTCGAAGTCCACGAGTATCCGACGCTGGATGAAGCACTCAAAGCCATGGGGCTGTCGAAGTAGGCGATGTCGCGGGAGAACCGGAATCAGATGTGGTACATCGCCGCGCCCGCCTCGCGCGCCTCGCGCTCGATCACGTCGGCGATCGTCGTCTCGCTCGAGCACCTTGCGCGCCGCCGCAGCCGCGTCGGCGAAGGGCCCCTCGGCGTCGCGCCCGAGCGGCCCGTCGAGCAGCTCGACGATCTCCAGCACGGTGACGGTCGAGGGCTCGCGCGCGAAGCGGTAGCCGCCCTTGACGCCGCGCTGGGAGCTGATCACGCCGGCGCGCCGCAGCACGGCGAACAGCTGCTCGAGGAACTGCACCGGCACGTCGCGCCTGCGCGCCAGCTCGCCGATCGGCACCGGCTCGGCGCCGCCGCTGCGCCCGAGCTCGGCGAGCGCGAGCACCGCGTAGGGGGACTTGCTCGTGATCGAGATCATCGGCGCATCACGCCGTCGATGCTACGGCAGCGGCGCGTCGCGGCCGGCGCTGCGGCTCTACAGCCAGCCGCGCTCGGTGGCGATCAGGACCGCCTGGGCGCGGTCGACGGCGCCGAGCTTGCCGTAGATGTTGTGCAGGTGCGTGCGCACCGTGCTCGTCGAGAGCGTCAGCTCGTGGGCGATCTGCTTGTAGACCTTGCCCTCGGCGAGGCGCTGCAGCACGCCGAGCTCGCGGCCGGAGAGCGGGCACGGGTCGACGTGGCGCTGGCGCTGGCTGGTGGCGCTCGGCAGCTCGTACATCACGCGGCGCAGCTCGTCCGGGCCGAGCCCGACGGCGCGCGCCGTGCTGCAGCATCTCCGCCGGGCGAGACGCGGCGCGCCCTGCTCGTAGTGGGCGAGCATGTCCGCGAGGCGGACGAACGCGGCCTCGCCCTCGACGTCGGGGTTGTGGTGGCGCTCGATCGGCGTCGCGATCGTCGCCGGCAGGCCCCAGCGGCGGGCGAGCACGCCGCCGACGAGCGCGTGGTCGACGCCGAGCTCGCGGCGCTCCTGGTGGATGCGCTCCTCGGGCGTGCGCGCGCCGCGGTGGACCTGCGACGGGATAGCCGGGGTAGGCGTGCAGCAGCACGAGCTTGCCGATGTCGTGCAGCAGGCTCGTCACGGTCAGGCGGTCGCGGTGCTCGATAGCCGACCTCGGCGGCGATCCGGTCGGCGGCGTGCTGGGTGGCGAGCGCGTGCAGGCGGAAGCGCTCCGGGCGCCGCCTCCCACACGCTCGAGCGCTCGAAGAAGTCGAACGTGCGCACGCGCGTCGGCGAGCGCCTGCACGGTCTGCGGCGTCAGCAGCTCGACGGCCGCGACGACGGTGTCGACGCGGCCGCGGCCTGCCCTGCGACCTGGTTGGCCAGGCGCAGCACGGCGATGATCAGCGCGACGTCGGACTCGACGGCGGTGACGACGTCGGCGGTCGCGACGTGGTCCTTGGAGACCACCGCCAGCAGGCGGTCGCGCGACTCGGCCAGCGCCGGGAAAGCCTCGAGCGCTTCGAAGGCCATCGTCAGACGACGGCCGTGGCCCTCGTTCTGATGGCGCTCACCCGCGGCAGGCGAGCCGCAGCGGCGGTGCCGCGGGGCGACGCGCACCCTCTGCGCGGGGCGGCCTTCCTGGCCTTCGGCGTCGGCTTCGGCTGTCGGTTTGGTCTTTGACTTGGAAGCGGTTGCCTGCATGCGTGCGTTGAGCTCATTGGGTGACCGGCCATTCGACCATCCGTGTCGGCCGCTCGTAGGACCCCTATCGGCAGCTCGCGGCAACGGTTGAGCGCCGGTCGTGCGAGTTCAATCTCGCGCGCGAGCGCAGCGTCGATGCGGCGCAGCGTCTCCTCGCGCCCGAGCAGCGCGACGCTCTCGAAGATGCCCGGCGAGACCGTCGTGCCGCAGATCGCCACGCGCAGCGGCTGGTAGACCTCGCGCGGCTTGACCGCGCGCGCTGCGACGAGCCGCTTCGAGCGCCTGCGCGACGGCCGCCTCGTCGAAGCTCGGCGCAGCCGGCGAGCGCCGCGCGCACGTCGGCGAGCATCGCCCGGCCCTCCTCGCCCAGCCACGCTCGCGCGCCTTGGGATCGTCGACCGGACCCGTCGAGCAGCGGCCCGCCAGCGGCCAGAAGTCGGCGAGCGTGTGGATCTTCTCCTGGCTGATCTCGACCGCCCGCGCAAAGCGCTGGTCATCGCGCAATCCCGCATGGCCAGTGGCATCGAGGTACTCGCCGAGCGCTCGACGAGCTCGCTCGAGCGGCAGCGCGCGGATGTAGACGCCGTTGAGCCAGCGCAGCTTGACCTCGTCGAAGCGCGCCGGGTTGCGGCTGACCGTGCTCCAGCGTGAAGCGCTCGATCAGCTCCGCGGTCGAGAGCACCGTCTGGTCGTCGCCCGCGCCCCAGCCGAGCAGCGCCAGGTAGTTGCGCACCGCCGCCGGCAGATAGCCCGCCTCGCGCAGCTCGCCGACCGAGGCCGCGCCGTGGCGCTTTGAGAGCTTCTTGCCGTCCGGCGCCGTGCAGCAGCGGCAGGTGCGCGTAGATCGGCAGCGGCGCGCCGCTCGCCGAAGCCGACCGCTTTCGCCGCCTCGAGCACGAGCAGCTGCTTGGGCGTGTTCGAGAGGTGGTCCTCGCCGCGCACGACGTGCGTGATCTGCGCGTCGAGGTCGTCGATCGCGACGGCGAAGTTGTAGAGCACCGAGCCGTCCGCGCGGGCGATCACCGGATCGTCCATGTGCACGTGCTCGAAGCGCGTGTCGCCGCGGATCGCGTCGTGCACGACCGTCGCGCCCTCGTCGGGCACGCGCAGGCGCACCGCGCCCGTGGCCTCGGGCTCGCCGCGAAAGCCGCGCTCGGCGCCGTGCAGCTGCTTGTAGGCCTTGACGTCCTCGGCGGTCGCGTTCGAGCGGTAGGCGAGGTCGGCGTCCAGCAGCGCCTGCAGCGCCTCGCCGTGGCGCGGCGTGCGGTCGGTCTGCATGATCGGGCCCTCGTCCCAGTCGAGCTCCAGCCAGCGCAGCGAGTCGAGGATCTGCTCGACGTTCTCCGGCGTCGAGCGCTCGCGGTCGGTGTCCTCGATGCGCAGCACCATCGTGCCGCCGAAGTGGCGCGCGAGCAGCCAGTTGAACAGCGCCGTGCGCGCGCCGCCGATGTGCAGCGCCCCGGTGGGCGATGGTGCGAAGCGAACCCTCATAATCCGCTCGCATGCTAATCGGAGCCCACGTCTCGCCCGCGGGCGGCCTGCCGAAGGCGATCGAGCGCGGCGTCGAGCGCGGCTGCGAGGCGATCCAGATCTTCAACCAGTCGCCGCGCATGTGGAAGCCGAGCACCTACCGCGACGAGGACGTCGCGGCGTTTCGCGAGGCGATGGCCGACAGCCCGATCGACGCCGTGCTGATCCACGCCGTCTACCTGCTCAACTGCGCCTCCGACGACAACGACATCCGCGCCAAATCGCTGGCCTCGCTGACGCACTCGCTGCGCGTCGGCCAGGCGATCGGCGCAAGCGCCGTCGTGCTGCATCCCGGCTCGGCCAAGCAGGGGCACGTCGGCGAGGCGATCGCCCGCGCCGGCAAGACGATCGCCGCAGGCGCTCGCCGACAGCGAGGGGTGCGAGCTGCACCTGGAGAACACCGCCGGCGCCGGCGGCACGCTCGGGCGCTCCTTCGAGGAGCTCGCCGCGCTGATCGACGCCGCCGGCGTCGGACAAGCGGCTGGGCGTGTGCCTGGACTCCTGCCACCTGCTCGCCTCCGGCTATGACATCCGCAGCACCGACGGCATGGCCGCGGTGCTGCGCGAGAGCACGCGCAAGCTCGGGCGCAAGGTCGTTCGCTCGCTGCACCTCAACGACTCGCAGACGCCCGCTCGGCTCCAACCGCGACCGCCACGCCAACGTCGGCGCCGGCGAGCTCGGGCGCAAGGGCTGCGCGGCCTTCCTCTCGGCGCCCGTCGCTGCAGAAGCTCCCGTGCATCCTCGAGACGCCGGCGAGAACCGCGAAGGCCCGTCGCGCAAGGAAGTCGCACTGGCCAAGCGCCTGCGCAAGCAGGGGCATCGCAGGCCCGCAAGCGTCGAAGGCGCAGTGAGCGAGTCGCCAAGCGGATCGAGCCAGCGAGGCCGGCCGCTGCTAGGCGCGTGGCCGGCCGACGGCATGTCGGCGCAAGCGCGTGTTCGAGCTCGGCGCGCAGCGTCGGCGTGTGCTGCACGCGGAAGGCCTCGCCGAGCCTGCACCCGGCGCGTGCCGGTGCTCGTGTCGACATCGAGCACGATCTCCGGCCGCGCCGGGGAAGTCCTCGATCGCGTGCTTGAGGTCTTCGATCAGCCCCATGCCCAGCGCGCTCGCATGCACACGCAGATGCACGGGCTCGGCCAGCGCGCGCGGCGGCCCTGTTGCGCTGTGCCGATGCGTCGGACTTCGCGCGCGCCTGCTCGATCTCCTCCGCCGACGGCGCGAAGCGTTCGACGCTCTGCACGATCAAGCACGTCTTGCCCGCTTCCTTGTGATCGACGCGGCCCTTGACGAGCACGACCTCGTCGACCGCCAGCGCCGACTCGTACTCCGCCAGCGCCTTGCCGAAGACGAGCATCTCGACGCTCCCGCGAGGTCGTCGAGCGTTGCGAACATCATCGGGTCGCCGTTTCTCGTGCGGATGCGCTTGGCCTCGACGATGATCCCGCCGACCGTCACCCAGTCCTTGTCGCGGCGGTCGGCAAGCGCGGCCAGCGGACAGTCCGCGCGAGCGCGCAGCGCCTCGCGCAGCGGCTTGAGCGGGTGCGCGGAGATGAACAGGCCGATCGCCTCCTTCTCCACCGCCAGCAGCTCGGCCTGGTCGTACTCCTCGGAGGAGATCGGCGGATGCACCGGACGCGCAAGGCCCGCGCCGGGCGCGGCGCTCGCCTCGGCAGCCGGTGAGGCTCCCGGTTCGGCGAGGTCGAAGATCGAGCCCTGACCGATCAGCGCGTCCTGCTGGGCCTTCTGGCCGGAGGCCTGAGCCTGCTCGAGCACTTCGAGCATGCCCTTGCGGCTGGCTTTGGTCGAGCCGAGCGCGCCGCACTTGATCAGCGCCTCGATCGCCTTCTTGTTGACCGTGCGGTTGTCCACGCGCTCGCAGAAGTCCCACAGCGACTTGAACTCGCCGCCCTCCTCGCGCGCCCGTTTGATCGCCTCGACGGCCTGATAGCCGACGCCCTTGACGGCGTCCAGGCCGAAGCGGATGTTGCCTTCGACGACAGTGAACTCGTGATCGGAGAGGTTCACGTCGGGCGGCAGGATCTCGATCCCCATCTCCTCGCAGCGCGCGACGAAGAACGGCACCTTGTCCTTCGTCGACATCACCGAGGAGATCAGCGCCGCCATGTACTCGGCGGGGAAGTTGGCCTTCAGCCAGGCGGTGCGGTAGGAGATCAGCGCGTAGCAGGCGGCGTGGCTCTTGTTGAAGGAGTAGTCGGCCGACTTTTCGTTGGTCTGCCAGAGAAACTCGATCACCTCCGAGCTCGTCTTCGACGCGCGGCAGCCTTCGACGAACTCCGGCTTCAGCGAGGCCATCGCCGCGCGGTTCTTCTTGCCGATCGCCTTGCGCAGGTCGTCGGCCTTGGCGCCCGAGAAGCCGGCGAGCTCGGTGGAGATCTGCATCGCCTGCTCCTGGTAGAGGATCACGCCCTTGGAGGATTCGAGGATCGGGCGCAGGCGCTCGTCGGGGTAGGAGATCGCCTGCGGGTTGCGCTTGCCCTTGGCGTACACGGGGATCTGGTCCATCGCCCCCGGGCGATACAGCGCGCCGAGCGCGACGAGGTCGTTGAACTCGTCGGGTTTGACCTTCTTCAGAGCGTCGCGCATGCCCTCGGACTCGAACTGGAAGACCCCGGTGGAGTCGCCGGCGGCGAGCATCTCATACGTGCGCGGGTCGTCAAGCGGCAGCGTCGTCATGTCCGGGCGCTGCCCGCTGGAGCGCTCGATGATGTCCAGCGCGTCCTCGATCACGTCGAGGTTGCGCAGCCCGAGGAAGTCCATCTTCAAGATGCCGATCGCCTCGATCGGCTTCATCGAGAACTGCGTGACGGTGCGAAAGACTTTGTTGCCGTTCTCGTCGGTGCCGGCGTCGGCAAGCTGCAGCGGCACGATGTCGGTCAGCGGGCGGTCGGCGATGACGACTGCCGCGGCGTGGATCGAGGAGTTGCGAACGATCCCCTCCAGGCCCTGTGCGACGTCGACGATCTGCTTGGCGTTCGCGTCCTCGTCGCATGCCTTGCGCAGCGGCTGGCCCTGCTTGAGGCAGTCCTCGAAGGACGGCGAGCGGCCCATGATCGGGTCGGGGATCAGCTTGGCCAGGCGATCGCCCATGCCGTAGTCGAAGCCCAGCACGCGCGCTGCGTCGCGCGTGGCGGCGCGCGGGAACATCTTGCCGAACGTGACGATCTGCGCGACCGACTCGCGTCCGTACTTCTCGGTCACGTAGCGCATCACGCGCTCGCGGCCGCGCACGGAGAAGTCGATGTCGATGTCCGGCATCGACACGCGCTCGGGGTTGAGGAAGCGCTCGAACAGCAGGTCGTACTTGAGCGGGTCGACGTCGGTGATCGACAGGCAGTAGGAGACGATCGAGCCGGCCGCCGAGCCGCGCCCGGGACCGACGGCGATGCCGTTCTCCTTGGCGTACTTGACGAAGTCCCAGACGATCAGGAAGTAGGCGTTGAAGCCCATGCGGTCGATCACGCCGAGCTCCATCTCCATCCGCTCGATCGCCTCGGCCGGCGCCGGGTCGCCGTAGCGCAGGCGCATCCCCTCCTGCACGCGGGCGCGCAGGTACTCCTGCTCGCTGGTCTGATCGGGCGTCTTGTAGCTGGGGATCAGCTGCTTGCCAAGCTCCAGCTCGACGTTGCAGCGCTCGGCGATCTCCAGCGTGCTGGCGATCGCTTCGGGCCACTCGGCGAAGGCCGCGATCATTTCGCCGCTGTCGCGCAGGTAGAACTCGTTCGTGTCGAACGTCAGCTTCGGCGCGGCGATCGTGCTCTTGGTCTGCACGCACAGCAGAGCCGTGTGGTGGTCGTAGTCCTCGCGGCGCAGGTAGTGCACGTCGCCCGTACCGACCAGGCTGCCGCCGACTTCGCGGGCGATCTTGACGATCCCCTCGTTGCACTTCTCCTGCGGTGCCAGTCCGTTCTTCTGCAGCTCGAAGTAGACGTTGTCGGGGCCGAACACGTTGCGCAGGTCGTCGGCGTGTGCGCGCGCGTCATCGACACGGTCGTCGAGCAGGCGCTGGCAGAAGCGCGATGCCAGACAGCCCGTGAGCGCGATCACGCCCTCGGAGTAGCGCTCGACGAGTCCCATGTCGACCGACGGCTTGCCACGCTGAAGTCCGTCCAGGAAGCCCGCCGAGGACAGCTTCACCAGGTTGCGGTAGCCCTTGTCGCTGGCGGCCAGCAGCGTGAGGTGGTTGCGCTCCGTCCGGCCCGGTCCCCGCGCGGTGTGGTCGTCGACCAGGTAGATCTCACAGCCGACGATCGGCTTGACGCCGTGCTTGGCGCACGCCATGTGGAGCTCGACGGCGCCGTTCATCACTCCGTGGTCGGTCAGTCCGAGGGCCGGCTGTCCGAACTGTGCGGCGCGTTCGGCGAGCGCTTCGATCTTGCATGCGCCGTCGAGCAGCGAGTACTCGGAGTGGACGTGCAGGTGGGCGCAGGCTGGCTCGGTCAACGTCTGTTGATCGTATGGATCGCGGCGGCGGACCGAGGGGGTGCGATCAGCCCGCGCGTCGCTGTTTGCGACGTTCTCTGCGGGCGCGCAGAGCCAGCCTGGTGCGCCCGATCAGCGACATGCTGTGCTTGTGCGCCTGGCGCCTCACGGCGGGTTTGCCGACCGGCGCGACGTGCTCCTCCTGCTGCTCGACGCGCGCCCGCAGGCGCTCCACCGCGGCGGCCAGCGCCTCGGCCATCTCGGCGCTGCGCACCTCCTCGGTAACGTCGGAGGCGCTCGGCGAGGACACGCCGCCGCGCAGTTGCGAGGGCGGCTCGGCGGCCGGCTCGGCAGGTGACGCGGCTGCCGCGACCGCGGCACCGAGCGAGGGTTGTGGCGCTGCAGGGGGCGGAGCGGGCGCGCGAGCAAGCGCGGGCTGGGGTTCGGGCGCGGGCTGGGGTTCGGGCGCGGGCGCGACAGGCGGCGGCTCGGCCGCGGCGGGCGGGGCCACAGCGAGCATGGAGTCGCGCAGGCGCGCGATCGTGTCGGCGAGGCCGCCGAGCAATCCCAGCGCGCCGCGCTGGGCCTCGCGCAGGGCGTCGAGCAGGTACTCGGCACGCCTGCGCGCCGCGCGCTCGGCTTCCAGCGCGCCGTGCAGCTCCAGCGCCGTGCCCTCCAGCTCGCTCAGGCGCGAGCGCAGGGCGCGCTCGGAGCGCAGCAAGCCGCTGCGCTCGGTGGCTGCCGCCTGCTCGGCTTCGGCCAGCTCGCGCTGGACGACCTCCAGTCGCGCGCCCAGCGCCTGTGCCTCGCGCTCGCTCGCGCTCAGACGCCGGCCCAGGCGCTCGATCTCCGCTCGCGACTCGCGTTCGAGCTCGAAGCTGCGATCTTCGGCCTCCACACGCAGGCGCTGCTCGGCGTACTCGCGCTGGGAGGCACGTTGCAGCTCGCGCTGCAGCGCCGGCTCGCGTGCCGGCGGCGCGTCGCGGGAGTCTTCGGCACGTTCTGAGTGTCGTGGCGCGCGTTCGGCGTCGAGCAGGTCGGCGATCCGCCGGCTCTCCTGCTCGGCGTCGCCGAGACGCTGCTGCAGGCTGGCGACGTGCGTCTCCAGCGTGCGCACCGTGGCCTCGGCGGCCTCCGCGCGAAGCGTCAACGCGTGCTCGCCGGATTCCGCCGCGCGGCGCGCGCGGCGTTCGGTGAAGAGGTCGCTCTCACCAGGGCGCCCTCTGCCCTCGGGCGTGCCGCCCGACCCGCCACCGGGGGTCTCGTTGCCTTCGGCGATCACGATGGCGGCAAGCTACGCCGGGAGCCGGACGGCTCGCGGCGCGGCAATCGCTCGCATTCAGCCCGCGACACGGCGTACTACGAGCGCTGCTGCGCCGGCCGCGGCGACCATGCCGAGGGTGCCGACGGCCGTCCGCCGCCGTGAGGGCAACTTGCGCCGGACGTACCACTTGCCGCCACGCCAGACAGCGAAGCCGAGCAGCTTGTAGCCGTTTCCGTTCACGTCGCTGATCCTACCCCGCGGCGCGCGACGGCAGCCGCCTGCCTTGGCGCTGGGGCTCGGGATGCGGCTAATCGCCGTCCTGCTCGTTGCGCAGGCGCCAGGCCATGCGCGACTGCAGCGACCACAGCTCGATGAAGCCCGGCGAAGCGGTCTGCGAGAACAGGCCGCCCGACTGCGAGAACGAGGCCAATGCGGCGTCGTACACGGCGTTGGGCGAGGAGCGCGTGACGACCCGCGCGTGGCCCTTGTAGAGCTTGATGCCGATCGTCCCGGTGACCCGGCTGTTGACCTCTTGCATGTAGGCGTCGAGGTCGCCGCGTAGCGGCTCCCACCACAGGCCCGCGTAGACGAGGTAGGCCCACTGGTGGTCCAGTTGGGCCTTGAACTGGTTCTGGTGGATAGTGCACACCAGCCGCTCGAGCTCGTGATGGGCCGGCAGCAGGATCGCCGCGGCGGGCACCTCATAGATATCGCGCACCTTCAGCCCGACGATGCGATCCTCGATGTGGTCGACGATGCCCACGCCGTGGCGCGCGCCGATCTGCGCGGTGGCTTCGAGCAGGTCGACCAGCTCCAGGCGCGTGCCGTTCAGGCCCACGGGCACGCCGGCATCGAACTCGACGGTCACGGTCTCGGGCTCGTCGGGCGCCTCCTCGGGTCGCGTGACTAGCTGAAACACGTCGTCCTCGGGCGCGTGCTCGAGGTCCTCGATCCAGCGCCCCTCCGATGAGCGCCCCCACAGGTTGTCGTCGATCGAGTACGGCGCCGCCTCGGTGCCGCCCTTGACCGGGATGCCGTGCTCGCGCGCGTAGGCGATCTCCTCCTCGCGGCCCATCTGCCACGAGCGCACCGGCGCGATCACCTTCAGCTCCGGCGCCAGCGTGGCGATCGTCGCCTCGATGCGCACCTGGTCGTTGCCCTTGCCGGTGCAGCCGTGGGCGATCGTGTCACAGCCGGAGCTGCGCGCGTAGTCCACAGCGAGCTTGGCGATCAGCGGCCGCCCGAGCGCGGTGAACAGCGGGTAGCCGCCGCCGTACAGCGCGTTGGCCTTGATCGCGGGCACGACGAACTGCTCGGCGAACTGCTCGCGCGCGTCGACCACGTGACACGCCAGCGCCCCGAGGTGCAGCGCCTTGCCTTCGATGATCCCGTAATCCTCGCCCGGCTGGCCGAGGTTGACGGTCAGACAGACGACCTCGGCGCCGTACTCGTCCTGGATCCACTTGAGCATCACGCTCGTGTCCAGCCCGCCCGAGTACAGCAGCAGCACGCGGTGCACGGAGGCTGGGTCGGCCTCGTAGGAGGCCGTGGGTTGCGCGCTGATCGGGCTGGAGCTCACGGGCGGGGAAGGCTAGCGGCGGGTCGTCGCGCGCGCGGTGCCACCGCCGGGCGGGCGTTCCATCAGCGGGTAGGGCGGCTGGTCCTCGACGAAACCGAGCTTGGCGTACAGCGACTGTGCGTCGGCGGTGTGCAACATCCAGCGCACCCCGTCGAGCGGACCTTCGACCATCTCGCGCACCAGCGCCAGGCCGAGCCCGTTGCCGCGGTGGGTGCCCACCACGTACACGTCGGCGAGATAGGCGACGCTCATCCCATCGGATACGCCGCGCGCGAAGCCGACCTGCTCGCCGTCGGGCGAACCGTCGTCGCGATACAGCCCGAGCACGCGCGTCGAGCCCTCGATCGCACGCACGACCTGCTCGCGCGCGCGGCCCAGGCCCCAATAGGACTGCGTGCTGATGAACTCGTGCACCGCATCGACGTCGATGCGCGTGCGCTCGTCGTCGAGCTCAAAGCCGCCCGGAAGCTCCCGTCGCACGCCTCAGCTCTCCAGGACGGCGGCCAGGCGCGCCAGCGCCTCGTCGACCTCGTCCGCCGAAACGTTCAACGCCGGCAGCAGGCGCAGCGAGGTGGGCCCTGTGGCGTTCGTGACCAGCCGCTGCTCGACCAGCAGGCGCCGCATCGCCTCCGGCGCGGCGACATCCAGCTCCGCCGCGAGCATCAGCCCGCGCCCGCGCACAGCGACCACGTGCGCGAAGCCCCGCAGGCCTGCCGCGAGCTGACGGCCGCGCTCGCGCACATTTGCCAGCAGCGCCTCGTCTTCGGTCAGCTCCAGCGCCGCCAGCGCCGCCTGCGCGACAACCGGGCCGCCCGCGAAAGTCGAGCCGTGGTCGCCGGGCGAGAGCACGTCGGCCAGGCGCCCGCCGGTGACCAGCGCGCCGATCGGCAGCCCGCCGCCGAGTGCCTTGGCGGTCGTCAGCGCGTCGGGGCGAACGTCGGTCTGCTCATAGGCCCACAGCGTGCCCGTGCGGCCCATGCCACACTGGATCTCGTCGAAGATCAGCGCCGCGCCGTGCTCGTCACACGCCGCCCGCGCCGCGCGCAGGCACTCGTCGGAGAGCACGTGCACGCCGCTCTCGCCCTGGATCGGCTCGACGATCACCGCAGCCGTCTGCGCGTCGACCGCGCCGGCGATCGCCGCCGGGGTCGGCTCGACCGCGCGAAACCCCGGCACGAGCGGCGCGAACGGCGCCTGCTTGGACTCCTGCGGGGTCGCCGACAGCGAGCCGTACGTGCGCCCGTGAAAGGCCCCCAGCAAGACCACGAAGTCGCCAGCCGGGCGCGCCTTGCGCGCGAGCTTGATCGCCGCCTCGTTGGCCTCCGCACCGGAGTTGCAGAAGAACACCTTGCCGCCGAGGCTCGAATGCGACAAGCGCGAGGCCAGCCGCATCGCCGGCTCTGTGTAGAAGAGATTGCTCGTGTGCATCAGCGTGCCCACCTGCTCGCGCACCGCCGCCACGACGCGCGGATGACAGTGCCCGAGGCTCGTCACCGAGATGCCGCAGAGGAAGTCCAGGTACTCGTTGTCGTCCACGTCCCACAGCCGCGACCCCTCCCCCCGAACGAACTCCACCGGCAGCCGCGCGTAGGACGCGATCACGCTCTCGCCCTCTAGCTCCTGCAGCTCGGAAAGAGTCACGGGGCGGCTTCGATCATCGTGCCGATCCCCTCATCGGTGAACAGCTCCAGCAACAGCGAGTGCGGCGTGCGCCCGTCGAGGATGTGCGCGGCGCTGACGCCCGCGTTGATCGCATCGACGCACGCGCTCAGCTTCGGGCGCATACCGCCGGCCAGCTGTGGCAGCGCATCACGCACCTGCTCGGCGCTTGCCTTCGCGATGCGGCTCTGCGGGTCGGCGGGGTCCTTCAGCCACCCCGGAACGTCGGTCAGGAAGATCACCTTGTAGGCGCCCATCGCGCCCGCCACGGCGCCGGCCGCCTCGTCGGCGTTGACGTTGTAGGAGAGCCCCTCACGGTCGGCGCCGACCGACGCGATCACCGGGATGTAGTCGCTGGCCACGTGCTCGATCACGCCGATGTTGACGCGCTCGATGCGCCCGACGAAGCCGATGTCCTCGCCGTCAGGAGCAGAGCGCCGGGCGACACGGAACAGCGATCCGTCATCGCCGCACAGCCCGACAGCGGGCTGGCCGTGGCGGTTCAAGCGCAAAACGATCTCCTTGTTGATCTTTCCCATCAAGACCATCTTCGCGACCTCGACGGTGTCCTCGCTGGACACGCGCAGCCCCCCCACGAACTCGATCGGAATACCCAGGCGCTCCATGTACGCGCTGATCTCAGGACCGCCGCCGTGCACGACGATCGGGTTCAGGCCGACGTACTTGAGCAGCACCACGTCGCGTGCGAACTCCTCGCGCAGCGCCGGGTCCTCCATCGCCGCGCCGCCGTACTTGATCACCACCGTCTTGCCGTGGAAGTCCCGGATGTACGGGAGCGCCTCCAGCAGCGTGCCTACGTCGCGCATTTCTGGACTCCCATCACGTGGTGTACTCGGCGTTTATGCGGATGTACTCGTGTCCCAGATCCGAGAAGAAGACCTCCGTTTCGGCCCCCTCGCCCGGCAGGCCGATCTCGTATTCGAGCTCCTTGGCCTGCACGGCCTCGACGACCGACAGCTCGTCGTGAGCGATCGCCGCGCCGCCGGCGCAGACGCGGATCCCCTCGATCGACACGTCGACTGCCAGCGGCGCGGTGCCGGGCAGCGCCGCGCCGACCGCCTGCACGATTCGCCCCCAGTTCGGGTCGCCGCCGTGCAGCGCCGTTTTCACCAGCGGCGAGTTGGCGACCGCCCGGGCGACCGCCTCGGCGCCGGGCAGGTGCCCACCGCGCACGACCACGCGCGCGATGCGTTGCGCGCCCTCGCCGTCGGCGACCATCATGATCGCCAGCTGGCGCAGCAGCGCGTCCAGCGCCTCGCCGAGGCGCAGCTCGTCCTCGCCGGCCGGCTCCACGCGCACGCCGCTGGCGCCCGAGCACATCAGGATCGCCGTGTCGTTCGTCGACAGCTGCCCGTCCACCGACGCGCGATCGAACGAACGCTGCACGCACACGCTCAACAGCAGCTCGGCCGTCTCGGGCGACAGCTCCGCGTCGGTCTGCACGAAGCACAGCATCGTCGCGAAGTTCGGCGAGATCATCCCCGCGCCCTTGCACTGCGCGGTCAGGCGCACAGTTCCCGAGGGCAGCGCCACGTCGAGCGTCGCGCGCTTCTCGGTCAGGTCGGTTGTCTGGATCGCCTGTTGGAAGGCCCCGTCGCCGCCGCGCTGCAGCTGCGTGGAGGCCGCGAGAATCCCCTTGAGCATCGGCTCGACCGGCAGGTGGTGGCTGATCGCGCCGGTCGAGGCCAGCGCGACCTCCGCCGGGTCGACGCCCAGCGCCATCGCCGCCGCGCCCTGTGTCTTTGCGGCGTCGTCCAGCCCGCGCCCACCCGTCGCCGCGTTCGCGCAGCCGGAGTTCGCCAGCACCGCGCGCAGCGCATCAAGCCGGCAGCGCTCCTGGCTGACGAGCACCGGCGCGGCCGGCGTGCCGCTGGCCGTGAAGCGCGCCGCGCTGACCGGCGTCTCGGCGTCGCACACGAGCACGCCGACGTCTGGGTTGCCGCTCGGCTTGATCCCGCACACGACGCCGGCTGCGCGAAAGCCGCCCGGCAGCCCGCCGTCGGGGCCGACGTCGGTGACGTGCGGCGGCGCGGGCACCCAGCGCGAGTGAAAGAACGGCTGCGGCGGCGGTGCGGCCGACGTGCCGGGTGCGGGCGGCGACGGACTCGCTGCTCATGTCAGCCCCTCCGTCTCGGCCAGGCCGAACATCACGTTGAGGTTCTGCACGGCCTGCGAGGACGTGCCCTTCCACAGGTTGTCGATCGCCGACAGCACGACCACCTTGCCGCTGTGCGGGTCGGCCTTGGCGAACACGCGGCAGTAGTTCGTCGCCGAGCACGTCGCGCGTGCCCGGCGGCGCGGCGGCGACCTCGACGAACGGCTCGTGCGCGTAGGCGGCTGCGAACAGCTCGCCCAGCTCGGCGTCGTCGACCCTGCGCGTGGTCGTCACGTAGCAGTCGGCCAGCTCGCCCTGGTCCAGCGGCACGAGATGCGCCTGGAACAGCACCGCCAGCTCGTCGTCCTGCGCCGGCGCCGGCGCGCAGCGGCGCGAGCTGCTCCTCGATCTCCGGCGTGTGGCGGTGTTCGGCGACCTTGTAGGGGAGGATGTTCTCGCCGGCCATCGACAGGTGCGTCGTGTCGTCGAACGCGCGTCCCGCGCCCGAGATGCCCTGCTTGGCGTCGATCACCACGTCGGCGATCAGCCCGGCGCGCGCCAGCGGCGCGAGGCCGAGCAGCGAGGCCGTCGGGTAGCAGCCGGGGTTGGCGACGATGCCCGCGCCGGCGATGCGCTCGCGGTGCAGCTCGGTCAGCCCGTAGACGGCTTCGCGCGAGCAGCTGCGGGCGCGGGTGCTCGCCGTACCACTGCTCGTAGGTCGCCAGCGAGCGCAGGCGAAAGTCGGCGCTCAGATCGACCACGCGCACATCGCGCTCGCGCAGCTCGGCGACCGTCGGCGCCGCCGCGGCGTGCGGGTAGGCGACGATCGCCGCGTCGAGCCCCCCGTAGGCGTCGAGGTCGAGCTCGGCGATCTGAAGCGGCACGCGGTAGCGCGGATACAGCTCGTCGACGCGCCTACCGACCTCCGAGCGCCCGTGACCGCGACCAGCTCAAAGCGCGGATGGCGCCACAGCAGGTGCGCCGCCAGCGCGCCTGCAAAGCCCGTCGCGCCGGCGACGATCACGCGCGGCGAGCCGGCCGCGAAGCGCTGCGTGGCCGGCCTCGTCAGCCACGCAGCTCACCGCCCAGCTCGCCCAGCGCCGCGACGATGCGCTCGCGCGCCGGCGCGACGTCCTCGTCGGTCAGCGTGCGGTCGAGTGCGCGGAAGGACAGCGCGAGCGCCAGCGAGCGCCGGCCCTCGCCGACCTGCTCGCCGGTAGTACACGTCGAACACGCTCACGTCGTCGAGCATCTCACCGCCCGCCGCGCGGGCGGCCGCGAGCGCCTGCGCCGCCGGCACGTCGTCGCCGAGCACGACGGCCAGATCCTGGCGCAGCGGCGGCACCGCGGCGAACGGCTGGAAGGCGATCGCCTCGGGCGCCGCGGCCGCGAGCTTGCCCAGGTCGATCGCGAATGCGGCCGTGCGCTGCAGATCCCACGCGCCCGCGACGAGCGGGTGCAGCTCGCCGACGAAGCCGAGCGGCTGCTCGCCCGCGAGCACGGCGGCGCTGCGCGCCGGGTGCAGAAAGGGCCACGTCTGCGCGCGCACCGACCACTGCACGTGCAGCTGGCCGAGCAGCGCTTCCAGCAGCGCCTTGGCGGCGAAGAAGTCGGCCTGCGGCGTCTCGCCGCGCCACGAGCGCGGCGCGAGCGAGCCGCTGAGCAGCGCCCCCAGGGCGTGGTGTTCGTCGGCGGCGCTGGCGTCGCCCGGCTCGGCCGCGCGATAGACGGTGCCCGACTCGAAGATCGCGATGTCCGGGCCGTTGCGCGCGACGTTGTGGCGGGCGGCGTCCAGCAGCGACCCGAGCAGCGTCGGGCGCATGATCGACTGCGCGTCTGACAGCGGGTTCTCCAGGCGCACGACGTTGCGCATCGGATGGTCGGCCGGCAGCTGCAGGCGGTCGAGCAGCTGCGGCTCGGCAAAGCTCCAGCCGACGATCTCGCGCAGGCCGCGTCCGGCCATCGCGTCCTCGGCGGCGCGGCGCACGCGCTGGGCGTGCGTGAGCATGCCCGCGGCACCGCGGCGCGCGGGCAGCGTCGCCGGCAGCCGGTCGACGCCGTCGATCCGCGCGACCTCCTCGATCAGATCCACCTCGCGCGTGACGTCGTTGCGCCGCAGCGCGGGCACCGTCACGTCGAGCCCATCGGTCGCCGGCTCGCAGGCGAAGTCCAGCGCGCTCAGGATCTCCGCCTGGCGCGACGCGGGCACCGCGACGCCGAGGATCGCCTGCACGCGTGCCTCGCGCAGGCGCAGCACGCTCGGCTCGGCGGGCTGCCAGGCAACGTCGATCGTCCCCGGAGCAGGCTGCGCGCCCGCGCAGTCGATCAGCAGGCGCGTGGCGACGGCCTGAGCGTGCATGCACTGCTCCGGCGCGAGGCCCTTCTCAAAGCGCGACGAGGCCTCGCTGCGCAGCCCGAGCGCCCACGACGCGCGGTGGATTGCCGGACCGTCCCACGTGGCCACCTCCAGCAGCACGCGCGTCGTCTGCTCGGACACCTCCGAGCGCGCGCCGCCCATCAGCCCGGCGATCGACGTCGGGCCCTCGGCGTCCTCGATCACGACCATTCCCGAGTCCAGCGCGCGCGTCTGGCCGTCGAGCGTCTGCACCTGCTCGCCCTCGCCAGCGCGGCGCACGGTCAGCCTCGCCCCGGCCACGCGATCGAGATCGAAGGCGTGCAGCGGCTGGCCGGTCAGCAGCATCGCGTAGTTGGTGATGTCGACCACGTTGTTGATCGGCCGCTGCCCGGCGGCCATCAGGCGCGCCTTCAGCCATGGCGGCGACGGGCCGATCCTCACGTTCTCGAAGACGCGCGCGGTGAAGCGCGGGCACAGCTCCGGGCACTGCACGACCACCTCGGCGCCGGCGAGTGCACCCTGCGAGCCCGGGTCGTCCAGCCACGGCTCGCCGGCAAGCTCGGCGCCCGTCGCCGCGTGCAGCTCGCGCGCCACGCCGTAAACGCCCAGGCAGTCGGGACGGTTGGGCGTGATCTCCAGCTCGAGCACGTCGTCGCCGATCGCCAGCACCTCGGCCAGCGGCGTACCCGGCGCAAACTCCGCGTCGAGCGTCAGCTCGTCGAGCACGCATGATGCCCTCGCCGCCGGTGCCGATCTGAAGCTCGTTCTCGGCGAGGATCATCCCTTCGGAGACGACCCCGCGCAGCTTGGCGCGCTTGAGCTTAGCGCCGTCGGGCATCATCGCACCCGGCGTCGCCACGGCGACCGTCTGTCCGCTCGCCACGTTTGGCGCGCCGCACACGATCGTCGCCGGGCCATCGCCGTCGCCATCACCCGAGCGCGCGCCGAGGTCGACCGTGCACACGCGCAGGCGGTCGGCGTCGGGATGGGGCTGAACGTCGAGGATGCGCCCGACGACGAACCCCGTGACATCCGGCACGCCGTGGTGGTGGATCGCCTCGACCTTCGTGCCGGTCAGCGTCAGGCGCTGCTCGATCGCGCGCACGTCCAGCGGCGGGTCGCAGTATTCGCGCAGCCATGTCAGCGGGACGCGCATCAGAACTGGTCCAGGAAGCGCAGGTCGTTTTCGTAGTACAGGCGCAGATCGGGCACGCCGTGCTTGAGCATGGCGATGCGCTCCACGCCCATGCCCCAGGCGAAGCCCTGCACCTTCTCCGGGTCATAGCCGGGCGCGTTGGCCTCGGTGGTGGGCACGTGGGAGTAGACGTTCGGGTCGACCTCGCCGGCGCCGAGCACCTCCAGCCAGCCCTCGCCCTTGCACAGGTAGCAGCGCGAGCCGTCGCGCAGGAAGCCCTTGCCCTCGCAGTGAAAGCACGACACGTCGACCTCGACGCTCGGCTCGGTGAACGGGAAGAAGTGCGGGCGCAGGCGCACGTCGCGCACGTCGCCGAAGACCGCGCGCGCGAACATCAAGCAGCGTCCCCTTCAGATCGGCCAGCGTGATGTCCTCATCGACGGCCAGGCCCTCGATCTGATGGAACTGCGGCGTGTGCGTGGCGTCGGAGTCGGGGCGGTATACGCGGCCGGGGATCACCACGTACAGCGGCGGCGCGTGTGCCTCCATCGCGCGCACCTGCATCGGCGAGGTGTGCGTGCGCAGGACGAGCTCCTCGGCCGCCAGCGGCGAGGGCGGCTGCCCGGGCGGCGGCTCGGCCGGCTCGAGCAGGTCGGGACGCGCTACGTAGAAGGTGTCAGTGCGCGCCCGCGCGGGGTGCGTCGGGCTGTGATTGAGCGCGTCGAAGTTGTAGCGGACCGTCTCGATCTCCGGCCCCTCCATCACCGTGAAACCGAGCCCGAGGAAGATGTCTTCCAGCTCGCGGCGCATCGCCGTCAGCAGGTGCAGGCGCCCAACCGGCTGCGGCGGCGCCCCGGGCAGCGTGACGTCGACGCGGTCGGCCGCGAGCGCGTGCTGCAGCTGCTCGCCGTTGAGCTGCTCGGCACGCTGCTCGATCAGCGCCTCCAGCGCCTGGCGAGCCTGGTTTGCGGCCTTGCCCACCGCGCCGCGCTGCTCGGCCGGCAGCTGCGCGACGCCGCGCAGCATCTGCGGCAGCTCGGCCTTGCGCCCGAGGTAGCGCACGCGCAGCTCCTGCAGCGCCTCGGGTGCGCCCGCCGCGGCGATCTCCGCCTCGGCCTGCACGCGTAGCTCGTCGATGCGCTCGATCATGACGAGCGGACCCTAGATGAGTGCGAGGCGAGCTCGCCGCCACGCGTGAGCTCATACAGCGCCACCGTCGCCGCCATCGCCGCGTTCAGCGACTCCGTGGCGATCGCGATGCGCGCGCTGTGATCGCACGCGGCGACCAGCTGCTCGGGCAGCCCGTCGCGCTCGGCGCCGACGAGCAGCGTCACGCCGGCGTCCGCATCGCCCAGCTCGCCGGCGGACAGCTGCAGCTCGGCGCTCGGCCACCAGCGCGATCCGCCGCCCGGGCAGCACGGCGGCGTCGGCCACGCGCGCGAGCGCCACGGAGAAGATCGCACCCATGCTCGCGCGCACGGCCTTCGGCGAGTGCGGATCGGCGCAGTGCGGGCCGAGCGCCACGCACGAGGCTCCGAACGCCTCGGCCGAACGCAGGATCGTGCCGACGTTGCCCGGGTCGCCCGACGCCGTGCAGGTACACGCACAGCGGGCCGACCGGCTCACCCCAGCGCTGCTCGTACACGCCGATCGCGCGCGTGCCCGAGCCGAGCGTGGACACCGCGCGCAGAGCCGGCGCCTCGACGTCGTGGAACTCCGCGCCGCCGATCTCAGAGCCGGCCAGGCGGTAGCCCTCGATCAGCGGGCGCCCGGCACGCGCGGCCGCGAGCACCAGGTCCTCGCCCTCGGCGGCAAAGCGTCCGCAGCGCGCACGCTCGCGTCGCGTCGCCAGGCGCTTGACGCCTTTGAGCCTGGGGTTCTGATCTGAGCTGATGAGTGTCATCGGGGTCGGTGAAAAGGTGTTGTGCGGTGCGGGCATAAAAAAAGCGCCGTCCCTTTCAGAGAACGGCGCCCGGGAGGCTTCGATGTCGGTTGCCGGTTCAGGCAGCCGACGCCTCGCGGGCGACCTCGGCAAAACGTCGGAACGTGTCGGCGTCGCGCACGGCGATGTCCGCGAGCACCTTGCGGTCGAGCTCGACGCCCGCCAGTTTCAGGCCGTGCATCATCTGCGAGTAGCTCATGCCGTTGATGCGCGCGGCGGCGTTGATGCGCGTGATCCACAGGCGGCGGAAGTCGCGCTTGCGGTTGCGCCTGTCGCGGTAGGCGTAGGCGTCCGCCTTCATCAGCGCCTCCTTGGCGCGCTTGTAGTTGGAGTGCGCCTCGCCGCGAAAGCCCTTGGTCAGCTCGAGCGTCGCGCGGCGCTTCTTGCGCGCGTGGACTGAACGCTTGACGCGCGTCACTTGCTACCAACCCCAAGCATCCGCTTGATGCGCGGTTCGTCGTGGGCGTTGATCATCTTCGGGCCGCCCAGCGCGCGCTTCTTTTTCGGCGACTTCTTCTCGAGGATGTGGCTCGTGAAGGGGTGCCGGCCGCGCACCTTGCCGGTGCCGGTGACTTTGAAGCGCTTCTTCGCGCCGGAGTGGGTCTTCATCTTGGGCATGACGAGCGGACGATTATGACACGGCGGTGTCCGCGGACGCGTCCGCGGTCTCACCAGAGCCCTGCTCATCGGGCGAATCGCCCGTCGCCGCGGGCTCTGTGTCCTTGCCCGCGTCGTCCTCTGCAGCAGCCTCGTCCTCGCCGGTGGACTCCGCGCGCGCCTCGGGCGTCTCGACGGCCTCCACGGCGGCCTCGTCCAGCGGCGACTGCAGCGCGGTCGAGGCGACGTCGCCCTGCTCGCCTTCGGTGAACACCTCGTCGGCGGCCTCCTCGCCGTCGGCTTTGCCCGACAGCACGGCTTTGGACGGCGCCATCATCATCGTCATGTTGCGCCCTTCCTGGATCGGGCGCTGCTCGACCACGCCAAGCTCGGCGAGCTCCTCGGCGAGACGGTCGAGGATCGCCGTGCCGCGCTCGGGGTGGGTGACCTCGCGCCCGCGGAACATGATCGTCACCTTGACCTTGTCCTTGTGACGCAGGAAGCGCTCGACGTGGTGCTTCTTGGTGTCGTAGTCGTGCTCGGCGATCTTCGGGCGGAACTTGATCTCGCGCACGGTGATCTGCTGCTGGTGCTTGCGCGCCTGCTTGACCTTCTGCGCCTGCTCGTACTTGTACTTGGAGTAGTCGAGCACGCGACACACCGGCGGGCGCGCCTCGGGGGCGACCTCGACGAGGTCGAGGTCGCGTTCCTGGGCGAAGACGAGCGCGTCGGGCGTCTTGAGCACGCCGACCTGGTTGCCCTCGTCGTCGATCAGTCGGACCTCGGGAACGCGTATGCGCTCGTTGATCCTCGTCGTGTCCCGCTCGGGCGGGCGCCGGTCGAACCTGCGGGGGACCGGCACTAGCTGTGGTGAACGCGCGTCAAGCGGCTAGGCGTCGCGCTCTTGAGATTTTTGCGGCTGCAAGGCGGGTGAGTATAGCTCTCCCTGCAAGCGCTCGCAAAACTCCGCGACCGTCGCCGAGCCGGTGTCGCCGCCGCCGTGCTCGCGCACCGACACCGTACGCTCGCTCCTGCTCGCGCTCGCCGACGATCAGCATGTAGCGCATCTTGCGCAGCTCGGCCTCGCGGATCTTGCGCCCGACCGACTCGTTGCGCTCGTCGAGCTCCGCGCGCAGCCCGAGCGCCGCCAGCTCGTCTCGCACGCCCGCCGCGTAGGCGTTGAAACGATCCGATACCGGCAGCACGATCGCCTGCACCGGCGCCAGCCACAGCGGCAGCTCGCCGCCGAAGTGCTCGAGCATGATGCCGATGAAGCGCTCATAGGAGCCGAACAGCGCACGATGGATCATCACGGGCGTGTGCTCGTTGTTGTCGGCGCCGGTGTAGGCCAGTCCGAAGCGCTCGGGCATCGAGTAGTCCAGCTGCACTGTTCCCAGCTGCCAGGAGCGCCCGAGCGAGTCGGTCATGTGCATGTCGATCTTCGGTCCGTAGAAGGCACCGTCTCCGGGGTTCAGCTCGTACTCCAGGCCCTGCTCTACCAGCGCGCCCGCGAGCTTGGCCTCGGCGCGGTCCCACATCTCGTCTGAGCCGATGCGCTGCTCGGGGCGCGTGGAGAGCTCCAGGCTGACCTGCAGGTCGAACAGGCGGTAGGTCGCAAACGCCATCTCCAGACAGCCGGAGACCTCCTGCTGGACCTGCTCCTCGGTGCAGAAGATGTGCGCGTCGTCCTGCGCGAAGTGGCGCACGCGCAGCAGTCCGTGCAAGCACGCCCGAGGCCTCGTTGCGATGCAGTAGGCCCGGCTCTGAGTAGCGCACGGGCAGGTCGCGGTAGGAGTGGCGCTGGCTGCCGAACAGGTGCGCGTGCCCGGGGCAGTTCATCGGCTTGACGCCCATCTCGCGCCCCTCGACGTCGAGCGTGAACATGTTCTCGCGGTACTTGCCCCAGTGCCCCGAGGTCTTCCACAGCTCGGCGTCGTAGATCTGCGGCGTCTTGACCTCGCTGTAGCCGCGCCGGGCGCCCATCTCGCGCGAGACGCCGAGCAGTGTGTTGAACACGGTCGTGCCCGCCGGCAGCCAGAAGGCGGCCCCGGGCGAGACGTCGGAGAACGTGAACAGCCCGAGCTCGCGCCCGAGCTTGCGGTGGTCGCGCGCCTTGGCCAGCTCGATGCGCTCCAGATGCTGCTCCAATTCCTCCTTGGAGAAGAACGCCGTGCCGTAGATGCGCGTGAGCATCGTGCGCTGCGAGTCCCCGCGCCAGTATGCGCCGGCGACCGACTGCAGCTTGAACGCGCCGACCGACTTGGTGCTCGGCGCGTGCGGGCCGCGGCACAGGTCGGTGAACGGGCCGTTGGTGTAAAGCGAGACCGACTCCAGTCGTCGAGGCGGGTGCGCGGACTCTGCCTGCGCGACGAGGTCGTCGATCAGCTCGACCTTGTAGTCCTGCCCTTCGCCGGCGAAGCGCTCGCGCGCCTGCGCGGGCGTGACGTCGCGGCGCTCGAACGGCTCGGCCTGCTTGACGTGCGCGCGCATGCGTTCTTCGATCTTCGGAAAGTCGGCCTCGGAGATGCTCACGCCGTCGGGGAACTCGAAGTCGTAGTAGAAGCCGTCGGCGATCGGCGGGCCGATCGAGATCTTCACGCCCTCGTACAGCTCGAGCACCGCCTCGGCGAGCACGTGCGCGGTGTCGTGACGGATCAGCGCCAGCGCCTTCTCGGCGTCCTTCTTGGTGAGGATCGCCAGCGTCGCGCCGTTGGGCAGCGCCCGCGACAGATCGCGCAGCTCGGGCGCCTGACCGGCCTCCGGATGTCCGACCTCGACCGCCAGCGCGGCGCGCGCGAGACCCGGGCCGATCGACGCGGCCGCGTCGGCGCCCGTCGCGCCGTCGGCCAGCGCGAGCGCCGTTCCGTCGGGGAGTGTGACCGTGAGCGTCATCTCAGCGGTGCAGGCTACCCGCCGTCGCGTGCGCGCGTGAATCGATGCGCGCCTGCAGTGCGCGGGACACCCGCGCGAGGGTCAGGCCGGCTGCCAGAGCGCGTCGTCGCCGAGCGGTGTGCGACGTGCGCGGCCCGCGCCCGCCAGCTCGACGAGCGCGCGCTCGGCGGCGTCGCGATCGGCGGGCTGGTTGTTGTGCGCCATGACCGCCGCCACCTCCTGGCTGACCAGGCCGCCGGGGAAACGCACCAGCGCGTCGTAGGCATCCTCGGGCGGAGGCTCGCGCGACAGCGTCGTGTCCAGGTTGGCGATCAGCACGTCGTATGCCTCGATGCTCTGAAAGCCGCCCGCCTCCAGGCGCCGGCCGTCGGTCTCGAAGGCCAGCGACGGTGCGGAGAAGCGCACCGGGCCGTCGGTCTGGCGCGCCTTGCCCTGAAAGTCGGTGGGACCGCCGGCGGCGGTGCGCGTGAGTGCCTTGTCGGCCTCGTAGGCGGCGAGCGTCGCCTCGTCGTCGAGCGCCGCGACGATCCGCGCGGCGTCCAGGCCCTCGACGCGGCCCAGTGCGGTCGCGATGTCGGCGTCCTCGTCGAGCACGAGCGTCGTCGTGAACCAGCCGAACTGCAGCGCGCGCAGCACGTCGTGCTCGCGACCGGGCGCGAGCAGACGCGTGGCGACGATCGCACGACAGGCGCGAGCGGTCGCCGCGACACGCGCGCGCGGCTCGGCGGCGAAGGGCATGCCGTAGCGGCGAAAGGCGAGGTTGCCGACGGCCATGCGCGTGGGCGTGTAGCCGAGCTCGATGTAGCGCTGCGGATCCTCCGACAGGCCGATCGTCACCGTCCGCCACTGCAGCTGAGCGCCGTAGCGCCAGCGCAGCACCGCGAGCGCCGGGCTGGCCGAGTAGGCCCACGGGCAGCCCGGGTCGGTGAAGTGCGTCACGGCGATGCTTGCCATGCGGTCAATGATTGCACGTGCAACCGTAATTTCCGGACCCCGGTCCGCACCGTGTACGACTGAGAAACACTCCTGTAGACGATCGTCTGCATATGCGAAGATCGCCACATGTCAGAGCGCGACCAGCCGGCGATCACGATCGCCCTCTCACCCACGCAGGTCGACGCCGTTCTGCGCGCCGCCGCCGACGGGGGCGCTCCGAGCATCGCGAACATCATCGCCGCCTCACTCGCGCGAGCGCGCGACGGCGAGCGCGCCAGCAACGGCGATGCGGGCGATCAGGCGGGCGCCGGTGTGGCGGGCGGCGAGCTGTTCTCGCGCGAGATCGACGACCCGCGGCTGTCGCGGTCGCTGTTGCGCGGCTTCTCGCTGCTGGCGGGGTTCGGCCCCGACGGCAGTGAGCGCGGCATCGTCGAGCTGGCCGGCGAGCTGGGCATGAGCCCGAGCACGGCTCACCGCTACGCACTGACGCTCGTCGAACTCGGCCTGCTGGAGCGCTGCCCGAAGACCCGCAAGTACCGCTTGCCGGCCTTCTAGAACATGCGACGGGCGACGCGAAGGATCAGGCGGCCGCGCGCGTCAGCAGCGGGTTGCGTCGCTGCGACGCGGTCAGGAAGGCGGCGACGACGCGATCGTCGAACTGCGTGCCCGCGCAACGTTCGAGCTCTCGGCACGCGTCGTCATGACCGCGCGCCGTGCGGTGGGCGCGGTCGCTGACGATTGCCGCATAGGCGTCGGCGACGGCAAGGATTCGTGCCTCCAGCGGGATCTGCTCGCCGCGCAGCCCGCGCGGGTAGCCGCTGCCGTCGGGACGCTCGCGGTGACAGAGGATCCACTCGCGGATGTCGCGCAGGTTTTCGTCCTCGAGCAGGGCGGCGCCGAGCTCGGGGTAACGGTGCACCTCGGCCCACTCGCTCTCGTCCAGCGGGCCGCGCTTGGAGAGGATCGCCGGCGGGATCTGATCGCGACACTGCCCGCACACGAGCGCCGCGAAGCGCACGCGCGCGATCTGCTGCTCGGCGAGCCCCAGCTCGCGCGCAGTCAGCTCCGCGAGGTGGCCGGTCAGGCGCCGCGGGCGCAGCTCGTACTCCACGCGCCCGAGCGATTCGCATTCGCCGCCGCACGAGTCGCAGACGAGCATCAGGTGCAGCTCGCCGGACGCCGGCAGATAGCGAGCCCCGCCGCTGCGCAGTGCCGAGTGATCGCAGCCCATGCCCTCCCATCGGCAGCGACGGCGCGAACCTCAAGGGCGGGGCGAGCGCCGGCCGATCGACTCAGCCGGGCGCGTGCAGCAGCTGCGGTCCCTCGGTCTCGGGGTCGGGCTTGTTGACCGCCGGGTTGGCCGGTGCCGCGGACAGTCGCGACTGCGCCAGCGCACCGCACAGCTCAAGCGCTTCGGAGGCGTCGAGGCGGTCGTCGAGCCACGCCTGCTGCGCGGCCTCGTCGGCGAGGATCACCGGCATGCGGTCGTGGATCGCCGCGGCGACGCGGTTGGGCGAGGAGTCACACGTCAGCAGCGCGACGCTGTGCAGCCAATCACCGTCGATCTTCGCGGGCGTCCACAGCGCCGCGAAGGCGAACGGCACGCCGCCGTCGACGCGAAACAGAAAGGGCTGGCGCGGCGTGTCGCGGCGCTCGGGCTTCAGCCACTCGTAGTAGCCGTCTGCGATCTGCAGCGCACGGCGCGAGCCGCGCGGGATCAGCTTGCGATAGGCGGGCCTGGCTCGTGACCGTCTCGAGCTTGGCGTTGATCATCTTGTAGCCCGCCTTGAGGTCGTTCGCCCACGGCGGGATCAAGCCCCAGCGCAGCAGCCGCGCTTCGGGCGTGCCCTTGGGCGAGACGATCGCCAGCACCTCTTCGCTGGGCGCGACGTTGTAGCGGCGCGTGCCCTGCTCGCCCGGGAACGGGACCTTGAAGCGTTCGTTGAGTTCTTCGACGCCGGCCGTGTTCGTGTAGCGCCCGCACATGACGCGAGCATAGGCAGGGCAGGACCGCGCGCCCGTCGCTGCGGATGCGGTCACAAGCGGGACCGCTTAACGACAGAGGGCCCGCCGTGACGGCGGGCCCTCTGCAGTGCTGTGAAACGAGATCGCTGTCTCGTCGAGTCTGCAGTTAGCTGGCGCTCACCTCGAACAGCGGGCTGGAAGCCTTCCCATCCGTTTTCAAGCGCACCGTTTGTGTACGCTTCTGCCGGCAGCGGCAGCGCGCCGACGGACGGTTTGCGGCTCGGCTTCTTCAAAGCCGTCGTTCACGCCGACGTTCAACGAGTCTTCCGGACAGTTGGCGTTCGGAACTTCGTTGCATTTCGTCGGGCTCGTGCCGTAGTTGCTCGTGTTGAAGGCGATCGTGACGATCACCTTGCTGGGCAGGGTGGCGGCTTTCAGCGGCAGCGCGATCTTCGCCGCCTTGCCGTTGAAGCATTCCCCGCCTTGAACCACGCGCCGGTGTGGGTACCGGTGCACTTGGTCGGGTTCGCCGATGGGCGATAGGGGATCGAGAAGTCTTTCGATCCCGACGCGAGAACTGCGCCCTGGGTTTCGCCGGGGCCTACTGCGGAGATCTTGAACGTGATCGGCACCGGGAACTTCGTGCCCGGCGTGGTTTTGCAGTTGAACGCGTTCCAGCTGCCCGATCTGGCAGGCCCAGCTGCTCATCAGCACGGTCACCTTCGGGTTTTTGCGAGCGGTACCCGCAAGTTCGATCTGCCCGCCGAATTCGGCCGTCTGCGTCGCCTCAAACGCCTACCGAAACGGCGGTTGCCGGGCGTCGGGCTGGGCAGGTAGTTGTAAACGACTTCTGCCGCACTTGCGGCACCGGCGGTGAGCGCGGAGATCGCGCCCAACGCGAGAACCAGCACAGTCACTCGCGCGGCTCTCGTTGGAATCTTTCCGATCATTTGTTGCCTCCATTTGCCTTCAGCCCGTAGGCCGGACGACCCCGAGCGCGTGAGCCCCTCCAGGGGCATTACCTTCGAAAGCCGCTCGGCCGGTGAGTTGTCCCCTCCGTGCACGCCGCTGCCCTCCAGCGGCATGCCCCCTAGCAAGCCCCCATTCCGCTGGGACCGTAATTGCAAATGCGCTTGTTGTCAAGCTTTGCGCACGTTTGGTAAGGCATGCACAACTCCGCGGCGGATCGCCCCGGCTCTGCGCCTCTAGCCGGGCTCGCGCCACATGCGCCACTGCGGCGGTGCGCCCCGACGCGAGCACGAACTCCTCCGCTGACGACGAATCCGTGTCGTTCGTAGAGCGCGCGATTGCGGGCCGTCGAGGCCTCGAGGTAGGCCGGCACGCGCTCGCGATCGCAGCGTCCGAGCACCGGCGCCATCAGCGCCGCGCCCAGCCCGCGCCCCTGCCAGGCGGGGGCCGACGCCGAGGAAGGCGAGGTAGTAGTGCGGTTGATGCTCGGGCTCGGCCGGATGCCCCGATTCGAGCACGGCCAGTGCGCGCAGCACGCGCGGAGAGTGCCTTGAGAAAATCGCCAGCAGGGCCGGCAACAGCCGCAGCTGCTCGACGATCCCATGCTTCCATGCTCCGGGCGGCTCCCATACCGCAGCGCCGGCGCCTGCACGCGGTCGTGTAGGTCTGCTCCTCGGCCAGCCAGACGCGGCGAAGGAACAGATCGAAGCCCCGTCGCAGGATGCGCATGCGGCGAGGGTCGTCGTGCAGCACCCAGGTGAAGACGGGGTCGTCGAAGAAGGCCTCGCGCCAGCGCTTTGGCCATCGCCGAGGTGTCTGCGACGGTCGGCCCTGCGCACGGTCGCCGCCTCGGCGCGAGCGGCGGCGATGTCGACCATCAGAGCAGCTCGCCGCTCAACGTTCCCTTTCGAGTGCTTCGACCACCGGCGCCGAGACGCCGACGGCGCGCGCGGCGTTGATGTAAGCCTTCTTCGCTAGGCGCGGCGTGCAGCGCAGGTTGCGCGGACCTGGCGGTTGGCGAATTCGCTGCTGACGAGCACGGTCCAGCCCGTGGCCTTCTTGATTTCGCTCACGACCTGCGCGGCCACCGCGTGCGCCTTGCTCGGGCTGGCCTTGATTTCCGCGCACGTGAAGTCCTTCGGCGTGGGAATCCTCGGCGAGACGCCGGTCGACGTCGTGGCCGCGGTCGTCGTCGCGGGCGTGGCTGCGGAGGTGCTCGCGGTGGTCGACGAGCTGCTCGAACTGCCACAACCGGCAGCCAGGCCGAGCGCACACACGGCCGCACAGACGCTTACGAAATTAACTCCGGCTCTTCGCATGCGCGGAGATTATCGAATGGCTCAGGCACTAAGCGTCGCGCGCGACGGTGGCCATCGAGCGCGAGATCGAGCGCGTCAGCGACGCGGTGACCAGCGGCGCGAGGCCGGGAATCGGCGAAGCGATGCGTATGTCATAGACAAAGCGTGTGCCGCCCGCCGCCGACGGCGAGAAGGTCATCGTGCCGACGTGACCGCGCAACGGGCTGCCCTTGGTGATGCGGTAGACGATGCGAGACGGCACGTCGAACTCGATGACCGTCTCCTCAAACGGCGGCAGCGGACCGATCTGCAGCTTGCGCACCGATCCCGAGCCGTTGCGCTCGCCGTCTTCGCCGTCGCGCAGGCGGGTGATCTTCGCGCCGAACACCTCGGCGAGGTTCTCGTGCTCTGCCAGATAGGCGAACACGCGCTCGGGCGGCTGGTCGAAATCGTGCTCGATGTGCACGTGATGAGCTCGCACGCGACGCACCCTACTCCCCCACCCAGGCGCGCGTGGAGATCTTCGCCGGCTCGACCTGACCCGACTACGCACATCGGCTGAGCGGGCGCCGTCGACGCGGCGCTCGGCCAGGGTGCGCGCAGGTCATCGCGCGAAGATCGTCACCGGCACGCCCGGGCCGATGCGCTGCGCCAGCCAGGAGATGCTCGCGGTGGCTCAGGCGCATGCAGCCGTGCGATTCGGCCGCGCCGAGCACGCCGCCGAGGTTGTCGCGCCCGTGCAGCGCGATCTGCCCGGGACCGCCTTCGAATTCCTGCAGCGCGTTTGAACGCGCGCTGAGCGCCAGCGCGAACGGCCCGCCGGGCTCGCCGGCGGACATGCGCAGCGTCTCCTCGACGAAGAAGCGGCCGGTCGGCGTGGGCGTCGAGGGCTTGCCGATGACCGCGGCGAAGCGTCTGATCGCGACGACCGCGGCGGTAGACCGTCACGCGCCGCGCGCCGAGGCTGACGGCGATGCGCCAGCCGGTGCTGTCGGTGCGCGTGCCCTGCCTGGCGATCCAGCCGCTCGAGCCGTTGGGCCGGCCCGGCAGCATCACCTGCAGCCACGCCACGCCGCCGGCACTGCGCGCGTGCCCGATCACCGGCAACGTCGTGCGCTCGCCCGTGATCGGCCGTACGGATGGCACCGTCGCGAGCACGCGCGAGCCGCGCTGCGGGCGGCGATGAGCCGCGTGTCCGGTCAGCAGAACCGCCAGTTCCTGGCTTGCGGGCGCCTTGCGCGCGGCCGCGGCCGCGGCGAGCGCCGATGCCGGCGCCTGCGCGCCGAGCGCCGCCAGCAGAGCCGTCGAGCCGGCGAGCGCGGCCAGCAGGCGCACGCGGCGAAGCTCCGGGCGACCGCTTCGCCGCCCGGAGATCCGCGCAGATGCGTTCAGCCCGTGAATGCGCCCGGGGTCTGCGGTCGAGCCGGGCGCGCCTGCGTGCGATGGGTCGTCGCGGCTCGGCGGGCGCGGCGACGTCGCGCGGCGGCCCTGCGCGCTCGTCGCACCGCGGCACGGTGCGCCGCGGCGCGGCGGCTCGCGACCGTCGATCTCGAGGCGGGTGGTTTGATCGCGGCGGGTACGACGGTCGTCGTCGTCGTTGGCGACGCGCCGACAGGCGTCGGCGTGGGGGTGGTCGTGCTGGTCGTGCCTCCGCCTTTTGTGGCTTCCAGCGCGGTCGTTTCTTCGGATGTAGCCGTTTCCGGGGTGCCGATCGCGCAGTTGGACTGCGTGATCGTGTTCGTGTCGAGATTCACCGCGGCGGTCTGCGCGAGCAGCCTGCCGTGGATCGTCGCGCCGGTGTTGGCGGTGATCGTTTCCGCGGCCATCACGGTGCCGACGAACTTCGTGCCGGTCCCAAGCGTCGCCGAGGAGCCGACCTGCCAGAAGACGTTGCACGCCTGCGCGCCGTTGATCAGCTGCACGGTCGTGTTCGAGCCCGTCGATCAGCGTTGAGCCGATCTGGAAGATGAACACGGCGTTGGGGTTGCCCTGCGCGTCGAGGATCACGCTGCCCGAGGAGAGCAGCAGCGAGGTGCTTGCCGTGCGCACGCCCGCCGTGAAGGTCTGTCCAGTCAGGTCGGTGCCGGCGGAGCCTTCGGTTGGGCGCCCTTTGGCGTCGTTGTAGGCGGTCGTCAGTTCGGTCTTGGCCTGGATCGCGACCGCGTCGTCGACGTGCGTCGTGCCGAGCACGTGAGGCGCGCCGGTGACCGAGGATCCCGGCGCAAGGCCGAGGTCGCCAAACATCGTCGTTGGCCCGGTGTTGGTGACGGTCGAGCCGGCGAGCACGGAGAAGCTCGATGCGGTTCCCAGGCCGACCTTCGCGGGCGCTGCGAGCGCCGTGCGCGGCGAAGGCCATGCCGGCGAGCAGTCCTGCGAGCAGCACGAGTGCCGACTCGATGCGTCTTCGCGCCGGTCCGCGAGAGCGGACGCCGTGATGCTGCGAGGTCGTCGCAGCTGAGGCGACGAGTGATTCGTTGGGACGCCGTGTCTCATTGGCGTCTCCTGACTGCGGCGCTGGGCGCCGCGATAGAAAGGGAATGGCTCCCCGGCCTGTTCGGCCTGTTGTGTAACCCGACGCTTCGCGGGCGCAGCGTTAGCGCGGCAGACCGGGCTCCATCAAACGTCTACAGCCTCGGAGAGCGGATTCGCGACTCAGCGGCGGCGCGCGTCGTGCCCGCGTCGCTGGCGCGGTCGGCCGGTGCCGGACGCGGCGGCGCGGCGAGGCGACGTCCGCCGGCGGGCGCCCGGCACGTTCGCGATCGCGCGCGAACGACAAGCTCGCTGCGCGAGGAGACGCCGAGCTTGCGGTAGATGTTGCGCGCGTGCGTGCGCACCGTCTCCACGCCGATGCCGAGCGACGCGGCGATCTGCGGATTGGTCGCGCCCTGCGCCAGCAGCGGCAGCACCTCGGCCTCGCGCCGCGTCAGCAGGCCACCGCCGGCGGCGGTGCGATCGCCGAGCCGACGCCCGCGGCGTCAGCTGCAGCCCGCGCGAGGCGAGGTGGACCGCGTTGAGCACGTCGCGCGCCTGCGTGTCGCGCCCGAGGCAGGCGCTCGCGCCGAACGCGAGCAGCTGCGCGCACTCGATGCCCGAGAGGCCGTCGCCGAGCAGGACCAGTCGCGTCGACGGGTGAGCCACGGTCAGCTCGCGGACCTCGGCCGAGCTTGACCAGCGCACGCGCGTCGAGGATCGCGACGTCGGGACGATGCGCTCGCAGCACGACGCCGATGCGGCGCTGCTCGATGTCCTGCGGCGACGAGCGCAAGGCTCGCGTCGCCGGCCAGCAGCTCGCGCAGCCCCCGCGCGAAGAGGTCGTCGAAGCGCGCCACGACGACCGTGACGAGGGTTGGAGGCGGCGCCGGCGAGCCCGGCGCTGGCGAGCGCACACGTTCACATCGACAGCCTGCGGCCGATGGGTGAGCCGCGCCTCCCCCGCCGCTCCCCCGCCGTGGGCAAGAAGATCCCCCGCCGCAGAGGAAGAATGCGCGCGGCGCGGCGGCGCAGGGTGTGAGAGATGGCCCGTTCGCTGCTCAGCACCTGCATCGCCGCGATGCTGATGCTCGCGGTCTCGGGCACCGCACAGGGCGCTCAGCGGCCATCGCGGCGCGGCCCAGCGCGCGCACCGTCACGCGCGTCGCGCAGGCGCGCGGCCTCGGCACGCTCGCGCGCGCGCGATCCCGTGACGCTGGCCACATCGCTGGCCGAGCGCTACTGGGGCGCGGTGCCGTGCGGCGGGAGCGTCGCGGTGCGAGGCCGACCAGCCGCTGCGCCGCCGGAATGCAGGCCGACGACCGACGGCTGGGTGACCTTCGAATCCTCGCTCGGCGCGAACGACCTCGAACGCGCCCGCCGCCACGTACACGCAATGCACGATCTCGCTGGCCCACTGGCAATGGCCCACCGAGGCCGCGATCGCCGGTGACTGGAACATGTTCTGCCTGACCGTCGTGCACGAGATGGGCCACCTGCTCGGTCACCCGCACTCGCTGGCGCCGGGGAGCGTGATGGCGCCGGTGTTCACCGACGAATCGAGCGTTCCGGCGATCTGCCGCGCGTCTCGCGTGTTGGTCGAAGCCGCGTACGGCTGAGCGGCCTGGCCGGCGCCCGTCAGCGCCGCGACGCCGAATCGGCGAGTTCCGCTCGAGCACAGGTCTGACGCCCTTTGGCCACCGATGCCGTGCGCGCTCATGCTTGCGCTCGCGGTGGGCGATGCGGCAATAATGAATGCGGCCAGCTGATGAAATTCGCCGGGCTCCGCGCACGCTTGCGCGCGCCGGGCCGCAGAACACGCCGAGGACAGCCCTCCGCCCCGGTGCGAACGACGGCGATCGGCGTGCTGATCGTCGTCGTCGGCGTCGGCGCATCGCTGTTCCTCGCCGGGCGCTGGCGTGAAAGCGCGCAGGAGGCCAACCGCAGCGCGTTTCGCTCGACCGCGACCGATCTCAGCCGCACGCTCGACGCGAAACTGAAGGCGAACGTCGCGACGCTGCGCGCGCTGCGCTCGATCGCGACGATGGAGCCGGGCGTGACCGACGCGCGGCTGAACCAGTGGTATGGCCAGCTGCAGCGCGGCGTCTCCTCCTCGCTCGCCGGTTCTCGCCGAGTTCATCCAGCCGGTCCCCGCGGCTCGGCTGGCCGCCTTCGTGCGTCGAAGCCAAGCGCGACCCGGTGTTCAGCAAGCTGCTCGTCGGCGGCTCGCAGGTCGTGCCGGCCGGCCGGCGTCCCGTGTACTGCCTGGCGCGCGCGATCGTCGGGCCCTCTGCGGCGTCGAGCCTCTACCCCCCGCTGCTGGACTACTGCGCACCGGTGCTCCCCGGGATCGGGCGCTCGCCGTTCGCGTCGCTGCTGCGCGCCGGGGTCAGCGCGGACTCGACGATCGTCACGCCGATCCCCGGCTTCTCGCTGGTCGCGATCGGCGAGCCCGTCTATCGCCGGGGAGCGCAGCTCGCGACGGGTGCAGACCGGCGCGCCGCGTTCACCGGCGTGGTCGGACTGTCATTCGACAGCACGGTGCTGCTTCGCTCGCTGCTCGGCGACCATCGCTCGGTGCAGCCTCTCGCTCTTTCATCTGAATGCCGCCGGCACCCTGCAGCGCGTGGGCAGCGCGAAAGGCACCGCGCAGGCCGGCCCTCCCGCCTTCTCCGCAGCGACGCACGCTCAGCGATGGCTGGGTGCTGGCTGCCGCGGGCTCGCCAGACCATCCCCAGGACGCCGGCGGCCAGTTCGCACTGGCGCTCGTCGTCGGACTGCTGATCACCCTCCTGCTGTTCGTCGTCTACCGAGTGCTTTCGACCTCGCGCCGGCGCGCGTGGAATCTCGTCGGAGAGAAGACCGGCGAGCTCGCCTACCGCGCGCTGCACGACCCGCTGACCGACCTGCCCAACCGGGTGCTCGTGCTCGACCGCGCCGAGCAGATCCTCGCCCGCGCTCGCCGCCTTGACGTGTCGGTCACCGCCCTGTTCGTCGACATCGACGGCTTCAAGCAGATCAACGACCGCTACGGGCATCACGCCGGCGACGAGGTGCTGCGCCAGGTTGGCGCGCGCTTGAAGACGATCCTGCGCGACAACGACACCGTCGGACGCCTCGGCGGCGACGAGTTCGTGATGCTGATCGACTCGATCGGGCTCAACGCCTCGCCCGAGCTGGTGGCCGAGCGCATCCTCGATGTGCTGCGCCAGCCGATCGAGCTGCCCGAGCCGGCGACCGGCACGACGATCGTGACGGCGAGCATCGGCATCGCCACCGGCCTCCCGGCAACGGCCGAAGACCTGATGCAGGACGCCGATCTGGCGCTGTACAAGGCGAAGGCCTCGGGCAAGGACGGCTTCGCCCTGTTCGAGTCCGAGATGCAGGCGGTCGCTGACAAGCGCATGCGCCTGGAGGTCGATCTGGCCGACGCTTGGGAGAAGCGCGAGTTCTTCCTCGTCTACCAGCCCATGCTCGACCTGGAGAGCGAGCGCGTCGTCGGCGTCGAGGCCCTGCTGCGCTGGCGCCACCCGGTCAGCGGCGTGATCGCTCCGGATCTGTTCATCCCGCTGGCCGAGGAGAACCGGCTGATCGTGCCGATCGGCCGGTGGGTGCTCGATCAGGCATGCGCCCAGGGGGCGGCGTGGCGGGCGATGGGACACGACCTGACGATCGCCGTCAACGTGTCCGCGCGACAGCTCGAACGCGCGGAGTTCGCCGAGGAGGTGCGCGCCGCGCTGCGCGACAGCGGGCTGCCGGCCGCCGCGCTGACGCTGGAGATCACCGAGACGGTGCTGATGCGCAGGCCGGAGACGACCGCCGCGCTGCTCGCCGAGCTCAAGCAGCTCGGCGTGCGCATCGCGGTCGACGACTTCGGCACCGGCTACAGCTCGCTGGCCTATCTGCGCCAGTTCCCCGTCGACTCGCTGAAGATTGACCGCACGTTCATCACCGGCATCGCAGACTCCAGCGAGGCGCACGCGCTCACCCACACATTGATCCAGCTAGGCAAAGCTCTCGGGCTGCAGACGCTCGCCGAGGGCGTCGAGGAGCGCAGCCAGGTTCGCGCGCTGCAGCTGGAGGGATGCGACCTCGCGCAGGGCTTCCTGTTCGCGCGACCGCTCGCCCCGGACGCGCTCGAGCGCTTCCTCGAGCAGGCGGCGCAGACCGACGGCGACGCGCACGCCCACCCCGTGCACGCCGTGCGATAGCGGACCACGACGCCGAACCAGCTGTTTCTCGCCCTCGTGGGGCGCCTCGCGACAGGCGCTAGGAGACGAGCATCAGCTTGCCGCGCGTGTGGCCGGCTTCGCTGAGTTCGTGCGCCTTGGCGACCTCGTCGAGCGCGAACGTAGCGGCAACCTCCACGCGCACGTCGCCGGAGGCGACCAGCGCGGCGATGTCGACGAGCTGCTGTTGGTCGACGCGTCATGATCAGAAGCTCGGCGCGAAAGCCGCGCTCGGCGGCGTCGGCCTCAGGTGGCGCCCCCGCGATGACGACGAGCACGCCGCCCTCGCGCACCGTCGGCACGAGCGTCTCAGTCGTCGCACCGCCGACGGTGTCGAACACGACGTCCGCGTCGCTGACGACGTCCGCGACGTTCTGGGTGGTGTAGTCGACGTACTCGTCGGCGCCCAGGCCGAGCACGAAGTCGCGGTTGCGCGCCGAGCCGGTGCCGATAACGCGCGCGCCGGCGTGCTTGCCGAGCTGAACGGCGAGATGGCCGACGCCGCCGGCGGCGCCTGCGACGAGCAGCGTCTGTCCGCTCTGCAGGGCGCCGCGATCAAACAGTGCCTGCCATGCGGTCAGCCCGGACACGGGCAGCGCGGCGGCCTGCTCGTGGCTCACGGTGGGCGGCTTCTTGGCGATAGCCGGCGCGGGGCAGAGCGCGAGCTCGGCATACCCGCCGCCGGGTGAGAAGCCGAACACGTCGTCGCCGGGCGCGAAGGCGTCCGCGCGCGACTGCTCGACGGTGCCCGAGACGTCGTTTCCGAGCACGGCCGGCAGGTCCTTCGGCGACAGGCCTCGGCGCTGCTTCCAGTCGATCGGGTTGATCGACGCGGCGCGCACGCGGATCAGCACTTCCCCGGCGGCCGGCTCGGGTGCCGGCACGTCCTCGATGCGCAGAACCTCAGGTCCTCCGGTCTCGCTGAGCAGCACGGCGCGCATGGCATCCTCCTGGGGATAGGACTGCAGTCCGGCGAGTCTAGCCACGGGCCCGCGGCGCGCAAGCAGCCGCCCGCCGCCGCGCGACCCGGCTAGCGCGGGTCGGCGCGATCGAGGTTCCAGTGCCTGGAGACCACGCAAAGACGCTCCCACGGCTTGTCCTCGTCGCCCTCATGAGACTGGCGCGGCCGCGGGACCATGTAGAAGCGCGTGATCGTGCGCTGTCCGCCCTCGTGGTCGCCGTAGAGCAGGTCGACACTCAGCGGCCCGCCCGTCGCGATCGCCTCGCGCACCGGCCCGTACAGCTCGTCGTCGGTGTCACGCAGCGCGGCCTGCCAGAAGCTGATGTCGCCGGCCGGCACGTACAGATCGCGGGTCTGCGTGCGGAAGTCCTCGACGTCGGGGATGATCGTCGTCCAGGCCTGCACGACGCGGCCACAGATGCCAGCCGTGCAGCACGGCGATGCCCGAGGCGACGTTGCGCAGCGGCATCGCGAGATAGATGTTGCCGTCCGCCTCCTGCGCCACGGCGAGCCCGCCGCGCAGTGCGATCCAGTGATCGTCGCCATAGCTGACCTTCTGCGTCGGATCCTGCGGGCGCGCGTTGAACAGCACCGGGCGCAGGCCCACCTTCAGCGACTGCTCGGAGATGCGCGCCGCGCGATTGGCAGAGCGCGTGGCGGAGAACGTCGCCACCGCCAGCACGAGCGTGCCACCGGCCGTTGCCAGCGAAGCGATCGTGCTCGTATCGGCCATCGCGGGCAGGCTAGCGAGTCGGCACTGGACGGAGCCGGCCTCGCGGGCGCCCGCCACAGCCGCCTCGCGCACATGCGTGGTCGTTGTGCCTTAATCGGATCGTGGCGATGACGAGCGGACACACGCAGCGATCGTCGTCACCGGCCCCGCTCACGCACCGGCTGCGCGACCCGGGCCGGCGCGTCTGGCTGGCCGTCGACCTGCTGATCCTCGCGTGGCTGATCTGGCTGTTCGACGCGATCAACAACCTCGCTCCCGTGCGCCAGCAGCTGGCCGAGCGAAACGGCGACCGCGTACTCGCCCTGGAGCGCTCACTTCACCTCGACCCCGAGCACGCGCTTGACACATGGCTGGCCCGTCACAACGAGCTCAGCCAGGTGGTCGTGTTCTGGTATGAAAACGTGCACATCGTCGTCACGCTCGCGGTGTACGCGCTGCTGTGGTGGCGCCGCGCCGACCTGCTGGCGGTGATGCGCTGGGTGCTCGTGATCGTCAACGTCGTCGCGCTGGCGGTCTTCTGGAGCTTTCCCGTCGCGCCGGCGCGCATGCTCGGCGCCGGCTACGTCGACCTGGTCGCCCGCGTGCACGGCCTGCCCGTGTGGCAATACGGAGCCACGGCGCTCGACTCCAACCAGCTGTGCTCGCTTCCCTCGCTGCACATCGCGTGGGCGACGTGGTGCTCGATCGCCGTGTGGAACATGACCGAGCGCCGGCGGCTGCGTGCGCTTGCCGTCGTGTACCCGCTCCTCACAACATATGCCGTCATGGCGACCGGAAATCACTATCTACTCGACGCGCTCTCCGGAGCCGCGCTGAGCGGCTCGGCCTTCTTCCTGCTCAGCCGCGCGCCGATCCGCGCGCGACTCGGCTGGATGCCTGCGCCGGCCGGCGCGGCCAGCGGCGTCTGACAGCCGCACCCAGCGACGCTCGCGTGCCCCCGCCTCCGCTACGTTTGGTGGCGTGCAGAACGCGACGACGAGCTCCCGTCATCGCCACGGAGGACGCGTGCACGCCCACCCCCACTCGCGGGCGCACCGCCACGTCACCGCGCCGCGCCTGTCACAGCAACTCGGCCCGGGCGACGCGCATGACCAAGGCCACTCACATGGCCTGATCGACGACAGCATCAAGCGCTCGCGCGAGGGCATCCGCGCCGTCTCGCTGTCGCTCGCCGTGCTCGCCCTGGCCGCGGCTGTTCAGGTGGCGATCTTCGCCGTCAGCGGCAGCATCGCCCTGCTGGCCGACCTGATCCACAACGGCGGCGACGCACTTACCGCCGTGCCGCTGGCGATCGCCTTCGCGTTGGGATCCCAGCGCGCCGAGCGCCGCGCGGGGCTGTTCGTCGTCGCGGCGATTCTGATCAGTGCGTGCGTCGCCGGCGTGGAGGCAGCGATGCGCCTGATCCACCCTTCTGCGCCGACGCATCTCGGCGTGCTCGCACTCGCAGGCGCTGCCGGCTTTGCCGGAAACCTCCTGGCCGCGCGCATCCGCCTGAACGCCGGACACAGGCTGCACAGCGCGGCGCTGATCGCAGACGGCAACCACGCGCACGCCGACGCCTACGTGAGCCTCGCCGTGATCGCCTCGGCAGCCGTCGTCGCGCTGGGCGCACCGATCGCCGATCCGCTCATCGGGCTGCTGATCACGGCGGTCATCCTGCGCATCACCCGGCAGTCGTGGCAGACCGTGCGCGGCGAGCACCGTTCGCACTAGACACGCACTTGGACGCTCGAGCATGAACCCCAGACCTTCGGCGATCTTCTACGTCGTCGGCTTCGTCGCCGTCGCGCTGGCGGTTGCCGGCTTCGTGCTGAGCGTGCAGGACGAAAACGCAGGCATCGCCGCAGGCGCCACCGGTATCGGCGCGGTGGGCTTTCTGGCCTGCGCATGGATGCTCAAACGCGGCTGAGCGGCGAGCTGGCCGGCGGCTTTGTGCGCCGCGCCGGAGGATCATCTGTCGAGAACGCTCAAGGCCGGGCGCCGTGCGCGCGATGAAGACACATGCGCAGCCCTCTCTACACAGGCGTCGCGACGGTCGCCGAGTGCTTTTTGATCGCCCTTTTCCTCGCCGGGACCGCCGTCGCGGCAATCGCTTCGGCTGTCGCTCCGTTCGAGTTGCGCTGAAGCCCGCCGCAAACGGGGCCGCCGTTACTGCCTGGCAGCTAGTCCAGCACGACGTGGCGTGATTTCAGCTGTCGTTCGGCCCGTCCGATACATGCGTGTGCGAATCACCCGCAATCCATTTGAGCGCCTGGTCGCCGGCTGCGCCCTGTTGGCCCTGCTCGCGAGCCTCACCGCGTACCCGCCGGCGGCGGTGCCGATTCTCATGGTCGGGCTCGCATTCACCCTGCGCGCCCGCTGAGCCAGTTCCAGTCCGCCATATTCGGCGGGGCCGAGGACCGTGCGCTCAGATCGCCGTGTGGCCCGGCGGCGTGGCGTCCTCGTCCAGGGTCTCGACGCGCCTGGCATAGCCCTGCAGATCGGGATGGCGCAGGAGATCGCCGACCAGCTCGCCAGAACCGCCTACACAGGTCCAGTCGTCGTCCCACAGCGTAGAAATCAGCCACGACCGGTCCGCGGGGAACATCAGGTCGGGCAGGACGCCCTTGTATCCCTCACTTCGCCAGGTGGCAGCCTGCTGCGGACCCGCTGCTACGAGCACGTAGTCCCAGCCTGCATACATGGTCACCCTAGGTGCGTTCGGAAAGACGACATCGGCACTGCCGGTTTCGAGATACCCGAGCCACCAGGACTTGCCCGCCGAATGCTCGCCGAGCACGGTTATCAGCGCCCGGTCACGCCGCTCATGCTCGTCGGCTGGTACGACGACCGTCGCGTAGGCGTCAAAGACCGGCGGGATGGCAGATGTGATGGTGAGGTCAGACGTCGTGCCGTTGGTGACCCAATCGACCTCTCTGGTCCTACCGATCTGCCACCGGCTCCCGTCTCGCGGCTCCGTCAGCCGAGGCTCGTTCTGCTCGTTCTGCATGCGCGAACCGTAGACCAAGCGCCCGCGCGCGCCGAGTTGTTCGGCGCGCCGCGATAGACGCGTGGTCCGGGTCCCTCCACCGGCGTTCGTTCACGGCGATAATGGGCACATATGGTCAGGGCAAACGTGGCGTCCATTCGCGAGGTTGTGACAGACGGTTCTACGATCGCGCGAAGGAGCTGCCGATGACCGTGGCAGAGCGGGCGGCGCGGGGCAAGGCGGCGCGCTCGCGCGCACCTCGGTCGAGCCATGGAAGCTTTGAGCCCGCCTCCGATCGTCAGGATCCCATTGGTCTGTTGGAAGATCAAGCACGCACGCGTGTCCCGGACCTGGTGCCGATCCGCCACGGCAGAATGCTCGCGTCGCCGTTGGCCTTCTTCCGTGGCGCCGCGCTGATCATGGCGGCGGATCTCTCGTCCACCCCTCGTAGCGGACTGACGGTGCAATGTTGCGGGGACGCACACCTCTCGAACTTCGGTGTGTTCGCGTCTCCCGAGCGAAAGCTCGTGTTCGACATCAACGACTTCGACGAGACTCTCCCGGGCCCGTGGGAGTGGGACGTCAAGCGACTTGCCGCGAGCGTCTTGATCGCGGCTCGGGAGAACGGCTACACCTCGAAATCCGCCGATCGCGCAGTGCTCGCGACAGTCGCCTCCTACCGCTCGGCGATGGGCGACTTCGCCGCCCTAGGCACCCTGGACGTCTGGTATGCGCACTTCGAGATCGAGCCGACGCTCGCGCAGGTCAGGGCCCAGCTGAGCCCGGGTGCGTTGAAGCGAACTGAGCGCGGCCTCGCGAAGGCGCGCACGCGCGACAGCGTCTCGACGTTCTCGAAACTGACACGCAAGGTCGACGGCCAGCCGAGGATCGCGGCCGATCCGCCGCTGATCGTGCCAATTGAGGAGCTTGCCGAGCCGGGCGCCCTCAACGTCGTGTTCGCACAGCTGCGCGGTCTTCTCGAGGCGTATGGGCAAACGCTCGAGTCCGACCGGCAGTCACTGCTGGCGCAGTTCGAGCTCATCGACTTCGCCCGCAAGGTGGTCGGCGTCGGCAGTGTCGGCACACGCGCATGGATCGCCCTGCTCATGGGCCGCGATGGCACAGATCCGCTTGTGCTGCAGTTGAAGGAGGCTGAGGCTTCGGTGCTGGAGAGGTATCTCGCGCCGTCGGAGTTCGCAAATCACGGCCGGCGCGTCGTAGAGGGCCAGCGCCTGATGCAGGCCAGCAGCGACATCTTTCTCGGCTGGGTGCATCTAGAGGCAGGCCCCGAGGACCGTGCAGGCGACTTTTACGGTCGCCAGCTGCGCGACTGGAAGGGCTCCGCGGAGATCGAGCGAATGCGGGCCGTCGACCTCGCGACCTATGGCCGGTTGTGTGGCTGGACACTTGCGCGAGCGCATGCGCGCACCGGCGACCGCATCGCGATCGCCGCCTATATCGGCAAGGGACGTCGCTTCGACCACGCGATCCTCGCGTTCGCGCGCGACTACGCGGTGCAGAACCAACGCGACTACGAGGCGCTCAAAGGCGCGGTCAAGTCCGGGAGGTTGTCAGCCGTCGCCGGGGTATGAGCGCCCAGCACGATCCGCGGACAGGGAAAGTGACGTTTCGACCCAGGAGAAGTCCCCAGCGATCCAGGCTCATTCGATAGCTGAACCCGAGCATCGCCGTCGGCATGCCGACGGCGGTGCTGGCGTTTACGGCGCGAACGGACCGTCGGCGACCCCGAAGGCTTCTCCTTTGCCATTGCTCACGCTGGTCTGGACGGCCGGGAGAACACCGTTCCCTTTCGGACTGGTGATGACCGCTTCGAGCGTCACCGGCTTGGTCGCCACGGGGTTGGGCCCACCAAGGAACCCTTCGCATGTTGCCTGCGATTTTTCACCGGGCGGGAATGGTTTCTTGCCTTCCTCACACACAAGCAGCGCCTCGTTGTATTCCCACCACCGTTTGGCCGTCTGTTCATCGTTTTCGGCCGAGTCGAACAGTTCTTCGATATAGGTACCGCCGATGCTCTGCAAGTGAAGCGGGCCTTCACCGACGACCACCTTGACGGTTTTGCTCGCGATGCCGTCGTCGCCCTGGCCTTCAGTGAGGAGCCCGCCGTACATGTTGACGTGTAGACCAACGGCGGGACATTCGTTTTGTTCCAAGCGACCACCCGGGCCGAGTCCCCTGACCACGCTGCCGACTCGCGTATGGGCTTTGTCCAGCCACACCAGTTCGGATTCGAGCTGTTCGGTGACGATGACGCCTTTTTTCTGGCCGGCCGTGTTGCAGCTCGCTCCTTCTGTGGTGGCGCACTGGGTGTAGTGCACTTTGAAGGTCGTCGTCGTCGGACCGGTCACTTCACCTTTGACCGTTTCTGTTTTGCACGTCGCCGCGCCTTCTATCTGGCCAGGTTCGCCGGCTTGCAGATTGGGGCCGAAGGGATTCACGGAGTCGACGAGTACGCTGCCTTCGCCTTTGGCCGTGAACGACCTTTTTTTGGCATGGGTCCAGACCACACGTTCGTAGTTGCCCGGGCCGGGCGAAGCGAGGTTCGAGCATCCCTTGTCTTCGTATTTGCCCGCGAGTTTCGCTTTGGCACAAATGAAGTATTCGGGCGATGCCGCCGAGGCGCTTGTGGCAGCAACCGCGCCAAGCGCGACGGTAGTGGCGATACACAGCCCCAAGACGTCGATACGTCTCATCTGTCAGCCCCCTAGCTTTCAGTTCCGCCGCACTCCCGGCTGAAGGAGTCGGAACGTGCGCCCCGGCGCACGAGATTACAGCATCACCGGCCGAGCTTTGCTGTCGTCTGCCCTGGTCGCGGCCGGGTGAGGCCCAAGCGGATCGGAGCTGTGTAGCAGGAGCTTGCCGAGCACCGCGACCGAGCGAGAGAGCGCGCGCGGGCGGATTCGCAGGGCTTTTGTGTGATGGGCGATACTGGGCTCGAAAATCTACCTGCCGCGCCGCTCACGGGTGAGATAGCCCATGCTGACTGGGCTTAGCTTCGCTCAAATGCGCTCAGGTCTGGCCAACATGTGACCGCGAATGTGGCCGTTGCCCTGTACGGTGCCGCGGATGTGGCCAACCGTCGTCGGCATCTTTGGTCGAGTTGGCGCGGCCTCGGCGCGCTACTGATCGGCGTCGGCGCCGTCCTCCTCGTCATCGACGCGCTCTTTACGCCCGGCGGCCTCAACGGGATGACCTTTGGGGGGACGATCTCGAGCCCTGGCCCGCGGCTCTCATTCGGAGCGGCGACGAGCGGAACGGTGCTCGTCGCAGTCGGCTCGGCGATCCTCCTGTTTCGTTCCAGCGGCCTAAGCGTCCTCGCAGTAGTCGTCGTGCTGATCATCGCCGCGCTAATCGTCTATACGGCCATGACGGCCAAGCTGCGTGAACATATGAATCTCATCGCGAGGGAACAGGACCTTCCCCGACGCTCGTGGACTTGGTGCGCTCGGCATCCAAGGTGGAAGCCGCCGCGCTAGAGGTGAATGTACCGATCAACCATCGCGGCCTCCCCTGCGTTCGGCGCATAGTCCGCGTAGCTCTGCGTCGTCTGTAGGTCGCGGTGGCCCATCCACTCCTGCAGCGTGCGCATCGGCACGCCGGCCGCCGCCATCGCCGTCCCGAATGTATGGCGCAGGTCGTGAAAGCGATGGGTCTCTCCAGCTTCGCGGCCTTGAGCGCGCGCCTGTAGCGACGCATGACCGCCGCCTCGACGCAGAACCTCGCCGTGCCGGCTCAGCGAACACCAGCGCGTCGTCAGTCGGTCTCGCGATCACCCTGAAGTAGCGCTCCAGCTCGCCGCGCTGCACGCTCGCTCAGCCATCGGCACGCTGCGGTCGGCGCCTGGACTCTGGGTGTGCCGAACGCCCCGAGCACGTGCGAGCGCCTACACGGACGCGCCGGCGCTCCAGTCGACGTCGCGCCAACGCAGGGCGATGAGCTCTCCCTGTCGCAGGCCCGTCATCGCCGCGGTACGTACAGCGCCCGGTCGAGCGCCTCGTAGGCGCCCTCACTGCCGCCGGGGCGAGCGCGTCCACCTCCTGGACGTCAGGTAGCGGATCTCCGTGCTGCGGCAGTCCGCGGCAGATCGACGGCCGTCGACCGGGTTGACGTCGCCCATCGCGCCGCGGGTGCATCGCGAAGCGGTACAGCGCCGAGAGGGTGCCGATGTAGTTGCGGATCGACTTCACGCCGACCTTCGCCCCACTGAGCGTGCGCATCAGATCCTCGACGTCCTCCGGTGTGATCGCATCGAGCGCGCGGTCGCCGAGCTGCGGATCGAGCCAGACCCGGAACGTGCTCTCGACTGACGCGAGCGTGCTCCGCTTTCGCCCCTGAGCCTCCAGGTGATGCCGGTAGCGCTCCCCCACTTCGCTGAGCGTCAGACGATCCCCGCGCGCCACCGTGGGAACCGTCTCGTCCATCAGTCGGCGCAACTCACGCTCGGCCTCCGTCGCGGTGAGTCCCACTCGCCCACCGCGAGGCCGCTTAGTCCTAGCTTCCGTTTGACCTGCCGCCCATCGGATCGCCAGACGCCGTGATATGTGTCCACACCGCGGCCGTCAGTGCGAACGACGATGCGGCCCGAGCCGTAGGCGCGTCGTGCGGGCATCAGGCATCGCCTCCGCGCTCGTTCTCCTTCGCGCGCTGGCGTCGATCCGCTATGAACGCCTCCACGTCTTCTAGCGGCACGCCCCGGCCCAGCCGCTCCAATATCTCGGCTCGATCCTCGGCTGACATGCCTTCGAGTTCGGTGGCGATTGTCGCTAGTCGGTTGCCTCTGTCGTCGGCAGGCATCAGGCGTCGCCCTCGTCGACCGGGCAGGTCCCGAATCTCGCGCTCAGTCTGCTCTAGGTGGAACTTCGCTCCGAGGACCGGCGTGCGCTCGCGCGCCACGCCATCGAGCTTGTTTGCCTGCTGTACAAAGGTCAGAGCTAGCCGGGACTCGCTCGGGAGCTCCGCGACAGCGTCGCGAAGATGCGCGGCCAGGGCATGGACCGCCCGCATCTCGGCGTGGCGGATTTCTATGTCCCGTCGCTGCAGCGCATCGATGTCAGCCATTGTGATCCTCCTCGGTTGGAGGCTCCGAGAGGGTCGCTCTGACGAGGGGAGCGCCGCTGCCTGCGTCGGTAGGGTGCTCAGCGCGCCGGGAGTGTGAGCTCTCGGTGCCACGGCGCCCGGGCGCTAGACACGTCGCGGGCCCCACTTGGTTTTGTAGCGCGAGCGTACACCCGCCTGCAGCGGAGAGCAAGCTGGACCGGTTTGCGGCGAGGACTGACGGGTATCCGATCGCGTAGAAGCCTTCGGCCTCCAGGGTATTCAGTTCGCCCGGCCGGGTACTTCTAGGCCGCGAGGTCGCGGGAGGCATCGACGTGTCTCCCGTCCTCGCGGCCGTTAGCCTCAGCGCCCATGGACCGCGAGCCCGACCCCTGGCAGACCAACGAGGCACGACCGTTCTTGATGATGGGCGACGTGTCCGTGTCTGTCCTCGGAGCCAACCGCTACCGCATACAGACGCCCTCCGGTCATGAGGACGTCGAGGGCTTCCGGAGGCTCGCCGGCGAGCTCGCGAACTAGCCGGCACACCGAAAGGCAACGCCTAGGTACCGTCGAAAGCTTGAGCCGCACGCCCCGGCCAGTCGACGCAGGGAACCGCGGCAGTCTGGGCCTGTCATCCTTCGCACGATGAACCAGGTCGCCCCGGGAAGCACCGAAATAGCGGCGCGATACATCGAGCTCCTCAAGCAGAGCCTTCTCGATCTAACGGCGCCGACGACCTCGCGCGCGGTCCCAGAATCGGACACTGGCCGCGTGAGGTTGGAGGTGGTCCCAGAGGAGGGGCGCAGCGAGCGTCTCATAGGCCGCGACTGGCCTGCGAACGGATCGACGATGGTCGGGCGTGCTCGGCTCGACAACCTGCAGCATTGCATCGAATCGGTCATTGCCGATGACGTTCGGGGCGATCTAATCGAAACCGGCGTGTGGCGCGGAGGAGCGACCGTCTTTATGCGGGCGCTACTAGACCTTTGGGCACAGGACGACCGCGTCGTTTGGGCTGCCGATTCTTTTTCGGGACTACCAGCGCCGGACGCGTCAAGATATCCCGCTGACGAAGGCGATGCACACCACCGTGTGGACTTTCTGGCTGTTTCGCTCGATGAAGTGAAGCGGGCGTTCACCCGATACGAAATATCTACCGATAACGTACGTTTCCTGCAGGGATGGTTCCGACACACCCTCCCTACCCTGAACCACGAGCAATGGTCACTGGTCAGACTCGACGGGGACATGTACGGTCGACGATGCTCGGACTCGAGCATCTACTATCCCCGCCTCTCACCCGGCGGGTTCGTCATCATCGATGACTTCGGAGCGGTCGAGGGCTGCCGGCGTGCAGTCGAGGACTTTCGCTCCCGAGAGCAGTATCATGCTCCATGCATCGAGGTCGATTGGACGGCCGTGTACTGGAGAAAGACACCCCGATAAGCACCCCAGAACCGCCCGGCCCAAAGAGGCGCGGCCATCACGCCGCCTCCTGTCAGCCAGCGTCTCAAACATCGGCTCGTGGGCGGACGGGTTGACCATGCCTTGTGCGGTCAACCTCAGTGCGCCGTGCGGCGTGCGAGGCTCAGGCGGTAGGCCGCGCTTGCGCAGCGCGTCGAGCACAGCATCGGCCGTCAGCGGGTCGCCGTTGTGCCGGGGGCAGATCGGTCACATATCGGGCCCCGATGCCGCCCTTGCCATCCGGCCAGCGGTTGAGCCATCCGGTCGTCGCCTCCTCGATCGCGAGTTCGCCGTGTATCGCCTCAAGGGCCTCCAGGGCCCGCAGGAACCGCGCACGCCCGTCCTGCACGCGCCTGCGCCGCCAGCTTGAGCTCAGCCATGTTCGCTTCGATCGTGGCGGAGAACGCCTGCTCGGCTTTCGCGGCTGCGCGCTTGGCGACCTCATGGTCGCGCTTGGCATCTTCCAGAGACTCCTGGCTTTGCCGGCGCTCGGCTTTGGCTTTGGTTTCTCCTGGTTTTCCGCGTCTGCCTCTGCCTCGAGGTCCGCGTCCTCCGCGGCTTTGTACCGGGCGGCGGTGACGTCGATGGCGCGAGCTCGCTCAGCGAGCTTTTTTCTGGCGCGGACATAATTCTCGTGGGCCTGCGCGACCGGCTTTGAGTGAAGCTCCGGGATCTCGTGCGTCTGCATTACTCATCACCCCCACCGATGGGCGCGCGACCGGTTCCCTCAAGAAGCATTTGGTTCAGCCACGCGCTCGCGTTCGCCTGCGTCTGCTCGGGTGTCTGAGGGGCCGGCGGGATCCGCTGCCCTTGGTCGTCTCCGAGAATATCCTCAGCGATCTGCGCTGCTTGCGGGTCAATCTTCGTTATCAGTGACACAGTCGTGCGCGCTCCGAGGCCGCGCTGTGCAGCCACTGCAGCCACCTTGGCGGCCGCGTCTCACATAGCCGCCGGCGATCAGAGCCGCCTGCAGGGTTTCGTGTTGATATTCATGCC
>CAWFWA010000001.1:0-30544 GCA_963819435.1 uncultured Solirubrobacteraceae bacterium | reverse complement strand
CCGCCCGCCCACAAGCCGCCGTTCGCCTCGACGCAGACAGCGCGGCGCACGTTCACGACCGGTCGCCGCGGCGCTACGCGAGGGGATGGCCGAGTGGGTCACTCCCGACGGCGTCTACGCGCCCGCATCCACCTGGATCGTCACGGCCGACGCGCCCCGACTGGCCGCCGGCCGCCGGTCTGGCGACTGGGCCGGTTTGTACGATCCGCCGATGCGATGGGGGCGCAACTCGGCGATCGCTGCGCTGCTGGCGGCGATCGGTCTGGCAACCGCCATGCTGGCCGGCTTCGGCTCGTCGGCAACGGGCGCTCCGGCGAGGACCTCGCGAGCACACGATTGCCACAGCAGCGCGCCGCCGATCATCCACGACGGCTTTCCCGAGCCGCCCACCCGCTACAGCGCAAACGGTGTGCTCGACACGACGTTGCGCGCCTCGCTGGGCAAGGTGCTGCTCAACCATCGCCGCGTGACGGCGCTGAGCTACGACGGCAGCTTCCCCGGCCCGACTCTCGTGATCTGCGCGGGCGACAAGCTGAAGGTGCACCTCGTCAACGATCTGACCGAACCGACGAACCTGCACACCCACGGCTTCCACGTCTCGCCGGAAGCCAACCACGACAACGTCTTCCTGCGCATCGAACCGCATCACAGCTTCGACTACGAATACGACATCCCCAACGACCAGCCGGCCGGTGCGTACTGGTATCACCCACACCTGCACATGTTCGTCGAGCCGCAGATCTTCGCGGGACTCGCCGGAGCGATCGTGCAGGAGGGCGGTCTCGACGACCTGCCGGCGTTGCGCCACGTCCCGCAGCGCTGGATCGTCATCCAGAACACGCAGGTGAGCGCCGGCAAGATCGTTCCGGTCGGGCAGTCCAGCGAAGCGGGATCGAAGCTCTACGTCAACGGCACGATCGACCCGACGGCGAAGATCCGCCCCGGCCAGTTGCAGCGCTGGCGAATCTTCAACGCCGACGCCGACCGCTTCGTCGTCCTGCGCCTGCCTCACTCACAGCGCTTCCAGCTGCTGGCCGAGGACGGCCACACGCTCGCCCGAGCGCTCACCGTCAAGACGCTGATGATGGCCCCCGGCTCGCGCCGCGAGGTGCTCGTCCGCGGAGGCCCTGCGGGCGCCTACCCGCTGAAGGCGATCCCCTTCTCGCAGTTCCCCGGCGGCGACAAGCAGGTCAACGGCGGGCCGGTGCCCAACGAAACATTGCTCACGCTGCGCTCGGGCGGGCGCCCGCAGCTCACGCGCCTACCCGCGCACATGGTGCTGAGCAAGCCGGTCGACCTGCGCACCAAGCATGTCGACCGCGAACGCACGATCGCCTTCAGCCAGATGACCGAACCGTCGGGCGCCACGAAGTTCATGCTCAACGGCATGACCTTCGACCCCAACCGCACGGACGTGACGATGAAGCTGGGTTCGGTCGAGCGGTGGACGCTGGTCAACGAAAACAACGAATGGCACACCTTCCACATCCACACCAACGACTTCCAGGTCGTCAGCGTGGCGGGCAAGCCGGTGCCGTACGTCGACTACGAGGACAACGTCGCGCTGCCGCCCGAATCAAAGACGGTGATCCTGATGCAGCCAATCGATTTCACGGGCAAGTTCGTCTTCCACTGCCACATCACCTTCCACGAGGACCACGGGATGATGGCCACGGTGCAGGTCGTGCGCGAACCGACGGCCGCGCAGGCGCGGCGCGCGGTCGTGCGCGACGGCGGCCTGGCGATCAGCTCGGCGGCCTACGGATCGACGGCGCCGCCGCCTTCGGTCAGATCGCTGCTCTTCTTCTGCCGCGCGCTGGGCATCGCCTCGGCGCACTGGCGCACCTAGAGCCGCCCAGCTCAAGCGGGTGGGCGCACCGGCTTACTGATCAGCGGCGCTTCGCCGGCAGGGCCCTGCACGACCACACGAAGGCGGCGGTGCACACTCGCGGCGAGTCTGAACGTCGCCACCCCGCTCGCGCCGAGTTGCCCGCGCAGCTTCGTGGCGAACGATGCGCCGCCGGGCGACTGCACTTGCAGCAGCACCTTGGCGCCGGGCCGCGCGGCCTGCACGCGCACGAACGTCGCGCTGCCGCGAGCGGTGTGCTTCTGCGCGACGTGCACGAGCACCGCGTCCAGCGACGTTCCCGCGGGAAAGCCCGGCGGCAGCGAGCCAGCACGACGACCTTGCCGTGCATCGTCGGGTGGATCGTGCACGAGTACGCGTAGGTTCCGGGAGCGGAGAACGTGTAGGAGAACGTGGCGCCCGCCTGCAGCGCGCCGGAATCGAACTGGCCGCTATCGGATGTGACCGTGTGCGGCCCAAGGCCGGAGTTGCGCCACGTGACCGTCTGGCCGGCCAGGACTGTCAGCTGCGCGGGCTGATAGGAGCGGTAGACGATCTGCACGCCGGTGTCGGTCGCCGCGGGGCTCACAGCCGCCAGCGCGAGCTGCGCCAGTGCGCATGCTGCAATCGCCGGCGCAGCGCGCCGGTGCAGCGCCCGAAGTGTCGGGAACCCCTTCACGCGGCGCAGAGTAGCGAAGCGGTGGGCGCTCAGCGCCCGTACCCAAGCTCCCCGCCGGCTCTTAGCCGGCGGGGAGTCTCAGGCGGGGAGGGTCAGTGGTGCGCTTTCTTGGCCTTCGTCGTCGCGGCGTGCAGCGCGACGGTCGTCTGGGCGCTCTGCCCTTCGGTGCCGACCGCCTTGAGCACGAGCTGGTAGTTACCGTGCTTTCGCGGCAGCTTGACCATCAGCACGTTCGTGCCGGCGTTCACCTTGCGCGAGCCTTTGGCGAGCTTGCGCCCGCTGTAGCTCAGCTTCGCCGCGGAGGACACGTTGAAGCGAACGCGCACGCTCGAGCCCGGACGGCCCTTCAGCGAACGCGAGCCCGCACGCAGGCTCAGGCGCTTCTTCGCCGGTGTAACACCGGGTGTGCCCGCGCCCGCGCCGGAGCCGGAGCCGGAGCCAGCGCCGCTGGCGCCGGTTGCGCCACCGGAGCCGTTAGCGCCGCTTGCTCCGTTGCTGCCTGCGGCACCCGGGGTACCTTCGTCTTCGATGACCTGTCGCAGGGCCGCCTGCGGGCTGACCAGACCGCCGGTCGCACCTGACAGCTGGTTGAGCGCCGTCGCCAGCGTCGTTTCCAGCGGCAAGGCGGCGATCAGCGCTTTTACGGCTTCCGCCGCGGGCGTGTTGGCCGCGACGCCGTCGAGCTCGGCCTGCACTGTGGTCGTGGGTACGCCCTGCAGTTTGGCCAGCTGCGCGATCGTCAGGTTGGAGGTGGAGATGGTCGTCCCGTTGACGACGATCGACGTTTCATTGACTCCGACCTTGACCGTGTCGGACGCCATTCCGGGGGCGGCAAAGCTCGCAACACCCCCAAGCGCCGCGGTAGTCGCGACGATCGCGACGGCGCCGCGAGCGCGCATTCGGGTTTGCGTGTTGTGCCGTTTGCCCAGCATGTGACCTCCTTGTCGTGGTGACGCTGCCAGAGCCGGTAGCCGGCCCGCGGAGAGGTGGTCGTGTGCATCGCGGACGATGCCCTCGGACGAGTCCACCTTTGTGACCGCACACACTCGATACCCGGCGTTGTCGCTGTCCACGCGAGACTCATACGGATGTCCAGCCCCCACGGTGCGCCTCCGAGCCGCAGGTTTCAGCCGTCACCGATCGCCCGCTACGCTCACGCGGCATGCGTGCCCTCCCACCGACGCCCAAGCCCTAGCCATGTGCCGGCTGTTCGCGCTATCCGGCGGCCACGAGGCCGTGGGCGCGGAACTCTGGCTGCTCGACGCGCCGGACAGCCTGGCCGTGCAGAGCCACCGCAACCCGGACGGAACGGGACTGGGGATCTTCGCTGCGAACGGGCAGGCGATCGTGCACAAGCAGCCGATCTCGGCGTTCAGCGACGCCAGCTTCGCCTATGAGGCGCGCCACGAGCGCTCGCGAACCTTTCTCGGCCACGTCCGCTTCGCCTCGACGGGCGCGCGGACGCGGGTCAACACCCACCCATTCGAGCAGGACGGGCGTCTCTTTGCGCACAACGGCGTTCTGTCGGGACTGCCGGCGCTGGAGGACGAGCTGGGCGACGACGTTTCGCTCGTGCGGGGCCAGACCGACTCCGAGCGACTGTTCGCGCTGATCACTCGCGAAACACGTCGGCGCGAGGATGATCTGCGCGCCGGTATCACCGCCGCCGTGCGCTGGGTCGCCGCGCAGCTTCCCGTCTACTCGTTGAACCTGATCGTTGCGACGGACTCCGAGCTGTTTGCGCTGCGCTACCCGCAGGCCAACGAGCTGCACGTCCTGCGGCGCGCTGCCGGCGGCCCGGCTGGCAGCGACCCATTGCGCCACCGAAGCAGCATCGGCACCCGCCTGCGATGCGAGGAGGCGGCGCAGCGCCCGCTCGTCGTGCTCGCCAGCGAGCCGATGGACGACGACCCGGCTTGGCGCGCGCTCGAATCGGGCCAGCTGATCCACATCGACGACCAGCTCGGCATCGACGAGCAGCGCATACTCCCCGATCCCCCCGCCCACCCGCTGAGCCTGAGCGACCTGAGCGAGACCGGGCGGACATCGCAGTCCGCCGCCCGTTGAGCCCTCGCCGGGGCGCTATCGGGCGCGTCCCGATCGCGGCGGACCCTGTCCCGCGCGGCCTCACGCCGGGGCAGCTGGGCACAAAAGACCTGACGGTATCGACGGTCGCGAACATCGGTCCCGGGATCGACTTCTACTTCGCGTTTGGGGTGATCGCGGTCACGGCGGGAGTGGCCGCGCCGCTGACGATTCTCGCCGCCGCGATCGCAATCGTGTTCCTCGCGACCACGGTGGCGGAGTTCACGCGCGCAGAGCCATCGGCGGGGAGCTTCATCACGTACGTCGAGTCGGGGCTCGGAGCGCGTGCGGCAGTCGTCACAGCGCTGCTCGTCGCCGTCGGATACACGGTCGCGATCGCCGGCGTCTTCACCATGTCCGGAGGCCTCGTCGCGCTGACGCTCTCGCACTACACGTCGGTGAACGTGCCCTGGGAGCCGCTGTCGCTCGTGCTCACCGTCGCGGCGATCTGGGTGACCGCAAAGGGCGTCAAGCTCTCCACCGCCGCCGTCGGCATCGCGCTGCTGGCGCAGGTCGGCGTCATGCTCGCCGTCTGCGTCGCAGTCCTCGTCGACCGCAGCGCCCAACTGTCGAGCGTGCCGTTCTCGTGGGCGCATCTCTCCGGTGGCCTGACCGGTCTGTCGAGGGGCTTCCCGCTGGCGTTGTACATGTTCATCGGCTGGGAGAACGGCCCGGCGCTCGCCGAGGAGTGCCGCGATCCGAAACGGTCCGTGCCGAGAGCCCTGTACATGTCGATCGCGATCGCGACCGCGCTGTTCGTGCTATTCGCTTACGCAACCGTCACCGGCTTCCACTACGACGTCTCGCCGATCGGTCGTGCCTCGGTGCCGTTCCTGACGGTGGCCGACCACGAGCTGGGAGGACTGGCGATCCTCGCCTGGCTCGCCGGGATCGTCTCGGTGCTCGCCGCGCTCGTGGCCGGAGCGGGCTCGCAGGCACGCATGCTCTTCGACGGCGGGCGGACGGGCCTGCTGCCGGCGCCGCTCGGGCGACTGCGGGGCGAGACGAACACGCCGGTCAACGCGCTGCTGGCAATGGCGGCAATCGGCCTCGGCATCATCGCTGTCTGGTGGCTGAGTCACGTGATCGGCGGTCAGACCAAATCGAACGACCCGGTCAGCCTGTATGCCGAGGCGTCGACGATGGGCACGATCGTGATCCTCGTCGTGTACCTGCTGACGAACCTCTCACTGCCGATCTTCATGTGGCGCCGCCATCGCGCGACGTTCTCGCCCGTGCGCCACGTGCTCGTTCCGCTCATCGGATCGGTCGTCCTGATCGTGCCGTTCGTCGAGCTGTGTGCGCCCGGCCAACCTTCGCCCTATGACGCATTTCCATTCATCGCGCTCGGCCTGCTGGCGGCGAGTGTTGCGATCGCCGTGCTCGTCGTGCATCGACACCCGTCCACGGGCTCGAGCGACTGACGGCCCGCCGGTCGCCGTGCCCAGGCGCGCGCGATGCCCCCGCATCGGGAGCATAGGATCGTCGCGTGCGATCAGCGCTCGCAACGACAGCGGCGTCCGCGGTGCTCGTCGTGCTCGTGGTGTGCGGCTCGAGCTCGGCCGTCAACCCGACGCCCTCGCCATCTCTCGCGAGCGCGCTCGCAAGCCTGCGCCCGACCATCCGCCAATGGCCGATCCCCTTCACGCGCGCGCGCAAGCTACAGATGGCTGCGTACTCGCTGCGCCACTACGGCGAAGACACCTATGTGCTCAGCCACCCGCAGGTGATTGTCGAGCACTACACCGAGACGGCCACCGCGCTGCAGGCTTACAACACGTTCGCGCCCGACGTGCCCGACAGCGAGTTCGGCGAGCTGCCCAACACGTGCGCGCACTTTCTCGTGGAGCCGAGCGGCAGGATCGACCAGCTCGTGGCCCTTTCGATCCGCTGCCGGCACACGACCGGCCTGAACTGGACGGCGATCGGCATCGAGAACGTCGGTGAGTCAGACGCCCAGATCCTCTCCGACCGCGCGCAGATCTCCGCGTCGCTGCGGCTCACACGGTGGTTGCGCTGCACCTACGGGATCGCGCTGAAGAACGTGATCGGCCACAACGAGAGCCTCTCCTCGCCGTTTCACCACGACCGCGTGCCGGCCTTTCAGCACCAGACGCACTCGGATTTCAACCACGCCGACATGCACATATACCGCTCGCGGCTGGGCCGCCTGCCCTGTCCCGCTGGTAGCTTCGGCGCGCCCGCACAATCGACCACTGGAGGCACCTGATGGCCAAGGAGTTCAAGGCATTCCTACTTCGCGGCAACGTCGTCGACCTGGCGGTCGGCATTGTCATCGGGGCGGCGTTCGGCGCGGTCGTCACGGCGCTCGTGCGCGATCTGATCACGCCGATCATCGCGGCGATCATCGGCAAGCCCGACTTCTCCAACCTGATGTTCACGATCAACGGCAGCACGTTCCACTACGGCGACTTCATCAACGTGCTGATCGCCTTCCTGTCGATCGCCGCGGCAGTCTTCTTCTTTGTCGTCAAGCCGGTAAACACGCTGATGGAGCGGCGCAAGACCGGTCGCGACGTCGAGTCCGAGACGCGCCCGTGCAGCGAATGCCTGTCGGAGATCCCTCGCGAGGCGCGCAAGTGCGCCTTCTGCGCCTCGCCACAGGCCGTGGCCGCCTGAGCCGATCGTGCACGGCGAATCGCAGACCTGCCGGCGTCACACGCTCGCGATCTTGCAGCGGGGGGTGAAATTGCCCAGGCGTGGTAGTAAATAGCCATGCCCCGTTCGATCTGGACAGGCGCGATCAGCTTTGGCCTGGTGACCGTGCCGGTCAAGCTGTACAGCGCCGTCAACCGCAAGACGGTGCGCTTTCACCAGCTCTCGGCCAAGACCGGCGTGCGCATCGCACAGAAGCGCGTGGACCCGCAGAGCGGCGATGAGGTGCCCTACGAGGACATCGTCAAGGGCTATGAGCTGTCGCCCGACCGCTACGTGGTGATCGAGCCGGCCGAGCTGGACACGCTGCAGCCGAAGAAGACCAAGACGATCGAGATCGAGGACTTCGTCGAGCTCTCGCAGATCGACCCGATCTTCTATGACCACCCCTACTACCTCGCGCCGGGACCTGGTGGCGCCAAGCCCTACCGCCTACTGCTGGAGGCGATGGCCGAGACCGAGAAGGTCGCGATCGCGCGCGTGGTGATCCGCTCCAAGGAGCAACTGGTGGCGATTCGCGCAATGGGCGACGTGCTGGAGATGGCGACGATGCTGTTCGCCGACGAAGTCTCACCGCCCGAGCGCCTGGACGAGCTGCCGGACCCGAAGGAGGTCAAGACGACCAAGCGCGAGGTCGACGTGGCCAAGCAGCTGATCGGCTCGCTGGCCGGCGACTTCGAACCTGACAAGTATCACGACACCTATCGTGAGGACGTGCTCGCGTTGATCGAGCGCAAGGCCGCGGGCAAGGAGATCGCCGTCCAGCCCGAAGCCGAAGAGGAGCAGGCGCCGGCGCCCGACCTGATGAGCGCGCTCAAGGCAAGCCTCGAGGCCGTGCGCGCGCACGGCGACCGCGAGAGCGACGCAGCCGCCAAACCGCGCAAAGCCGCAAAGAGAGCGTCGGCCAAGAAGGCCGCCGCCAAAGCCTCCGCGGCGAAGTCCTCGGCCAAGAAAGCCCCGGCCAAAAAAGCCGCCGCAAAAAAAGCGCCCGCCAAGCGCGCCGCCGCCAAGCGCTAGCGATCACGCGGCGCTCGCGCGGGTAGAGACCGCTCATGAGCCCACCGCTCAAGCGCTACCGCGACAAACGCGACTTCGACAAGACGCCGGAGCCGGCCGGTGGCGCCGCCGCCGGCGCCGCGAAGCAACGCAAACGCACCACGCGCGCGCCGGCAAAACAGACGGCCGCTCGGCGCTTCGTGATCCACGAGCACAACGCGACGCGCCTGCACTGGGATCTGCGCCTGGAGCGCGACGGCGTGCTGGCCTCATGGGCCGTGCCGAAGGGGCTACCGCCGGCGCCGAAGGAAAACCACCTGGCGGTTTGGACGGAGGATCATCCACTGGAGTACGTGGATTTCCACGGGGAGATTCCCAAGGGTCAGTACGGCGCGGGCACGATGACGATCTGGGACCGCGGCACCTATGAGGTGCTCAAGTGGGAGCCGCGCAAGATCGAGGTGGCGCTGCACGGCGAGCGCGTCGATGCACGCTACGCGCTTTTCCCAATCGCCCAAGGCGACAACCCGAAGGAGTGGATGATCCACCGCATGGATCCGCCGGCTGACGCCGCGCGCGAGCCGCTGCCCGAGCACGTCAAGCCGATGCTCGCGCGCGCGGGCAAGCTGCCGGCGGACGAGCGCGGCTGGGTCTATGAGATCAAGTGGGACGGCGTGCGCGCATTGGCGTACTCCTCGCCGGGCGAGCTGCGACTGGAGAGCCGCAACCTGAACGACATCTCCCAGCAGTATCCGGAGCTCGCTCGCCTGAACCGCGCGCTCAGCTCGCACTCGGCGATTCTCGACGGCGAGATCGTCGCCTTCGACGAGCACGGCCGTCCGAGCTTCGCGGCGCTTCAGCGACGCATGCACGTCGGCTCGGCCGCACAGGCCAAACGGCTCGCCAAGGACGCGCCGGTGACCTACATGATCTTCGACCTGCTGTGGCTGGACGGCCACTCGACGATGGAACTCGCCTACGAGCAGCGCCGCGAGCTGCTGGCCGAGCTGGCGCTGAGCGGCGAGTCCTGGCAGACACCCGAGCAACTGAGCGGCAAGGGCAAGGACGTACTCGCGGCGACAGCCGAGCAGAAGCTCGAGGGCATCCTGGCAAAGCGCCTGGACTCGACCTATCAGCCGGGCGCGCGCTCGACCGCCTGGGTAAAGATCAAGAACGTCGGACGCCAGGAGCTGGTGATCGGCGGCTGGCTGCCGGGCGAGGGCCGGCGTGAGCGCCGCATCGGCGCGCTGCTCGTGGGCGTGTACGACCCGGACGGCGCGTTTCGCTACGCAGGACGCGTCGGCACGGGCTTCTCCGACGCAGAGCTCGACCGGCTGGGCAGTCTGCTCGCGCCGCTGCGGCGCGAGCAGACTCCGTTCACGGCCGGCGAGCGACCGCCGCGCGGCTCGGTGTTCTGCGAGCCGAAGCTCGTCGCGGAGATCGAGTTCACGGCCTGGACGGCCGCCGGCAGCCTGCGCCACCCCTCATACAAGGGCCTGCGCGACGACAAGCTGGCCGCCGAAGTCGTGCGCGAGGACGGTGCGCCCGTCGCTTCTGCGAGTAGGACGAACAGGGCCGCGACGGCGCGCTCTGAGGGCGAGACCTTCGCGAAGCTGGTGATCGACGAGCAGGATGCCAAGAAGGCGACGACGACGATCGACGGGCGCGAGCTGAAGCTTTCGAACCTGGGCAAGCTGCTGTATCCGCAGGAGCGCTTTGCCAAGCGTGACGTGATCGATTTCTATGCCGCTGTCGCGGACTCGATTCTCGCGCACCTGCGTGGCCGCGCGCTGACCGTCAAGCGTTGGCCGGATGGCGTCGAGGGCAAGTCTTTCTTCCAGAAGCAGGCGCCGGCACACCGGCCGGAGTGGGTGCGCACGGTCACGCTGCCGAGCGAGAAGAAACCAATCGACTACCTGCTCGCCGAGGACCGCGCAACGATCGTCTGGCTGGCCAATCTGGCGGCGCTCGAACTGCACACGCCGCTGGCCCTCGCCGAGGCGACCGAGCGCCCGACGGCGCTCGTATTCGACCTCGACCCCGGCGAGCCGGCGACGATCGTGCAGTGCTGCCGCGTGGCGCTGACACTGCAGGGCATGTTCGAGAACCTCGGCCTGCAGAGCTTCGCCAAGACGTCGGGCAAAAAGGGCCTGCAGCTGTACGTGCCGCTGAACTCGCCTGAGGTCGCTTTCGCGCAGACCAAGCCGTTCGCAAAAGCAGTGGCCGAGCTGCTCGAGCAGTCCGATCCGGAGCTCGTCGTTTCAACGCAGACCAAGACGCTGCGTACCGGCAAGGTGCTGATCGACTGGAGCCAGAACGACTCGCGCAAGACGACCGTTTGCGTCTACTCGCTGCGCGCGACGCAGCGTCCGACCGTCTCGGCGCCGGTCGAATGGGACGAGGTGCGCGCGACACTCGACAGCGGCGATCCGTCCTCACTCGCCTTCGACGCCCCGCAGGTGCTCGCGCGGATCGCCGAGCGAGGCGATCTGTTCGCGCCGGTGCTGTCGCTCGTGCAGCAGCTGCCGGCGCTGTGAGCGCGGCCGGCGCTCAGGACACTCGGTCGATCGGCCCCGTCAGCTGGCGTTCGTAGGGCCCGCGCCCAGTCAGGCACGTCGCGCCGCAGCGCGCCGCCAGCTCCAGCGCGTCGGGCACCCGCATCCCGGCGCCGAGGCCGTAGGTCAGCCCGGCGGCGAACGAGTCGCCGCATCCGTAGGAGTCGACCGGATCTGCCGGCGCGGCGACCGACTTCCAGCTGCCGGACTGCCCGTCGCGCGTGCGGTAGCGCCCGCCGCGCGCTCCGTCGGTAAGCACCAACAGCGCGGCCTCGCCCTCGGCGCGTCGCGCCTCATGCAGCTCGACGTCATCCTTCTCGCTGAGCACCAGCGCATCGAGCTCGACGCCATGTCCGAGCGCATCTTGCGCGCGCGGGTTGGCGACCAGCACGCGTGCCCTGCGCGCCGCGCGAAGCGCATCGACGTCGCCGGCGGTGAAGTACACGGCGTCCATCTCGGCGAGCTTCTGCCACGGCAGCGCGGCGTCGGCGCCGAGCGGCTGCAGGCGCTCGCCGAAGGTCGTGATCGTGCGCTCGCGATCGTCGTCGACCAGCGTCACCGCGCGGCGCGTCGGAGCCGAGCGGGCAACATGGCTGACATGCACCCCGAGCTCGGCCAGCCGGGCCTGCGAGCGCCGCCCCGGGTCGTCGTCGCCGAGCGCCGTGATGAACAGCGACGCGCCGCCCAGCCGCGCGAGTTGCACGGCCACGACCGAGCCTCCGCCGGCCGGCTCCTCGAAGGGGTCCCGCGCGTGGGCCACCTCCCCGGCGCGCGGCACGTGCGACACGCGCGCGAACTGCACCCACTCGACGTGGCCCACGACGGCGACGTTGACGCTGCTCGAGCTCACCGGCGTCAGTCTCACACACACTCGCGCCCGCGGACGGGCATCATGCCTGCGCCGGCAGAGCCGCGTCAACCGTCCGAGCAGAGGAGGCCTGCATGACCGACATGCCCACGCCGCAGCAGATCCGCGACACGATGCCATTCGCCGCATTGATCGGCGCCGAGCTGCTCGAGACGGCGCCCGAGCTGGTGCGCGCGAGGCTGCAGTTCGCCGAGCAGCTCTGCACCGCCGGCGGCCTGCTGCACGGAGGGGCACTGATGGCGCTGGCCGACAGCTGCGGCGCCGTGTGCGCATTTCTCAACCTGCCGGAGGGCGCCATCGCCACGGCGACGATCGAGTCCAAGACCAACTTCCTGCGCGGCGTGCGTGAGGGGGCGGTGACGACGAGCACGCGACCGCTGCACGCCGGTCGTACGACGATCGTGGTCGAGACGGAGATCGTGCGCGAGGACGGAAAGCTCGCGGCCAAGGTCACCCAGACTCAGGCCTTTCACTACCCGCGCGGCTGACGCGCCGCCGGCCCGGCAGGCGCCGGCGCGCAGCGCATAGGATGAGCAGATGGCCCCTCTGGTGATCGTCGACGAGCCCGCACCGCACGTTCGCCGGCTCACGATGAACCGCCCCGATCAGCTCAACACGATGACCGCGGAGCTGTGCGAGGCGCTGCACACAGAGCTGCGCGCGATCGCCGACGAGCGCGCGTGCCGCGCGGTCATCCTGACCGGCGCCGGACGCGGATTCTGCGCGGGCGTCGACCTGCGCGGCTACGGCTCGGCGCCTGGGAACGATGGCAGCGACGAGCCGCGCGACCGGCTGGCCAACCAGGAGCACATGTCGACGCTCGTGTTGGGGCTGCGCGCGCTGCCCCAGCCGGTGATCGCCGCGGTCAACGGACCGGCCGCCGGTCTCGGCTTTGCGCTGACGCTCGGCAGTGACATCCGCTTCGCCGCCCCCGAGGCCGTGTTCCGCGCGGCGTTCATCAACATCGGCGTGTCCAACTGCGACATGGGTACGAGCTGGCTGCTGCCGCGGCTGATCGGCGCCTCGCGCTCGCATGAGCTGATGCTCACCGGCCGACGTGTCGACGCCGAGGAGGCCCTGCGCATCGGCCTCGTCGTCGACGTCGTCGAGCAGTCGCTGCTGCTCGACCGCGCGCTGGAGTGCGCCGTGCAGATCGCCGCGCAGGCGCCGTGGGGCGTGCGCCTGACCAAGCGTGGCATGTGGAGCGCGCTGGAGATCCCCTCCGAGCGCGCGGCCGTCGAGTACGAGGACCGCCAGCAGATCATGGCGACGTTCAGCCGCGGTCTGCCCGAGGCCGTGGGCGCGTTCCTGGAGAAGCGCCCGGCCGAGTTTGTCGACTGACGATGAGCGACCTGTTCGACGTCTCCGGCAAGACGGCACTCGTGACCGGCGGCTCGCGCGGCATCGGCCTGATGATCGCGCGCGGGCTGGTGCAGGCCGGCGCCAAGGTGATCGTCTCCTCGCGCAAGCGCGATGACGTGCAGGCGGCCGCCGCCGAGCTGGCACAGCATGGCGAGTGCCAAGCCGTCGCGGCGGACATCTCCACGCGCGAGGGCGCCATGCAGCTGGCCGCCGCGACGAGCGAGCGGTTCGCCGAGCTCGACATCCTCGTCAACAACGCCGGCGTGGTGTGGGGCGCGTCGCTGGAGGAGTTTCCGCAGCAGGGCTGGGACAAGGTCGTCCACACGAACGTCGAGGGCGTGTTCAACCTGACCGTCGCTCTACTGCCCGCCCTGCGCGCCGCTGCCGAGCAGCGCGGCCCCGCGCGGGTGATCAACATCGGTTCGATCGACGGCCTGCGCACTCCCGCGATGGAGAACTACAGCTACAGCGCGAGCAAGGCGGCTGTGCACATGCTCACGCGCCACCTCGCCAAGCGCCTGGCGTCGGAGCAGATCACCGTCAACGCGATCGCCCCCGGCCCGTTCGAAAGCAAAATGATGGCCTTCGCGCTCGATGACCCGCAGACGCGCCAGAGCATCGAGACGAGCGTGCCGCTCGGACGCATCGGCCGTCCCGACGACGCCGCCGGCCTGACGCTGTTTTTGGCCTCGCGCGCGGGCTCATACCTGACGGGAACGGTGATTCCGCTCGACGGCGGCATCACCGGCTGCAACTAGCAAAGCGCCAAAGCGGGTAACAGCACTGGCGTGACCGGTGTGATCGAACAGTTCGGCGCGCTCGGGGTGTTCCTGCTGATGGTGCCCGAGAGCGCCTGCGTGCCGATCCCCAGCGAGGTCACGCTGATCTTCTCCGGCGTGGCCGTGCACCAGGGCTGGATGGGCTTTTTCCCGGCGGTGCTCGCGGCGACGGCGGGTAACCTCGTCGGCTCGCTGCTGGCCTACGCCCTGGGCGCGAGCGGCGCGCTGGCCGGCGTGCCACTCGCCGCCAACGTGCTGCGGCGATGGCAGGACCTGCTCGACGACCGCGGCACGCGCGCGGTGTTCACGGCGCGGCTGATGCCGCTCGCGCGGACGTTCGTCTCACTGCCGGCGGGCGCGCAGGGCGTGCCGCTCGCGCCGTTTGCACTGCTGACGGCGCTCGGCTGCGCGTTGTGGGCGATCGCCTTCATCCTCGTCGGCCTGCTCGCCGGCGCCGCCTGGGGCGAGGTCAGCTCGGTGATCGGCCGGGTCCTGCTCGCGGTCGGCCTGGTGACGCTCGCGCTGAGCCTTCTCCACCGCCGCGGTGGACGCGATGCCGGCGGAGGCAGCGGCGGCGCGCGGTCGTGAGATGATCCGGCGATGCTCCGCGCGAACGTGTTCAGCGACGGCTTCGAGTACGACGAGACGGATCCCGCGGGCTTCCGGGCAGGCGTCGCGGCCGTCGGCAAGAAGGCCGGCGGGAGGCATCTGGCGATCAAGTCCTTCGAGCTGCCGCCTGGCGAGAGTGTGTGCCCGTATCACTACGAGTACGAGGAGGAGTGGCTGCTGGTGCTCGACGGCGAGGTCGTCGTGCGCACGCCAGAGGGCGAGCACGAGCTCGGCCGCGGCGACCTCGTCGCGTTCGCGCCGGGTCCGGCCGGTGCCCACAAGGCATCCAACCGCGGTGAAGCGGTCGCGCGCATCGTGATGTTCTCCAGCGCGCGCGAGCCCGCTGTGGCCGTCTACCCGGACAGCGACAAGATCGGCGTGTGGCCGGGCAACGAAGACGACAAGGTGATGCTTCACCGCAGCGACGGCGCGGTCGATTACTACGACGGTGAGCGCTAGCCAACCTCGGCAGAGGAGCGTTGGCGGCACGTCGCGCCGGCCCGGTCCCAGCCTGAGTAGCCGGTAGCGCAAGCAGGCGTCAAGCTGGACGCATGAGCAACCTCACCGCCCAGCTGCGCGTGCTGCGCCACCGCGACTTCCGCTACCTGTGGTTCGCACAGTCGGCGAGCGTGATCGGCGACTGCATCGTGATCGTCGCACTGGCGCTGTTCGTGATCGAACTGACGGGCAGCGCAACCGACCTGGGGCTCGTCTTCGCCGCCGCCAGCCTGCCGCTGGTCGCGTTCCTGCTGATCGGGGGCGTGTGGGCCGACCGCCTGCCGCGACATCGCGTGATGGTCGCCACCGATCTCGTGCGCTTCGCGCTGCACGCGCTGCTCGCGGCGCTGATCTTCGCCTCCATCGTGCACATCTGGGAGCTGATCGCGATCGAGGCGCTGTTCGGTGTTGCCGAGGCGTTCTTTCGCCCGGCGGCCAACGGGCTGCTGCCACAGACGGTGCCCGAGCAGGAGATCCAGCAGGCCCAGGGCCTCAGCTCGCTGTCGAACAACATCGGCGAGTTCGCCGGACCGGCGATTGCCACGGCGCTGGTGCTCGGGCTGGGCGCCGGCTGGGCGTTCGCGCTCGACGCCGCGACCTTCCTACTCAGTGCCGCGCTGCTGACGCGCGTGCGGCCGCGCCGGCGGGCCCTGTCTGAGCGCGACGCCGCCTCAACCCAGCAGGTCGGCGTGTGGGCGGAGCTGCGCGAGGGTTTTGCCGAGGTGCGCTCGCGCAGCTGGGTGTGGGCCACGCTGGCGGCGTTCTGCGCGGCGCTGTTCACCGGTCTGGCGCCGTGGTTCGTGCTCGGCCCGCTGGTGGCACGCGTTCAGTACGGCCATATCGGCATCTTCGGCGTGGTGTCGGCAGCGGTCGGCATCGGCACGATCGCCGGCTCGCTGCTCGGCATCGCGTGGCGCCCGCGCTTTCCGATGCGCGCGGCGATGCTCGCGATCCTGCTGTGGCCCGCTTCGGCGATTCTCTACGCCGCAGGCCTGACGCTCTGGCTGGTCATGCCCGCGATGGTGATCGGCGGCGCCGGCATGGCGTTGTTCGACGTCTGGTGGACGACCGCCCTGGCCGAGCGAATACCACCGGACAAGCTCTCGCGCGTGAGCTCTTATGACTGGATGGTCTCGCTCGCCCTGCTGCCGCTCGGCTACGTGCTCGCCGGTCCGCTGGCCGGCGAGCTCGGCTCGGTCGAGATCCTGCTGGGAGGCTCTGCGCTCGCCGGCCTCGCGCTGGCGCTCGGTCTGCTGCCGCGCGAAACGCGCATGCTGCGCCGCGTGGACTCCGCGACGCCAGGCACCCGAGCGGCGAACCGGGTCGATGCCCTTCCCGGCTTGCCCCATCGCTGGCCCAGCGCATAGGCTTGCGCGCGCATGGACTTCCTGATCGCCCGCGACGATCTGCACAGCTGTCGTTTTGATGACGAGCCTGCGCCTGAGCTTGCAGATGCCCAGGCGCTGTTGCGCGTCGAGCGCTTCGGCCTGACCTCCAACAACATCACCTACGCGACGTTCGGCGAGGCGATGTCCTATTGGGACTTCTTCCCCGCGCCGGAGGGCTGGGGGCGCATGCCGGTGTGGGGCTTTGCCGAAGTCAGCGACAGCCGCATCGACGAGCTGCCGTGCGGCACGCGCGTGTACGGCTACCTGCCGCCGTCCAGCGAGCTCGTCGTAGCCCCCGCGAGGATCGGCGCGCAGGGCTTCGTCGACGCCTCGCCGCATCGCGCGAAGCTGCCGGCCGCATACAACGCCTACGCGCGCGTCGATGCCGATCCGATCTACGACGCAGACACAGAGCCCGAGCAGATGCTGCTGCGCCCGCTGTTCTTCACGTCGTACCTGATCGACGACTTCCTCGACGAAGCCTCGCTGTTCGGTGCGAGCACGGCGATCCTCTCGAGCGCGTCGAGCAAGACGGCAAGCGCGCTCGCCTTCCTGCTGTCGCGCCGCGAGGGCATCGAGGTGATCGGGCTCAGCGGAGCGCGCGGCGCCGATTTCGCGCGAGGCCTCGGCGTGTACGACGAGGTGCTCACGTACGACGAGGTGGAGGCGCTGGGCAGCGATCGCGCCGTCTACGTCGACATGGCCGGCGACGCTCAAGTGCGCACACGAGTACACGGTCAGCTTGGGCAGTCGCTAGTTCACTCAGCCGTCGTCGGCGCCACTCATCACGATCGCATGGGCGACGTGCCGGAGTCACTGCCCGGCCCCCGGCCGAAGTTCTTCTTCGCGCCCGACCGCGTCGCCAAGCGCACGGCCGAATGGGGGCGCGACGGCTTCGAGCGACGCCTGGCCGAGGCGTGGGGTCCGTATTTGCAGTGGTGCGACGGCTGGCTGGCGACGGTGGAGGACGATGGGGCCCAAGCACTGGAACGTGCCTACCTCGAGCTGCTCGACGGACGCATCGATCCGGCGCAGGGCCACGTGCTCTCGCTCCCTCGCTAGCCGTCGGCCCCGGCGCGAGCTGCGCGGCGGCGGTCGCGTCGCTCGAATATCGAGGCGAGCACGAGGCTCACCTCGAACAGCAGGTACAGCGGGACAGTCTCCAGCAGCAGCGTGACCGCATCTCCGGGCAGGAAGGCCGCGACGGCGCCGCAGGCCAGCAGTGCGTAGCGGCGGTTGTGGCGCAGCTGGGCCGGCGTGACGATCTCCGCCCGCGTGGCCGCGAGGATCGCCACCGGGATCTGGAAGACGAGCCCCATCGCCAGCAGCGTCACGGCGGCGAAGTGGTAGTACTGGTTGGCCTGCACGAGCACGTTGAACTCGCCGCTGTTGAAGTTCTGAAAGAAGCGCACGGCGGCCGGCAGCACGACGAAGTAGCCAAACAGCACGCCGGCGATGAACAGCAGCGGGATCGACATCGTCAGCGACGAGGCGATCTTCTGCTGCTTGGGGCTGAAGGCCGGCAGCAAAAAGCCGTAGAGCTGAAAGAGGATCACCGGCAGCGCGAGGATGAAGGCGAAGATCAGCGCGATGCCAATCGTCGTCGTGAACGGCTCGCCGATACCGAGCGTCACCGGCTTGTTGCCTTCGGGCGCTTTGGAGAGGCCCTTGATCGCCTTGTCCAGCTGCGGGCTGACGTTCGCCAGCGCCGCGCGGGTAGCCGGCGAGATGCCGCTGCCGGGGCGATCCAGCGCGCCGGTGACGGTCTGCAGCTGTGTCGCCACGGTACGTGCGCTCTGCTGCACGGTGTAGGTCGCGCCGAGCGGGCCGTTGCCTTTCTTGACCTGCTTCTGCGTCTGCGTAGCCAGCGGCTTGTTGATGATGTGCAGCAGCGCGTGGTTCTGCCACATGCAGAAGCCGAACGCCACCGCCAGCGCGGCCAGGGAGATGATCATGCGTACGCGCAGCTCTGACAGATGGTCGACGATGCTCAGTCGGTCCTCGTGCCCAACGCTTGCTGCGGCAACGGCCATGATCTCTCCCGGGGCTCGCGCGCTCGGCTAGGCGACCGGCGTGCCGGTCTCGTGAATGGATGCGGCGGCTACGGGCTCGCGCTCGCGAACCGGCGCGGGCATTGGTGCGGCGACTGGCACAGCGCTCTCAGGCGCAGCCACCAGCGGCGTGTGTGTCGCCTCGCCGCTGAGCGTGTCCTTGAAGCCGCGCATGCCGGAGCCGAGCGAACGGCCCATCTCGGGTAGGCGCTTTGCGCCGAACACGAGCAGCAGCAAGATCAAGAGGAATGCGATGTGAAGCGGATTGTCAAGACCCATTGTGTGAATCAACTCCCGAAGATTTGGATTCCCAGTCCTCGCGGATGGGCTCTGTCACTACTACGCGCCGGCGCCGGTGACAGATCACCGGCGCCGGCGGTTACTGCGTTGGCTACGCCTTGATCAGCGGTTTCACGGCGCCCAGCACCGTGGCCTTGGTCAATGGCTTGTCGAACCCTTCGTTCGGCGTGGGGCTCTTGCCGATCAGCAGGTCGATGGCCGCCGCGTGGCGAGCCTCGATCTGCACGATGCTCCCGGCCGAGGCGAGCACCTGCTTGCTCTGAAGCGACGGTGCCGCGCCGTTGTAGGCACCGACTCCCGTGTTCTCCAGCACCGATGCGAGTGCCAGGAATGACTTTTCGCTGGTTGCCGGGAACACGAACGTCGGTTTGGCGACGGGCTTGCCGCCGAGCTGCTTGATCGCCGCGCTGAGTGCGGACACGTGCGCCGCCTCCTCCGCGCCGAACTCCCTGGCGTATTTCTTTGCTTCGCCGCTGAGCCCGACCGTCTTTCCCTTGACGTTGTAGAAGTCGGCCTCGAGGTACTCCAGCGTGAGCGCGAAGTTGAGGATTTCCGCGTCGCCTCCGCCGGTTTCGGCGAGTGCCTGCGAGACGAACGGGGCAACCGACGACGTGCCGTAGAAGGCACCCGCCGCGAGCGCGCCGCGCAGGATGAATGCCGAACGGGTCATGCCATGGACCTCGCAGGCTGCCAGCTCGGGGCTGGCGATTTCGTGATCAGTCATCTCAGTTCCTTTCTGGCGAGGGTGAGCGGTTAGGACAAGAACGGCTTGACCGCCGCCAGGACCGTGGGCATGTCAGCCGGCGTGGCAAAGGCGCCCTGCGGCGTGACGGACTTTTTGACGAGCGTGCCGAGCGTCGCCGCGTGGCGCGCCTCGACCGAGTGGATCGCCAATGCAGAGGCGAGAACCTCGGGGCTCTGGATCTTCGCTGCCTGGCCGAGGTAGGCCGCGGCGCCGAGGTTCTCGACCGTGTAGGCGAGCTGCGCAACCTGCGTCGCGCTGGTGATCGGGAATTTGCCCATCGGGTCTGCCGCCGGCGTACCGCCGAGCTTCGTCACAGCGGCTTTCAGCGCGGCGACGTGCGAGGCCTCCTGGGCACCGAAGGTCTTGATCAGATCCCCGACCTTGCCCTTGAAGAAGCCGGCGGCTACGACCTTTGAGTAGAACTCGGTCTCCAGGTACTCGAGCGTCAGGGCATAGTTGAGGATGCCGAGGTCGCCTGTCGTGCTGGAAGCCGTCGTGGCGGTGGTCGCCGGTGCGGCGGCTGTGGACGCGCTTTTGCTGCTGCTGCTACTGCTCCCGCAGGCCGCGAGCACGAACGCGCCGAAGCTCGCCGCGCCGGCGCTGCCGGCCATCTTCAGGAAACGCTTGCGGTCGACGTCGTCGCGCGCGAGGCGCTCGACGATGCCGGCCGGCTGCGGCGCTTGATCATCGGATGAATTGGACATCTTTTGGGCACCTCCGGTTGATGACTTGTCGGGCGGACGACGTCCGCCTCGAACTTCTCGTTGCCGGCGCGCCGCCCGGCGATGTTCACCAGACGGCGCGCGGCAAGCGACTTCTCAGCTTCAGCCGTTACTACCGGCCTCAGCCCGTGATGAACTTCGTTGCTTCGACTTCTTTGAGCACCTTCGCTGCGGTCCACGGCTTGTCGAACGGACCGTCCGGGGCGATCATCGCTCCGGTGGGCGAGGCTTCGTTGAGCAGGCCGATCACGCTGGCGTGACGCGCCTCGATCGTGAGGATCGAGCCGGCCGCGGCGACGTATGCCGGGTTCTTGATGTTCAGTACCTGACCGAGATAGGCGTGAACGCCTGTGTTCTCCAGCACTTCGGCGGTCTTCATGAACGTCGCCGTACTGGTGTTCGCGCCTGCGAAGTTGAACTTCGGTTCCTTGGCGGCCTTCGAGCCAAGCGCCTTCTTGAGGAACTTGACGTGTGCGTTCTCGTCTGCCGTGACGGTTTTCAGGAACGCGCCGACCTGCGGCGTGAGCGACAGGTTCGCCGAGGTCGCGCCGTTGTAGAACGCGGCCTCCAGGTACTCCAGCGTCAGTGCGAAGTTGAGGATGCCGATGTCGCCCTTGCCGAACTTTGCGGGGGGACGCGTCTTCGAGGAGGCTGCCAACGCGCTGGGGGCCAGAGCGGACATGACCGCGCCGCCGCCCATCACTGCGCCGCCGGCCAGGCCGGCCTTCTTCAGGAAGCCCAGGCGCGTGTCGCCTGCGACCTCGTTGGCGGCTTCGCGCACCGCTCCGTCGACATCGACCTCGTCGAGATTGATCTCGTAGCTCATGTGTTCTCCTTCTTGGTTGCCAGGTCACGGCGCCGGAGGGGTCCCCTGGCTTTACCGCTGACTCCCCTGTACGGGGGCCGGGCCGATCCGGATCACCGAAACCCGCCGGCGAGCAGTTATCGCGGGCGGCGATGATCCGGCGTGCGAGCTCGCGCGTAGAGTCAGTCAATGCCCCTTATGCGCCGCGCCGGCGCCAACTCCAGGGAAAAGCTCAGAAAGCTCGCCGACGAGGAGCTGATGGAGCGCGTAGCCGGCAACGACGCCGACGCCTTCGAGGTCGTGCTCGAGCGCCACTCCGATGCCGCCTTCTCGCTCGCCTATCGCATCTGCGGCAGACGCTCGCTGGCCGAGGACATCGCCCAGGAGGCCTTCCTCTCGGTGTGGCGCAGCGGTGCGCGCTATGACCGCGCTCGCGGCAGCGTACGCACGTGGACACTGGGGATCGTGCACAACCGCGCCGTCGACGCGCTGCGCCGCAGCGGCGTGCACGACCGCCGGCGCGCCAGCGACGAGGGCATCGAGGAGACGCTCGAGGCGCCCGAGCGCACCGATGCGCAGGCGCTCGACAAAGCCATCTCGCAGGAGATCCACGGCGCGCTCGGCGAGCTACCGGCCGAGCAACGGCGGGTGATCGAGCTCGCCTACTTCGGCGGGTTCACCCACCTGGAGATCGCCTCGATGCTCGACACGCCGGTCGGTACGGTGAAGGGACGCATGCGCCTGGGACTGAACAAGCTGCGTGGGCACCTCAAGGGCTGGGAGACAGTCAGCGCATGAGCCGGCGCGAATCCGATTGCGACTGCGCGCGGCTGGCCGACGCCGCTGCCTACGTGCTCGGCTCGCTCGAGCACGACGAGCTGAACAGCTTCCGCGAGCATCTGACCGGCTGCGCGCAATGTCGCTCGGAAGTCGACGCGCTGCAGCCGGTCGTCGACGAGCTGCCCGCGAGCGCTGCAGCGGCCGCTGCCCCGGCCGCCTTGCGCGAGCGGGTTCTCGCGATCGTGCGCGCCGAGGCCGAGCTGCTGCACGCCGCAGGCCCCTCCGCCGATCGTCCGCCGAGTGCTCGCCGTCGCTGGCGCCCGCGCAGCGACTTCGCGCTGGGCATCAGTGCCGCCGCCGCCGCTGGGCTCGCAGCGCTCGTCGCCGTGCTGATCGCGGTCGGCTCCAGCGGCCACGCAAAGCTGACGGTGACCGAAGGCGAAGGGTTGGGACACGCGCGCACCGCGCAGGTGTCGCTGCGTCAGCGAGACGGCCGCGCCGAGCTCGTCGTCGCGCACATGCCCCAGCCGGCTGTCGGGCGTATCTATGAGGTATGGCTCAGTCGCGGCCCGCGCGATGCGAAACCGACGAACGCGCTGTTCAGCGTGACCGGTACGGGCAGCGGCTCGGTCGACGTGCCCAACGGCTTGCACGGCGTCAGGGAAGTGATGGTCACCAGCGAGCCCGCCGGCGGCAGCCTTCACCCGACGACGTCGCCGCTGCTGCGAGTTGCCCTGCGCTCGGCCTAGCGCGGGCTAGGCACCGCCACCGGCACGCGCATTGCGCACGAGCTTGCGCATGCCGGCGATCCAGCGGTCGGGCTGCGCGCCCTTCAGCGCCATGTGGTTGGCGACCTCCTCGTGCGGCAGGATCAGCATGCGCTCGTCGCCGATCCCGCGCACGACCGCCTCGGCCACGTCGTCGGGCTCGATCACCCCGCCGGCGATCAGCGCGGCGGCGCCCGCGGGCTCGTCCATCGCCAGTTCGAGCATCGGCGTGCGCACCCCCTGCGGGCAGATGCACGACACGCGGATACCCGCGTCGCCGTACTCGATCGCCAGCCACTCGGCCAGCGACACGGCGGCGTGCTTGGTCACGCTGTAGACGAGCGAGGAGACCTGCGTCAGCAGCCCCGCAGCCGACGCGGTGTTGATCAGATAACCCTCGCCGCGCTCGAGCATCTGCGGGATCAGCGCGCGCGAGGCCCACACGTGGGCCATCACGTTGACGTTCCACGCTTCCTGCCATGTCTCGTCAGGCGTCTCCGGCCCGCCCATGCCGCCGGGCACGCCGGCGTTTGAGATGAAGATGTCGATCGGCCCGTTGGCCTCGGTCGCCTGGGCGATCAGCGACTGCACGCTGCTCTCGCTCGCCGCGTCGTACTGAACGGCCAGGCCGTCGATCTCCTTCGCCACCGCCTCGGCGCCGGCTGCCTCGCGATCGGCGACCACGACCGCGCGGGCGCCCTCCAGCGACAGGCGCCGGCACAGCGCGCTGCCGATGCCCCCTGCCGCGCCCGTGACAACCACATGCCTTCCGGAAATGTCCATGGGGGCGTACTCTATGTAGTCATGGGGGGAGAGGCCGGCGTCATCTGGGACGAGGCAACCGCGGGGCATGCCCCCGGCGGTGGACTGCTCGGCGAGCTTCGCTATGGCGCGGAGCTGGCGCGGCTGCTCGCCAGCCGCGAGTTCCGCTCGGTCAAGCGCCGCGCCGACGCGCCGCCGACGCTGCTGATTCCCGGCTTCATGGCGGGCGACCCTTCGCTGGCGGTGCTGCGCGGATGGCTCGCGCGTCGCGGTCATCGCGTGCGCATGAGCGGCATCCGCACGAACATCGCCTGCGCCGAGGTGCTCGTCGGGCGCATCGAGAAGCGCCTGCACAAGCTCGCCGATGAGGCCGGCGAGCCCGTTTTCCTGATCGGCCAGAGCCGCGGCGGCGCGCTCGCGCGCTCGCTTGCGGTGCGCAACCCCGACGTCGTCGGCGGCTTCGTCACGCTCGGCTCGCCGGTCGTCGACTCGCTGGCGGTCTCCTCGCAGGTGCTGCGCACCGTGCGCTGGGTCGCCGCGCTCGGCGACGTCGGCGTCCCGGGGGTCTTCTCCAGCTCGTGCAAGGACGGCGCGTGCTGCGCCGCGTTCCGTGCCGAGCTGGCGGCGCCGCTGCCCCACGGCATGCGCGCGACCGCGATCTACTCGCGCAGCGACGGCATCGTCGACTGGCGCGCATGTGTCGACCCGCTCGCCGACGCCGTCGAGGTGCAGTCCAGCCACTGCGGCATGTCCGTGCACCTCGACGTCTACAGGGTGCTGGACCGAGCGCTGGACGCGGGGAAGTAGCGCGTATGGAATGGATGAGTCCGATCGACTCGTCGTTCCTGCACATCGAGAACGCGACAACGCCGATGCACATCGGCGGGGTGAGCATCTTCGAAGGACCCCCGCCCCCCTTCGAGCAGCTGCGCGCGATGGTGCAGGGCAAGCTCGCACTCGTCCCGCGATACCGCCAAAAGGTGCGCTTCGTGCCGCTCGCAGTGGGGCCGCCGATCTGGGTCGACGACCCGCATTTCAGCCTCGACTACCACCTGCGCCACACCGCCATCCCGGCCCCGGGTGGCGAGCTGGAGCTGCGCCAAATGGCCGCGCGCGTTTTCTCCGGAGCGCTGGATCGCCACAAGCCACTGTGGGAGCTGTGGATGGTCGAGGGGATGAACGATGGACGCTGGGCACTGCTGTCCAAGGTGCACCACTGCATGGTCGACGGCGTCGCCGCGACTGACCTGATGTCGGTCATGTTCTCCGACGAGACGGCAACCGGCGACGCCGACTCGCCGGCCAGCGCGCACGCCTGGGCAGCCGAGCCCGAGCCGACCGGCATAGAGGTGCTGGTGCGCACGCTCGTCCGCCGCGCCAGCCCGGCTGGACAGATCGAAACGGTCAAACAGGCCTTGCGCACGCCGCGCGAAACGTTGCGCTCTATCGCCGAGGTGGCGCGCGCCGCGGCAGCGGCCGGCCCGAGCCTACGGCCGGTCGCCTCCTCCTCGTTGACCGGGCCGATCGGACCGCACCGGCGCTGGAGCTGGGCCGAGGTGCGCCTGGCTGACGTCAAGACCGTGCGCAGCGCGCTCGGCGGCACGGTCAACGACGTCGTGCTGACGGTCATCACAAACGGCTTTCGCGCGCTGCTCGAAGCGCGCGGCGAGGACATCGGCGGTGACCGCGTCGTGCGCACGATGGTTCCCGTGTCGGTGCGCCGCCGCGGCGAGAAGGGCGTCTACAACAACCGCGTCTCGGCCGTCTTTGCCGGACTGCCTGTGGGCATCGGCGACCCAGCGCAGCGACTGGAGCGTATCCGCCGCGAGATGGACGGCGTCAAGCAGTCAAAGCAGGCCGTCGCCGGAGACGTGCTCAGCTCGATGTCAGGTTTTGCCCCGCCGCTGCTGCTGGCGCTTGGCAGCCGCCTGGTGACCGTGTCGCCGAGGCTGAACATGCACACCGCCACGACCAACGTGCCCGGACCCCAGCAGCCGGTACAGACGCTCGGGCGCAAGATGCTCCAGTCCTACCCGTTCGTGCCCGTCGTCGGCTCGATCCGCATCGTCGTGGCGATCTTCTCCTACGACGGCGGCCTGTACTTCGGCGTCACCGGCGACTACGACGGCGCGCCGGACATCGAGGAGCTGACGGCCGGCATCGAGCGCGGCATGCGCGATCTGCTGGCGCTGGCCAAAGACGCGACGCGCACCGCGGACGCCAACGCAGCTGCGCCCGCCGCGGCCAAGCGGCCCGCCGGGTCGCGCCGCTCGGCGGCTGCCGAGCGCGCAGCCTCAAGGCCCCCCGCCGCCCGACGACCCGCTACGCGCAGACGCGCGACGGCGGGCAGAGCCGCAGAGCCCGTCAAGGCCGCGGCGCCGGCCAAGGCCGCAGCGCCGGCGAAGCGCAGTTCGCCCAGCAAGTCCGCTGGGAGCGCCAAACGCCCGGCGGCGAGCAAGCGCCCCGTCCGGGCAAAGCGCGCGGCGCCAAAGCGCTCAACCGGCTGAAGCTGCGCGGCAGCGTCCTGAGCCCCGCGCGCGAGCGAGCTGCGCGCGCTGTCAGGGAGTCGGCAGCGAGACGGTCAGGTTGCTGACTTCCACGGCGAACGTGCGTTGCTGGCGCGATAGGACGGCGCGTCGCGCCCGAGCAGTTCGAGCTTGACCGTGTCGCCGGCGGGGAACTCGTAGCCGTTGCCGTGCAGCTGGAAGACGATCTGGCCCTGCTGGTTGTCGAGCAGGCGATAGACGCCGCGGCTGACCTGGATCTGTTCGCCGCTCGGCTGCACGTCCCACAGCCGCGCCGTGATCTCACCATACAGTCCGGTGACGTTGACGTTCGCCGTGACCTTCGGCAGCCCCAGCAGCGTGAACCCGGAGCTGGGCATCGTGTAGTTGGCGGTGTCGGGCTCTTCTTCGGCTTTCACCGCTTTGCAGGCGTTGGAGTTTGCGATCGGGTCGACTTCCGCGGCCACGGCAGGGTTGCCGCCCGCGGAGGTGAAGGTCTGCGCCGCCGGCGAGCCGAAGCCGACCGTGTGCGGGTGCAGCTTGGCCCAGTTCGCCGCCGTGAACGGGCCACCGCCAGGCGCCGCGGTCGGACATGTCTCGGTGTATGCCGTCACGCTGCCGTTGCGCGGCGCTTTGCCGGAATGCTGCAGCTTGGCCGCGAAGAACCCGGCGGCCTCTTCGTTGAACGCGTGGTCGGTGTTTTCCTTGTTCGCCGCCGGACTGTGACCGAGGTCGCCGAACATCAGCGCCGCGTAGCCTTTGGCCGCGCGTGTCGCGTTGTATGTGCGCAGCGACTGCGAGACCGGGAACAGCGCGTCGGTCCAGCCGCTCTCCAGCAACATCGGTGCGGGCTTGCCCGACAGCGGGATGCCGTTGCCCTGGTGGTAGTTGTAGATCTGCTGGGCGATCGCTTCGTCTTCGGGGTTGTACGGCTCGCCGGCGTTGATCGCGGCGTACCACTTCGTCAGATCGGCTTCGGGGTCAGCGCCTGTCGGCGCGACGTAGCCTTGGGCCTCGCCGGCTGCCAGCAGGCCGGACACGTAGCTCTGGATCTCCACGCCGAACGGTTCGTAGCTCTGATTTGGCGGCGCGACTTCGTTGTCCATGAAGCGTCCGTTCGGGTCGAGCGCATCGACCAGATCCGACCACGGCCAGCGCGGGAACGCGGCCTTGATTTCCATCTTCAGGCCCTTCGGGCTGGTCCATGGTTGAAAGCTTCCGTTCGGCAGGCGGATGCGGTTCTTCAGGTCGGCCAGCTCGATGCTCTGCCCGCCGCCGTAGGAGATGCCGGTGACGCCGATGCGGTTGCGCTTCGTCACGCCTTCGTCGGCCAGCAACCCGAGCAGGTACTGCGTGTCGCGCGCCTCGTAGCGCTGATCGGCCAGGCGGATCCAGCCTTCGCTGCAGCCGGCGGCTTCGCGCGAGGCCGGCGCGCCGCACGAGTTGCCCCAGCCGCGCGCGGAGTAGTTGACGACCGCGTAGCCGTGCTGGGCGTAGTAGATGTTGTTGTAGTCGAACGTCTCGTTGCCATCGCCGCTCGGCGACGTCGACTCGAACGAGGCCTTGCTGCCCTCCCAGCCGTGGATCATCACGATCGTCGGGAAGGGACCGGCGCCGCTCGCCGGCAGCGTCACGTCGGCGTCGAGCGGCACGCCGTCGAAGGTGGGAACCCGCTGCGCCAGCGTTTCCGTCGGACAGAAGCGCACGCCGTTTTCGGCTTTGCACGCGTGCCCGAACGGCGCCGGTTCACCCGCCGGTTTCGCTTTCGCCGCGGCGACGCCCGGCACTGCGAGCATCGCCGCGGCAAGCGACGGCAGCAGCATCATCCCCATGCACCGCTGGTACCGTCCCCTCACGTGGCAGTTGATACCCACTGCCGCCGTTTTGTAAACGGCAGCGGCTCACGCAGTCAGCACCTCGGCGCGGGCGATGTGGACGGGTCGGCTCAGGAGAAGTCGGTCACGTCGTACACCGGACGCGCCATGCGCGTCAGCTCCTGCGCGCCGTCGCGCGTGTGTACCGCGTAGGGCTCGTCGCGGCCGTGATCGAGGATCGCCGTGACCAGGTCGCCGCCGTGCGGCAGCGGCCGGCCGACCTCGATCTCACAGTCGCTGCCCTCAAAACGGCAGTCGAGCTTGAAGATGCGCCGCGGCTTGGCCTCGCAGCCGATCGCCAGCAGCGAGCGGTCGCGCAGACCGAGATAGGCCGCCTCTTTGTCGCTGCCGTCGTCTTCTCCGGCGATGAAGAAGCGGGTCACCTGCGCGCGCCCTTGGCGGGCTCTTTGCGCGGTCTCGGCGGAAACCGTTTGCGCTCCTTGGCGGTCAGTTTGCGGATCTTCAGCGAACCTTCCTTGACCTGACGCTCGATTTCCTCGAGCTTTTCCTTGCGCTTCGCGGCGGCTCGTTCGGCCTGTGTGATCATAGTTACAAAGGGTAGCGGGTTCAGCTGCGACGCCCCGCAGCCCGACGTGAGAGGATGCCGCAGCGCCGCCGCGGCCGTCTCGCGCACCGCTATTCGTTGCCCGAACCACGTCGAAGGAGCCATACATGCCCGACATCGAGTTCCCCACCAGCGCCGGTCCGACGCACGGCTACCTGGCGACGCCGGACGGCGAGCAGGGCCCCGGCGTGATCGTGCTGCAGGAGTGGTGGGGCATCGAAGAGCACATCCGCTCGGTCTGCGACCGCCTCGCCGCCGAGGGCTTCTACGCGCTCGCCCCGGACCTCTACGGCGGCGAGACGACCACGCAGCCGAGCGAGGCCGAACAGAAGATGATGGCGCTGTCGATGGACAAGGTCGAGCCGCAGATGTGCGGCGCCGCCGAGCACCTCGCCTCGCTGGCCGGCTCCGAGGGCAACGGCGTCGGCGCGCTCGGCTTCTGCCTCGGCGGCGGACTGGCGGTGTGGGCCGCGGCGACCTGCCCGAACATCACCGCGGCGGTCACCTACTACTACGTGATGCCGCACGGCAAGCCCGACTTCTCGGCCGTCAAAGGCCCCGTGCTCGGCCACTTCGGCACGGCAGACGAATTCATCAAGCACGACGAAGCCAAGGCGCTGGAGTCCGAGCTGCGCGACGCCGGCGTGGACGTGACCTTCCACTACTACGAGGACGCCGGGCACGCGTTCTTCAACGAGACCGACCGGCTCGGCACACACGACCCTGCCGCCGCGACCGTCTCGTGGGAGCGCACCGTCGGCTTCCTGCGCGACGCGCTCGCGCCGGGCTCCTGAGCCTGCGCGGGCTCGCTGCGCCGGCGCTCGCCGCGGCCGCAGCTCTCGCGCGCTCGGGCCGCTTGCGGGAAGCGCCGCGGTGCCCGCGGGACCGCCCGCGCAGCCGCGCGACGCCCGGCGCAACCGCGCCCAGCCCCGCCAGCGGCGCCTGGTCAGCCCCAGCGACGCTCGGCGAATGCGCAGCGGCCGATACCCCGCACGCGACGTTCCCGCGCGACAAGCCCACGCACGCGACCGGCAGCGGCGCGATCGTGTGGAGCGCCGCCCGCGCGTGCCCCGGCGGCGCCGGCACGATCATCTCGGCGATCGGCCGCAGCGACGTCCCCGGCCGCCCGGCGCTCGCGCGCAGCGCTCCGGCGCCAAGCTCGTGCTGCGCCCGCCGCTGGCGCTGGCGCCGGCCCCCCACGGCCAGCTGGCGATCGCCGGCTCGGGGCCCGCCGCGGGCGGCGACGGAGAGCTCGTGCAGGGAAGCGCCGGCGGCGCCTTCTCGGCGCTCGGCACGATCGCCGGCGCTGCCTCGCAGAACGCGCTTGCAACCGGCTATCTCGGCGACCTCGCGGCAGCCTCGCCTACCGGCGGCGGCAGTGGCCGCGCCGGCGCGCGCTCGACGTCGAGCGCTACTTCGCGCACACGCTGTCGCCGTCGCGCATCGTGCCCGCGCAGTCCGGCGCGCTGCAGGCCTGACCGTCAGCCTCGACTTCCGCACCGACGCGATCGTCGCCTGGCGCCAGAAGGGCGCGCTGTTCGCGCATGACCTGCCGGCCTCCGGGCGCCGCAACCGACGCAGCGCCTGGCATCCGTCGGCCCCTCGCCGCGCATCGTCGCGCTGATCTCCGACGACAACCGCGCGATCATCGCGTGGGCAGACGAACGCGCCGGCAGAACGAGCGTCTACCTCGACGCTTCAGGCAGCGGCGTGCGCTTCGGCGCGCCGCGCCTGCTCGAGCGCTTTGCCAACCCGGCCGGCCTGCCCTACCCGGCCACCTCGCCGCGACTCGTGCGCCTGAGCTCGGAGAGCGTGATGCTCGCGTGGACCGGCGCGTTGAACGGTCACTGGGTCGTGCGCACCGCCGCGATCGACCTCAACGGCATCGGCGCCGCCGCCGTTGTCAGCGATCCGCACGCCGACTCGCTGCTCAGCGACCTGCAGCCGGGGCCCGACGGCGAGGCGCTCGCACTGTGGAGCGAACCGCAGCCCACCGCCTCGGGCAGGCTCGATACCACCGACGCAGGCGCTGCTCGCCGCGCGGGGGATCGATGCCTTGCCCGACCGCACGATCTTCGCCGCGCCCGAACGTTATCGCCGCGCCGGGCGCGCATCAGCGGCGCGACGGTCGCATTCGATCCCGACGAGCGATCGCGCGATCGCTGTGGCTCGGACCGGGCGCGACCGTTCAGTACGCGATCTGCTCCGCGCCGGCTTCGCACTGAGCGGCGGCTCGCGCAGGGCTGAACCGTTCCTCGAAGATCTGCTGGTAGATGAGAAACAGGTTCAGCGCGGTGATGAACGCAGCCAGCCCGATGCCGGCGGACG